>SUVQ01000001.1 GCA_015061905.1 Verrucomicrobiota bacterium
TCCACATGGGCGTTGTCGTTTTTGTGATACGGGCGCGAACGCGTCAGAGAACAGCGCGGGAACGTTTCTTTTACGCTTCGAAAAACGAGCGAGTTTATCAGCTCGGAGCCGTTGTCCGGGTGGATTTTCTAAAGGCGAAAACGGGAGCCGGAGGAGCAACTTTTTGAGCGCGCAAGCCGTGTTTTCTGCGGTTCTGTTCCAACCCGGAGCGATCAGCGTGTAGCCGCTGAAAACGTCCGTCAGCGTTAGAATCCGGCAGAAAGCGCCGCTTGTGGAGCCGCCGCCGAGCGCAACCGTATCGACGCCCAAATGCCCCGGCTCGGGACAGCGAGAAGCGCGCAGCGGGCGCATCGGAATCTCTTTGCGCAACGCATTGAGCGCGTTCCCGCGACGCTTTGCCGGGCGATCCTGTTTCGCCGTTTTCAGCATCCGGTCAATGCTCGCAGGGCTGATTTTGAGAAGGTACTCCCGGACGCTTGCGGGAACGGCGATTCCGTCTTTCTCAAAACTTTCGAACACGGCAGGAATCATCGTAGCAAGCAGTTTTCCGCAGAGAAAATCGCTTTCGCTCCAAACGCGTTTGAGCCACAGCAAGTCCTCTTGCGTGTAGCGGCGTTGACGCGGTTTGGGCTTTTCTTTCAGCGGGAACGCTTTCGCGTTAAGCAGGCGAATAGCGTATTTGTTCGAGTAATCGCAGGTTTGCGCAAGCTCGGCAATGATCTCGTGCTTTTGGCGCCTGTTTGCGCACAGCCGATACTCCCAGCGCTTTTTTCTTAAAAACTCTTTTTTTTGCAGATTTACTCATCGTAGGACCTCTTTGTCGCATGACTTATTCGGTGCACTTTATGATGAGGCAACGCGACTGAGGATTTGTGATTTAAAGACATTGACAATACGTGATTTTGTCGATGGATTATTGAAATTTGCAAAAGTCGTTAATGCCAAAGATGATACCATTAATATTGTTAAGGACATTGCAAGTAAAATATTTTAATTAACATACTGAATATTTTGATTATGTGTGCTCTATCTATATTAGAGCAGTTGTGTTTCAGTACAACTCGAATAGAAACAGAAGACTCTGCTGGAAGAAAATTTTCTGGTACAGGATTCTTTTATAATTTAATCATTGGCGATAAAACAATTCCCCTCATTGTAACAAACAAGCATGTTGTACAAAACATGAAAAAGGGGCTGTTTCGCTTAACTAAATCAAACTCTAACGGGAATCCTGACTATACCAATCATTTTACCAGATCTTATGATACCGATTTTGAAAAGATGTGGTATTTTCATCCTGATGCAAATGTGGATTTATGCGTATTGCCGATAAATCCGCTATTAGAGACTGCTAATAAAATGGGAAGTCCTTTGTTTTATAGATGTTTAGATAATAGTCTAATACCATCTAAAACACAAATCACAGATTTAGATGCAACAGAAGATATTATAATGATTGGATATCCTAATGGCTTATGGGATTCTGTTAATAATATGCCCATTGTTCGTAGAGGAATAACAGCTACATCTGTAGGCATAGACTATGAAGGAAGAAAAGAGTTTTTGATTGATGCTGCATGTTTTCCTGGTTCAAGCGGTTCTCCTGTACTTATATGCGATGTAGGAGGATACACCGATAAAAAGGGGAATTTGAATTAGGGTAAATCTCGTGTTTACCTATTGGGTATATTGTATGGTGGTCCACAACTAACTGTTACTGGCGAAATTAAAGTAGTGACAATTCCCAGTGTTCAACAAAAGGCATTGTCTGTATCTCGCATACCTAGTAATCTTGGATATATTATAAAATCAGAAAGGCTTTTGGATTTCGTTGATATATTTGGATAAACAATAAATAACACTAAGTAAGAAAAAGTAGCCAAACTCTTTGCCCTATTAAGAAGTTTGGCTACTTTCGTATTAGAGTTGTTTGACAAAGCAGAATGCAGAAGATTGATGCAATCTCGAAATCGCCCAATCGTTACCAACAACTTTCTACCATAGCATTCGCTATTTGTGTATCAATCAGATTCGGAATAATTGATTATCCACTCCAAAGATAATGCGCAGGATCGCCGCTCTTTGCTACAAATTTGAATGTGTAGGTTTTGTCTGTCTCAAGGATGAACCCGTCAAAACTAAACGTTGAAGCATATCCTCTATCATGATTTCCGTCGTTAGCCTCCGCCACCTTTTGGGCAGTGAGAGTCTCTTTTGACGTGCCGATTAAATTATCTTCCTTCGGTGCACTTTTTTATTGAGGCATCACGGGTATTTTGCGCGAGTAAAACGCGCTCCTGTTTTCGGATAAAACCTTCGCGTTCCCGTGCTTTCACAAGCGTCCGAACCTGTATTCACAAAAATCACGACAACGCCCGAACCGAACTTTAGCGTTTGCCCACGGGAACGCGGAAAGTTTCCCGGACACGAAAAAGCCCGCGAACTGTTGATTCGCGGGCTTTTGAAAGTGGCGCCCCTTCAGGGATTCGAACCCTGGTCGCCTCAGTGAAAGCGAGGTGTCCTAGGCCGGGCTAGACGAAAGGGGCGTAGAATTGACTGTTTCAAGAGCATCTCAAAAAGCGACGTTCCCGTCAAGCAGTTTTTCAAAAAATTTTAAATTATTTTGCTTTTTCTTTCAAATAGGCGATTAAGTCCTGAATGGAAACGAGCGGGAACGCATATTTTTTTGCATATTCGGCAACTTCCGGCAAGCGCGACATGGTGCCGTCGGGATTTGTCAGCTCACAAAGCACGCCGCAGGGTTTAAGCCCGGCGAGACGCATAAGATCGACGGTCGCCTCCGTGTGTCCGGGGCGCTCAAGCACGCCGCCGCTTTTTGCCACGAGCGGGAACATATGCCCCGGAGCGACAAGATTTTCGCGCGAAGCGTTATCGGCGACAACGGCGCGCACGGCTTCAAGACGGTCTGCGGCGGAAACGCCGGTGGTTACATTTTCCTTCGCATCAATCGAAATCGTAAACGCTGTTCCGTAGCGACTGGTATTTTCCGGAACCATCATCGGAAGATTCAGCTCGCGAGCTTTCTCCGGCGTAATGCAGATGCAAATGATGCCGCTGCAGTCGCGGATTTGCATGGCGATTTGCTCCGTCGTCAGCGTTTCCGAGGCAAAAATCAGGTCGCCTTCATTTTCGCGATCCTCGTCGTCGACAACGAGCACGCCGCGCCCGGCGCGAATTGCCGCGACGGCGTTTTCGACACGGGAACGTGCGTCGGCTCCAAAATCTTCCAAAAAGTTTTTTTCCATAAAAAGAAATCGTTTTCGGATTTTAACGCAAAAGCGCGGGAGCGTAAAATTGAAATTTGCCGAGGCGTGTGCTTCGGCAAAAGTTTAAAAGCTTAAGAGCTTAGAAGTTTAGTTGTTTCACAAGCGAAACAAGGAAAAGAATCCTTTTTTTATTTTTATAAAAGTAAAGCTCTCGGCAAAGCCGATTAAACTTTTCAACTTCTTAGCTTTTAAACATTTAACGAATGCGCTGCGTTCGCTAAATTTCAATTTGCCGAGAAAAACCGTATGCGGTAGAAATCGGGAAGTGCGTTCCCGTCTGTTTTGTAGCCATGAATACTTATTCCGCATTTGACATTATCGGTCCGGCGATGATCGGTCCGTCCAGCTCCCACACGGCGGGCGCCGTTCGGCTCGGGTTGCTCGCTCGAGGGATTTGCGGAAGCGCCACCACGTTTTATCCGAATATTCTGATTGAGCTTCACGGCTCTTTCGCGGCAACGGGCGAAGGTCACGCCACCGATCGCGGAATCGTCGCCGGGCTTCTCGGCTTGTTGCCGGACGACGAGCGCCTCAAGGATTCCCTGAAGCTTGCCCAGGCGAACGACATCAACATCGAGTTTCGCAAAGTCGATCTCGGTGTCAACGCGCATCCCAATACCGCGCGCATCACCTATTTTTTCCCCAACGGGCAACAGCTTTCCGTTACCGGCGCAAGCATCGGCGGCGGGAACGTCCGCATTCAGGAAATTGACGGCTTCGAAACCGATCTCAACGGAGAACTCGACGCCGTCATTTTCTGGCACATGGACCGCCCGGGCTTTCTTGCCCGCGTAACCGGGCTTCTTGCCTGCATCGAAGTCAACATCGCCGCCATTCAAACCACGCGCCGCATGCGCAACAGCGAAGCGCTGACCATCATCAAAATTGATGCGCCCCTGCCCGCCGATTGTATGAGCGTTTTGCGAAAAATTCCCTTCGTTCACCGCCTCCTTGCCGTTCCGAAACTTCCGTAGAAACGTTCTTTTCATCACCTCCAAATCATTTTTCCCGATGCACGATTACACAACCGCCGCCGAACTTCTCGCCATTTGCGATCGCGAAAAAATTTCAATCGGAGAACTCGCCCTCCTCCGCGAAATTGAAATATCCGGGCGTTCCCGCGACGAAATTTTCGCGAAAATGAAAACGCATTTTCAAACAATGCGCACATCCATCCGCCGCGGCCTGGAAATCCGAACGCCCTCGCCCAGCGGGCTTTCCGGCGGCGACGCCGCAAAAGTTCTCGAATACGCACAAAGCGGGAACGCACTTCTCGGGGAAGATCTGACACGACTTGTCGCCTACAGTTGTGCCGTTTTGGAAACCAACGCCCAGTTCGGGCGCATTGTCGCCACGCCCACGGCAGGCTCCGCCGGCATCGTTCCCGCCTGCCTCGTTTTACTCGAAGAAACGCGCCGTCTTAGCGAGGACAAACTCACGCACGCGCTGTTCGCGGCAAGCGGGATCGGGGTTGTCATCGCCGGCAACGCATTCCTCGCAGGCGCACAAGGCGGGTGCCAAGCGGAAGTCGGAAGCGCGTCCTGCATCGCGGCAGCGGCAATCGTCGAAGCACTCGACGGCACGCCGGAACGCGCCTGCGCGGCGGGAACGTTCGCGCTAATCAATACACTCGGGCTGGTTTGCGACCCGATAGGAGGCTACGTCGAAGTGCCCTGCGTTTCACGCAACGGCATGTTTGCCGTTCATTCCTGGCTCGCCGCCACACTCGCCCTCGCCGGCGCAAATCCGCGCGTCTCGCTCGACGATGCGATTTTCGCCATGCGCGACATCGGGCGTCGCATGCCTCGCGAATTGCGCGAAACTTCTCTCGGCGGACTCGCTATTTGCCCGGGTGCCTGCGCTCTTCAAAAAAGCCGCCGCTAAAAATCCTCTTTCGCACGGGAGCAGAATCTCGCGCAAAGACGCAAAATCGCAAAGTTTTTTGCGGTTTATTTTTCCCACGGATAAAACAGATTTTCGCAGATGTCCTGATTCTTCTTCGCGGTTGAATCATTCGTGGAAATTCGTGTTTATTCGCGGTTCCTAAAAACATTGCGGCTTAGCGCGTAAAAAAAACGTTCCCGCAACCGAAGCCGCGGGAACGCTAACCATAATCTATGAATTAATATATTACAGAAATTATTTGCGGCGGCGACGCGATGCCACCAACGCAAGCGCGCCAAGCCCAGCAAGCATTCCGAACGCCGACGGCTCGGGGATCGTCGTGAAAGAACCGCCCGTGATGCCGGAATAAGTGTTGTAACTCTTCGCGCCCCCCATCGTAAGCGCAAATTCCACAGAACCTCCTGCAGACACTTCTAAACCGCCCTCACCGAAAGAAATCGTTCCGGCACTCGTCTGACCTCCATAGCCAAGGTTAAACTCAGAGGACGAGACTGATTCTCCGTTGTATCCGAGCGTCAGCGTTACAGGGATTGCCGCGTTCTTGTCCGAGCCTCCTCCGTTGATGCCATAGCAATCAAATGCAAACTGAGTCAATACGACATCCTCCGTTCCGTTGTTGGTAAAAGTGAACTTCATCGTCCAGGAGTCAGTAGTCCCGCTACGAAGTTGCGCATCCGGAGAAAATGTATTCTGGTAAGCGGCATTCGTGGGAGTCTGCCACGCCCCATCATTGTAATTTCCGCTTCCGTTGTATGCCCAATTTGTATAAGCCAGTTCGAAGCTTGTGGCGTCTAATTCGGAGAACGTAATAGTATCGCCAGATCGCTCGATACCAAACTCGATTGTTTCCGCGTTAGCGAATGTTGTTCCGGCGGCGAGGAGCGCCGCGAGTGTTATGTATTTTTTCATAATGATTAAGTTTGATTGTGAGTGTTAAAAGTATTTGTGGATAAAAACCGAGACAAACGCGGCGTTACCGCCGATTTGTCCCAATTCTTAGCAGCGATTGTCGCAAAAAAAAACGTGCCCGTCAAGCACGTTTTGAAAAAAAATCCGTAAATTTCATCAATTACACAAAAGAATCTCGCGCAAAGACGCAAAATCGCAAAGTTTTTTGCGGTTTATTTTTCCCACAGATAAAACAGATTTTCTCAGATGTCCTGATTTCTTCTTCGCGGTTGAATCATTCGTGGAAATTCGTGTTGATTCGCGGTTCCTAAAAACTTCGCGGCTTGGCGGCTTCGCGCGAAAAAAAAAAACGTTCCCGCGACTGAAGCCGCGGGAACGCAAAGTTTTTATAATTTCGAGCAAAGACGTTTTTACGCTCCGCGGAGATTTTCGAGGAGTGTCGCCTGATCCAAAATCGGCATGTAATCCTTGTAATCAATGCCTTTTTTCAGAATGAAGCGCGTGAGAAGTTTTTTCGCCGTAGCGACGAGATCTTCCGGCTTCCACGGTTTTTCAAAATAATTATCGATGCGCGCTTCGTTGATGGCGCGGATGGTATCGGCGTGGTTTGCCTGCCCGGTCAAAAGAATTTTCTTTGTGTCGGAAAAACGGTCGTCGCGAAAAATCGCGCCAAGGAGCTCGACGCCGGTTTCTCCGGGCATGACGTGGTCGGAAATCACGAGTCCGACGTAATCGCCGGAGCGCACGGTTTCGTCGATGATTTTTTTTGCTTCTTCGGCGCTTCCGGCTTCTTCGACGCGGAAAAATTTCTGCAACGGGCGCAAATCGCGCACGACGGCATCGAGCACTTCCGCTTGGTCGTCAACACAGAGGATGGTGATGTTTTCCATGAATGGTTCCTTGATTTATTGGGGTTTATGAATGGGTAAGGTGATGGTAAAAGTAGTGCATCCGGAAACGCTGTCGAGCTGAATCGTTCCGCCGTAATCATCTACGATTCGACGCACGATTGCCAGCCCTAAGCCGAGCCCGAAAGAGAGACCGCTTTTCTTGGTGGAAAAATCCGGCTGGAAAATTTTTTCCTTGAGCGATTCGGGAACGCCGGGACCGTTGTCGGTGATGGCGACGGAAACGGACTCCGCCGTTGCCGTTGTTGAAATACGCACGGTCGGGTTTTGCGTTCCCGCGAGATTCATTGCGTCGCAGGCGTTTTTGATGATGTTGACCCAAAGCTGAACAAGCTCGGTAATGTCGCCGAAAATTTTCGGGAACGTTTCGACTTCGGCGAGGTCGGCGATGAGGTTTTTTCCTCGAAGTTGCGGTTTGAGCAAAGAAACCGCTTCGGAAATGGACTCGGAAACGTCGGTGCCTTCTTCGCGACGGATATTTCCTCCGCCGAGAATTTTTACGGAGCGCACGATTCCGGCGGCGTGCTTTGCGGCGAGTTGCATGTCGCGAATATCGTGACCGATTTCCCAAAAGCGCGCGAGGTCTTCAATTCCTGCAAGGACCTTTTTATCCAGTTTCTTGGCGGAATCCGGATTCGGGGCAATCCGCGCGAGAACTTTTGCCGCCGGCTGGGAAATTTTAAAAAGCCGCTCGTATTCGCGGGCGCGGGAACGCAAATCTTCGCTGGAATAAACGGCTTGGTTGTCGCGCCCGAGGCAAAACAATTCCGATTCGCGTTTACCGAAAGAGCGCAAAAATTCTTCGATGAACGCGGAGATAAAGTCTGTTTTTCTTGCGAGAACGCCGACGGCATTGTTCAGCTCATGCGCCAAACCGGCGGCGAGTTGTCCCAAGGTCGCCGACATTTCCGAGCGGTGCATACGGTGGATTGCCGCTTCCTTTTCCGCGGCGTGCTCGAAAACGCGGGAATTTCTCAGTGCGAGTTCGTGCACCATCGTCGGAACAAACTGCTCAATGAGAGAACCGTATTTTTCCGGCTCAACGACTTCGACCGTTTCGTCAATGTAAGCGACTTCAATATTGGTTTCCGCAACGATTTCGCAGGAACTTTGAAAAAGCCGTGAAAAAAAACTTTGAACGCCGATATACGAGCCGGGTCCGGCGCGGAAAACTTCGTAAAGAGACTCCGGAATGCGCTCGCCTTTTTCGTCGCGCCGATGGCGATAAGCGACGACGTTCCCGCTGAGCAAAAGGTAAAGACGCTTGGACGGTTCGCCTTCCCGCACCAGCGTTTCTCCTTTTTTGAGCGCGAAAATCCGCTCCGGGAACGCGAAATAATCCGCGTTAATCCGGGAGAGCTTTTTGTGGAATGCCGCGCTCTGAATCATGGGAAGTTCGCCCGGCAAAAAACGCCGGGCGGGAACGTAAAATTACTTTTGAACGGGAGTCGCAACCGTAGCGACGGGAACGGCGACGGCAGTTTCCTGCGCGGGAACGCTCGCTGTTTCTTCCGAAGTCGGAAGCGGCTTAAAAACGCCGAGCGAAGCAAGCAGAATCATCATCGCGTAGGTCAAAACCATTCCCAAAACGCCGATAATTACGCCGGTTCTTGCCATTCCCTTCGTGTCGACCAAGCCGGTCGCGTGCGCGAGCGCATTCGGCGGGGTGGAAATCGGGAGCGACATTCCGAGCGAGGACGCAAATGCCACGGAAACGAGAAGCGCAATCACGCCGCCGAGAACGTCCAACGAGGCGCCGACGTTCACGCCGACAACCGCGATAATCGGAACCAAAAGCGAAGCCGTCGCCGTGTGCGACATAAAGTTCGCCATGAAAAGGCAAATCACGCCGGCGCCGACCATCAGCCCGAAAGCCGGCCAGGACGCGAACGGAATCGCGCCGATGAGGTGTTCCGCCAAGCCGGTTTTCTGCAAGCCCACGCCGAGTGCAAAGCCGCCGGCAACAAGCCAAAGCACGTCCCAACTCATTCCGTTCAGGTCTTTTTTGGTGATAACCTGCGAAAGCGCAAAAACCGCCATCGGAACCATCGCAACGATATTCGAATCAATCCCGACGATGTCTTTTCCGAGCACCCAGAGCAAAACGGTAATCGCGAACGTAATGTAAACGATGATTGCCTTCGGCGTTTTCAAAAATTCGCCGCCGACATTCAATTCCATCGTTTTCTTGGAAATCGGGAACATCCAAAGCAAAAGTGCCCAAGAAAGCAAAATCAGGATAATGACATACGGAACACCAAACGCCATCCAGGTGCCGAACGAAACCGTTGCATCCATATCGGCAAGCGCCTTGAGCGCAATCGCGTTCGGCGGCGTCCCGATCGGCGTGCCCATTCCGCCGACGTTTGCGGCAATCGGAATCGCAAGCGCAAATGCCGCTCGACCTTTGTCGTTTTCGTCAAAAAGCGAAAGCACGGGAGCGAGAATCGCAAGCATCATCGCCGCCGTTGCAGTGTTGGACATAAACATCGAGAAAAGCGCCGTAATCGCCATCAATCCGAGCAAAACGAATTTCGGATTTTTCCCGAAGGGCTTCAGAAGGAAGCGCGCCAAATTCATGTCCAATTTATACTTCGTTGCCGCCGCCGCGAGGAAGAAGCCTCCGAGGAAGAGCATGATAATCGGATCGGCAAAAGTCGCCATCAACCCTTTAGAGCTCACCAGATTCGCGTATTTTTCACCGGAAGCCGGATCCGCCTGGAAGGAGAAAAATGTTTCTCCGCCCCACGAGAGCATCAAACCTTTATCAGACACCGTGAGCAACATCAGCACGATGACGAACATCGAAGTCGTCCAGATCGGGAACGGTTCGAGAATCCAGAACAGCGCGGCGAGCACGAAAATCGCAATCACGCGGATCTCGACGGCGTTCAGTGCCAAGCCGAGAGATTCATACGGCAAGAAAAGGCACCCGGCAGCAAGTGCGAGGGCAATCAGGGCCTTTAGAGCTTTTACTTTTGTCATGATTTTGGAGGATTAAGAAAAATTTGGAGAAAAAGTGAGTTTTTCGTTTAAAAAAAACGTTCCCCTGCGGATAAAAAATCCGATGGGGGAACGATTTTTTGAAGCGTTTTAGCGATTTTCGGGAACGACGGAACCCATTCCGGGCATTCCCGTTTCCCAGTCTTTGGGACCGCCGGTTCCGGAAAGCCCGGAATCTGTCGGTCTCGCCGTTTCCACACAGGAAACAAGCATCAAAGCGGCGAAAACCGCGAACGAAAACGCCTTGAGAAAACGGAGCATACTTATTTCTTAACGACGGTCGGAATCACCTTTACGTAGGTGCCTTCCGCAAGTTTCTGAATCTGGGCGCCGGGAAGCAAACCGAGCGTCGTGCGGCTCGGACGCGGGTCGGTAACGCGGGCTTCGCCGACACGTTCCCCGTTGACTTCGAGCACCACCGGAATGCCGTTGAGAATCGCCGGATTTTCATCACCGACACCGATAACGATTTGACCGCGAACGTGGTCAAGCGCGACAACCGTCGTCAAAACATACGGAGCTTCAAATTCAACGACCACGCCGCCCTTCGCTTCCGCGTAGAGGTCGACCGGGAATTCGGTCGGAACGGATTCGCCGCGTTGAAGCACCCAAGTGCGGAAACGCGCATAACGCTGTCCGGCGGCGACTTTCGTCTTTTGCAATTCTTCAATTTCTGCGAGCTTTTGGTCGTATTCTTCCTTGGAATACATATTGCTCTTTTCTTCCGTCAACTGAGCGACGCGTTCCTTTTCGGAGCGGAGTTGACCTTCGAGATCGCTGACTTTGCCGTTAAGATCGCTGACTTCGGACGTAAGAGCTTCCTTGTCGCGCGTAAGCTGGTTTGCTTCTTCCGTTTTTGCGTCGAGGTCGGATTTCAAACCGTCGATTTCATCATTTTTCTGATTAATCGTAGCTTTGAGAGACGCAATTTGGTTTTCGTTGCGTTCTTTCGTCTCGCGCAATTCAAAAACTTCGTCGGCAACCACCTTGGTTTTTTCCACACGCTTATCCAAAGTTTGCGTCTTCACGCCGAGGACCGTGTCAAGCGGCTGAGTTTTGAGGAAGGCATTTTCCATCTGCCCTTTTACCATAAAATAAAGGCCGATGGCGGCGCCGGCAGCGAGGATAGCGACAATGCGCAGAACAAGAGAAACTTTTTTGTTCATCGTAAGCGGGGTTAATTTTTGTAATTGAAAGTGGAGTTGCAGAACGGGGTTTCAACCTGACGTTGAATATTTTTAGAGGGACTCAACGCCAAATGTTGGCAAATTTTAAATACGAGTTCCGTGCGGTTTTCAAGCTCTAATTTTTCGGCGATAGCGTCCGCAGAGAATTTTTCGGGCGCATTTGCCTTCAAAAATTCAACGATTTGCGTTTGAAGTTTTAAAATCCCCGCAGCGGCTTTTTTCCCGGCTTCGACGCCCGGCTGGTGGTAGGCATTGATGCCGATAAACGTCGCGTAAAAACCGACTGCGCGTTCGAAGAGCGCAATCAGCGCGCCGATGCTTTGCGGCGTCACGTCTTCGACGGTGAGCGTTACCGAGGCGCGCCCTTTTTCGGTCAGAGCTTCACGCGTGCCAAGGAGGAAGCCTTCAAGATAGTCGCCGGCGGAAATTCCCGGATCGACTTCCGTGCTTTCGCCTGCGCGATCCCGTAAAACTTCGATAAACGTCGCGAAGAAATTCGGAACGCCTTCGCGCAATTGCTGAATGTAGGCGTGCTGGTCGGTCGAACCCTTGTTCCCGTAAACGGAAATTCCTTGGTTGACGACGTTCCCGGCGAGGTCTTTTTCCTTGCCGAGCGATTCCATAATCAGCTGCTGCAAATAGCGCGCGAAAAGCAAAAGGCGATCTTTGTAAGGCAAAATCACCATATCTTTCGTGCCTTTTCCGTCCGTCAGAAAATACCAAGCGAGCGCGAGCAAAGCCGCCGGATTTTCGAGTGCTTCGCGGGAACGCGTTTGCGCGTCCATCGCCGCCGCGCCCGCGAGCATTCCGCGAATATCCAAGCCCTGAAGAGCAGCCGGAAGCAAGCCGACCGCCGCCATTTCGCTGGTGCGACCGCCGACCCAATCCCACATCGGGAAACGCTCGATAAAACCTTGCGCGACCGCCGTTTTATCGAGCTGGGAACCGACTCCGGTAACGGCGACTGCGTGCTTCGCAAAATCCAATCCCGCCGCTTTGTATTGCGCGACGGTTTCAATCATCGCGTTGCGCGGTTCGGGCGTGCTTCCGGATTTCGACGTTACGATGCAGAGCGTTTCGCCGAGCTTTCCTTTGAGCTCGGCAAAAACGATGTCAAAACCGTCCGCATCCGTGTTATCGAGGAAGAAAACCTTCATTTTGTCGCGCCCGGGCATTCCGAGAGCGGAGGCGACGAACTGCGGACCGAGCGCGCTCCCGCCGATGCCGATGCAGAGAAGATTTTTGAACGTTCCCGCGCTACCGGAAATTTCGCCGGAATGAACTTTGTTTGCAAAAACTTCGATTTTTTCGAGCGTTCCCGCGATTTCGGCGGCAAGCTCGGCTGTCGGCGCGAGTTGCGGCGCGCGCAACCAATAATGCCCGACCATGCGGTTTTCGTCCGGATTGGCGATTGCGCCCTTTTCGAGTTCCGCCATTGCGTCAAACGCCTTGTCGAGCATCGGCTTTGCGTCGGCGATGTAATCCGTCGGGAACCCGACGCGGCTCAAGTCGATGGCAAAATTGAGCGCATCAAACGCGATATAATTTTTCTTAAAATTTTCCCAGCTCATAGCTTTGAAAAGAGGATTGCCCTAACGGCAAAATTATTTGGCGGGAACGCTCTCCGGAGCGACCGGAGCCGGCGTTTCTTCGACGGGAACGATTGCCGCTGCCGGAGCGGTTTCGACCGCAACCGGAGCTTCCGTTGCCGCGGGAGCTTCTTCAAGCTTCAAACCTTCGCCTTCGCCCTTGTCCTGCGTGGCAAGAAACGCAAAATAAAGCACCGCGCACAGAATAAAAAACGCGGAAATAAAAACGACTGTCGCCTTGGAAAGCACGCCGGCGGCTTCTCCGCCGAAAACGCTTTCGGACGCCGCGCCGCCCAACGCGGACCCCATGCCGGCGTTCGCGCTCGGTTTTTGCATCAGCACAAAGAGAACGACGAGAACGCTCACAAACGCAAGCACCGTCAACGCACCATAAATAAGAATACTGCCCATAAAAAATTAAAGGGACATTAAATCGCGTTCCGCTTGTATTGAAAAGCTTAAATTAAAATTTGTTCGGCAAGCGATTCCCAAAGCTCATAGGCTTCGGCTATTTCCTTTTTCACGGCTTCGTAACGCGCCATTTCGGATTTTGTGGCTTCGCCGCGCGAAAAAAATTCCGGCTCCGCCATTTTTGTTTCCCACTCGCCCTGCTCCGCTTCGAGCCGAGCGATGAGTTCTTCGGTTTCTTTGATTTTTTTGCGGAGCGGAGCAAGTTGTTTCGCCCGTTCGGCGTTGGCGCGACGGCGTTCCCGCGGATCGTTCGTCGGTGCTTTCTCTCCGGAAAGTTTTTTGGAAGAAATGCGCTCGCGTTCCCGCGCCCGCTCTTCCGCCGTCGCCGCGAGATAATCGCTGACGTTTCCGAGAAAAACGCGGATTCCGTGATTTTTGACCTCTAAAACTTTCGTCACCAGCGGATCGAGAAAATCCCGATCGTGCGAGACGATCACGAACGTTCCCGTGTATTGCTTGAGTGCCTGCGCGAGCACCGCCTTGGAGCGCATGTCGAGGTGATTCGTCGGCTCGTCCAAAATCAGGAAATTGAACGGTCGCAAAAGCATGCGGGCAAGCGCGAGGCGGTTGCGTTCGCCGCCGGAAAGAACGCCCACGGGCTTAAAAACATCTTCTCCGCGAAACAAAAACGCGCCGAGCAAAGTGCGAAGCCGCGTCGTTCCGAGCCCGGCGGCGACATCGTTAACCGTCGTCAGCACGTCGATATTCGGATCGAGCTCTTTTGCCTGATGCTGTGCGAAATAAGAAACGGCGACATTGAGTCCTTCCGTTCGCGTTCCCGCCGTTTGCGCTTCCGTTCCCGCGAGCATGCGGATAAGCGTCGATTTCCCGGCACCGTTCACGCCGACGACGGCGATGCGCTCTCCGCGCTCTATTTTAAAATTTATATTTTTGAGAACATTCAGCGAGCCGTAGCTTTTGTCCAAATTTTCAAGTTCGAGCACGACCTGCCCGCTCTGCGGTGCGGGCGGGAACGCAAACGCGATTTGAGAATCGTCTTCTTCCTCAAATTCCACGCGGTCTATTTTTTCCAAAGCTTTGATGCGCGATTGCACCTGCGCCGCCTTCGTCGCCTTAGCGCGAAAACGTTCGATAAACTCTTCGGTTTTTGCAATTTCCCGAGCCTGATTTTGAGCCGCCCGGCGGAGCGATTCCCGGCGTTCCCGCGAAGTTTTTTCAAAATAAGAATAATTTCCGTTGTAAACTTCAAGCCGCCCGGCGGTGAGCGCAAAAGTTTTTCCGCAAATCGTATCGAGAAACGCGCGGTCGTGCGAAACAATCATGACCGTCCCCGCATAGCGCAACAGCCAATTTTCGAGCCAATCCTGCGATTCGATGTCGAGATGGTTCGTCGGCTCGTCAAGAAGCAAAAGGGACGGCTCGCGCAGGAGCAATTTGGCGAGCGCGATGCGCATTTGCCACCCGCCGGAAAATTCTCCCGTATCGCGCGCCATGTCGCTTTGCGAAAAGCCGAGTCCGTGCAAAATCGTTTCTACGCGGGAACGCAATTTTTCCGCATCCGCATCTTCGAGGCGGCGTTCCCAAGCGGAAATCATTTCCAAGGTTTCGCGGTATTCGTCGGAATCCGGCTCAAGTGTTTGCAGCTGCTCGTCGGCGTCGGCGATTTTCCGGCGCAGCGAAAGAATGTCTTCAAATGCCGTCTCAACTTCCGCGTAAAGCGTTTTCCCGTGCGTTTCCAAACCGTCCTGCGGCAGGTAACCGACCGTCGCATTTTTTGCGAAAACGAGCGTTCCCGAATCGTAATCCGTTTCCCCCGCCAGAATTTTCAAAAGCGTGGATTTTCCCGCACCGTTGGAGCCGACCAAGCCGATGCGTTCCCGCTCATTAATGGTTCCGGAAATTCCGTTAAACAAAATGCGCGGTCCGTATTGCAGGCGAATGTCGTTGAGCGTGAACATTGAAAAAACGATAAAAACCGACAAGGGAAACGTTCCCGCCCGCGCCTTTCAACACGAAAAAAAGTAAGCCAACTCGCGCGGCACGGTGTTGGTGTGCGGAAAATTTAAGCGACGGCTCCGTTTCTTTGTTTTCCTGCCAAAAGCCATGCGCTATAATTTTGTGCCATGCTGAAAACCCTTCCCCTTGTTTTTGCGGCACTGCTCGCGACGTGTGTTTCCCTTTTTGCGCAAGTCAATCCCGCGGCGGCGGCGGCACTTGCCAAGCGCATTTCTCCGGCGATTGCCGAAAACGTGGTCTTCGAAGCCCTCCCCGGCGTTCCCGCCAAGGAAAAAATCGTTTACGAGCTTGAATCTGCGCCGAACGGAAAGCTCATTGTCCGCGGGAACACAACCGTTGCGCTGACCGGCGGGTTTTATCAGTTTTTGAAAGAATTTTGCCATGTGCAAATCACTTGGGGCGCGCACAGCGTTCCCGCGCTCAAAAAAGGCGTCGCTCTCCCGAAAGTTCCGAAGAAAATCCGCGTCGAGTCTCCGCTGGTGCTTCGCTACGCCTACAATTACTGCACGCACGGCTACACGATGTCTTGGTGGGATTGGAATGACTGGGAAAAAGAAATCGATTGGCTCGCCTTGCACGGGTTCAACCTCGCCCTCGTCATACAAGGGCAGGAAGCCGTTTGGCAAAACACTTTTCCCCGATTCGGCTACACAAAAGAAGAAATGCGCCGCTGGCTCTGCGCCCCGACACACATGCCCTGGCAGTTCATGGGCAACATGGAAGCGATGATGCCGCCGCCGCAAAGTATTATCGACAAACGCGCCAAGCTCGGAAAAGCCATCGTCGCCCGCATGCGCGAGCTCGGAATCAGCCCCGTCCTGCAAGGCTACTACGGCATGGTTCCCCACGGATTTAAGGGGAAACACCCCGCCGCACAAATCTGCCCGCAAGGCGGCTGGGCAGGCGGACAACGCCGCCCGGACATGCTCAATCCCGGCGACCCGCTTTTCGCCCCCATCGCAAAAACATTTTACGAAGAACAGAAAAAAATCTTCGGCAAATGCCTCTATTTCGCCGCAGACCCGTTCCACGAAGGCGGCTCCTCCGCCGGAATGGATCGCGGGACCGTCTATCGCCAAGTGCAGGACGCGATGCTCGCCTTCGAGCCGGACGCAACACTCGTTAAACAATGTTGGCAAAACTCCAACGCCGAAATGTTCAACGCCGGGAAAAAAGACCACAGCCTCGCGCTCGATCTCTACGCCGACCGCGCACCGTTTTGGCAAAAATGCAACGGCTACAACGGCACGCCCTGGCTGTGGTGCCTGCTCCAAAACTTCGGCGGAAACACGGGAACGGAAGGCGATTTACAGGGATTGTGCAACGGCTTGAAAAAAGCGCTAACCGCGCCGGACCGGGGAAAACTCGTCGGCATCGGAATCGTCCCCGAAGGCACGTTTAACAATCCGGTAATTTTTGAACTGCTCTCCGATATCGCCGTGCGCGGGAACGTTCCCGAAAGCCTCGACGATTGGCTCGACGGCTACTTAAAATCCCGCTACGGAAAAAGCTCCCAAGCACTCACCGACGCATGGAAAATTCTTCAAAAAACCGCCTACGGCTACACGGCAAAAGAAGGTCCCGTCAACTCCGCCCTGCCCGCGCGTCCACGTTTCGGCAAATTCATCAAAGCGCGCTTTTGGGCTTCCAACATGGCTGTGCCTTACGAAAACGCGGAACTGCTCAAAGCGCTCCGACTTTTCGATTCGCAGAAGGAACGCTTTGCCCGAAAATCGACCTTCCGCTACGATTACGCGGATCTTCAACGCCAGGTTATAGACAATCTTTCCCACGCCGTTTACGCTAAATTAAACGAAGCATGGGAAGCCAAAGACAAAGCCGCTTTCTCCGCCGCTTCCAAAGATTTTCTTCGCCTCTTCGCCCTCTGCGATTCCCGCTTTTCCCAATTCCCGAAATACAAAAACGACGCCGCCCTCTTTTCTCAAAGCTTAGAAAAATGGCTCGCCGACGCTCAAAGATTCGGCTCCAAAAAAGCAGAGAAAGAATACCTGTCCGCCTGCGCCCAACTCCTGCTCACGCGCTGGGTGCCCAACGCCGGAACCAATCTCGACGACTACGCGTTCCGCGAATGGACCGGACTCACCTCCGCCTACTACGCCAAACGCTGGGAAATGTTTTTTGACGAAGCTCAAAAATCCCTCGCAACGGGAACGCCCTTCGACCAAAACGCATTTAATCAGAAACTCAACGCATTTGAAAACAACTGGCGCGCGCCCGCAAAACACCGAGGGAAAATCATTTCCGACAGCTCCGCAGAAATCGCCAAACTCGTCAAAAAATACGCGGGAACGCAAATCTCGGACAATCGCCCGGACGATTCCCCGCTCGGCGTCCAGGACCGCTAAAACGTCTTCCCTCGAACCCGGTCAAAAACTTCCCCGCGTTCCCGCGCAGAAACGCCGGCTCACGAAATCCGCTTTTTCTTTCCGGCGCGAGCCCGTTCGGCTTGCCGTCGCAGTTCGGGCAACTTTTTCCGTTTCGCCTGCGGATTCATCAAGTCCGTGCGTTGTGCTCGGCGAAACGTTCCTAATTTTTCGTCCAAGTCAAAACCGAACTCTTCATTTAATCGCCGAATGGTCGCCTCTCTCACAAACGAGGTAAAATTCTTCATGCTTTGACACGATTCATAAGCCGCAAGAATTTCCTTCGGGAACGCAATGAAAAACTGCTTGGAGCTTTTAGACATCCCAATATGTCTAACACAATCTCAACCCGATGCGGAAAACTCGCCATTTGACATAATATTATGTTAAATACATAGTCTGTAGACTAAATATTATGTCAAACAAATCGCATTCAGTATCCGAATTTGATTTACGGGATCCGGCATTTTTTACGCAGGAAGACCCGCTTTTCCCGATTTCCGAAAATCAGCGCGCGGCGGAGAAGCAGGCACTTGCAGAGCTCGCGACTCCGTTTTTCGAAGATTTTTTCTGTGACCGGCAAAACACAGATACGCCCGTGCGCACGATTACAATCCGCCGCCCCCGCGTGGAAAATCGGCACGGAAGAGCACGACTTTCGGCTCAAATCGACGTCGACGGAGAATGCAGAGAAGTTTGGTTTGAGGTCGAAGAAAAATACGGGAAATATCTTTGTTATGAACGCTCCGACGCATTTTTAATCGGATTGCTGAACTGGGCGATGCGGGAACGTTGCGACTTCATTTGCGAAGCACCCGTGGGAGAAGAGCTCATTTACCAAATTCGCACTTACCTGATTCCGGCAGTTGTCAAGGCAAGTAAAACACTTTATGCGCCGAGAATCACGGCTGACATTGACACGGGAACGCTTCCTTGCGCGGGAGCGGTGGGCACGGGAATTTCCTGCGGCGTGGATTCCCTCCACGTTGTTGCCAACCAAGCGAGAAGCGCGTTCCCGCATCTTCGACTCACGCATTTAATTTTAAACAATGTCGGAGCGTTTTCCAAAGAGGAAGGGAAGAATCAGTTTTCCTGGCAAACGGAGCACGCCAAGCAATTCGCCGAAGAATACGGGTTTGAATTTATCCAAACGAATTCCAATTTTTCGGAGGCGTTCCCGCAAAACCATTTGCTGACGCATACCTACTCAAGCTGTTTCGGAATTTACGTTTTGCAAAAACTTTGGCGCGTATATTTTTATGCATCAAGCGGATACGATTTCACGGAATTTCGCTTGGAGAAAAACGAAGATTTCTCTTCGGATCATTATGAACTTTTATCCCTGAATGTTTTTTCGCATAGAAATTTAAAAATTTATTCGGAGGGAGGCGCCAAAACGAGATTTGAAAAAACACGTGCTCTCGTCAATTTCGTTCCCGCGCAAAAATACTTGCACGTTTGCACGAGCGACCTCGGCGAAAACTGTAATATCTGCGGAAAATGCAAGCGAACGCTTGTTACACTGGACGCGCTGGGCGCACTTGAAAAATTTCGCGCCGTCTTCGATATTGATTACTACAAAAAACATCGGCGAAGCTATCTGCGCTGGCTCGTTGCCCAACAAATTTTACCGCACGGCGATTTAATGCTGAAAGAGCCGTTCCAAATCCTTCGAAAGGATATTTCGTTGCTTATCCGGCTCGAAGCGTTCCCGTATGCGGCAATCGGCTTTGCACGCTCCCACCTTGCCAAAATCCCTTTTCTGAAAGCGATTTACCGAAAATATTTCAAGCGAAAGAAATAGTTTCGCTTCCGTTTGTAATCCGTATTCGAGATTCCGAATATGTCCGAGCACGCCGACACAAAACGCCTGATGCGAAATACGCTGATGCTGTATTTCCGGATGCTTCTCTCCACGTGTATCGGGCTTTATACATCGCGTATCGTTTTAGAGGCGTTAGGGATTGATGATTTCGGTATTTACAACGTTGTCGGCGGCATCGTTACCCTGCTCGCGTTTTTGAATACGTCGATGTCACGCGGCACGGAGCGTTTTCTGCTCGTCGAACTCGGAAAAAAAGATTTCGAAGAATTAAAAAAGACCTTTGCGCTAACCGTAACCATTCACTGCGGCTTGGCTCTTGTCATTTTAATTTTCGCGGAAACGCTCGGGCTCTGGTTCATAAACGCGCACTTGAACGTTCCCGCAGAGCGTATATGCGCCGTCAATTGGGTTTACCAATGTTCTGTGTTTTCGTTTATTGTCGGGGTTTTGCAAGTTCCGTATATGGCAAGTATTGTCGCCCGCGAACGCATGAGCATATACGCCTATGTAAGCCTCGGCGAAGCCGCGCTGAAACTTCTTCTTGTTTTTTTGCTAACGCATCTCGGCGGAGACAAACTCATTATTTACGCCCTGCTCTGCGCGGGAACGTCTTTCTCCGTCGCAATGACTTATCGGTTTTTTTGCCGGATTCTTTTTGAGGAATGCCGCTTTCGGTTTTATTTCGATGCAAAAAAAGCTCGCGAAATTGTTTCCTTTACGGGCTGGAGTCTCGTTTCTCATTTTACGGGCGCGCTTTCCGGACAGGGAACGAACATTTTGTTGAATCAATTCTTCGGACCTGCAGTCAACGCCGCACGCGGGATCGCATTTCAGGTTTCCGGAACAATTCAAAATTTTGTTTCGAATTTTCAAACCGCCGCCGGTCCGCAAATCGTGAAAACACACGTCGCCGGAGAAATCGCGCAGGAACGGGCCCTGATTTTAAAAACCTGCCGATTATCGTTTTTCCTGCTGATGATTTTTGCTATTCCGGTGATTTTGGAATGCGGATTCATTTTGAAAATTTGGTTAGTCAGCGTTCCCGCGCAGACGGAAATATTTTTGCAAATCATCATCATCCAGGGGCTTGTAACCACGTCCGCCCTGCCGATGTTTCAAGCTCTGATGGCGACAGGAAATATTCGCGCGCACCAAATCGGGTTTGCCGCTCTTCACGCACTTTATTTTGCAGGAAGCTACGCCGCGCTTTGTTTCGGCGCAACCGCGACAAGTGTTTTCCTCCTTGGCGTTATCATGGAAGCTCTCATGATGTGCTGGAGAGTTCTGCTTTTGAAAAAACAAATTCAATTCTCCGTGCGGATTTATTTTCGGCAAGTCGTCGTTCCCGCCGGGGTTGTTTTCATATTGGCGGGAACGCTTCCGCTTTTTATTCATCTTTCTCTCGGAGAAGGTTGGCTTCGCCTGCTTGCGGTTGGAATCTCCTCGCTTGTTTGTTGCGCCATCTCCATTTTTTTCTTCGGAGTAACACTGTCCGAGCGCAAATTTCTGCTCGAAAAAAGCGTTTTAAAATTTCGCAACCTTTGGCGGGCTTAGCGCGAGGAATCCGTCAAAACAAATCGCGCTCGTCCTCAACAGCCAGAATGCCTATTCCGGATTTCCGGGAAACAGCAGGCGCGAACGACGAGGTCATAAACGTCTTCGCGCCCGAAAAGCCCTATCCATACAAATCGTTCGTAAAATAAAAAAAAACGGCATCGGCAGGGGAAAATCCCCTTGCGGGAACGGGCGGACGGAAACAGAATCTGAGGCATTCGTTCCCGTTTCCTTTTCTTCTTATGAAAAAAAGTTTCTCCCTGTTGTTCTCTTCCTTGGCGGCGTTGTGCGTTCCCGCGTTTGCGGGGTGCGCAGCGGAAAGCCTGACTGTGTCGGACGTTGCGCCCGGCGTGGAAATTTCCGTCAAAAAACTGCCTCCGCTCGTTGTTGAAGGAACGAATCCCGCGCAGGGCGTTGCGGGCGCGTTCGTGCGGATTAGTGAAACGCCCTACGTTGCCGGCGGCGCGCTTTTCCCGGAAAAAGGTCCCGCGGACGGAGGAAAGAAAAAGTTTTACGACACTGTTTGGAAGCTGGACTTCGAGAAAAACGCGTGGGTCGTTTGCGGCGAAAAACTTCCCGTTCCCGCCGGCTACGGCGTTTCGCGCGGGCGAATGTGGCTCGGCGGCGAAAATGCTGACGGCAAGCTTGATTCGCAGTGGGATTTTTCCGGCGCGACGGAAGAAAAAATCCGCGCGTGGAAAAAAATGCCCGTAACGCTCGACAACGCGGCAGGCGCGGCGATGTTTGTCGGCGGCGGCAACGCGAACGGCGTTCCCGCGAACAAGGCTTTTGAGTATTGGATTAATTCTTTTCCGGGAAAAGAGTGCGAATGGAAAGTGCTTCCGGATTTTCCGGGAACTCCGCGTGTTCAGCCCGTTGCCGGGCTTTTGCAAACGCCGCGCGGGAACGCGTTTGTGCTCGTCGGCGGATTTTATTTTGACAAGGAAACGAAAAAAGCGACCGTCGATCGCGCGGGCGTGATTTATTACCCGCGTGAGAAAAAATGGGAAATGCTTCCGCCGCTTCCGGAGGAAATTTCCAAAGCCGGACTTGTCGGTTCCTGTGCCGTTGCGGACAGTCGCGGCGGAATGCTGATTTTCGGCGGCGTGAACGCGAAGATTTTCAAGGAAGCTCTCGAAAATCCCGCGCCGGATTACCTGCGCCACGATCCCGCGTGGTATAGATTTAACGCGGATGTTTTGCGCCTTTATTTTGACAAAGACGGGAACGCGAAATGGGAAAAGCTCGCGACCGTTCCCGCGACTGCGCGTGCCGGCGCGTCCGCCGTTTCTCCGATTTCAATCAAAGCCGATCGCGAAAAAATTTATTTCATCTGCGGCGAACTCAAACCCGGCTTCCGTTCCCCGGATTGCTGCTTGATTGAAATAAAGCTTAAAGATTAATGCTCAGAGCTTAAAGAAAGGTGGGCTCATCCATCACCTATCACCTGTCTTTAAGCATTAAGCTTTAAGCTCTAATCTTTTTTTTAAACTATGAATGCTATCGTAAACTACATTAAAGGACTTGAGGATCCGGCGACGGGAACGTCTCCGACCTTCGACGCATTGGTCATTGTGCTGATGCTCGTCGTTATCGCGATTGTCGCGATTCAGGCGTGGCGCAAAGGCGTGCGCAACGTCGCGAACCTCGCCGATGCGAGCACCGCGCCGGGAAAATGGGCGTGGATTGCCGTCGGCTTGCTCTGGATCGTCGTGATGCTCAATTATTTCGACCGACAGTTGCTCTCGGTCGTGCGCGCGCCGATTGTCGAAGATATTCCGATGACGGATGCGCAGTTCGGCTTAATCACTTCGGCGTTTCTCGTTATTTACGCGGTGCTTAGCCCCGTCGGCGGTTTCCTCGCCGACCGCTATTCCCGCCGCTTGGTCATCCTTTGCTCGCTCGTCGTTTGGTCCACGGTAACGTGGTGGACGGGGCATGCGGAAGATTACACGACGCTCTTCATCGCGCGTGCCGCGATGGGCGTTTCCGAAGCATTTTACATTCCTGCCGCACTCGCGCTTATCACCGACTACCACCGCGGGAGCACGCGCTCGCTCGCAACCGGGATCCACATGAGCGGGATTTACGCCGGGATGGCACTCGCAGGCTACGGCGCAACAATGTCCGACGCCATCGGCTGGCGTATGACTTTTGCCGTCTTCGGTCTCGTCGGCGTGCTTTACGGATTTGTTCTTATCGTTTTCCTGCGCGATCCGAGCAAGGCTCCCGCAGACAACGCGCGTGAGCAACTTCGCGCAGAAGCCGACGTTCCCGCCGCTACGGAAGAAAAAGCCGTTCCCGCCGCCGATTTTGAAAAAATGTCCGGCGCGCAGGTTTTCAAAAGCCTGCTCAGCTCCCGCCCGATGTGGATTTTGCTGACCGTCGTCGCCTTCGCGGGCGCAGGCAACTGGTTCCTGCTCACGTGGTATCCGACGCTTTTGACTGACACCTTTAAGGTAATCCAAGACGTTTCCGTCCCGCTTGCCGAAGCGAAGGGCATGGGCGACGTCATCAGCCTCACGACGGGTGAAGCCGGACCGGCGGCAACGCTGTGGAGCTCCATTGCGAAATACATTGCCGTCATCGTCGCCGCGATTATCGCCGACCGTTGGGTGCAGAAAAATCTCAAGGCGCGCGCGCTCGTTCCCGGGATTTCGTTCGTGCTCGCGGGACCGTGCGTCATTCTCGCCGTCGTGCTCGCGGGAATGTTCGGCGGTGTCGCTTGGCTGTTTTACACGATGCTCGCGCTCGTTGCGACACAGGGAATTGCGCAGGGCTCGCTCGACGCGACGCTCATGCCCGTCATGCGCTCGCATATCGACGAACGCTACTCCGCGACCGGCTACGGCTTGCTGAATTTGACCTCGGCGGGCGTCGGCGCGCTGATTTCCTTCTTCGGCGGCTGGTTCAAAGACCAGGGCGTGCCGCTGACCACGACGCTTGCCGTCGCCGGCGGCTTGATGTTCATCTGCGGTATTCTCTTCTTCGCGCTCCCGAAACCGCAGAAGTAAGGAGAACGAGATTAAAGAAACTCGAGCTCAGTCAGACATAGGTAACACTTTAGAGTCAGAGATAGGTTACACTTCTAAGGTTACAGAGAGACTACAAGGTTGGGGATTGGAAGCAAGACTTTGAGTTGTCGAAGAAGAATCCTCCCCTATGACGCCCCCTAGGGGGGGGGGGCGCCGGCCTCGGGATGAAGCGCCAGCTCTTCGTCCGAGATAAACTTGGCAATGTCCGAGTGATACTCTCCGAGGAAGACCTCGTAGAGATAAACACTGAAAGCGTCTCCGCTGTCCCGAGGTAACAATCCGACTGTGTGCTCCCGCAAGGAAGTGCTCAGGAAGACCTGGCGCTTTTGGTCGAGGCAAACACTTCCCACCTTTGTGACTTTACGCTCCAACATCCCGCGATACTTAAAACGAAGGTTGCAGGAATATTTACGTTCGCTTTTTCTGTAAACATCTGCGGGGACGGCATTGGCTAAAGCCGCATGCGGACGTTCGCAGTTAAAGCTCTCACGCCACGCGTCCGGCTCTGCTTGGGACGAACAACGATTCGCCTCAAGCAGAAGCATGTCGCGGTGCATGCGTTCGTGAGTGCTAAGCGTAACTTGATGAGCCGGCTTGCTACCTCTTCGTTCCAGAGAAGATCTGTCTTATCCGGACGCCGAGACCGTTCGTGCAACCCCGGGTCGCCTTCTTGCTCGTAACGACGCTTCCACTTATAGAGCGTTTTTCGTGATATTGAATAGCGTAAGGCAATCGAACTGACGCTCTCTTGCCCCTGCGCTAATGCAGCCATTATTTCTTTTTTCATATCGATAACACTTTTGTTTTCCCACGGCATCGCACCGTAGCTTTTAACACAAACCCCCAAAAAGTGTTACCTATCTGTGAATTTCCGCCCAAAAAGGGATAACGGATAGGGTTCTTTATGAAAAAGATTAAAGATGCCGCAGGCACTTTCGGCATCCGCGTTCCACTGCGCCGCAAAAACGGCAGGGGCGCAGACACGCCTCCGAGCGGCGCATGACGGTAGAGCCGCTTGCCTGCGGGTTTCGGCTGCGCCACACCCGCGGTTATCCTATGTCGTGCACCTCCGGAGCACAGCCTCGAAGAGGCAATTACAAATAGCAAATCCTAAATGCTTATCGCGAAAGTGATAACTGATAGTTGATAACGGATAAGTGAAGACGCCTGCGGCGAGAGATAAAGCACTAAGCATTGAGTATCAAGGTTACCGATCTCTGGCTTCTTAAGCTTTAAGCTCTTTCTTTAATCTTTGACCTCTCTTATCGGACGAATCAAGCAACACACTCCTCCACCGCACGCGGTCCACCTCCCCTAACTTAGGGGAGGTGCTTTTTTTATTTCCCGATTCGATGCGCCCAAGAGTTTCCGCGGGACGCGTGCGCTCCCGCGGGTGTCTTTACGCGAGGCGGACTTGACCGGAGCCTTCGATCAGATATTTGTAAGTCGTTAAGGCGTCCAAGCCCATCGGTCCTCGGGCGTGGAGTTTTTGCGTAGAGATGCCGATTTCGGCACCGAAGCCGAATTGCCCGCCGTCGGTAAAGGCTGTGGACGCATTCGCATAAACGCAGGCGGCATCAACGCGTTTCAGAAATTCGGAAACGGCAGCTTCGTTTTCGGCGACAATGGCTTCGCTGTGGTGCGAGCCGTGGCGTGCAATGTGTGCCAGTGCGTCTTCCAGAGCGGGGACGCAACGGACGCTCATTTTATAATCCAAAAATTCCGTCCCGAAGCTTTCCGGTTTCGCGCGGTGCAACAGTCTTTCGGGGTAATTTCCCGACAAGGCGTCAAAAGCGCAGTCGTCGGCAAAGATTTCGACATCTTTTTCGGCGAGTTTTCCGCAAATTTCGGGTAAGTCGGCGAGACGGGCGGCATGAACGAGCAGACAATCCAACGCGTTACAAACGCTGACCCGGCGTGTCTTGGCGTTGAAAACGATTTCCCGGGCTTTTCCGATATCGGCGGAAGCATCCGCGTAAACGTGGCAAATGCCGGCTCCGGTTTCGATGACGGGAATACGCGCATTATCACGGACAAAATCAATCAGTGCACGCGAACCGCGCGGGATGGCGAGATCGACTTCGCCGACGGCATTCAGAAGCGCCGTTGTTGCTTCGCGCGGCGACGGCAGGAGCGAGCAAACGGCGGGAGGCAATTCTCGGGCGGCAAGCGCTTTTCTGACGTTTCGGACAAGTGCGTCGTTGGAGGCTTCCGCGTCATGCGATCCTTTCAGGATGCAGGCGTTTCCGCTTTTCAGGCAAAGAGAAAAAACATCGAGTGTCACGTTGGGGCGTGCTTCGTAAATCACGCCGACAACTCCGATCGGGACGGAAACTTTGCAAATGCGCAAGCCGTTCGGACGGATGTTTTCCGCAATAATTTTTCCGAGCGGCGACGGCAATTCCGCGACGCTGCGCATGTCCGCCGTGATTGCGGCGAGGCGTTCGCGTGTGATCAGAAGACGATCGTATTTCGGATTATCTTTCGCCATACGCGAGCAGTCTTCGCGGTTGGCGGCAAGGATCGCTTCCGCTTCGCGGTCCACGGCATCGGCAACGGCGCAAAGCGTTTGCGCAATGGCGGAGTCGCTCAGATTGGCGGTTACGAGAGCGGCTTCGCGCGCTTCGGCAAAAATTCGTTTACACGTTTCGGGTACGGATTCCATGAAACTACTTCGATTGATTCGGGATTGAGAGAAAAGCAGTCGGCAGAAACCGGTTCTGAATTCCGGTCTCGTCGAAAAAAAATTAATCCAGGAAAAGATAATCGTAATGAACGACCGGATGCATTTCCTCCGGAGCATTTTCGAGCCAGGAGCTTAATTCCGCCGCCGAGCAAAGGATTTTCCCGCAGCCGATATTTTCGCCCTGCCCGTTGACGATTCGGACGAGTTCGTCCCGGAAAAATTCGCCGGAGCAACGCAAAACGTCGGCAGCATTCAAACTGCGCGGATGTCCGGAGCGGAGTTCGTTTTCCGCCGATTCCGTAATTACAATTTCCCGCCGCGCAAAAACACGTTTCCCGGAATCCGGTTTTTCCTCCGGAATAAAACGCGTGCAGAGCGTTTCCGCCGGATTATCGATTAAATGAAGCAAGATATCTTCCCGCTTTCCGTTGGCAATAACCACGGGAATTCCGCCGGATGCGATGCGCCGCGCAATATTGCATTTTGTAATCATGCCGCCGCGTCCGAATTGCGATTTCCCGCGCGTCACGCACATCGAAAAATCATTGTCTTCGGGTTTAATTTCGCGAATGACCCGTGCGCCGGGCTTGGCGGGATCGCCGTCAAAAATGCCGTCCACATTCGAAAGAATAATCAGCATGTCCGCGTCCATCATTTCGGCGACGAGACCGGAAAGCTCGTCGTTGTCCGTAAACATCAATTCGGTAATCGAAATGGTGTCGTTTTCGTTGACGATCGGCACGACTCCGTTGGCGAGCATAACGTCCATGCAACGTTTCTGATTGCGGTAATGCGAGCGTGTCGTAAAAAACTCTTTCGTCGTCAACACTTGTCCGCAAGCGCTTCCGTTGCTCCGGAAAAAATCGAAGTAGCGATTCATCAGTTTGGCCTGTCCGACGGCAGAAAAGAGTTGGCGGGCGGAGACGGAATCGAGTCGGTCGGCGGGAATGCGCAACTCACTGCGTCCGGAGGCAACGGCACCGGACGAAACCAGCACGACTTCGATGCCGCGTCGGTTAAGTGCGACGACCTGATCGACGATTGCCGACATGCGCGTGACATCGAGTGTACCGTCTTCCCGTGCCAGGACGTTGGAACCGACTTTTACAGTAATGCGTTTCATGGGTTTCCGAAGGTAGAAAATTAAAGAGCGGAAGCTTTGAGTCCCGCGATGACGGCGGGCGTGAATCCGGCGGCTTCCATAGCGTTGAGACCGCGGATCGTTATGCCGCCCGGCGTGGTCACGCGGTCAATCGCCGCTTCGGGATGTTCGCCGCTTTCTTCGAGCAATTCGACGGCGCCGCGCAAGGTTTGCAAAACAAATTCCCGGGATGCTTCGGGATAGAAGCCGAGTTCAACGCCGCCTTCGCATGCCGCACGGATGTAGCGCATGGCGAAAGCGATTCCGCAGGAAGCGAGTGCCGTCGCGGCAGCCATTTGTTTTTCTTCGATAAATGCCGTTTTCCCGAGAGCGTTTAAAATCGTCTGCACGTATTCGATTTGGGGCTCGGAAGCATTTTTTGCGGCAAAGAACGTCATGCTTTCCCCGCAAGCGGCGGCGGTGTTCGGCATAACGCGGAAAAGCGTACGCGTTCCCGAATTGCCGAAAAAGGTCTCCAGTTGTTCGAGCGAAATTCCGGCGGCGACGCTTGCGACAATTGTGTTTCCGGAAACGTGTCCTCGAATTTCTTCGATGATTTTTTCAAGCAGCCACGGTTTGACGCAAAGCAGGATCAAATCCGCGCCTTCTGCGGCGGCTGCGTTGTCGCACGAAACACCAAGTCCGGGAAAATTCACCGCCAACGCGCTCAGGGTTTCGACGGATTTTGCGGTGCAAACGATTTCTCCGGCGAAGCAAACCCGTTTTGCCAACAATCCGCGCACGATTGCGCCGCCCATATTTCCGCTTCCGAGTACAGCAATTTTCATACGCGTGTTTTTTATCACTTTGCAAAGCTTCCCGCAAGCGGGCGATAGAGGGGAAAGATCTTAAAGATTAGAGTTTAAAGATTAAAGAAACTCAGAAGAAGCGTTCCCGTGGTGCATTTCGCGGGAACGCTTTTTTGTGCGAGAAGGAATCACTTTATAAAAGTTTGTTCCTGACCACTCCACGCAGGATAAAACCTGCGTTCCTGTGCGACGAGTTGCAATATTCTTGATTCTCCGTGTCGGCTTTGTTCTTCTTTCGTTACCTCCCCTTATTTACCCTATGTCTTATTTCAAAAAAAAATTGTCGTTAGGCGTATTGTCTGCAATTTGCGTTGTTGCTTCCCCAATTGCACATGCGGTTGAAATTGATACGAGTTCCAATGCCGTGTTTGACCTTTATTTTTTCGGCAACGGAGAAGTCGCTCAACTCGGCGAAAATCTTTCCGGATTTAAGGATTACAACACCGGATTGGATTCCCAACAGATTACCGGATGGACGGATTGGACGGGAACGCCTTCAGTCGCCAACGAAAATTCTTGGACACAGGCGCAGAAACAGGCGATGACGGAAGCCGTTGCAGCATGGACTGACGCAATCCGAAACGTCTACGATACTCAAGGCGGGACACGTCGGAAAATGCGTATCGGCTTTTTTCTTGATGACGCGACGCGAAGCGAGTCGCTTATGGAAACATCAATGACCGGCTACGCTTCTTACGCAACGACGACTTCTGACTTTGCAAACGGAAGTCCCGTAAATCTGTATTCGGTTCCGGAATGGCTGTGGCGAGACGGGAAGTCAGCGACAGTCTCTCCGCCGAGCTCTTCAACATCGGGCTCGTTTTGGAATTACAATTTGCTCCCTAATGCGGAAAATTGCATTGAAGTCGCGATTGTCATTAATCCGGAACAGCTTGTTTATTCGAATGGTCTGGCAACGCGAGTGGAGCGGTCTGCGGAAGACCTCAAAAAAGTCGCAATGCACGAACTCGGACATGCCATGGGAATGGACAGCAAAATGTATACCGCAAGCGAAGCGTATCCGAAATCTAATTTGGTAACCACGTGGGACTCGCTGATGATGATTGGAGAAAACCAACGTGTTATTACGCTCGGTCCAGACGGAAAATTAGATTATGCCTATGAAAATTTTCGCCTGCTTTGCGCTGAAGGCTGGTCGCTTTACGAGGCTTGGTTTAATTCAGGCGAAGGCGAAGAAAAATTAATCCGCCTACAAAATGCCGACGGCGAAGTTGTGAATCTTTTGGTTACGGCGGGAACGAACGTGGAAGGAAATTCGCTGGTTCACCTTTTAGGTGAACTCGGAAAGCAAAACGATGTTCTCGGTCCCGGCGGACTACAAGGCGCAGAATTTACGGAGCTTGATTTAACTGCGTTGCGTATGCTCGGTTGGCAGGTTGCCATTCCCGAGCCGTCCGTTTTCGGATTGCTTGCGAGTCTGGGCGCATTCGTGCTCGTCGGTGTCCGCCGCAGGAAAAGGAACATTTAAAGATTAAAAGAGCTCGAAAGAAAAGCGTTCCCGTGGTGCATTTCGCGGGAACGCTTTTTCTGTAAGAAGGAATAATGACTTTTCTTTAATAAAAATGAATACTAATATAATAGACTTTATTGCTCGCGGTTACGTCCTCGCGGGCAAGTAAAACAGACACACGGACCGAAACAAAAAAGAAACCGTGAGAGTCGCCACTCTCACGGTCTTATTTGGAAAGGAGCTTCCAAATGGAATCATTAATCCTGATTCTCATTTTGATTCTACTTATTTTGGAGTCAATAAAGAAATGAGGTAAAAAGCCCTCGCCGTTTTTTTTTCGGCGGGGGCTTTCCCAAAACGGGAATCCGTGTGTTTTCTTGCTTTTTTAAATTCGCAACTTTGCGACTTACGTGAAATAAGCCCGTTGCATCGGCGTAAAATTATTTGCATATTTAGAAATGCGTTCTGACGCTTTTAAACTCTGTTTCCCGCGAATTTAAACGATGAACTTTGTATCCAAAATTTACTGTCGCGCTTTCCAGACGGCGTTCCGCTTGGCTTTACCCGTTTTGCCGTATCGGGAGCCGCAAATCGTCAATTCCTGTGCCGGGCTCAAAAGCATTTTCGAAAAAGAACACGTGAAATCGGTGCTCGTCGTTACGGACAAGGGTATCGTGGCAAACGGCTTGTTGGCGCCGCTCGAAAAAGTTCTGACGGAAAGCGGCGTAAAATTTACCGTTTACGCGGGAACGCAACCGAACCCGACGGTTGAAAATGTGGAGACGGCGCTTGAGTTGTATCGCGGGAACGCCTGCAATTGCCTAATCGCCGTCGGCGGCGGGTCTTCCATGGACTGCGCGAAAGCCGTCGGCGCGCGTGTCGCTTATCCAAAGAAAACCATCGGGCAAATGAAAGGCGTTTTGCGTATCCTGCGTCGCTTGCCGACATTGATCGCAGTGCCGACAACGGCGGGAACGGGGAGCGAAGTTACGCTCGCCGCAATTATTACCGATAGCGAAAAACAGCACAAATACGCGTTAATGAGTTTCCCGCTCATTCCGCATTACGCCGTATTGGACGCTTCGCTGACGTATTCTTTGCCGCCGCATCTGACTGCGACAACCGGCATGGACGCACTCACGCACGCAGTCGAAGCCTACATCGGGCGTTCCACCACCAAGGAAACCCGCCGCCTCGCTCTCGAAGCCGTGAAACTGGTTTTTGACAACATCGAACCCGCCTGCGGGAACGGCAAAAATCACGCTGCGAGAGAAAATATGCTTCACGCCGCCTACAAAGCAGGCGTGGCGTTTTCAAAATCCTACGTCGGCTACATTCACGCGGTCGCGCACTCTTTGGGCGGGCAATACGGCACACCTCACGGACTCGCGAACGCCGTTATTATGCCTTACGTTTTGGAAGCTTACGGAAAATCCGTATATAAAAAACTACATACACTCGGCACCGTCGCCGGCGTATGCGACGGAAACGACACCGACAAGATCGGTGCCGAAAAATTCATCGCGGCAATCAAAACGTTGAACAAAAAAATCGGCATTCCCGCCAAGCTCGCCGGAATCCGCCGGGAAGATGTTCCCGTCATGGCGAAACACGCCGCGAAGGAGGCGAACCCGCTTTATCCCGTTCCGAAACTGATGACGCAAAACGAACTTGCCGAATTTTACGCGCAGTGCGCAGATTGGAGTAATTAAAATGACTGAAGAACAAATCCGTAGTTTACTTGAAAAACAGCGAAACTTTTTCAAAAGCGGGACAAGCGTTCCCGTGGCGTTTCGCATAGAGCAACTCAAAAAACTCTACGCCGCCGTAAAAAAATACGAAGCTGAAATTTGCGCCGCGCTGACTGCCGACCTCGGGAAAAGCGCTTACGAAGGCTTCATGTGTGAAGTCGGCTTAGTGCTTTCCGAAATTTCGTATATGCTCCGGCATGTTAAACGCTTCGCGAAAAAAACACCGGTGCGCACGCCGCTTGCGCAGTTTGCTTCCCGTAGCTTCAAGCAGCCTGTGCCTTACGGGAACGTGCTGATTATGAGTCCGTGGAATTACCCGTTTCTTCTGACGTTGGGACCGCTCGTCGATGCGATCGCCGCCGGGAACACCGCGATCGTAAAGCCCGGCGCGTATTCTGCGGCAACGTGCAAAATCATCGAAAAGCTCGTCACGGAAACGTTCCCGCCCGAATACGTTGCCGTCGTTACCGGAGGTAGAGCCGAAAACGCCGCGCTCCTTGAGCAGAAATTCGATTTCGTTTTCTTCACGGGAAGCCAAGCCGTCGGCAAAGAAGTTTTGCGTCGCACTGCGGAGCATTTGACTCCCGCTGTTTTGGAGCTCGGAGGGAAAAGCCCCTGCATCGTTGACGCGACGGCAAATCTCAAACTCGCCGCCAAGCGCATCGTTTTCGGCAAATATCTCAACTGCGGGCAAACCTGCGTCGCGCCCGACTACATTCTTTGCGAGCGTTCCGTGAAAGACGCGTTCGTCTCGGCGGTCGTCGAGGAAATCAAAACGCAATACGGCGAAAACCCGCTTGAGAACAAAGATTACGGCAAAATCATCAATCGTAGGCACTTCGACAGGCTCGTCGGCTTAATCGACAAAGAAAAAGTCGTCGCGGGCGGGAACGCCGATCCCGCGACCTGCCGCATTGCGCCGACGGTGATGGACAACGTGACGGAAGCCGACGCCGTCATGGGCGAAGAAATTTTCGGCCCGATTATGCCCGTGTTGAGCTTTGAGAATTTCGACGCGCTTGTCGACGGGCTGAAAAACAAGGATAAGCCGCTCGCGCTGTATATTTTTTCAAACGACAAAAAGCGCATCGATCGCGTGTTGACGGAGCTGAGCTACGGCGGCGGTTGCATCAACGACGTCGTCATTCATCTCGCGACGAGCGAAATGGGCTTCGGCGGTGTCGGCGAAAGCGGCATGGGCGCTTATCACGGAAAAACCGGCTTTGATGCGTTTACGCACTACAAATCCGTCGTGGATAAAAAAACGTGGCTCGACTTGCCGATGCGCTATCAGCCTTACAAAAGCAAGCTCTACGAAAAGCTTTTGCATTTTTTCCTGAAATAACTTCCGCTTTGCGGGCGTTCCCGCGCGAAGCAAAATCGCCCGTCGCCAAAAGCATAAAAATTTTTCCGAGGAACAAGGCGTTCCCGCGCGCCAAAGCTTCGGCGAAAGCGACTGATGGCGCATTCCGGCACGCCGTTTTTCTTGTTTTTTGCCGCGAGTCGCGTATCATCTCGAATTTTCCTTAACACAAAAAAATGAAAGCTTTTTTTAAACAAGTCGTTGCGAGTTTTTTCGGTTCCTGCTTCTCCGTTCTCGCACTCGGAATTTTTATCGTTATCGGGTTTTTCGGTGCTGTCGGCGCGATGGTGATGTCGTTTCAAGCGACAATTGACGGAGAAAAGCCCGCCGATTTCCCGCGCGAAGGCTCCGTTCTCGTCATTGATCTCTCGCGCGGTTTTTCCGACGCTCCCACATTTTCTCCCGCCAATAATTTCGGGATTTTCTCAAACGAAAAAGGTGCTTACGGACTTCTCGACACGCTCCGCGCGTTGGAAGCGGCACGCTTCGACGAATCCGTCAGCGGGATTTTGCTACTCGGCGGGAACGTTTCCGGCGCGCACGGCTTCGCCTCGGTGATGGAGCTTCGCGATGCGCTTATGCATTTTCGCAGCGAAAGCCAAAAACCCGTTTTCGCCTATTTGCCGACGCCCGGCTACAAGGATTATTTGCTCGCAACGGCGGCAGACGAGATTTGGATTCACCCGCTCGCGGAACTTCCGCTTACCGGCTTGAGCTCCACCGGGCTTTATTTCAAAAACGCGCTCGAAAATTTCGGCGTCGGCGTTCAAATCACGCGCGTCGGGACGCACAAATCCGCCGTCGAGCCGCTGATTTCGGACAAAATGAGCCCGGAAGACCGCGAACAGCGTTCCCGCATCACGGGCGATCTTTGGAAGCTGACTTTGCTGAATATTTTCTCCGCGCGTAGCGAAAAAGCGGAATCCGACGAAGCGAAAAACCTGCTCGCACAACACCTCTCCGTTGCCGTCGAAACCGAAGGCTACGTTCCCGCGCAAGCCGCTTTGGAGAAAAAATTTGTCGATGCCGTTTATTATGAAGACGAAATGCTGGAACGCCTGAAAACGCTCACCGGCGCGAACGAGCAAACCCATTCGTTTCACCAAATCGCGCTTGATGATTACTTGCGCGCGAGCGGGCTTTCGGTGGAGCCGCCGCTGATGACCGCCGCGTTCCCGCCTGCGACGGCTGATGCTGCCGCAGAGTTTCCATCGAGCCTCGCCGTCGTTTACGCGGAAGGAGAAATTGTGGACGGCTACGGCGCGGTCAACGAAGTCGGCGGCGCATGGTTTTCGCGAGCGTTGCGCGAACTGCGCAACGACGATTCCGTAAAAGCCGTTGTTTTGCGCATCAACAGCCCGGGCGGTTCGGTTTTTGCAAGCGAGCAAATCCGTCGGGAAGCGGAGTTGCTGGCGAAGAAAAAAACGCTCGTCGTTTCGATGGGCGATGTTGCGGCAAGCGGCGGCTACTGGATTTCCACTCCGGCGAAAAGAGTTTTTGCCGATCCCGCAACGATTACCGGCTCCATCGGCGTTTTCGGCGTGCTTTTCAATTTTGAAAATCTCGGAAAAAAAATCGGCGTTACGTCCGAAGCGGTGCTGACGGCTCCTTTTGCGGAATTAAACTCGGCGCGACGCCCGAAAACCCCGGCGGAAATGGCGGTTTTCCAAAAATCAACGGATAAAATTTACGCCGATTTTCTCAATCTCGTTGCGAAAGCTCGCGGAATTTCCGTGCAGGAAGCGGACGCGCTCGGGCAAGGGCAAGTCTGGAGCGGCATTTCCGCGACGGAAACCAAGCTGGTCGACGAGCTCGGAGGACTTGCCGCCGCAATCGCATTCGCTAAAAAAGATTCGGAGCTTGGCGACGACATCGAAATCATTTCCGTTCCCGGCGAAGTTCACCGCTTTCAGGAACTGTTTGACCGCTTCAGCGACGCGCCGGTTCCCGTCGCAACTGCGGGAACGCAACACGCGCTTGTCGGCAAGCATCCCGCGCTCCGCTCCGTTTTGAAAAATCTGGAGCGCGTCGCACAACGCCTGCGCGCATTTAACGATCCCAACGGGCTTTACGCAAGAATGCCTTTCGACGTCGAGGCGAAATAAAGAAGATTAAAACCTGCGAATTAGAAATCAGAAAAAAAAATGAATCGAGCCCGACAACTGATTGCCGCGACGCGGGAACTTTCCGCCGCCGTCGGTTCGCTGAAATTTTCCGATCCCGTTGCCTACGTTTACAATCCGTTAGATTACGCACGCGAAATGCACGAGCTTTTTCTGAGCCGCTACGGGAACGGACGCAAGCGCGTCGTTTTTCTCGGAATGAATCCGGGACCGTTCGGAATGGCGCAGACCGGAATTCCCTTCGGAGAAATCGATGCCGTGCAAAACTGGTTGGAAATTTTCGGCTTTGTCGGGAAGCCGCCTAAGGAACATCCCGCCAAGCCCGTGGACGGCTTCGGTTGCCCGCGTTCGGAAGTCAGCGGACGCCGGCTCTGGGGGCTTTTTCGGGAACGCTTCGGCGCGCCGGAAAACTTTTTTGAAAACCATTTTGTAACCAATTTTTGTCCGCTTCTTTTTGTTGCCGGGAACGAACGCGGAAAAAACCTGACACCGGAAGATCTCGTTCCCGCCGAGCGAGACGCCGTGAACGCGCCCTGCGATCTTTTTCTGAAAAGGCTGGCGGAAATTCTGGAGCCGGAATGGCTCGTCGGTGTCGGCAATTTTGCGGAAACGGCGGCAAAGCGTGCGCTCGCGGGAACGCCCGTCAAATTTACGCGCATCATTCACCCCTCGCCCGCAAGCCCCGCCGCGAACAAAGATTGGGCGGGAAAAGCGACATCCAAGCTTGTCGCGGAAGGCATTTGGAAATAGATTTTTCCCGCAGTTACACTTTTTTTCTAACTATTCATAAAAATATCGCTATGGAAAAAACCAAACAAAACCTTATCGCCGGCATCATCGGCGAATCCACAGCCGGAGCCACCTACGCCGCATTTGCCGCGCAAGCCGCACGCGAAGGTTATCCGGAAATCCAAAAAATGTTTGAAGCCACCTCGAAAGCTGAAAGCATCCACGCCGCCAACCACGCGCGCGTGCTCAAAAAGCTCGGCGGAGAACTCCCGAAGTTCAAAATCGAAATCGAAGTCGGCACCACGCTCGAAAACCTCGCGCACGCGAAAGCCGGCGAAGTTTACGAGTTTTCCGAAATGTATCCGGCGTTTTTGAAAGACGCGGAAGAAGAAGATGCGAAGGCGGCGATTGTTACATTCGCGCAAGCACTCGAAGTGGAAAAAGTTCACGCCAAGCTCTATCAGGCGGCAATTGATGCCGTCAACGCGGGAACGGTTTCTTCGCTTCCGAAAAAATACCTCGTTTGCCCGGTTTGCGGCGACACCGTCGCGGAAGCCGATCTTCCCGCGAAATGCCCGTATTGCGGCGTTCCCGGCGCAAAGTATTTGGCGCTCTAAAGATTTCGGCTTTTAACAAAAAAAATTAAGGACTTTGAGTTCGCCGAAGAGCTCAAAGTCCTTAATTTTTTTTGCGGGAACGCAAAGTGAAAAATCAGCGAATCGCCGCCTTAAGTTCGGCAACTTTGTTCACCTGCTCCCAAGGCAAGTCCGCCTTGGTAAAATGCCCGTATTGCACGGTGCGCGCATAAATCGGACGCAACAAACCGAGCCGGCTCACAATTTCCGCCGGTTTGAACGAAAATACTTTTTTGACGGCGGAAATAATTTTTTCGTCCGACACCGTTCCCGTCCCGAAAGTGTCAACGTGAATGCTCGTCGGCTCCGGTTCGCCGATGGCGTAAGCGACCTGGAGCTCGCAACGTTTTGCCAAGCCCGCCGCCACAATATTTTTCGCGACCCAGCGGCACATGTAGGCACCGGAACGGTCCACCTTCGACGGATCTTTTCCGGAAAACGCGCCGCCGCCGTGGCGACCGACTCCACCGTAAGTATCCACGATGATTTTGCGCCCTGTCAGCCCGGCATCGCCGTTCGGTCCGCCGATGACGAATTTTCCCGTCGGATTGATGAAAAATTTTGTTTCGGAGGAAATAAATTCCGGCGGCAAAACCGAGCGTATCAACGCTTCGCCGAATTTTACGATTTCCGCGTGTTCGACGTCTTCCGTGTGTTGCGTCGAGAGCACCACGTTTTCGATGGCGGCGGGAACGCCGTTTTCGTAGCGCACGGCAACTTGCGATTTGCAATCCGGGCGCAACCAACGCGCGGCAGGCTCTGCGGGGTTTTTGCGGATTTCTTCCAATTTTTTCAAAATACGATGCGCGAACATAATCGGAGCCGGCATAAATTCCGGAGTTTCGTCCGTCGCATAGCCGAACATAATTCCCTGGTCTCCCGCGCCCTGCTCTGCCGTGCTTTTTCCGGCGGCGGCGGCGGCATCCACGCCCTGCGCAATATCGGGCGACTGCCGACCGAGCAAATTCAGAATTTTCACCGTTCCCGCATGGAAAACGGCATCGTCGCGTTCATCTACATAGCCGATTTCGCGAATAGCGTCGCGCACGATTTTTTCCGCATCAAAATTCGCGGCTGTCGTTATTTCTCCGGCGAGCACAACGTTCCCGTCCTTCACAAGCGTTTCGCAAGCGACACGCGATTGCGGATCCTGAGCCAAGCAGGCATCGAGGATGCAATCCGAAATGAAGTCCGCAACTTTGTCGGGATGCCCCGCGCCGACGGATTCCGAAGAAAATGTGAACGTTTCCATAAATCGAAAAATCGAAAAAAGAGGAACGGAGATTTTCTAAAAACCGCTCCTCTTTGGCAAGGGGGAACTTTTTAGAGAAAAAACGAAATCACGCTCACTCCGCCGATTTTCCGGAATGCTCCTTAAGACGCGGAACGCAGGCGAGAAGCGCTTTCGTGTAAGCGTGCTGCGGATTTTTTATAAGCTCCGCGGCGATGCCTTCCTCCACTTTTTCTCCGCGAAAAAGCACGACTGCACGATCAGCGATTTGAGCGACAATCCCAAAGTTGTGCGTAATCAGCAGAACGCTCATTTTGAAGCATTCCCGTAAAGCAACGAGCAAGTCCGTAATTTGTTTTTGGATTGTAACATCGAGCGCGGTTGTCGGTTCGTCCGCCACCAAAATTTTCGGTTCGCAGGCGAGAGCCATCGCGATCATCGCGCGCTGTTGCATCCCGCCGGAAAACTGATGCGGGAACGCATCCGCCAAATCCGGCTTAATGCCGACAGCCGCCAAAACTTCCCGCACGCGTTCCCGCCGCGCGCGCGCCGTTTTCAGCGCGGGAACGTGGAAGCGCAAGGCCTCCTCTATTTGCCAACCGATGGTGTAAACCGGATTGAGCGAGCTCATAGGATCCTGAAAAATGTAAGCGATTTCCCTCCCGCGAATTTTTCTCAATTCCCGCTCCGGCAATCCGAGAATTTCGCGCCCTTCGAGCTTCACGCTCCCGCGCACCCGGCAAAGCGGTTCTCCCGGCAACAAGCCGACTAAGGACTGCGAAGTTACGGATTTCCCGCTACCGCTTTCGCCGACGACAGCGAGAATTTCTCCCCGATTTAAATCAAAAGAAACGTTTTTGACCGCCTGCAATACGTTCCCGCGAGAACAAAAATCAACGCATAAATCTCTGACTTCCAAAATCGGGTTCATCGCGGAAATCTTTATGCTTTTTTCCGCGAAATTCAAATTCGAAAAAAATTTAAACTTCGCGCGGAACGCCAACCGCCGCAAGAAAAAAGCCGAAAGGTTTTTACGAAAAAAAATCAGCCTTCCGCCGTTGCAAGTTTTTCCAATTCGGCAAAGTCTATTTCCGGCGGCCTTTTCAGCGGAACACGTTCCAGCGACGTTCGCGTAGACACGTTCCCGTCGAAGAATCCGCAATTTGCCAACACGAAAACGCGGTTTTCGGCAGCGACGCCGCCCGCGTAGTCAATGCGCACACCGGCATTCCCGGTCGCGTCGCAGGAAAACACGGCGTGATTGAGTTCGTGCCAGTTCCCGCTCGTGTCGCGAAGCCATTGGTTTGAATATCCGCAGCAGCGCGTCAGCCAGCCCATTTCGGGTTTAAAATTTTCCAAAAACGAGTTCGGAGCTTTGAGCCAGGTTTGTGTTTTGGGGCGACGGAACGTGGCAATCAGCGTCCATTTTTTTTCTTCCGGTGCAAAGAAAAATCCCGAGTATTCGGACGTTCCGTCGTCGCAGGGGCGCACGCGCACGAGGAACTTGTAGGGCGTTCCCGCGCGCCACGGGAAAACGAGAAAGCTTTGCCCGCCGTTTCCTTCCGCGCCGAAAGTTCCCACATGCACCTTTTCGCCTTTTTTCTTCAGGAGCACGCGGTCTTCCTCGGGAACATCTCCCGGGTGGTCGGAATCATACGGGCTCCACACGGAAAAAAGCACGCGCCGCTCTTTTTCGGAATTTACCTGCGCGCCGAAATACCCTTCTCCGAATCCGCAAACCATATAAAACGAACCGATCGGGTCCATTCCTTCCGGCACATACATTTCGTTGTAAAAATACTCTGCGGTAACGCCTTTCGGCTGCCAGTAGCTGAGATGCACCGAAGGACCGCGCCGCCCCCAATACGGGGAAAAATCGTGCACGAAGTTCATCTCGCTTACTTCCACGCCGTCGAGCTCAAGCGCGGAAATTTCGCCGAAATTATCTCCTTCTTCCGAAACGGCGCGAATGTCCGCACGCTGATAGCCGGATTTGTCAAAGCTCACCGTCCCGACGGGAACGCGTTCAAAATCCTCGGAGTTGACCGCAACGTTGAATTTTTTCCCGCCGACGGAGACTTCATACTCGGCGGTCCCGCGTGCTTTCAAAAAGAGCTTTACGCCTTCTTTCGGCTTCTTCAGCGAGAAAAATACGCTGACAACGGCATCTGCATTTTTCCATTCGTGAACCCCGGTTTTCCCGATTTTTGCTCCGTCAAATCCGTCAGTAATATACGCGTTCCCGTCCAATCCGACCTCTGCGGATGCGCCTTGCGAGACCGCCGCACCAAGACAAAACGCGCCCATCGCGGATAAAACGAGATTCCGAAAAATTTTGTTCTTCATAAGACGTAAACGGGGTTGGGGGTATTCCGGAAGAAGAAACGCGTCCGGCGCGCAAATGTTTCAAAAAAAAACAGCGGGGAGAAAAATGCGCGTTCCGCCGCCTCGTGGCAAAACAAAATTAAAGGAAGCCCTACAAATGTAGAGCTTCCGAAAGAAAGATACGAGAAATCCGCGAGCCGGGAAGCCGGAAACCCGACGCCACTCAGCCCCGGTCGTTTAGAACGAAATCTGGAGCATGGAGCGGAACGCGCCGGAATCGTCTGCGTGCGCGCCTTTGCCGAAGTAATGCCCGTATTCGTAGCCGGCGGCGAGCTTTACGTGTTTGTTGAAATAATAATTTGCGCCGAGAAAATACGTTGTCGCGTTGTTGTGCCCGTCCGTGGCGGGAACGCGATTCTGCGTGCTTGCGCTCACGATTCCGGAATCCGTGTTCAGATAAGTAAAGCGCACGGCAGGCTCCAACCCGCATTCAAAGCGATACGCCGCCGTAAGATTGATGCCGTAAACGGAATGAACTTTCGACGCGCTGTCGCCGTTGACATAGAAAAAGTCCGCAATTCCCGTAAAACCGCCGCAGGTATATTGAACATAAGGCTCAATTCCGTAGACCGTTCCCGCGTTGGTCAATTCGTCTTTGGAAACGCCGGGAAGAGCCCCGTCGTCGCCGAAATTCACGACGCCGTTCACGCCGAAATACAGCGCGGAATCCTTCGCAAGTTTCAGGTTGTAGCCCGCGTAGCCGGTTACGGCGAGGTCGTTGGATTTCGCGTCGTAATCTTTCGCCACGGCATTGGTCAAAGACGCGCCGTAATCAAAATTTTTACCGGTTTTCCCTTCCCAAAACACGCCGATGTGGTAGCTGGAAAGCCCGCGCACGTAGTTATTTCCGGTTACGAAATTGGAATTTAGGGAACGCTCGATGCAAAGGAACTTCGAAGAAGGCGAATATTCTTCGAGCAAAAAATGCGTTTTCTTGTGCCCGACGAGTAACGTTCCCGCGTCAAACTTCCGGGAAATCGTCGCCGTATCGATGTAGTCGGAATAACCGTCGCCGCCGTTTGCGCCGCTGTCGATTTCGTAAACAAGCCTTGCGCTCCAGTTTTCACCGACATCCGCCGTAACGCCGATATTAGAGCGGCGAATCGAAAATCCGTTTTGGTCGGACGCGCTCCCGCTCGCCTGCGAAGCAACAAACTGCGCCTGAACGAGCCCGGTAATTTTGATTTTCACGTCCTCCGTCGTCGGAATTTCCGGAAGCTCGATAACAATTTTTTTGCCGCCGGAGCCCGTCGTCGCGGCGGGAACGTTTTCCTGAGCAAATGCGCCAAGCGGAACCAAAGCGAGCGCTCCGAGAGAGAGAAATGTATTTTTCGAAATAATCATAAAAAAGTAAGCAAAAGTTTAAAATCGAGTGGCTTTCATTTTAGCGAACAAAAATAAAAACGCACGGGAAAAACGTTGTTGCACAGGGCGGGAACGCAGCGCGAAAACTGCGGAACGCGTCGTTTCTTACAACGGGAACGCAATGCGGAACCGGAAAATCCGGGTCGCCGACGGAGCATATTTTTACGGATACTTTCATTTGTTTTGTGCGGATTGTGTTTTTGAATTTCGTGAAAAAAAAGAAATTTGCGGACAAAAAAAAGAGGCACGCTGTTCTCGTGCCTCTAAAAAAATCGAATCGTTTTTATTTTCATACGCAACAAAGCGTTGCCGAGGCGAGAATCTTTACGTCACGCATCGGCATCATCATTTTCGCAGCCGCGAATAAAATGGCTTTGTTTTTGTTCATAAAAAAAATAATTTCGCCTAAATTAGTAGTTTTAAATTTTTCGTCAACAAAAAACCGCGAATAAAATACCCGCGATTTTTCGACCGACCGGTTGGCTTGGCTACTCGTCGGAATGCGTTCCGTAGCGGGCGTCGCGCGCCGCGTCTTCGGCGGCGATTTCGTCGAGGCGGTTGAGCAACGAAACGCCCTGCTCCGCGCCGAGATCTTCGATGAAGCGATACGCCGGCGTGTATTTTAAAATCACGCGTTTGGAAACTTCCATGCGCAGGGTTTTGGTCACGCGCTCGAGCAAACGGCGCGCGGCGGCTTTTTCCTCGTGTCCGCCGAGCACGGCATAATAAATACGCGCATCGCGCAAATCCGGAGAAATATCCACGGCGGTAATCGTGATGCGCACGCTTTCGCTGCGCCAGCGATTGTGAAGTTGGTCGCTGATTTCGTGGCGGAGCAATTCGTTGATGCGTGTCGTTCGCTGAGACATTTTCGTTTTCTATATAAAAAATTTAAGAATAAAAAAAACCGGAAATCGGGAAGCGAAAACCGGAGCAATTCGCCCGGCGCATTTTTAACTTTCGATTTCCGGCGCAGCTTTTCAGTTTTCCTTCACGCCGAAGCATTCGAGCAGGCGCGCAAGCTCATCGTTCCCGCGATATTCAATCAAAATTTTTCCGGATTTTTTTCCGTGTTTGACCAAAACTTTCGTGTGGAAAAATGAGCACAACGTTTTTTCAATACGGAAAATTTCCTCGGAAATCTGGCGGATTACCGGTTCGGCAGTCGTCGGCGTTCCCGTGAATTTGCCTTCCTTCATGCGTTTTGCCAAATCTTCCGCCACGCGCACGCTACACTGCGTTTCGACAAAACGGCGCGCAAGCACAAGCTGTTGCGCTTTATCTTCAATCCCGAGCAAAACTTTCGCATGCCCGACGGAAAGCATTCCCGTCGCGATAAAGCCTTGGATTTCCGGCTCCAGCGAAAGCAGGCGCAACATATTGGCGATGGACGAGCGGGCCTTACCGACGCGCTCGGAAACCGCTTCCTGCGTAAGATTGAAATCCCGCATCAGGCTTCCGAGCCCGAGTGCTTCTTCAATGGGATTCAAATCGGCACGTTGCAAATTTTCGATGAGTGTCATCGCCGCACTCGAAGCATCGCTCGCTTTCACGACGCGCGCCGGAATCATTTTCAGCTTCAAAATTTGGAACGCACGCCAACGGCGCTCTCCGGCGATCAGCTCAAACTGCCCGTCGGCAATTTCGCGCACAACAATCGGTTGCAAAAGCCCTTCCGCGCGAATGGAATCCGCGAGCTCACGCAATGCCGCATCATCAAAGGTTTTGCGCGACTGATGCGGCGCGGGAACGATTGCCGTAACGGAAATCTCGCGAAACGGGAGCGGGCTCGGCGCGGTAACGGGGGGCGGAGGCGGCGTCTGCTGCGGAGCCGGCGCGGGAACGTTTTCCGGCGGTTTTTTCTCCGATGCCGGTTGTTGCACCGAAGTTTTTACCGTCGGCTTCGTCGGCGTTTTAATCGGCACGGCTGTCGCTTTTTTCTCGATCGGAGTTACCGGCTTTTTCGCCTGCGCGGGAACGTTTTTTCCCTTGCGGTTAAACGAGGCAGTTTTCGCCTGCGCCACCATCGAATTAGAAATCAAAGAACCGAGCCCGCGCCCCAGTCCGCTGTTTTTTTTCTGCTGTGCCATCTTCTTAAATTAAAGGAAATCAATTTTTTTGCGGAACAAAAAGAACCTGCCCCGGGAAAATTTTGTTCGGGTCCAAGCCCGGGTTCGCGTAGAGAATCCAGCTTTGCTTCGACCTGTTTTTGGAAATAATTTTTCCGAGCGTGTCTCCGGCTTTTACTGTGTATTCGATTCCGCTTTCCGGAAAATCCTTCGGCTTGGCAATCGGCTCTGCGCCCGACGTTCCCGCCGAGACCGCGTTTACGCTACGCGATAAATCCGCCAATGCACGGTTCACTTCCTTGCCGAGCGTCTTAATTTTTTCGTCCGTTTCCGCCGTAATTTCACGGCGTTGAACAGCGCTTGCTTCACGCATTTCCGCACGCAACGAAGCGACTTTTGCCGAAACATCGTCCGCCGGATTTACTTTTTTTTCCGCAAGTTGCAAAAGCCGAGCATTTTCCGCTCGCAATTCCTCCAGCTCCGTCCGCAGGCGCGCAACTTCGCTTCGGAGAGCCGCAACGTCTTCGAGCAAGCCGGCAAGCTTTGCTTGAGAAATCTGCTGGGAATACGCGGGAACGGAAAAAACGGCAAAAATTAACGCCGCAAGAAAGAAAAATTTTGTCTTAAAAATCATCGCTTTTCCCGATGATTCTCCGAAAAACTCGGCATATTGTCAAAAAGGAAGAATCAGAAATTTATAATTAAGAGCGGAAAATCGGAGGCAAGGCGCGACTCTGCCGACTCGCGCCCCGTTTCCGTTTTTTTTCACTCCCCGATCCCGAATGCCGTCGCCTTATTCCAAACCGAGGACGGCATCCATGCCGTAAATCGCCGGAGCTTTGCCGACAACCCAGCTCGCCGCGTGAACGGCTCCGTTGGCAAAAATCGCACGCGATTCCGCCTTGTGCGTGAGTTCCACGCGCTCGCCCTCGCCCGCAAAAATCACCGTGTGATCGCCGACAACGCTCCCGCCGCGCAATGCATGCACTCCGATTTCGCTGCGGGAACGCTCCCCGACCAAGCCGGAACGCCCGTGACGCTCCGCCGATTTGTCCGCGCCGCGCGCCGCTTCAACCACCGCAAGCAACTTTTCCGCCGTTCCCGAAGGCGCGTCTTTTTTGTGACGGTGATGCATTTCGACAACTTCAATTTCAAACGACGAATCAAGGAGCTTTGCCGCCTTGCCGACAAGCCAATTGAGCACATTTACGCCGACGGAATAATTTCCCGCCCAGACGATCGGGATTTTTTTCGCTGCCGCTTCAATGCGGGAACGCTCTTCCGCCGTATGCCCGGTGGTGCCGATAACGAGAGGCTTTCCGGCATCCGCACAAGCCTCCGCCAACGCCGGAGTTACTTCGTGAAAAGAAAAATCAACGGCAACATCACACGCGGCAACAGCCGCCGGCGTGAACACTTCACCGATATCACACTTCGAGACAATCTCCGCTCCCGCACTCTGCGCGGCGGCGATAATCGCCTGCCCCATGCGCCCCTTGTATCCGTTCAATAAAATTTTCATGCGTCTTTTTAATCACGAAACGAAAAGAAAGAAAAATAAAAAGAGAAACACACTCAAAAAACGAACCGGAAAGCTAACTATTAGCTAATAGCTGAAAACGGATAACTGATAAGTAAAAGAAGCCTACAACAGCGCGGGTTTTAAGCGGTCTAGCGAAAGTCTAAAACCATATGGCTAAAAACGCCCCTTTTTGCCTATTTATTCACAATTTGTAATATATACAAAAAAAAGCCCGCAAACCCTTTATTTATCAGGTTTGCAGGCAATTTTATAGTGGCGGAGAGAGGGGGATTCGAACCCCCGGTAGGTTGTGACACCTACGACGATTTAGCAAACCGCTGCCTTCAGCCACTCAGCCATCTCTCCTATAAAAAAATTGGTGCGGCTAACCAGATTCGAACTGGTGTCACCACTTTGGAAGAGTGGGGTCCTACCACTGAACGATAGCCGCACAAAAAGGAATGGTGGGAGTAGCAGAAGTCGAATCTGCGACCTTTTGCGTGTCATGCAAACGCTCTAACCAACTGAGCTATACCCCCGTAAAAGAAGTAAGAGCAAGTATCTTACTTTTTTCCGACATTGGCAAGTCTTTTTTTTTTAATTCTTTTTTTCTTTATTTCAAAAGCCAAACCTGATTTCCCTGCGAAACGAGTTCGGCATCCTTGAAGCGCACCCAGTGTTCTTTCGCAAAATCTCCCCACGAATTAGACACGCACAATTCTTTTGTTTTCATGTTGTAGCCGATAATCAGGCACACATGAGCCGATTTTCGAGCCTCCTCCGGAGAAAATTCCAAATCCTCCATTGCGTTTAAGTGCTTTGCCCAGGCGGGAACGCCGGCGGCAGCCGCCCTTTCCGAGGTCTGCGCGGTCATCCGGTCCTCGTATTCCGGCGTGCTATACATCGCCCAAATCAGCGGCACGCCTCGATCCACGGATTGGCGCACCTTCGACAAACTTAATTTCTGAGAAGAAAACGCCAGCTTATTCTTTTTCACAACAGGCGCCAAACCTCGCACCGTAGACGAAAGCGAAGTTCCGCCGCCGACACCCGTTCCCGCGAGCTCTGCGATTTTATGCATATCCAAATCGTCGATACCGTAATAACGCAACACGCGCTCCACGGTCGCGGGAACGCAGTAGCCTTTCTGCCCCTGGTTCACCATGGGAATGTTGGAGATGAGCACATCTCCGTTTTTCCGTTTTTCCAAATTCAGGGAAAGTTTCCCGCCGGATTTTGCGCGCTCTGCGACCGAAGTTGTCAATTCTCCGAATCGCGAAACGGGCACGACAAAAACACGGACAAATTCATTCCTCTGCGCATCTAAAACAAAAACCGTTTCACCGCGCTTCCACGCCTCCGCCCTACGGCGCAATTTTCCCGCGCCGATTGAACATCTCCGCTTTTCTCCTAACGACTCAAGCGCAACCATTACCCGTTCCAGGCAATCCCGCCACGCGCTTTCGGAAAACTCCACTTTTTGCGAAGCCTGCGCTTCACTTCCGTATCCCATCCCCGCCCGTGAAGTAGAATCCCCTTTGTTGAAAAACATTATTTCGACACGCACGGGAACGCCTTTTTCGGACTCAACCTTAACCTGCTCCGCGCCGACACCGAAAATTTTTCTTCCCGCCCAATAAGCCGACGCCACCGTGCGCCCGCCGGAAGCCGTCGCCTCCGCAAGCTCCCAACGCGCCTGCCACGCGGAAAGCAATTTGCGCACAGGTGCTCCCCACAAAGAGCCGACAGAATCCGCAAACGCTTCCGCCGAGCTCACGCTTACCGTTCCCGCCGTCCCGTCCTCACCGGAAACAGCCTTTTCCTGCGCCCGCGCACCCGAAAATCCGACGCCCCAAAATCCGGCGGCAAGCACGAATACAAGTAAGTAAACGATTTTTCTAACTTTGTTTATCATCAAAAAACCCTCACTTGCGCCCGTTTTCCGGCAAAGCAAAACCGAACACAGCCTCCGCGCGCGTCCGCGAACAGCCCTCCACCCGCAAAATTTTGTCGCGGGAAGTTTCTCCGGAAACCACAGAAACCGCCCGCTTGGGAAGCGATAGCGTTCCCGCCAAAAAAGCCGCGAGCTCCGCGTTTGCCCGCCCGCCCTCCGGCACCGCCTGAACCTTGATTTTTACGGCATCACCGAGCGTTCCCGCGAATTGCGTTTTTTTCGCATTCGGAACCGCCCGCACACGCAACAGAAAAAAATCGTCCGCCATAAAAAGTCAGACTCCGTCAGGACGAATCACCACTTCTCCCTCGACTGCGCCACCCGTAATTTCCCGCGCCTCGGCACCGACGAAATCCGGATCCTTAATCATCCTGTCCGTATATTCGCGCAACTCTTCCGCCCGGCGCTCAAACTGCGCGCGCTCCTCCGCCTTCACGCGTTCCTGCTCCACCAAACGATCCCGTTCCTCCTGCGCACGATCTAAACTCTCGTAAAAAAATATAATCTCCACCCCCCAAAGAACGGCGAGAACGGCAAAAACAACAACGGAAACTGTATTATTTTTCTTCGGAGGCATAGCAAAAAAAGCGTTCCCGAATTTACCCCCGGGAACGCAACGCGAAAAGAAAAAAAGTGTGCGGCATAGATACGGGTGTTTTATGGGCGGGAAAAGCTACGCCTTAAACAACACTTTGCCGTTACGCCCGCCTTCGAGCGCGCGCGCGATCGCGGATTTGTATTCATCGAGTGAATACACGGCATCGACGGCCATGTTGAGCTTTCCGTCACGCATCATGGCGAAAATTTTGTCCGCCATTTCCGCTTTCGCTTCGGCGGAAGCCGCGCGATTCCAGCGGTCCATCCAAAATCCGCGCAGGCGCAAATCGTTGAAAATAAATTCGCGCGTGGGGAAGCGAATCAAATCGCCGGTCATTCCGCCAAACGTAACTATCGTTCCCGCAAAGCCGACCATGCGCGTGAGGCGCGCCGCGCTTTCGCCGCCGATGGAATTGAGCGCGAGCTTCGGCAAATTCGCCTTCCCGCCGACGATTTCCGCGATTTTTTTAATCGAATCTTTTTCTTCCGGCAAAACGGCATCGGCGCCGAGATTTTTCAAAACCGGTTCCCATTTTTCAACATTGCGCACCATCGAAACGGTTTTCAAACCGAGCGCGTGCGCCATTTGCACAAGGCATTGCCCGAGCGCGGAACTTCCCGCGTTCTGCAACACCCAATCGCCGGGCTTGAGTTCGACAAAATCGTGAAGAATGCGCCAAACCGTCATCGGGTTGATAAACGCCATCGACGCGAGTTCGGCGGGAACGTCCGCCGGCACTTTTTCGACTTCGTCGGCGGGAACGGTAATCGCTTCGCGCCAAACGCCGGCGTCCTCCGGCATGCGCACGCGGTCGCCCACGGCGAGATTTTTAACATTTTCGCCGACGGCGGAAATGCGCCCTACGCCCTCGCGCCCGGCGACGGCGGGAAGTTCGCGCAAGCGACCGTAAGTTCCGCCGATCATTCCCATGTCGGACGGATGAACGACTGCCATTTCGAGCGCGATTGTAACTTCGTCGGCGCGCGGCGCGGGAACGTCGATTTCCTGCAGAGTTAAAACTTCGAGCGGTTTTCCGGTTTCGTTATAAACAAGGGCTTTTGCTTTCATACGATTTTATATGAAACAGCGTTCCCGCGCGTCCCGCAAATTGAAATTTGTTGCTCGTTTCGAGCAACAAATGCTGAAAAGCTTAAGAGCTTAGAAGTTTAGTTGTTTCGCAAGCAAAACAAAGAAAAGAATCCTTTTTATTTTATAAAAGTAAAACTCTCGGCGAAGCCGATTAAACTTTTCAGCTTCTCTGCTTTTAAACATTTAGCGACCGCGTCGCGTTCGCTAAATTTCTATTTGCGGGAACGCATTTTTTTTCGGAAAATTGCGGCATGCCCAACCCTTTCTTACTCGAAGAACTCCCCATCACGGAACTCGGCTGGACGTTGCTCGCAACAGCGTGCCTCGGGGGCTTGGTCGGCATCGTTCGCCAACGCCGCGGAACAACGACGGCGGGAATGCGCACATTCGCGCTTTGGGCGGTGCTCGGATTTGTCGCCATTCAATTTGAAAAACTCGGCATCAAAAATTTTGTCGTCGCCACGCTTTGCCTTTTGGGAATTTTTTCCACCGCTTTTTTGGTGCGCGGGAAAAAGCGTATTCGAGAATCGGATCAGTCTTCCTACGAAGCGAGCTTCGGGCTGACGACGGCGGCGGCTTCTCTCGCCATGTTTTCCGTCGGGATTCTGATGGGGCTGAAACAGGCACAATACGCCGTCATGCTCGCAATCGTTATCGCCGTAACCATCGGTTCGCGAACCTGGACGGACAAATGGAGCGCGTCCGTCACGGGAACGGACATTCGCGCCGGGCTTCAGTTTGCCTGCCTTACGGGAATTTTGCTTCCGCTCGTTCCCGACCAAACGCTTTGGGGCGTTATCAATCCGTATTCTACCTGGCTGATGGTCGTGCTGATAACGGGCGTCAATTTTGTCGGCTACATCGCGATGCGCTGGCTTGGCGCAAACGCCGGAGCCGCCGTCACGGGGCTCATCGGCGGGCTTGCTTCGAGCACGGCGGTTACGCTTTCCTTTAGCCGCCGAAGCGTTAAGGAGCCGGAAGACGGCGGCTCTTTTGCCGTGGCGATTATGCTGGCACAGCTTTCCATGGTGGTGCGCTTAGTCGTGCTGATGTTTGTGCTGAATGTCGCTCTCGGCTATTTTATGCTGATTCCGTGGTTTGTGCTGATGCTCGCCGGGCTTGGCGCCTGTGCCGTGGTCGCGTTCAGGCACAGCGCAAAAGCGGAGGGGCGCGTTCCCGTCATCAAAAATCCGCTCGACCTTGCGTCCGCGTTAAAATTCGGGTTGCTTTACGCCGCAATCGTTTTTCTTATCGAAAAAACCGGAGACGTGGCGGGAACGGGATTTTTTGCCGTAAGCTTCATTTCCGGGATTCCGGACACGGCGGCGGTCGTCATGTCGCTTTCCAATCAGGCGGCAGGAACGGGACTTGCGTTCCCGCTTGCAACGCTCGGCGTGCTCGTCGGGGTGCTTTCCAATACGCTTGTAAAGCTCGGCATCGCGTTTTTCATCGGGCGCGGGGCGTTCCGCAAATACGTCGGACTCGGCTTCGGTTCGATGATTCTTGCAAACGCCGCGCTCATCATTTGGTTTTCCTTGCGCATTTAATACCGTTTCCCGGGAAAAAATTTCGCTTCACTCTTTTGAGTTCGCCCCTCACACTTGCGGGAAAGTCTTATGATTAGTCAGTCTAATGATAGAATTTTGAAGCGCGACGTCGATGCGACCGTTATCCCTTCCGGAGACCCCGCCCTCCTGCCTGCGGGAACGCAAGTTAATATCACGCATCGCTTAGGCGGAAATTTCACCGTCGTCTGCGATGTCGGCATGTTTCGTATTTTAGGAAAAGACCACGATGCTCTCGACGAGCCTGCCCCCGAAACCGCCGCACTCGCCAAAGGCGAAACAAACGCTTACGGCTCTTTCGGCACGGCGGAGCATCCGGGGCATGTCGGCAAACCCGATTCTGAAGAAATTTGGACTCAGCTCCACAATGTTTACGACCCGGAAATCCCCGTCGATGTCGTAAATCTCGGACTTATTTACAAGCTTGAAGTGCTTCCGCTCGGCGACGACCGCTGGTGTGCGCAAATCGCCATGTCGCTGACGGCACCCGGTTGCGGCATGGGTCCCGTCATTGCCGAAGACGTGCGCAACCGCGCGCTTGCCGTCCCCGGCGTCCACGAAGCCCGAGTCGAAATCGTTTGGGAACCGCCGTGGACGCAGGACATGATTTCCGAAGAAGGAAAAATGGAACTCGGGCTTATTTAAAAAAAGCCCGCCGCATCGACTTTGCTTATGAGTTTCCCGGGAAAAATCGACGCGGGAACGCTCGCCGATTTCCAGAAAAAAATCGGCTCAAAGCTCCGCATTTTCTGCATCGAAGAAACGCAAAGCACGAACGCGGATGCCGCGAAAATGCTCGCTTCGGGAACGCCGCCGCACGACTTTGCAATTTGCGCCAACTCGCAAACCGCCGGGCGCGGACGCCTTCCCGGACGCCGCTGGGAAAGCCGCCCCGGAAACATTTTGCTCTCGCTCGCCTTTCGCCCGGAAAAACTTTCGCCGGAAAAACTCACGAATTTCACGCTTTGGCTCGGCGTCGCCGTCGCCCGAATGCTACGAAAAAACTTCGACGTTCCCGCACTGGTAAAATGGCCCAACGACATTTTTTGCCGAGGAAAAAAAATGGCGGGAATGCTCACCGAAGCGCATATAACGACCGCGCACGTGCACGGCATCATTTTCGGAATCGGGCTCAATGTAAACCTCCGCGAAAGCGAACTTCCGCACGAACTGAAAAACAGCACGACCTCGCTTTCCCGGGAACTCGGCGGGAACGCGCTCGACGTAAACGCCGTTTGCGCAGCTCTTTTACTCACACTCGAAACCGCTTACACGGAATTTCTCTCGGGAACGCACCAAAAAATTCTCGCCGAAGCTTGGAAAGAATACGACTGCCTCTTCGGGCAACGCGTCGTCGCAACTTTCGCCGATGAAGAAATCTGCGGCATCGCCGACGGAATCGACGAGCAAGGCAGAATCAAAATTCTGGGCGACGACGGCACGACACACGCATTTTCCGCCGGAGATGTCGTCATGAAAAAAAATTAGAAATCAAAAAGCGCAAACAACGCTCACGGGAACGCAAAAACAGTAGCCCACTTCCGCACTCTTTTTCAAATACCTTGAGACATTTCCTTTTCTTGAAAAAAAACAAAGCCCGGACACCAAGCAGAAACGCCGCGAGCGGGAACGTTTTTTGGGTATTGACAACTCGAATGCAAAAAAGTTTAATGCGTCATTCCAATTTCAAATTTAACAAAGACAGACAAAAATGCTTCGTATCAGACTGCAACGCCACGGTTCAATCCACGCTCCGATTTATCGTATCGCCGTTTGCGAAAACACGGCTCGCCGCGACGGACGTTTCGTTGAAATCCTCGGCACCTACAATCCTTCGCCGAAAGGCAAGGCTATCGGCCTGACGCTCGACCTCGCTCGCGCTGACTACTGGATCAAGTGCGGTGCTCAGCCGTCCGACACGGCTCGCTCGCTGATTAAGCGCGCCCGCAAGGAAGCAGCCGCCGCTCCGGCAGCGTAATTTCCCTACGAGCCTTTGAAAAAACGGCGTTCCCGTGTAAGGAAGCGCCGTTTTTCTTTTCCTCTTTTTCGCTCTTTCGCCCGTGCAAATCGATATTCTCACCCTCTTTCCGGAAATGGTTTCGGGATTTTTCTCCGAAAGCATCCTCGGGCGCGCCGTAAAAAACGGCATTTTGGACATTCGCCTGCACAACATTCGCGATTGGTCGACAGACAAACACAAGCGAGTGGACGACCGTCCGTTCGGCGGCGGAGCAGGAATGCTGATGACCCCGCAACCCGTTTTCGATGCAATTGAAAGCCTGCGCGGGAACGCTCCGGAAGACGCGGGAACGCCCGTCATTTACCTCTGTCCGGACGGAGAACCGCTCACGAACGATATCGCGCGCGAACTTTCCGCACAAAAACGCTTGATTCTGCTTAGCGGGCACTACGAAGGAATCGACCAACGCATACGCGACGCGCTCGTTACGCGCGAAATTTCCATCGGAGACTACGTGTTGACCAACGGCACGATTGCCGCCGCCGTCCTTGTCGACTGCCTCGCTCGCCAGATTCCCGGCGTTTTAGGTGAAGAAAATTCCTTGACGAGCGACAGCTTCAATGACAAGCTGTTGTCCTTTCCGCAGTTTACGCGCCCGGAAGTCTTTCGCGAGATGCCCGTTCCGCCCGTTCTCCTCTCGGGGAACCACGCTGAAATTCAACGTTGGCGGCGGGAACAGCAGATTCTTAAGACGAAGGCACGTCGCCCGGATTTATTAATTTCAAAAGAAAACAACCAGTTATGAGCCAGCAATTAATCAATTCGCTTACACAAGCCCAGATTAAGACCGACCGCACGAATTTCCGCGTCGGCGACGGTGTTCGCGTTCACACGAAAGTTCGCGAAGGCGACAAAGAACGTATCCAGATCTTCTCCGGCATCGTAATCAGCCACAAGGGTTCGGGAATCCAGGAAGCTTTCACGGTTCGCCGCATTTCCTACGGCGAAGGCGTTGAGCGCGTTTTCCCGGTGAACAGCCCGAACGTGGTCAAAATCGAAGTCGAACGCAAGTCCGTTCCGATGAAAGCCCGTTTGTTCTACCTCCGTAGCCGCCTCGGTAAAAGCGCGACCAAGGTTAAAGAACAAGCTCGCGAAGCGTAATTCTCCGTTAGCTTTTGCAAAAAGCGTTCCCGCACGGCAAATGCCGGCTCTGCGGGAACGCTTTTTTGTTTGGAAAAATCGGCATATTCCAGTTTGTTTTTAGCCGCAGATGAATATTTTTCAAAAAATACTTTTGTTGCTCGCCCTTTTCGCAACGGGAACGCTTGCAACAATTCCGGCAAACGCCGCGCCGAAAAGCAAAAAAACAAACACAAAAGTCATCGTCGCCGACGACACGGAAAACGAACTCTACGACGGCAAGGAAAACCTGCCCGGCGAAAATTTTTCGGCGGCGTGGCCGACGCTCACCCGCATTCCCGACATGCTCCCGGCGCGCACGGTTCAGGACGGTCCGGACACATGGATTTACGAGACGCAACATTTCCGTTTCACATCCAACGCACCGATTGCGCTTGGTGCAATCAAAGAAATTGCGCGCATTTTTGAAGGCACTTACGCCGCCAACCTCGCTCTCCCGATTAATTCTCCCTGCAATCATTTCCAAGTTTGCGAAAAAGGAAAGTTCAACGCGTTTCTTTTCAGAACTTACGAAGATTATCTCGCGGCGGGAGCGCTCGAAGGCTCCGCCGGCGTCTTCATCGGCACCAACGCCGGGCTTGCCTCGGGGCGCGTTTTGGTGCCGTTCGCCTCGCTCGGGCTGGAAAAGCGCGGAAACCGCTACGTTAAAGGCGGCAAGCGCGTCAACGGACACACGCTCGCGCACGAAATCACGCACCACATGTCGATCGGCTCCTACACGTATCCGACTTGGTTTGTCGAAGGGCTCGCCGAATACGTCGGACTTTCTTACGACGGGAACGGGCAGGTGCGTTTCAGCGGAAATAAAACTCCGATTTCAAAATTTGTTGCCGGATACGGCGAAAAAGGCGGCGGCGGACGCGCCATCGGAAAACAGCCGCAAGTCGGCATGTCGCTCCAAGAATTTCTCAACTACAAAGGACTTTTCGTGGGAAGCGATTCCGTTCAAATCGGCTACGGCGTTTCCGCGCTTCTCGTCTATTATTTCTTTCATCTCGACGGCAAGCGCGACGCCGCCCGCATCAAAAAATATCTCGCCGTGCTTCAAAACGGCGGTAGTTTCGAACAGGCGAACGAAGAACTTCTCGGCGGGCGCACCTGGGCGCAACTCGAAAAAGACATTTGCCGCCGCCTAAAGTCCGTAATGAAAGTGGAGCCGAAATTCGCTTCCGGCGAACGCTAAATCCGCGTTAATGCGCCGGCAGATAAACGACGTTCACGTCCGCAAGCCCGCATTTTTTCAGCATCTCAAGCGCGACGGACAAATCGGCGGCGAGAACATCCGCCTTCACGGAAATTTTAATCTCGGCACGTTGCGAAGGCGGAAGTTTCGCATTGTTTTCCGCCAAGCTCCGCAACGCGGCTTCATCTGCGGGAACGCCGTTTCGAGTCAAAGCGTTCCCGCTCAGCACAAGCTCGATTGGCGGCAGAGGAGATTTCCGTAAAGATTTCGCCAAATTTTTCAACGATTCCGGCGCGTCCGCAGGCGGAATGATATTTGCGACCCAAATTTCTCCGTCGTGCATTTCTGTCTCGTAAAAAAGGAAACCGTCCGCAAGCTGCACGGATTTTGTATTCGGCATCGGCAAAATCCGGGAAATCGTGTCCAAGCGTTCAAGCCAAACCTCCTCAAAAACCCCGCCGTCATAAAGCCTTAGAGCCTCTTCTCTGGAAACTTCCGAAGACAAACCCGGACCGATGCATCCGAAATTAAAAACCGATAAAAGAGAAAAAGCCCAAAAATATTTTTTCATGAGCAAAATATTTTCGCCTCATTCAACTCTTGCAACTCTTATTTTGTGCGTTCCCGCAAAAATCACTTTGCGGCAAACCTGTTTTCTGCTATCTTCGAAGCCGCTTCGGAAAGCAATTTCATTTGTTTTTCGAACCTGAACCCTCCAACATACATATCTTCCAATGAAAAAATACATTACGCTTACGATTGCCGCTCTCGTCGCCGCCATCGCTTCCGGTTGCGCCAGCTATACGCCCAAAGGAGCTCTCCTCACGGATATCTCCCTCCCGATCGCGCTCGCCGACGCCAATGCGAAAGTCGACGCTCTCAAAGTCGGCAAATCCCAATGCAAAGACGTTCTCGCTCTTATCGCACAGGGTGACGCTTCTATCGCCGCCGCGATGAAAAACGGCAACATCACGAAAGTTCACTTCGTGGACTGGAAGGCGAATAACATTCTCGGTCTCGTCGGGACCTACGAATGCACCGTTTACGGCGAATAATTTTTAAGTAAACAGCTTTCAATCACGGCGGTTGCAAAATGCAGCCGCCTTTTTTTTGTCGTGAAAAATCCCGTTTCCCGTAAAAATTTTCGTTATGAATTCCCTTCTCGAACTGCTCAAAAAAAGCACCGATTTTTTAGCGAAAAAAGGAATCGATAATGCGCGCCTTCAAAGCGAGCTGATTTTCGCGGGAACGCTACATTGCCGGCGCCTTGATTTGTATTTGCAATTCGAACGCCCGCTCACGCAAGCGCAGGTCGACACTTTGCGGGAACGCATTCTACGCCGTGCGCGACGCGAGCCCGTGCAATACATTGTGGGCGATACGGACTTCCGCACGCTCACGCTCAAATGCGACCCGCGCGCGCTCATTCCGCGCCCGGAAACGGAAGAACTCGTCGGATTCGTTCTCGAAAAACTAAACACCTTGCGCCCTGCGGGAACGCCCGCCCGCGTTCTCGACCTCGGCACGGGAACGGGCGCCATCGCGCTTTCCGTCGCCGCCGAGCGCCCGGAAACCGAAGTCGTCGCCGTCGACAAATCCGCCGACGCGCTCGCACTCGCCGGGGAAAACGCTTCCGCGCTCGGAATTTCCTCCGTCCGCTTTCTCCGAAGCGACTGGTTTGAAAACGTAACGGGAACGTTTGACGCCATCGTTTCCAACCCGCCCTACCTCACCCAAGACGAATGGGAATGCGCCCAACCGGAAGTCCGCGACCACGAACCGCTTTTCGCACTCGTCGCCGACAATGCCGGGCTCGCCGACCTCGAAAAAATTCTTCGCGGCGCGCGGGAACGCCTTTCTTCCGGCGGCTTCGTCGCGTTCGAAACCGGAATCGCGCAACACGACGCACTCGCGCGCATCGCCGCCGAATGCGGTTTTTCAAAAACGGAATCGAGAACGGATCTTTCCGAGCGTCCGCGCTTTTTTTTCGCCGAGTAATTTCAATTTGAGGAAAAACTCACAAACGCGCATACTTCCCGCCATTATGAACTCTGAAATCCAAAACGAAGTCCTCAATATTTTCAAAGAAAGCAAAGCACTCCTTTCCGGGCATTTTATCCTGCGTAGCGGCTTACACAGCGCAAACTATTTTCAATGCGCGCAGGTTTGCCAATACATGGACAAAGTTTCCCGCCTCGTCGAACTCCTTTTGCCGAAACTGAAAAACCTCGGCATCGAGACCGTGCTCGCCCCCGCGATGGGCGGCTTGGTCGTCGGACAGGAAATCGCCCGCCAGCTCGGCGTGCGCTTCATTTTTGCGGAAAAAGAAGACAACAAACTCGTTTTGCGCCGCAATTTTAAAATCGCGCCGGGCGAAAAAATCCTCGTCGCGGAAGACGTCGTAACTCGCGGCGGGCGCGTCATTGAATGCGCAGACATCATCAAAGCGTGGGGCGGCGTTCCCGTTGCCTGCGCGATGCTCGTGGATCGCTCCGCCGGAAATGCCACGCTTCCCATGCCGGCAGTTTCGTTGCTCGAACTTTCGTTCCCGACGTATCAGCCGGACGCGCTCCCGCCGGAACTTGCCGCCATTCCCGCCACGCATCCGGGCTCCTAAGCCGGGTAACAACTGAAAGTTTTCAAAACTTTCATGAAAACGGATTTTCAAAATAAAGCCGCGCGCGTTCCCGCGAAATTTAAGCCGGAACCGTTCGCCTATCATCAGGAATTGGAGCTCGAAATCGCGACGCTGACCAACCTCGGCGAAGGCGTCGCGCGGCATGGCGGCTGGGTCATTTTCGTTCCCGGCGCGCTTCCGGGCGAACGCATTCGCGCGCGCATCTGGCACAACGCGAAAAATTTTTCCCGCGCGGATTTGGTTGAAGTTCTCGTTCCCGCGAGAGAACGCGTCGAGCCGCGTTGCCCGCTTTTCGGCACCTGCGGCGGATGCCAGTATCAAAATTTTAATTACGAAGGACAACTTGCCTGGAAAACGCAACAGGTTTCGGATTTGCTCGAACGTCTCGGAAAAATTTCGTTTCCGGTCAATCCCTGCCGCGGCTCGCCGAAGCAATACGGCTACCGCTCGAAAATCACGCCGCACTTCGAACGTCCGCGCCAAGGCGAAAAGGATTTTCCCATCGGCTTTCTCGCCGCGGGAACGTCGCGCCGCATCGTCGATGTGCCCGCCTGCCCGATCGCGACCGACGCCGTCAACGCCGCGCTCCCGCGCCTGCGCGAGCAAATGCGTTCCCGCGCCGCCCGAGGGGAATTTCGTCGCGGCGTAACAATGCTCATTCGCGAAACGCTCGAAGGAATCGCGACCGACCACAAAGCGCCTGTTTCCGAGCGCGTCGGCGATTTGGTTTTAAAATTCGTTGCCGGAGATTTTTTCCAAAACAATCCGTTTATTCTTCCGGAATTTGTCGACTTCGGCGTGCGCGCCGCGCGCGGGAACGGCGAGTGTAAATATCTTGTAGATACATATTGCGGGAGCGGTCTTTTCGCGCTTTCCGCCGCGAAGTATTTTGAAAAAGTGCTCGGCGTGGAAGTCAGCGAAGACGCCGTTGTTAAAGCACGCGAGAACGCAAAATCCAACGGGCTGAGCAACTGCGAATTTACGGCGGGCTCCTCGGAAATTATTTTCGCGAAAGTGCCGTTTTCGCCGGACGAAACCGCGCTCATCATCGACCCGCCGCGCAAAGGTTGCGACGAAGCGTTTATCTCGCAGCTGCTCGCGTTCGCGCCGCGCCGCGTCGTTTACGTTTCCTGCGGTCCGGACACGCAGGCGCGCGACCTGCAGATGATTCTCGCAAGCGGGAAATACGCGCTTGAGGAAGTCCAGCCCTTCGACTTGTTCCCGCAAACGCGCCACATCGAAAACATCGCCGTTCTCGTGCGAAAATGAGCGTTCCCGCAAACAGAGAAATCGACGTTCCCGGCGTAAAAAATTTTCGCGACCTCGGCGGACTTATCGGCGAAAACGGAAAACGCGTGCGCCGGGGACTCGTTTTTCGAAGCGCGAAACTTGATAAAATCACACCGGAAGGCGAAGCCGTATTGGACAGGCTCGGCATACGCACCATCGTCGATTTCCGCTCTCCCGGCGAACAGCGCAGAAACCCGACGCGTTACGAACGCGGGAACGTCCGGCAAATTCGCCTGCCTGTTTTCAAAGACACACCGGAAGGCTATTTCGAAGAACGGCTCACGCCCGGGCTCACGCCGCAAGGCGCGCTTGCGCTGATGGAGGCGGCAAACCGCTCGTTCGCGCGGGAACGCTGTGAAGCTTTTCGGGATTTTTTTGAACTTTTTAATGATGAGAAGAATTTCCCGCTCGTCTTCCATTGCACCGGCGGGAAAGACCGCACCGGCTTTGCCGCCGCGATGATTTACTCCGCGCTCGGCGTTTCCGACGCTGATATTCGGGCGGATTTTTTGCTCTCTCAAAAAAATACGATTCCGCGCACCGAGCGTTCCGTGCACCGCTTTCTCGAAATCGTTCCCGCAGAAACCTTGGACGTGTTGCTGACCGTTTTCCCTCAGTTTTTAGACGCCGCCTTAAATGAAATAAACAACGACTGGGGAACGCGGGAACGCTTTTTGAGAGACGCGCTCGGTCTTACGCCGGAACGCGCGGAAAGACTGCGCCGGTTCCTCCTCGCCGAAAAATAAAAAACCACGAATAGACGCGAATTTTCACGAAGTATTTTCGTGTAAAGCCATCGCCTTCCGTGGCTCTTTATTTTCTTATTTCGCGCAAAGACGCTGAGACGCGAAGTTTTTTTTGCGGTTTATTTTTCCCACGGATGAAACAGATACTCACAGATGTCCTGATTTCATCTTCGCGTTAAAAAGCATTCGTGAAAATTCGTGGTTATTCGCGGTTTCTTTTTTTTCCTATTTTTTAAAAACTTCGCGGCTTTGCGGCTTAGCGCGAAAAAAAACGTTCCCGCGACCGAAGCCGCGGGAACGCTAACCATAATCTATGAATTAATATATTACAGAAATTATTTGCGGCGGCGACGCGATGCCACCAACGCCAACGCGCCCAAGCCCGCAAGCATTCCGAACGCCGACGGCTCCGGAACAACGCTTACTTCTTGCTTAATAGTTTTTAAGCCGACAAAGGTTCCATTATCAAGGGTTTCCGTTAGAGCTAACTTCATCGTAAAAGAATCTGTAGAGCTAAGATCAACGGCAGACGCACTGCTCAAGCTGACTGTAAAGGGGGTTGAACCCTGACCTTGTTTCGGAATCAACGAACCCCCAAACGAGCCAAGTTCAAGGTCGTTTTCATCAAGAATCGTCGCTGTAAAGGTAATGGATCCTTCCCATACAGCAGCCCACTGCCCCCCTTGTTGATAAGCTCCGGAGGAGTTAAACAAGACGACATCAAGCCCGATGCTTTGCAAGCTTTTCACTTCTACCGTGCCGCCCAGCGTATACTTAAATTCTGCCGTCCAAGGCGCCCCGGTTCCGACATTCGTATCGGGAGAAAAAATCGCGGCGTCCGTTCCAGCCGTGCCGGCGGTCTTAATAGACACGTTCCCAGCACTATTTACCAAAGAAACCACATCGGCAGTTACACCTTCCAATCCTTCAACAGATAACTCGACATCAGCCACGGACGATTGATTAGCGGTACCGAACGTTGTCGTAAGAGTTTCCGCGTTAGCGAATGTTGTTCCGGCGGCGAGGAGTGCCGCGAGTGTTATGTATTTTTTCATAATGATTAAGTTTGATTGTGAGTGTTAAAAGTATTTTGTGGGTAAAAACCGAGACAAACGCGGCGTTCCCGCCGATTTGTCTCAATTCTTAGTGCGGATTGTCGCAAAAAAAAAAACGTGCCCGTCAAGCACGTTTTGAAAAAAAAAATCCGCAAATTTCACCAGTTACACAAAAGAATCTCGCGCAAAGCCGCGAAGACGCGAAGTTTTAAAAGAGGTAAGAAACCACGAATAACCACGAATTTTCACGAATGCTTTTTAACGCAAAGAAGAAATCAGGACATCTGTGAGTATCTGTTTCATCCGTGGGAAAAATAAACCGCAAAAAAACTTTGCGGCTTTGCGCGAAAAAAAACGTTCCCGCGACTTTCGTCACAAGAACGCGTTTTCTCCTAAATCTTTCAAAATTTCATCTTTCAACCCTACGCGGGAACGCGTTATACTACGCGGCGTTATGCACGATATCTCGCAAGGAAAAATCCTCGTTACCGGCGGCTCCGGGCTTATCGGAAGCGCCATCATCGCCCGCCTAAACGCCCTCGGGCACACAAACATTCTCGTAACCGACAAGCTCGGCACGGATTTGCGCTACAAAAACCTCGTTCCGCTCAAATTCGCCGAATACATGGAATACGAGGATTTCGACCGCGCGCTTGAAAGCGATCCCGCGCAGTTTGCCGACATTAAAACGATTTTCCACCTCGGAGCCTGCTCCGCAACGACGGAAAAAGACTGCACTTACCTCATTCACAACAATTACGAATACACGAAAAAGCTCGCCGTGTTCGCGCTCGGAAACGGCGCGCGCTTCGTTTACGCCTCCTCCGCCGCGACTTACGGGAACGGCGAAAACGGCATGGACGACGAAGGCGACATCCTTCCGCTCAAGCCGCTCAATATGTATGGCTATTCGAAACATCTTTTCGACCTGCACGCGTTGCGCAACGGCTACCTGAACAAAATCACGGGCATCAAATATTTCAACGTTTTCGGTCCGAACGAAAACCACAAGGCGCACATGGTCAGCATGGTTTTCCGCGCGTTTAACCAAATCAGGGAAACCGGCGGCGTGAAGCTTTTCAAAAGCTACAAGCCGGAATACGCGGACGGCTGCCAGATGCGCGATTTTCTCGGCGCGAAAGAAGCGGCAGCGATTACCGTGCATCTTGCGCAAAACGAGGAAGCGACGGGCTTGGTCAATGTCGGTGCGGGCAAGGCGCGCACTTGGCTCGAACTCGTGCGCCCGATTTTCGCGGCGATGGGCGTTCCCGAAAAAATCGAATTTATCGACATGCCGGAATCGCTTCGCGCGCAGTATCAGTATTTTACGCAGGCGAAAATCGACAAGCTGACACGCTTGGGCGGCGCACAATATCTCGTCCCGCTCGAAGAATCCGTTACCGACTACGTCAAAAACTACCTTATTCCCGACAAGCATCTCGGCGAATAAGAAAGTTACGGGAGAGGCGCGTTTTCGCGGCTTAAGCCCGAAGCGTTTCTCCCGTAAAACCGAACCTCATTTTTATAAAAAAACAGACAAAAACATGAAAATCATCACAGCAATCGCCCTACTCGCGCTCGTTCCGTTTGCCGCGTTCGCGCAAGAAAAAACCGGCGTTCCCGCCGAAAGCGCACGCACCGAAATCGCACCGAAGAAAACTTCCACGCCGCAAGGCTGGACGGATAATTTTGAAGCCGCAAAAAAGCAGGCGGGAACGGAAGGCAAAGACCTGCTTGTCGCGTTCTCCGGCTCGGACTGGTGCGGCTGGTGCGTGCGACTCGAAAAAGAAGTTTTTTCTGAAGGAGATTTCACCGAAAAAGTTTCAGAGCATTTCGTTCCCGTTTATATCGATAACCCGAACGATTTATCGCTTCTCTCCGAGCACGCACAAAAGCAAAATCGCGCACTTACGGATCACTACCGCATCGAGGGCTTCCCCACGGTTCTGCTTATGGACGCTTCCGGGTGCATCTTTGCGCAAACCGGCTACGCGTCAGGCGGACCGGAAAAATATCTCGAAATGCTGAAAAAACTGCGCGACGACGGAAAAAACGCGCCGGAATATAAAACACAAAAGGCTCTGAACGTCGTCCCGAAAGGTCCCGATCGCGTTCGGAAGCTTGACGAGCTTCTTGCTCCGCTCCCGCTTCCGCTTCAGATTGCCAACGAAAATTATATCGATGAAATTCTCGCGGCAGATGCCGACGGCTCCTTAGGTTTGCGCTCCAAGTATCCGTATTTCACGGTCGTTCGTCCCTTAAAACAAGATTTGCAGGCGGAAATTATCCGGCTTTCACAACTCACGGACGAAGCGCTCAAGGCACAAGGCTCGCCCGCGGACAAAGCAAAGCGCATGAAAATCGCAACGGAAGTTCTTCGAAAAAATGCCGACACCTTGCGCAAGCTTCGCCAACGCGCCGACGAAGCACGGAAAATGTTTGCCGAAAACACGCACGCAGCAAGACGCGTGGGAGCCATTCATCAGCAACTCCACTACCTGTTTTCCAATTACATCGACAAAGAGTAAGCGCGGTCGCAGGCATTCGCTAATTTTGTGCGTTCCCGCGAAAAAAAAATCCGCGGGAACGCCGTTTTAATTTTTGATTCCATTCATGTTTGACTCCTTTTACAACAAAACGATTTTCCTTGCTCCGCTTCTGCTCGGGCTAAGCGCGTGCATGTCTCCGGAAAAAGAAACGGAAGAAAATTTACCCGCCGCCACACCGGAAAACGTCGAAATCCGGGAACGCGTCGAGAATGCCGAAGTTTTTGAAGCCAAACTGAAGAAAGCCCTTGCCGACGGGGACTCCGCCCTCGCCTCGTATTTTGCCGAATACGTGCTTTCCGTAGAAGAACTTCTCGAGTTCGTCGAAAAATATTACTCGGAAAAAACCTGGCTTCCCGGCGACCCCAACTCCATCGACTCCGCGACGGAAACCGCACGGGAAATTCGCTACACGCTCGCGCGGAGGCTCTTGCGCGAAGGCAGATGGGCAAAAGCACGGCAATATTTTCCGGAGGATCTTCTCCCGACGTTTAATGCCTACGTTGCCGCCATCCAGCGCGGCTACAACGCTAAACTTTCCGACACCGAGCGCGCACGCGGCTTCTGGGACGCCGCGCTAATCGTGCGCACCGACGGAGACGCGCTCTTTCTCGCCGCCGCCGGCCCCACTTATGTTTCCGGCGGAGAGTGGGAAGAAAACCCCATTCTCAAACTGCGTTTTTCGGAAAATATCGCTTCCGAAGAAGAGCGTTCCCGCGCGGAATCTCGCGACATTTCCCGCTTCGTCAACGATCGCCGTTTTCGCGCCGCGATGCTCGTGCAAAACGCCGCAAGCCTCCTGCCGAACAACGACGACCGCACCGCCCGCCTGCTTTGCACCGCCGGCGTTTGGCTTCGCTACCGGGATCCGAAAACCGCAGATTCATTTTACAAATCCGTCGTCATTCGTTGTCCGCAAACCGAAATCGGCAAACACTGCCAAGAGCTCCGCTGGTTTCCGCCGACGCTCGAATGGACCGACGAAGAAGCATGGAGCGGAATTTCGAAAATCGACTCCCCGGAAAGCTTTTAACGCCCGTAAAAATTGAGAGAAGGTTTTTTCCACGGCTTCACGGACGCGCACGCGCACCTGCCGGAAAACCCGGCAGACGATGCCGCAATTTCCGTTCCCGCGAATACGAAAATTCTGCTAAACGCCGCCCGTGCCGAAGATTTTCCGCGCGTTGCCGCGCTCGCCGAAAAATTTCCGGAAAGTATCGTTCCCGCCTTCGGCATTCATCCGTGGTTCGCCGAAGAATGGAGCGGGAACGTGAAAATTCTTTTGCGTAAATATATTTCGGATACACCGAATGCAACTATCGGAGAAATCGGGCTCGACCGCTGTTGCGGGACCGCGGAGCGTCAGGAATCCGTCTTTCGTGAGCAACTTGAAATCGCCGCCGAATTCGACGTTCCCGTAAGCCTTCATTGCGTGCGCGCCTTCGGAAAGCTCGAAGAAATTTTACGCGGATTTTTCGTCGCCAAAAAACTTCCGCCATTCCTGCTCCATGCTTACGGAGGCTCGGCGGAACAGGCAAAAATTTTTGCGAGGTTCGGCGGTGTTTTTTCAAATCCTCGCCGACAACTCCCGTCGGAATGTAAAATCGTTTCCGAAAGCGACGCTCCGCTCAGAAGCTTTTCGAAGTAAAAAGCGAGTGAAACGAATCTGCATCGCGGGAACGCAAAATGCTCGCGCAAAAACGTAAAAATCTCGCGCAAAGACACTAAGACGCAAAGTTTTTTTGCGGGTTATTTTTCCCACAGATAAAACAGATTTTCGCAGATGTCCTGATTCTTCTTCGCGGTTGAATCATTCGTGGAAATTCGTGTTTATTCGCGGTTCCTTTTTTTACCTTTTTAAAAACTTCGCGGCACGGCGGCTTCTCGCGAAAAAAACGTTCCCGCAACCGAAGCCGCGGGAACGCTAACCATAATCTATGAATTAATATATTACAGAAATTATTTGCGGCGGCGACGCGATGCCACCAACGCCAGCGCGCCAAGCCCAGCAAGCATTCCGAACGCCGAAGGCTCGGGAACGACGATTCCGCTATAGAACGTGGCATCGTAAAGCTTTATGTTCGACTTATTACCACCGCCATTACGAGCACCAAAAGTGAAGTTTTTTATGAGTTTATTGCTTCCGTATTCTGCCGCGCTGGTAATCGTTGTATAACCGGCTTCGGCTCCTCCCACGTAAAGAGAGATTTTTCCTGCTCCGTTAGACACAAGTGAAATAGTGACAGGAACTCCATATCCTTCCTCAGGCAAAGTATAATCAATATTCCCGACGGCCTTGTTCGTTTCATCCACGACGCCACCAAATCCGTCCTTATCAAGATTGAATTTCCCTGTTGCGACGTAAAAAGAAGGTTTCCAACACCAATCATTAGTCTCTCCAAGCCCAAAAATAGCCGGCCAGTTTCCGGGTTGTGATGCTCCAAGGGCAACGGTTACCACCAAGGAAAATTCATCTGCATAAGAAAGGTTTCCCGCTGTCTGGGTAAATGAAAATGAATTGTTATTCAATGTAATCGCACCACCGGAAATAAGACCGTTTGAACCGACCCCGGTGCCGAGATTGGTGGCAACGCCGTCTGCCACTTTAATAGCAACGCCATCGGATTCAAAATCCAGATCCCACACGACCGTAGGCGTTTCCGCGTTAGCGAATGTTGTTCCTGCGGCGAGGAGAGCCGCGAGTGTTATGTATTTTTTCATAATGATTAAGTTTGATTGTGAGTGTTAAAAGTATTTTGTGGGTAAAAACCGAGACAAACGCGGCGTTCCCGCCGATTTGTCTCAATTCTTAGTGCGGATTGTCGCAAAAAAAAAAACGTGCCCGTCAAGCACGTTTTGAAAAAAAATCCGTAAATTTCACTAATTACGCAAAAGAATCTCGCGCGAAGACGCAAAATCGCAAAGTTTTTTGCGGTTTATTTTCCCACAGATAAAACAGATTTTCGCAGATGTCCTGATTCTTCTTCGCGGTTGAATCATTCGTGAAAATTCGTGTTTATTCGCGGTTCCCTAAAAACTTCGCGTCTTAGCGGCTTCGCGCGAAAAAAACGGGAATGCGTTTTCTCCGAAAACTCTCAAAAAATTCAATTTGAGCGACGCATATTTCCGATTATAATCCCGAGTAAATTTTTTAAACCTATGGCTACCAAATTATTTATTCCCGGTCCGACGGAAGTCGCGCCCGAAGTGCTCGCCGCAATGTCGCTCCCGATGATGGGGCACCGCTCGAAAGTCGCCTCCGAACTGCAACGCCGCATTTCCGACAATCTGCGCCGCATCCTGCTCACGAAAAACGAAATCCTGCTCTCGACTTCCTCGGGAACGGGCTTTATGGAAGGCGCCGTACGCTCATGCACCGCCAAGCGCGCCGCGATGTTCTCCGTCGGAGCCTTCGGAAAAAAATGGTATAAAATCGCCAAAATGAACGGCATTCCCGCGGACTTTTTTGAAAGCGAGCCGGGCGAACCGACCACGCCGGAAATGGTTGACGCCGCCCTTTCCACGGGAAAATACGACACGGTTTGCATCACGCACAACGAAACTTCCACCGGGATTCAAAACCCGTTTGAAGAAATCGCCGAAGTGATGAAAAAATACCCGGACGTCGTTTGGTGCGCAGACGCGGTTTCCTCCGCCGCCGGAGCAAAAATCGAAACCGACAAGCTCGGCGTAGACGTGCTCGTTACCTCGACGCAAAAAGCACTCGCGCTCCCGCCCGGCATGGCGATTTGCGCGCTTTCGCAAAAAGCCTACGAACGCACGGCGAAAGTTGAAAACCGCGGGTGCTACTTCGATTTGCGCGACATTTACGACGTCATTCAGAAAAAAGATTATCAATACACGAACACGCCCTGCGTTTCGATTATGTATGCGATGGATTTACAGCTTCAGCGCATCATGCAGGAAGGCGTTGAAAACCGCTTCAAGCGCCACGAGGAAATGGCGGCGTTCGTGCGTGCGTGGGCAGACGAATATTTCGGCATTTTCTCCAACCGCAAATATTTGTCAAAAACGCTGACCGTCATCAAAAACACGCGCGGCATCAGCGTTGCCGACCTGAACAAAGAACTCATCAAACGCGGCATGCAGCTCGGGAACGGCTACGGAGACTTTAAGGAAAAGACGTTCCGCATCGCGCACATGGGCGAGCTTCAGATGTCCGACATGCGCGCCATCACGGAAAACATCGTCGATATTCTCGGCTTGTAAAAATTTCCGAATCAAAAAAAACTCCGCGAAGCCAAGCCGACTTCGCGGAGTTTTTTGTATATAAATTTTCCTATACTAAAAGGTGCGCGATGAATTGATCGCCGGCTACAGGAAGCGGATTGGAAATCCCCCGTGAAACGTAGACGACCGCCTTCGATACGGAATCGAGAAGATTTTCGCCATCGTCTCCCGCCAAATTCGCGGCGATGGCGGCAGAAAGCGTGCAACCGCTTCCGTGCGTGTTGGTTTCCGCAACGCGCTTGTGAGTTAAAATTCCCGGATTTTTTCCCAGCCCGGATTCCGTTTTTTTCGGGAACGCGAGCGCGTCGTAAATGTCCTCTCCGTTCCCGTGTCCGCCTTTAAGCAAAACGGGAACGCCGAGCGCGGCGGCAAGTTTTTCTGCGGATTCCGCGATGTCCCGAAAATCCGTTTCAGCGTTCCCGCGCCAGAGAAATTTTTCGCCGAGCAAAACTTCGGCTTCGTCGAGATTCGGCGTAACGAGCGACGCGAGCGGAATCAGGCGTTCCCGCAAAACGGAAACGGCTTCGTCGTCGATAAGTTTTGCGCCGCTTGTGGCAATCATCACAGGATCGAGGACGAGCCTGATTTCGCGATGCGCTTCGAAAAAATCCGCCACGGCGCAGATAATTTCCGCGTTGGCAAGCATTCCCGTTTTTGCCGCGCCGATTTTAAAAAAACGCGCCACCTGCTCCGCCTGTTCGCGGACAAATGCGGCGGGAACGGGATGCACGGCGGAAACGCCGGAAGGATTTTGTGCGGTGAGTGCGGTAATCGCCGTCGTTCCGAAAACGCCGTGTGCGGCGAACGTCAGCAAATCCGCTTGAATGCCCGCGCCGCCGCCGGAATCCGACCCGGCAATCGTCAGAGCCACAGGCAAATCATTTTTCTTAAATTCTCTCATTTCACGCAGATTTTAAAGACGCCTGAAAAAAAATGAAACCACGAATGCGAGGAAGCGAGATTCCGAAGTGCTGTAAAAATTCAATTCAAGTCGCGACCTTCGACACGCGTGCGCCCGTCGGAAAATTCGAGCTCAACGAGTTGCCCGAATCCGATGCCGCGTGAGCTGTCGATGATTTTTCCCGTTGCGGAATCGCGCGCAACGGCGAACCCCCGCCTGAGCGTCGACTCCAAGCCGGAAGCGCGAAGACGCGTTTGCAACTGCGCCAAATGCAGGCGCGCCAAGCGAACACGGTGTTCCGGATTTTGTTTTTCCAAAGAAAAACCGACACGCGCCAATTTCTCACGGGAACGCGAAACACAATTTGTAATTGCGGAATCGATACGAAATTTTATCCGCGTCAAGCGTTCCCATTCCACACGCAAATGCGCCAAGGGAGAATGTTGCGCCAGCTTCGATTCGAGAAGGTCGAGCGTTTGGGAAAAATCCTGCATTGCTCTTTCGGTCAAATTCTCAAGCGATGCGGCGGCGTTTTCAAAGCGTTCAACCATTTCCAAGCGCGCGCTGGAAATAAACTCGGCGGCGGCGGAAGGCGTTTCCGCCCGCAAGTCCGAAGCAAAGTCGCTCAACGTAAAATCAATTTCATGACCGACGGCGGAAATCACGGGAACGCGGGAAGTGCGCACGGCTCGCGCTACGATTTCTTCGTTGAAACACCAAAGATCTTCGAGGCTTCCGCCGCCGCGCCCGACCACAAGCAACTCCAAATCGCGAATGCGGTTTGCCGCCGCGATTCCGGCAACAATTTCTTCCGCCGCGCCCGCGCCCTGCACTTTCGCCGGGATCACAATCAGCCGCCCGGACCAATCTCGCCGGCTCAGAATACTGATAAAATCCCGAATCGCCGCGCCCGTAGGCGAAGTAACAAACGCAATCGTGCGCGGGAACGTCGGCAGGGGGCGTTTTTTACTTTTGTCAAAAAGCCCTTCCGCTTCGAGCTTTCGGCGCAGTTTTTCAAACGCTTCCTGAAGGCGTCCTATTCCCTCTTCCTGAAAAGTGCGAACGATGATTTGGTAGTTTCCGCGCGGCTCGTAGATGCTGATTTCGCCGAAAACAACAAGCTGCATCCCTTCCCGCAAGCGCGTTCCCGCGCGCGCAAGCGTCCCGCGAAACGCCACCGCCGAAAGCTGGGCACCCGCATCTTTCAGCGTAAAGTAAGCGTGCCCGCTCGATTGTATCCGCAAATTCGATACTTCTCCGCGAATCCACACGCCGGAAAACGCATTTTCCACAAGCACTTTTATGCGGCGCGTAAATTCCGTGACGGAAAACGGCGTATCGTCCTGCGGCGTTCCCGCAACAGATTCGTTTTCTTTAAAAAAATCCATGAGCCGTTAAGGTTTTTCGGAAATATTAACGACCTTAAGAAAACGCCCGCCTTAGCTTTCGCCGAAATGTTTCGGCGTAAATTTCTTCAGGCGTTCCCACATCATATCGAGAGAAGCCGGAAGCGTGCGCGTGTCGGCGATTACCGGCATAAAATTGCTGTCGCCCTCCCAACGCGGGACGATGTGGCAGTGCAAATGCTTGGGAATGCCTGCGCCTGCGGAAGAGCCGAAATTGAAACCTACGTTGAAGCCGTGCGGCTTAAGGGCGTCCGACAAAATTTGTTGCCCGAGCACGATTAAATCCATCAGATCGGCTCGCTCTTCAGCCGTGAGGTCCGAAAGCGCGGGAACGGCGCGATACGGAATCGCGAGCAAATGCCCGGCGTTATACGGGAACGTATTGAGCACAAGGTAGCCGGTTTTTCCGCGATAGAGCAAGTGAACGGATTTTTCGTCCGGTTCCTTGGGGATTTCGACAAACGGATCGTCGCATTTCGGACCCTTATCCTGCTTAGGCGCTTCGATATACGCCATTCTCCAATACGCGTGCAAGTGATTCATGAAAAGAGTTTCCCCTCATGCCGTTTTTTTTTCAAATGAAAAACCTTTTCCCGCTACGAAAAAAAAACGCTTGCAACTGCGCCCGAAAACGAGCATCCTTGCGTCTCCTTTTTCATCGGTGAGATATCCAAGTGGCTAAAGGGCGTGGACTGTAAATCCATTCGGTTTTCCGTTCGGGGGTTCGAATCCCTCTCTCACCACCACTTAAAAAAGCTCTTTCCTCTTGTTTGCTACACATAGAAAAGAGCGGCGGCGGGAACAGTTTCGGCTGTTCCCGCCGTTTTTTGATTTTAAGGCGCGGAAACTGCACGCTTTCACGGTTTCCCGCTACGGCGTGCAGAGGAGAGCGTTATTTAAGCCATCGGCATAGCTTTTCAAGAATCGCAAGCACGCTTGCAATCGTGTTTATGACTATGACGGCGATTTCTAACGCTCGCCTTTTGCGGGTTTTATGCTTGCTACACATAAGAAAAGCAAACGGCATTCCCGTTTCCGCGCGAAAATGAAAAAAGAACGATTACGCGGGAAATTTTTACAAGCCATCCCGACATCGCAACCGAAAAAAAAGCGTTCCTGCGTGAATCGGATTTCTCCGCCGGCGGGAACGCTTTTCTTTAAACGTAAAACTCTGAGACTTTTATCAGGTCATTTTCTGGATGATGGAAACGATCGGCATAAACATCGCAACAACGATAGTCCCGACGACGACGGCGAGGAAAAGAATCATCACCGGCTCAATGACGGAAGTAAGTGCGCCGACAGCGTTGTCAACTTCTTCGTCGTAGTTGTCCGCCACGCGGTTGAGCATTTCCGGAAGTTGCCCGGTTTCTTCGCCGACCTGCACCATGGAGCAAACCATCGGCGGGAAAACTTTTGCCTGTTCAAGCGGCTGAGCGAGAGTGTCGCCGTCGCGCACGCGGTCATGAACGCGTTCAAGCGCGTCGCGCAAAACGACGTTATCGAGCGTGTCGCGTGTAATTTTCATTGCCTGCAGAATCGGCACACCAGAAGACATCAGCGTCCCGAAGGTGCGGGCGAAGCGCGAAACGGTAACGACTTGAACGAAAGTGCCGATTTTCGGGAGTTTGAAAACGAGGCGGTCAATCATCGCTTTGGTTTTCGCATTTTTGAAAAGGAAGCGAACGAGGAAAAGTCCGCCGAAAACGACGATAACGGTCAAGAGCCAGTGCTCGCTCAATGCGTTCCCGAGATCCATGACGAATTTTGTCAACGGAGGCATCGTTCCGCCCTGCGCGGAAATCATTTTTTCAAACGAAGGAACGACAAAAACCAAAAGCACCCACACGATGATGAACGCAACGGAAAGCACGACGCAGGGATAAACCATCGCGGATTTTACTTTTTTCTTAATTTTACCGGCTTTTTCCTGGAAGGACGCGAGGCGATCGAGCACGGTATCGAGCACGCCGCCGGCTTCCCCGGCACGAATCATATTGACGTAAAGGCGGTCAAACATGCGCGGATATTGCGCGAGCGCGTCGGAAAGAGTGTTCCCGCCCTGAATATTTTCGGAAATCGTTTCGAGTGCCGTTTTGAAAACAGGATCTTTTTCCTGATCGGAGAGGATCTGCATGGCGCGAAGCAAAGGCAAACCCGCTTGGAGCAAGGTCGCGAGCTGGCGCGTAAAAATCGTCAACTGCTCCCCGTTAATTTTTTTGTTAAAGCCGGCGTTTTTCTTACCTTTTTTGCCGAAACCTTCGGCGGAGATGGAAGAAACCATGAGGCGTTGGGCAGAGAGTTTTGCGCGCGCCTGCTCCTCGTTCGGGGCGTCTATTTTTCCGTTCACGGGTTTTCCGTTCCCGTCGATGGCGGAATATTTGAATGTTGCCATAGTTTTTTAAGGGGCTGGGGTTAAAAAGATTAGGTGTATTTTAAAACTTCCTCGATGGTGGTCAACCCATCAAAAATACAGCGCAAGCCGTCGTCGCGGAGCGTGCGCATACCGTTTTCGATTGCCTTTTGCTTGAGCACGAGCGTCGGTGCTTTTTTCGTAATGAGCTCGCGGACAGAATCGTTGATAACCATGAGCTCAAAAAGCCCTTGCCGCCCTTTGTAGCCCGTGCGATTGCACTCGGAACAGCCTTTGCCGTAGAAGAATTGTTTTTCCGCGATTTCGAGCGGGTCGACCTGAAGCATGGAAATCACGTTTTGGTCCGGCTCGTAAGCTGTGCGGCAATGGCGGCAAATGCGGCGAAGCAAGCGTTGCCCGAGCACGCCTTCAAGCGAAGCCGAGATGAGGAACGGCTCCAATCCCATATCGACAAGACGCGTTACCGCGCCGGGAGCGTCGTTCGTGTGAAGCGTGGCGAGCACGACGTGCCCGGTGAGCGATGCCTGCACCGCGATTTGCCCCGTTTCCAAGTCGCGAATTTCCCCGACCATAATCGTATCCGGGTCCTGACGCAAAAAGGAACGCAAAGCCGAAGCGAATGTAAGCCCCACCTGATGGTTAATCTGCACCTGCATGATACCTTCGATTTCGTATTCGACCGGGTCTTCGGCGGTGAGGATTTTTACGTCCACGGTATTGACTTCGCGGAGCGCGGAATAAAGCGTGGTTGTTTTCCCGGAGCCCGTCGGTCCCGTTACGATGAAAATTCCGTTCGGGCGGTTCACGAGTTCGCGGATACCGTTCATGATTTCCGGCTCCATCGAAAGGTTTTCGAGGTCGAGATTGACAACGCCTTTGTCGAGAATACGAAGCACGACGGATTCGCCGAACTGCGTCGGGAGCGTGGAAACACGAAGGTCAATCGGACGCCCGCCGATAGTCGTCTTGATACGTCCGTCTTGCGGAATACGTTTTTCGGCGATATTTAAGCCGGACATGACTTTGACGCGCGCGGTAACGGCGTTCGCGAGGCTTTTCGGCGGCGGAGCCATTTCGTAAAGCGCTCCGTCAATGCGGTAGCGAATGCGGAATTGGTCTTCAAACGGCTCGAAGTGAATATCGGAGGCTTTTGCCTTCACGGCTTCCTGCAAAACGACATCGACGAAGCGGATAATCGGAGCCTGATTGGCGGAGTCGTCCGCGTCCAAATTGTCCATATCGATTTCGGAAAGAATATCGTCGATGGACGAATGTTGCTCCCCGTAAAATTTTATAATCGCGCCGTCAATCTGCGCGGGATCGCAAACGGAAAGCTCAACATCACGGCGAAGCGAGAACGACAAGTCGTCCACCACGCTGAAATTTAACGGATCCTTCGCGAGGAACCAAACTTTATTCGGATCCGCGCGATAAGGCAAAATTCCGTATTTGTGCGCCTGGTCCGGCTTGATGATTCGGAGAAAATCCGGTTCGATCTGTTCGGGGATTTCGGGAACGTAATCAACGTTCAGATTGCGGGCAATCAGCTCCAAAATCGTGTTGCGGTCGAGGTCGCCGGCATCTTCGAGAACATCGGTAAACGCCTTGCCCGTGTCGACATGCTCTTCCCAAGCCTCATCAAGCCGATCAGGCGAAACCAAGCCGGATTCTTCAAAAATATTTTTTAATGTTTCGCTGTGTTCGTTAAACATAACGGGAACGCGGGTTGAGAATTAAATGAGGGAAAGCGCGCGCAATTTATCGCGCATTTCGTTGGGAGCCTGCGCAAATTTCGTCGCTTCGGACGGATCAATGTAGCCTTCCTGCGCGAGTGAGAGCAAGTGGCTGTCGAGCGTGCGCATGCCGAGATTTCCGCCGGTTTGAATGTCGGAAGTGATGCGGTAGGTTTTATTGTCGCGAATGAGAGCCGCCGTGGAATCCGTGTTGATCATGATCTCGTAAGCGGCAATGCGTCCGCCGTCGCGACGGCGGCAAAGCACCTGCGAAATCACGGCGACGAGCGACGAGGCGAGCTGCGTCCGAATTTGGTCTTTCGTATCCGCCGGGAACGCATCGACGATGCGGTCGACGGTGCGCGCCGCGCCGGTGGTGTGCAAAGTAGCAAAAACGAGGTGCCCGGTTTCGGCGGCGGAAACGGCGGCGGTAATGGTTTCAAGGTCGCGCATTTCCCCGACGAGGATGATGTCCGGGTCTTGGCGGAGCGCGCCGCGAATTGCTTCGGCGAACGACGGGACGTCGCGCCCGATTTCGCGCTGCGTTACGACCGAGCGTTGGTGGTCGTGGAAATATTCAATCGGGTCTTCAATCGTGATGATGTGTTTTTCTTCGTTGCGATTGACCCAGTTGAGCATGGAGGCGAGCGTCGTCGTTTTCCCGGAACCGGTCGGTCCCGTAACGAGAATCAAACCGCGTTGGCGTTGCAAAAGTGCTTTCACCTTGTCGGAAAGCCCGAGTTGCTCAAGCTCGAACATTTTGTTCGGAATCTGGCGCAGAACGATCCCGTAGCCGTTCGTGTCGCCGTGTCCGTGGCGCGCCTTAAATACGCTCACGCGGAAACGCGCCTGCCCTTCGTAGGAAAAGCCGAAGTCGCAACCGCCGCGCTCTTCCAAGCGTTTCCAATGGTGCTCGGCAGTGATTTCGCGCGCCATCGCCTCGGTTTCCGCCGCCGTCAGCACGGGACCGTCCACCGGCATCATCGCGCCGGAAATACGCAGAACGGGAGCTTGGTCGATGTGAATGTGCAAGTCGCTCGCGCTTTCGCTCACCATCAAATCGAGCAACTGTTTCAACGTGTAATTCATGCTTAAAAATCCTCTTTGTTGTTATTGTTTTTTGTGATGCGTTCCCGCGGCTTATTCGACTTCAACCGTTGTGGAAAGGACTTCCTCGACAGACGTGATGCCCGCCGCAATTTTCCGAATCCCGTCTTCACGCATCGTGCGCATGCCGAGTTCGCGCACCTTACGCCGTAAATCGACGAGCGAAACATTGCGGTAAATCATTTCCTGAATTTCCTCGTTGACCATGAAAATTTCAAACACGCCGCGACGCCCGCGATAGCCGGTGTTGTGGCATTTCGAGCAACCGCGTCCCTTTTGGAAATTCGAGTTTGAAAGATCGCCGACCGTCATGCCGATTGAGATGAGTTCCTTTTCCGTCGGGTTGTAGGATTCCGTGCAATCCGGGCAAATGCGGCGAACAAGGCGTTGCGCGAGAACGCCGCGCAACGACGCCGAAACAAGGAACGGTTTTACACCAATGTCGACAAGACGCGATACGGCGGACGGAGCGTCATTCGTGTGAAGCGTGGAAAACACCATGTGCCCCGTAAGCGACGCATTGACCGCGATTTCCGCCGTTTCCAAGTCACGAATTTCCCCGATCATGATGATGTTCGGCGCTTGACGAAGCATGGAACGAAGCGCGGCTGAAAACGTCATTCCGACTTCGCGGCGCACCTGCACCTGATTGATGCCGGGCATTTGATATTCGACCGGATCTTCGACCGTGATGATTTTACGGTCCGGCTGGTTAATGTAATTAAGAGCTGAATACAACGTTGTGGATTTCCCGGAGCCCGTCGGTCCCGTAACAAGGAAAATGCCGTCCGCGCCGGTGATGATTTTCTGGAACGTTGCCTGGTCGTCGGAGAAAAATCCGAGTTCCGGCAATCCGAGCCGCAAGCCTTCTTTGTCCAAAATACGCATGACGATGGACTCGCCGTAAACTGTAGGAAGCACGGAAACACGCAAGTCCACGTCTTTTCCCGAAACCTGAATTTGAATGCGCCCGTCTTGCGGAATGCGTTTTTCGGCGAGAGAAACTTCCGCCATCAGTTTTAAACGCGCGATAATGGACGCCTGCAGGCGTTTCGGCGGGTTTTCCACTTCCTGCAAAACGCCGTCGATGCGATAGCGCACGCGAAAACGTTTTTCGAGCGGTTCCATGTGAATGTCGGACGCGCGACGACGAATCGCCTCCGTAATCAGCAAATTCACGTATTTGATAATCGGTGCATCTTCGGATTCGGACGCGTTCCCGCCGGCGGCTCCGGGAACGTTGACGCCGTTCCCGTTTTCGCCGAAAAGCGCCTTCATCGCGTCGCTTTGCGGCAAACCGTCGTCGCCGTAAGCGGATTTTATTGCCGCGCGAATATCATCCGGCGGAGCCAAGCGGAAAGAAACCGACATTCCGAGCAGGCGCGCGAGCTCGTCCATCATGTCCGTATCGAGCGGATCAGCGGTAACGGCAAGCATTTGCCCGCCTTCAAGCTGCAACGGCAAAACGTTGTAACGCTCGGCGAGTTCGCGCCCCATTTTTTCAAGGGCTTCGGGCGTCGGGCGCACGTCTTCCATTTCTGCGACTTCCATGTCGAACTGCTGTGCAAGCACTGCGGTAATCGCCGCCCAAGTCGTGTAGCCCTTGTCCACCAAAAGCGTCAGTGCTTCGGTGTCAACCTTGTCCTCCGGCACGCCTTGCGAGCGCACATATTCCTTGGCGGCTTCGACGGTTTCCGGCGGCACAAGCTGCTCGTTTTGAATTAAATCAATGACATAATCGTCAGCGGAAATCACGATTTCGGGTCTCCTGTAAGATTAATAAAAGGGGCAAAAAAAGGGGAAAATCAAAAACGTTCTTTTTCCGAATGAGCGACGGAAAGCGTTCCCGCCGCGTCTTTCTTAAAAAGAACGACTGATTTTTATCACGAATCTTGCACGCATGCAAAAGAAAATACGCGGCGAAACGCGCAAAGATGCGGAGTTTGCGCCGTCGCTAAAATTTCATGCGCGTGTTTTCGAGTCCGCAATGCGGGCAAACCGAGACTTCGCGCCTGCGGGAACGCGAATAAATTTTCCCGCAACGAATGCAATAAAACACGGTGCGGTAACGGCGATGATCAATCAGCAGGCGATCCCGCCGGTCGTAATACCAGCGAACGACACCCGCAAAAACAAATATCCCGAAAAGCAAAATTGCGGAAAACGTAACCAAATCAACCGCGAACATGTCGGAGAGATTAAAGGTTAAAGATTAAGGGTTAAAGATAAAACGCGCTTACGAAAGCACAATATTCGTTTCCGGGAGGCGAGCCGTAATTCCGCTTTTCTTCCTCGGAAGGAAAGAAGAAATAAACAGCAAAATTCCGATACGCCCGACAAACATCGTTCCCGCGAGCAGATATTTTGCCGGCTCGCCCAGCTCCGGCGTAACGCCGCACGAAAGACCCACCGTTCCCACCGCAGAGACCGCCTCAAAAGCGAGCGAAAGGAAATCAAGTTGCGGATGCAGGATACACAGCGAAACCGTTACCGCAAAAACCGCCGTCATACCGAGAAGCACAATCGCCAACGCCTGATTCGCAAAATCGCTGTTCAAACGCCGCCCGAAAACTTCCAAATCCCGCCGCCCCAAAACGTATTGCCGCAGGGAAAGCACGGCGACGGCGAACGTTGTCGTTTTGATTCCGCCCGCCGTCGAAAACGGACTTCCGCCGATAAACATCAGCACCATCAGCAAAACTTTCGCCGCCGGCGTAATATTTTGCGTCGGTTCAATGTCAAAACCTGCCGTCCGCGACGTTCCCGCGAGGAAAAATGCGCGGCGCAAAGAATCTCCGCCCCAGTCCGCCCAATCCAAAAGGTAGAACGCGACGAAGCCGAACAAAATCAATCCGAGCGAAGTTACGAGAACGATTTTCGTGTGCGTCGCCAAGCGCACGGGAACGTGACGGATTTTCCGGCTCCAAAGAAACGTTCGCAGGCGATTGCTGAAAAACATCCAAAAATCCCGAATCACCGGGAAACCCAAGCCGCCGATAATCGCCATCACGAACAGCGACGAAATCATCGCCATGCTCTGCGCAAGCTCCGGATTCGTCATTCCGCCGGGAACGCAGGAAAGCCCCGCATTACAAAATCCCGAAATCGAATGAAACACCGCGAAAAATATCGGGCGCGCCGCCGCAATTTCCGTTCCTGCCGTCGAAAAATAAATGAAAAGCGCGCCGACCGCTTCCGCCGCAAAAGTAAAACCGACAATCACCGCGAGCACGGTGCCGATTTGCCCCATGTTTTCCTCGCTGAATAAATCCTGAAAATCAAAGCGGTTTTTCAACGAAAGCCCTCCGGCAAAAAAGTAGGCAAAAAAATACGTAATCGTCATCACGCCCAAGCCGCCGAGCTGAATCAGCACAAGCAAAATGCAAAGTCCGCTAAACGTCATTTCCGTCGCCACGTCAAAAGGCGAAAGCCCCGTCACGCAAACCGCGCTCGTAGAGAGAAACAGCGCATCGCACCACGAAATTCCGCCCACGCTCGCATTCGGCGTTTTCAAAAGAAGCGTTCCCGCGATGATTAACAGCACAAAACTTAAAATAAAAACGCGCCCGGGTGTCAGCGAAACACCTTTTAAAAACGAATGCCGGAAACGAATCCCGCGCAAAGCCAGCACCCACAAAATCAGCGCATTTAATCCGGCGGAATACCACAAACGAATCGATAGCGAATCCGTTTCGGAGAAAAACGCCGTCAAGCCTTTCAAAATCGGCGCATACGCAACCATCATCAGCAACGCGCCGCAAAACAGGAAACTTTCAAACCAATGCGTTAAAAATCGGCGCAATATCGACTCCCGCCGAAAAACCATTCGCAAAACTTCCTGCAACAAGAACAACCCGACCGCGCACCGCGTTCCCGCGCGCAACCAAAACAGCTGAGCCTCCTGAACCGGCCAGCCGATAATGGCGACAACGGACGCCAACGCCGTCAGAAGGCACACCGCCCCGATGCCGTTTACCAGCCACCGCGCCCACACGTTCCCGTCAACGGGATTTTCTTTGGAGAAATCATCCATGCGGATTTCTTTGTTTTCCCTCCATGCTTTCACAAAGCCTCCGCAGAGACAACTCTTTAAGCTTTAAGATTCCGGCGTCCCGCTCTAATCTCTCGGCATGATTATTTATCCGGCAATCGACATCCAAGGCGGCAACTGCGTTCGCCTCCGCCAAGGCGTCGCAGAAAATGCGACCAAATATTTTGAAGATCCCGCAGAACCCGCAAAAGCCTTTGCCCGCGACGGAAGCGCATGGATTCACGTTGTCGACCTCGACGGAGCCTTCGGCGGAGAACCGCGCAACCTCGCCGCGCTCAAACGAATCGCAGAAACCGGACTCAAAATTCAGTTCGGCGGCGGTTTGCGCACAATCGAAAACGTGCGCGCCGTCCTCGATTCCGGTGCCGCACGGGCAATCGTCGGCACCAAAGCTGCGCACGACGACGGATTTGTCGCCGAACTCGTAAAAACTTTCGGAGGAGAAAAAATCGCCGTCGGCATCGACGCGAAAGACGGATTCGTCGCCGTCAAAGGCTGGGTCGATGTTACCGCCCGCCGTGCCACGGAACTCGCGGGAACGGCTGCGCGCCTCGGAGTAAAAACCATTATTTATACCGACATCGCCACCGACGGAATGCTCCGCGGTCCGAATTTTCCCGCGTTGGAAGAAATGCTTAAAAGCACGACGGCAAACATCATTGCTTCCGGCGGCGTTTCCCGCCGCGAAGACATTTTGAAACTGCGCGCGCTTGCGGGAACGCACGCCAATCTCGACGGCGCCATTGTCGGAAAAGCCCTTTACGAAAAACGGGTCGAACTTCCCGATTTGCTGGCGATTTCCAAGTAAAAATCAAAAGCTCTCCCTCTTTGTAAAAGGGAGAGCTTTTTGTTTCATGCCGAGCAGCACGCCGTTTTAGTTTCTCAGCTGGCGCGCGGTCGGTTTTTCGATTTTGATGTCGACGGTCGCGGCGGGCAGTTTTGCGCCGGAAATTTTCAGCGTTGCCTTGCCGGCGGAATCGCGCTTGGAGCGCAAAATCACCTGCGCCATGCCGGAAAACGCCTTAATCGTGTCGCCTTTCATCGAATCGTGGTCGGTCGGGTCGCCGTTACACACGCCGACGATTTCGGCGTTCCCGCTGACGGAGAATTTCAGGCGGTTGTCGGCGGTCGGCACCTTGCGTCCTTTTTTGTCTTCGATAACGATTGTAACGTAAGCGAGGTCGCGCCCGTCGCCGAGAATCGTCGAGCGATCGACGGAAACGTTCATTTGCGCGGGAGCGTCGGTGGTTTCCACAATGTCTTCCGCCCATTTTTTTCCGTTTTTGTAGGCGACGACTTTGAGCGTTCCCGGCTCGTATTTCACGTCCGTCCACGTCAGGCGGAAGCGTTCCCGCATGTCGCCGTTCATGTCTTTTCCGGTGAGCCCTGCGCCTGTTTTTTTCTTTCGCTTGCCGAGAGATTTTCCGTTCAAAAAGAGTTCGGCGGAATCGCCGCTCGTGTAAACGAACACGGGCGTAATTTTTCCTTCGCGCTGACCTTTCCAGTTCCAATGCGGAAGAATGTGCGCCATCGGCACGTCCGGCATCCAGTGCGACTGATAAAGGTAAGTGCGGTCTTTCCAAAAGCCGCAGAGATCGACGATTCCGAAATACGAACTGCGGGAAGGCGTGCCCTGCGCGAGGATTTTCGCCATTTCCTCTTTGAGTTTTTTGATTTCGGCTTCGGACGCACCGCGAAAATCGTTTTCCGGCTTGCGCCCGAGGTTCCACGGCGTGGGCTCGCCGAGATAATCGAAGCCCGTCCAAACGTATTCTCCGGCGCAGCGCGGCTCGTCTTCAAGCGCGCCGAATTCCACGTCCGGCGCATACGCCCAGCCCGGCGCGTAAAGCCCGTAGTCGCTGACTTGGCAAATCGCGAGATTGTCGCAGAAATTGCGTCGCCAGAACGGCGCGTAATCCTTGTCGTTTTCCGGGAACGAGTAAAACCCGCGCGTGCTCACGCAGGACGAAGTTTCCGAGGCGACGAAAGGCATTTTCGGATTTTTGCTCGCGAAATTTTTGTAGTCGTTCGGTTTGTAGTTGAAGCCGTAAACGTCAAATTCCTTGCCGAAGCCGTTCCACGAAGCACTCAAGTCGTTGCAACCGACCGTTACCGGACGCGTCGTATCGTATTTTTTGAAAAGCGAAACGAGGTCTTTCGCAATCGCGATCCCGTCTTTCGCGCCCTGCTCGGCGATTTCGTTCCCGGCGGACCACGCAATCACGCAGGCGTGATTTCTGTCGCGCATGACAAAATTGCGCACGTCGCGTTCCCGCCAGTCATTCCAATAGAGATTGTAGCCGTTTGCCTTGCCTTCCTTGAGGTGTTTCCAGCAGTCGAAAAGCTCGTTGTCGACGAGAATACCCATGCGGTCGCAAAGCTCAAGAAGTTCGGGCGCGGGCGGATTGTGCGAAGTGCGAATCGAGTTTACGCCGAAGCTTTTCAAAATCTCAATCTGCCGCTCGATCGCTCGTTTATGAACGGCGCCGCCGAGCGGTCCCAAATCGTGGTGCTGGCAAACGCCTTTGATTTGAACGCGGCGATTGTTCAGGTAAAATCCGTCCGGCTTCCATTCGGCTTTGCGCACGCCGAAGATCGTGTCTTTGCGGTCGGTCGTTTTCGCCTTCCCGTCGCTCCCGACGATTTTTACCGTCGTGCGCAAAACGTAAAGCGAGGGAGAAAGCACGTCCCAAAGCTTCGGCGAACTCAGCGAAAAAGACGCTTCGATGACTTTTTCCTTCCCGGCGGGAACGCTGACCGAACCGACGGCTTTCGTCGCCAGCGGCTTATCTTTTTTCCCGACAAGCGGATAGACGGCTTGAAGAATTTCGACGTTCACGGGAGCGTCGTCGGTGTTGGCAACCGTCGTCGCGACATTGATTTTCGCGCTCGACGCCTTAATTTCCTTCGGCGGTTTCTTGTCGTTGATTTTCTTGATTCCCTTGATTTCGGGCACCGTAACGAAAACGCCCCAATGCGCAATATGCACGGGATTTGCTTCCGTAATCCAAACGTGGCGGTAAATACCCGCTCCCGGATACCAGCGCGTCGAGTTCTGCTTGTTTTCCGCGCGCACGGCGACAACGTTTTTCCCGCCGTATTTCAAAAATTTCGTAATATCGACGCGGAACGAGTTGTAGCCGTATTTCCACTCGACGGCGAGTTGCCCGTTGACGTAAACCTGCGGCGTCATCATCACGCCGTCAAAATCGAGGAAAAAGCGGTTGCCCTTCGAGGCGGCGGGAACGGAAAATTCCTTGCGATACCAGCCGACGGCGTCCCACGGGAGCGAGGCGGTTTGGTTCGGTTTGTTCGGCATGAATCGGCTTTCCACGCCCCAATCGTGCGGCAGGTCGAGCTTGCGCCATTTCGCGTCGGAGTAGCCGGGCTTGGCGGCTTCCGCGCCGGGATCGTTGCGCTCCAAGCAATGTTCGTCGCCGCCGAACTTCGCAAAACGCCAATCAAAGTCAAAGGTTTGGCGTTGAGAATATTTTACGGGAGCGGAAAAAAGCGTTCCCGCAAAAACAAACGACGCGAGAGCAGTAAAAGCAAAGAATTTGGGGGAAATCATAAAACGAATTTACCGATTCGCCGCTTCTGCGAAAACAAAAAAAAGCCACCGCTTTTCTTAAAACGCCCGAGAAGCGGGAACGCCTTTCACGCAAAACGTAAAAAATTCGCGCAAAGACGCCAAAACACAGAGTTTTTTTACATTTTTAAGAAATTCTCACGGAACCGCAGACACACAGAGTTTTTTCACGTTTAAAACTTCTTCGCGGCTTCGCGCGAAAAAAAACGGGAAGCCTCGCACAAAAGCGCAAAATTCGGGAACGGAAAGCTTCGTGCTTGCGGGCTCTGCGAGGAATTTATTTTATCGTTCCCGTGAAAAAAATCGTTTTTGCCCTTGCCGCAATGAGCACTTTTTCGTTTCCCGCACCTGAATCTTACGGACAAAACCTGCCCGCCGCCTCAAGCGTTCCCGCCGCGCAACAGCCGGCTTCCGCCAACGGAGAACTGCTCAATCTGATTACGCTCGCAGATTTGACGCTATATAAAAATCCGCGGGATGTTGCCGCTGCCGCCAATAGGCTTTTGGAAAAAACCGACATCATCGCCGACGACAAACTCCGCACCTCCGTGCGCCTTTCCCTCGCAGAAATTTCCGCCGAGCCGGAAAAATTTCCCGAAATCCGGACGCGTCATTTCAAAAAAATTTCACTTCGCTTCACGGACATTGCCGACGAAGCTCGCAAAAACAAAAATTACAAAACCGCCCTCAACTCCGCTCAAATCGCCGCCAAGGCAGATCCGCGCAACATGAAGGCGCGGCTGATTCTCGCCTCGCTCGTCGACGCTTACGGAGGCGACACGCCCACGGCACTCAAACTCATGCACGCCGGGCTGAAATTCATCGATCTCGATGCCGCCGTTACGCCGGATTATTTTTCAAAATATTTTGAAATGCTCTTTGCGCTTCAGCAGGATTTTGTTCTGTCCGAACAGGCGACAAAGATTCTGAAAAATCCGAACGTTCCCGCAAAGACGCGCAAACTCGTCGCGCTTGCCGGAGCTTTTGCGCTCTACAATCGCGGGAAATACGCAGATTCGCTCGCGCTCATTGCGCGGGAACGCCTCGACGAAATTGTCGCCGGGAACGACGACGCAATCCACGGGCGCATTCTGAAAGCGCGGAATCTTTTCGCGTCCGGGCAACGCGCAGAAGCCGTGGAACTGCTCGAAGACAGCCTTCCGCAATTCCCCGCGGAAAAACGCGAACTCATTTACAACCAACTCTCGCGGTTTTTCTCCGAATCCGGAAACTACGAAGGCGTTTTATCCGTCGCGCAACGCCAAACCGAAGAAAACCAAGCCTCGCTCAGCCCGCGCCTGAGCCGCCTTTTCGCCTACAAAAAGCTCGGGAACGCAAACGCCTTTGACGCGGAACTTGCGACGATTTTCGAACTTTTTTCCACCTCGCAAGGCGCGCTCGTTGCGCTCGCAAACTTCGCCGCCGAACAGGGAATGCCGGAGCTTGCGCTACGCTGCATGGACACGGCGCAGCTTCACCACTTCGAGGCACCGCTTTTTGTCGCCGCCGCCGTCGAATCCCTGGTCGCGGCAAACCGCCCGGCAGAAGCGATTGAAGCCTACGTTCAGGCAACCGGAGCCGACCCGAAAGTTTTCGAAGAATTTCAAACCGTCATCTCCGCCGTGCTCGCCTCCGCTTACGCCGAAGCCGCCAAAGCGGAACCCGATCCCGCCAAGGCGGAACCGTTGCGCACGCATTGCGACCTTCTGCTGAGCCAATTTTTGGAAAATCCCGCCGTCCGCCCGGAAAACCAAATCGCGGTCATTCGCCATTTCCGACGCATCGGGCGAGACGACATCGCCAACCGCATCGCCACCGCCGCGCTGAAAAAATTCCCCTGGCACTCGCAAATCCGCGCCGACTGGCTTTCCCTGCAACTTGCCTTGCCGGATTCGCTCGCCCGCATCAACGTTCCCGCCGAAATCCGCACGCTCGCGGAAATGCGCCGCCCGGATCCGAAAGTTTGGAAAGAAGTCCTCGCATGGCTCGACTCTGCGGGAACGCCGCAGGCAAGCGGCGGCTGGAGCGCACCGCTCGACGCGGGAACGCTTTCCGCGGAAGAATGCGCCAAGCTTCGCGAACTCGTCGCCCCGCTTTCACAGTAAAATTTTTCAGAGCAAAAAAAAATGACTCCGACTCCGCGCCAAGCCGCCATGATTCTCAACGGGCTTCCCGGAGTCGGGCCCGTGGCTTGCCGTCGCCTTCGGGAAATTTTCGGAGATGACCTCGTCGCCGTTCTCTTCGCGGAGAAAAAGAAACTTTTCGGCGTGCCCGGCCTCGGGAAAACGCTCGCGGAAAGAATTTCGGCGTGGCGGGATTTTTTTGATTTGGAAAAAGAAGAACGCGCCCTCGCCGCCCACGATGCGAAATTTATTCCGTTTTTCGACGATGCGTTCCCGCCGCTTTTGAAAGAGATTCCGGATCCGCCCGTCGGGCTCTACCTTCGCGGGAACGCCGATGCGTTGCCGTCGCGGGAGACCGTCGGACTTATCGGCACGCGCAAAGCTTCGCTTTACGGCACGACGCAGGCGAAAAAAATTTCGCGGGAGCTTGCGGCGGCGGGCTGGAACGTTGTCAGCGGCGGTGCGCGGGGAATCGACACCGCCGCCCACGAAGCCGCGCTCGAAGCCGGCGGACGCACGCTTTGCGTGCTCGGTTGCGGCATAGATCTTGTTTACCCGCCGGACAACGCGGAATTGTTCAAAAAAATCGCGCAAAGCTCCGGCGCGCTTCTCAGCGAATTTCCTTTCGGGAAAAAAGCGGACAAGCGCACGTTCCCGCAACGCAACCGCATCATCGCCGGAATCTCGGCGGGAACGCTCGTCGTGGAATCCGATTGTAGCGGCGGAAGCATCATCACCGCGCATTTTGCGGCAGATTACGGGCGCACGGTTTTCGCCCTGCCCGGGCGCGTCGAACAACCCGGTTCGCGCGGTTGCCATAAGCTGATTCGAGAAGGCGCCACTCTCGCCACCTGCGCGGCAGACATCATCGACGATCTTTCGGGAACGCCCGTGCAACAGCTCCTCGCCCTCGAAAATGCGCCCGCCGAAACGGGAAACCGCGAAAATCCGCCGCAACACGCCGAGTCCGAAAAACTTTCCGCCGAAGCTCAAAAAATTCTCGCGCACCTGCAAAACGGAGACGCATTGACGCCGGACGCTCTCGCAGAGCTCACCGCCCTGCCGTTCCCGCTCGTTTCCGCAACGCTCCTGCTTCTGGAGCTCGACCGCCTCGTCGCCCGAAAAACCGACGGCTCCTACGAAATTCTTTGAAAAATCCCCCTCCCGCAAAAAAAAATTCGTTTCAAACGACGAGGAGCGTTCCCGTTGCGGCACCCGCGAAAAAAAGGCTTGACTAATTACTGTTGACCAAAAGAACAGAAGTTCTATAATTTCTGCTCCTTAATCGGATTGTTAGGTTATTTAATTATATGAAGAAGACAACAAAGACCGCAGCCGCCAAAGGTTGCGCGAAAAAGAAAACAACAAACACTGAAAAGAAAGCAACGCCGGCGGTAACGAAAAAAACCGCCACGAAGGCAACGCCCAAAACGGCTGTAACCAAAAAAGCGCCTGCAAAAAAAGCACCCGCCGCCACTAAGAAAGCTACGAAAAAAGTAACGCGTATCGTCGCGAACGTAGATGTCGGCTGGGGCAACATGCTTTACATTCGCGGCGAAGGTGCCGGATTGAGCTGGGAACAAGGCGTTCCGATGCTTTGCGAAAACGGCACGGAATGGCATTGGACGGCGGAAACCGACGCGGAACCGATTTCCTTCAAGTTCCTCGTGAACGACGAAATCTGGGCCGCCGGAGAAAACGTCACCATCAACGCCGGAGACGTTCACATCTCCACCCCGACGTTCTAATTTCCTGTCGTTAAAAATAAAAAGCGCGTTCCCGCAACGGAGCGCGCTTTTTTATTTCTAAATTAACCCGAGTTCGCGAGCTTTTTTCATAAAATCCGGCGTTCCCGCAATCCAACGCAAATTCGGCATTTTCGCGGAAACTTCCCGCAACGGGAACGCCGCGTTCCCGCCAAGAAACACCATCTCCCGCCCGGCGGACTCAATCATCGCCGCCGCCGCCGCGATATCCCAAATCTTCGTATTGTAATCAACGCTTCCGTCAATCGCGCCGAAGGCATTATACGCCAAATTCAACGCCGCCGAGCCTTGGCAACGCAAGGCGTTTACCGTCATCAGCGGCTCCAGTGCCGCCAACTCCGCCGGCTTCATCGGGAAATGCAAACTGATAAGACTGTGGTGATTGAACGCCGGAGCTTCGATATTCGCGGGAACACCGTTCTTGGAAAGCGGCACGCTTTTTCCGCCTTCCAAAAATGCTTTTTGCGCGTGATCGTAAAGTATCCCGTAAACGGGGAATCCGTTTTCGAGCAACGCCAGCGAGATTGCACAAAGCGGGATTCCGCGCGCGAAATTATTCGTCCCGTCAATCGGATCCAAAACCCACGCAAAGCGGGAACGCAACTCCCGCGCCGGCTCGCCCGGCAACGGCAAATCTTCCTCCGAGCAAAAATCATCCTGCGGGAACGCGCCCGTAATGAAATCCGTGATACGTTTTGAAATCTCCAAATCCGCCTCCGTTACGCGCGTGTCGTCGCGCTTCCAGCGGCTTTCCACCTTGGAAAATTTTTCTTCAAAAAACGAAACCGTTCCCGAAACGGCTTTCCGGGCAATTTCTATGCGTTTTTCAATTTCCATGATTTTGACGGGAGAAACGACACCCGTTACAGCCCGAAAACTTCGCGGCAGTCGGCAACTTCGCCCTTCACGGCGGCGGCGGCAACCATCAGCGGCGACATCAGCAGCGTGCGCCCCGTCGGCGAGCCTTGGCGCCCTTTGAAATTGCGGTTCGACGCGCTCGCGCAAACCTGATCGCCGACCAGTTTGTCCGGATTCATCGCCAAACACATCGAGCAACCCGCCATGCGCCATTCAAAGCCCGCGTCGCGGAAAATCTGCGCGATACCGAGTTTTTCGCATTGCGCGGCAACGATTTGCGAGCCGGGAACGGCAAGCGCTTTCACACCCGGTGCCACTTTTTTTCCCGCCAAATATTTTGCAACCAATTGAAAATCCGAGAGCCGCCCGTTCGTGCACGAACCGATAAACGCGACATCGACCTTCGTTCCCGCCACGGGAGTGCCCGGCGAAAAACGCGTGTAGCGGTAAGCTTCTTCCGCCGTCGCGGCATCCGTCGCCGAAAGCTCCTCCGGACGCGGGAACGTCGCCGTCACGGGAACGCTCTGCGCGGGCGTAATACCCCAAGTTACCGTCGGTGCAATGTCTGCCGCGTCGACGTTGACGACATCGTCGTAAACGCAATCCGGGTCGCTTGCAAAAGATTTCCAGCGCGCAACCGCAGCTTCCCACTCCGCGTCTTTCGGCGCGAATTTACGCCCTTTGAGATAGGAGAACGTCGTTTTGTCGGGATTGACGTAGCCGACACGCGCTCCGCCTTCAATCGCCATATTGCAAACCGTCATGCGTTCGTCCATTGAGAAATTATCAAACACGCTCCCGCCGTATTCGTGCGCGTAGCCGATCCCGCCGTCCACACCGAGCAAGTTTATCAGATGCAGGGCAACGTCTTTCGCGGTAACGCCGGGCTTAAGCGCGCCGTTGACGTTGATGCGGCGCACTTTGAGCGGCGAGAACGCAAGCGTCTGTGTCGCAAGCACGTTGCGCACCTGCGAAGTGCCGATGCCGAACGCGACCGCGCCGAACGCGCCGTGCGTGGCAGTATGCGAGTCGCCGCACGCAATCGTTTTCCCCGGCTGCGTAATACCCTGCTCGGGACCGACAATATGGACAATGCCCTGGTGCCCGGTATGCGTATCGAAAAATTGAATACCATTTTCCGCGCAGTTTTTACGGAGCTCGGAAATCATCGACTGCGCAACGGTGTCGGAGAACGGCTCGGCAACGCTCGTCGTCGGCACGATGTGGTCGACCGTCGCGAAAGTGCGCTCCGGGTGCATGACGGGCAGTTTCATGTCGCGCAACATTCCGAACGCCTGCGGCGAAGTTACTTCGTGAATGTAATGCGTGGCGATAAAAAGTTGCGTTTGTCCGTTCGGGAGCGTGGCGACGGTGTGCGCGTCCCAAACTTTTCGAAAAAGTGTTTTACCCATAATGCGGAAAAATCTAATTCGTGCGACGCGTTCCCGCAAAGCGAAATTTGTTGCTCGTTTCGAGCAACAAATGCTGAAAAGCGTAAGCGCTTGGAAGTTGAGTTGTTTTGCAAGCGAAACAAGGAAAACTCTCGGCGAAGCCGATTAAACTTTTCAGCCTCTCAGCTTTTAAACATTTAGCGAAGCATGCGCTTCGGCAAATTTCAATTTGACGATTAGGCTACGAATCCGTTTCATGGTAGCTTCTTTCGTGTTCCCGTATTTCAATGGATAGAATTCTGGCCTCCGAAGCCGGCGATCCGGGTTCGAATCCCGGCGGGAGCGCCATTTTCCGCTTTTTTTGTTTCATGAAACTGAAAGAACTTCTCCCGCGCAAACTTCTCAAATTTATCGCGTATACTTACATTGCGGGAACGCTCGGTTTTTTTCTGCTCTTCGGGATTATCGCTTACACACCCGTCGGCTACATGCTCGAAGCTCCGCAAATCGAATCTACGCCGTTTGACGAGCTTTGGGACGATGCGGAGGCAGTCGTCATTCTCGGCGGGGACGCCCAGCGCGCCGCCGACGCCGTAAAAGTCTTCAACGCAGGAAAAGCCCGCCGCATCGTTGTCAGTGCCGACGAACGCGCGATGCTCGATGTTCTTTACGGAGCAAAAATTCCGCCGGAAAAAATTTCCGTCGACGAAAAGCCGCTTCGCACGATTGACCACCCGCGCACGATTCAATCCTGCGGCATTACGCCCGAAACGAAAATCATCATCACCAGCACGCGCATGCAGGAACGGCGCGCCGCGCGGCTTTTTCGCGAAGCCGGATACACGCAATTTCAAATTTATTCTCAAACCTACGAAGTTCGCGCTCCCGAGCGGATTGAAAAAGGTATTCGTCTCGGCGTTTCCGGCGCCGTCGATGTTTTTTACTCCTACCTCGCGTGGCTGAAATACTGGATTGTGGACTAATTCTGCTCCACGCGCCCTTTTCCCGCAACGCGCGTGAAAATTTGCCCGTTTTGCGAAATTGCCAATTTTGTGCGGCATGTTTACGATAGGCGCAAAGGTTATTATGTCCGACAACAATTCAGCCAACACCGCTACGCAAAAACAAGTCGTGCTCACGGGAGCGCAACCGACGGGCCGCCTCCACCTCGGCAACTATCTCGGAGCCGCGCTCAACTGGAAAAAAATGCAGGACGACTACACCTGCTTTTTCATGATTGCCAATCAGCATGCGATTACGGTGCCGACCGTTGCCGCCGAGCTTCGCAAAAACACGTATTCCTGCCTCGCTCAATACATGGCTTGCGGGCTCGATCCGGCAAAGAGTTCGCTTTTCGCGCAAAGCCAAGTTATCGGGCACACCGAGCTCGCCTGGATTCTCGGGTGCCTCTGCCCGCTCGGACAACTCGAACGCATGACGCAATTTAAGGACAAGGCGAAAAAGCAAATTTCCGTCGGTGCAGGCTTGCTCTACTACCCGGCACTGATGGCGGCGGATATTTTGCTCTACAACGCGCACGTCGTTCCCGTCGGCGAAGACCAAAAACAACACTTGGAAATTACGCGCGACCTCGCGGACAAGTTTAACGCAACGTATTCCCCCACGTTTAACGTTCCCGCGCCCTTTATCGGCAAGGCGGGAGCGCGCGTGATGTCGCTCCAAAACCCGACCTCCAAAATGTCCAAATCCGATCCGAATCAGGCGGGAACGGTTTACATTGTCGACACGGACGACGTGATTCGCAAAAAAATCATGTCCGCCGTAACGGATTCCGAAGGTTCCATCCGCGCAGACGCGGAAAACAAGCCCGGCGTAACGAACCTTATCTCGATTTATTCGGCGGTTACGGGAACGTCGGTCGCCGATATCGAGGCGGAATTTGCCGGCAAGGGCTACGGCGATTTCAAAAAAGCCGTTGCCGATGCCGTCGTCGCAATGCTTTCGCCGATTCGCACGCGCTACGAAGAGCTTGTTTCGCAAAAAGATTATCTGGATTCTGTGCTCAAAGCCGGAGCGGAAGCCGCCCAGCGCGCGGCAAACCGCACGCTCTCGAAGGTTTACCGCAAAGTCGGCTTCCTTCAATAGCCGGCACGCGGGAACGCCCGGCAAACGAAACCCGAAGCCGTGCCGTGTTTCCCGTTTTGAGAAAAATTCACCTGTAAACTCCCGTTTCTTCTTATGCAGAAAATCGCCACGCCCGTCATTTTTATTTCCGCCGTCGCCGCCACGCTTTTTTACGTCAGCCAAGAAGAGCACGACACGGGAACGCTGGCTTTGCTCGCCGCGGTTTTGCTCGTCGGACAAATTTGCGCAACACTTCCGTTTATTCTCGAAGCAAAACGCCCGAAAACGGGAACGTCCGCCCACGCAAACGCCGGCGGGAACGCGCAAAAAATCGTCGCCAACCAGCAAATCATTCACGAGGATTTGCGCTCTCTCGGCGAAACGCTCATTAAGCGTCTCAATGCCATTTCCGAGCATCAAAACGCCACGGAAAAAAAACTGCTCGCCGCTCTCGTCAAAGACGCGCCCACTTTGTCCGACGATTTTGACGCTTTTCGGGAAAAAATCTCCAAAGAACTCGAAGAACGCTTTGAGGATTTGGACAAAGCTCTCGGCGAAATCGCCGCCGAAAACGCTCCGAACATCGAAGACATCGAAAAAAAACTGAACGAAATCGCCTGCCGCCTCGACGGTTTTTCCGAAATTTTAGAAAACATTGCTTCCGAAAAAAATATCCGCTCCGACGAGGATGACGAAGACGCGTTTTCCGATTTTGACGAATTTGACGACGACGAAGACGACATTTCCGTAGAAGATTTTCCCGAAGACGAAACGGAATCCGCGCCGGGAAAAGTGCGCGCCGAAGAGCCGCCCGCAACTACGCAGGGCGAATTTGAGCTCGGCGATTTGCCCCGCGCTCGCGGAGCAACGCTCGTCCTCGAAGCCATGCTCGGCATCGAGAACAAACCTTTCCTGCGCGGGAACGCGCCCGGGCTCTCGGAAAATGCGGGAACGCCGATGACTTTTGTCGAAATCGGAAAATGGAGCCACGATTTCAGCGCGCTCACGGAGGAAATTTCCGTGCGCATTTTGCGCAACGACGACGAAAACGACCCGCTCGGCGAAACCATTACGCTCGCACCCGGACAAAAACTCGAACTCGCCTACGTTCCCGACCGCGCGTGATTTTTCCCACGAAAAAAGCTTCCGGACTTTGCGCCTGCATCTGCGCTTGCGCAACGGCACTCTTCGGCGAAACCGAGCCCGACGTTCCCGCCCCGGCAAACCCCGATTCCGCAACAATCGAAACGGAGCGGTTTTCCACCGCGCGCACGGATTTTTTTGAAATTTCCGCCGAAGACGCGCAAGCCGCCACGCGTGCCGCAGAGCTCGCCGGCGAAGTCGAAAACTATTTTCTCAAACACCCGAGACTTTGGAAAAAACTGCTTCCGCCGCTCGGCTTCCGCGTTCACGTCGAACTGTTTCGCCGGTCCGGAATCTTCGCTTTGTCCAAAACCGAAAACGGGCGCACACGCATTTTTCTCAGCGAAAATCTTTCAACGCCCGCCGCCCGCGAAAGCACACGCCGAAACCTCGCGCACGCGATGATTTTTCAGCTCTCACCCGCAAAAAATCCGGCAGACGTTCCCGCTTGGCTCGTTTACGCCGCCGCCGAGGAAAGCCGCATCGGAAGCGTTCCCGGTCGACGCATTTTCCTGCAAAAAAAATCAAAATTCGCGCCGCCGGTTTCGCCGGAAAAAATCCTTTCCGCAACGGCAAGCGAATTTGACAACGACGAAGATCTCCGACTCAACGCGCTTTGGTTCTCGCGTGCGATTCCCGAACTTGCGCCGTTTTTCGACAAAGAAAAATCCGCAGAAGAACAGCTTCTCGCCGCGTTCCCGCAAGCTTTTGAAGGAGAAAAATTCGATTCCGCTTCCGCAAATAAATTTTGGGCAACGCGCTTTCGGAGACTCATCGCCGCCGCGCCTTCCGGCATCGATTTACCGGAAGAATCCCAACGCGTTTTTGACGACGCGCTCCTCGTGCTCGTTCAAAAAGACGGAAACGAAACGCGCCTCCTCGCCGGAGACCTCATTCCGTTCCGGCTCCAACCGGAAATCCGCGAAACCCTTGCCGAACAGCTCTCCGCGCTCTCTGCTCATTTCCGGAAAGTAAATCCCGTCTGGCACAACGCCTTCGCAGAATACGGACTTTTTCTCGAAATGTTCGGCAACCCCGATGTGGATGCGGGAACGCTCGAAGCGCAATGGAACAAAGCCGTTCTCGCCCGCTCCGACGCGCTCGCGCTTCAGCGCGATATCCGAGCCGCCCTGGAAAACAGATAGCTTCACGCGAAACGTAAAAATCTCGCGCAAAGACGCCAAAACGCAAAGTTTTTATAATTTAAGAACCACGAATAAACACGAATTTTCACGAATGATTTTTTATAAAAAACTTCGCGGCTTGGCGGCTTGACGCGAAAAAAACGTTCCCGCGACCGGAGCCACGGGAACGCAAAACAATTCACATTAAAATAAATATAGAATCAAACATTCTACGAACGGGAACGCCGGCGACGCGCCGCCACCAGCGCAAGCGCACCCGATCCCGCCAACAACCCGAACGCCGACGGCTCCGGAATATCAGGAACAACAGGCGGCACTTCCGGAGTTATAACTTCTCGTTTAACACGTGAATACTCGTAGCTACTCGCACGCTCCGCAGTTGCTATGGAGTTTCCGTCATTATGAAGCAAAAAGCCATAGGCATCAAAATATGCATTGGACGCAAACCCCAAACCGTCAAAATTCAACCAATAGTATTTTTCTCCATCGGGAGTATTAGCATAAAGGTAAAGAATATCTTGTTTAGATTCATCCTTAAATGCTTCAATGACGATCTCAAGCCGATAATTGCCCGAATCAAAACCATTGTCTTCTCTTCCATCTACGATGGTATACCATTTTCCACTAACCGGAGCCGTATAATCATACGGACTCGATACCTTGTATTGAAATTCTCCGTTTGGGAAATAAACTTTTTGACCTGCGTTGTCATTGTATTCCGCAATGTCAGCATCGTATCGAACAGCAACCGCATCTCGTCTATCCGAAGATGACTCTAGTTGCACGTTCCCGAAATAAATGGAACCGCCGCTTCCTGCCAAATACATCCCCGCCATCGCTTGATCTCCAGCCCCTGCCCCATTTTGTGTCAGCTTAAAATTAAAACTGAATTCATAGCGTGCATCTGAGTCCAAGTGAATAGTCATATTCTGCCGATGGTGCGTTAAATGGAGGGGGTGACTACTGGCATTATGAGTTCCGTCATAACCAATATTTCCATGCCACGTCCCATCGTAGAGTCCCCCGGAGTTACTTTCTTGAGGGCCGGAATACACGTAACCGCCTGTGTTGTAGTCATTATTGTTCAGTTTATCAATATTCCCGCCTGCATACATGTTAAGTTGCGCCGTTCCCGCCATTGCGCCGACACTACTCGCGGCGAGGAGTGTTGTGATTAATAATGTGTTTTTCATGTGTGTTTTTCTAATCTGTGTGTTTTTAAATTTGAGCCTTCCGGAAACCGTTCCCGGATAAATTTGGCTCAAATATCGGGTGCATTTTCGCAAAAAAAAAAGCGAATTGTCAAATTATTTTTACCGACACGGTAGTAAAAAAAAGAATCCACGAATAACACAAATTTCACGAACGACTTCTTTTTAAAGAGAAAAACATCCGTGTGCGTCCGTGTTTATCCGTGGTTCATTATTTCTCACGGAGCCACGAAACCACAGAGTTTTTTGTGATTATTTTTTTTTGCGACAGACGAAACAAATATACGCAGATTTCCTCTTAAAAAAACTTTGCGGCTTGGCGACTTCGCGCGAAAATCATTCGTGAATATTTGTGTTTATTCGTGGTTCCTTTCTTTTTACGCAAAAAAACGGCAAGGGACGACATTTCTCCCAATAATAAAAAAGCGTTCCCGCGAAATGAATCACGGGAACGCGCTTTTTTTGATTCAACCGAATCTTATTATTCGGCGGCGGGCTGTTCTGCGGGAGCCGCTTCTTCAGCCGGAGCTTCTTCCGTAGCTTTCTTAGCCTTGGGAGCCGCTTTTTTCGGGGCTTTTTTGTAGCCTTCGTCGTTAGCGGCAATGAGCTCAATGAGAGCCATTTCCGCACCGTCTCCGATACGCGGGATCGCAAGCTTGTAAATGCGGGTGTAGCCGCCGTTGCGATTCAGGAATTCCTGAGCACGCTTGGTGAAGAGAATCGCGACCGCTTCTTCGTTACGAACCTTGGAGAGAGCCAAACGGAAGTAGTGAAGTTTTTTCACCTTGTCATCCGTCTGAGCCGCTTTCTTGGCAAGCGTAATGACTTTTTCCGCGAACGGGCGGAGAGCCTTGGCTTTCGGGAGAGTGGTCTTGATACGGTTGTGAATAAAGAGCGCGGCGGCGAGATTCGCCATAAGAGCTTCGCGGTGCTCTTTCTTAACGCCGAGCTGATGGCGATGTTTGCAGTGACGCATAGTTTCTAAATATTTCTATAGGATTAATTTTGTATGAATCTGCTGTTATTCGGCGATTTCGTCGTCGTCATCCTCTTCGGCGAGCAACGCTTCGTCCACGGGCGGGCGATTTGCCTTGTGCTGAGCGATGATGTCGCGATCGATAAGGCGTTCGTCAATTTTCATACCGAGGGAAAGTCCGAGTTGCTCGAGCTTTGCCTTGATTTCATTGAGAGACTTCTTACCGAAGTTGCGATACTTCAGCATTTCGGATTCCGACTTGAGGGCGAGTTCGCCCACCGTCGTGATATTCGCGTTGTTCAAGCAGTTTGCGGCACGAACGGAAAGTTCGATTTCGTTAACGCTCATGTTGAGAAGCTTGCGGAGACGATTCTGTTCTTCGCTGACTTCCTTACCTTCGGTTTCAAACTGAACGACTTCGTTCGACGCGGCATCAAACACATCGAGGTGGTGGCGAAGAATGGAGGCTGCTTCCTTGAGAGCGTCCGACGGAGTGATACGACCGTCGGTCCAAATTTCAAGAACGAGCTTGTCATAATTCGTCATCTGACCGACGCGCGTATTTTCAACGCCGTAGCGGACGAGGCGAACCGGGCTGAAGAGCGAATCGATTGCGATTACGCCGATCGGCTGATCGTCGGTTTTATTCGCTTCTGCCGGGCACCAGGAACGTCCTACGCGCACCGTAAGTTCCATTTGGAGGCGGCGCTTAACGTTGAGCGTGCAAATCAGTTGATCCGGATTGACGAGGTCGAGGTCGGTAACGAGCTCAATGTCTTTTGCCGTTACGGGACCTTCGCGATCGACGTCAATACGCACCGTGAACGTATCACGGCGATGAGCACGAAGAATAACCTTTTTCAGGTTGAGAACGATTTCCGTCACGTCTTCGACGACGCCGTCGATAGACTGAAATTCGTGGCTGACACCTTCAATTTTGACGGAGCAAATCGCCGCGCCTTCAATCGAGCTGAGAAGAACACGACGAAGAGCATTTCCCATCGTGTGCCCGTAGCCGATTTCAAACGGTTCCGCGATGAATTTCGCGTATGTGTCGTTCGACACCGATTCGTCCCGCTTGAGACTTTTCGGCAACTCAAATTTACCAAGGCGTTTAGGCATTTTACTTAGACTCTTAGAAGGATTAACGGCTGTAGAATTCGACGATGAGCTGGACGTTGATGTCCTGCGGCATTTCTTCGCGAGTCGGCTTGCGGTCAATCGTGCCTTCAAGCGTTCCCGCCGGAAGCGTCAACCATGCGGGAACCGCACGGAACTGGTTTTCTTCGACGCCACGGGTTGCAAGTTGCTTCGAGGAGGTGCGGTTGCGGATTTCAACCTTGTCTCCGACTTTGCAGGAGTAGGACGGGATGTCCACCTTGTGTCCGTTCACGCAAATGTGCCCGTGCCCGACGAGCTGGCGCGCAGCGCGGCGCGTGTTTGCAAAGCCGAGAAGATACACGACGCTGTCGAGGCGTGTTTCAAGAAGCGTGAGGAAGTTTTCACCGACGACGCCCCCCATGCGTTTTGCGCGGGCAAAGGTGAGGCGGAACTGCTTTTCGCTGAGTCCATACATGAAGCGTAATTTCTGCTTCTCGTTGAGACCGGTTCCGTATTCGGTAGCTTTGCGGCGGAGCGTCGGACCATGAACTCCCGGAGGATACGGCTTGCGTTCCTCAGCCTTGCAGGTCGGGAGGATGTTCTGGCCAAAACGGCGGTTAATTTTGCTTGTCGGGCCTATGTAGCGTGACATTTTCTTTTTTCTCTATAGTTTGGCGGCAATGAATGCCTTCCGGGTTGCCATTGCCGGAAGGAAAAAATCAATCGCGGGAACGCGATGTTCCCGCAGAAATATTAGACGCGGCGGCGTTTCGGCGGGCGGCATCCGTTGTGCGGAACCGGCGTAACGTCCATAATCGAAAGAACGTTCAAGCCGAGCTGCTGCAACGCACGAATCGCGGAGTCGCGTCCCATTCCCGGACCGCGAACTTTAACGATAACGTCTTTGAGACCGTGCGACATGGCGACGCGAGCGGCATCCTGACAAACGACCTGCGCGGCGAACGCCGTGGATTTGCGGGATCCGCGGAAATTGCATTTTCCGGAAGAGGACCAGGAGATTACGTTCCCGTTCGGATCCGTGAAAGTGATTTTCGTGTTGTTGAAGGTCGCGAGAACATTGCAAACGCCCGTTGTAATGTTCTTCGATCCCTTTGCGCGACGAATCTTGATTTCTTCAAGTCCTTCAGCGAGAAGATCCTTCGCCGTGATTTCCTTCTTTTCGGGAACGGCGGGAGCGGCTTCTGCAGTCGCGTTTTGTTCCTTGATTTCTTCTTGGCTCATTATAAAAGAGAATTTCGGAGATTAAACTTATTTGGAAACGACGCCGACCGTCTTGCGGGCTCCCTTGCGGGTGCGGGCATTCGTCTTCGTGCGCTGCCCGCGAACCGGAAGTCCGCGGAAGTGGCGAAGTCCGCGATAGGACTTAATCGACTGGAGACGCTTGAGGTTCGAGCCGATTTCGCGACGAAGATCGCCTTCGCACTTGTAACCGCGTTCGACGATGTAATTAACGATCTTATTGAGCTGCTCTTCCGTCAGTTTGTCCGAACGGAGCGCGGGATCGAGCCCAAGCGCATTAACGATCTCGGTCGCACGAGTCGGACCGATCCCGTAGATATAACGCAGCGCATATTCGACGCGTTTGTTATTAGGAATGTCTACACCAAGGATGCGTGGCATTTTATTTTACTCTTGTTATGTTTTGTTTTGAAAGGGAAAAGCCCGGCAGTATGGCAAAGCTTCTCGTAAATGGAAAGTCTTTTTTCTAAAGTCGGAGAAAAAAAAAAATTAAGAAAGAACAGTCAGCACTTCGGGATCGCCGTCCGTAATGAGAATCGTGTGCTCATAGTGGGCAGCCGGTTTTCCGTCTCGCGTCGTTATTGTCCATCCGTCCGGCGCCGTGTTTATCAGGCGGGACCCGAGACAAACCATCGGTTCAATTGCAAGCGTCATTCCCGGGCGAAGTTTAGTTTTGCCTTCACCTCTTGAATAATAATTCGGAACCTGCGGGTCATCGTGCATTGAGCGCCCTACTCCGTGTCCGCAAAATTCCCGGACAATTCCATAGCCGTGAGGCTTAATAAAACGCTCAATTGCTCGGGAAATATCACTCACGCGATTCCCGGCTCTTGCGGCGGAAATCCCGGCGTAAAGCGCACCTTCCGTAACCTCACAAAGTTTTCGAACTTCCGGGGCAACGTTTCCGACAAGAACCGTTCGGGTATTGTCTCCGACAAAGCCGTTGTAGGTCGTAACAACATCGAGCGAAACAATATCGCCGTCGCGAATCACACGCTCCAAAGTTCCGATCCCGTGAATAACTTCCTCGTTTACGGAAACGCAAATGTAGCGCGGGAACGCCGGAATCGAAGAACTCGGCTTATACCCGATACACGGGCTCGTGCAACCCAACTCCGCCATTGTTTGCTTCGCGAAGCGGTCAATATCATACGCGGTAACCCCTTCCTTAACAAAACGGCAAGTGCGGTCAAGCACCTCCGCCGAAACACGACAGGCTTCGCGCATCTTTACGATTTCTTCGGCAGAAAGAGGTTTCATAAGTGCTGGTGTGAAAGAACAGTTTTCAAGGGAACGTTCAAGGAATTACCCTGCGAAGGTTGTAATTCCGAAGGCGATAAACCCGAGAACAAAAATCGTAAGCAGAACATAGGTCAAACGACCCAAGCCCGAGGGCTGTCCGATATCGGCAATCCGGCGGGAATGCGCGGATTGCGGCAAGGCAACGCCGCCGATTCTCGATTTTTTGAGAAATCCGTCATAATGGCGTTGCAAAAGCAACGTTTCGACCTGACGCATCGTATCAAGGATAACCCCGACCGTAATCAACCCGCTCGTTCCGCCGATAACGCGAGCCAAGCGCGGATAAAAATCAAAATTGTAAATGAACAAATCCGGCAAAAGCGCAATAACGACAAGGAACACACCGCCGGCAAAAGTCAGGCGATTCATTACAAATTCAAGATAATGCGCCGTGTGCTCGCCGGGACGAACGCCGGGAATATAGCCGTTATTTTTTTTCAAATCATCTGCCACCTGAATCGGCTTAAACATCACCGAAACCCAGAAGTAGCTGAAGATAAAGACCAACGCGCCCATAACCACATAATAGGTCAAACGACCGGGTTGGAATTGTTCGGGAACGCCGAGAAGGAAAGAAAGTGCCGGCTTCGTTGCGAGCCACCCGAGCGGCATCGCGAGAAAGGAGATAATCGCGCCCGCAAAAATGACCGGCATAACCCCGGCATAATTGACTTTCAAGGGAAGATAAACGCTCTGTCCGTTGAAAACTTTACGCCCGACAACGCGTTTCGCATATTGCACAGGAATTTTGCGAACCGCCTGCGTAATCGCGACAAGTGCCGCCGTTCCCGCGACGAACAGAAGAATCATTCCGAGGAGATGCTCCAAGCCGTTATCCGTCGTTCCCGTGCCGGCAACAGGTCCGGCCAAAAGTGAAACGAACGAAGAGAGAGCTTGAGGAATATCCGCGACAATTCCGAGAACGATAAGAATAGAAGCTCCGTTTCCGATACCCCGTTGCGTGATTTGCTCGCCGAGCCAAAGCATGATAACGGCTCCTGCAGTCAGAATCAAAGTTCCCATCACGGTGAACAGCGTCTTGTTGATAATCACCATTTCACCGGTAAATCCCTGGACACCGACAGCCTGCCCGACGGTTGCGGGATTACAGAACATTCCGACGATGATAAACGCCTGCAAAAGAGCAATGGCAATTGTCATGTAACGGGTATATTGAGCAATCTTTTGCTGTCCGTTTTCCTCATTGCGCAAACGCGCCAAGCTCGGAACAACCGCCCCCATCAGCTGCATGATAATAGACGCGCTGATATAAGGCATAATTCCCAACGCAAAAATCGCGCCCTTGAGCATAGCTCCGCCGGTAAACATATTGTAAAGACCGACAAAGCCTTCTCCGGTTTGCGGAAGACTTTTGATAAAACTCGTCAAAACCGTCGGATCCAATCCCGGAAGCGGAAGATTTCCTCCGATTCGAGAAATAAACAACAATCCGAGCGTAACGATAATACGATTCCGAAGTTCCGGAATCTTCCAGCAATTAATAAAGGCGGAAAACATTAGAAATACTCTTATTGGTCGCGAAAGCCCGTTTTTCTCGTTCCCGCCCTTCTAAAACGGACGGGAACGGGATTGACGTTTCGAGTTAAAACGAGGCGTTATTCAGCGCTCGCCTTCAATTCGATAACTTTGCCTCCGGCGGCTTCAATTTTAGCCTTCGCAGAAGCCGAGAACTTTTGAGCGGAAACCGTCACGGCGCGGGTAATCTCTCCGTTGCCGAGAACTTTCACCAAAAGATCCGCCTGACGGATAAAACCGCCCTTTACGAGAGCATTGCGATCAATTTCCGTGCCTTCGCATTTGTCAATCTGGCTCAAATTCACAACCGCGAACTCAACACGGTTTACATTGTTGAAGCCACGATGAGGCAATTTGCGATAAAGGGGCATCTGACCGCCTTCAAATCCCGGACGCACACCGCCGCCGGAACGAGCCTTCATCCCTTTGTGTCCGCGACCGGACGTTTTGCCGTGACCGCTACTACGACCACAGCCGAGGCGCTTATGACGATGCGTCGAGCCTTCGATTTTCGGAAGAGTGTGAAGTTTCATTGATATGAAAAATTTATAAAATTATTAAAAACAGTCGACAGATGAATCTGCGAATATCCGCAAATTCATCCGTCAAGCGAATTAGGAACGAACAGCACGAATCTGTTCAAGCGTGCGGAGCTTCAACAAACCGTCAAGTGTCGCTTTAACAAGAGCACCGGGATTGTTTGATCCGAGAGATTTCGAAAGAACGTCTTTAACGCCTGCAACTTCGAGCACGGCACGAACACCGCCGCCGGCAATAACACCGGTCCCGGGAGAAGCCGGACGAAGAAGAACTTCACCGCCGTCATGAACGCCGATAACTTCGTGCGGGATCGTATTGTTGCGAAGACAAACCGGACGGAGAGCCTTGTGGGCGCGTTCCGTTCCTTTGCGAATCGCATCCGGAACTTCTTTCGCCTTACCATAGCCGACGCCGACATTTCCCTTGCCGTCACCGGAAACAACCAATGCAGCAAAGCTAAAACGGCGACCGCCCTTTACCACTTTTGCACAACGGTTGATGTGAACGACCTTGTCAATGTATTCAGGCGCATTCGGATCTACGGGAGCCGCATTACGAGCATTGCGACGATCCCCGCGACGCCCGTCACGACGCGGCGCACGTCCGCGACGTTCCTGCGCGGGAGCCGCAGTTTCTGCGGAAGCGTCAGCGGCGGGAACGACCGATTTTTCAGTGGATTCAGAAATTTCTTGTGACATTGGGCTTTTCCTTAGAATTGAAGTCCTGCTTCGCGAACAGCATCCGCGAACGCTTTGACGGTTCCGTGATAACGACGTCCAGCGCGGTCAAATACAACCGCAGAAAGACCTGCATTTTTCGCTGCTTCGCCGAAGATTTTTCCGAACTCCGTTGCACCGGCAACATTCGGAAGAAGCTTCTTTTCACGCATCACTTTTTGAGTCGTGGAAGCTCCGACAAGCGTGCGCCCGACGGAATCGTCGATAATTTGAGCGTGAATGTGAAGATTCGTGAATTTCACGACAAGGCGCGGACGTTCGGCGGTGCCGACGACTGCCTTGCGGATACGCCAACGACGGCGTTGCAGAAGCTTATTCTTCTTTTCGATTTTATTCATTTTCAAGAAAATGTTAGGGATTACGCAGTCTTCTTGCCTTCCTTACGACGGACATATTCGCCGACGATACGAACGCCCTTGCCCTTATACGGTTCAACCGGCTTGAAGGACTTGATGTCCGCCGCGACCTGCCCGACCATGTGCTTATCCGCACCGGAAATATCGAGCTTGGTGCCGTCCGTAATCGTTACCTTGATTCCGGCCGGAATCGGGTAAATGATGGGGTGCGACTGTCCGAGAGCAAGATCAAGCTTGTCGCCGGAAAGCACGGCTTTAAAGCCGACGCCTTGAATTTCGAGTTGTTTCTGATAACCGTCTTTCACGCCCTTCACCATATTATTGATGATGGCACGCACCGTGCCGTGCATAGCACCGGCGAAGCGGGAGTCGTTCGCGGGAACGACATGGACGGCATCGCCTTCGAGCGTAATTTTGACGGCAGAAGCGTCAAAGGTTTTAGAGAGTTTGCCCTTGGCGCCTTCAACTTCGACGGTAGAACCGTTAATCGAGATCTTAACGCCTGCAGGAACCTGGACCGGGATTTTACCAATTCGACTCATAGTCTTTAATTATTCCTTACGGTGAAAAAGAGTTTTACCAAACTTGTGCGAGAACTTCGCCGCCAACTTTTTGCTGGCGCGCTTCCGCATCACTAAGAATTCCTTTGGAAGTCGTCAGAATGGAAATTCCCATCCCTCCGATAACTTTCGGAATTTCGCCATATCCGGTATAGATACGGCGACCGGGCTTGGAAATACGGTTAATTTCCGTAATCGCAGCCTTTTTGCCGTTGTATTTGAGCGTAAGCTCAATCACGGGCAATCCGTTCTTTTCGATTTTTGCGAAATCGGCGATGTAGCCGCATTCTTTGAGAATACGCGCGATACCTTCGCGGGAAGAGCTCCACTGAGCAGCAACCGTTTTCAAAGAAGCATTGCTGCCATTGCGGATGATGGTGAGAAAATCACCCAAAGTGTCGTGTGTTGCCATAACGATGTTTCCTTTTCTGAGGAGAATTACCAGGACGCCTTCGTGATGCCCGGAATTTTGCCGTTGGAAGCAAGTTCACGGAACGTGATACGGGAAAGACCGAACTTTCCGATATACGCACGGGGGCGACCGGAGATTGCGCAACGATTGCGCAGACGGATTTTCGAAGAATTACGCGGGAGCGAGTCAAGATCGCGTTGCGCCTTGTAAAAATCTTCGTCGTTCGTTTCCGGATTTGCGATGATCGCCTTCAAAGCCGCACGCTTCGCCGCATATTTAGCGACGAGACGCTGACGCTTCAAATTTTTTTCGATAGCAGACTTTTTTGCCATGACTTCTATTTGTTAAATGGTGATCCGTTATTAGGCAGCCGCTTCCGTTGCGGTTTTTGCCGAAGATTTGCGGAAAGGCATTCCGAGGAGGCGGAGAAGCTCGCGCCCTTCATCGTCCGTCTGCGCAGTCGTAACAATCGTGATATCCAATCCGATGTTCTGACGTTGAGAACCGTCGCCCTGTGTTTCCGGGAAAATCGTGTGGTCGGCAATTCCGAGGGAATAATTTCCCTTTCCGTCGAAACGGTTGGAAACACCGCGGAAGTCACGAATCATCGGAAGCGCAACATAAATCAAGCGAGCCAAGAACTCATACATCGCGGCACCGCGGAGCGTAACCATCACGCCGAGGGGCATACCCTGACGCACCTTAAAGTTGGAAACGCTCTTGCGTGCGTGCGTAACGACAGGCTTCTGTCCGGCAATTTTCGAAATTTCTTTCAAAATTTCAGCCTGAAGATTCTTGTCCGTATCCGCACGATAGGAGGAGTTAATGACGACCTTCGTCAAAGCAGGAACCTGATGCGGATTCGAAACACCGAGCTTTTTCTTGAGCTCGGGAACGACTTGTTCCTGATAAAGTTTCTTTAAAACCGGAGTGTGCATATTCAGCTTCTTTTCTTATAAGTGTTCCTTCGGGAACGTTACTTACTTCTTCTTTGCGTCGAACTTCGAAGCGAGCATCACATTCGAAGCATGAATGGGTGCTTCCTTCTCGATAATTCCGCCTTCGATTCCGGCCTGTTCGTTGGCCTTCGTGTGGCGTTTTACGAGATTGAGACCTTCGACAACTACGCGTCCCTTCGTCGGAAGCGTTTTAAGAATCTTTCCGCGCTTACCTTTTTCGGAGCCGGCGATGACGACGACTTCGTCGTCTTTTTTAAGATTTTGTTTAGCCATATTACAGAACCTCCGGAGCAAGGGAGACGATTTTCATAAATTTTTGGCGAAGTTCGCGAGCGACCGGCCCAAAGATACGGGTTCCGCGCGGATTGCCGTTCCCGTCAAGAATAACGACGGCATTCGAGTCGAAACGCAAATAGCTACCGTCCGGACGACGAATCGGAGCCTTAGTGCGAACCACGACAGCCTTAACGACCGAGCCTTTTTTAACGGCATCGGGAGCGCTCGGAATGGAATCCTTAACTGCGCAAACGATGATATCGCCAACGGAAGCCGTATCCGTAATCTGTCCAAGGCGGCGGATCATTTCCACTTCCTTGGCACCGGTATTATCGGCGACATCCAAACGAGATTTCAATTGTACCATTGTTATGCCTCTCTATTGATTCTTAGACGGCAGCCTGACCGATAATTTTCGCGGCTTCAACCACACGCACGACACGAAAACGTTTCAATTTCGAAATCGGGCGGGTTTCCATAATTTCCACCTTGTCGCCCACATTGCACACGCTCTTTTCGTCGTGAGCATGGATAACCGTTTTACGCTTAATTTCCTTGCGGAAAATCGGGTGCGGCATCTTGTAGAAGTAAGTAACCTTGACGCTCTTTTCTCCGGTCTTGCTGGTAACAACACCGATAAGCGTCTTACGGGAGGAACGATTCTGTTCTTCAGACATTGTTTTATCCTAAATTCGGAATGTTAGCGAGCGGCGCTTTTTTCACGAGCGACGGTTTCGAGGCGCGCAATTTCACGACGAAGCGTGCGGATACGAGCCGGATTATCGACCTGCCCCGTGTTCTTGCGAAGGCGCAAGTTCAGGAGTTCTTCACGGTCGCTGCGGAGCGTCTTTGAAAGTTCTTCCGGTGTCATTTCGCGAATGGCGGAAGCATTGTTTTTATTTGCACTCATAGCGGAAAAGTTTCGAATAAATAGATATTTTTACCAAGAATCAATACTTTTCGAGCTGTTCTTTGCTGACAAAGCGGCAATGAATCGGGAGCTTCGTGTCGGCAAGGCGCATGGCTTCACGCGCGGCGGACAGAGGAACACCGGAAACTTCAAAAAGCATCGTTCCCGGACGCACAACTGCGCACCAGTATTCGACGTTCCCTTTTCCGGAGCCCATTCGGACTTCAGCGGGCTTCTTCGTAACCGGCTTATGCGGGAACACACGCATCCACATTTTTCCTTTACGCTTGAGCGAGCGGGAAATTGCAACACGAGCGGCTTCGAGCTGTGCTGCCGTCATACGGCAACGTTCCAAAGCCTGAATTCCGAATTCACCGAAAGCAAGTTGGTTACAGGAAGTCGCGTTCCCGTAAATACGCCCTTTTTGGACTTTCCGGTATTTCGTGCGAGAGGGTTGAATGTTAGGCATAGTATTATGTCCTTATTCTTGGTTTCAATTAGATTTCGGGCTCTTTCGTGCAAACCCAGCACTTGATCCCGAGTTTACCGTAAACGGTATGTGCTTCGGCGAACCCGTAGTCGATATTTGCACGCAGTGTGTGCAACGGCACGCGTCCGACGCGAGACGATTCGACGCGAGCGATTTCCGCACCGCCGAGACGACCGGCAACGCGAAGACGAATCCCTTCTGCGCCCGCGTTCATCGTGCTTTGGACGGCTTTCTTCATTGCACGGCGGAAAGAAACACGGCGTTCCAACTGAAGCGCGATATTTTCCGCGACCAACTGTGCTACGAGATCCGGCTTTTTGATTTCTTGGATATCGAGAATGACTTCGCGTCCGGCGATTTTCTCAATATCTTCACGCAGTTTTTCAAGCTCTCCGCCCTTACGACCGATGACGACACCCGGGCGAGCCGAGTAAATCTTCACGCGGATACGAGAACCGGCGCGTTCAATGAAAATTGTCGGAACTCCTGCCTGGCGGAGTTTTTCATGAAGAAACTTACGAATCGCATAGTCGTTCTTCAAGAATTCCGGGAACGTTTTCTTATCCGCATACCAACGGGAATCCCAATTGCGGCGGACGGCAAGACGAAAGCCGATCGGATTTGTTTTTTGACCCATAATCGAAATTATTCGGAGGTTATTGTTTATCGCTCAAAACGATGGTGATATGGCTCGTCGACTTGCGAATCGGATGAGCACTACCCTTCGCTGCAGGACGGAAACGCTTCAACACCGGACCTTGGTTAACCATTGCGGCAGAAACGACGAGATCTTTAGCGGAGAGATTGTTATTGTTTTCCGCGTTGGCAATCGCGCTATTGAGCGTCTTCAAAAGAAGACGTGCAGACTTGCGCGGGATGAAGCGGAGGAGGTCCGCCGCCTGAAGCGCGGGAAGACCTTGAATTTGTCGAGCCACGTCGCGCACCTTTTGAGGCGTCATACGGGCAAACTTAGTGATGGCTTTAACTTCCATTGTCCGGAATTAGCTAAAATTAAATGGTTTTCAATTTGACCGTATCACCGGTCTGAATCGTTTGATTATTTTCAAGAAACGTGATTAAGGCAACTGCTCGGTTCCGCTCTGCGGAGGCAATAACAACTTCTGCAACCGGCTCCGCGCCGCGATTAACGCGGCAACGTGCGCCCGTGCAAAAGTCGGAGTCGTATCCGGCATCAACAAGAACGACATCGACCGAACGTCCGGCAAATACGGAGATAACCGAAGCCTCATTCGTTTCGGAAACCGAAACATTGACGCTCTCGGCATTCAATCCGCCCGCGAATCCCAGGCAAAACGCCGGGAACGCGAGAGCGGAAAGAACCGTAGCCGTGAATCCTTTAATCATCGGAATTAGACAGCCTTCTTGGTCGGAGCCGTATGGTGTTTGAAGGAACGCGTCGGCGCAAATTCGCCAAGTTTATGTCCGACCATATTTTCTGTGATATAGACGGGCAAAAACTGCTTTCCGTTGTGAACGTTGAGATTAAGCCCGACAAAGTCCGGCGTAATCGTCGAACGGCGCGACCAGGTTTTGATAGGCTTGTGATCACCGCTCTTCTGAGCAGCCAACACTTTGTCCATCAAGGACGGTTCGACGTAGTAACCTTTTTTGATTGAACGTGCCATTGTCTATTAGCCCTTCTTAACTTTGCGCCCATTGCGACGAACAATAATATGAACGTTCGAGGGCTTGGATTTGATACGGGTCGGGAAGCCTTTCGCGAGCTGTCCCCACGGCGAGCTGAGATGCTGACGACCGCCGCCGCCTTTGGATTTACCCTGACCGCCGCCGTTCGGGTGGTCGACAGGATTCATCACCATACCGCGAACGCGCGGACGACGCCCGAGCCAACGATTGCGACCGGCTTTCCCCAAGGAGCGATTTTGGTGCTCGGAATTACCGACCTTTCCGACCGTTGCACGGCAATTCGCGTTCAAATAACGCTGCTCGCCGGACGGCATCTTAATGATTGCGAGATCTCCTTCAATACCGAGAAGCTGTGCAGCGTTCCCGGCGGAGCGAGCGATGCGGGCTCCCTGTCCGGGTTCCATTTCGATCGCATGGATATCCGTTGCCGGCGGAAGATAGCGCAACTTCACGGAAATACCGGGAGTAAACTCTTCAACCGTTCCGGAAGCGGAGATAATCTGATCGCCGACATTCAAGCCGTTGGGAGCAAGAATATAAGCTTTTTCTCCGTCCGTATACTCAATCAAAGCGATGTTTGCAGAGCGGTTCGGATCGTATTCAAGAGCGAGAACCGTCGCGGGAACGTCGAGCTTAGCACGACGAAAATCAATGCGGCGATAAAGTTTCTTGTGTCCTCCGCCACGGCGACGGGAAGTGATGCGACCGTAGCAGTTACGTCCCTTAGGATTGTGGATGGATTCCACGAGATCCTTTTCCGGACGCTTCTTGGAAAGCTCCTGCTTATTGCGGACGAGAAAACGCTGTCCGGGAGTAAGCGGGCGATTGGATGCGAGTGCCATTTTCGGTATCCTCTACTATTAAATGAGTTCGATTTTGTCGCCCTTCTTAAGGGTAACAATCGCTTTCTTAACGTCCGGAGCCTTAATGATTTCTCCGCGTTTCGTGCGGGACATCTTTTGCTTGCCCTTAGCGTTAAGAATGTTAACGCGCGTCACGGTTACCTTGAATTGAGCCTCAACGGCAGCGGCAACTTCCTTGCGATCAGCGCAGGGATAGATTTCGAAGACATATTTATTGTCTTCCGCGAACGCAGCGGTCTTTTCAGAGACGAGCGGACGCTTGATAACACTGTATGCAGGTTTCATTCTTGAAAATCTCCTTATTTAACGCGTTCAAGAATCTTGTTCAAGCCCTGTTCGCTGACAAGAACCTGATCAAACGAAACGAGGTCAAGCGCATTGAGAGTGTCGGCTTCAACACAGGAAACGCGAGCAATATTTCGCGTAGCGAGAGCCGCATTTTCATCCCAAGCGTCAGCCACGACAAGGAGTTTGCCCTTCGGGAAAACCTTGGTGAACACACCGCTCATCGTTTTCGTCTTTCCGTCTGCGGACTCAAGGCGTTCGATGACGTTCAAGCCGCCTTCCGATGCGAGATCAACGAGCGCACGCGAAAGAGCAAGTTTCTTGACGTTTGTCGTGATGGCTTTGGACCAATCGCGGGGACGCGGACCGAAAACAACGCCGCCCTTGTAGAGCTGGGGAGCGCGCTTGTCTCCGTGACGAGCACCGCCGGAACCTTTTTGGGGACCTTGTTTCTTACCGGAACCGGCGACTTCGCCGTAATCCTTGGTCTTGGCATTCCCCTGACGGAGGTTCGCCTGATAAGCGATAATTGCCTGCTTCAACGCGGCAATACCCTTGCCTTCTTCGAGAGCCGGGAACGCTTCAAATTCCTTTTCGGAGAAAGAGCTACCGTCAACCGTGTAAACTTTAAGTTTCATAACTTCGGTGTCCTTTCCTTATTATTTCGCTTTTTTCGCTTCGCGAACAAAAACCAAATCACCGTTTGCTCCCGGGAACGAGCCCTTAATGAGAATCAGGTTTTGGTCTTCCAAAACTTTTACAACCGTCAAATTTTGGACGGTGCGGCGAACTTGCCCCATATGACCGGGCATGTCCTTACCTTTGAAAACGTGACCCGGTGTTTGGCGCATACCGATGGAACCCGGGCGACGGTGCATCATGTGCCCGTGAGAATCCGGCTGTCCCGCTTGGTTGTGGCGCTTAACGTTACCTTGGAAACCACGACCTTTCGTCGTTCCGATAACGTCAACGATCTGACCTTCCTTGAAAGTCGCGACCGTAAGCACATCCCCGACCTTATATTCGGGGGCTTTGTCGTCAAAGCGGATTTCTCCGAGCACAGAGTGCGGATCAATTCCGGCTTTTTCGAAGTGACCTTGAACCGGCTTGGTCAAGCGTTCTTTTTTCTGAGTGCCGTAGGCAATTTGAACGGCGTTGTATCCGTCAGACTCAACGGTCTTGACTTGGACTACAGGGCACGGACCCGCTTGCACTACGGTCACGGGAACGAGTGTATTGTTCCCGTCGTAGATTTGGGTCATCCCAATTTTTTTGCCAATCAGTTGTAACTTCATAGCTAAGAGGCAGGTGGAGTTTAATTCCGTTTGCACAGACCTGCTTTAGGCTGCATAAATCAGTATGTTAGTGATCTAATTCTCTTACAGACCTAACGCAATCCGAATAAACGAAAATATACGGTTTATGTTTAATCGGTTAAGCGGGAATTAGACATTGATTGAAATATCAACGCCCGCGGGAAGGTTCAATTTTTTCAGTTCATCGACGGTCTGAGCCGTCGGTCCGATGATGTCGATCAGGCGCTTGTGTGTGCGCTGTTCGAATTGATCCATCGACTTTTTGTCAACGTGCGGGGAACGGTTAACCGTCCAGCGTTCGATTCCCGTCGGCAGCGGCACGGGCCCCGAAACACGGGCTCCGGTGCGCTTGGCGGTTTCAACGATATCGCCCGCAGATTGATCAATGACGCGATAGTCAAAGCCTTTCAGTTTAATGCGGATTTTTTGAGCGCTCATAGTTGTGCGTTTTGTAAAGTGTTATTAGAACCGCGCTTAGGAACGAGCCGGCGCACGGGATGCGGTTTCAACGATTTCCTTCAGAACATTGGCGGGAACCTGTTCAAAGTGATCCGGTTCCATCGTGTAGGAAGCACGCCCCTTCGAGAGGGAGCGAACGTCCGTCGCATAGCCGAACATGGTCTGAAGCGGAACAAACGCGTTAATCGTGCAAACACCGTTCTTCGTTTCCATGTTCTGAATCTGTCCGCGACGGCGATTCAGGTCGCCCATAATATCGCCCTGATATTCTTCCGGCGTAACCACTTCGACCTTCGTAATCGGTTCGAGCAGAATCGGAGAAGCATTCTTCATCGCATCTTTCAAAGCGAAGATACCCGCCATACGGAACGCCATTTCGTTCGAGTCGACTTCGTGATAAGAACCGAACACGATACGCGCCTTGAAGTCTATAACCGGATACCCGGCGATCGTCCCGTTGTTGGCTGCTTCCTGAATACCTTCCGTCGTCGGCTTAATGTATTCTTTCGGAATAACACCGCCAACAATTTCATTGATGATTTCAATACCCTTGCCCGGATTCGGTTCGATTTCGATTTCGGCGTGACCGTATTGACCGCGACCGCCGGACTGGCGAACGAATTTACCGATACCGCGTGCAGGACCGGTAATCGTTTCACGATAAGAAATTTGCGGACGCCCAGCCTTCGCATCGACCTTGAACTCACGGCGGAGACGGTCAACGATAATATCAAGGTGGAGCTCACCCATACCGGAAATAATGGTCTGTCCTGTTTCCTGGTCGGAGGAAACGCGGAACGTCGGGTCTTCTTGAGCAAGACGTTGCAACCCGATCGAGAGTTTTTCCTGGTCAGCCTTGGTCGCCGGCTCAATCGACATGGAGATAACCGGTTCCGGGAACGACGGCGGTTCGAGAACCGTATCTTCTTCGCGCGTGCAAAGGGTGTCGCCGGTAACGATTTCTTTCGGACCGATAAGTGCACAAATGTCTCCGGAATACGCAGTGTCGATTTCTTCGCGATCCATTGCCTTCATAATCATGAGGCGGGAAACGCGTTCCGTCTTGCGCGTGCGGGGATTGTAAAGCGCGTCACCTTTCTTGAGAGTTCCGCGATAGAGGCGGAAGAACACGAGCTGACCGACATACGGGTCGGACCAAAGCTTGAAGCAAAGACCAATCGGCTTTTCGTTGTCGTCCGGTTCAATTCCGACTTCAGTTGCTCCGTCGTCCTTGAAAGCCTTCATCGGCGGAAGGTCGAGCGGGGACGGGAGGTAATCGACAACGGCGTCGAGCACCATCTGAACGCCCTTATTCTTAAAAGAAGAACCCGGAATGACACCGACAAAGTTCAGAGAGAGGGTTGCCTTACGAATCGCGACACGGAGTTCGTCTGCCGTAATTTCCTGCCCGTCAAGATATTTCTCGGCGATGGTGTCATCGAAATCGGAAACCGCTTCGATGAGGGCTTCACGATATTTTTCGTAATCAGCCTTGAGGTCGGCGGGAACATCCGTCTTCGCATACTTCATTCCCTTCGGGTCGGAATCGTCATAAACGTAAGCGATTCCCTTAACGAGGTCGACGAGACCCGTGAACGTGTCTCCTGCGCCAATCGGAATAAAGAGCGGATGCGCGTTCCCGCGAAGTTTTTCGCGAATACCGTTGACAGCATTGAAGAAGTCAGCTCCCGTGCGGTCCATCTTATTGATGTAGGCGATGCGCGGAACGCTATACTTGTTCATCTGACGCCAAACGGTTTCAGACTGCGGCTGAACACCGGCGACAGCACAGAAAACAGCGACGGCACCGTCGAGAACGCGAAGAGAGCGTTCAACTTCAGCCGTAAAGTCAACGTGCCCCGGAGTATCGATAACGTTCAGACGGTGCGGAATTTTAGCAAACGGACCGTCGGCAACCGTCCAACCGCAGGAGACCGCTGCAGAGGTAATCGTAATACCGCGTTCCTGTTCCTGTTCCATCCAGTCCGTGGTTGCGGCGCCTTCGTGAACTTCACCCGTTTTGTGAATAACACCGGCGTAAAACAGGATACGCTCAGACGTCGTCGTTTTTCCGGCGTCAATGTGAGCCGCGATACCGAAGTTGCGGGTATATTCGAGCGGCGTGCCGCGGGAAGAGGAATTTTTGGCGGAAAGTGTTGCCATAACGTTATCGACAAAAAGTTAATTAGTTGTTGCCCCAGCGAAGGTGAGCGAACGCACGATTCGCCTGCGCCATCTTGTGGGTTTCTTCGCGTTTTTTAACGACCGATCCCGTGTTGTTGTAGGCATCGATAAATTCCGCAGCGAGAGATTCCACCATCGGCTGTCCTTTGCGTCCGGCAGCCGCGTTCACGAGCCAGCGGAAAGCCATGCTCGTTTGGCGCTCGTGAGAAATTTCGACGGGAACCTGATAGGTCGCACCGCCGACGCGACGGCTTTTGACTTCCAATTTCGGGCGGCAGTTTTCCAACGCACCGAGGAGAAGTTCCATCGGATCACCCTTTTCAAGTTTTTCGCTGACGCGTTCAATCGCACCGTAAACGATGCGTTGTGCGACCGTCTTTTTGCCGTTTTTCATAACGACATTAATCAGCTGGCTCACCAGCGGGCTGTTATAACGGGAATCCGGCTTGTGCGGGTTCTTAGTGGCTCGACGACGACGAGACATGGTCTTTTTTCCTTCTTTAAAAATTATTTACCGGCTTTCGGACGCTTAACACCGTATTTAGAGCGGCTACGGCGACGTTTTTCAACCCCGGCGCAATCCAACGGACCGCGAACGATGTGGTAACGCACACCCGGCAAGTCCTTAACACGACCGCCGCGAACGAGCACAACACTGTGTTCCTGAAGCTTGTGCCCTTCGTCCGGAATATAGGAAATGACTTCGACACCGGTCGTAAGGCGCACTTTTGCGACTTTACGCTGAGCCGAATTCGGCTTTTTCGGCGTGCGGGTCATAACCTGAATGCACACGCCGCGTCTAAACGGAGAGCAATTCAAGGCGGGTGATTTCGACTTGATGTTGGCTTTATTCCGCGGCTTGCGGACGAGTTGATTAATCGTTGGCATTGAAGCTAAACTAAAAAAAATTTGAATGAATAGGAACGGCTATTAATAACTTTTTTGCGTTCCCGCGCAAGCTCTTTTTCAAAAATTTTTGAAATTTTTCTTGATTCCCGATAAGAAAGCCTTATGCGGGACAGTTCCCGACTCAAGATTTCTGCCCCGCAAAGGCGCGTTCCCGCGATTTACGCTTGTTCCCGACGCCCTTTCCTGCAAATCTTCACTGCATGAAAAATGCTTTTTTCGGGATTCTCGCCTTTCTTCTCGGAATGTTTTCCGTGCTCGCCGAACCGTCAACCCCGACGGGTAACGTTCCCGCGGCACCAACAAGTGAAACGAAAAAAATCGTCGTCGTTCCCGTGCGCGGCGAAATCAACAACGCCAACTGGTATATTTTTCGCCGCGGCGTAAAAAAAGCTCTCACCGACCGCGCGGACGCACTCGTTCTCGATATCGATACGCCCGGCGGAGACCTCGCCGTAACGCTCGACTATATTTCCGCTTTGCAAAAGTTCCCCGGCAAAACCCTCGCCTTCGTCAATCCCGATGCCATTTCCGCCGGTGCTTACATTTCGGGTGCCACACAAAAAATCTTTTTTGCACCCGACGGAAAAATCGGAGCCGCAGCCGTTGTTTCCGGCAACGGCGAAGATGTCGATAAAACCATGAAAATGAAAATCGACTCCTATCTCGCCGCACTTACGAAAACATTTTCCAAAGAAAACCCGCGCCGAGCCGACGTCTTGCGCGCAATGTTCGACGCAGACTACGTTTTAAAAATCGACGGGGAAGTTCTGAAAGACCGCAACGGCGATCCCGTAAAACCGGCGGGAACGCTACTCACGCTCACGGCGGAAGAAGCAATGCGCCCCGTCGGAACTCCCGCCGCGCCGCTTTTCGGAGCCGGCATCTACGAAAACATCGACGCAATGCTCGCCGCCGAGTTCGCGGGAACGCCCTATTCCGTCGAAAAAATCGAACCCGTCGGGTTGGAACGCCTTGCCCAACTCGCCGCACCTTTTCTTCCCGTCCTGCTCGGGCTTGGCATGCTCCTGATTTTTATCGAAATCAAATCGCCGGGCTTTGGCGTTCCCGGAATTTCCGGCATCGCGCTTATCGGGCTTTATTTCGCGCTCCAGCACGCGGCGGGGCTCGCCGGCTACGAAGGCGTTCTGCTCTTTTTCGCCGGCGTCGCTCTGATTCTCATCGAAATCTTCCTCGTCCCCGGCGTTTTTGTTTTCGCCGTCGCCGGCATCGCCTGCATCATCGGAAGTATTTTTTGGAGCGGTATCGATATTTGGCAACTCCCCGACGGGTCTTACGATTTCGACTGGGAAATGCTGTCCACTCCGCTTGAACACTTGGGGCTGACGGTTGTAACGATTTTCGCGGCAACGCTTCTTGCATGGAAACTCCTCCCGGCAAAATGGTTTCGCGACAAAATTGTTCTTCAAAACAAAATCGGAGAATTTGAGGACACCCGCGTCCAAGGCGCACGCTCCCGAAGCGAAAATCTTCCCGAAGTCGGCGCCACGGGAACGGCACTGACGGATTTTCGTCCGCTCGGCATCGTTGAAATCGACGGACACCAGTTCGAAGCCTCCGCCGAAAGCGGTGCCATCCAGCGCGGGAACGCCATCGCGGTCGTCGGCTTTCGCGACTTCGAGCTGATCGTTCGCAGAACCGACACGACGCCTTCCCGCTAAATCTTTTCTTTTTATAAAAAACAAAAAAACGTTCCCGCTAAAAACTGCTTTCGCCGCACGGGAACGTTTTTTTATTTGACGGGATGTTTTTAAACACTACTTTCGCGGTTGTGTTTTGTATCTCGAAATTATTTTGCGCGTGTTGCATTGCTTTTATCGGCTTCTGCCTTCCGCTTGAAGCGGGAACGTTTTTCCGGGGAGAGCTGGAGGAATTTTTGGACGAATATGTTTCGAAGCCGCCGTATAACCCGCAACGCGCGCGGGAAAAAGTGCGTGCGTTTTTGGAGCAAAATCAAAACCAAGGATCTGCAGTTCCGCTCAAATACGACCCGCGCGGGAATTGGCAGGTTTATTACTACATGGAGAAGCATTCTAAACTGACGCGCGGTGCGCAGTTTTATGCGATTTTACAGGCGTTGGATTTCGTTGAGCGCAATCAAAAGCACAAGCGTGTTGAGCGACAACGCGGAGCACTGATTGCGCTGAGTGAAATCATTTCCGTGGTTGCGTATTCGTCCCCGCCGCCTTACGAAAAACCGGGCTTTGAGCGGAAGAACGGAAAAGTTCCCGAGTGGCAACTGCAGGAACGCGACGCACTTCGCCTCTTACTCGAAGCCGGTTGGCTGACCCCGTATTTCGGGACGGAACTGGTGGAAAAAGATGAAAAGGCGGCGGAATATTTTGTGCGGGATTTTGAACATCACATTCGGGAGGCGCGTCTCAGCGGGAAAAAATTTTATCCGTATGCGTGTTGGCAGTCGGAGCGATTTATTCCGAAGTATTATGCGAAAAGACCGGTCGCGCAGGCGCGGCTTTATTTCCGGCTTTCGTGGATGTATCTGCACTTGGAGGAATACAACAAAGCAAAGGTCGCGGCGCGGAAAATTCCTAAAATCAGCGGCATGGAGGAAGCGGGCGACCGTTTCATAAAATACGCGGACGAAGAGCTGAAAAAACGGCGTTCCCGCAAAAAATAAATCTCTTATGAAAAGAAAATGAAACTACGACTAAAACAAATGATTGCAGGATCCGTTCTCGCGTGGCTCGCGCTCGCGCCGCCGGGATTTGCGGTTTTTCAAATAATCGGAGACGATATTTGCGTTGTCGCTTCCGAATATAAAAAATTTGAAGCAGAGATTGAACGTGCGCGCAAGGGAGACCTTTCCCGCTCCAACAGCACTTTGGTCAACCCGAGAAAAAATCGCCCGCCGATAAAAGAAAAATATTCGACTCAGGTTTCGCTCACGAAAGATTCCGGCGGGAACGCGCACGTTGCGGCGGTGGCTCTTGTTTCCGATGACGGGTGCGACGTGCGTGTCAACGGCGAGCAGTGGCTGAAAGAAAGCGGGAAGGGACACGATATTTCGAGAGGTTTGCGCCGCTACGGCAAGTTGTTGCTTCCCGGTGATGAAAACCGTTTTGACATCGAATATTCGCAGACGTTTTACGATCCCGCCGTTTTGGAAAACGATTTGGACGGCTTGACCATGGTGGTTTTACCGATAGAGATTGATATTTCGGTAAAAGATTCACGCGGGAACGTGAACGATCGCATCCTTGTCAAAAAAGGCGAAACGATAGATGTCGCAATCAATCCCGCATTCTGGGAACACGACCTCCCCGGGAACAACAATATCGAGTGGGAAATTGGACGAGCAAATGATTTCCTGGGGACGATTAAATGGATTCCTCTTGAAGAAACCGGCGCAAAAGTCAGTCTTCGAATGCGGGAGTCTGGTATTTTTCGGATTCGAGCAAGTATTAAAGGAAAATATTATTATTATCGCCGCCACAGTGATATCCCGAATCATAAGGGGAAAGAGAGGTTGTCAAAAGGTGATTTTGATTATGTAGGTGTGTATACACACAGAACGCAGAAGCGGATGGTAGAAACGGCGTATCGGTATTGCATGATCAATTCAAAAGAATTTTTAAAAAGTACTAAATTTGACGTGGAATTGTATGGTGGGAGGAATCGCAATGATGAATTCGTCGGTGCCGACAAATGCAATATTTTTGTTTTTGTTGTTGCGGATGAATGTGGTGTAGAGATTGGTTTGAGGGTTAGGGGCTATGATGAGTTTCCCTATCTTTATCATTCTCCGCCTACGGTAAGTGAATGGGGGAATCAAGATGAGAAAATCGCTAGTACCCCTCCTCCGTTTTGGATTTATTATCACATCGATAAGTGGAGAAGACCGGAGCCGGGATTTGTTGTTATGAGCCCAATACACATGGGGATTGTTGACTATGACGGAAGCTGGATAAGCGCAGGTCGGAATGGGGTGAATAAATTGGCGTGCATCGGCTCCGAAGGCATCGGCTCTCTCGGATACATGTATAACAAAACAACGGCAGTCAGAAATAGAGAAAGTGATTAGAATGAAATATATAATATGGATTTTATGCTTCTTCGGGAGCACAAGCTATTTGCTCGGCGAAGAGCAGAAGAGAAAAGAAGAAAACGCGTTGTCATTAATAGAGAGCGCGATTGCGCGCATCGAGGCGGGAACGCCACTGACGGAAAAACAGAAAATGTTTATCTTTTGGGAGGTTCCTTCTGTTGAGTATCCGTATTTTTTTGAGCTGAATCATAAGGATTTTCGGGTTCAAAAATTGAAGAAGCTCATAGAGAAAAGTCCTCTTTTTTCAAAGGAAGAAAAAGCGCTTTTTCGGGAATCAACATCGCCTGCGGCAAGAGAAAGTGCGTTTGAAAATCTTGCTATGCATGCCTCGGTGCTTCCTGTCTTGTTGCCGCGGGAAGATTGGGAAGAAGAGTTTAAAAAATACGGTCCGCCTTGGCGTGAGCAAAAGGAAATAATGGATTCATTTGTTAAGTCTGCGCAGGCTTATTGTGCCGTTGTAGCGGAGAAAAAGTCGAGCAAGCGCGACCTTGAAGAGAGTCGGGTTGCCTATGTGAGGATGTATTTGAGTATGTTGACTCTTGATCCGCCGAAGAATACGGATGAACAGAAAAAAGCACGCAGTTATTTTTGTGAGAAAGTTTGCCCGTGGATTCTTCGTATTCGCAATTATGAAGCCGATCTATTGGAAAAAGATCGGAACTTTGCAACCTTGATTCGCAAGACGAGCCAAGCTGCAGGATTGGTTCCCGTGAAAGACTCGTATTTGATGGAATACACAATTCTTGAAGAAATTCGGGAACGCATTAAAAAACGGGACGAGAAGGGAAAATAGGAATAGAGGTCCGGCTTTCGCGGGAATGTTTTTTTGAGCAAACCGTCATTAAGGCGGGAACGGCGCCGGCGGATAAACGGTTTCTCGTATTATTGACAACAGCCCGCAATCCATTCACTGTTTGCTCGCACAAGGCAACTCCCCTTTTTACGTTTTAATTTACGTCATTAATTCACAACATGAATACGTCCAACATCATCTACATTGCCCTCGGTATTGTCGGGCTGATTTTTCTCTTCATCTTCCTTTCGTTTTTCAGCGTCTGGATTCGCGCATTGCTCGCGGGCGCGCACGTTTCACTTCGACAGCTTTTCACGATGCGCCTGCGCCGCGTTCCCTACGCGCTCCTTGTCGACACTCGCATTACGGCAATCAAGGCGGGCATTGACCTTTCCATCGACGAAATCGAAACGCACTACCTCGCCGGCGGGGACGTGCTCCAAACAACACAAGGCATCATCAACGCCCAAAAAGCACGCATCTCTCTTTCTTGGAACGAAGCCTGCGCGATCGACCTCGCGACCAAAGGCACAGGAAAATCCATTATCGACGCCGTGCGCACTTCCATTAATCCCAAAGTCATCGATTGCCCGAATCTGCAATCCGGACGCCTGACAATTGACGCCGTTGCCAAAGACGGCATTCAAGTCAAAGTCCGTGCCCGCGTTACCGTGCGCTCCAACCTCGCCCGCTACGTCGGGAACGCGCAGGAAGAAACGGTCATCGCCCGCGTCGGCGAAGGCATCGTTACCTCCATCGGCTCGGCGGAAAGCTACAAAAACGTGCTCGAAAATCCGGACGCCATCTCCAAGCGCGTGCTGGAGCGCGGCTTAGACGTCGGCACCGCATTTGAAATTCTTTCCATTGATATTGCCGACGTAGATGTCGGCGACAACATCGGCGCAAAATTGCAGGAAGCACAAGCGGAAGCCAATAAAAACATGGCGCAGGCCCAAGCCGAAATCAAGCGCGCCGCCGCCGTTGCCCGCGAACAGGAAATGAAAGCCCTCGTTCAGGAAAAACGCGCGGAAGTCGTCGCCGCCGAGGCAGAAGTTCCGCGCGCAATGGCGGAAGCGCTCCGCTCCGGGAATCTCGGCGTCATGGATTTGTATCGCCTGAAAAACATTAATGCCGACACGGACATGCGCGCGAACCTCGCACGCAAGGACTAAAGCAAATCAACGACCGGATTTAACACGGTGTATTTTTCGCCGCACAGTTTTATCTTCGCCGACGGATCCGGAAAAGATCTGTTGGAAACGATTTTTTTCATCGTCGTTGCTCTGATTTCCGTTCTCGGTCCGATTTTTAATAAATTTCTGAAAAAAACGGACGGGAATGAAGATTCGGAAATTACGGTCGACGACTCGCTCTTCGGCGACATTGAGGAAGAATCGGAGCCGCTTCCGAAAAACCCGGTTCACGAGCCCCGCACAACAACTCCCTACGACGAACAGCAGCGGGAACGCCGCCGGCAAACGCTTCTTGCGCGTTCCCGGCAGGACGAGGAACGCTTGCTCCGCTTTAAAAATCCGACTCTCCGCGCCGTGAGCGAGCAAAAAAGCGTTCCCGCGCCGAAATCAATTTCGGCAGGAAAACTCCACTCCTTTTCCCAAACGAGCCTTCCGATAAATTCAAACAGCGAAATTTTTGAAAACCGGGAAGCACTCCGCCGAGCCGTTCTCGCGCAGGAAATTCTTTCCCCGCCGCTCGCCCTGAGAGATTGATAAATAAAGACTTCGAAGCTCTTCGAGGTCTTTTTTTTCAAGAAAAAAAATTCCCCTAAAGAAAATGGTATTGACGCAAAAACAAACACTACTTATAACGTAGACATTAATTTACAGCTACAGCAGCTTCTGTCTCAAAGTTCGCCTTCGGCAACTTTTTGCGCTTATGGTTGTAAACAAAAAACACATATAAAAAAATAACACATCCGAAAGGGGACGGCGGTGCGGAGAAATTCTTCGCACCGCCGCTTTATATTGAAATTTTCCTTTTCCCGCACGGGAACGCGACTTAGAATCCCGCACCAATTATGAAAAAAGAACTTCCTGCCAATAAACGCCTTCCCGACGCCAAAGGATTTTTCGGACGCTTCGGGGGCTCTTTCGTTCAGCCGGAACTGCAAAAGCAAATGGACGAAATCGAGCACGCGTATCACACAATTTGCCGCTCGCACAACTTCGTTCAGGATCTGCGCAACATTCGCAAACATTTTCAGGGACGCCCGACGCCGGTCTATTACTGCAAAAACCTGACGGAGAGAGTCGGCGGTGCGCGCATTTATCTCAAGCGTGAAGACCTGAATCACACCGGCGCACACAAGCTCAATCACTGCATGGGCGAAGCCTTGCTCGCGAAATATTTGGGCAAGAAAAAGCTCATTGCGGAAACGGGTGCCGGGCAACACGGCGTCGCGCTCGCAACGGCGGGAGCGTATTTCGGCATTCCCGTGGAAATCCACATGGGCGAGGTCGACATCAAAAAAGAATATCCGAACGTCATGCGCATGAAAATCCTCGGCGCGAAGGTTGTTTCCGTGACGCGCGGCGACAAAACGCTCAAGGAAGCCGTCGATTCCGCGTTTGAATCTTACCTCGACGATCCGGTTAATTCCATTTACTGCATCGGCTCCGTGCTCGGGCCGCACCCGTTCCCGCTTCTCGTGCGCGAATTCCAACGCGTCATCGGCATTGAAGCGCGGGAACAGTTTTTTGAAATGACGGGGGAAATGCCCGACAATATCTGCGCCTGCGTCGGCGGCGGCTCGAACGCGGCGGGATTTTTCCACGCGTTTATCGACGATCCCGTCGAAATCTACGGCGTCGAGCCTCTCGGTCGCGGAACCAAGCTCGGAGAACACGCCTGTTCGCTCGCCTACGGCACAGAAGGCATTATGCACGGATTTAACTCCATTATGCTCAAAGACGAAAACGGCGATCCCGCGCCGGTTTACTCAGCGGCGAGCGGCTTGGACTATCCGTCCGTCGGACCGGAACACGCTTACTGGCACGAAATCGGGCGCGAAAAAGCCGTCAGCATCAACGACGACGAAGCCGTCACGGCGTTTTTCCAGCTTTCGCGCTTGGAAGGCATCATTCCCGCGCTCGAAAGCGCGCACGCCGTCGCCTTCGCGACGAAACTTGCCAAGGAACGCCCGACGGAATCCATTCTCGTCAATCTTTCCGGGCGCGGCGACAAAGACCTTGATTTCGTCATGGAAAAATTCGGTCATTACGCCGACCGCGAGTATTAAACTTCGCAAAAAACATAAAAACCTCGCGAGAAAAACGGGGGAAGCGGCAAAAATCGCTTCCCCCGTTTTTCATTCGGATTTTTCCGGCTTGGAAGTTTCCCCTGCGGGAACATCCGTCGGTTTCTGCTTTTTTAAAAGATAAAACGTTTCGTCCGCAGATTCGTCCGGCAAAATCGGAGCCGACGGTCGCCCGAAAATCGACGGAGAAAGAAAGGGGCGCCCCGTGTTGGCAACGATCTGCACTGCGCGATCGTCCCAAAGCTCAATCATCGCAAAATCTTTTTGATTCGTAACTTCCAAATCCGGCAAGCCGTTTTCCTTGAGCCATTTTTTTACGGGCGCGATTCCTTTTTCGCCTTCGGCGGCGCGTGCCGTAAAAATTTTCACGCAATAACCTTCGTCGAGCCAATGTTTTACGCGGGCGAGCATCACGGGAATCGGTTTGCCGACGTGTTCAAGCCCGCGCCAACCGGAATAGCGCGCCAGCGTGCCGTCAAGATCCACGCCGATCCACGAACGCGTTCCCGGACCGTCGTCCGCCTGCGTTCCCGCGGGAACGGCTTCCGGCACTTCCGCCTTATTTTCCGGAAGCGGCTGCGTTTTTACTGCTTCCGAAAGTTCGACTTTCGGCGTCTTTTTTTCGAAAATTTTCTTCAAAAAATTAAACATTTTCCGAGCCTCAATCTTTTTTCGGGAACAGCAGGGAAAGCAAAATCGACACACCGAAAACCACACCGAGCACGGCAAGTGATTGCCAAATTTCAAAATGGAATGCCCAACCCTCCGGCAATTCCGCAAGTATCAGCTTTATCCCGATGAAAACGAGCACCACTCCCAAGCCGTAATGCAGAAAGCGAAGCATTTTCATGAATCCGGAAAGCGCGAAGAAGAACGAGCGCAGTCCGAGAATCGCAAAAATATTGGACGTGAACGCAAGGAACATTTTTTCCTCGGCGGAGAGGCTACCGTCATTCGGCAAAACGCCGAGCACGGCGGGAACGCTATCCACCGCGAAAATCACGTCGGAAAGCTCTATCACGAGCAAGGCAAGGAAAAGCGGGCTCGCGTAAAGCAGTCCGTTTTTGCGGAAAAAGAAATCGTGACCGTTAAGCTCCGGCGAAAAACGTCCGATTTTTGTCGCGCCCCGCACGATCGGATTTTTCGACAAATCCTTGTCTTCTTTCTCCGGAAAAAACAATCGAATTCCGGTAAAAATCAAAAACACGCCGAAAATCCACAGCACCCAGGAAAATTTTTCGACCAACGCCACGCCGCCGAAAATAAAGAGTGCCCGGAAAACCACCGCGCCGATAATTCCCCAAAACAGCACGCGGTGCTGATACATTTCGGGAATTTTGAAAAACGTAAAAATGATGATAAAAACAAACAAATTATCAATGCTCAGCGCGAGTTCCAACAAATAGCCTGCCGAAAAAAGCTGCGCCTTATCCGCGCCCTGCCACGCCCCGATTGCGACACAGGCGAGCCCTGCCAACGAAACCCAAACCACACTCCACGCGACAGCCTCCTTAAACGGCACCGGCTTGTCGTTTTTGTGAAAAACGCCGAGGTCAAGCGCCAGCATCGTTACGATAAAAACGCCGAACACCAGCCACGCCCAAATCGGGAACGACTCCCGCGCGGGAACGGCGTTTGCCAAACAAAACAGGGAATCAGAAATACTCATCATTTGAACGCGATTCTGTAAAAAAATCAAAGAGCTTAAAAGCTGAAAAATTCAGACATTTTAAGCTCTTTCGCTTATTAAAAAGCTGTCGCTGACAAATTTTTATGCTGCCGGCGTGTTGTTCCCGCCGTTTTGCGGACGGGCACCGGAATTTCCGGGACGCGGACCGCGATTGTGGCGTCCGCGACGGTTGCCGCCGCGAAAATCACGCTTGCCGTTGCGGTCGCCCTGTCCGCCCTTGCCGTGGAATTTTTTCCCCTGCTTGTTGCGATACTTGCCGCCGCGACGTTTTTTGTCGTGCTTTTTCTTCTTTTTATCCAAACCGAAAATTGCGAGGACTTTCGCTTTGAATTTTTGCCAAAAAGAAGGATCTTTTTCCTGCTCGGGAATCGGAGCCGGCTCAATGATGAGCTTTGCACGATTCGCATTGGTGTTGGATTGCGGGTGGCGACGGCGTGCGCCTTCCGTGTTCGCGTCCTTCAATTCCCAGCCGTGCGCGGCAGGAGCTTCGCTCTGTGCGGATTCCGCTTTTTCACGGCGTTCCCGCGCACGGCGAAATTCTTTGTCCTTCTCGTATCCGTCAACGAATTTTCCGGAAAGCGTTTCTTTCACTTCGTTCGGATTTTCGACGACCCCGACGCTTTGCGCGGCATTTTTCCCGTTGCGATTGCCTCGCCCGGAATTTCCCCGGCGCAATCCGCGGCGGGCGTTTTTCTTTTCATTTCCCTTTTCGGCGGGAACGGCGGTTTCGGAGGCGGAAGCCGCAATCGGGCTGAGCGGAAGCACTTCGCTGTGCGAGGCTTCAAGGGAGGATTCGACGAGGCGTTCCTGTTTTTCTTCCGCAGGCGCGGCTTCGGCGGGAGCCGGTGCTTCCGGCGCGATTTCGGGGGAAACCGGCGTTTCCGGCGCCGGAGAAATGACGGCCTTTTCCTCGGAAAGCGGCGCGTCCTGATTTTGTTCTTCAGACATTGCTGTTATGTTTACTCTTTTTTGTGGGTTTTATACTTGGCTTCGCTTACTTGCGGAGAATCGCAAAACAGTCGGCAATCATTCTCGGCGTTGTTCGCGTTCCCGCATCGGGAACATCAGTCCGACTCAGACGGAAAAAATAACTTCGTCAAAAGCGCAACATTCGGCGCGGGCGATTCCGGCAAAGCAGTTCGAAGAACCGTGAAAAGGAAAAATCTCGCTGTATTCAAAAGTAATTTACACAGCCACTCAACGCTAAAAGTAAAGTTGCCTTCACACGAGCGCAGGACAAGCACACGCGCGCGTGCGGGATGCACCGCGTTCCCGCCGCCCGGGCTACCGCGCGCCTTTTTTCCGTTGGAGAAAATAAACGATTCTCGCGACAAGCGCCCGCGGCAAAAATCGGGAAAGCACCTCCAGCGCGCGATACCCGAAGAGCGGAGTCACCAAAAGTTTTCCGGCGAACATTCCGTCCACGGCGACGCGCGCCGTTTCCGCGCTGTTCGCACTCCGCAAATTAAATTTAACGCCCGCCCGCGCGTTAAAACCCGTTTTTACCGGTCCCGGACAAAGCACGGAAATTTTTACACCGGAACGTTCCCGGCGAAGCTCCTCCGCGACGGCTTCGCTGAGACGCGTTACATAATTTTTCGACGCGTAATAACCCGCCATCAGCGGCCCCGGGAAAAATCCGGCAACCGAAGAAACGTTCATTATATAGCCGCTTCCGCGTTCCCGGAAATCTTTGAGAAAAAGATACATCAGAATATGCAAGGAGCGCACATTCAGATCAATCAGGTTGATTTGTTCGTCGAGCGGCGCGTCGTAAAATTTTCCGAAAACGCCGAAGCCTGCGTTGTTCACGAGAATGTCGATCCCGTCGTTTTTCGTCATCCCGTAAAGCGCTCGGCAATTTTCCTCGCTTGAAAGATCCAACGCAATTATCCGCACGGGAACGCGAAGCTCCGCCGCCGTTTCCTTTAACTTTTCTTCATTACGCGCACAAAGCACAAGCTCGCACCCGCGCGCGGCAAGCACCTTCGCAATATCGCGCCCGATCCCGCCGGACGCGCCGGTTACCAACGCCTTCATCGCTCGCTTACGCTCCACGCGATTTCTTTTCCGGCAAGCATCGGCACGACCCGCGTTTCGGTGTCCGCCCCGCAATAAATTTCGGGAACTCGCTGCGTTTTTTTCTCAAGCACGATTTTTTTCGTCGCTTTCGGCAGGTCGTAAATTCGCCGTGCGTTTCCGCCGAGAAAATCATTCAGCATACCGAGCGCATTATTTTTTTCGAAAAGCTCCGCGAGTGCCGGCAAGAGCACGGGTGCCGAATAAATTCCGCCGAACGCTCCCGCGCATTCTTTTTTCGAAACGGGGTGCGGCGCGGAATCGCTTCCGAACATAATTTTCGCGTTCCCGCCGAAAACCGCTTCACGCAAAGCCGCGCGATCTTCCGGGCGTTTCACGATCGGTTTGCAGAAAAAGTGCGGATTAAGCAACCCGCCCGCCAAATCATCAAGCGTGTAAAGCAAATGGTGAAGCGTAACCGTGGCAAAAAGGTTTTCAAATTCGCCGAGCAGCGGGAGTGCCGCCGCCGTCGAAATGTGTTCCATGCAAATTTTTAATTTCGGAAAACGTATCGCAAGATTTCGATACACGGGCAAAAATTCCGTTTCCCTGTCCATGACAAAACCGTTGCTCTCGCCGTGAACGAGTAGCGGAATTCCGAGTTCTTCCATTGCGCGCAACGTTTCCTCCGCTTCTCCGAAATCGCGCACACCGCCGTCGGAATTCGTTGTCGCGCCCGCCGGATAGAGCTTCATCGCAAAAAATCCGGGAGCGGTTTTCAAGTTTTCAAGTTCTTCGTAAGATTGTTTTTGCAAAAAAACCGTCATCAACGGCGAAAAATCTTTTGCGAACGTTCCCGCCGCGTCCGCAATGCGGGAACGATACGCGGCCATCGTTTCTGCGGAATTTACCGGCGGAACAAGATTCGGCATCACCACCGCCCCGGCGAAATCTGCCGCGCTGTGCGGAGCCGCAAGCTTCAGCATCTCGCCGTCACGCAAGTGAAGGTGCATATCCAAAGGACGATCAATTTCAATCTTCATGGCGGAAATTCTACGCAAGCCGCCCCACTGTCGGCAAATGTTTAAGCACCTCGTTGCATTCGCGGAATTTCTGCTTAAAATAAACATCATGCTTTGCGCCGAAAAAGTTTATACGCTTGCGGATTTGAAAAATTGGGAACGCCGGGAACCGAGCTTCGCCGTGCTCGGAAAGCCGATTGCTCATTCGCTCTCGCCGAAAATGCACAACGCCGCGTTTAGCGCGCTGCGGGAACGCAAGCCGCAACTCGCCGACTGCCGTTATTTCCGCTTCGAAATCGCACCCGAAGAACTCGCCGGCGCGCTCCCGCTCTTTTTTGAAAAAAACTTTCACGGACTCAATCTGACGATCCCGCACAAAGTCGCCGCGCTCCCGGTATTGAAAAAACTTTCGCCCGAAGCCGAAATCATCGGCGCGGCAAACACGCTCGTGCGCGACGACGCCCTCGGCGGCTGGCGCGGCGAAAACACCGACGGTCGCGGCTTTGCCCGCGCCGCAGAAATGCAGCTCGGCGCAACGCTCACGGGAACGCACATCGTTTTGCTCGGAGCCGGCGGCGCGGCACGCGCAATTGCCGCCACCGCGCTCGCGCAGAATTGCGCCTCGCTCACCGTTGTCAACCGTTCCCGTGAACGCGCCGAAACGCTCATCGCGGATTTGTGCGCGTTTTTCCCGAAGAAAAAAATTTCCTTTCTCTCGAGTTGCGACATTCAAAATTTAACAACGGAAGAGCCCGCGCTGATTGTCAATGCGACTTCGCTCGGCTTAAAGCCCGCCGATGCCTCGCCGTTCCCGCCGGAACTTCTGTGCGTCGGCATGGCGGTTTATGACACGACTTACGGCTCGCACACAAGCGCACTCGTCGCCGTCGCACGGGAACGCGATCTTCCCGCCGCCGACGGGCGCTCCATGCTCGCATGGCAAGGCGCCCTCGCCTTCGAACTCTGGACCTGCGTTCCCGCCGCCGACACCTCCCCGCTCATGCTCCGCGAGCTTTTGTAAAGAAAAACCGGAAACGGCGAAATTTAACGTGTAGTGCGGATTTTTCTTTCATCAAGCCGAAGAACGTCGCACACTCTTCGCACCGACTCTCTCATCTATGCCTGCATCAAAGTTTTCATGGATTCCGTTTTACCGCGAACTCGCCGAGGCGTTGCTCAAATATCGCAACACCCGAGAAGAGCTTCTGACCCTGATTTATAAAAATCCTGCTTTTACCCTGCAAACAAACTATCTGCACCTGCAAGACGGTTCTCCTGCGGTTGACATCGATCCGTTTTCTTTTTTCGGAATTTTTAATCGAGGAATTAAAGCGGACGCACGTAAAACAATTTTGCGGGAACTGAAAATATTTTTCGGATTAACGGCAACGCTTCCGGAAGATTTCACAGGGATACCGCTTCTTAACAATCAAAAATCGTTTTATTTTTTATGGAATACTCCGGAAATCTCAAAATCCTCCTGTGAGGAACTTTGGGAATTTTTCGAATCCGTTCTGAGCGGAAACGTCAACGCGAAACTTTTCGACAAACTCGTTGAGCAGAAAGGCATCGGATTCGCCATGATAACAATTGCAATGTTTTGGATTCGTCCCGACGATTTCCTCCCTTTGGACAAACTCACGAGAAATTTTCTGGAAAAAGAATACGCCATTCTCGAGGAAATTAAAAATTTCTCAAATTACATTTCTTTCTCTAAATCGCTAAAAACGAAAATGAGAAATAACGAAATCCCCCAAAATTCCTTTGCAGAAATTTCCCACGATGCCTTCACAAGCAACTCGCTCCCTACGGTTTATGTTTTAATTTCTCCCGAACGCGTTTATTCATGTGATTTAAATATTAGCAAGGACGATTGGATAAAAATTCTTAATCACAAAGAATTGGGCTCCGGGCAACGGGATACCGTCCTTAAGTTTTACTCAGAGCCAAATCATCAAGGTTCGTGTAAAAAAGTCGGCGAAAAGTATGGTATTCATGCCTCAAGTTTAAACGGATTTATGATCGGATTCGGAAAATTCGCACAGAGAATCCTAAATAGGTTTCGCCTTCGTGATAGTAGCGGAAACAATTATTTCATGATTCCGGTGAAAGAAGGTAAGTATGTCGGAAAACATTTTCAATGGACGCTTCGCGATGAGCTTGTTGAGGCGATTGAAGAATTGGGGCTTTCCCAAAAGGAGAATAAAGTTATGGAAAATTATTCACAATATATTGAGCTTTTAAAACGAGCAAAAAACCTCATTCTCACGGGTGCGCCGGGAACAGGAAAAACTTACTTGGCGAAACAAATCGCGGCAGAAATGGGCGCGGAAACAGCGTTTGTTCAATTTCATCCGTCTTTCGATTACACAGACTTCATTGAAGGCTTACGTCCAACGAAAAAATGGCGACGGAAGCATTTCATTTGAACGACGGGACGGCATTTTTAAAGAATTTTGCCGCAAAGCCCTTCTTGCCAAAACGGTTAGAACGGCAAATATATTCGCCGGGTTAAACGACAACCCGACAATTTGGAAAGTTTCACTGGAAGGAACGGGAGAAAATCCGACAAGAGCCGATTGCCTTGAAAACGGATGGATTCGTATCGGGTGGAACAGATACGGCGATGTGGAAAACTTTGACGAATTCGAAGGTTTCGACGGGAATCCGACGGGAAAATTGATTCTGCGCTCTTTTCAAAATTCGATGAAAATCGGAGATATCGTTTTGTCCTGCTGGTCTTCAAGAGAAATCGATGCAATCGGAATCGTTACAGGCGATTACGAGTATCGCGAATCCGGCGGCGAATATTCCCGCTACAGAAACGTAAAATGGATCGTAAAAAACATACGGGAAAACATCGTTGACCTCAACGGAGGCAAGCAAATGACACTTTCAACCGTTTACCGTTTGTCGATGTCTATTCAAGACGTTCAAAAAATTGTAGAAAAACATCTAAAAACACCTACTCCCGAATGCGATGCCCGACCGTTTGTTTTCATCATTGACGAAATCAATCGCGGAGAAATCTCCAAGATTTTCGGAGAACTTTTTTATTCTATTGATTCGGGATATCGCGGCGAAAAAGGGTGCGTGAAAACGCAATATCAAAATCTCGTTCCCGAGGGAGATGTTTTTAAAAACGGATTTTACGTTCCCGAAAACGTTTATGTCATCGGAACAATGAACGATATTGACCGCAGCGTCGAATGTATGGATTTTGCAATGCGGCGACGGTTTTGTTGGAAAGAAATTTCACCCGAAAATCGTATTGAAATGCTGAATGCGGAAATCCCGCAATGGAAGAATGAAGCAATACAACGCATGCACGCACTCAACGAAGCGATTAAAGCCACGTCTCCTCTCAACGCAGCATATCAAATCGGTCCGGCATACTTCTTAAACCTAAAAAATTGCGACGGCGATTTTTACGCGCTTTGGGAAAATTATCTTTCGGGAACGCTAAAAGAATATTTGCGCGGAATTTCCGAGTCCGAAGAAATTTTAGAAAAGCTCAAAGTCTCTTACGATTTGTCGGATGCGACTTAAAGACAACAGTCTCCACACGCTTTCTGCGAACGATAAAAGGTATTGTCTGCCGGATTTGGAAGCCATTTCCGGCAGAACAATCGAGAGTTTGATATCCGAAAATCCCAAGCTTTTGGTGTTCCCGCAAAGCTTTGAAAAATCACAAGACAAACTGAGCGCCAACATGATTTTGACGTTCGAAAGAGCAACGTCAAAAATTCGTACAGGAAACCTCATGGGATTTATCGGAATAAGGAAAACTCAAGTGGAAATTTGTTCACGTTTTGAGTCAGACCTCGGAAACGATTTCTTTTTGCACTATCTTTTGCAAAAAGTTTTTTCGTTAAATCTTTTTTCGTGGAAACACGAAAGTAAGCAGGATTCAGTCCTCGACATTCTCGCTTTGATTTTTCCTCATTTTTTGAAAAAGGCCCTGTTCCAGGGAGTCTACAAAGAATATCGCACACAAAAATATAACGATGCGAACATTCGTGGGGGCATTGATTTTGCACGACACATTCGGACAAATATTCCGTTCTGCGGAAGAATCGCCTATCGCACACGGGAATATAGTTCTGAAAATGCCCTTTCGCATTTAATTCGGCACACCATAGAGTATTTGCGCGGAGATAAAATATTTGCATCACTCCTGCATTTTGACAAAGAAACGGAAGATGCGGTTTCAAAAATTGTGGCGGCGACACCGAGTTTTAATCCGGCGGAGCAGGAACGCGTTATTGCGAAAAATCTACGTCCGCGAGTTCATCCGCTCTTTTCTGAATATGGGCCGCTTCAAAAGATTTGTATACAGATTTTACGGCACGATTCATTAAAATACGGAAACACCAAAGACGAAATTTCCGGAGTCCTCTTCGATGGGGCGTGGCTTTGGGAAGAATATTTGGCAACACTTCCTGCGCTGAAAGACTTTTCACACCCGAAAAACAAAACGGGGGCCGGACGAAAATATATTTTCTCGGATAAGAGGGGTTATTGCTATCCGGATTTCTACAACCATCTTTGTGTCTTAGATGCGAAATATAAAGACAAGCCTTCCGTCGATTCGTCTCGTCCGGATACGTTTCAAATCATTTCTTATCTCCACATTTTAAATGTCCGCAAAGGCGGATTTATTTCGCCCTCAACAAGATGTGCTTTCGATTGGGTAACATCAAAACGGGAGCTCTCCGGCATCGGAGGGGCACTCGCTTCTTTTCACTTAGAAATCCCACAACACACCGCAGAATACGCTGAATTTTGCCGAGAAATCAAAAGAAGCGAAAACGAACTCTCCCAAAAAATTCAACAATTTCTCGAAACGTAAAATTTCTCCCGATAATTCGTTTGGACAAGTTCAGGATTGCGGGGATAATGAATCCATGAGTGCAGATTGTGTCAAAAACGGGAGCGGGTTCCCGAAGACGGCGTTTTTGTTGGGCGCGGGACTGGGAACACGACTGCGCCCGCTGACGGAAAATTGCCCGAAGCCGCTCTTGCCGCTCGGCGGAAAGCCGATGATTTGCCGCGCGATGGACGCGCTGATTGCGCTCGGCATTAAACGCTTCATCATCAACACACACCACGCGGCGGAAGTTTACGCGGAAAAATTTCCGGGAGGAAATTATCGCGGCGTTCCCGTCGAACTCGTCCACGAGCCCGTTTTGCTCGAAACCGGCGGCGGGCTGAAAAACATTGAGTCGCGCCTCTCGCCCGACGACAAAAATCTGCTCGTTTACAACGGCGATATTCTCGCGGATTTGGACTTAAAAAAACTCGTCGCGGAGCATCTGCGTTCCCGCGCGCTCGCGACCTTGCTTCTGCGCACGGACGAACGCGGGAACGTCAATTTCGAAGAAGAAAAACAAACGCAAGGCGGCAAAGTCGCAGATTTGCGCGACCGCCTCGGAAACGCAGGAACGCGGCGTTGTAAATTCACGGGAATTTATTGCGTTTCGCGAAAATTTTTTGACGAAATTCCCGCCGGGAAAATCGAAAGCGTCGTTGAGGCTTTTCTGCGCGTGATCGTGCTCGGGAACGGCGAAATCCGCGGCATCATCGACGATGCGGGAACGTGGCGCGATCTCGGCACGCTCGCCGAATACGAAGCCGCACAGCGCGAATTCAAAATTTGAATGAAAAACAAAAAAACGGCATGTCCCTGCCGTTTTTTGTTTTTTCAAAAATCTTCGCGAAAGCCGTCGTTCCAGCGCGGACCGTCGCGATTGGCGCGGTTGTTTTCTTTTTCGAGTGCGTCGCCGTAGTCTTCCCAAGTCGTAATCTCGCCTTTGAGCACGCCTGTAACGGCGGGTTTGTTAAATCCCGGATCCTCGGGATCTTCCGCCGACGTGCAGGAAGCGAGCGTTCCCGCGGCGAAAATCATCGCGGGAACGAGGAGAATTTTTCTGTGTAATGAAAATTTCATTACGCGCCGGCACGTTTCATGGCTTCCTCTTGGAGGAAGGCTTTGGCGGCTTCAATCGCGGCTTCGGCGTCGGCTTTCGCGGCGGCGAGATCCGGATTATTGCTCGTGGCGAAGAGGTAGAACTTGATTTTCGGTTCGGTTCCGCTTCCGCGCACAGCGATTTTCATGCCGTCTTCGAGTGTGAAGAAGTAGAAATCTTCCTTCGGAATGATGTCGCCGTCGCAGTCCTTAATTTCATCGCGTCCGAAATCGAGGAAGGAAACGACCTTTTTGCCGAGCACTTCCGCCGGCGGATTTTCGCGAAGCGAGGCGAGAATGCGCTTGATTTGCGCCGCGCCTTTCGCGCCTTCGAGCACGATGTTGAGCAAGGACTCACGGAAATAACCGTAATCGCGGTAAATCGAATCGAGGTATTCCGGAAGCGTCATGCCTTTGGCTTTTACCCAAGCCGCCATTTCGACAACCATGAGCGCGGCGGCGTTCCCGTCCTTGTCGCGCACGCTGTCGGAATGCAAATAGCCGTAGCTTTCTTCGCCGCCGAAAACGTAGAACGTTCCCGCCGAAAGCTGAGCGGCGGCACGTTCCCGCCACGGGAGCGACATGTAATTCGGGACGGTTTTTTCGACTTCTTTTTGATATTTCTGAAGCTTCGCGCCGATCCACTTGAAGCCCGTGAGCGCGTTCACGCAACGCAGCCCGTTTTTCTCGGCGATTACATCCCAAATCGGCGACGTTACAAAGGTTTTAATAATCGTTGCGCGCGGCGAGCCTTCCGGCGGAAGAATGCCGAGCTCCTTCATGCGGGCGCAACGGAACGCGGTGAGCATCGAGCCGGTTTGGTTGCCGGAGTAAAGCGTGTAGGAGCCGTCGCGGTTGCGGGCGGCGATGCCGACGCGGTCATCGTCCGGGTCCGTTCCGATAACGACGTCTGCGCCGATTTCTTTCGCCTTCGCGAGCGAAAGCGTGAACGCTTCGGCGTTTTCCGGATTCGGAGATTTCACGGTCGGGAAGCGACCGTCGTGCGGGAGTTGTTCTTCGACAACGGAAATATCGACGCCGAATTTTTTCATCGCGGGAACGATCATCACGTCGCCCGTGCCGTGAATATTCGTGTAGCAAAGCTTAATCGGCGATTTTTCGATGATGGATTTGTCCAAAATCGCGCATTCCAAGTCGGAGAGATACTGAGCCTCGACTTCGGCGGGAACGGTTTTAACGGCGGACAAATCTTTCGTCAGAAACTGCGGAATGTCCGCAAGCGTAACAGCGTTAACTTCGCCGATAATCGATTCCGCGTGCGGGGAAATTACCTGTGCCCCGTCATTGAAGTAGCATTTGAAGCCGTTGTCGTGCGACGGATTGTGGCTCGCCGTAAGCGCGATGCCGGTATCCGTGCCGAGAGCACGAATCGTGAAGCTGAGCTGCGGAACGGAGCGCGCGTCGTCGAAAACGTAGGCTTCGCCGCCGAGCTTCGTCCAAATGCTTGCCGCGAGTTGGGAAAAATGCTTCGAAAAATGGCGGACGTCGTGCGCGATGACAATGCGCGGCGCACGCTGCGTTCCCGTCGACGCAAGGTATTTGGAAATATAGCGGAAAAGACCGACGGTGGCGCGGACGATATTGAAATCGTTCAAATTTGCGGTGCCGACAGCCGGGTGTTCCGGTGCGCCGAGCGCGTCGCGCGTTCCCGCTTCCGCCGGCGGCGTGATTTTGCCGATGGTGCGTCCGCGCATTCCGCCCGTGCCGAAGGCGATTTTTTTGAAAAAGCGGTCGTTGATTTCGCTCCACTGTTCTCCGGCGACAAGTTCTTCAATCGCCGTTACGGCCCAAGCCGGAAGAAAACCGGCGGAAAGCCATTCCGTAAGGTTATTTTTCGTGTCCTCGGTAATATTGCCGGCTGCGAAAGCCGCATTGACTTGGTCGATAAGCATCATAACAGCCCAAAAGTAAGGTAATTCCTGCGGGAACGCGATTTTTTTCTCCTTTGCCAAAATAAATTTTAGTTCCTATTATTTTTGCTCTTGATTTAAAATAATAATCATTACAATATTCAAATTATTACCAAGGAAGTATTATTTATGAAACAGGAAACCAAATGTCTCCACGCCGGCTACTCTCCCAAAAACGGAGAACCGCGCGCGCTCCCGATCTACCAGAGCACGACGTTTAAATATGACTCCACGAATCACATCGGAAAACTCTTTGACCTGACCGCTGCCGGGCACTTCTATTCCCGCCTCTCCAATCCGACGGTCGAAGCCGTCGAAAACAAAATCGCGGCACTCGAAGGCGGAATCGCCGCAATGTGCACTTCCTCCGGGCAGGCAGCATCGTTCACCTCTCTCGCCACTATTATGAAAGCGGGAGAACACTTCATCTCGACTGCAACCATTTACGGCGGCACCGTCAATCTCTTCGCCGTTACTATGAAACGCTTCGGCATCGAATGCACTTTTGTCGACGCTGACGCCTCCGAAGAGGAAATCCAAAAAGCATTTCGCCCGAACACGCGCGCCGTCTTCGGTGAAACTCTCGCCAATCCCGCACTCACCGTTTGCGATATCGAAAAACTCGCGCGCATCGCTCACAAAAACGGCGTTCCGCTCATTATCGACAATACGTTCCCGACACCGATTCTCTGCCGCCCGATCGAACACGGAGCAGACATCGTCATTCATTCCACGACAAAATACATGGACGGGCACGCGCTCTGCGTCGGCGGAGTGATCGTAGACTCCGGAAAATTTGACTGGACCAACGGAAAATTCCCGGAATTTACCGAACCGGACGAATCCTACCACGGCACCATTTACTCCAAGGCATTCGGTCCCGCCGCCTACATCGTCAAGGCTCGCGTTCAACTCATGCGCGACCTCGGGATGACACCGTCCGCCAATTCCGCCTTCCTCTTGAATCTCGGCTTGGAAACACTCGCCGTCCGCATGCCGCAATACAGCCGTAACGGACAAAAAGTTGCCGAATTTTTGTCAAAACACCCGAAAATCGAATCCATTTCGTATCCGGGACTTGAAGGCGACAAATACCACGAATTGGCGAAAAAATATCTGCCCGACGGTTGCGCCGGCGTAATGTCCGTTGTCATTAAAGGCGGACGCGACGGAGCCGCACGCTTCCTCGATGCCTTCCAACTGGCAACGCAATGCGTTCACGTCGCCGACATTCGCACCTGCGCACTTCATCCGGCGACCTCCACGCACCGCCAACTCACGGACGAACAACTCGCTGCTTGCGGAATCCCGCAAGGTCTCGTCCGCGTTTCGATCGGCCTCGAAAATGTTGACGACATCATCGCCGATCTGTCGCAAGCATTAGAAAAAGTTTAATCCTTTTTTGTTAGTTAGAGGTTAATAGAGATAAGTTAGTTAGAAGTTAAAGTTAGAGAGAAATCAGAGTAGCCCCGGCGGAAACGTAGTTCCCGCCGGGGTTTTTTATTAGAATCAAAAAAAAGAACCACGAATAAACACGAAGTTTCACGAATGATTTTTTAACGCAAAAAAAACGGGAGAAGCAACACTCATGTCGCTTGCGAAGTGAAGTTTGTGCGAACAAAAATAAGTCTTCGCCGCAAAACGTTCCCGCGCAAAGCAAAATCCCTTTCGCGGGCTGTGTAAAAAACTCGCGCAAAGCCGCTAAGACGCGAAGTTTTTTTGGTTTGTGGTTAATTTTTCCCACAGATGAAACAGATATTCGCAGATATCCTGATTTCATCTGTGCGTTATTTTTCGTGAAAATTCGTGTCTATTCGTGGTTACTCAGAGTTAAATGGCGCGAATGGTGACGAGGGTCAAGTCGTCGGCGGGTTCGTTCCCGCCGGTAAACGCGCTCAATTCCCGCAGCACGGTTTTGTTGATTTCGTCTGCCGACAAGTCGTGACTTTTTTTGAGAACGGCTTCGAAGCGGGCGGCACCGAATTCCTCTCCGTCGGCGTTTAGGGCTTCGGTCAAACCGTCCGTGTAGAAAACGAGAACGTCCCCGCGCGAATAGGAGCGGGAAACTTCCGTGATGGCGGCATCGAAAACTTCCGGTTTGGAAATCCCGATTGCCAGTCCTTTGGAATCGAGAAATTCGATTTCACATTCACCGTGTTCGATTAGATGATTGGAGATGAGAATCGGGCGTTCGTGCCCGCCGCGTGCGATGGAAAGCGTATTTCGCTGAGTATCGATAAACGCGCAAGTGATAGTTACAAACATTCCGCGTTTGAAGGAACGCATCATCGCGCGATTGAGCCCGCGCAAAAGGTCTGCGGCGGAAATTGCGCTTCGTGCCACATGCTGGAAGTTGGTGCGGCAAATTGCCATCAGCAGGGCCGCCGAGATTCCGTGACCGGAAACGTCGGCAACGATTGCGGCGATGCGCCCGCCGCCGAGGTCGAAAACATCGTAAAGGTCTCCGCCGATTTTTTGGGCGGGGCGGTAAACGGTTGCAATATCCAGCGAATGCGCCTGCGGAATGTATTGCGGCAGGAGCAGTTTTTGGATGCTTCCGGCAAGCCCGAGTTCGCGGTCCAAGCGCAGTTTTTCCGCCTCGACGGAAAACAGGCGTTGCATTTTCAGCGAAGTTGCGAGTTGCTCACCCAAGACACCGACGAGATGCAACTCCGCCGGCGTAAATTGCCCTCCGTGGCGCGGATTGGCAACGGCGATAATTCCGGCGAGGCTTCCTTCGAAAAAAAACGGAACCGCGAGCAATGAGCGCGGAACAACCGGCGGAGATTTAATGGGGCTCGACGCCTCGCATACCGGGAACGCATTAATCAAGCCTCCGCTTTTTTTTAAGACAACGTCTTTAAATACGGAATTTTCGATGGAATATTTTTTCCCTTTGAGAACGGCTCGAAGCACTTCAACGCGCCCGGCATTTTTTAGATTCGAGGGGAAACCGTCCAAAAACGGGAATAGCCCGGACATGCACGCGGGAACGAGTTCCCCGCGCTCTGCGGTAAAAATACAACCGCTCATGGCGCGCGTGCCGCGCACGGCTGTCCGCAACACGCTTTCATAAAGCCGTTCCCGTGAAATTTCGTAGCCTTCGATTTCTCCGCTAAACGTATCGGAGAGCGCATGCAAAAAATCTACGGCGATTTTTCCTGCGTAACGCTCGTGTTGGAGGCTTGCTTCCAGGCGGGCAAATTCAAATTTCCACCGTTTGCGCAAGTAAGCGACCGAGGCGGCAAAGCCGGCGGCGATCGCGGCAACAAGAGCGGGAGCACTAATCATTACCGGACTTTCTCCATTGCCTGCTGGTCATAAAGTCCGCGATACAGCGGGCAGGTTTCGTAGATTTCCTCGTGCGGTCCGTCGGCAATAATGCGCCCGGCATCAAAAACGAGAATGCGCTTTGCGGTTCGAATCGACGAGAAGCGGTGCGCGATCATAAACGTCGTTCGTCCGTGAAGCAGTTCTTCGAGCGATTCCTGAATCTGCGCTTCGCTTTCGGTGTCCAAAGCGGAGGTGGCTTCGTCCAAAATCAAAATCGGAGCGTTGCGCAGGAAGGCGCGGGCAACGGCGATGCGTTGGCGTTGCCCGCCGGAAAGGCGACCGCCGCGTTCGCCGACGACGGTTTCCCATCCGTTGTCGAGCGATTCGATAAACTCAAGCGCGGAAGCGCGTTTTGCCGCTTCAATGACTTCTTCCCGCGTGGCGTCCAGCCGCCCGATGAGGATATTGTTGTAAATCGTGTCGTTAAACAGAATCGGGTCCTGAGAGACGATGGCGATATTTTTCCGCAAATCCGCCAAGCGCACATCGCGAACGTCAATTCCGTCTACGGCGACGCTTCCGATGCTCACGTCATAAAAACGGGGAATGAGGTTCACCAAGGAGCTTTTTCCCGCTCCGGAGGGACCGACGAGTGCGATTGTTTCGCCCGGCTTTGCCGTGAACGAGACCCCGCGAAGCACGGGAACGTCATCGTAGCCGAATGTAACGTCTTTAAAATTCAATTCGCCGCGAACGATGCCCAGCGGATGCGGAGACGCGGGATCGGCAACTTCGATCGGAGCCTGCCAAATTTCCTCCAAGCGCGCCAAGCCGGCTGTGCCTTCTTTCACGCGATTGTTAATTTTCCCGAGTTTTTTAATCGGGTCGTAAGCAAAATAAAGTGCACCGACAAGCGCGATGACCGTATCCTGATCAAGATCCGCCGCCGCCGCCTGATAAACGGCAAAGGAAATGGACGCGGCGGCGATAATTTCAATCAGCGGCGTCAGCATCTTATCGTATTTCACGCACTTCATTTGAAGCGTGAAAAAGTCCCGCACGCATTTACGGAAACGGGAACACTCGCGGTCTTCCAAGTTGTAGGCGCGAATTTCCCGCGGAGCCTGCAGGCTTTCCGCGAGAACGCTGGAAAGCTCCCCGGCGCTCACGAGCATTTTCTTTGAACGTTTTACGAGGCGTTTCCCGATCATTTGAACCGGCAAAACGGTTATCGGCACCACGCAAAGGCTGAGCAAAAACTGCTGCGTTGCCGTGCTCTGAAACGCGGACCAAACGATGAAGCCGACCGCCCCGATGAGCGTAAACGGCTGAATCACGAGATCGTTAGTTACTTCCACGAGAACGGTTTTCACGAGCATCGTGTCGCCCGTGGTGCGGCTCAGCAAGTCCCCGGATTTATTTTTCCCGAAAAAGCCCAAATGCAAATGCTGCAGATGCGTAAAAAGTTTCATGCGAATTGCTTCGAGCACGCGGATTCCGCACAAATTGAGCAAATATGTGTTCCCGAACATCGCCGCACCGCGGATGACAAAAACAAGCGGCATCAAAACCAAGGCGAAAATCAAAAGATAATCGGCGGGAACGACGATGTGTAAATCCGGAAGCCACTCGGCGGAAACGCCACCGAAATTCGCCTGCGAGCTGTCAAAATCAAGCAACACCAAATCCTGCGGCTCGCCGCCGCCGAAGAGCACGGGAAGCACTTTTTTCAGCATCAGCGGAAGCCCGAAACCGCTGGCGATCCCGGAAATCGCCCCGCAGAGCAGAGCGATAAAAAACGTGCCGAGCACGGGCTTCAACATCGGATAATAGGGAAGAAATTTTTTCATAAAGCTTACAGATTCCGAGACTCAACAAAGAAAGAAATTCCCGTGTTCTTTTTTTCGAACACGGGAAGCGGAGAAAATTATTTGCGGCGGCGCGCCAGCGCGAAAGTCGCGGCGAGAGCTCCGAGCCCGAAAATCAGCGGGAACGCCGAAGGCTCGGGAACGCGTGCACCCTGCCCTTCGTCCCACATCGCGACGATTTCCTTTTCCGTCAGCGGGCGCGTCCAAATCGCGTAATCATCGATATACGCCCAGTCGTTATTGGAGCCGGGTGCGGAAAATGCGCCGTTCCCGCTACCGCCGACAAGCGTTTCGATTCCGGTGCCGATGGTGCCTGCCGGAATTTTTTGGGAGCCGAGTTTTTTCCCGTCGCCGTAAAACGCGACCGTTCCCGTTTTGCGGTCAACAACGAGGGCAACGTGGTGCCAGTCGCCGTCCGTCATTTTCGGAAATCCGATATTAACGTGTTGCCCGCCGACGGAGAGCGAAAGGTTTTTCCCGTCAATTGCCGTAATTGCCCAGCCGGCGTCGTTCGGCTTCAGCCAATCCTTGTTTCCGGAAATCATGGCGACGGTAGAGCCCGTTTTTTCCGTTTTGAACCAAAAGGCGACGGAAAAGCTGTCCTGAAAATATCCGTCGAGCTCGCCGAGATTGACGGCGTAATTGTTCGGTTCCGTGCTACGGCCGTTCCCGTTTTTAAAAGAAGCGGAGTAAACGAATTTTCCTTCCGTCACGCGCGCAGTCGGGCGCATCCCGAAAATGCTGGCTTCGCGATCCTGTCCGCAAACATTTTTCACCGGATTTTTTGCGTCGTCAAAATCCATGTAAAACAAAAGTCCTTCGTCGCGGCGGGCAAACAGCGCGCAAGGAATAGCGAGGGAGGCAATGAGGCAAAAGCGAAAGATTTTTTTCATCGCGAAAAATAATGAAAGGGACGCCATTTTAAGGCAATCATTTAGTTCTTCTTTCACACGGAAAAAAGACGACGCACGGCGCGGCAAAACCGCGAAGACGTCTTCCGAAATCAGTGCTTATTCCGCATTTTCGGCGACAGCCGCGCTTCGCAAAAAATTTTCGTAAAGCTTCAGCCCTTTCGCCTGCGATTTTTCCGGATGAAACTGCACGGCAAAAACGTTCCCGCGGCGAATCCCGCTGACAAAGCGCGTCGAACCGTATTCGGTTTCGCACCAAACAATATCGCGTTCCCGCGTTTCAACGTAGTAGCTGTGCACGAAATAAAACGATTCTTCCTTCGCCGCCAAACCTTCGGCAAGCGTTCCCGCGTTTTCTTTGCAGACGGAGACCGTATTCCAGCCCATGTGCGGCACTTTGCAGTCCGGAGCTTCGGCAAAACGTTTTACGTTCCCGCGAAAAACGCCCAGCCCCTCCGAATCGCCTTCTTCGGAATGCTCAAAAAGCATTTGCAAGCCGAGGCAAATTCCCAAAAACGGCTTATTTTCCGCAATCCAATTTTTCAAAAATACATCAAAACCGCTACGGCGAATTTCCCGCATCGCGTCAACAATCGCGCCCTGCCCGGGAAAAACCAATGCTCTTGCGTTCCCGACTTCTTCCGGGCACCGCACAACTTTAACCTCCGCGCCGCTCGCTTCCAAGGCGCGTTGCACGCTTCGCAGATTTCCCATCCCGTAATCAATTAACGCGACGGGAACGCGCGCGGCGCAACTCACAAAACCTCCTTCGTGCTGGGCAAAATTCCTGCCGCGCGGGGATTGATTTCGCAGGCGCTCATCAACGCTTTCGCGAAACACTTGAAAATGGATTCCGCAATGTGATGCGGCTCTTCTCCGTATTCAAGTTTTATATGCAAATTCGCTCCCAGCGTATTTGCAATCGCGAGGAAAAATTCCCGCACGAGGCAAATATTAAAATCCCGAATCATCGGGTTCGCCGCGGGAACGTCGTAAACAAAATACGGGCGTCCGCCGATATCGAGCGCGACGCGAGCCAGACACTCGTCCATCGGCGCGATAAAAAATCCGTAGCGGCGAATCCCCAATTTATCTCCGAGTGCCTGCTTCAGCGCGGTGCCGAGGACAATGCCGACATCTTCCACCGTGTGGTGATAATCGACATCAGTATCGCCCGTCGCGCGCACGGAAAGATTCATCAGACCGTGGCGCGCCAACAGTGTGAGCATGTGGTCAAAAAACGGGATTCCCGTGGCGATATCCGCCTTCCCCGTGCCGTCAAGATTCAGGCTCAGGGAAATTTGCGTTTCCGCCGTATTGCGTTCGATTTTTGCGCTACGCATTTTTTTTGAAAAAAAACGAAAAAAAGGAAACGCGTTCCCGCCTATTTTACGCCGGGACGGTAAATCGTCGTGCTTGTGTAAACGCGCCCGGGAACAAGAATATTTGCGCGGAACTGCCCTTGGTTTATCGCGTCGGGAACGTGTTGCGTTTCGAGCGCAATGCCGGAGTGATCGCCATAAACCGCTCCGCCTTTACCGACGACTTCGCCGACGGCATCGCCGAGCCAATTTCCGCTGTAAACCTGCATCGCCGGCTCCGTCGTTTCCACGGTCAAAACGCGCCCGTTCGCTTCATTAAACAAGATCGCCGCCGGGCGCAACGTTCCCGCCAAGCCGTTAATGACGTAGCAATGGTCGTAGCCTTTTCCGAAAACGAGTTGCTGTGCGTTGCGCGCCGAAATGCGCGAGCCGATTTGATACGGAATGCGAAAATCGAAAGGAAGCAAGCCGCGCACGTGCCAAACTTCGCCGTCGGGAATGCTTTTTTCGTTAATCGGCAAAAATTTGTCCGAAGCAAGCTTCAGCCACTGCGTCAGCACCGTTCCCGTGCCGTGTCCGGCGAGATTGAAATACGCATGATTCGTCAAATTAATCGGCGTTGCCGCGTCGCTCTCCGCCGCGTAGTCGATTTTAACCGCGCCGTCAGCGCAAAGCGTGTAAGTAACGGAAACTTTAACCGTTCCCGGATAAGCTTCTTCGCCGTCGGGGCTGACGCGGGAAAATTTCACGGCAGGTTCTTCTTCGCTTCCGCAAATTTCCGCCGTCCAAAGGTAAGCATTCCAGCCGCGCGTGCCGCCGTGCAGGTGATTTTCGCCGTTGTTGACGGCGAGCTGATACTCTTTTCCGTCGAGCAGGAATTTGCCGCCTGCAATGCGGTTGGCAACGCGCCCGCAAACAGCTCCGATGTAGGCTTTTTGCTCCGCGTATTTTTCGGCGGAATCAAATCCGAGAACGATGTCGGCAAACGCGCCGGCGCGGTCGGGAGTGAGCCACGTTACCCACGTTGCGCCGTAATCCGTAAACGAAGCCGAAAATCCGGCGGCATTCGACAGCGTATAAAGCGCCGCGTTCCCGCAACCTTCTACAGCACCAAAATCTTTTTTCTCAACAGCCATTTTATTTTTTGGGTTAGGGTTTAAATTCTATTTTTTTTAATTAACGGAGATTGCCGCGGCAAAAAGAAGTGCCGCCAAATAAAATGCGGAAAGCGCGCCGACCGCGCCGAGAGCCAGCACGATGCGTCCGGCTCCGTGGAGCGTTCCCGCGTCCGAATTTTTCCGCATCAGCAAAAACAGGGAAATCGCGGCGAGAACGCCGACTCCCAACACGCACCACGAAGCGATTTGACACGCGTCCAAGATAAAAACGGAAACCGCATCCGCCTCCCCGCGAGTATTGCGAATTACGATTTCGCCGAGTGCAGACTGCGTGCGCGCGCCCGCAATGACCGAAAACGCAGGAATCGCCAGAGCAAACAGCCCGGCAAAAGCGCACACGACGCGTGAGAGGTTTTCGGATTTAACTGGCTTTTCGGGCTCGCTCATTTTTTCAAAAATTTATGTCGTTTTTCCTGCGGGAACGCAAAAGAAAATCATCACTGATCATTTTTCTCCGCGTAAGCCTGCGCAAAATCCGTATCCGCCGCGAGCACGTTGAAAACCTGCCCCGTGCGATCCAGCACGAGAAGCGAAGCATCCGCTTTTACGTCCAAAACGACGACAACGCTTTTTGCCGGAATTTCCATTTTCCCCATAATCACTTTATGCTCCGAGTCCCAGAGGGAAATCGTCCGGGAACGAATCAGGCGAACGCTTCGCGGCCAAGTCGTGCGGGCTTTCGAGATGCTCGCGAAATGCGCGATGGGCAGGCGGGCATGAGTTTTCGCAGACACCGCCGGCGCTCCGGAATCCTCCGCTTCGCTTTCCGCCGGAGCGTCTTCCGCTTCGTCCGAAAAATCTTCCGCGTCTTCAATTTCCGGCGCGTCGGGAAGGTCCGCCTTCGGTTCGTCTGCGGGAACGTTTTTCTCCGGCTCGCCCGCCGCCGCGTCTTCTTTTTTCCGATACCCGAACGACGAAAAAATATCCGCGAGTGTTTTCTGCGAATTTGAATTATGCGCGGCGACACCGGCTCCCGTTCCCGCCGCGCGAGTTGCCGCTTCCGAAGATTTTTCTTCCGACGGAGTCCACGGCATCACCAGAAAAACATAAGTAAACCCGAGGCAAAGCAAAGAAACCGCCACGCCGGAAAAACCGTAAGCGCGCGCGCCTCGGACAAACAGCGAAACGGCGGAAATCCCCAAGCCCAACGCCCACAACAGCACACCGACAAGCGGCAGCCAAAAAAACGCGAGTCCGCCAAGAGCCAATATCAAACCCGAACACCCCAAAACTTTGCGGGAACGCGGAATAACTTCACGACGGGGAGAAACCATGCGGGAACGGTATCTTTTTTCTCTTTGTCGGGCAATTTTTTTGTTTCGGGCGCGCGCGGGCTCATTTTTAATCTCAAGGCAAAATGTCGAACCCACGCGAATCCATCATCATCGGGACGCGAGGCAGTCCTCTCGCCCTCGCACAAGCGGAACTTTCCCGCAACGCGCTCGAAAAAGTTTTCCCGAACGTTCCCGTCAGCATCAAAACTTTCGTCACGCAAGGCGATAAGAAACTCGAATGGTCGCTGGAAAAAACCGGCGGGAAAGGACTCTTCACATCGGAACTCGAAAACGCGCTCGTCGCCGGAGAAATCGACGTCGCCGTTCACAGCGGGAAAGATTTGCCCACGCAACTCGCCGCCGGAACCGCTCTCGCCGGATGCCTCCCGAGAGCCGACGTGCGCGACGTGCTCGTTTTTCGGGAAAATCTTCCCGACGGCGTTCCCGCCCGCATCGCGACAGGCTCGCCGCGCCGCCGCGCCCAAGCCCGCCGCCTTTTCCCGAATGCCGAATTTTCCGAACTTCGCGGGAACGTCAAAACCCGCCTGCAAAAAATCGCAGACTCCGTTGCCGATGCCACCTTTCTCGCCGCCGCCGGGCTCGACCGCCTCGGCATTTCTGCGTTCCCGGGCATTCGCTTCCGCCGCCTCGAACTAAGCGAAATGATTCCGGCAGCGTCGCAAGCCGCCATCGCGTTGCAAACGCGCTCCGCAGATGCCGATTTTTTTGCGCGCGCCTGCGACAAAAAAACAACGCTCGCCGCAACCGCCGAACGCGCCTTTCTCGCCGCGCTCGGCGAAGGCTGCCACACCGCGTTTGCCGTGCATTTCACGGGAACGCATATTTTGATTTTCCGGGAGGACATCGGAAGAAAGGAAATCGATTTTCCCCTTCCCTCGCCCGAAGACATTCCCGCCGCCGTCGATCGCATTATCCGCTCAATCTTCTGATTTCAAAAAAAAGAAACCACGGGAAACACCAAACCACACGGAAATTTGTTTTTTACCGCAAAGGAACAAAAATAAAAGAAAGTATTTAAAGGAGAACAGGCGTCCCGCCTGTTTTTTACTTCTTCCACACCCCGAAGAGACGCAGGAAATTAGCCCGGGGCAGGCGTGCAAAGCAAAATCGTCCTCAATACAAGGTTCAAAAACCTCGCGCAAAAACGCTAAGACGCAAAGTTTTTTAAGCAATTCTCACGGAGGCACGGAGACGCGGAGTTTTTTTTGTGGTTAATTCTTTGCTGCAGCCGAAACAGGCATCCGCAGATTTCCTCTTTAAAAAAACTTCGCGGCTTGGCGGCTTCGCACGAAAAGCATTCGCGAAAATTCGTGTCTATTCGTGGTTTCTTTTTTTTAACTTTGCGGCTTGGCGGCTTCGCGCGAAAAAAACGTTCCCGCAACCGAAGCCGCGGGAACGCAAAATAATTCACATTAAGAAAAAATCATTCCGAACATTTTATGAACGGGAACGCCGACGACGCACCGCCACCAACGCAAGCCCGCCAATCCCCGCCAACAGCCCGAACGCCGACGGCTCAGGAACGGCAGGCTCTGCGGGAACCTCCGGTCCCGGCGCAGGCACAACAGGCGGAGTTTCCGTGCGGGATTTCGTCAAAATCTGCTGATTCAATCCGGCAACATCCCCCTCGTTTATTAAGACGATATCGCCATACGGTCCGGTATCCGCAAAAAAGACTCCTATGTCTAAATCTTCACCATGAGTAATCCCGGAAAACGTCTTCTGAATTCCCCAACTCGAAGTCTGTTGAGTCCCGGTCGGATTGGCTCCACTATAGGAAAAGTGAATTAAGTCCTGCTTAGATACATCGGAAAACGTTTCAATAATAATGGAATATGTATGGTATCCTGTCACCAGCTCTTGATTCATTATCCCTAAAGAACCAAGTCGCGTTGCTGGCACTTCGGAAACAACTGCCGCAGAATCATGAATATTCGTGTTGAGAATGCACGTTTTCGCCCCGGGCGCATTATCAAAATTAGAAACATCCGCTCCGCAATGAAATACTCCGGCATATCCGTCTAAGTATTTTGTTCCGTTGTGAAGAACATCAATGTGATTCCCGAACAAAATTGATGCGTTAGCCCCTGCTAAATAAACATTAAATATGGGATCTTCTGTATTATTGACCGTGTTCGCGTAAATTTTGAACGTTAACTCATAACGATTATTCGCATCTAAATCGATGTATTGATTCTTTCCCGTCCACGTCCAATTTTGGGTATATGAAGCGGTATTAGTCGTTCCGACCTTATTCATATCGTTAAAGTTTAAAAGGCGGCTTTGCGTGTAATCATATCCTTCAATCCCGTTTCGAATATCGTTTTCTGCCATTGCGCCAAGCGTTCCCGCCGCAAGGAAAGTTGTGATTAATAATGTGTTTTTCATGTGTGTATTCTAATTTGTGTTTTTAAATTTGAGCTTTCCGGGAACCGTTCCCGGATAAATTTGGCTCAAATATCAGGCGCATTTTCGCAAAAAAAAAAAGCGAATTGTCAAATTATTTTTACCGTGTTGGTAAATTTTATTCTTCGCGCGAAGCCGCCAAAACGCTAAGACGCAAAGTTTTTTTAGAATCTCTCACGGAGACACAGAGACGCGGAGTTTTTTTGTAGTTAATTTTTCTGCGGCAGATGAAACAGATGCACGCAGATGTCCTCCTTAAAAAAACTTCGCGGCTTAGCGGCTTCGCGCGAAAAGCATTCGTGAATATTCGTGCCTATTCGCGGTTCCTTTCTTTTTGCACGGGAACGCGTGGGGATACCGCCGCAGAAATGCTCTGTTTGTTTTGTTGAAATTTTGCGTTCCCGCGAAGAAAATGGGGGTGTTATGGCAAACATTCGTCCTTTCGCCGCGTTGCGGCCTCCGAAAAACCTCGTCGAAAAAGTTTCGTCGCTCCCGTATGACGTGATGAACCACGCAGAAGCCGCCGCAATGGCGCGCGGGAACGCAAACTCGTTTCTCCACATTTGCCGCGCGGACATTGATACGTCCGAAGCGCAAATTCACGACGACATCACTTACGAAAAATCACGCGAGAATCTGGAAAAATTTATCGCCGAAGGCACGCTCGTGCGTGACGAAAAACCCTGCTATTACATTTATCGTCAAATGATGTGGGGGCGCGTGCAAACCGGAATCGTCGCCTGCGCAAGCGTCGACGAATATCTCGACAACACGATCAAGAAACACGAACTGACGCGCAAGGAAAAGGAGCTCGACCGTATCCGTCATTTCGATACATGCTCCACGCAAACAGAGCCCGTATTTCTCGCTTACCGCAAACACGAAGGAATCGCGACCGTGATGCGCGAATGGATTAAGTTTCACAAGCCGGATTACGATTTCAAAACCGACGACGGCGTTTCGCACATTCTTTGGAAAGTTGACGACGACGCGGCGATTGCCGCCATCCGCCAAGGTTTTGCCGACGTTCCCGCGCTTTACATTGCCGACGGACACCATCGCACAGCTTCTTCCGCCGCCGTTTCCGCGCGCCGCCGCGCCGCGCATCCGGACTTCACGGGCGAAGAGGAATTTAACTTTCTCATGGCGGTGATTTTCTGTGATGAAGATTTGTTCATCATGGATTACAACCGCGTCGTGCGCGATTTGAACGGATTAAGCGAAACAGATTTTCTCGCGAAAATTTCCGAAAAATTCGATGTCGTTCCCGTGGCATATACAGAAAATGGATACGCTCCGAAAAAGAAACATGAATTCGGAATGTTCCTTGGCGGAAATTGGTATTCCGTGACGGCGAAGGCGGGAACGTTTGACGAAGCGCATCCGATAGAATCGCTCGACTGCGCGATTTTGCAGGCAAATTTGCTCGCACCGGTTCTCGGGATTGCGGACCCGCGCACGGATTCGCGCATTGATTTCGTCGGTGGGATTCGCGGAATCGCGGAATTGGAACGCCGCTGCAAGGAAGACGGGAACGCCGTTGCGTTTGCGCTTTATCCGGTAACGATGGCGGATTTGTTCAGCGTCGCCGACGCGGGCGAAATCATGCCGCCGAAATCAACGTGGTTTGAACCGAAGCTCCGTAGCGGACTTTTCCTCCACGAAATCGAAAAGTAGAACATATTTTTCGAAAAAAAACCTGCGGATGACTCGAAGCACGGGAACGTCAAAAAAAAACGTTCACGCGCATCCGAAGAAAAAAAGATAAGCAAAAAATTCCCCGCGTTCCCGTTTACTCAGCGAGAACGCGGGAGTTTTACTTTTAGCGGAAAACGACTTGACGGTTTTCGGATACCGATTGCTCTTCGGACAACAAAAAGCGTTCCCGGGAAAAATCCTCGGGAACGCTTTTTGTTTTTTCGGAACAAATCCGAATTATTCCGCGGCAGGCGCGGGAACGTCTTCTGCCGGAAGCGCGTCGTCGATGGCTCCGCCAAGCGTTGTAAGGCGCATGTGGCGGTAAGCCGGAAGCCCCGTTCCGGACGGAATGAGATGCCCCATGATGACGTTTTCCTTGAAGCCGTCGAGACGGTCTTTCTTAGAAAGCGTAGCGGCGTCGGTGAGAACGCGCGGCGTTTCCTGGAAGGACGCGGCGGAGATGAAGGATTCCGTTTCGAGAGAAGCTTTTGTGATACCGAGGAGCACGGGAACGTAAGTCGCCGGCATCCCCCCCTTCTCTTCGATGTAAGCGTTTTCGCGAACGATAACGGAGCGGTCAACCTTTTCGTCCCAAAGGTGCGTGCCGTCGCCCGGATCGGTAATTTTGACCTTGCGAAGCATACGCGCGACGATGATTTCGATGTGCTTATCGTTAATCGTTACGCCTTGGACACGATAAACTTTTTGAATTTCTTCAATGAGGTGATCCTGAATTTCGGAAAGACCGAGAATTTCGAGAATTTCGTGCGGGTCGGGCGAACCTTCCGTAAGAAGCTGCCCCTTACGGACATAATCGCCTTCCTGAACGACGATGTGTTTCCCGTGCGGAATCAAATGCTCGAAAGTCGTGCCGTCAGGAGCCGTAATAACGAGACGTTTTTTGCCGCGGAGCGTGTTCCCGTAGGAAACCGTGCCTTCGGTTTTCGCCATTTCCGCCGTATCTTTCGGGCGGCGTGCTTCGAAGAGTTCGGCAACGCGCGGAAGACCGCCGGTAATGTCTTGCGTCTTGGAAGCGGAACGCGGTGTTTTCGCGAGAAGCGCGCCCGGGAGGATTTCGTCTCCTTCGGAAACGACGACCTGCGCGCCGGTCGGAATCGCGTGTTCTGCGACGCATTTTCCTTTGGAATAAACGAGAACGGACGGATTGAGATCGTCGCTGTGTTCGATAACGACCGTTTGAACCTGCCCGGTCGCTTCGTTCATTTCCGCAGAGACGGTAACGCCCGGAATCATATCACGGAACTTCACCGTTCCCGCCTTTTCTGCGAGAATCGGAATATTGTGCGGGTCCCACTTCGCGAGAAGATCGCCTGTCTTAATGACGCCGCCGTCGAGCGTAGAAAGGAAGGTTCCGATAACGACTTCGTGTTCGTCGAGCACCTTGGAGGGATCCTTTTCGTCGAGAATTTCGACAGAGCCGGTTTTGTTGAGCACAACCGCAACGGATTCTCCGACTTCAACGTAGCGAAGGTTTTTGTAGCGAACGATCCCGCCAATCGGGACTCGGATTTCCGGATTTTTGAGAATCTGATTCGCGATCCCGCCGATGTGGAAGGTCCGCATCGTGAGCTGCGTTCCCGGTTCGCCGATGGACTGCGCGGCAATAATTCCGACAGACGTTCCGCGTTCGACGAGACGACCGGTGGACGGGTCAAGCCCGTATGCCTTTGCCGGAATGCTGTTCACCTTCATGTGCGTAAGCGGCGACATGACCTTGACGCGCTCGATACCGGAATCTTCGATTTTCTTCGCGACTTCCGTCGAAATCATTTCGCCGGAACGGACAAAAATTTCATCCGGATTTTGCGGATTACGGATATCTTCGCTGGAGCAACGACCTTCGATGCGCTCGTAGAGGCGGATAATTTCGTCTTCGCCGTCGCGAATCGCCTTTTTCCAAATACCGTCGCGGTTTCCGTCGTCAACTTCGGAGACAATCACGTCCATCGCCACGTCGCAAAGCTTACGCGTCATGTAACCGGCGTCAGCAGTTTTGAGCGCGGTGTCTGCGAGACCTTTACGCGCGCCGTGCGTGGAAATAAAGTATTCACCAATGGTCAGACCGTCGCGGAAGGACGAAAGAATCGGGCGTTCGATAATTTCACCGTTCGGCTTCGCCATAAGTCCGCGGGCACCGCAGAGCTGGCGCACCTGCTGCTTATTACCGCGAGCACCGGAATCCATCATAACGTAAACCGGATTGAGAATCCAACGACCTTTGTTACGCGGGTCGGCGGCGGATTGCTTAATCGTGCGCGCGGGAACGGCAGATGCTTCGAGCGTCTTGAAGACGGAGGACGCGATTTCGTTGGTCGCCTTCGTCCAAATATTGACGGTCTTGTTGTAGCGTTCTCCGGCAGTGATAATACCTTTCTTATACTGCGCTTCGACTTCGTCGCACTCGCCTTGGGATTTTTCGACGATAGACTTCTTTTCCTTCGGGAAAATCATATCGCCGATACCGATGGAAATCCCTGCACGGGTCGCCATGCGGAAGCCCATTGCCTTGAGCGCGTCAACAACCGGACCGACACCTTCCTTACCGACAAGGCGGTAAGAGGAAAGAATGAGGTCCCCGATTTGACCTTTTTTGACCGGGAAGTTAATAAAGCCCATGCCCTCATGTTCTTTGTCTTCACCGGCATCCGTGCGGGTTTTCGGCCAAATCTGATTATAGACGATGCGCCCGATGGTCGTGCGGATAACTTTTTTGTCCGGATTCCCGTAAATCGTCTTGCGACCGTAGTCGGGATTGACGAAATCCACCCAGTCGTGGAAGTGGAGCGCGCCGTCGAGCTCCGCCATTTGAGCTTCTTCAACCGAGCCGATGACGGGAACGTGTTTCTGTCCGAGTTCTTCCGGCGTTTTCGGCGGTTGGAACGTCAGGTAGTAAGAGCCGAGCACGATGTCCTGAGACGGCGTGATAATCGGCTTTCCGCTGGACGGGGAGAAAATATTGTTCGTGGAAAGCATGAGGAGTTTGCACTCCATAATGGCTTCCGTGGAAAGCGGAACGTGAACCGCCATTTGGTCGCCGTCGAAGTCCGCATTGAACGCGGTACAGGTCAGCGGGTGAAGGCGAATTGCGTCTCCTTCGATGAGCACCGGATCAAACGCCTGAATCGAGAGGCGGTGAAGCGTCGGCGCACGGTTGAGCATAACCGGGTGTCCCTTGGTAACTTCTTCGAGAATGTCCCAAACTTCCGGCGGACGCTTTTCAATCATCTTGCGCGCACCGCGAACCGTGTGAACAAATCCGAGTTCTTTCAAGCGACGGATGATGAACGGTTCAAACAGAACGAGTGCCATTTTCTTCGGCAAACCGCACTGATTGAGCTTCAGATCCGGACCGATAACGATAACGGAACGACCGGAGTAGTCGACGCGCTTTCCGAGAAGATTTTGGCGAAAGCGACCCTGTTTTCCCTTGAGCATATCGCTGAGGGACTTGAGAGGACGGTTTCCTGCTCCGGTAACGGCGCGCCCGTGGCGACCGTTGTCGAACAGCGCATCAACGGCTTCCTGAAGCATGCGCTTTTCGTTATTGATAATAACGTCCGGCGTTTTCAGTTGGAGAAGACTACGGAGACGATTGTTACGGTTAATAACGCGACGATAAAGGTCGTTTAGGTCCGAAGTCGCGAAACGACCGCCGTCCAGCGGAACGAGCGGACGCAAATCCGGCGGGATCACCGGAAGCACTTCAAGAATCATCCATTCCGGACGATTTCCGGACTCGATGAAGCCCTGAATCACTTTCAAGCGACGCGCAAATTTAATTTTCGCCTGTTTGGAGCGCGTATTCGCCATCTGCTCCTGCAATTCCTGCACAACTTGAGGAAGATCAAGTGCGGCGAGAACGTCGCGAAGCGCTTCCGCGCCCATTTTCGCAACGAAAGCGTCATCGCCGTATTCGAGCTGGGCTTGCGCATACTCTTCTTCCGTCAGAAGTTGCTTCGTTTCGAACGGAGTTTTGCCCGGATCGACGATAAGATATTTTTCGTAGTAAATAACGGATTCGAGCTGGCGAGCCGTCATATCGAGCAAAAGCCCGAGGCGCGACGGCATCGACTTCAGGAACCAAATATGCGAAACGGGAACGGCAAGCTCGATGTGCCCCATGCGGCGGCGACGTTCCCGCGCGACGGTAACTTCAACGCCGCAACGGTCGCAAACAACACCCTTAAATTTGATGCGTTTATATTTTCCGCAGGCGCATTCGTAGTCGCGCACCGGGCCGAAAATACGTTGGCAGAAAAGTCCGCCCGGTTCCGGCTTGAACGTGCGGTAATTGATGGTTTCCGGGTTTTTGACTTCCCCGTGCGACCACTGGCGGATCACATCGGGCGAAGCGAGCGAAATCGACACGTAGTCAAAATTCTGCTCTGCGGAATTAACTTCAGATTCTGCGTTATTGATCATTGTTCGGTAAAATTTGATTGATGTTTTCTTTGCTCGCGGGAACGCATTTTCCAGAAGAAAAACCTAAGAAATACGCGTTCCCGCAACGATTCAGAGCTGCTTCGTGGAGTCGCCGAGCTGAACGTTCAGCGCGAGCGACTGGAGTTCCTTCATCAAAACATTGAACGATTGCGGCGTTCCCGCAGCAAGCGAGTTGTCGCCCTTGACAATCTGCTCGTAAATCTTCGTGCGCCCGACGGTGTCGTCGGACTTCACCGTCAGCATTTCCTGCAGAACGTGAGCCGCGCCGTAAGCTTCAAGAGCCCAAACTTCCATTTCCCCGAGACGCTGTCCGCCGTATTGCGCCTTACCGCCCAACGGCTGTTGCGTAATCAGAGAGTAGGGACCGACCGCGCGGGCGTGAATCTTGTCCGCGACAAGGTGGTTCAGCTTCATCATGTAAATGACGCCGACGACAACGTCCTGGTCGAAAGCTTCGCCCGTGAGACCGTTGTAAAGAAGCGTTTTTCCGCTGTGCGGCAATTCCGCTTTGTCAAGATAGCTACGGATGGTGGCTTCGGGAACGCCGTCAAAAATCGGAGTTGAAACCTTGATTCCCGCCGGGAGGCCGTGGTCCGCCGCCGGAGCAAGTGCCATTTCATCAAATCCGCCGGTTTGAATTTGGAGACCGAGCTTTTTGCACGCCCACCCCAAGTGGGTTTCAAGAACCTGCCCGACGTTCATTCGGGAAGGAACGCCCAACGGATTCAAGCAAATATCGACCGGAGTTCCGTCCGGAAGATACGGCATATCTTCGACGGGAACGATACGAGCGACAACGCCCTTGTTCCCGTGGCGACCCGCCATTTTGTCTCCAACCTGAATTTTACGTTTAACGGCAATGTAAACCTTAACGTTCTTAATCGTTCCCGAATCATCTTCGCCTGCGGCGATGGAAGCTGCCTTGCGGTCGCGTTCCTCTTCAAGATCCGTGAATTTACGGAGAAAATCTTCAACGATGCGCATAATTTTGATACGCACCGGAGATTGCGGCATGTCGATATATTTCGGGACGGAAGCGAGTTTGCGAAGCAACGTCTTCGTGATTTTACGCCCCGCCGGAATGATGACTTCCTTCGTGTCGCTGTTAATGACATCAAGCGGAATTTTTTCGCCGAGGAGAATATTGGAAAGCGATTCCGTGAGCTCGTCGCGAAGCTTATCCGTCTGCGTGCGGAAGTTTTCGTTCACGCTCTTCATCATGCGGCGCTGGTCGGAATGCGAAAGCTTTTCGTTTTCCTTATCCGTGCGGGTGGAAACCTTCACGTCCATGATAATACCATACGTTCCCGAAGGCACCTTAAGCGAAGAATCCTTAACATCCGCCGCTTTTTCACCGAAGATTGCGCGGAGAAGTTTTTCTTCCGGAGCAAGTTCCGTTTCGGATTTCGGCGTGATTTTGCCGACGAGAATATCGCCCGGATGAACTTCGGCACCGATGCGAATAACACCGTCTCGACCAAGGTTTTTCAAGGCTTCTTCCCCGACATTCGGGATATCTCGCGTGATTTCTTCCGGTCCGAGCTTGGTATCGCGAGCCGTAACTTCAAATTCTTCAATATGAATGGACGTGAACACGTCGTCTTTAATCACCCGCTCACTGAGAAGAATAGCGTCTTCAAAGTTGTAGCCGTTCCACGGCATGAACGCGACGAGAACGTTGCGCCCGAGCGCGAGTTCTCCGCCTTCCGTGGACGCACCGTCTGCGATACACTGACCTTTTTTAACCTTGTCGCCCTTTTTGACGGACGGACGTTGATTAAAGCAGGTAGTCGCATTCGAGCGAAGGAATTTACGAAGTTCGTAAACTTGAGCATCCGAAGCTCCCGGATTTTTGCCGTCCTTGGTTACGATAATCTTACGCGCATCAACCGAGGCGACGATCCCGTCCTGCTTCGCGAGAATGACGGTTTTGGAGTCTTCCGCAATACGCTTTTCCAACCCGGTTCCGACAAACGGAGCCTGCGGCTGCAACAGCGGAACACCTTGGCGTTGCATGTTCGAGCCCATGAGCGCGCGGTTCGCGTCGTCGTGTTCGAGGAACGGAATCAAACCGGCAGCAACGGAAACGACCTGCTTCGGCGAAACGTCCATCAAATCCACTTCTTCGGGTTCGATGACGAGAACGTCATCGCGGAAACGCACCGTAACTTTGCCGACAAGATTGCCCTTGTCGTCCACTTCGGAGTTTGCCTGAGCAACTTTGTAATTTTCTTCTTCGTCGGCGGTGAAATATTTGACTTCATCCGTTACCTTGCCCTTTTTGACAATACGATACGGAGCTTCAATAAAGCCGAACTCGTTCACGCGGGCGTAGGTCGAAAGCGAATTGATAAGACCGATATTCGGTCCTTCCGGTGTTTCAATCGGGCAGATACGACCATAGTGGGACGGATGAACGTCTCGAACTTCGAATCCCGCGCGATCGCGGTTCAACCCTCCCGGCCCGAGAGCGGACAAGCGGCGCTTGTGCGTAAGCTCGGAGAGCGGATTGATCTGATCCATAAACTGGGAAAGCTGGCTTCGCGCAAAGAAGTCGCGAACGACCGTCGAAAGTGCTTTCGGGTTGATAAGTTTACCCGGAGTTACGGAATCGACGCTTTGGTCATACATGGACATGCGGTCTCGGACATGGCGTTCCGTGCGCGCAAGCCCGACGCGGCATTGATTCGCGAGGAGTTCGCCGACATTACGGACGCGGCGCGCGCCGAGATGGTCGATATCGTCAACAACTCCGTCCCCGCGCTTCAGATTGCAAAGATACTTCGTTGCCTGAACGAGGTCTTCCGTCTGAATCGTGCGCGTGGAAATCGGCGTGTTAAGCTTAAGCTTCTGATTGATTTTGTAACGACCGACCCCGCCGAGATCGTAGCGCTTGGCATCAAGGAAAAGACGTTTGAGCAGGGAACGAGCATTCGGGATCGTCGGCGGTTCGCCCGGACGAAGCACTTTATAGATATCCTTAAGCGCTTCCTCTTCGTTACGGGTCGGATCTTTTTTGAGAGCACGGATAATCGCGCCGTCGTCCACGGAAGTGTCAATGACGCGAACGGTGCCGATTCCGATTTTTTCGATTTCGCGGAGAATGGTCTTTGTAATCGGTTCAAATGCGCGAGCCAAAACCTTACCCTTTTCGGAGTCGATAATGTCCTCAACGAGAACGTATTTGGACACGCCGTCCATTTCGATCGCTTTTTTGATTTTAAGCGTCTCGAATTTATAGAACAGCTCCATGATTTGCGCATCCGTGCTGAAGCCCCACGCACGAAGAAGCGTCGTGATGAGAAATTTACGACGACGGCGGCGGCGGTCAAGGTAGACGTAGAGAAGATCGTTTTGGTCAAACTGAACTTCGAGCCACGTTCCGCGATCCGGAATAATGCGAAACGCATAAAGCGTCTTCCCGCTGGAGTGGTCGCTTTGTTCAAAGCAAATTCCCGGAGAACGGTGAAGCTGGCTCACGATAACGCGTTCCGCGCCGTTGATGATGAAAGAGCCGCGCTCCGTGATTAAGGGCATTTCGCCCATGAAAATTTCTTCTTCCTTAACGTTGTCGCCCTCGACAAGACGGAGCTTGAGGAACAACGAAACGGAATATGTAATTCCTTCACGAATGCATTCAAGCTCCGTGTATTTCGGTCCCTTCAGGTCATAGCTGACATACTCCAGACGGCAACGGCTGTCATAGCTCTCAATCGGAAAAACTTCCTTAAATACGGCTTCAAGCCCCGCATCCTTGCGCTTGGCGGGATCAAGATCGCGCTGAAGAAATTCCACATAGGAATTAATCTGGTTTTCAATGAGATTGGGCGGGGGGATAACCTCGCGCAATGTTCCAAAATTCTGACGCTCAGACATATCGTTTTTTTGAAAGTGATTGAGTGTGCTGCTGATAAGTTCGGGAAATCAGGGCGTTCCCGTAGCCCTTGTCGGACAAATTTTCTTACTGAAAGCCGCGCGAGTTTCGCGTGTTTGTCCCGCTTTCTAAAACCGCAAATCGGGTCAAAACCCCGTTTCGCGTTAAGCCGCGAATGCGGACAGCGTTGTCCGCTGTCCGCAAATCGCAAATTGGAAGATAAAGGAGTGAGGCAAATTACTTGACCTCAACGTCCGCACCGGCTGCTTTGAGCTTGTCGGCGATTTCCTTCGCTTCTTCCTTGGTGCAACCTTCCTTAACGGGTTTCGGCGCACTTTCAACGAGGTCTTTCGCTTCTTTGAGACCGAGACCGGTGATTGCACGAACTTCCTTAATAACGTTAATCGGGCTTGCACCCTTCGCTTTCAGGATAACGTCGAACTCAGTCTTTTCTTCAGCGGCAGGAGCAGCTGCGCCCGGAGCGGCAACAACCGTAGCTGCGGCGGAAACGCCCCAGAGTTCTTCGAGTTCTTTGACCAACGCAACCAATTCTTTAATCGGCTGAGCGCTGAGCCATTCGATAACTTGTTCTTTTGTGATGTCTGACATTGTATTATTTTTCCTTGAATGATTAGCGTCCGAAAGCTCGGACATTTAAGGGGAGACCCCTAATCTGGTTCCTTGGATTTTCCCGTTCCCGTCTGAATTTAAACGGTTGCGAAAAATAGATTTCATTTAGGCGGCACGCCGAATCTTTCGGAAAAATGAAAAATCCGGCGTTCCCGCGAACATTATTCGGCAGCCGGAGCTCCTTCTTCTTTTTCGCTCTTTGCGACGAGCAAACGCACAAACTGCGATGCCGGAGCCGAGAGGAGCGAGAGGAAAAGAGCGCGCGCTTCCGGAAGCGTCGGGAGCTTGGAAAGCTCTTCGATCGCCGCCTTGTCGAGCAACTGACCTTCGACGACACCCGTCTTGATTTCAAGACGCGTCGTATCCTTGAAAAACTTAATAAGAGCTTTCGCGACAGCACTCGGATTTTCTCCGCCGACGACAATCGCCGTGTGTCCCGTGAGATGCTCGGAAACGTCCGGCATACCGGCGTCCTTCATCGCAATATTGAGAATGCTGTTCTTGACGACGTGATATTCACCGCCGAATTCGCGAATTGCGCTACGGATTTTCGCAGAATCAACCACCGTGACGTGCGTAAAGTCCGTCAGGAAAAGATAGTTAGACTTTGCGAGATGCGCGGCGACTTCTTCCACCAAAAATTTCTTTTCAGATCTCATTGTGCAGAATCTCCCTTATGCAACATAGGGTTTAATGTCAATCTTGACGCCCGGGCTCATCGTAGAGCTAATCGTCAAAGACTTGATGAATTTTCCGCCCTTGAGAGCTTCCGGCTGCGCCTTGGCAAGAGCACGGATTGCTTCTTCGGCGTTTTCGGCGAGAGCGTTCGTTTCAAAAGAGCGCTTGCCGACAACAATAGAAATGTTTGCCGTTTTATCCATCTTGAACTCGACGCGACCGCCCTTAACGGCCTTAATCGTCGCCGGAATATCATCGGAAACCGTTCCCGATTTCGGATTCGGCATAAGTCCGCGGGGACCGAGGACGCGAGCGACTTTACGGACTTCCTTCATCGCGGAAACCGTAGAAACGGCAACGTCAAATCCGGTCCACCCGCCGCTCACTTTTGCAATAAGATCGGCAAGACCCGCTTCGTCGGCACCTGCGGCGAGAGCTTCTTCGGGCTTTTCCGTAAAGACGATCACGGAAACCTTTTTGCCGCTTCCGTTCGGAAGGGAGACCGTTCCGCGCACCATCTGGTCGGACTGCTTGGGATCAACGCCAAGACGCGCGCTGACTTCCACCGTTTCATCGAATTTGGCGACCGGCATTTTCTTGAGCACTTCGATCGCTTCCGCCACCGTATAGCTCGCCTTCAGATCGCCTGCAGCCAAAGCTGCTTTGTATCGTTTGGATTGTTTTTTGGACATATCGACTTTCTTGTCTCCTGCTTGATTGCAGTAAATAAATGAAATTTTGTAAGAATAACACTCACGGGAACGTAACGCAAGGAAATTCCCTGAATCCGTTCCCGTGAGTAAATTCAAAATTAACCGACGACTTCAATGCCCATCGAGCGGGCCGTGCCTTCGATCATCTTGGCTGCCTGTTCCGCATCGACTGCGTTCAGGTCTTTTTTCTTCATCTCGACGATTTCGAGAATCTGTTTCCGGGTTACTTTTCCGACTTTATCCTTGTTCGGAGCACCCGACCCGCTTTGAATCTTCGCCGCTTTTTTCAAAAGGACAGAAGCCGGCGGCGTCTTGAGAACAAACGTAAAGGATTTGTCTTGGTAAACCGTGATAACAACCGGGAGAATAAGACCAGCTTGATCCTTGGTGCGAGCATTATACTCTTTGCAGAACGCCATAATATTGACGCCCTTCGCACCGAGAGCCGGACCGACCGGAGGTGCCGGATTAGCCGCACCGGCCGGGAGCTGAAGTCTGATTTCGCCTACTACTTTTTTTGCCATTGTGTGTGTCTTTAAATTGTCGTGTTAATGTCGTGTATTAACTTTCCGTGACACGTTCCACCTGCCAGAATTCGAGTTCAACAGGAGTCAGGCGACCAAAAATCGAAACGGAAACTTGCATTTTCCCGCGCTCAACGTCGATGGCATCAATCGTTCCCGTGAGATTCATGAAGGGACCGTCATTGATTTTGACTTCTTCGCCGACATTAAACTGAACCTTGGGAACCGTTTTGCCTTCTGCGGCACGGACCTGCTCAAGAATCAGCTCAATCTCCGAAGGTTTAAGAGCGACAGGACGTTCCCCGCCGATAAAGTCAATCACACCTTGAACATTGCGAACAAAGAACCACGGTTGGTTTATCAGCTTTCCGTCTTCGTCAAAAAGACGCATCCGGAGAAAAATATATCCCGGATAAAGCTTGCGCACCCGAGTGGAACGCTTTCCGCCGCGAACCTCCGACACCGTTTCAGTCGGCATCAGAACTTCTGCGACATAATCCGCCATTCCGGGCTCAATCTGCACGAATTTATCAAGGTATTTTTTCACCTTCTGCTCCATGTTCGAGAGCGTCTGGATTGCATACCAACGAAAGCCGTCGACTGCCTCACCTGGGTTCATTGCGTCGTGTCTCTTGAAAGTTTATACGTTAAAGAGCGCTCAAATTAAGCGCCCACAAGTTCGGTTAAAAATTGAATCAGATTCATCAGCGAAAAATCAAAAAGAAAGATAATACTTGTCAGAATGATTACCGCCACACAAACGACGAGCGTATACTGAAACAACTCCCGGGGTTTCGGCCAAATCGCCTTTTTTACAACCTCGGAATACGTTTCGTTCCAGAATCGACGCAACGTGTCGAAAAACCTGATAATTTTTGAAAACATTTATTTTAGTGGCAGGGCAAGAAGGAATCGAACCCTCATATGCGGTTTTGGAGACCGCTGTTCTACCATTGAACTATTGCCCTGTTGTAAAAAATGTTCAGCACATGCCGAATGCACGTTCCCGCGCATTCGGCATGAACCCGACATTACTTGATGACTTCAACGATCTTACCGGAACCGATCGTGCGACCGCCTTCGCGGATAGCGAAGCGCTGACCTTTTTCCATAGCGACCGGCTTGCCAAGTTCGATTTCGATTTCAACGTTGTCGCCCGGCATAACCATTTCCGTTCCCGCGGGGAGACGGACGATACCGGTAACGTCAGCCGTGCCGAAGAAGAACTGCGGACGATAGTTGGTGAAGAACGGCGTGTGACGACCGCCTTCGTCCTTCGTGAGGACGTAAATTTGAGCCTTAGCCTGCGTGTGCGGGTGGATGGAACCCGGTTTCGCGAGAACCTGTCCGCGTTGGACTTGGTCTTTTTCGATACCGCGGAGGAGGACGCCGACGTTGTCGCCCGCGAGACCTTCTTCAAGGTTCTTACGGAACATTTCGACACCCGTAACCGTGGATTTCTGCGTTTCCGCGAGACCGACGATTTCGATTTCTTCGCCGACCTTAACTTTACCGCGTTCGATACGACCCGTAGCAACCGTTCCGCGACCCGTGATGGAGAACACGTCTTCGACAGACATCATGAACGGAAGGTCAACAGCGCGTTCCGGTTCCGGAATTTCCGTGTCGAGAACGTCCATGAGTTCGGAAACAGCCTTGTAGCCCGGTCCTTCAGCATTGTTAGCGGCGGCGTCTTCGAGAGCCTGCGTAGCGGAACCGCGAACGATCTTGGCATTGTCTCCGTCAAATTCATACTTGTTGAGGAGGTCACGGATTTCCATTTCGACGAGTTCGAGCAGATCCGGGTCATCGAGAAGGTCGCACTTGTTCAACCAAACGACGATTTTCGGAACGCCGACCTGACGAGCGAGAAGGATGTGTTCGCGCGTCTGCGGCATAGGTCCGTCAGCAGCGGAAACGACGAGGATAGCACCGTCCATCTGGGCGGCACCGGTGATCATGTTCTTAACGAAGTCCGCGTGACCCGGGCAGTCAACGTGAGCGTAGTGGCGCTTGTCGGATTCATATTCAACGTGCGCAGCAGCAATCGTAACAGTCTTGGTCGCGTCACGAACCGTTCCGCCCTTAGCGATATCTGCATAAGCCTTGACGACAGCAAGATTCTTGCAAGCCTGAACAGCGAGGATAGCGGCAGTCGTGGTCGTTTTACCGTGGTCGATGTGACCGATGGTGCCGACATTGACGTGCGGTTTCGTACGAACGAAGGTTTCTTTAGCCATAGTTTATATTGTTTTGTTGTTATTGTTGATTGAAATTGGAAATGGAGCCCCCGAGCAGACTTGAACTGCCGACCTCGTCCTTACCAAGGACGCGCTCTACCGACTGAGCTACAAGGGCACCAAAATCTCCCTTACCCCGTGAAAACGAAATAAAAGGAACGGACATTTTGCCTTGTAAAAAATTTTCGTCAACATCTTTTTCTAAAAAGCATCAAAAAATGTTTGATTTTTTGCAAAAATCCTCCACGGAAACGAGCTCGCACGCCCGACAAAAACGCGTTCCCGCGAGGAAGCCGGATTCGCTTCGCGGGAACGCGTTTTTGCGGGCGGGTACGCCGGGCTACCTGCCGGCAAGCGTCATCAAAAACTCCGCATTCGTTTTGGTTTTCTTCATGCGGGAAATGAGCATTTCCATCGCCTCGATAGAAGGCACGCCTTTCATGGCGCGGCGCATGGAATAAACGCATTGCATTTCCTGCGGGTGATAAAGAAGTTCTTCCTTGCGCGTTCCCGAGCGTTCGAAGTTGATTGCCGGGTAAATACGCTTGTTGGCGAGATCCCGGTCGAGGTCGAGCTCCATATTTCCCGTGCCTTTAAACTCTTCGAAAATCACTTCGTCCATCTTAGAGCCGGTGTCGATAAGAGCCGTTCCGAGAATCGTAAGCGAGCCGCCGTCTTCAATATTACGTGCGGAACCAAAGAAGCGTTTCGGCTTCGAAAGTGCTCCCGCTTCGACCCCGCCGGAAAGAATCTTCCCGCCGTTCGGCATCAGCGTGTTGTAGGCGCGGGCAAGGCGCGTAATCGAGTCGAGCAGAATAATCACGTCTTTCCCGAGTTCCACCATGCGGCGCGCGCGCTCAATCACCATTTCCGCAACGTGAACGTGGTTTTCCGCATTTTCGTCAAAGGTGGAGGAAATCACTTCGCCGTGCTTGGTTTTGCGTTTAAAATCCGTTACTTCTTCCGGGCGTTCGTCAACAAGCAGAACGATGAGATGCGCGTTCGGTTTGTTTTTCGCAATGGAATTGGCAATTGCCTGCAAAAGCACCGTTTTACCGGTGCGCGGAGGCGCAACGATGAGCCCGCGTTGCCCGAGCCCGATCGGGCAGAGCAAATCGACGCAACGCATCGACAAATTGTTCCACTCTACCGTGTTGTCCGTTTCGAGCATGATACGCTCCGTCGGATAATACGGCGTAAGCTCGGTAAACGGAGTCAAATCCTTCACGCTGTCCGGCTCCGCCCCCATAATGGATTCGATGTGAACGACAATCGGTGCCGTTTCGCCTTTCATCGGCGGGAACGCGATTGCGCTCACGTCGTGCCCGCGCTGCAAGCCGTATTTTTCAATCAGGCTTTTCGGCACAAACGCGCTCAGTTCCTTCACGCGGTAGCTGTCGCACCCGTAAAGCAAAAGCCCGTTCCCGTCGGCAAGCAATTCCAGCGTTCCGCAAATTTTAACCGGACGGCTTTCGGCAAACGCCGCACGGAGAATTTTTTTCACGAGCGGACGCCGCACCGGATTGCGGAAAACGGGAATCCCGAAAGATTTTGCCGCCGAAATCAGCAACGACATCGACGATTCGTAAACTTCGTTAAAATCAATCGGCGCCGCCGGCAAATCTTCTTCCAATTCCGCCTTTGCGGGAACGCTCGGAGCCTCGCCCTCCGTCGCCGCAACGAGCTCCGGAGCGACAAACGGCGAAGCCTTATCCGTGCGCTTGGCAACATGCCGCGCCAATTTCGAAAGTTCCTCCAAATACGCTTCGTTGCTCAGCAAATTGTAGTCAAAAACAGCGCCGAGCGAGAGCGAAGCTTCTTCCGCAGAATCCGCGTTGGCAAGCTCACCCCAATTGCGCTTCGCCGCGCCCTTGCCTTCGTTCGGTCGGAATTTTTCAAATTTTCCCTGCGGATTAAACTTCCCGCCGCCGAATTTCGCCGGCTTCGGGGGAAAATTTTTCTTTTCCCACGGTTTTCCCGCCGGCGCGGGAACGCCCTGCGTATTTCCGCTCGCGCCGGATTCGGCTCCGCCCTGCGGTGCGTTCCCGTTGTTGCGCTCCCACGGCTTTTTCCACGGGCGATCTTTCTTCTCCCAGGGCTTTCCTTCGGAGACAGGTTTTGCAGCGGGAACGCCTTCGGCGGACGGATTTTCGGCAGGCGAAATTTGTGCCGCCGGAGCCGCGTCCGAAGACGTTGCCGATAACGTAGCTTCGGTTTTCGTTTCCGTCGGAGAAACCGCGGGCGCTTCTTCCGGATCAAAGGAAATTACGGATTTCGGCGGCGACGGCATTTTCGGAAGCGCAGGTTTCGCGACATCGGGAGCTTCCGACGCGACGGGATTCGGAGCAGGTGTTTCCGCCGGTTCCTCCGGGTCAAAACTGAAAATCTCCGGCGTTTTTTCCGCCTGAACAGGCTCAGATGAAACCGCCGACGTTCCCGCAGATTCATCCGCGACCGCAGAAACTTCCGCCTCCGCCGCCTTGCGCGGACGTCCGCGACGCTTCGGAGCTGCCGCCGCATCGGGATTTTTCGGCGGACGTCCACGACGCTTCGGAGCCTGCGCCGGGACATTTTCGGCGGGAACGCCTAAAATCATTTCTGCCGAATTTTCGTTAATGAGCTCGGGAGTTTCGTTTTCCATAGCCTGATTCCTTTTCTTTTAATTTTCGTAAAGTTTTTTGATAAAAAATTAATGTGTAAAAAATTTTACGCATTCCTGCACTTGCGCTTCGAGAAATTCGCGGGAACCGTCGTTAAAGATAACAAAATCCGCCCGGCGCACTTTGTCGGAAAGCGGAAGTTGCGCCGCCATGCGTTCCCGCGCCTGCTCCGGCGGCAAGCCGCGCTTTTCCAGTCGCGCGAGCTGAATCTGCTCCGATGCCGCAACGCAAACCGTAGCGTCAAAATCGCCCTCGTAGTTTTTTTCGAACAAAAGCGGGACCTCCACGACGAAATTTTCTCCCCGCGCCGCGTTTTTTGTCAGATTTTTCCACGTTTCGCGAATTTTCGGATGCATGAACGCTTCCAAATCCGCAAGCGACGCCTTGTCGGAAAAAACAATTTTTGCGAGTTCCGTCTTGTTTAGCGAACCGTCCGCCGCCAACGCGGATTCGCCGAAGCGTTCCCGCACAAAACGGCGGGTCGCCGGCTCCGCATGAAGAGCAGAAGCGATTTTATCTGTATCGATAACGGCGAAACCAAGCTTTTCAAAAGCGGGAAGCACCGAAGATTTCCCGCACCCGATTCCGCCCGTAAGGCCAAGGGTCATTGCGAAAATCTCCAAGTTAAACGGGAAGAAGAAGCATATTGCTCCGAACGCGCTCATTAGAATCCTTTCGCCGCGCCGCGTCAAGCCGGGACCGCATTTTAACTTTGCGCAAAAAAAGAAGCGACGCCACGAATAAACACGAATTTCCGCGAAGGTTTCTTACGCCCAAATATCTCGCGCTAAGACGCTACGATGCAAAAAGCTTTTTTTTTGTTTTTTAACGTAAACAAAAAACGAAATTCGTTCCGCTCTGTTTATGTTTTTGAGGTTAATAGAGAAGTTAGAGAGTCAAGTCAGTTGAGAGAGAGAAAAAAGGGCGCGCGTGAGACTTAGTTTCACGCGCGTTTCCTGTTTCGAAAAACCAAACCGGCAATCGCGGCGGATTAATCCTCGACCTTAATATCTTTGTTGCGGGAACGCGGTCCGCCGGCGCGAAGCCACGCGTTGATAAAACCGTCCAAGTCGCCGTCCATCACTGCTTGAATATTGCCCGTTTCGTAGCCGGTGCGCAAATCCTTGACCATTTGATACGGCTGAAAAACGTAGGAGCGAATCTGGTTTCCCCAGCCGATTTCGCCCTTTTCGCCATAAAATTTTTCCATCTCGGCGCGCTTGTCGTCTTCCATCTTTTCGTAAATGCGCGCTTTTAAAATGCGCATCGCGAGTTCTTTGTTCTGGTGCTGCGAGCGTTCCCGCTGGCAGGCAACGACAATTCCCGTCGGCAAGTGCGTGAGGCGCACGGCAGATTCCGTGCGGTTGACGTGTTGCCCGCCCGCGCCCGATGCGCGATAGACGTCGATGCGCAAATCTTCGTCCTTAATCTCGACGTTGATATCGTCTTTAATATCGGCAACGATGTCGACGCTCGCGAACGACGTGTGGCGACGTTTGTTCGCGTCAAACGGCGAAATGCGCACGAGGCGGTGGACGCCGCGCTCCGCTTTGACGTAGCCGTAGGCGTTTTCCCCGTCAAAACGCAAAACCGCCGTGGAAATTCCCGCGCCTTCGCCGTCCTGCAAATCTTCGATGCTGACTTTGAACCCGCGCCGCTCGCCCCAGCGCATATACATACGCATGAGCATTCCCGCCCAGTCGCAGGCTTCGGTGCCGCCCGCTCCCGCTTTAATCATGACGATGGCGGAAGATTTGTCGTGCGGACCGGAAAGAAAGGAGGAAATTTCGAGCGTGTCGATTTCTTCGAGCATCGTTCCCGCCTCGGCGTCGAGCGCGGCGAGTTCGTCGCCCGCTCCCGCGTCGGCTTCGTCCATTTCGCCGACAAGTTCGGCGAGCGTCTGCAAATCTTCCACGCGACGCAAAAACGCAACGAGCGGCGTAACGGCGGCTTTGAGCGAGGTGTTTTCGGAAATCACGCTCTGCGCCGCCTGCTGGTCATTCCAAAAATCCGCCTCCGCCATTTTGGCTTCCAGCTCGGCGATGCGATTTTGCTTCGCGGGAACGTCAAGAAACTTGTAAAGATGCCCGCTGCGACGCACGATTTCGTCAATTTTTGCGCGGGTTTCAGGAGAAATATACATAGCGGAAAAACGTAATCGGCGGGAACGCTCAGGTCAAACGCGAAGGCATTTTACTTTTTCTTCATAATACGACTTTTCATGCAAAACTGTGCTATTTACAGTCGTTCACAATTTATTCACGACTTATTCTCGAAAGACATCCCGCCATTTCTTCTCATTTCCCTATGGCAAAAACGGAATACAACAATAAAAACTGCATAGATTCACTACTTGATTGATAGAAAATATTTGACGCATAGCACGCCGTCGAAGAAAATTCCACTGAAATCGGGTCTAATTAGGATGAGCCGATTCGTCCGCCCCGATTTTTTACCCCTAAAAAAAGGCACACACATGAAAAAACTATTAACGACGGGCGCAATCCTTGCCGCGGGCGCGTCTCTTGTAAACGCGGCAACGTTGCTTCAATTGCCGGAAAGCAAAGCGACAACCCACGAAGCGTTCTTCTACGGAAATCAGAGCGGAGAGCGCATTCTTGAGAAAGTTAAAGATAAAAGTTACGGAGTTTACGCCGGAAACAACGGCGGCTCCGGAGGTTCTTGGGTCGACACGCCGGACACGGAAGGATATTGGACGCAAGACTCGACAACGACCGGGCACATGACGCTTGCCGGACGCAACGGAACGCAAGGAGAGTCGTTTGCCTTGGTTTTGGGAAGTGAATTGTCGGAAGACGTAACGTTTAGCTCGGTAAAATTTTCAATCGAAATTCCCCAAAATGCCAATTTAACCGGAAAATCTTTTAACTTAGCACTCGGCTATTGGACTTCCGAAACTTCTTCTTATGCGAAACAAACATCAACATCGGTGCGCGTTGATGCAAGTAGCGTAACCACGGCAGACTTGGAGCTTGTTTTGGATAGCTTAGTATCGTGGAAATCGGGAGACAAAATTGTCGTCGGTGTCGGCGGTCCCGGATTTACCCCTGTCGCTAACACTTACTCCGTAAATGTAAAAAGTGTTTCCGTTGTTCCGGAGGCATCGGCGTTCGGATTGCTCGGCGGCTTGGGCGTGCTTGCACTTGCGTCGTCCCGCCGCCGCCGAAAATAATCGGCATAGGTTTTTTAATTTTCGCGTTCCCGCGGTATTTTCTGCGGGAACGCGTTATCTTATTACGTTCCCGCTGTAGAAATTTCTCGCGGGCGCGGCGGGAACGCGTTATAAATGTGCCACTCAATTTTTAACCTGTTAAATAATTACCTATGTCTGGTCACAGTAAATGGGCAACGACAAAGCGCCACAAAGGCGCAATCGACGCTAAACGCGGCAAGATTTTCAGCAATCTCGCCAAGGAAATCACCCTCGCCGCACGCGCCGGCGGCGGAGACCCGAACGCGAACGTGCGCCTGCGCTCCGTGCTTTTGCGCGCCCGCGCCGCGAACATGCCGTCGGACAATATTGACCGCGCCATCAAAAAAGGCACGGGCGAACTTCCGGGGCTCGTTTATGAAGAAATGCTTTACGAAGGCTACGCCGTGGGCGGAGTCGGGCTCATCGTTGAAGTAACGACGGACAACAAAAACCGCGCCATCGGCGAAATTCGCAGCACGTTTACGAAAAACGGCGGCAACCTCGCCAACTCCGGCGCGCTCACGAGCTTCTTCCAACGCAAAGGGCAAATCATCATTTCCGCAGAAGTAATCGGCGAAGACGAATTGATGGAAATCGCCCTCGAAGCGGGAGCGGAAGACATTAAAAACAACGGTGATTTTTACGAAGTCATCACCGCCGTCAGCGACTACGATTCCGTCGCCAAGGCACTTGAAGACAAGCAAATCAAATCCGAATCCTCCGACCTCGTTTACCTGCCGAACGTCGAAGTGCCGATTTCCGATGCCGAAACGGCAAAGAAAATCCAAAAACTCATCGACGCGCTTGAAGATCTCGACGACGTGAAAGCCGTTCACTCGAACGACGACATCGCCGACGGGCTTCTCGATTAAAAACGAGATTAGAAGTTAAAAATCGGCAATCGGCACGTTTTCTCCCCGATTCCTGATTTTTAACTTCTAATTTTTTTTTGCGAAAAAAATGTCCAAGCCGTTTGCCAAAAGAAAATCGACGTTCCCGCCGTTTAACCCGATTCGGGTCGCGGCGCGCGCGGTCATTGTGCGCGACGGCAAATTGCTGGTCGTCATTCTGAAAGACGATTCCGGTCCGTTTTACATTCTTCCCGGCGGCGGGCAAAAGCACGGAGAAACGCTTGCGGAAGCGGTGCGCCGGGAATGTTCGGAAGAGCTCGGGATCGCCGTGCGCCCCGGAAAAATGCTCTACATTCGCGAATACATCGGGCGCAACCATGCGTTCAAAGCCCGCCACCGGGCTTTTCACCAAGTGGAAGTCGTTTTTGAATGCGAAATCGAAAACGAAGACAATCTCGGTCACGGCTCCGAGGAAGACAAGCGCCAAGTCGGCTTCACCTGGGTTCCGCTTTCCGAGCTGCGCGACGCTCGCCTGTTCCCGTCCGTTTTCAAAACCTTTTTGCGGGAAGACAACACGCTCGATATTCCGCCCGGCTATCTCGGCGACATCAATTAAGCGGAAAAAATTTTTTCGGCGAAAATCCGCGCGCGTTTTTTTGCCTCTGTTGACCGTTCCCGCGTTTGTGTGCTACGCTTACGCGTATGAATCCGCTGCTTCCGGCTCGCAGAAAGCGCATTACGGGAATTAATATCGTGCCGCTCATCGACGTGATGACGGTGCTCATTTTCTTTTTTCTGATGAGCATGAAATTTGACGATTTGCGCCAACTCGGAATCACGCCGCCGCATTCGGATTCCGCCACGGAAACGGACGGGCAAGCTCCGCGCCTCGTTATCGCCGTCAACAAAAACGGAGATTTTTTCGTAAATTCCGAACGCGTTCCCGCAGAAGAGCTTTCCGACAGATTGTCGCGGATTGCCGGCGGGCAAAATATTCCCGACGCCGTCATCATCGCCGACGAAGATGCGGCGATGAAATACGCGATTTTTGCCGTGGACGAAGCGCGGAAACACCATCTGGAAATCCGCCTCCTGTCGCGTCCGAACGGAGAATAAAACCGCGAACCGAAGCCGCTTTCTTTTTTTTTATTTTCAAATTCACTCATAATCCCGATGAAAAACATGCTGAAAAAAATCTTTCTCCTCACGCTTGTTGCCGTAAGTTGCACGGCGGTTTTTTCCGCCTGCACAACGCGGCGGGAACGCATTCGCCAAAATTTGGCGAAGATGGAAGTTGTCGAAGTTGACCACCTCGGCTACGTCCGCTACTGCGGAGTCGTGGTAAAGCCGGGCGAGTTCGCGCACTTAATCCGCACGCGCGGGGAAAAAGTGGAAGGCAAGCCGGTCTTGCTCTCGGTCAATCCGGAAGTTTACGAAAACCAGCCGGAAATCGTCCCGTATATTCGCCGTGTGCTCGAAAGCGTAAAAACCGGAAAAGTCTACACGGAAATTCCGAACGAGCTTTAAGCGCAGGCGTCCCCGTTTCGCGATTTAAATGAGCGCAAAAAAGACATGGCGGCGGCGAATTTTTCGCGCACTCGCATGGGGCATTCCCGGAGTCTTGGCTCTCTGCGCGGGAACGCTCGTGTTGCTCAACAATGCAAGCGTGCAAAAATTTTGGGTGGAACGCCTTCTGAAAAAACAAGGCATCGAAGCACATTTTGACGAAATCCATTTCGATTTTTTGATTTCCGATAAAATTTCCCTGCGCGGCGGGAACCTCATTTTCCCCGACGGAAAACGCTTCCGCGTAGAAAAATTTTCGGCGCGGCACAGCGGCACGCGCGGGCTCTTTTCGGGAACGCCGGCGTTTCGTGATTTTTCGTGCGAAGGCTTTTCTGCGGACGATGAGCGCGGGCGGCGCATTTTGAACTTTTCCGCACAGGCAAAATCCCTGGAAGCGTCATTTTTGCCCTGGGCTCCGATCGAAAAATTTACGCTGGGCTCGCCGCTTTCGTGGACTTTTCAGGCACGCGAATTTCACATTTCCGCTCAAGGAAAAAAAATTGCGGAAGGTGCCGTTTCCGGAAATTTTGTCGGTGCAGAACCGCTTTCGCTCTTCGGCAATGTTCGCGGAGATTTCGCTGCACTTCTCGCCCAACCGTTTTTTTCGAAAATCAACAATATTGCGGCGGGAACGTTTACCCTACACGGGCAAGGAAACAGCGCTCAGCTTTTCTTGGAAAAATTAAAATCCCGCCACGGTGAAATCGAAATTCCCGAAATCCGTTTTTCGGCGGCACGAGAACGCAACGCGGCGGGAACGCTCAATATCGAAATTCGCGGAGAAGAAAAATCCGAAGCCTCCGTGCACTTTTCCCGCTTGGCGTTCGGGAACGGACAGCTGATTTTTTCGGGAAACGCCAACGCCGAAACACTCGTCGTTTCCGACATTCTTCGCGCCGCGCTCCTTTTTCGCGGCTGGAACAACGCGGCGAACGAGCAGGCAAAAAAAACGCCTCCGCACCAAGAACGCGTTCCCGCCAAAACGCCGCTCCCGCCGACAATCGCAAAAAAACCCGCCGACGAGCCGGGGAAAACCGTCGCCGCAAAGCCGGGAACGCCGCCCGCGAAAACAGCTCCGGCGGCACCGGAAAATGCGTTCTGGAACGGTGTTTCCGGAACGATGGATTTTCGCGCCAAGCGCGTTGTTTTCCCCGAAAACGAGTTCGGAGAGCACCGCGGACGTTTTTCCGTTTCCGACAACGCACTGAGCGCAACTTGCTCCGCACCGGATTTTTTCGACGGCACGGTAACGAGCGAAGCAAAATTGACTTTTTCCCGCAACGCCCCGTTTTACCTTCTTTCGGGAAAAATCTCCGCCGCCGCAGTTGAGCTCCACCGCGCGATTCCCGCCCTGCGTTCCCGCGACCCGGCTCCGCTGGAAGGCAGCTTCAACGCGTCTGTCCGGGTTTCCGCCGCCGCAGACCTTCCGGAGGAACTCGAACGCAGTTTAGCGGCAAATTTTACGCTGGAAAACGTCGGACCCGGACGCGTGCGCATTTTTCACGCCGACAGTAAAAAAATGCGCCTCGCCGGAGACATTCTCCAAATCGGCGGAAGCCTCGCGGGAATGCTCGGCGGGCTGACGCGCAATATTGAGCCGAAAGCCAACGCCCTGGCGCAAGCCGCTGAATTTGTAAAAAATTTCCTGACCGATTTTTCTTATTCCGAAATGCGTATTTCCGGGAATTATCGCTCCGGCGAAGATTTGCTTTGCGAGCACTTCGAACTTCGCGGGAACGATCTGAAAATCTTCGGCTCGGCATCGGCGCGCCCGCTCTCGGAGGAACCGCCCGAACTTTGGCCGCTGAGATTTTCCGCCCGAACGGAAGTTCGCGGCAAGCTCGCGGATTCGCTTCGCACCTTGGGCGTTCTCCCGCTTTCCGAAACGCCGGATGCCGAAGGCTTTTTCACCGCCCGCGAATTTGAATTTTCGGGAACGCTCAAAAAAAGCTCCGAAGATTTTTTTGAAAATCTTATAGATGCCGCCGCCGGCAAAAATATTCGCTCGGAAGAAGATTCGCGCGTTCCCGTCGAAAACGTGCTCGATATTTTTACCCGCTGATTTTTCCCGATGAAAATTGAAAAACTTTTAACCGAAGCGCAAATCCAGGCACGCGTTGAAGAAATGGCGCAGGAAATTTCCCGCGATTTCCCGCAAACAAGCGCAGGGGAAAAGCCGCCCGTCGCGTTAATTCTCGCCAACGGCGCAATCTTTTTTGCAGCCGACTTGTTGAGAAAACTCCGCTTCGAAACGGAAATCCAAGTCGTGCGGGTCGCTTCCTACGCGGGAACGCAATCCAACGGCGCACCGGAAATTGTCGGCGGAATTTCGCCCGAAAAATTTCGCGGGCGGCGCGTGCTCGTCATTGACGATGTGCTGGACACCGGACACACGCTCGCAAAAGTGCGCGAACATCTTTGCACCGCCGGCGCGGAAGACGTGCGCATTTGCGTTTTGCTCGACAAGCCTTCGCGACGCGTCGTTCCCGGACAGGCGGATTATGTCGGTTTTTCCATCGACGATGTTTTCGTTGTCGGCTACGGCTTGGACTTGGACGATGCGTGGCGCACTTTGCCCTACGTCGGCATCGTAAAAGAGTGATTTTTTTGCGTCAATTTCGCTTCGCAGAAGTAATGAAAACGAATCTGGTTCGCTTCGCCCATGATTTCGCGCGGGAACGCCTGAAAACGCGCAACGGCTTTTTCGCCGTAGATGCCACGGCGGGCAACGGGCACGACACGCTTTTCCTCGCTCAACTCGCCGGGGAAAACGGGCGCGTGGCGGCATTTGACGTTCAGCCGGAAGCCATCGAAGCCACGCGGGAACGCCTGCAAAAAAACAACGCGCCCGCAAACGTCGATTTGTTTTTGTGCGGGCACGAAAATATGGCAGAACGCCTGCCGGAAAATTGGCGCGGGAACGTGCACGCCGTTTTTTTTAATCTCGGTTATTTGCCGCGAAGCACCCGGCAAATAAAAACGCACGCGGAAACCACTTTGCGCGCGCTGGATTGCGCATGGAATCTGCTCGCGCCGGGCGGCTTTATTTCTTTGGCGGTTTACACGCGCCACGAAGGCGGCTTTGACGAATCCGCCCGCGTGTCCGAATGGCTCGAACGCTTGCGTTCCCGCGCCGAAATTTTTTCCCTCGGAGAACACAATCCCGTCGAGCCATGGTGGGCGGGAATCGTGAAAAAAGTTTAATTCGGATTCGCGGGAAAAAAGCGTCCGGCTTCACCGCGCCCGTGTTTTTCAAACTTCTTTCTTTTGCCGAAGCTTGATTCGACAAAGGTTTTTCTCCAAACTTTCGGGAAACCCCGATTTATTTCCGGAAAAGGATTTTCCCATGTCGAATACTCCTCCCTCCCTTTCTCAAGCGCCCGACAGCATCAAGGCGGAAAATGTTTCCGCCGCCAAAATCAGCCTGCGCAACGTCAGCAAAACCTTTAAATCGCGCCAAGGAAGCGTGCTCGCGCTCGATAATGTTTCGCTCGATATTGCCGAAGGCGAGTTTGTTTGCCTCGTCGGCCCGAGCGGTTGCGGAAAATCCACGATTCTGAACCTGATCGCCGGCTTGGATACGGCGACGGAGGGCGACGTTCTCATGGAAGGCGAACCGATTACCGGGCCCGGACGGGAACGCATGGTGATGTTTCAGGAAGCGGCACTTTTCCCGTGGCTGGACGTTTTGCAAAACGTCATGTTCGGCCTGCGCCTGAAACCGAATTTGAACAATGCCGAGCGCGAGGAAGTCGCCATGTTTTACCTGAATCTCGTCGGCTTGGAAAAATTTTACCGCGCGCACATTCACGAGCTTTCCGGCGGCATGAAACAGCGCGTCGCCCTCGCCCGCTCGCTCGCTCCGAATCCGCGCATTTTGCTGATGGACGAACCCTTTTCCGCGCTCGATGCAATGACGCGCGAGCAACTTTACGGCGACTTACAACGCATCTTTGTCCAACGCCAAAAAACCATCGTCTTCGTCACGCACAATATTCGCGAAGCCGCCTGCCTCGGCGACCGCATCATTTTGCTTTCTCCGAACCCGGGACGCATTCAGAACGACTTCCGCGTTTCTCTGCCGCGCCCGCGCGACATCAACGATCCCGCACTTTCGCAAACCTCAATTCCGATTACGGCGGCGTTGAAAAACTATCTCAAAAAGAACGTTCCCGTCGCGGAAGCGGATTGAAAACCGAATCAGAAACAGGAATCAGAACTCAACGCTTGAAAATCGTATGAAAAAATCCGTTTTCTATATTTTGTTTTTCGTCGTTCTGCTCGGCGTGCTCGAATTCATCGGGCGTAGCGATTGGCTGACGTCATTTCAACTCCGGAAACGCGCCTCCGCGGATTCCAAGGAACTCCGCATCGGCTACTTTCCGAATATCACGCACGCGCAGGCTCTTATTGCACAGCAAATGGAATTGGAAGGCCGCTCGTGGTTCGCGCCCCGCCTTCCCGAAGGCACTAAGCTTTTTTGGCAACCCTACAACGCCGGTCCCGCAGCGATGGAAGGGCTCACGCTCGGCACTATCGACCTGAGCTACGTCGGTCCCTCTCCCGCAATCATGGCTTATATACAGCGCGGCGGAAGCGTGCGCGTTGTCAGCGGAAGCGCGGAAGGCGGCGCCGCGCTCGTCGTGCGCCAGGACGTTCCCGCCCGCAACGCCAAAGATTTTGTCGGAAAAGCCATTGCAACGCCGCAACTGGGCAACACACAAGATGTTGCCTGCCGCGCGTGGCTCATCAAAAACGGCATCCCCGTAACAAGCTCCGGCGGGCTTGTTCAAATTGTTCCGACAAAAAATCCCGACCAGCTCGCGCTCTTCAAGGCGGGAACGCTTGAAGCCGCATGGACCGTCGAGCCCTGGGTTTCCCGCCTGGAACTCGAAGCACACGGAAAAATCGTTCGCGAGGATTTTGAAACCGTAACGACCGTGCTCGCCTCTTCAATCGAAACCATCGCCAACCGCAAGGCTCTGCTTACGGAATTTCTGCACGCCCACGCGGAGTTGACCGCATGGATTAACGCGCACCCGGAAGAAGCAAAAATCCTGCTCCGCCGGGCACTCACACGCGAAACACATTCCGAGTTCCCGCAACGCATCGTCAACAACGCGTTCCCGCGCATCAAATTTGTCGCAAAACTCAATCAGGAATCTCTGCAATCCTACGTCGAAGACGGATACACGGCAGCCCTCATTCCCGAAAAAATTTCCGTAAAAGATCTCGTTTCCCTTGAAAACTCGGAAACGGATTCCGGCTCCGGCGTATTTCCCCTGCCTTCCAAAATTTTGGTATTCCTTTGGGAAGGACTTTTCGACGGCTCTATCCTGAGCGCGCTTTGGGTTACCCTGCGCCGCCTCGTGCTCGGCTACGCAATCGGCTTCGTCATCGCGATCCCGCTCGGACTTTTGCTCGCCCAAAGCCGCTTCATGCGCGACACTCTCGGCGTGCTCGCCCTCGGCTTCCAATCGTTGCCGAGCGTATGCTGGGTGCCGATTTCTCTCGTCATTTTCGGACAAGACGAACGGACAATTCTTTCCGTCGTCGTCATGGGCTCGGTTTGGTCGCTGATGCTGGCAACGGAAAACGGTATCCGTAGCGTGCCGCCGCTTTACATTCGCGCGGCGCGAACAATGGGCTCAAAACATTTCCACCTTTGGACAAAAGTGATGTTCCCGGCGGCACTTCCGTCGATTTTCAGCGGTATGAAACAAGGCTGGGCATTCGCGTGGCGCTCGCTCATGTCCGCTGAAATTTACGTCTACATTCTGAGCGGCATCGGCTTGGGTTGGATGCTCAACGCCGGACGCGAAGAAATGAACGTGGAAAAAGTCTACGGTATCATGCTCGTCATCATCGTCGTCGGGCTGGTCATGGACAGGCTCTGCTTCGCACCCGTCGAACGCTGGTTGCGGGAACGCTGGGGCTTGGAAAAATAAATTCTCTCACAAAGCCACAGAGACACAGAGTTTTTTTCAAAAACTTCGCGGCTTAGCGGCTTAGCGCGAAATAAAAAACGAGAGAACAAGCCGGCTCGATGTTTTTTTATTTTTTTAAAGGGTAAAAACACGCGCTGAAAGCGCACAAAGAATTTAGCACAGGGCAAAGGCGAAAGCCGTCACCCTGTGTATCCGATTTGTAAATACCGCGCCGCGACGGGAACGCATTCGCTCCCTGACGTTCCCGCGGTGCAATGGAACACGAATTTTCCCCGCAATTCGTTCCCGCGCGAAACAAAATCGACCTCCATACACGGCGTAGAAATTCTCGCGCCAAGACGCGAAGACGCAAAGTATTTTTAAGTGGTTCTCACAAAGCCACAAAGACACAGAGTTTTTTTTTCAAAAACTTTGCGGCTTCGCGACTTGGCGCAAAATAAAAAACGAAAGAACAAGCCGATCCGATGTTTTTTATTTTTTTAAAGGGTAAAAACACGCGCTGAAAGCGCACAAAGAATTTAGCACAGGGCACAGGCAAAAGCCGTCGCCCTGTGTATCCGATTTGTAAATACCGCGCCGCGACGGGAACGCATTCGCTCCCCGACGTTCCCGCGGCGCAATGGAACACGAATTTTCCCCGCAATTCGTTCCCGTGCGAAACAAAATCGACCTCCATACACGGCGTAGAAATTCTCGCGCTAAGACGCGAAGACGCAAAGTATTTTTAAGTGGTTCTCACAAAGCCACAGAGACACAGAGTTTTTTTTTCAAAAACTTTGCGGCTTGGCGGCTTTGCGCGAAAAAGACGAACAGGTAGCCGGGAAAAGAATTTTCGCCAAGGAGCGTTCCCGCCCCTGCGATAACGGGGAAATTTACCAAACAATCGCCCAAAGCGCTTTGAGGTAGCGCCCTTCCGGGTAATTGGACATGACCGGATGGTCCGCGCCCGGTCCCGTGCGATCAAGAATCTGGAGCCGGCGTCCGAGGCGGTGCGCGACGCGGATGACCGTCGCTTCGAAATCTTCGACTTTGAGCAAGCCCGAGCAGGAATACGTCACGAAAAGCCCGCCGCGCTTCACAAGCGGGAGCGCGACTTTGTTCATGTCGTGATATTTGGCGATCCCGTCTTCGTAGTCTTCGCGTCCGTTGATGAGTTTCGGCGGGTCGAGCACGACAACATCGTAAAGATTGCCGTTTGCCTGCATTTGCCGCGCGAACGTGAACGTATCGGCGTGAACGAAATTGATGCGCGTTTGGTTTAAATTCGCGTTGTGCTTTGCTTGGGCGATTGCTTTTTCGTCGAGGTCTACACCGGTAACTTCCGCCGCGTTCCCGTTCACTTTTGCAGAAAGAGAAAAGCCGCCCGTGTAGCAGCAGAGGTCGAGCACTTTTTTTCCGGCGCAAAGCGAAGCGAGCTTGGCGCGGTTGTCCCGTTGGTCGCAGAAAAATCCGGTTTTGTGTCCGTTTTCGAAATCCACGGAGTAGCGGATGCCGTTTTCGCGGATTTTGATTTCGCGCAAGCCCGGCGTGTGAAAATCTTCGCAACCGCGCGCGTTTTCCATTGAGCCGAAGCCTTTAACGAGCTGAACGGTTTCGCGCTTGGTTCCCAGCGCGGCGTGAAGGATTTGTATCCATTTTTTGATACGGCGATAAACGGCGAGCGAAAAAACCTCTACGCTGAGCACGTCTCCGTATTTGTCCACGACTAAGCCGTTGAGCCCGTCCGCGTCGCCGTGAACGACGCGAAACGCATCGGTTTTTTCCGGAAGTTTCAAAATTTCCGTCCGCAGGGCGACGGCTTTCAAGAGTAGTTTTTCAAAATAATCTTCGGGAATTTCTTCTGCGCCGTGCGCGAAAATGCGTAGCGGAATATTCGCTCCCGCGTTGTAAAATCCGTGTCCGAAAAGCGAGCCGTCTTTTCCGTAAACGCGCACTTGCGCGCCGGGCTCGATATTTCCCGAAGCGGCGCCGACAAAGCGAGGATACACGTTCGGATTGTAAGTGAAATACTTCAGCTGAACCCACGGCGCGACAAAGTTTGCCGTGTTCGCGGGAACGCGGAGCTCCGCCTCGCGAGGCGGCATCGGATCACGGGAACGCGAAGCTGCGAAGGGAAAATTTTCACGACGCGGAGTTTTCATAAATCTGTCGTTACGCAGTGTAGCCGAGGAGCTGAAGGAAGAAGCGGACGCGTTCGCGGTCGTCTCCCTGAAGTTCAAGCTTACCGTCAACTTCAGCTCCACCGCAGGCGAATTTTTGTTTGAGAGATTTGAGCAAGTCCGAGCGTTGCTCGGCGGGAAGTGCCGCAATTCCCGGACCTTCGAGTATCGTTACGGTTTTTCCGCTACGCCCGGATTTTTCGATACGCAGATGGACTTTTCCGAGTTTTGCGGGAACGCTCGGCTTGGAGTTTGCGGAGCGGCGTTTTTGCGGCGGTTCCGCCTGCGGAAGATTTTCGATGTGAAGTGAGCCGAACGCGTCGTTGATGGAAGAGACGCCGGAAGTTTTTCCGTCGGTGGAAATTTTCTTAGCCATAATTTTTTTTCCGATTATTCTTTTTCGACAAGTTCCCGAATACGCGCTTTGAGTTTGTCGAGCCCCGTTCCCGCCGTGCAGGAGATTTTGCAAATATCCAAGCCTTTGTGTTTGCGGCGGAACGCGGTCAGGTTTTTCGCGGATTCTTCGCAATCCATTTTGTTGGCGGCGATGAGGCGCGGTTTTTCCAAGAGCGCGGGATCGAAGTTTTCGAGTTCGGCGAGCAGAGCCGCGTAATCGTCGGAGGGCTTGCGATTGTCCGTTCCCGCCATATCGATGATGAAAAGAAGCAGGCGGCAACGCTCAACGTGTTTGAGGAAACGGTGCCCGAGCCCGCGATTTTCGCTCGCGCCCTCAATCAACCCCGGAATATCGGCGAGGGAAATGCGTTTGAAATCGTCAAATTCGATAATGCCGACGCTCGGATTTTTCGTTGTAAACGGATACGGCGCACACTTCGGACGCGCATTCGTAAACGCATTCGTAAGCGAAGATTTTCCCGCGTTCGGGAATCCGACGAGACCGACGTCTGCAATCGTTTTCAGAACAAAAGTGAAATCTCCGCGACCGCCTTCCTTGCCCGGCGTGGTTTTGCGCGGAGCCTGATTTGTCGAAGTTTTAAACTGATTGTTGCCGAGCCCGCCGCGACCGCCTTTGAGAAGAACGACGCGCTCGTTGTGTTCGAGAAGCTCGGCGACGAGCAAACCGCTTTCGGTTTCAAAAACCTGCGTTCCCGGAGGAACGGGCAAAATCACGTCCGCGCCGTCTGCACCGTGTTTATTGCGTCCGGCGCCGGGTTGCCCGTTTTTCGCGTTCCAATGCGGCTGAAAAGCGTAGCGGCGAAGGTCGCCTTCATTTTCGTCGCAAACGAGAATGACGTCGCCGCCGGTTCCGCCGTCTCCGCCGTCGGGACCGCCTTTCGGCAAATATTTTTCGCGACGGAAGCTGAGGCAACCGTGTCCGCCGTTTCCGGCGCGCAAGTAAACTTTGGTTTCGTCGATAAACACTTTTTTTTAACGATTAAATTTTAACTTTTAACGATTAAGCCGGATTTTACTTAACCGCTAAAAGTTAAGAGTTAATACCTGTAACGCGTCCTTTGCCGCGACCTTTTTTCTTGGTCGGCGGAATGATTTCCACGTTCCCGGATTTTGCGTTCCCGCCCTTTTCGTCGTCGCGGGCGCGGCGCACGAGCCAAGTTTGGAACATGGTGAAGATGTTCTGAAGTGTCCAGTAAAGCGTGAGAGCGGAAGGCATCGTGTAGCAAATGATGGGGAAAATCGCCATCATTGCGTAGAACATGTTTTTCTGCCCGGGTTGCGCATTCGGCATCGGTGTCATTTTCATGTTCAGGAACATGGTTGCGCCCATGAGAATCGGGAGGATGTGAATCTGTGCGCCGATGAACGGAATGCGCCAGTCTTCAAGCCCGGGAATGACGTCCGGCATCGAAAGGTCGGGAATCCACAGGAACGGCTGCAGGCGCAGTTCCGCGCAGGTTTGGAACGTGCAATACATCGCGAAGAAAATCGGGATCTGAATCAGCACCGGGAAGCAGCCCGCGAGCGGGTTGATTTTGTTGTCCCGATACAACTTCATCATTTCCTGCTGCATTTTCTGCGGGTTGTCTTTGTAGCGTTCCCGAATGTCCTGCATCGGCTTGGAAAACTTCTGCATTTTTTTCGCAGAACGCTGTTGCGCCATCGTGAGCGGCCACGTAATGCCTTTGACGATGAGTGTCATCACGACAATTACCCAACCCCAGGACCATGCGTTGGCGGGAATCAGCTCGTGAATCCAATTCATCACTGCGACGAGAATTTTGCAGAGCCAATCAATGCTGATGAAGCCGAAAAGGCTCGTAAACTGCACCACGAGATCCGCATCTTCAATCAAATCCGCGCTCTGCAAATCCGCGAAACGCGTGTATTCCTTCGGTCCGACGTAGTAAAGCGTTTCCAAATTCAGGGAACGAAGCGCGGGAAGCTTCACCCGCGCGAATCCGACGACGGACAAGTCCGTTTTGTTGTCCGCATCTTCCGCGGGAACGAGCTTTTCCGGGAAAACGGCGAGCTCGGAAATCAGCGGGCGCACATCCGCCTGCGGGAACGCGAGAATGTTTGCAAAATACTGATTCGTCGTCGCCACCCATTGGAACGGCTCGCCCGCTTCGGCGGGAGCAACATACGAAGCATACGCCGGATGCGCACCGAGCCCGAGGAAACCGCCGCTGGCTTTGAAATGCCCGGTGTCGATTTTGTCGTAGCTGTCGCCGTTAAACCACGAAGCATTCAGGAAAAGATTTGCCGTATCGCCGTTGGTCGGCGGAAGCATTCCCGTGGAAAGGTAAAGATCCGTCGCGGGAACGGAATCCGCACCGGCAACCGGAGCCAGCTTGATATTGTGGCGAACCAAATACGGATCTGCCGCACCGCGCCCTTCGTCATCAAGCGAAACCGTATAAACGCGGCGCACGGTTTTTTGTGAATCAGCGCCGACCAGCGTTACCGTGCGGGTTTTTGCCGCATCGTCCGTCACATCGCTTTCCACGGAAAAAACGATATTCCACGGTGCAGGAGCCGCACCGAGAGTTGCCGGAGCCCCGGCAAGCGTCAGCGCGGGAACGCTCGATTTGTCATTAAAAACAACCGGATTGCGATCTTCCTGAGATTGCGGGAAATCCTTGAGCTCAACGCTCTCGATCGCGCCGCCGAACGAGCTCAGGCGCAATGCGATTTTTCCGTTTTCGAGCGTAAAAATTTTCTTTTCTCCGGAAAAAACCGGAGCCGGTTTTGCGGGAACGGCGGCAGGCTGAGCAGGCGCAATCGCCGTCGAAGTAGCGGGCGTAGCTACAGGCGCGGGCGCGGGTTGCGGAGCGTTTTTCGCGTTAAAAAACATCAGCCCGACCGCCAATCCGATCAGCAAAATTCCGATAAACGTGCTTTTCTTGTCCATGAAAATATCCTAAATGGGACAATAAAAGCACAAAATATGCGCGGGGTAAATTGTATTTTATCTCGCAAAAGTGCGAGTGCGCGCCGTTTCGCGCTCGCGCGGGAACGCGAAGGGGAAAGCCGGAGATCGGGCGTTAAGAGCCGGGAACGGGAAGCGGCGGCACCGGTTCTCTGAACGCGGCTATTCCTTCGACGGCGGCGCGTCCGGTTCAAGGGCGGCAACCGCATCCAGGAACTTCGGCAGATTTTTTTCCGCGCCGAAAAGCACAAGCACGTCGTCGGACTTAAATTCGACATCGAGTTTCGGCACGCCGAGCGTCGCGCGGTCGTCGTCGTCAAGTTCCACTTCGTCCATCGGCAAAACGCGACTGAGTAGCGGATGAGAAATTTTCCGTTTCACCGTTACGAGCAAAATACTGTATTTGCGGAAAATGAGAGCGACCTGCTCCAGCGTTTTCCCGGCAAGCCCGGACGGAACTTTCGCCTCGATAATTACGTGACCGCCTCCAAGGTCGTAGCCGTCCACAACGCCGCTGATCATCATCGAGTGCGCAAGCCCGCGCGCGGCGAACTCCTCGGGAACAACGAGGCGATCCACCTTCAGCAATTTCAGCAACCGCTCGTGCATGGGCGAGAGCACGCGGCAAATAATTTTCTTTGCGCCAAGTTCCTGCATGCGGAGCGTCAGCATCATCGAGGCTTCAAAATTATCACCGATGGCGATAACGACGGCATCCATTTCCCGAATCGGGAACTGGGCAAACGGAACGGGATCGGTAAAATCAAGTTCCACGGAAGCATCGACAATATCTTTGACGGCAGCGACGTTTTCCTCCCGAGGATCAACGGCTAAAACTTCCGCCCCCAAGCTCGCCAAGTGCGAACAAAGATGTCGACCGAAAATGCCCAATCCGATTACGCAGTATTTCATAGCACGGAGGATTATACGCCTGTATTTCCAAAATTCAAAGAAGAGTTCGCAGAGACGAACCCTCCCCAAGAATAAGTATCTTCCGCTTATCCGTCACGGCGTTCCCGCCTTAATGAGGCTTTACTCAAAGAAACGTTCCCGCGAAAGCCGGACCTCTATTCCTATTTTCCCTTCTCGTCCCGTTTTTTAATGCGTTCCCGCGCGCATTTTCTCATAAAGCCGGAGATAAATGTAATCTTTCAGAGGAGAATCTATTTTTCGTATACGCTCAACAAAGCCGGGACAAACTTCCCTCAAATATATCCGCGTTTCTTTGCTCAGAGTTTTTTCTTTATCTCTCAGATCAAGCCAAGGGAGAAAAACCTCGCGAAAGAAAACATCATATATCTTTTTCACCTCCGGATGCTCCCTGTTAAAAGAAGCCGGCAATATTTTCAAAATCTTTTCAAAATATCGCATTTTTAAGTGCCCTAATTCTTCTTTAGGCGGAGATTTCATAAGTAATCCGGAATAGTCTCCCTCAAGCTTCTTTATCTCCTTTATATTTCTCAAAAACGCATCAATTTCAGCTTGCGACGGGGCGGAAGTATCCGTTTCCGGCAAGAGCAAGGGCGAGGTTTCAGGGAGCGTCAGAAGTATTTCCTCCCATGCCTGCTCTTTACTTAACGGTGTCGTTCTCTGCAGGAAGACTTCCTTTCGGTGACTGCTTAATCGAGAATCGGCAATGCTTTGTTTCAATGACTTCACGAGGGGAGACATTCGGTTTAACTCGATAAAAAAATAAAATTCTCCATCCGAGAACTCGGGGAAAAGAAATTCTTCATGCTTCGGAAGCAGCTTTTTCTTTTGTCCAAGTCGTGCCTTTATCTCCTGAGATAATTCCTCCGCCCTACCAATACGGCTTGCCGTGCTGTCTGCCTCCGCGCACAAAAATAATGCGGAATACATCACAAGCACACCTATCAGTATTTTCTCTTTAATGTTTCTCACAATTTATTTCCTTTCTCTCAACATCTGAACTGGTCTTCCGACAAAACCGAGTTGAATTGTTTTACAAACATAATACGAATTCGCGTGAATCCAAAAACCGTCATAGTCAAGAGTTTCGGTGTGGATTACATGGTCTCTTTTATCGAATTTTGTCTGTCTAATATCTCCTTCCTATGCCTCAGCAACACGTAATCAATAAGGTATGAATCAGCGAAAAGAACATCGCCGATATCTATCCCGCACAGCTCGTATATATCCGCCCCGGAATGAAAATATTCACTTTCAAAACGCATCGCACGGGCAATTAGCGGAAGATTATTTTTTAAGAACCATTCAGCAAGGGTGTCTGCCTCCTCTTTCTTCGCTGGCGAGGGCAATTTCAACACTGAGATATACGTTCGCGTCGCTTTGTCAAAATACTTTCGAACATTTTCGAAGTTTGTTCCACCTTCTGACTCCAATGAAAAAAGATATTCCCTGTACACATCCGCAAGTTGACTAAGCATCACCTTTTGTTTTTCAACGGGAATAGGCTTTTTTACGAAACTGGGTGCCCAATTCTCGCGAGAGAGCATAGCCGGAAACTCCGATCCTTCTCTGCAGATTGCAGAAAAGCAATGACTTCGAGCTTCACGTGAAACGATAGCACCAAACATTTCTTTTCGGCTTTTTGAGTATTTCGATTTTTCAACAAGTTCTTTCACCCGTTGGACTCGACGATCCTTATAGTTCAATGCCCAAAAGTATTCCCATTCCCGAATCAACGGATCCGAAAAAAGTGCGGTCTCCTGCTCTTGAGTCAAAGAATCGCCCGATTCCAAGCAAAAGATTATTTCCTCTATCATGCGGACTTTCCTCTCCCGCTCTGAATGATCTTCACTCGAAGAAATACCAAAAGCCCAAGGAGCAACAAAGAAGCTTCCCCAAAGCAATATCTTCCAAAAACTCGATTTCATTTATCAGATTTCCTTTCCCTCAGAATAGAAACGTTATAGGGAGTATAGCCGCAGCCATAAATACACGCCTTTTTGTTGACGTTTGACGGACCTGCACTAATCCAGCTTCCATCATAGTCAAGAATTCCCATATGGACATCATCCATGACGACATGCCCCGGTTCCGGTTGCATTGTTGCGTCCACTTTAAGCCATGTCCAATTGGGGGCAGGAGTAGTTTCTATCTTCTCATTCGAATCCCGCCATTCCTTGACAGTCGGGGGTGATTTATAAAATTCAAGTCCTGTTGGCATTCCGGCAACAGTAAATTCCCGATCTTTCAAATGAATTAAAATCCGCTCTTCGTGTGCAACGGCAAAAACGAAAATATTGCATTTGTTTGCATTTGCTAACCGTTTTTTGAGGAGAAAATTTGAATATCCATACTCCGTAAAATCAAATTCTTTCCCGTACGCAAACTTTGTGCTTGCCTCCCTGCAGTATGAAAACGCCCTGTCCACCATTTTCCTTTGAGTTTCATAAGTATAAACCCCGACGTAATCAAAATCCCCTGCTCGTAATCCGGTCATTCCTTTGTGATGAGGAACATCCTCATGTCGACGATAATAGTATCGCTCTCCATTAATAATTGCACAAATTCTGTATATCCCGGATTCGTTTATTGTGAAAGAAATATTCGTTCCCGTAGCAGTAATCGGACGCGAGGAAAATTTTCCGGTAGAACTCACACATTCCAACTCCCATTCGATATTGTTGTTCCCGGGAAGGTCGTGTTCCCAGAATGCGGGATTGATTGCGACATCTATCGTTTCGCCTTTTTTGACAAGGATGCGATCGTTCACGTTCCCGCGAGAATCTTTGACCGAAATGTCAATCTCTATCGGTAAAACCACCATGGTCAAGCCGTCCAAATCGTTTTCTAAAACGGCGGGCTCGTAAAACGTCTGTGAATATTCGATGTCAAAACGGTTTTCATCACCGGGAAGCAACAACTTGCCGTAGCGGCGCAAACCTCTCGAAATATCGTGTCCTTTGCCGCTCTCCTTTAGCCACTGCTCGCCGTTGACACGCACATCGCACCCGTCATCGGAAACAAGAGCCACTGCCGCAACGTGCGCGTTCCCGCCTGAATCTTTCGTGAGCGAAACCTGCGTCGAATATTTTTCTTTTATCGGCGGGCGATTTTTTCTCGGATTGACCAAAGTGCTGTTGGAGCGGGAAAGGTCTCCCTTGCGCGCACGTTCAATTTCATCTTCGAATTGTCCGGCGCTCTCTGCGACAACGCAAATATCGTCTCCGATTATTTGAAAAGCCGCAAATCCCGGCGGCGCGAGCGCGAGCCACGCGAGAGCGGTGACTGCAATCATTTGTTTTAGTCGTAGTTTCATTTTCATAAGAGACTTATTTCCTGCGGGAACGCCGTTTTTTCAGTTCCTCGTCCGCGTATTTTATGAAACGATCGCCCGCTTCCTCCATGCCGCTGATTTTCGGAATTTTCCGCGCCGCGACCTTTGCTTTGTTGTATTCCTCCAAGTGCAGATACATCCACGAAAGCCGGAAATAAAGCCGCGCCTGCGCGACCGGTCTTTTCGCATAATACTTCGGAATAAATCGCTCCGACTGCCAACACGCATACGGATAAAATTTTTTCCCGCTGAGACGCGCCTCCCGAATGTGCCATTCAAAACTCCGCGCAAAATATTCCGCCGCCTTTTCATCTTTTTCCACCAGTTCCGTCCCGAAATACGGCGTCAGCCAACCGGCTTCGAGTAAGAGGCGAAGTGCGTCGCGTTCCTGCAGTTGCCACTCGGGAACTTTTCCGTTCTTCCGCTCAAAGCCCGGTTTTTCGTAAGGCGGCGGGGACGAATAAGCGACCACGGAAATGATTTCACTCAGCGCAATCAGTGCTCCGCGTTGTCGCTCAATGCGCTTGTGCTTTTGATTGCGCTCAACGAAATCCAACGCTTGTAAAATCGCATAAAACTGAGCACCGCGCGTCAGTTTAGAATGCTTCTCCATGTAGTAATAAACCTGCCAATACCCGCGCGGGTCGTATTTGAGCGGAACCGCAGAACCTTGGTTTTGATTTTGCTCCAAAAACGCGCGCACTTTTTCCCGCGCGCGTTGAGGGTTATACGGCGGCTTCGAAACATATTCGTCCAAAAATTCCTCCAGCTCTCCCCGGAAAAACGTTCCCGCTTCAAGCGGAAGGCAGAAGCCTAAAAAAGCAATGCAACACGCACAAAATAATTTCGAGACACAAAACACAACCGCAAAAGTAGTGTTTGAAAACATCCCGTCAAATAAAAAAAACGTTCCCGCGCGGCGAAAGCCGTTTTTAGCGGGAACGTTTTTTTTTCAAAAAATTTACAGAATCAGCATGGCGTCGCCGTAGCTATAAAAGCGGTAGCGTTCCCGCACGGCTTCAGCGTAAAGTTCTTTGAGCCACGCGATTCCTGCGGTTGAATCCGGCGTAAGAAACGACGAAACCAGACACATCAGCGTCGATTTCGGCAGGTGGAAATTCGTAATCATCATCTCTGCCGACAAAATTTTCGACGGCGGATAAATGTAAATTCCGGCAGTTGCGGCAACACTTCCCGACGGCGGAATCAGCGGGTCGCCCGCCGCCCGGCGACGCGTAAAATCCTCCATCGCGCGCAAGCTGGTTGTGCCGACGGCGAGCCGCGGCGCGGCAAGATCTTCCCGCTCCAGTTCGCAACGCGTTCCCGCCGGAATCGTGTAAAATTCCTTGTGAATGGAATGCCCTTCAATCGTCGCTGATTTTATGGGTTGAAATGTGCCGAGCCCGACATGGAGCGTCAGGTCAAACATCCGCATTCCTTTTTCCTGCAATTTTTTCAAAAGCGCGTCCGAGAAATGTAAGCCGGCGGTCGGCGCGGCGGCGGCTACGGGTTCTTCGCGGCGCGCGTAAACCGTCTGATAACGTTCTTTGTCCAGCGCGGAAAAATCCTGTCCCTGCGGGCGGGAGCGCTCGATGTAAGGCGGAAGCGGGAGTTTTCCGATTTCGGCGGCAACGTCGAGCACACTTTTCCCGCCGGGCATTTCAAATTCGACAAGATATTCGCCGCCGCCCTCTTCGCAAATTTCCTTGTCAATAACGCGTGCCCGATAAACGCCGGGAACACCGAAAGTTCCCGATGCGGCTTTCTTTCCCGGCTTGAGCAGGCACCACCAGCGCGTAGGAATTTCGCCCGGACGCAAAAGCAGGCATTCGACTTTTCCGCCCGTTTCGCGCGTTCCCGCAAGGCGTGCCTGCAAAACGGCGGCATCGTTTCGGAAAAGCCGCGTTCCCGCAGGAATCAGATTCGGCAAATCCGCAAAAATATGATGAGAAAACGTTCCCGTGCGGAGATTTACAACGAGGAGTCTTGATTCTTCGCGCCGCGCCGCCGGTGTCTGCGCAATGAGCTCCGGCGGAAGCTCGTAATTGAAAAGTTCAACGTCCATGGCGCATTAGTTTTTACGCAAACTCCCGAATTCTTTTTTCTTTTTTGCGAGCGTTTTATCGAGATTGATTTGCTTGCGGATATACGTCGGCGTATCCAAATCTTTTCCTTCAAAAAGGCGACTGCGCGTGTCCGCAAATCCGCCGCGGCGGTCATCGAGCCCGAGCCCGGGTTCTTCACGATCAAAATCGTTCCCGTCCGCATCGTCCGAATTTAGCACGAGCACGCCTCCGGGCATGGCGTCCGAAGCCTCTTTTTTCGGTTTTTTGCGGACAACGCGTGAAGCTTCGCGAATCCCCGCCGCGCCGAAAACGCAAATTTCCAGGCGATCGCCGAGTGCCGGATTCACGGCATAGCTCGGAAGCGTCCGCAAATCGCCGCCGAAGCGGTTTTTCACGCGTTGCGCCGTTTCGCTGACAAAGGCGAGTTGAGGCTCCATGCCCGTTTCGATGTGAATCGCCAAGGTCTCCGCCGTTCCCGCCACGGAGGTTCGCGTTTTTAAAAGCGGGCAACGGAAAAGCTCCGTCAACGCGTCTTCCTGCGCGTTCCCGCCGCTTCCGAAGCCTACGGAAAACAGCGTGCGCGTTCCCACCGCCGGAAAAAGATTGCGAAACGCCGCCAAGTCCACGCGCATGCGCCCGGTCGTATTCAAAAGCATTCGGCAACAGGAAGAAACGCCGCTTTCAATCCAGCGATCCGAGATTTTGAATCCTTCCGAGAAACTGCCGCCGGAAGCAACCGCCTGCGCAATCAGATTGTTTTCAATCAGGATAAACGCGTTGCTGTTGGCGTGCAAAGCGTCAATCGCAAGCGAAGCCTGCTCCGTGGATTTTGCGCCTTCCCACGCAAACGGAGTGGTGGCGAAACACACGGAAACCAAGCCGATTTCGCGCGCGAGATTAACGACTTCGACAGATGCGCCGCTACCCGTGCCGCGGCCGAGCGACGCAATGAGAATGAGCAAATCCGTTCCCGCGAGCATGGAGCGAAGCGTTTCTTCCGACGCTTTTGCCGCCGCGGCACCGCGCATAGCGTCCATCCCCGCACCGCTTCCGCCGGTAATCGTTTCTCCGATTAAAACCGTTTTCACGCCGAAGCGTTCAAGAGCCGCGAGTTCCGCCGCACTGGTGTCCACGGCAATAAATTCCGCCGCAAAAATTTTTGCCTCGCAAAGGCGCGCCACGGTGCGTGTCGCCGCGCCGCCGACGCCGACCACTTTCAGGCGCAACGGCGGCGAAGCGGGCATCGGCGCGGAAATCGGCGTTCCCGCCTCCGCGACTGCGATTGCCGGATTTGCGTTCCCGTTCGTTTCCGACGGTTTATTTTCAAAATTTTCCATCTCGTTGTTTTTTTTACAGATTAAACCGCACGGCTAAAATATTTCGCGAAAAAGCCGGCGAAACCATCCGCCCTTTACGTCGCGCTCGGCGGATTTTGCCTGCGAATCCCGATAAAGCTTCGCCAAGCCGACAACCGTAGAATATTTCGGCTCCGCATACGCACGGGCAAAACTGAGGCTCGGCTCACCGATGCGGACTTCCGCGTTCCCGAAAATAGAGCTCGCCAATTTCCCGATTCCTTCCATTTGAGCGGTCCCGCCCGTGAGAAAAACCGTTCCGGAAAATGCCGACTCAACATTGATTTTTTTCGAAATCAAAGTGAACAGCTCTCGCAGGCGCACTTCCGTAATCAATTCCATTTTGTAACGGGAAACATGCTTGGAAAAACCTTTGAGCTCGCCGTCGAACGAATCGAGGTCAATTTCCGCAAACACGTTATCGCCTTCCCGTGCGTAAGCGTTCCCGTATTTGATTTTCAAACGCTCGGCATCTTCTTTGCTGATTTGCAAGCCGAGCGACATATCGTTGGTGATGTGCTCGCCGCCGACGGGAATAACGCCCGTGCAAACGACCGCACCGTCGCGGAACAGCACAAAATCCGACGTCCCCGCGCCGATGTCGATGACAAGGCGGTTGTCGTCCATAATTTGGGCAAACGTGCGAATTGCTTCCGCCGAAGCAAGCGAAGCGGGGAAAAGCCCGCGCACCGTCATTCCGTAGCGGTTCGGAATCTGGTAAAGCTCCGTCAGATACGTATCGTCCGCATCAATGACCCATAAATCGTAAGTTAATTCTTTCCCGCTCAGTCCGAGCGGCTCTTCCCGTTCCCGTCGGTCGAGCAAATAACGACGCAAAAGGTGCTGAACGATGTGGCGGTTTTCGGGAACGCGGTGAACGCAGGCGGAAAAAGCATCGTCACGCGCCGCCTCTTTATCTTCCGCGCGAACGCAACCGCTTTTCACGCTTGTCAATCCCGTTACCGAAAACCCGCCGACCAATGCGCCCGAAACGGCAAGGCAGGCTCCGCGAACGCGCCGCGCCGCTCCCGCCATTTTTTCCGCCTGCCGAATCGCCGAATGCACGCTTTCCTTCAATGCGCCGAGATTGACGATTTCGCCCTTGCGCATTCCTTCGGTTTTCGCACAAAAAGCACCGATAACCTGCAACTGCGGCTCCAAATCGACAATGAGCACTTTTGTTTCCGCGCTGCCGATATCAATCACCGCTAAAATATTGTCCTGTGCCATGGAAATTTCCTCAAATTACGGAGTTTCCGCCGAAAGAGGAATCAATCGCATTTCGCGAAATTCCTTCATCGGGTTTTTCCGATTGGTAATAAATAAAACGCGATACGCGGGAGCGCGCGTCGGCGCACTCAAAACCATGTCCCACGTCCCGTTTGCCCGCGCTGAAGCAAGCAATTTCAAATCTTCACGAAAACGCGTTGCCGAAAAAACATATTCTTTAATTTTGGCGTGTCCCGGGTTTTGAACCGCCGCGAAAGGCACCACGCTGATCAGAGACCACGGATGGGCAATATCCCGCTCGTCCGACGGGAAATCACGCAACGAAATCGTGTCCCATTCTTCAAATAATTTGCGGTAAGAGGTGCGCGCCGTCTCGATAAAATCCGCCAGTTTTGCCATGACGGGAACGCAGTCAAAACCCGTTTTTGCATCAATCGCAAGGCGAACATCCCGCAATATCGGCAAGCCGCTTTGGCGCACGGCCCACGCGTCGGACGAAAAAACGACGCCGTCCGCCGCGACAAAGCGCACGCCGGAATCATCGTCCTCCAAGCGTGCGACCGGCTTCCGCTCCAAAACGTCGACGCGCAACATTCCGTCCGGACGCCTCAAAACTCTCGCCGCGGAAATCTGCGGGTGCGCCAGCAGGCGATCCCGCAAATGATGAAGATTCGGAGCCGCGTTTTCATCAAATTCCGTCCACGCGCGGAACCACGCTTCGTCCAACAAGCCGCCGTTGTTTTCAAAATGCACCGCTACCGGATTTTTTTCTTCGTCCGAAAGCCCGGCCATCATGTCAATCCAAACATAAGCCAGCAACGAAGCGATTCCGCCGACAAGGAGCACCACGGAAAATTTTCTCAAAATCTCATAAACCCGTTGCCGTTTTCCGGATTTTGTATCTCCGCTCAAAACCACATTTTGCGGCAACGCACGCCATTCTTTGGAATGCATTTGCTCGATGAGGTTTTGGTGATTTTGTTTTCGGGACATTTTCGGAGAAAAACTCTACGCGTTCCCGTTCCCCCGCGCAAATTGAAAAAGCGTTCCCGCGACTTTCGACACAGGAACGCATCTTTAAGCATTAAGCTTTAAGCTCTAATCTTTTTTTTTCGATTAATACATGCCGCCCATTCCGCCGTCCGGCATTGCGGGCGCGGCTTTCGGTTCTTCGGGAACGTCCGTGATGAGGCATTCCGTCGTGAGAAGCATCGAAGCAACCGACGTTGCGGAAACAATCGCAGTGCGGGTTACCTTCGCGGGATCGACGACTCCGGCGGCGACGAGATCTTCGTAAACATCCGTTGCAACGTTGTAGCCGAAATTGCCTTTACCTTTGAGCACTTCCTTCACGATGAGCGAACCTTCGACGCCGGCGTTTTCGCAGAGCGTGCGAAGCGGTTCTTCGATCGCGCGGCGAACGATTTTCGCGCCCGTTTTCGCGTCCCCGTCAAGCGTTTCGATGAGCTTGTCCACAGCCTTCGCCGTGCGCAGGAGCGCAACGCCGCCGCCGGGAACGATACCTTCTTCAACTGCCGCGCGCGTAGCGTGGAGCGCGTCGTCAACACGGTCTTTCTTTTCTTTGAGTTCGGCTTCGGAAGCGGCACCGACTTTGATGACGGCGACACCGCCCGCGAGCTTGGCAAGGCGTTCCTGAAGTTTTTCGCGATCGTAATCGGAGGACGTTTCTTCGATTTGGCGGCGAATAAGTTTCACGCGACCTTGGATGTCGGAAGATTTTCCGGCACCTTCGATAATCGTTGTATTTTCCTTATCGACGACAACGCGTTTTGCTTTGCCGAGGTCGGCAATGGTGATGCTTTCGAGCTTGATGCCGAGATCTTCGGTGATGAATTTTCCGCCGGTGAGAATGGCGATGTCTTCCATCATGGCTTTACGGCGATCGCCAAAGCCCGGAGCTTTCACCGCGCAAACGTTAATCGTGCCGCGAATCTTGTTCACGACGAGGGTCGCGAGAGCTTCGCCGTCCACGTCTTCCGCGACAATGACGAGCGGTTTTCCGGCTTTGGCAACTTCCTGAAGAATCGGGAGCAAGTCCTTCATCGAGGAAATTTTCTTTTCAAAGAGCAACAAATACGGATCGTCGAGCACGCATTCGAGGGATTCCGCGTTCGTGCAGAAATACGGGGAAAGGTAGCCCTTGTCGAACTGCATGCCTTCGACGACGTCGAGGGTCGTTTCGATGGTTTTGGCTTCTTCGACCGTGATCGTGCCGTCTTTTCCGACTTTGCTCATCGCGTCGGCAATGATGGAACCGATGGAATCGTCCCAGTTGGCGGAAACGGTTGCGACCTGCTTGATTTCGTCGCTGTTTTTAATTTTCTTCGCGGAGGAAGCGAGTTCCTTCGTGATGGTTTCGCAAGCGGCATCGATCCCGCGCTTGACGAAAATCGGGTTCGCGCCCGCGGAAACGCTCTTCAAGCCTTCTTTGTAAATGGCTTCGGCGAGAACGGTGGCGGTCGTCGTGCCGTCGCCCGCTTTGTCGGCGGTTTTGGAGGCGACTTCGCGCACCATTTGCGCGCCCATGTTTTCAAACGCGTCCGCCAATTCGATTTCCTTGGCGACGGAAACGCCGTCCTTGGTCACTTTCGGTGCGCCGTATTTTTTGTCGATCATCACGTTGCGACCTTTCGGTCCGAGCGTGATTTTAACGGCTTTCGCGAGCGTCTGAACGCCGGCGAGGATTTTGCGGCGACCGGCTTCATCAAAAAGAATCTGTTTTTTTGCCATAGTTTTTATTTCTTTCTAAAAAAAGATTAAATAACGGGAACGTAAAAATTATCCGAGCACGGCGAGGATTTCGTCTTCGCGCACGAGAATATACATCGTATCGTCAATTTTAACTTCCGTTCCGGAATATTTTCCGATGAGAACCTTGTCGCCGATTTCGACATTGAACTCGACTTTCTTGCCGTCTTCGACCTTGCCGGTGCCGAGCGCAACGACTTTGGCTTCCATCGGTTTTTCTTTTGCCGAATCCGGAATAATGATTCCGCCCTTGATTTCTTCCGCGCATTCGCAACGCTTCAAGAGAACGCGATCGCCGAGCGGCTTGACGTTAACGGATGCTCCGCTTTTTTTGCAGCAGCATTTTTCTTTTTTATCTTTGCTCATATTGGAATGTGTAAGATTGTGATTTGAAAATAAAAGTGTTTCCGAATTTATGCACATTGCGTGCCAAAAATTTTAAAACTATAAAAAAAGAGAACCCGACGGCGGCGTTCTTTCCTTAGCCCACTTTTTCAAGCGTGGCGCAAACTTCGTCGATTAAAAAGCCCGGCGTGGACGCTCCCGCCGTAACGCCGACCACGGAGTAGCGTTTCATCTGCTCCAAATCGAGTTCGCGCAATGTCTCAATATGATAACACGGCAAGCCTTGGCGTTCGACCAGCGTCGCCAACTTCACGGTGTTTGCCGAATGGCGACCGCCGATAACGACGATTGCCTCCGCACCCTGCTCCGCGAGGCGAACCACATCGCCTTGGCGGGAACGCGTCGCTCCGCAAATGGTATTGAAAATCTGCGCATTCGGATAGCGTTCCCGCACTTTTTCCGCGAGGATTTCAAACTCGTCCGGAAACATTGTGGATTGCGACACCATGCAAACTTTTTCGCCGAGCGGCGGGAGTGCAGCAAGATCCGCTTCCGTGCGCACGGCAAAGCCGCGCCCTTCCGCGTAGCCGAGAATCCCGACCACTTCCGGGTGATTCGGATCCCCGAAAACGAGCGTCGAAAAACCTTTTTTGGCACAAAGCCGAACACGTCCGGCGATTACGCCGACATCCGGACAAGTCGCATCTCGAAATTCCGCACCGAGCGTTTTCAAATACTCACGGCGTTCCGGCGTTACTCCGTGCGCGCGCACAATAACGACAGCATTCGCCTTTTCCGCTTCCGAAAGATTAAGGTTTAATTCCGAGCGGGAACGGTAGTCGCCGACTTCGCGCACGCCTTCCGCCTCGAGTTCCGCCATCATTTGCCGATTGTGAATGAGCGGTCCGTCCGTAAAAACGGGAGCGCGTCCGCGGCGGACATAATCTCTCACGATATTGATGGCGCGCTCTACGCCTCGGCAAAACCCGGCACTTCCTGCTCTGAGAATTTTCATTTTCAAAAAACGACCGGAGGCGAATCACTCTTCCTTTCCGTCTTCGGGAAGAGGTTTTTCATAGCAAATAAATCCGATCATCGAAACGGCGGCGCGCTCAATATCGGCAATAATCGTGCGAATGCGTCCGGCTACAAAGTGATAGCCCAAGTGGAAAACAATCGCGAGGCAGATGCCCACGCCCGTCGCGGCAAGCGCAGACGCGATATCGCCGGAAAAAACATCCGCATTGGCGTAATGCCCGGACGCACGCATTGTAAGAAACGCGCGCAAAAGCGCAAAAACCGTTCCCGCGAGCCCCACCAGCGGCGCGATTTTCGCGAGAGCGCGAATCGTTCCCGCGCGGCGTTCGAGTGCCGGAATTTCCAAAAGTGCCGCTTCTTCCGCCGCAATGCGCATGTGTGCTTCTCCTTCTTTGGAGTGAAGCAAAACGGCTTTAACGACGCGCGGCACCGCGCCCGGAGAATCTTCGCAAACCGTCAGCGCTTCGTTAAACCGCCCGTTGCGCAAATTCGTGCAAATCCCTTCGACAAAGGTGTCCGCCTGAATTTGTCCGCGATGCAGATAAATCGATCGCTCGACAATGACCAAAAAGCCGATAAACCCGATTGCAAGCAAAAGCCAAACAAAGGGACCGCCGTCGGCAACGAGCGAAAAATTCACGGCAGAATCCGCCGAGGAAAGCATTGTGATCTCAGGAGTCGTATTCATTGATGAGGATAAAAATTAGGAATTAAAAATGAGAAACGGGGAAACGGGAACGTCAGTTTTTTTCGCAAAATTATTTTTCGAGAATGCGTCGGCGGCGTTGCTCCGCGTAGCTTTTTCCGGGAATCAATCCGAGCTCGCTCCATTCCCGCGCTTTTTCATAAGCATTACGGGCGGATTCATAGTCGCCGATTTTTTCGTAAGATTCCGCTAAAGCGAAAAGACAACGCGCAACCCAGTAGCCGCCCTCTACCGCCTGATGCGTTTCCGGTCGCTGAACCGAAATCACGTCGGACGCCGTTTTCCAGTAAATTTCACGCGCCTGCTCAAGAGCCTGTTCCCGCGCGCCGGCGCTGCTGTTTTCGGAAACGGAAGATTCTTCCGCGTAAGCCCACTTAAACCCGGCTTCCGCTTTTAGCGAAAGCGGCTGATCCGGCAAACTGAAAAGGCGTTCATACGCCGCCTTGGCCTTCCCGATTGCGTCGCGGAAAGCTTCGCGAGCGTTCTCGTCCCGTTCGGCTCTTGCGGCAAGCGCGAGCAAAGTATCCGCCCGGCGCATTTCCACAATGCGCATCGAGGGTCTGTCGCCCTCTACGGCAATCAAATTATCATAAACGGCGAGAGCGGAATCGAAATCGTTCAAAATGCGGAAAAAGTCCGCCTGCCTCATGCGAGCGTAAAACGCGAGCGGGCTTTTCGGATAACGGGAAACCAGCATTTGCATTTGCTTCACGGCTTCTTCCGGTCGCCCGATGGTCGCCGCCGCTTGCGCCGCTTCAAAGGCGGCAATCGCAACATATTCCGCAAAATTTTCCTTCGCGGCGTAACGATCAATCAAAGTTTCGTAGCAGACCAAGGCGCGCGCAGGTTTTCCTACTTCGTTAAAACGGCGACCTTCTTCGAGCCAGGAAACAACCGCCGCCGCACTGTCCGGATAGCGTTCCCGCAAATCCGAAAGCAATTGCAACGCCTTCGTGTGTTCTCCGGACAAAAACAGCGCGCGCGCTTTAAGCAAAACCGTGCGGCTGACCAATTCCGATGCCGTTTCCCGAAATTCCTCGGAAATAATTTTTTCCGGACTCGCCGCGAGTTCGGCAATTAAATTCGCGTTTTTCAGCGTCGTTTCCGGATCGTTCAAATCCAACGCCAAAAGAGCCTGCGTCCAAAGAATCCGCAACCGGAAATCCGGAATCAAATCCGGGCGCTCCAGAAATTTTTTCGCCCTCACGGCGGCTTCTTCCAAATGACCTTCGCGATGCAAACCTTCAATAACGGCGCATTCCGTGCGCATCGACCAGCCGGCGGGAACGCGTGCGGCAATCGGGGAATCCAGAAGCTCGGCGGCATCGCGCACGTTCCCGCTTTGAATTTCGCTGTAAACCTGCTGAAAGAAAATACCGCCCAAATTTTCACGTCCTACGGCATCGGACTCGGAAGAGGAAACCCGCGCATACGCATCGGCGGCAAGCGCATAGTCGCCGGAAAGGAAATTACAGTCGGCGATGAGAATGTCGGCGCGCAAAGCTTCTTCCGGCGGCAAATTCATTCCGCGCAAACGTTCCAGCAACGAAACCGCACGGCGATATTCTTTTTCCTGGATGGCGATTCCCACAAGCAGGCGCAACGCGTCCGGCACAAACGGGCTCGCCGGAAAGCGCGAACAGAGTTCTTCGGTCAAAGATTCCGCGCGGCGGAAATTTTCGACTTCGGCGGCGATGCGCGCGCGCGTGAACAGCTCAAGGTCGCGCACGCGTTCGTCCGGCGGTAACGCATTCAGAAAGCTTTCGATTCCGTTTGCAGCAAGGATTGCTTCTTCCGTGCGCCCCGCCTGCCGTAAAGTTACCACATTGCGCAACAAGCCGGAGAACGCCGCCGATTGCCGCGTGCGCGGCGGTCGTTCTGCGATAACGCGCTCGAAGGCATTGCGTGCAATTTCGCCGCCGGGATTTTCCGCCCACAGCCCTTCAAGTAAGGCGAAATCCGCCGCGTCTTTTGCGGGAACGGGAACGGTTTCGCTCAAAGCCGCACGCGCGGCGGCAAGATTTCCGCTTTTCGCAAGCGCGACCGCATAAAGTTTTCCGGCATCCGCAAACGCAGGCGTGCCGCGTGCCGCTTCGCGGGAATTTTTCAACTCCTCCAAAGTTTCCTCCGTCGGCACTTCTCCGCGAACAACGCCGCACCACTGACGCAAGAAGGAGACGTTTTCCTTGTCCGCCGCGCGCAGCATATTTTTTTCTGCGGCATCAAAATCCGCGTTCGCGTCCTCTTCTTTTCCGAGAAAAAATTTCGAAACTCCGCGCACCAGGAAAAACCACGCGCGCTCCTGCTGCGGGAACACATCCGCCGACAAATCCTCAAGCTGTTCCGCCGCTTCCTCAAAATCATTTTTGCTCGCTGCGACAAATGCTAAGCGCAAACGCTTCTGCGGAGTATCTCCCGACAAATCTTTAATCGAAGTTTCCGCCGCCGAAAATTCCCCGAGCGCAATTTGCGCCCCGGAAAGCGTCAGCAAAAGGCGATCCCGCTCCGCATTCGACAAACTTTTTCCCTCCAATTCCTTGCGGGAAAGATCCACCGCAAGCGAAGGCAATCCCGAAAGCAACGCAACTTCCGCCCCGAATCCCCGCATCAGCGAATCCGCTTTTTCGAGAGATTTTTCCGACAACAAACCCAAGGGCGTAAACTCGGACAACGCACTTTCCGGCAACTCCGGACGCGCCTCCGCAACAAGCGCGGCTCCCGGAAAAACCGATAACGCCGCAACCAAAAAACCTGCTAAACGGGAAAAAGTGGACATCGTTGCCCGTAATTTTGCCCGAAGAGCCGCTCGCAGGCAACGGAAATTCCCATTCTTTTTCCTTGCCGAAGCTTCTTTTCCTCGCTTCATTCTTGAGTATGAGCTCCAGCTGTCAATCCGCCAACGACGACTCGAAAATCCCCGATCTTCCCCGACTGCTCGCCGCCCACGGGCTACGCAACACGCAACAACGCCGCGCCATCTGGGGTGCCGCCTACGAAACGCCCGGACACTTTACCGCGGAAGAGCTTCTGCTCGCCGCGCGGGAACGCGATCCGTCCGTCTCCCGCGCCACCGTCTACCGCTCCATTCCCGCGCTCATTTCCAGCGGAATCGTCAGCGAACTCAACGTCGGGCGCGATTTCAAATATTACGAAAGCACCCGCGGCGCGGGAACGTTCAAAGGACACATCGTTTGCGACAACTGCGACAAAATCATCGAGTTCGATGCGCCGTTTATGGATTGGTACGGGCGCGCCATCGCTAAAAAATACGGGCTCGAATTCATTTCGCAACATTTGCAAATCACTGCCGCCTGCCCCAAATGCGGCGGGAACGCTCATTGCGTGCACGAAAAATAAAACCGACAGTTTCGAAAACGAAACCCCCTGCCGCCGAAAACAAAACTTTGCGTCTCTGCGTTTTCTTTGCTTCGGCGTTTAAAAAAATTTACGGCAGACGAAAGTCGCATTTCAGTCCCGGGCGAAAAAACGCCGTTTTCCCCGTAAGCCGCAAACTCCATTTCCCGTTTTCAATATTCGCGGGAACGCAAAACTCCGCAGTGCCCGCTGCAATTTCCGAGCGAGACATCGTTGCAAAAACGGGAACGCGCTCCGCAACTTTCTCCTTCTGCTTTCCGTTGACGTAAAGATTCGTTTTTTCCCAACGAAAAAGCTCCGCGTTCAACGAAACCAGTTTCGCGGGATCGCCGCGCACCACGCGCCATTCCGCCCGCACGGATTCACCCACCCGCAACCTTCCCGCCGGAAAAAGCAAAACCTCGTAACGCGGGTTTAAACTTCGCAGACAACACCACGCCGCGACGAAAATCAACGCAATGCCAATCACCGCAAAAACGCCGATAATAACCGTCGGGAAAAGCCCCGGGCGACCGTCCGCAAAAAATCCCGCGACTACGGCGAACAGAATTAAATTCCAAAGTAACGCAAATCCGCACATAACGACCGCCCCGAGAAGCGAATCTTCCGCGTTCGATTTCAGCGCCCCAATCGCGGATTGCGCTTCTTTTTTCTTAAATTTTTTCCCGAAAAAAGTTCCGACCAAAAGTCCGCCGCCAATCAACGCAAACGGCATGCCGAAAACAATCATGACAATTTTGCGGAGCGAAAATCCGCCCGCCGGTTTCATCAGCGCGTTTTCTTCCGGATTTTCCGGATTAAACCAGCAAATTCGGATGTTTTTGTATTTTCGGAGGCGTTGCTTTTCTTTGTCGTAATCGTTCGACGACGAATTACCCGACATAAAAATATCGTTCCCGCGATAGGTTTTCCCGCCGGCAGAAAATTCGTAAACGATTTCCGGCGAATAAGACGTGCCGCCTTTGCTTCGCCTGTGGCTTTCCAGTTTCGCGGAAACGATTTTGCACGGTGCGGAAATCCACGTTCCCGCCGCCTGTTCTTCCGCCAAATATTTTTTCACGCCGATTGTCGAAACCGTGATGCCGACGCAAAGAAAAACGAATCCGAAAAGCGCGAGAAAAATTTTCGAGCCGCGCGTTTCCTTGAGTTCATCGGAAGATTCAGGTTCGGAATCCTTTTCCGCCGCAGAACTAAACGGATTTTCTTCGGAGAAAGCGCCTCCCGTTCCCGCTAAAATTTCCGGTTGCGAAGTCGCGGGAACGCTCCCGGGCGAAGGAGCTTTCACGACCGTAAGAATCAGCGACACCAGGCGATACGCGCCCAGCGAAAACAGACCGATGCCCGCCGCGACAAAAACGCCGAGAAACAAGGCGGGAATCCACACGTTCCCGTCTTCCGTTCCGTTTTTCAAAACGGAAAAAAGAAAGCCGCCGGAAATTCCTGTCCACAAAATACTGAAAAATAGCATAAACGCTGTCGAAAGAACCTCGCCGATTGCAATCATGAAGCGTTTTAAGCGCGTTCCCGCCGAAAAATACGCTTCGCGAAATTCCTTCATTGATCCGATTCTGCCGCCTATTTTCATTTTCTCCGAGCAAATGCTTTTTCGCCTGCCGACGCAAAAGAAAACACAAACGGAACGCGCCGCACATCGAAACGCACGTGCTCTAAAAAAATCGCCCGTGGAGACTAAAAAATCTCCACGGGCTTAGGCGTTATCTGTGTCTTTTGCTTATCTTATTTACTTGCCTTAGCTTCCGATTCTTTGATGGAAGAAATAATATTTTCCATCTGAGAAATCCAAGGAACGAGTGCTCTCCCTTCCCGGGATTCGGGATCGGCTTGTCGGGCAAGTTTCAAATATTCCAAAGCTTTTTCCAAATCGTGGCTCATCGCGTAGCCGTCGCTGACGAACTTGTAGAGAGCCAAGCGAATCGGCGGCATGAGGTTTTCATCTTCCAAAATCTTCAACGCTTCTTCCCGGGCGGACTTCAAATTCTCTGCAGAATTTTTTCCGCTCATTTTTTCGAAGAACGCCGAAATCATTTTTTTCTGCGAAACCAGGAGAGCTTCGTCGCGCATTTTTTTCGAGAAACCGAGCAAATCTTCCGGATCGGCGGCGATAATTTCACGAATGAGGTCTTTTTGGAAAACCTGAAAATTCGGCGGAAGCTTGCTCAACGCGGCAGCGAGAGCTTCCGCACGCGGCGTTCCCGTCTCCTGCGCCATCGCGGCGGCAACGGCAGTTTTAAATTCCTTCTCGACGGAAAGCGCCTGTTCCAATTGTTCGTAGTAATGAGCCGGAGATTTTCCGGGACCGACAATTACCGCATAGGGATTTCCGGCAGAATCCAAAAGCAAGACGGACGGGAAGCCACGCACGCCGTAGCGGAAACGCACTTCATCGCGGGCTTTTCTCACTTCCGGCGTCAGCGCTTCCTCCTTGCGCGGATAATCCAGTTCCACGAACATCAAACCTTTGTCCGCCAAAAATTTTTCAAAATCGGGTTTATCCAAAACCGTCGCACGCAGATGCTTGCACGGCGGGCACCAGTCGGAGCCGGTAAATTCAACCAGCATCGAAGATTTCGTTTTCTGCGCCTTTTCAAGTGCGATTGCGAGATCCGTTTCGGTCGAAGCCGGAATCGCCCACGCAGCGACCGAACTCAACAGAGTAAAAAATGTTGCAGCGAGAATATTCTTTCGGGGTTTCATGACGCGCGCTATTTGACAAAAAAAATATCCGGGCTTCAACCTTTTTTCTCCGAGCTCGGCAAAAAGAAACGAAAAAATCCGTCCTAAAACAGCGAAAGCTGAGACGGATCCGTTCTCGCCGTTCGCGATTTCGGCAACGCAACCGGAGCGGGAAGCGGCTTCGCGGCGGGAACGCTTTCCTCTACGACGGGAACGGCAAAATCTGCGCCCGGCTTTTCTTCCGTTTCGATACAGCGGCGGAAAGCGTCGTTGGACTGCTCCAAATCCGCCAAGATTTCCCGAGCACGGTTAATTACGCGTTCCGGCAACCCGGCAAGCCGCGCCACATGGATTCCGTAAGAGCGGTCTGCCGCACCGGGAATAACGGTGCGGACAAAAATGATTTCGTCGTTCCATTCCCGCACGGCGACGCAGTAATTTTTCACTCGAGGAAGTTCCTCCGCGATGCGGGTCAGCTCGTGATAATGCGTGGCAAAAAGCGTGCGCGGACCGCAATCCGCGTTCCCGTGAATGTATTCGGCAACGGACCATGCGATGGAAAGCCCGTCATAAGTTGAAGTGCCGCGCCCGATTTCGTCGAGAATGACGAGGCTTCGGGACGTCGCATTGTTCAAAATATTTGCCGTTTCGTTCATTTCAACCATGAACGTGGAATTTCCGCGCGCAAGTTCGTCCGAGGCTCCGACGCGGCAAAAAATGCGGTCGGCAATACCGAGCCGAGCGGATTTTGCCGGCACCCAGCACCCGATTTGGGCAAGCAACGTAATCAACGCAACTTGGCGGATGTATGTGGATTTCCCCGCCATGTTCGGTCCGGTGAGGATGTTAATTTGCGTTCCCGAGGCGGAAAGATCCGTGCTGTTCGGGACAAATGTTTGCGACATTCCCGGACGGCGCAACATTTGCTCCACGACCGGGTGGCGACCGTCCGTAATTTGCAAAACGTCCGAATCGTCCACCTCCGGTTTGCAATAGTCCCAGGTTTGGGCGATTTGAGCCCAGCCGGCGAAAACGTCGAGCTCGGCAAGCGCGAGTGCCGTTTCCGTCAGCGAAACGGAGTGCCGCAATACGTTTTCGACAATTCCCGTGTAAATCTCGGTTTCGCGCTGGGCGACGAGTTCGTCCGCTTGTAAAATTTCCTGCTCTTTCTGCCGTAATTCTCCCGTTGTGTAGCGTTCGACGTTAACGAGTGTCTGGCGGCGCACCCACGATTCCGGCACTTTTGACAAATTCGATTTCGTAACTTCGATGTAATAACCGAACGCGCTTGTATACCGCACGCGGAGATTGCGAATATCGGTTTCGTTCTGAAGTTTTTTTTCAAACTCCGTGAGCCAAATCTTGCTGTCGGTGCGCAGATTGCGTAACTCATCTAAGCGCGAATCGTAGCCGCTGCGAATCACGCCTTCCAAATCGACGGGCAAATCCTCCGCCAATGCGCCGGACAAAAGCCCGTAAAGCTCTTCGTGCGCTTCAATACGGGCGTTCACGCTGTCCAGCGGCGAAGGCGAAATCATCTCCAAAGCCTGCTTAATCTCGGGGAGTTGGGCGAGCGATTCGCGAATGGCACCTAATTCCCGCGGCGCGCGCAAGCGGTTTTGCAGGCGCGTAAGCGTGCGGGAAATATCTTTGATATAGGCAAGCGCAACCAGCACGCGAGACATCACGGTCCGGCTTTTGAAAAAGGACTCTACGCAGTTTTGCCGATTGCGAATTATCGAAATATCTCTCGACGGGGACGCGAGCCAACGCTCCAGCAACCGCGCGCCGCCGGCGGTTCGCGTGCCGTCGATTGCCGCGAGCAACGAGCCGTCGCGCGTTCCCGCCGCAGAACGAAACAGCTCAAGATTCCGCGTTCCCGCCGCATCGATAATCATGGAATCGTCGCTACGCAACTCGGAGATTTTTTTGATGTGAGCCGGCGTCTCGCAAAGCGTTTCCGAAACGTAATGCAACAAGGCTCCGGCGGCTCCGAGCGCAGGATTTCCTTCTGCGATTCCGAAACCCTGAAGGCTGTTCACTCTGAGAATCTTGCAAACGGTTTCGGTTCCGATTTTCGGATCAAAATGCCAATCCATCGTGCGCGAAACCAAATTCCATTGAAGCAAGCCATCCAAATACGGCGGCGGGCGCCCCTGTTGCCACGATTCCGGCACGAGAATTTCGCTCGGACGCAACGTTTGCAAAACCGCCAAAAGGGAATTGCGTTCCCGCGACGTGGCAATGCGAAATTCCGCCGTCGAAACATCCAGCCACGCGGCATGCAAGCCCGATTTATTTTCGTCTATGGCGAGAATGTAGTTGTTGTGCTTCGCTTCGAGTTGTGTTTCCTCAAGCGTCGTTCCCGGCGTAATGATACGAACGAGTGCCCGGTTGACGAGTTTTCCGGGCTTGGCGGCTTCCGTTTGTTCGCAAATTGCGATCTTTACTCCGGCATTGAGCGCTTTTTGCAAATACGTTTGCAAAGCATGATAAGGCACGCCCGCCAGCGGTAATCCGGAACGCTTCGTCAGCGTAACGCCGAGCAATTCCGCGCCGCGCTCCGCGTCCGCACCGAACATTTCATAAAAATCCCCGACGCGAAAAAACAAAAGCGTATTGGGCGGAAGTTTGTTCCGAAATTCCCAATACTGCTGAATCATCGGGGTTTTGTTTATATCTGCGGACATTCGCTGATTTTGGCACGAAGGTGCGCCCGTATAAAGGGAAAATTTTTCCGGGAACGCGCCGAAGTTCCGCTGAAAGAAAAACGCTTCCCTTCTCGGAAAATCTATTCTTTATGAGCGATTTTGCTCGTTATTCATCAAAACGACGTTCGGTTTGTAATTGCGAATAAACCGCAGGAAAACCCACGCCGTAACCACCACGGACGCCGCGTCCGCCACCGGGAAACTTAGCCACACGCCGTTTTGTCCGAAATAGCAGGGAAAAATCAGCAATCCGGGAACGAGGAAAAGCAACTGGCGCGTCGTCGAAAGCGCGGCGGACGTTTTTCCGTGCCCGATGGATTGGAAAAAATTATTGATTACAATCTGCCCGCCAACCAACGCGAACGCAGCGGAGCCGATGCGCAAGCCGACAACCGTAAATCCTATCATGGCTTCGTTATCCGTGAACGCGCGCGCAATCGCCTCCGGGAAAATTTCACAAATCAAAAATCCGAGCACCGTTATCGCCGTTCCCGCCCAAAGCGTAAGCATGAACGTTTTTTTAACGCGATCAATCCGGCACGCACCGTGGTTGTAACCGATAATCGGCTGCGCGCCCTGCGTCAGCCCGGCAACAATCATCGCGATTAAAATTAATACGCGGGATAAAATTCCGTAAGATCCCACGGCGAGGTCGCCGCCGTAGTCCAAAAGCTGGCGGTTAATCACGACCGCGACCGCACAGCCGCACGCATTGAGCAAGCTCGGAGCCATGCCGATGGAAATCACCGGCAACACCGTTTTTCTGCGCGGGCGGTAAATTCCCCGCATAAAATGCACCGTGCTTTTTTCACTGGAAAAATGAATCAGCACGAACATGCATCCGCAAAGCTGCGCGCACAGTGTCGCCAAGCCCGCTCCGGTAATCCCCCAACCGAAAATTTTGATAAACAAGGGAGCCAAAATAATATTTACCAACACGGAAAGGCACAGGGCTCCCAACGCCAAGTTCGGGTAGCCCGTCGAACGCATTATGTGATTTAAATTAAAAAACGTATACGTTACCGGCGCGCTCAATTGCATAATCAGCATGAATCGATACGCATACGGAAGCGTTTGCTCGCTCGCCCCGAACGCAATCAGAATCGGCTCCAAAAAAAACGCCGTCAGCCCGCCGAAAACCACGCCGACGATAAATCCGAGCAAAACCACGTTCCCGAACGCCTGCTCCGCACCCTCGTAATTTTTCTCCCCCAAACGAATCGAACACAACGCCGCACCGCCGATCCCGAGCAGAGTCCCGAGTGCCGCCGTCAAATTCATCACCGGAAACGCAATCGCCAACGCCGACAACGCATATTCGCCAACCCATTGCCCGATAAAAATACTGTCGACGACATTATACAGCGAAAACACCACCATTCCCGCAATTGCCGGAATCGCATATTTCAACAAAAGCCGCCCTACGGGCTCAGTTTCGAGGCTAAGCATTGCATCAGAACGCATACACGCCTCTTGTAAAACTCCTGCCCTACAAAAACAACAAAAAAACGTTCCCGCGAAATAAATCACGGGAACGCTTTTCTTTAAGCTCTAAGCTTTCAATTAGCGATTGATGTCGCCGAGCATCTTTCCGCCGAAGACGGCAGCTGCGCCGAGTTCTTCTTCGATGCGGAGGAGTTGGTTGTATTTCGCAATACGGTCGGAGCGGCTCATCGACCCGGTCTTGATCTGACCCGCGTTCGTCGCAACGGCGATGTCGGCAATCGTCGAATCTTCCGTTTCGCCGGAGCGGTGCGAGATAACCGCCGTGTAGCGGTTGAACTGCGCCATTTCGACGGCATCGAGCGTTTCCGTGAGGGAGCCGATTTGGTTGACCTTGACGAGGATGGAGTTCGCCGTTCCCGTCTGGATGCCCTTCTTGAGGAACGCCGTGTTGGTAACGAACAGGTCGTCGCCGACGAGCTGAACCTTGCTGCCGAGCTTGTCCGTGAGTTTTTTCCACGTAGCCCAGTCCGTTTCCGCGCAACCGTCTTCGATCGAGATGATCGGGTAGCTGGAGCAAAGGTCAGCGAGGAAGTCGACCATCTTGTCGCCGGAAAGCTTGCGACCGTCGGACTTTTTGAAGATGTATTGCTTGGTCTTCGTGTCGTAGAATTCGGAGGAAGCAACGTCGAGCGCGATGCAAATGTCCTTGCCGAACTTGTAGCCGGCAGCCTTAACAGCGGCAGCGATCGTGTCGAGCGCGTCTTCAACGGAGTCGAGGCGCGGAGCGAAGCCGCCTTCGTCGCCGACAGCCGTGTCGAGACCGCGTTTCTTGAGAACACCCTTGAGCGCATGGAAAGTTTCCGCGCCCATCTGAACCGCCTGGCGGAGCGACGTTGCGCCGACCGGCATGATCATGAATTCCTGGAAGTCAATCGGAGCGTCGGAGTGAGCACCGCCGTTGATGATGTTCATCATCGGCACCGGAAGCACCTTCGCGTTCGGACCGCCGAGGTATTTGTAAAGCGGCTGACCGACGGATTCCGCAGCGGCTTTCGCGACTGCGAGAGAAACGCCGAGAACAGCGTTCGCGCCGAGTTTGGATTTCGTCTTCGTGCCGTCGAGCTGGAGCATCGCCTGGTCGATTGCGACCTGGTCAAAAGCGTTGAATCCGACGAGCTCCGGAGCGATCAGCGAGTTGACATTGTCAACAGCCTTGAGCACGCCCTTGCCGCAGAAGCGTTTCTTCGGGTCGATGCCTTTTTCGAACTGCTTCACGGGAACGCCCGAGTCGCGGAGTTCGAGCGCTTCATTAACGCCCGTGGAAGCTCCCGAGGGAACAGCGGCACGGCCCATGGCGCCGGATTCGAGGATAACGTCGACTTCAACCGTCGGGTTGCCGCGCGAATCGATGATTTCGCGACCCTTAACGTCAACGATGCAATCAGTTGTGTATTCCATATTTGTTGTAGTAGTAATGAATTGATGAGTGAAAATACTATTGATTATTCCCTGTTCGCTAAAAATTACGCCGGAATTTCCGCAAACTCGGAAACTGCCGTTCCCGCGACTTCCGGAGCAATCTTTTTGACCATGCCGGTGAGAATGCCGCCGGGACCGCATTCAATCGTTTCGGTAACGCCGAGCGCGACGGCACCGCGCACGCAATCTTCCCACAAAACGGAAGAAACGACCTGTTTGGCAAGTGCTTCGCGCATAGCGGCGGGATCGTCGATGAGCGTTCCCGTCGTATTCGTGAAGACCGGAATTTCCGGTTTCTTAAATTCGACGGAGGCGAGGAAATTCGCAAACTCGGCGCGTGCCGGTTCCATCAGGCGGGAGTGATATGCGCCGGCGACGACGAGCGGAATCGCGCGTTTAAACTGCTTCGTTTCGTTATTCTTTGCGCAAGCGGCGGCAATTTTGTCCGCATCGCCGGAAATCACGATTTGCCCCGGCGTGTTAAAGTTCGCCGCATCGACATCAAATTCTTTGCAAAACGCGAGCACATCTTCGCGGGAACCGCCGATAATCGCAGCCATGCCGCCTTTCGTTTTGTCGCAGGCTTCCTGCATGAGGCGTCCGCGTTCGGCGACGACTTTCAGTCCCGTTTCAAAATCCCAAACGCCGGCAACCGCGTAGGCGGTGAGTTCGCCGATGCTGAGCCCGAGCACGCATTTGAGATCGGCAAGCTTGCCTTGTTCCTTCAAAATTTGGGCGATAACGTAGCCTTGCGTGAAAAGTGCCGGCTGGCAAACGCGCGTTTCGGTAAGCGTTTCCTGCGGACCTTCGAAGCAGATTTGCTTCAGATCGAACGGCAAAACGGCGTTCGCGCGGTCATAAAGTTCACGCGCAATCGCGGAATTTTCGTAAAGCGACTTGCCCATTCCGACTTTCTGGGCACCTTGTCCGGAGAAAAGTAGTGCTTTCATAATTGGCTTATTATTGCGGGTTCGCGCAGGAACGTAAAGGGAAAACGTTTTGAGAAAGCCGCTTCGGACGAAATAAACGTTCCCGCAACCGAAGTCACGGGAACGCCGATCGGAGTCAATAATATGTTGCAGAAATTATTTCCTGCGGCGGCGGGAAGCGACAAGCGCAAGCACGCCAAGCCCCGAAAGCAAGGCGAACGCGGAAGGCTCGGGAACCGCCGTAATGCAGGTCGGGCAAGCCGCCGCGACAGGATTTTCCACGCGCAGGAATGCGAAATTCGCCATGCGCGGAGCCGCGGAAAACAGCACCGGCTCATCTGCGGATTCCGTCAACAACGAGGCTCCGCTTTTGCGCACAATTTTAATTTGTTCGCTTGCGGCGAGCTCGACGTTCCCGTCCTTTATCGTTGTTTTGAGCGTTTCCAAATCCACTTCGGTTTGCTCATCGCTTCCCGTTTTCACGGCGACAAGCGAATCCAAGAGTTTTTCGGAAATTATGAACTTTGCGCCGGAAGCGAGCGTAACACCGGAAAATCCGTCTACGCTTTCCGCAGATAAACGAATAATTCCGCCTTTGTTGACGTGAACATCGCCGGAGCCGAGCGCACGCACATCCGTTACAACCAGCGTTCCCGTCGCGACCACGATTTTCCCCGCGAAACCGGAATTGTCTCCGGAAAGCGTGAGCACGCCGTTTCCGGCTTTCGTCAGGACAACGCCGCTTGCGGAAGAAAGCTTTCCGGAAATGACTCCGTCTTTGAGATGATTCGCGTGAATTTTCGAATTTGCCTCAAAAACGATGTCGTTCTCGATTTTCGTTCCCGTGCCGTCAAACGCAAGTTCCCCGCCGGAAATCACGCTGATTTTAGCCTGAGAATTTAAGGTAGACGTGTTCAAACGCAGGCGTCCGACGCTTACGCCGGAATCTTTCCCGACTTCAATCGTTCCCGTGAACGCGGAAAGATTAAAGCCGCGCCCGTTCCCGTCGCGCAGCTTCAGCGCAACCTTTCCGTTGCCGGTTACGCCGGACATGTCGACAGCGTCGTTCGAGGAAACGGCGCGAGTTTCCAGCGTCGCATTTTCCCCGACCGAAATCGATTGTTTTCCGTGTGCGCTCATTTTCACGCGTGTTCCGTTGCCGGAAATTTCAAAGAGCCCGTTCGCCGAATTTTCGGGCGAAATTTTAATTCCGCTCCAATCATGCGTTCCCGCGACGAAGGAGATTTTCCCCGCGCCGGAAAAATTGACGGAACCGGAATACGTTCTCACCGCGACGTTATTCGCGCCGACGCTCAAGATTCCCGAACCGATTTCGATTGAGCCGGAGTTTCCGGAAACGGATTTCACGGAGAAATCGTTTTCGCCGGAGAGCTTTAAATTCCCGCCCGCGATTACCAAATCCGCCGCACTCGCGTTGGAATCACTTTCTGCGATTTCCAAAGAGCCCTCGTTAATTTGAAGCGTTCCCGAAGTTACCGTAGCGTTGGCAAGATAAAAAGTGTTCGCCCCGGTTTTCGTCAGTTTTTTCCCGGCAAGATCGAGCGTAACTCCGCAATAACCGCTACCGATCAACCCGAAATTTCCGCTTCCGCCGATTTCCGAGTCTGCGGAAAGTTTCAATCCGGTAATTTGGCGATCGTCCGAGCCGACGTCCCCGCCGTTGTTCACGAGCGCGCCGCCGGCGAGTTCCATTTTGTAGCAATTATCTCCGGTTTTGAGACGCCCGTTAATATCCAGGGTTCCGCCTTTTTTAATAACGGCGGCGTAACGGGAGCCGGCGCCGGTTTCATCGCGAGCACCAAGGTTTGCGGTGCTTCCCTCTAAGAGCAAAGTCCCTTCCTCGACAATAATTTGTCCGGTGAAATAAAGATTATTTCTGAAGATACTCAGCGTTCCCGCGCCTTTTTTTATGAGATTTCCGCTCCCGGAAATTCCACCGGCGAGAGCTGCGTGAGTTGCTTTTCCGCTCGCGGATTCCGTTTCAAAAACGGTGCCCGAGAAAGAAACGAGATTGATTCCCGTGTTTGAAGGCGAGTCCCAATTTTCGGACGCGACGATGGTTGCGTTCCCGAGGTTGAGAGCCGCGCCGTTTCCGCTCATGCCGCCGGAACCGATTTCGAGCCGAACGTAGCCGATATTATAAGTTCCGATATTTTCGAAAATAACGCGGTTTGTTTTAATGGTGCCGCTTCCCGTGATTTTGTTATTTTCCATGGAAGCGTTGCGCCCCGTGGCAAATTCTAATCTGTCGGAAAGATTCAGCACGCCGTCCACATGCAAAGTTTTCAAACCCCACGCATTGACAAGTGCTTTTGCGTTCACGGTTACATTTTTTTCGACGGAAATATTGCGCGCATAATTGTCGGACGCGTTCGTCGAAATCACGCCGACTTCGTGAACGGTTTTTCCGTTCCCGCCGGCGGTTTTGAATTTAAGCGAGCCGCCGTTTCCGTGAAATTCAACGTTTCCGGTTGTTTTCACGTTTCCGGAAAATTCGAGCGTGCCGCCGTGCACGAAAGTTGTTCCGGAATGACCTGCCGTGGGAGAGCCGAGCACCAGCGTTCCCGCATTCAGCACCAGCGCACCGGTAAATTTGCTATTGTCTCCCGCAAGCGTGAACGTCCCCGTAGAGCCGGTGCCGTTGACCGAGATTTTTCCGTTCCCGGAAATATTTCCCGCGTAGGTGGTATTCGCCGTCGTTCCCGCGCTGTAAGCGACGCGCATTTCCGAGCCCTGATAGAGGTGAACATTGCCTTTCAGCCCGTAAAAATCCGAAATCGCATAGGTGTCTTCAAGCGCGAGCCCGCCCTCGATGTATTCCTTGCGATGCTTTACGCCTTCGTTCATCACGAGAACGCCGTAGCGCATCACTTCCACGTTCCCCGTCAGGCGCGCATGCGAACCGAGCGTAAATGTTGCGCCGCCGCCGACCATCACGTTCATTTTCGCATCGGCGTAATGCCAATCGTCCGCGTGCGAGTAACGCTGTGTATTTTTGCCGCTTGCGGAGCCCAAACCGTGAACGGTATTCGTTCCCGCGAGCTTAACGTTCCCGCTTCTGACGTCTAAACCGCTGCCGGCGTTTTGCAAATGCGTAAACGTGCTGTGGAGTGTCCACGAGGAATTTGTTCCTCCGTCGTAAATAATTTTTAATGACGAATTTGCCGTATCCCGAAATGAGCCCAAGAAGGTTTGGCTTCCGGTTTCGGAAAATGTCAGCGTTGCCGCGCCCTTGCCGTTTGCGATAAATGCATCTTCCGTCAGGGCGTTAATCGAAAATCCGTCGGCGGGAACGTTCGTATTTGAGAGTTTCCACGTCATGGAATTTCCGTTCATGTCGAGCGTGCCGCCGCCGTTCCCGAAAGTCAGATCGCGCGCGATTTGCTTTGTGTCTTTGATGACAACCGTAGCACCGCCGCTTACGAGCACGTTATACGCGGCGTAGCCGTTGTCGCGTTGCAGGAACGTTTTGCCGCTTCCGCCTACGCTGAGTAGCGCATTGGAGTTTCCGTTCCCGCGAATATGCAAATCTCCGGCACCCGTCTTGCGCCATTCGAACATGTGATTTGACGGATTTGTCTGATAAAGGTGAACTATTGCGCCTTCGTTAACGACGTAGCCGGCGGAATTGAGCAGATTGCTTTCCGAGCCTTCGGATTTGATATTGTAAACGGCGTTTTGCAAATTGCCGCGATTAAATTCGACATAGCCGATTCCGAGGTCGACGGTGTCCTCCAAAATAATGTTGTTATTTTCCTGCGTTGCCGTGAAAACGAGATTTTCGTTGAAGAAAAGATCTTCGTCTTTCTGTTGTAAATACTTCTCGCTATCGTAGGCATACCAGTTTTGCCGGTCTTTTACGTCCGCAAGATTTTTCCATGTGTATTGCCCGCTACGCACACCGTTGTATTCGCCCAAAACGTTCCCGGAAGCGGTTGTCGCCTTCCCGTAGTAAATTCTTGTCGAACGCCCGGCGGCATCTTTTTTATTTTCTCCGCTATAGGAAACGGCGGTAAGGCGGACTTCGTTGATTCCTTTCATGTCCGGACGCACGTTGAACGATTCCATGATTTCGTGCGACCACGCGACGTTCCCGCGCGCCTGTCCGTAAGAATTTCCGCCGCCGGATTGCTGTGCGGCAAGATATTCGTAGCGTTTTGTGCTGTCGTTATAAAAGAAAATCGGACTTCCGGAATCGCCGCCCTGAATCGCGTTCGGGAGCGGGTTTTTGGTGCTTGCGCCGACGCCGTTCCCGAAATTCGGGTTTTGGTGAATGCTGATATTTGTCGTTCCCGCGTGGGTTTGAGTGTTTACGGCTTCATTGATTCCGCCGACGATATACTGATACGCGCCCAGCATTGCGGTTTTCGATTTTGAAGATTCGTTCCACAGATTCATCGCTCCCGAGCCGGAGTGGTAAATATGTTTGCCCTTCAAAAGTGCCATATTTGTTTCCTGCGTCAGCGGATTCCACGTCGCGTCCGTTACGATTTTGCTTTGGCGTTGAAGCATGTAGTCATACGCTCCGCCGTTCGTGTTTTTCGGGAACAGGCGGAAAACCTCCGAACCCCGAATATCAATTGCCGAGTAATTTACCGCGTGATCCGCACCGATTTCGCGATGCCCGAAAGACGCGTTAATCGAGCCGTTGTGGTGCACCGTCGCCATGATATTCGCTCCGATAACGACCTGCGCACCGATATCGTCCGTCGCGGAAAAATTAATCATGCCTTGCGTATTGGAAATTTTCCACGGCGCGGTATTGTCCGTGTAGGAAATCACAATTCCGCCGTCGCGTTCCCGAATGTGTTTTAAAAGCGCGTTCGCGTTGGTCTCATAACGACCTTTGTTTTGCCCGAAATTCGTATACGTCTGCAAGGCGACGTCGGTGTGCATCGTCGAAGCATAAGCGTTTTCGCAGAGCGTTGCCGCCGCCAGCAAAGTAAGTGCCGAGCAGGAGATTTTCTTGATATTTTTCATGTGTTATTTTTCTGTGTTTTAAAAAATCTCCACAAAAATGGTAGTATTTTGTTTTTAAGACAAGAAAAATCCTCCTTGCGGGAACGCAAAGAGGATTTTTCTTTAAAAACGTTTTCTTTTTTTCGAAAAAAACTCAAATCAAGCCGGCGGTTTCGGCAAAGCCGAGCGCAAGATTCATCAGCTGAACCGCTTGCCCCGATGCGCCTTTGACAACGTTGTCGATGCAGGACGTAATAACAAAATTTTTCGTGCGCGGGTCGTAAACGGCGGAAATATCCGCGCGGTTCGTTCCCGTAACATGCGCCGTGTCGGGGAATTTTCCGCTTTTCAAAATACCGACAAAAGGCTTGCCCGCGTAAGTTTTTTCCCAACACGCGTAAACGTCTTCGATCGACGCGCCGTTCGCGGGAACGATAATCGTCGTGGAAATTCCGCGTTTCATCGGTGCCAGATGCGGGCAAAACTGCACGACGATCGGCGTTCCCGCCGCAAGCGAAAGTTGTTCTTCGATTTCGGACAAATGGCGGTGTTTCGGCAAGCCGTAAGCCTTCGCCGATTCGTCGCGCTCGCAATACGCGTAAGCCAAATCCGCTTTCTTCCCCGCTCCGGAAACGCCGGAATACGAATTGATGATGCACGTTCCCGCCGCCGGCTTAATAAGCCCGGAGCGTAAAAGCGGAATCAGCGGAATCTGAATACTCGTCGGGTAACAGCCCGGGCAAGCCACGAGTGCCGCCGTTTTCCAAGCATCGTTTTGCGCAAGCTCCGGAATGACGTAAGGCGTCTTTTTCAAAAGCTCCGTATCCGGATGCGGCTTGCCGTAGTATTCCTCGTAAATTTCCGGCGAGTTTAAACGAAAATCCGCCGACAAATCGAAAACGCGCTTGCCCGCCGCAACGAGCGGACGCGCATATTCCGCTGCAACGCCGTGCGGGAGCGCGAGAAACCAAACGTCGATCGGCTCGGCGCAAATCGCCTGCGGATCCGCCTGAATAAACGCCAGCCCGGCGGGAATCATTTCGCGAAACTGCGGCATCACTTCCGCCAACGGCGTTCCCGCGAGCGAACGCGAACACACACAGGCAAGCTCCGCGTTCGGGTGGCGCGACAAAAGCCGCACAAGTTCTTCCCCGGCATAACCGGAAGCACCGACAATTCCGACTTTGATTTTACTCATAATAACGTGCCATTTTCGATTTTCCTCACGGGAACGCAAAGTTTTTTTTCATTTAAAAATCTCATCGAAAAAAATAAAGCTTGCACGCTTTCCGAAAAAAACGTATCGTTGGGTCTTTCTTTAGCCACTTTAGCTCAGTTGGTAGAGCATCTCATTCGTAATGAGAGGGTCGTCAGTTCAAGTCTGACAAGTGGCTCCATTTTTTAACGCCCGCAAAAACGTCGGGCGTTTTTTTGTTTTAGAAAAAATTTAAGGACTCTAAGTCCGTTAAAGACTTAAAAAAAAGCGTTCCCGCACAAAAACGACGGGAACGCCTCTTTAAGCTTTAAGCCTTAATCTCTAATCTCTCTTAGTGGCGGAAGTGGCGGTGTCCGGTGAAAATCATCGCCATGCTGCGTGCGTTCGCAGCGTCGATAACTTCCTGGTCGCGCACGGAGCCGCCCGGCTGAATCGCCGCTGTTGCGCCGGCGTCGGCTGCGGCGAGCAGACCGTCCGCAAACGGGAAGAACGCGTCGCTCGCGATAACGGAACCTTTGAGCGAGAGCCCGGCTTCGCCCGCCTTCCACACGGCGATGCGGGAAGAATCGACGCGCGACATTTGTCCGGCGCCAATCCCGAGCGTGCGTTCGCAACCCGCGTAAACAATCGCGTTGGACTTAACGTGCTTGACGACTTTCCAGCCGAAGAGCATCGCGCGGAGTTCTTCTTCGGTCGGCTGGCGTTCCGTTACGACTTTGTAAACGCTCGGATCAATCGCCTTAATATCGCGTTCCTGCACAAGCACGCCGCCGATGGCGTAGCGCACGTCGTAAAGCTTGTCCGCCGAAATCGGCTTCACCTGTTCCATAAGGCGCAGATTTTTCTTTTTTGCGAAAATTTCGCGTGCTTCCGCCGAGAACGACGGAGCGATGATAACTTCGGAGAAAATGTGCGCGATGCGTTCGGCGAGGTCTTTGTCGACTTCGCGGTTGGTGACGATGATGCCGCCGAACGGAGCCTGTTTGTCCGTTTCAAAAGCCTGATCCCAAGCTTCGGCGAGCGTTCCCGCCGTCGCGATGCCGCAGGGATTCGTGTGCTTCAAAATACCGACGGTCGGGCGGTCAAACTCCGCGATGAGATTCGTCGCTCCCGTGATGTCGAGAATGTTGTTGAAGCTGAGTTCCTTGCCTTGGAGCTGGTTGAAGAAGCTGTGAAAATCGCCGAAAAGCTTGGCGTTTTGGTGCGGATTTTCGCCATAGCGGAGTTCCTGCGCGGTTTTCAGATTCAGATTAAACTGACGCGGGAACGCCGGCGCAGTTTCCGGTGTCGGCGTTTGTTTTTCCAAATAATTCGCAATTGCAGCGTCGTAAGCCGCCGTGCGGGAGAAAACCTTCATTGCGAGTTCGCGGCGGAACGCGGGAAGCGTCGCGGGATCGCCGTCCATAGCTTCGAGCACGCGGGAATAGTCCGCGGGATCGGTAACGACGAAAACGCTTTGGTGGTTTTTCGCGGCGGAGCGCAACATCGACGGTCCGCCGATGTCGATATTTTCAATCGCGTCTTCAAAAGCGCAATCCGGCTTCGCGACGGTGGCTTCAAACGGGTAAAGATTGACGACGACCATGTCGATCATCGGGATTTCGAGCTTCGCCGCCTGTTCCATATGCGCGGGAAGATCGCGGCGGCAGAGCAAGCCGCCGTGCACGCGCGGGTGGAGCGTTTTCACGCGTCCGTCCATGATTTCCGGAAATCCGGTGTGCTCGCTCACATCGGTAACGGGCAAGCCGCCGTCGCGGAGCATTTTAGCCGTGCCGCCCGTGGAGAGCAGCTTGTAGTTGTGTTTTTCGACGAGGACTTTGGCGAAATCCAAAAGTCCGGTTTTGTCGCTGACCGACAGGAGCGCAAGTTTCTGCATAGTGCGTGCATTTAAAACTTTTTCCCGCGGGAACGCAAGCGAGCGAAAAAAACCAAAGACGCACGTTCCCGTCGCAAACCGCGAATAAACCGAAAAATTTATTCGCGGAAAAGCGCGACGTCCGACCACTCGCCCATCACGCGCCCTTCGACGCGGACGTTTCCGCCCCACGCCGCACGCGCCTTCGCCTCAAAAACGCGCATCACGGTCGCCTGCTCGCTCGCAAGAATCCCGCTAAGCGCAAGCATTCCGCCTTTGTTAACCGCCGCGAGCAAATTGTCCGCATAAATGCAGAGCACGTCGCTGATGATATTGGCGAGAACGACATCGGAGGCGCCCGCCTTGAGCAAGCCGGTTTCCAAGCCGTCGTGCGTGAACACAACCGCGCCGTCGGGCAACGCGTTCTTGGCTCGGTTTTCAACGGAAACCTCCACGGCTTCGGGGTCGCGGTCAAAACCGTAAACTTTTTTACAGCCGAGCTGAGCGGCGGAAATTGCGAGAATTCCGGAGCCGCATCCGGCATCGATGACGGACGTTCCCGCAACGGCGTTCGCGCCGCGTTTTACGAGAAAATCCACGAGGCGTTGCCCGCAAAGACGCGTCGTCGGGTGATCGCCCGTTCCGAACGCAAGCCCGGCGTCGAAATAAACGACGGCGGCTCCGGCGGGAACATCGTATTCGGCGCGCCTCCACTCCGGCACCCAATGCAGGCGTCCGTAGCTCCACGGATGAAGATTTGCTTTGTAGGCTTCTTTCCAATCACGATCTTCAAGCGTTCCGACAACCGGGCGCTCCGGCAACATTTTAAACGCCTTTCTCAAATCCGCCCAAGCGTCAAGCGCTTCCGCCTCGCTGTCAAAATATCCCATGAGCACGTGAGGTTGCCCGGCTTTTTCATGAAAAATCAGCCACGGGGAACGCACCAGTTCGCAGAAAAAATCTTCGAGCGGCTGGGACAACGAACCGTCAATTTCGCAACGTGTTTCGATCATTTTTGAAAAATTAAAGGTGAGAGAAATAAAGGCTTAAAGAGAAACTTCGCCGAGAGAAATCCGCCGAATCACATCCGGCAAAATCTTGTGTTCCTCCGCATGGATTTTTTGAGCAAAAGTTTCCTGCGTATCCGTTTTTTCACGACGCACAACCGCCTGATCAATAATCGCTCCGCGATCAAGCTCCGCATTTACGAAATGCACCGTGCACCCGCTGACAGCCACGCCGTAACGCCACGCCTGCCCGATACCGTCCAAGCCCTGAAAAGACGGCAACAACGACGGATGCAAATTGATAATGCGATTCGGGAACGCTTCCAAAAGCGGAGCCTTCAAAACCCGCATAAATCCTGCAAGCACAACCCATTCCGCGCCGGAATCTTTAATCGCCTGCGCCCATGCCGCCTCGCGTTCCGGAGAAAATTTTGTCTTAAACGGTCCCGGATCCAACTGCACGGCGGGAACGCCGTAAGTCTTCCCGTGCTCAAGAATTTTTGCCCCGGGAATATCACAAAAAATCGCTACGGGCTCGGCATTTCCGAGCGTTCCCGCACGATAAGCCTTCAAAATGGCTTCCGCGTTGCTTCCGGTTCCGGATCCGAGTATCGCAAATTTCATAGCCGAAAACGCTACGCCGCTTCCGACACGAAAGCGAGCGGGAAAATACAAAAAAAAATCGCCCTCGGCAAAACACTGCGACGGACGATGCGGACAAAAAAATGGTGGTCAGGGGCGGGATCGAACCGCCGACACAGGGATTTTCAGTCCCTTGCTCTACCGACTGAGCTACCTAACCACGAAAGTGTAGGGAGGAATTAAGCACCAAATTCACACGCGCGTCAAGCGTCTTTTCTTCAAAAAAAAATTTTCACTTCGCACAAAGGCACGAAAACGCGTTTTTTTTCACGCGGCGGTTTTCTTTTTCCTTAAAAAAAAGCGTTCCCGCGATACGGATCGCGGGAACGCTTTTGCCGGAAATTTCCACGAATTAATACGCTCGCGAGGAGCGGTTTTCGTAGAAATTGACGTAGGCGCGGTTGAGCGCGCGGAATCCGCCGGGTGTCGGATAATTGCCGGAAAAATACCAATCTCCCGCACTTCCCGGGCAGGATTTGAGCAGGTTTTCCAGCGATTGGAAAATGAGGACGAGTTCGCCTTTCCAATCGCAATCCGGATAGACGAGCTCGGCGCATTTGCGCGCGATTTCCTCTTCCGTAAACTGGTCGTAAATGCGTCCGACGTGGTTGACCATCGCCGGCTCCGGCTTTTCGAGTTCCTTGAGGCAATCCTGATAAACCTCGCGAAGCAGGTCGCCCTTGCCGGTTTGCTGGCAAAGCTGAATCGCCGCCTGAAACGCAAGGAATTTTCCGAGTTCGCTCATGTCGATTCCGTAGCAATCCGGGTAGCGCACTTGCGGCGCGGACGAGCAAACAATGATTTTTTTCGGATTCGGGCGCGAAAGAATTTTCAGAATGGATTCGCGAAGCGTGGTTCCGCGCACAATCGAGTCGTCGATAATGACAAGATTTTCGCCTTCGCGCACGACGCCGTAGGAAATGTCGTAAACGTGCGAGGCGAGGCGGTTGCGCGTTTTTTCCTGCGAAATAAAGGTGCGGAGCTTGATGTCTTTGTGGGCGACTTTTTCGCCGCGCGGCCAGTTGCCCATAATCAGTTTCTCAATCAGGGCTTCATCGACGTTCCCGTTTTTGACGGCGGCGAGAAGCTCGTCGCGCACTTCGCGGCGGCGATTCACGCGCAGTTCCGCCATCATGCCGTAGTAGGACGTTTCCGCCGTGTTCGGAATGAAGGAGAAAACGGTGTGTTCGAGGTCGTTGTCGATTTCCTTAAGAATCTGCGGAACGAGTGCCGCGCCGAGGGCTTTGCGTTCTTCGTAAATCGACGGGTCGTTCCCGCGCGAGAAGTAAAGCCGCTCGAAGGTGCAATGCGTTTTCGTTCCCGCTTCAAAAATTTTCTCAAAACGAATATCGCCGTAGCTTTGAACAATCATCGCCGTTCCCGGCGTGAGCTCTTCGACCTGATTTTCCGTGGCGTTGAAAATCGTCATCAGCGCCGCGCGTTCGGAGGCGACGGCAACGACTTCGTCCGTGCGCAAAATGAAGCAGGGGCGGATGCCGTTCGGGTCGCGCATCGCAAACATATCGCCGTTGCCGGTAGTGCCGCAGAGCGTGAAGCCGCCGTCCCAGCGATGCGAGGCTTTGCGGATGACTTCGGCGAGGTCAATGCGGCGGGAAATGATTTCGGGCATTTCGCGTCCGGGAACGCCGGCATCGCGCAATTCGCGGAAAATCGTCGTGTGCGCGTCGTCGAGCCAGAAGCCGAGTTCTTCAAGAAGCGATTGCGTATCGGTGGAAAGCACCGGATGCGCGCCGCGGTTAATGAGGGCTTCGTTCAGATCGCCGGGATTTGTAATCGAAAAATTACCCGCAATCATCAGGTTTCGTGTCGGCCAGATAGATTTGCGGGCGAATGGGTGGCAGGTGGACAGGTCGTAATTGCCGGACGTGCCGTAGCGAAGATGTCCGATAAGTAATTCTCCGCCGAAATTGAAGTTCTGCTTCACCGTGGCGGGAATTTCCGGAATGATTTTCCCGGATTTTACTTTTTCTTCGTAGTCGGCGAGCTGGCGGGAGAACATTTCGGTGAGCGCGGCGGAGCCGAGTGCGCGGTCGCGTGCCATGAAGCTTTCTCCGGCGGGAACGCCGAGTTTGACGCAACCGATACCGGCGCCGTCTTGCCCTCGATTATGCTGTTTTTCCATCAGCAAAAAGAGCTGGTTGAATCCGTAAAGCGGCGTTCCGTATTTGTGCTCGTAGTATTCGAGCGGCTTTAAGAGCCGGACAACGGCAATTCCGCATTCGTGCTTAATTGGATCGCTCATATAGAAGTGAGCACAAAAAAAACAAAATTTCGCGTTCCCGTCAAAATTTTTGAATGAAAAAACCCCGGTTTTTCGACCGGAGTTTTTTTGAAAAGAAAACGAAAAATACTAAAATTTCCGTAGAATTTCGCGAGCGGCGGAGCGGAAAATTTGCGCCGGCACGGAAGCGGGCGCAGCGGCGGTAATCGGCGTTCCCGCGTCGCCGCCGCTACGGATTTCCGCACAAATCGGGATTTCGCCGAGCAGTTCGGTTCCGAGCATGCCGGCGGTTTTGGCTCCGCCGCCCTTCCCGAAAATGTATTCCCGCGTTCCCGTTGCCGGATTTTCGAAATAGCTCATATTTTCAATTACGCCGACGAGCGGAACTTCCACCTTGGAGAACATGCGCGCTCCGCGTTGCGCCACGGAAACGGCAACGTCCTGCGGCGTCGTTACAATCACGGCTCCGTCAATCGCAAGCGTTTGCACGAGCGTAATCTGCGCATCGCCCGTTCCCGGCGGCAAATCAACCACGAGCACTTCGAGCGCACCCCAATCCACATCGTTGGCAAATTGCCGAATCGCCTTTCCGACAACGGGACCGCGCCACACGACGGGTGAATTTTCGTCCACGAGAAGCCCCATCGACATCACTTTGAGCCCGTGCGCTTCCGGCGGCACGATTTTTTCGCCGCGCAAAAACGGTTGCCCGTTCACGCCGAGCATCATCGGAATGCTCGGTCCGTAAATATCGCAGTCGAGCACGCCGACGCTTCCCGCCGCAGGCGCGATGCCCTCCTCTTCCAAAACCTGCGCAAGCGCAACGGCGAGGTTTGCGGCGACCGTTGATTTGCCGACGCCGCCCTTGCCGCTGGCAACGGCGATAATACGGCGCACACCGGGAATTTTCTGCGGCGGCGGAGGCGTTGTCGAGCCTGGCGCGGCAGGCATTGTCGTTTTGATTTCGACAAAAATTTTCCCGGCGGGAACGCCTGCGGTTTTCAGCGCGGATTCGACGGCATTCTGGAGTTGCTCGGGGATTTCCGGCTTGGAGGTCGTTACCGCGATTTCGACGGCAACGTTCCCGTCGGCGGAAACTTCCGCTTTTTTGACCAAGCCGAAGGAAACGATATCGCGGGAAAGCCCGGGATAAGCCACTTTTTTTAAAATTTCAATAATCTGTTCGTTGTTCATTTTTTTACCTTCTCGGGAGAAGTGCTCCTCTTGTCGTTTTTGAAGAAAGCTCTTTGCGCACGAAAACAAATTTTCCGCGCATTTTGCGAGCGAAGCAAAATCTCTCCGCGCAACGGCTCTTCGCCCGGTGTTTTTATTTCAAAATTAAAGTATCCGGATCGCAGCAATTTTTCAGAGAATCAATCCCGATGCGGCGGAATTTCGCCTTTTGCGGATTTCCGGTATCGACAAGAGCGAGCCCCGTCGATTTCCCGATTTCCTCGGTTACGACAATGTGGCGTCCGTCCGCACACCAAACGGGATGCGAGTAGCGACGCGTTCCCGTGAGCGCGCCGACATCAAAGGCGCGCCCGGTTTTCCTGTCATAAACGGCGACAGCCATTTTTCCGGAGCGATTGTAACAAAACGCGATTTTGTTCGGAAAAACGGGATTCCAGGAAGGCTCCGTTGCGTAGCCGAAGCCGGGAATTGAAATCCGGCTTTTTTTCCCGCCGGAAACGGGAACGGTGTAGAGGCGCGGCGCGCCGGCGGTGCCGCTCGTAAACACAACGGTTTTCCCGTCGGGAGAAAACGACGGAGACGAGGACGTGTCGCCGTCTTTCACCAGCGCGTGGGCTTTTCCGCCGGAAGCGGGCGAAAGGAAAATATTCATCGGTCCGCGCACGGAAAGCGCGAGCGCCACCGTTTTCCCGTCGGGAGAAAATGCGCCGCCGGTGTTCGAGTTTTTGTAAGCGGCGAAAGGCTTGGATTTGAGCGTCGCCAAATCAAGCATGTAAATATCCGCCGCGCCGCTTTTGAAATAGGTGGTGTAGAGCAGCTTCGTTCCCGCCGGATTCCAATGCGGCATAATCGAGCGGGAACCGTGGCTCGTTACCTTGCGCGTGCCTTTGAAAAGAAGATTTTCCGTCGTGTAAATTTCGGATTTTGCGCCGTTGCCGGCGGCGAACGCGAGTTTGGTTTTCGAGAAAATCGGCTTCAAATCCCAGCCCCACGGCTTGCCGAGCGCGGCAAGAATTTCGTCGCAAAGACGAAGTGCCGCCTCATTGTCCGTTCCCGCAACCACAATTTCCTGCGGGAAAATTTTGCAGGAAGCAACGAGCGTGCCGCCGCGCCGCTCCACTTTGACGGCGGGAACGTTCCCGCCCGTGCGCATTTCAACCGCACCGTGCAGGTCCAACGCCTTTTGCACAAGCCCGCCCAGTGCCGAGTCCGTAGCCTGCACCTTAATCGGGCAAATTCCCTGCCGCACATTAATCAAAATCGGATCACTGACCACGACATCGCGCGATTGCGCAAACGCGGGAACGCAGGCAAAGCAGGCGACAAACGCCGCAAAAACGGATTTTTTAAAAAAAGAAAACATGGAAAGAAATGAATCAGGAATAAGGAATTAAAAATTATTCGCCTTTATTAAAATCGACGTAAGCTTCCGTCAAATCCGTGGAAATCAGGCGATAATCGTGCACGCCGAGATTCAGGTGCATGTGAATCGCAAATTCCTTGTTTCCGACAACCCTGCGCCACGCCGCTTCGTTCTGAGCCTGAAGCTCCCCTTTGAGGAAAACGGGAACGTCGTTGTAAAACAAATCGATTTTCGTTTGGTCAATTCCGCATTTGGCGTAGCCTGCCGAGCAAAGCAGGCGTCCCCAATTCGGGTCGCCGCCGCACCACGAAGCTTTCACCAGCAGGGAATTTCCGATGGAACGCGCAATTTTGTTCGCATCCGCCGCCGTGCAAGCACCGTAAATATGCAAGGTTACGACGCGGGAAATTTTTTCTCCGTCGCCGACGATTTTTCGCGCCAAGCCGAACGTTACCGCGTTGAGCGCTTCCTTGAAAAGAGCGAGCGTTCCCGCGTCTTCCTCGGAAATTTTCACGCCGCTTTCGCCGTTGGCGAGCACGAGCACGGTGTCGTTAGTGGACATATCGCCGTCCACGGTAACGCAGTTAAACGATTGGCCGACCGCGTTCCAGAGGCATTTTTGCAGGAGGTTTTGAGAAATTTCCGCATCCGTTGCGAGCAGTCCGAACATCGTTGCCATGCCCGGCTCAATCATTCCCGCGCCCTTTGCCATGCCGGAAATCGTAACGGTTTTTCCGTTTACCGTAAACTTTGCCGTGCAGGTTTTGCGGCGCGTGTCGGAAGTGAGAATCGCGTCTGCCGCACGCAAGGATTCTTCCGGCGTTCCCGCGAGGTTTTTTGCGGCTTCGGCGATTCCGCGCGTCATTTTTTCCATCGGCAAATTCACGCCGATGCGTCCGGTTGAGCAAACAAAAAACTGCTCCGGCGCAACGCCGCAAGCCGCCGCCGCGAGTTCGCACATCGCGCTTGCGTCTTTCATGCCCTGCTCGCCCGTGCAGGCATTTGCGTTCCCGCTCGTCGCCACGATTCCGTGCATCGGAGTTCCCGCCGCCGCGCCGCGCAAATGCGCTTGGGAAACGTAAACCGGAGCCGCCTTCACGTCGTTCGTCGTAAATGCGCCCGCCGCCGTGCAGGGTTTTTCGGAGAAAATAACGGCAACGTCCAATCGCGCCAAATCCGCGTTCCCGCGAATGTTACAAGCCGCCGCACCGACGGAGAAACCGGAAACATCGGCAATGCCGACAGAGTCATCAAAAAATTCAATAGCCATAATAAGCTCGAAATTCTGAACCGCGTTCCCGCGAAAATCCACCACGTTTTTTGAGGGTCTCACGGAGACGCTGAGACACAGAGTTTTTTTCTTTGCGGCTTGGCGGCTTCGCGCGAAAAAAAAACGGAAGGACCGCCGTCCCGGGTGAATTAAGGGAGAACAGCCGTCCCGGCTGTTTTTACCGGAAAGAAGCAGATTCCGGCGTTCCCGCACAACGGAACACGGACGTTTGCTTCACTTTTGCTTTTTGCCGAGAATCGCGTCGCCGGAAATTGAATCAAGGCGCACCGTGCGAAATGTGTTCGCAAGATTTTCCCCGGGAAATTCGCTCGCGGAAACATTCACGCGCACGAAATTTTTCGTGTAGCCGGGCCAAATTTCGCCCTGCGGATTTTCAAAAAGAATTTCTTCGTCGCGCCCGAGAAAACGCTGCATAAAAGCGCGGTGCTTTGCGGCGGAAAGCTCGCGCAGGGCAACGGAGCGGCGTTGGCGAATCGGCACGGGAACGCGGTCCGGGCGGCGCGCGGCGGGCGTTCCCGCGCGTTCCGAGTAAGTGAAAACGTGCGCGTAGGCAAACGGATTTTCCGTGAAATTGCGGCAGGTTTCGGCAAATTCTTCGTCCGTTTCTCCGGGGAAACCGATCATGATATCCGTCCCGATACAAATATCCGGCACGCGGCGATCGATTTCGCGAATAAAATCCAAATATTCCGCAAGCGTGTAATGGCGGCGCATATCGCGCAAAATGCGTTCGCAACCGCTTTGGAGCGGCAAATGCAAAAACGGCGTGAGCGGGTGCGCGGGATCGCTCATGCGGTCAAAAATCCCGTCGGGAATCGTTTTCGGCTCAATGCTTCCGATGCGAATGCGGTCGATTCCGGGAACGCCGGCAACCGCGTCGACCACGCCGAGAATGTCTTTCCCGGAATTATCGTAAGTGCCGATATTCACGCCCGTGAGCGTGATTTCGCGCACGCCGCGCGCGGCAAGGCTTTGCGCCTCCGCGACCAAATCCGCAAGGTTGCGGGAACGCGCCCTGCCGCGCGCAAACGGAATAATGCAGTAACTGCACATGAAATTGCAGCCGTCCTGAATTTTCAAATTCGCACGCTTGGTAAACGGCGAAGCACAGGCTGACGAAATCGAAAATTCCGCCGTAGGCATTTTCCCGCAAATAATTTCCGGGCGTTCCCGTTTTTCCCCGTCGCCGATAAAATCGAGCACATTGAGCTTGTCTCTATTTCCGACAATCAAATCCACTCCCGCGATTTTTGCAATCGCCTCCGCGCCCGTTTGCGAGTAGCAGCCGACCACGGCGCAAAACGCCTGCGGATTCGCCTTGATAAAACCGCGGATAATCTGGCGGCATTTCGCCTCGGCAAGTTGCGTTACCGTGCAGGAATTGATGATTGCAAGATCTGCGGGAACGCCCCACGGCACAATTTCGTAGCCGCGCGCTTCGAGCCGATCGCGCAAAGCCTCCGTCTCATATTGATTGAGACGGCAACCTAAGGTAAACAAACTCGCGCGCTTCAGCGGACGGATGTCGGAAAATTTTTCCATGCATGCGAAAAACTAATAAAAATGTGTCGTGGCACAAATAAATTTTCGCGGGAACTTTTTCTTGAGTTTTACGGGAACGCAAAGAGCGCAAAGCCGTATTTAAAAGGGGCGGGAACGTTTTTTTAGAAAAAACTCTCACAAAGCCACGAAGAAAAACATCCGTGAAAATCCGTGTTCATCCGTGGTTAAACCCCAACCAAACTTTGCCGTGTCACATTTTTTAATTCATCTTTTTAAAAAACTTGGCACGGGCTTTGCATTAAACGAAAGCACTATGAGTAAAATTCTTGGAATCGACCTTGGTACCACCAATTCTTGCATGGCTGTCATGGAAGGCGGCGAACCCGTCGTCATCCCGAACAGCGAAGGCGCCCGGACCACGCCTTCAGTTGTCGCGTTTGCGAAAAACGGCGAACGCCTCGTCGGCCAGGCGGCAAAACGCCAAGCCGTTACGAACCCGAAAAACACGATTTTTTCGGCAAAACGCCTGATCGGCCGCAAATTCGCGGAAGTTCAGGAAGAAATTAAATCGTTCCCGTTCACCGTCGTTGAAGGTAAAAACGGCGACGCCGCAATTCAGGCGGAAGTGAACGGCAAAACGGAAACCTTCGCGCCGGAACAAATCTCCGCGATGGTTCTCGCCAAAATGAAAGCCGACGCCGAAGCCTATCTCGGCGAAAAAATCACGCAGGCGGTCATCACCGTTCCCGCGTATTTTAACGACGCACAACGCCAAGCCACAAAGGACGCGGGAACGATCGCAGGGCTCGAAGTGCTCCGCATCATCAACGAACCGACCGCCGCTTCCCTCGCTTACGGTCTGGATAAAAAATCCGACGAAAAAATCGCGGTTTACGACCTCGGCGGCGGAACGTATGACGTTTCCATTCTCGAAATCGGCGACGGCGTTTTTGAAGTCAAAGCCACCAACGGCGACACGCAACTCGGCGGCGATAATTTCGACGAACGCATCATTTCCTGGCTCGTTGACGGCTTCAAAGCCGAAAACGGAATCGACCTCCGCAACGACCCGATCGCGCTCCAACGCCTGAAAGAAGAAGCGGAAAAAGCCAAAATCGCGCTTTCGTCCACCAATTCCACCGACATCAATCTGCCCTTCATCACGGCGGACGCCACGGGACCGAAGCACCTGAACGTCCAGCTCACGCGCGCCAAGCTCGAACAGCTTTGCGACGACTTGCTCGAACGCACCCGCATTCCGTTTGAAAAATGCTTGCGCGACGCCGAGCTTTCCATGAGCGAAATTAACGAGCTCGTTCTCGTCGGCGGTATGACGCGTATGCCGAAAGTCGTCGAAGTCGCCCGCAGCCTCGCGGGAAAAGAACCGCACAAGGGCGTGAACCCGGACGAAGTCGTCGCCATCGGCGCTTCCATTCAGGGCGGCGTGCTCAAGGGCGATGTTCGCGACGTGCTTCTGCTCGACGTTACGCCGCTCACGCTTTCCATCGAAACCGCCGGCGGCGTTTCCACGCCGATGATTGAACGCAATTCGACGATTCCGACGAAAAAATCCCAGATTTTCTCGACCTACGCGGACAACCAGACCGCCGTCGACATCCGCGTTCTCCAAGGCGAACGCCCGATGGCGAAGGACAACAAGCAGCTCGGGCTTTTCCGTCTCGACGGAATCAATCCCGCGCCGCGCGGCACGCCGCAAATCGAAGTTACCTTCGACATCGACGCGAACGGTATTTTGCACGTTTCCGCCATCGACAAAGGCACCGGCAAGAGCCAGGAAATCTCCATCACGGGATCGTCCGGCTTGAGCAAGGACGAAGTTGAGAAACTCCGCAAGGAAGCCGAACTTCACGCCGCGGAAGACAAAGTTCTTCGCGAAACCGCCGAAGCGCGCAACAAGCTCGACGCCTACGTTTTCCAAATCGAAAAGCAAATCAAGGAAGCCGGAGACAAAGTTCCCGCCGAACAAAAAGCGGAAATGGACAAGCTCCTCGCCGACGCGAAGAAAGTGCTCGAAGACAAATCTTCCACGCTCGACGCGATTAACGAACAGGTTTCCAAAATCGAAAGCATCATGCAGGCGGCTCAGCAATTCGCCCAGCAGCAACAGCAAGCCGGAGCGGGAACGCCGCCGCCGCCCCCGCAAAACGACGCTTCCGCCAAAAAGGGCGGCAACGGTGCCGTCGATGCCGACTTCGAAGTCGTCGACGATAAGTAAGATGGTGGCTGGGAATTGGTAACTGGTAACTCGGAACTGGTAATTGGAAACTACCAGTTACTAACTCCCAGTTACCAGCTCCCAGTTACCAGCTCCCAGTTACCAGCTCCCAGTTACCAAAAAAAAACGTTCCCGCGCGGGAACGTTTTTTTACTTTTTCGGGAGAAAGAAATTTCTTTGTCGCTCAGTAATCGGCAGTCCGGCGATTTCCATCATGCGCAAAAAATCTTCCCACGCCGCGCGTTTTGATTTCATCGAATCGTTCCGCAAAAGATACGAGGGATGATACGTTGCGACCACGGGAACGCCCTTAAATTCTAAACTTTTCCCGCGCATTGCGCCGATGCGGCGATCCGGGTCGAACCCGAGAAGCCCGTTCACCGCAGTCAAACCGAGCGCAACGATGACACGCGGACGGATAATTTCCACCTGCTTGGACAAATACGGCAGGCAATAGCGCATTTCGTCCGGCGTCGGCGGGCGGTTTCCGTAAAGCGTCGGCAGCTCCGGGCGCCATTTCATGATATTGCCGATGTAAACCTGCTCGCGAGAAAGCCCGGTCGCGGCAATCATTTTGGTCAAAAGTTGTCCGGCGCGTCCGACGAACGGACGTCCTTCCGTTTCTTCTTCCGCGCCGGGAGCTTCGCCGCAGAAAAAAATGCCTGCCTCCGGATTACCTTCTCCGAAAACCAACTGTTTTCCCGCGTGCAAATGCTCATTGCAAATCGGGTCGCCCTGCATTTGCCCGCAAAGCGCGGCAAGCCGTTCTGCATTGGAACCGCTCGCGGGAACGGATGCCGCCCGCGCTTCGCTTACGGAAAAGTCGAACTCCGGCTCTTTTTTCGCCGGCGGCGGAGCTTTGGTCGGCGCAACCGGGGACGTTTTTTCCGCAGAATAAAAATTTTCCGGCGAAAACGACGGGAACGCGGAAGCGGAAGCCCGGGCGTCCGGCACGGGAACGCGAGCGGAAGGCTCATTCGCGCGCGATTTTTGCGGCGAAACGGGCTTCGGCGGCGGCACGACAACGGGCGTCCTTGCCGGCGGAACCGCCGATGCGGCAGCGACGACGCGTTCCCGCAAGGCGGAAAGAGCTTCCTCGGAAACAAAAATATCCGTCACGCCCTCGCGCTTGAGAGCGTTCAGATTTCCGAGCAAAACTTCCAGTTCCGCGCGCATTCGATTTCGTTTTTAATGAAAATTAATAACGGACAGTTCTAATTATCAATTATCCGTTATCAACTATCCCTTAAAAATTATTCCATTCCCGGAACAAAACGCAGGGTTTTGCCGTCGGTCAAATCGAGCGAACGGTAATAGCATCCGCGGCGCGGAAGTCCGTTCTGCCCTTTTGTGTGGCAGGCGCCTTTCCCTGCGGGGCGCACCAAATAAAGAAGCGAATTTTGTTCGCAGTTCACGCGGACTTCGACGAGTTTCAGATAATCGCCGGAAGTTTTTCCCTTAATCCAAAGCTCGTTGCGCGAGGTGCTCCAGAACGTTGCCATACCTTCCTTGAGTGCCGTTTCAAGCGCGAGAGCGTTCGCGTAGGCGACAATCAGGACTTCCTTCGTGTCCGCATCCTGCGCGACGACGGGAACGACATCGGATTGGCATTGCGCAACGGCTTTGCGCAGTTTCGTGAAGTCAAAATCAAAGGTCAAGCCTTCTTCAATTTCTTTGCTCATGGTGTAAAAATCAGGATTTAAAACGAAAATACTTGTAAAATTCAGGTTGCCCGGAGTCCGGAATTATTTCTCAATCCGCCCTGTTTATCAATTATTATTCAGGCGCTCAACCACCAGCGCAAGCCGCGCGGAAAGCACCTCAATGCGACGCATGATAAAATTGTTAGCAAGAAGCACGGGCATCGCAATCAGCAAGCCGAGCATTGTCGTCGTCAGAGCAAGCCCGACGCCGCGCACCAACATTTGCTGATCCGGCATTCCGCCCGTTTCCGGAAAAAGGATGTAGAGACCGTAAACCGTTCCGAAAAGCCCGATAAGCGGCGCGATGGAAACAATGGATTCGGGGATAAACATTCCGCGTTCCATGCGTGAAACTTCGAGGCGCGCGAACGCCGTCAATGCCGCAGAATCGGGATTTTCCCGCAAAGCGTAGGCAACGATACGCCCGCCCGCCGTTTTCGGGAACGCTTTTGCCGCCGCCTCAAAATCTCCGGCAAGAATCAATTCCAAAGCCTTTTTCGGTAAAATGCGAGCCTCTCTCAACGCCAACATGCGTTCAAGAATCACCGCCATTGCCAAAATTGAGCAAAAGCCCAAAGGCCAAATAAACCAACCCGCCCCCTCTATTATCGTTTGCATACAAAAGAAAATAACGGCGTTCCCGCAAAGACGAAACGCGAAAATTCATATTTTACTAAACAAAAACCTCCGGTTCCTTTGAAAGGAACCGGAGGAAAACACATGAAAAACCAATTACAACAGCTTCTGTTATGATTGGAAAGGATTTATCTCGCTTGGTCAAACCAGCGGGACATGCTCTTAATGGACCATGTTTCTTTATTGCCGTCAACAACAGTTTCAACAATATCGCCAATTTTTTTCCCGATAAGCTTCTGTGCGAGCGGCGTTTTGTAAGAAAGAATGTTCTTTTCCGGATTGCTGTCCCACGCGCCGAGAATCGTGTAAACGACGGGAACGCCCGAAGCGGGAACGAGCTCGACGATGGAGCCGACGCCGACTTTGTCCGCCGGAGTGTCGGAAAAGTCCGTAACCTGAGCGCGTTCGAGTTCGGATTCGAGCAAGCCCTTGCGCGCGAGGAGCGTTTCCTGGTCTTGGCGCGCCATTTTGTATTCGGAGTTTTCCTTGAGGTCCCCGTGTTCTTTTGCCACGGCGATGGCTTCCTTGTTCGCCGGAATCTGCACCTTGATAAGGTCTTCGAGTTCGTTGCGGCGTTCCTGCAACGACCATTCCGAAACGAGAAGCGCGGCGGAAACTTCCGGTTCCGCATCTTCAACGGCGTTCCCGGAAATGAGCGAAAGGATGCGCGGATAAATTTTGATGAAGCGGGCGAGAAGCGATTTTTTCATCAGCGGCTCAAAACCCTGATTGAGGTTAAGCGCCTGTGCCAAGTCGCGTGCGATTTCTTCGTTCGCGTCTTCCAACAAATCCGGAATCAGCCCGTAATCGTCGCTGAGCTCTTCCGCGAGCTGAATGCGGCGGTTCGAGGTGGACATGACGGCTTCGCGATCAATCGCGTAAAGAATTGCGTTGAGCAACTGATGCGTCATCAGCGGCTTGACGATTTTCTGATACTTGCGGGAATTGCGGTTTTTGATAATCCAAATCAGAACCGGGCTACGCAGGTTTTGCCCGTCGAGCCATTCCTGAAGCTTGCGGGAAAGAAGCTTGTCTTCGCCGCGCTCAACGAGGAACGTGATGCATTCGCCCGTGAATTTTCCCGTGCTGTCTTCAAGAAGTTTCAGCGTAACGTTTTTCCATTCGCCGTTTTCGGCGTAAACGCGGGAAAGCAGGTCGAGCAAACGTTTCAGGCACGCCGGCGTTTGCGGAATCTGGCGCGCGACTTCATTCAATTCTTCCTGCGAGCAGGAAAGAATAACGGACTTGGACGTCGGCTCAAGCGAATCGACATCTTCCTTAAAGAAGCGGCAAAGGTCATTGCGCACCCAAAGCCCGTAAAGGCATTCCGCCTTGGTGAGGCGTTTTGCCGCCTTAATCGCATCCGTCAGTTCTTCAAAAATTTTGTGCAAGTCGCCGACGATTTCCGGGTCGCTCGCCTTGTAGTGGTGAAGCGGTTGCGGCATATCCGGATCCAACTGCGGAAGCTCGTCCGTTGCCTTCACCGAAGAGAATTGGAAAAGCTTTTCCGCGAGAAGAATTTTTTTCTTCGGATTTTTGTTGCGATAGTATTCTTCGAGAATTTCGCGTTCCGGGCTGACTTCGTCGTCCTTGTCGCGGAGCTCGAAATCGCCTTCCTTTTTGGCGGGAACGCCGACGGAAGGATCTTTCAGCAAAGCCTTCTTCGTCGCCACCCACCATTTTTTCATCTTCGCGGGACCGAGCAGGCGACCGAGCACGAGTTCGATTTCCGTCGCCGTCATTTTATGATCCGGCGCTACCGCCAAAATTTCCTTCACCAATTGAACGGGATCGTTCTTGATGAGCTTTTCAATCGTTGCCGCGTCCGTATGCTTACGAACGAGCAAGTGATTTTCCGGCAAAATCTCAAGCTTTCCGACACAGAAGCCCGGATCCATGCGATGCCCGGTTTTCCCGACTTCAGGGAAATCAACGATCAGGCGTTCCGCCGCGGAATCATAGCCCGTAATTTTCCCCAATCCCCACGCGCGGTGCATACAATACGCACCGACTTTCATGGCTTCCAACTGCCCGCGGACAGCCGAAAGTTCAGGATTCTTCAAAATCAAAGCGTCAATTTCTTCTGTGGTCATAAGATTCCGACAATTCAAACACAAAAATGAGACAAAAAGCAAGAAAATCAAACTGAAATTTAGCGGCGCGGTTCTCACCGCTAAAAGCTTAAAAGCTGAAGGGCTGAAGAGTTTATTCGTTTTGCAAGCAAAACGAGGGAATAATCCTTTAAAGGAGCACAGGCGACCTCGCCTGCGTCCTTAAAGTCAACGTTCGCTCCCTTTAAAATAAACTTCTCGGCAAAGCCGATTAAACTTTTAAGCTTTTCAACTCCTTAACTTTTAGCGAAGCACCGCTCCGCTAAATTTTATTTACACCCGCAATCACAGTCGCCCCCGCAATCACAATCCCCGCCGCAATCGCCGCCGCAGGAACATCCGGAAGTTTCCGGATGCTTCATCGCGATTTCCGCTTCCGTAGCTTCGCGCACGGATTTGATTTCGACATCGAAAAACAGCGTCTTGTCCGCAAGCGGGTGATTCCCGTCGAGCTTGATTTTTTCGTCGGTAACGCCGACAACGGAAAACGCGTGAACACCGCCGTTCGCGTCCTGCGCGTGAAAGCGCATTCCGAGCTCTATCGTTCCCGGGAACTGAATACTGCTGCGCGGAACCTCAATTACCAAATTCGGGTCGGAAACGCCGTAGCCTTCTTCCGGAGCCACTTCCACGTGCTTTTTATCGCCGACGCCGAGCCCTTCCATTTCCTTTTCCAAGCCGGGAATAATATTTCCGGCTCCTTGGAGATACCGAAGCGCTTCGCGCCCTGCGGAGGAATCAATAACGTTCCCGTCTTTGTCTTTTAACGTGTATTCAAATTCAACGACTGTATTTTTTGCAATTTTCATCGCGGGAAACAATATCGCGAATCCAACCAAGCTTAAAGGGAAAAGCGACATGGCTCCACGCGTCGCTTACCTGTCGCTTGCAGCGTGAAGTTTGTGCGAACAAAAAAAGAAATTTTCGCCGCAGGACGCTTTATGTGCGAAGCAAAATGAGTCTTCACACAAGGCTAAGAAATTCTCGCGCAAAGACGCCAAGTCGCAAAAAAAACTTTGCTGTAAAAGATCCGTGTAATTCGGTGTTCATCCGTGGTTCCCAAAAACTTTGCGGCTTCGCGGCTTGTCGCGAAAAAAAACGTTCCCGCGACCGGAGCCGCGGGAACGTTTTCCGGGAAGTGCCGAACGCTTTTAGAAGCGCGCCCGGACACCGAGGTTCGCAGAGTGCGTCGCCGTGTCGTCAAGGTCGGTTTCATAGGAATAACCGCCGCTGACGGACCACGTTTCGTCAACGCGGTAATCAAAGCGCGGACCGATCTGAATCGTGTTTTCGTCCATCAGATACGCCGTCGAGGAGAAGGATTTTCCGCGCAAATCGCCGGAAGCAAACGCCGCATCCACGTCGATGTCGGAATCGAGGAATTCGTGCGCGAATGCCGCGTCGAGGCTGAAGCGGAGGCTTCCCGTTGCGCGCCAGCTGAGCGTGGCACCGAGTTTTCCGCGCAGGGAGAGGCGTTCCGTTTTGTCGACGTCGAGAGCCGTCTGGCGTCCGCCTTCTTCCTTAAATCCGTCCGCGTAAGCGTAGCCGAAGTCGAGACCAACATACGGAGCGAGGTCGATTCCGCGTTCCTTGTCGAGCGTCCAGCCCGCGCCGAAGAGAAGCGACGCGTTGATGTCGTTCCCGTCTGTAGAGCCGGAGAGCGTTTCGCCGTTGTAGCCGGAGTTGCGCTTTGTTTCGAACGAGGTTGCGCCCGCGCTCAAGCCGTAGCCGAAGTAGGTATTTTCAAATACCGACATTCCGTAAACGCCGAAGCGCGTGCTATTGCCTTCGTGCTTGCCGGCACCGCCGTGCAAGTCCGCCTTCGCGAAATCGAAGCCGAGGCTCACGCCGAAAACGGTGTTGTTCGACACGGCAACGTCGAAGCCGCCGAGAATCCCCGTGTGGGAAATATCGTAGTTGGCGGATTCCGTGCCGTTCCCGTCGCCTTCACGCTCGGAGCCGACGATGTTCACGAACGGTTTGAACGTGTTCTTTTTGTCGGAAATAAATGCGCGTTCGTAGCGGCGTTGTTCGAGGCGTTCCCGCAACAAATCGTTTTCAAGAGCCGCAAAGCCGCTCTGCATTTCGACCAAGCTACCGAAAGACACCGGCGAAAGCCCGACCAAGCGTTCGTCGCTTTTCGCCAAGTCTCCCTGAACATAATCCCAAAGCGGCGAATTTGCCTCACGGAGCACGGAAGCAAGCCCGCTCAAGCCGGACGGAACATCCGAGTATTCCGTTGCCGCATTGAGGATCACGATTTGCCCGTTCACGTCGCGCGTCACCTTGTAGCGGTTTCCGGCAGAATCCGTAACTTCGACCACCGTATTCGGATCGACGTTTCCGCCGTATTCGCCGCCGAGAACGACGACGCGTTTGTTGTCGAGGCTTTCCGTTCCGGTAACTTCAAGCTCAATCTTTGAGGCGTTCCCGCCGTCCGTGGAAAGATAAACTTTCCCGCCGACATCAAGCAACGCTCCGGTATTAACCGCATCGTCCGTAACGAGAATTTTCAAAATCCCGTTCAGTGTGAGGTTGCCCGTAAGCCCGGAATTTTCCGAGCTTGCCGAAAGCGCGCGCAGAGCCGCAGAGCCGGGCGTCGCCGTATAATCCACGACGAGTGAGCCGTCGGATTTGACAAAAACTCCGCCGTCAACCGATGCGCCGTTCGTGAGCGTCAGCGTTGCGTTATCCAGCACGAACAGATTATTCTTGCCGACACCGAAATCCTTTGCGGCGCGGAATGTTCCGCCGGAATAAATCGTTCCCGCCTTGTCTCCGAAATTGAATTTCGCGTTACCGTAAAGCGAGGCAACGTCGTAGTTGTTGCCGTCTTTGAGCTGCAGGAAGCCGCCGGTCGTGATTCCGACCCACGACGCGCCCTGCCACATTCCTTCATAGTATTCTGCCGGGGAAGTTCCGCCGACCTCTACCTTTGTTGCCGCAAGGCTTGTCGCTTTATCCGCCTCAACGGAAAGCACGCCGCTTTCTACCTTAAGCGTTCCCGCAAAGGTATTCGTCGTCGTATCGTAGTCATAGATACCGTAGCGCGTGTAGAAGTCGTCCGGTGCAGCAATGACGAGCGTTCCCGCGCCGGAGATATTTTTCAGATTGCGGGGAACGATTTCTCCCTGATCGTTGACGGGCGTTCCGGAAAGTTCAAGGTTCAACGTTCCGTCAACCTTCACTTCCGCGTTGTCGAAGAGTTGCTTGGCAAGCTTCACCGTCGCGCCGCTCTGAATATCGACCGTTCCGGCGAAACCGGAAATTTCTCCGCCGAAGCGATAGCCGGAAGCGGCTGTCTTTTCGATCGTCAATTTTCCGTCACCCTCCAGCGTGGCATTGTTGTTGTTCACGCTACCGCCAACGTTTACGGCGAGTTCGCCGTCCGTTCCGATTTCCACCGTGCCATACGGATCCCAAGCGACATTTCCGCTTTGAACCAATTTTCCGTCGGAAATTTCCACGGTTCCGCTAACGGTGTGCGGATTCGTCGAGTCTCCGGAATCTTTAAGCGTGAGCGTTCCCGTGCCGGAAAGTTTCAGCGTCGCGCCGGAAGAAACCAAATAGCGCGAGTTTTCAACCGTTTGCTCCGAGGCATAATTCAAATCGAGCACCGAGCCTTCGCCTTCAATCCAAAGTGCGCCCGGCAGATTCTTGCTTGTTTGCACTTGGCTACCGCCGGAAACATGGAGCATCCATTTGCTGTCGCTCGCGGCAGTCGTATCAAGCTTCAGCGGGGTTGCCGCCGTTCCCGTGCCCGCAATTTCAAGCGTGCCGTTGCCGTCGATTTCGGCGGAAAGCGTATCGCCGCTTGCAAGCCCGTTGATTTTCAAGGTCGCGCTTTTTTCGAGAGAAATCGCGCCGGCGTTGGCTTCAAGTTTTACGCCCTTCCAGATCAAAGTTCCGCCGGAAACCGTCAGTTTCTGATCCGCAGTTTTGCCGAAAGTATAATCGGAAACCGTCCATTCGCCATCGAGCGTTTTTGTGAGCGAGCCCGCATAAGCGGCGTTCATCACAGCACCGTTGACTCCGGAAGCCGCCGTCAAAACAAGCGTGTTTACGTCGTTTGCCAAAGCCGCATCATACGTTACGCCCGCCTTGTTTTCGTTGACGAGTGTAACCGTCGCGCCGGAAAGCGTTCCCGTGACGCTTTGCGCCGCCGTTCCCGTCGTGGTCAACTTGGTGTTTTCATCGGCAAATTTAAGCGACGAATCGGAGATATTTCCCGAAACGGAAAGTTGTCCCGAAAGCGCAACGTCCTTAGCGGACGAAATTACGCCGAGCGAAGCGGTTCCCGAGACTTTCGCGGAACCTTCGCCCGTCAGCTTCCAGTCTCCGAGCTTCGTTCCTGCGATTTCCAAAATCGCGTCTTTGGCGACGGAGAGCGTTCCCGCGCCGCCTTCGGCGACGGCGAGCTTGGCGTTCGCGCCGAACTCGAGCGTTCCCGCCGTTACCGCAACTGCGCCGATTGTTCCCGCGTCAGCCGTAATCAACAATTTTTTATCGCCGAGCTTTTCAAAGGTTCCCGCGCCGGAAAGCTTGGAGCCGGAATTCAATATCTTCACGGAAGAAGTTACATCTACGGCGATGGTTGCCGTAGCATCCTTCGTTTCAAAAGTCGGAGTTGTCCAGTCTATAAACGAATCGGAAAGCGTCAGTTTCGCATTCTCACCTGCGACAAAGGTTACAGCGGGATTCGATCCGTCGGTGTGCCAGAAACTTCCCGTCAGGCTCGTATTTTTCTTCGCTTCGATAACGGCTCCCTTGTCGAGATTAAACAGATTTGCATAAGTTCCTTCCGCGTCGAAAATAATCTTTCCGGAAGAAAGCACTTTCGCGCTCCCGAGAGCCCCCGTATGCGCAACCGTTACCAAGCCGGAAACGGAAAGTTTCTCCAAGTTTTCGGATTTTCCGTCAATTGTCCAGTTTGCACCGGAACCAATTACGATTGTATTATCCGTGTTTGCTTCGGCAAACTTCATTGCGCCGAGCGTGCCATAGCCCTGAAGCGTGAGATGGGAGCCCGCCGTAGCGGAAACTTCCTTGACAGTGAGTGCCTTGTCTTCCGCCGCGCCGTCGAAAATACTGCGTCCGCTGAGCGAAACCGCCGTCAGCGTCGCGCTTCCGTCATAGGTGGCAATCTTTCCGGCAGCCGTTCCCGTGCCGACGAGCGGCGTTCCGCTTTCTATAAAGAGAACGCGATCCGTGCCGTTTGCCATCCAATCCGAAGTAGCACCGGAAACGTAAAGTGTCCCGCCGGAAGCCTTGATCGTGCCGTTAAACGCAGAGTCTGCGTCGTTTACGTAAAGTTCGCCGGAGACGTTGAGCGTTCCCGCGCCGGAAAGCGATTCCGCGAGTGTGTTCACGCCGTCAACAGAATCCGCCAATTCCGCGCTTCCGGCAAATTCCAATGCTGTGTCGGAAGCGATTTCCACTTCCGCCTGCGATGCCGTTGCAAACAGCATCATATTGCCTTCGGTAACGGAAATTTCTCCGTCGAAAGACAAATCCTGCACTTCGCCGCCAAAGACAAGCTCCACGAGTCCTTCCATGACCATGAGCGTTCCCGCGCCGGTTTTTTCAATCGTTCCCGTCGAGCCCTCAGCCGTGCTGACTCCGTCAAGATACGCGCCAACCGCGTCTTCCGCTCCCGTTACGTTAAATGCCAAAGTCGCATCATCGAGCACGATGGACGGAGCATCTTCATCACCGTAAGTTGCGCCTTTGAGTTCGAGTGTGCCGCCCTTGACATTGAGCGTTCCCGTGCCGCCGAAGACGGAAATTTCTTCATCCGTGCCGACCGAGAATTTCGCCCCGTCCGTCAAGTCGAGCGTTGCGGAAACGCTTTCTCCGACGTAGAGCGCGTTTGCAGTCGCCGTCGTGTCTTTGGAAATCGTGAGGCTTGCACCGTTGCCGAACGCGACATAGCCCGCCGTGAACGTCGTGGCGTCAACTTTTACGTTGTTCGCGTTGACGTAAAGTGCGCTGAGCACTCCGGTATCGTCAATCTTCGTGAGTTTACCGAAATCGACCGTGTCGCCGGAGAGCGTGATGTTCGTTCCGGCAAGCGTGGTTTTCGTCGTTCCCGAGGAGCTGACGCCGTTGATTTTGAGCGTGCCGTTTCCGGAGTTTTCAATCGTCGTGCTACTTCCCGTGCCGAGCGTAATCCCGGCGGAAAGTTCGCTTGCGTTCACGCCGTTAAAGCTCAGCTTCGCCGTCGCGTTTTCCGCAATCGTGTAATTTTTAGAAATTACGCCGCCGTGAGTAAATGCGAGCGTTCCCGCTTCGTGGATCACGGACGCATCGAGCGTAAACGCTTTCGGAACGTCGTTTTCTTTTTCGGCAGAAACCAAAGTCAGCGTTCCCGTGCCCTTCTTGTAGAGCGCGGCATCTTCCGTGCCGTAGGAGGCGATGCTTCCCGTAAGCGTGAGATTACCGGAAACCGCCGTGCCCTTGTAATTCGTCGTCGTAGACGAACCGTCGGCATTGTTCGTCACAACGTCAAAGCTCGTGTCCTCGCCGATATAAAGATTGCCGGAAATATTGCCGGAGCCCTGAAGCGTTCCCGTGCGATACGCGCCGAGGCCGGGCGTTTCCGTATTGCCGTCCGTTACCGTGAGCTTGCCGTTGACCGTGAGCGCGTCGAGCCTCGTGTTCGCACCGTCCGTATCGCCGACGAGGAACATTTCGCCCTGATTGCCGATTTGGACGGATTTAATCGAAAGTGCCGCGTCCGCGTTCCCGACCAATTCGAGACGCCCGCTGTCCACGGCGAGCATGCCGAGCGTCGAGTCGCGCTTGATTTTGAGTGCGCCCCAGCCCGTCTTCGTCAGTTTCGCGTTCGCGCCGCTGATTGCGCCGGAAACTTCAACCGTCGTATTTGCGTTAACGACGCTGATGATGCCCGCGTTGACGATTGCCACTTTTTGGTCAACGATGCCGACGGATTCGTTCACGTCTTCCGTTTTCTCATCGTCTCCGGGAAGCGAGATATTGAGCGTTGCGGACTTCGGTGTGCCGTCGTCGTTCACGCCGCCGCCGATGGTGAGCGTCGCGATTTTTTCGTTCTCGGAATCCGTTTTATCGACGATTCCGAGCGCGTCGACATTGAAAACTGTCAGCGAGCCGGAAGAAATCGTTACCGAGGAAAGATCGTTTACAATGTAATTTCCGATAGTAACATTGCCCGCGACCACAGTCAGCCCGGCACTCTTTCCGGTCGTGTTGCCGTTGTCGTAGACCGCGTCCGTGAGCTTGACGATTTTCTGCTCTTCGGTGGGTTGCCCGTCCTCGCCCGTTGCCGGAGTCGGCGCGTTTAGGCGGAAAGAGCCGTTGTTGGCGATATTGAAGACCACGCCGGAGGTTTGAATCGTATCGTCGGCGATGACGATGCTTCCGCTGTCGCGGAATTCGACGTAGTCATTTGCCAAAAATGCGGAAGTCGTATTGCCGGAGGTTTGTTCAAGCGTCCAGTCCGCTTCTTCTTCGGAGTTCGTCGTCCACGTCGCGACATTTGCGTTCCAAACGAGCGTTCCCGTGGCGAGGAGGTCGATTTTCTTTTCGCCGATATCCAGCGTGAAACTGCGGCGACCGTAGATTTCGACATCGGTGAAGGTCAGGTTCGCGTTGTCGCCTTCCTTCGAATCAAACGAAATCAGTGTGTAGGGTGTGGACGTGATGGTTTTGCGGAATTCCGCGTCCAAGGTGATGGTATTGGAATCCGTCCATAACAGCTTGCCGCCGACGGATGTTGCGCCGGAAAACTCAAGCGTCGCGCCCGAGAGCGTAACATCGCTCGTAATTTTTCCCGCGCCGAGCGTTGCGGACGAACCTTTTTCGAGGACGAGATCGCCTTCCAAGGTCGCCCCGTTCGCCAATTCGAAGGAGTGCGTGTCGCTGATCGTCAACTCGCGCGAACCGACATTGACCGTGCCGCCCTGCAGGCTGAACGAGCCGTCAAAATCATAAACCGCATCCGTGTTCAGCGTGAGCGTTCCCGCGCCGGTCTTCGTCAGCGTTTTGCCGCCTGTCGAAATATCTTCAGACTCAATTTCAAGCGTGCCTTTGGAAATTGCCAAAACCGTGTTTTCGGACAACGCCAACCCGCTCGTGATTGTGTTCGTGCGATTGTTGTCGACCGCGACCGTTCCCGCGAGGGAAAGCGTGCCTTCACCTCCGATTTTCGAACCGTTCCCGGTGAAGCTCAACGCGCCGAGCGACAAGGTTTTCCCGGAAGCGATTTCCACATTCGCCTTTTCGTGCAAGGTGAGGGAATTGCCTTCGCCCGTGATTGAGAGATCTTCGGAAACAAGGAGTTTGCCGTTCTTGTCGTTCGTATAAACGACTGCGCCGGAGAATGCCGTTCCCGCGCCGAGCGTGAGCGTCGTGCCTTCGCCTGCGGCGAGCATCCCGTCCGCAAAAGTGTAGGAGCCGGAGAGCGTTACACCGTCCTTGCTCGTGAATTTGAGCGTTCCCGCGTTGAGTGTCGTGCCGCCCTTGTTGGCATTTGCCTTACCGAGCGTGAGCGTTCCCGCACCGTTTTTGATGAGCGCGGACGAAGTCGCGGCGACATAGCCTTCTTCGCCTTCGGTTCCCGTCTCCGTTTCGACGGCTTCCGTGATTGTGCCGTTGAGCGTAATTTCCTGCCCTTCGCCTACATCAAACGTCGTCGCCCCGCCGTTGAGCTTTACGTTCGCATCAGCCGCCCAGCCCATAGCTTCTCCGAGAACGGAAACGGTTGCATCTTTGAATTGAATAAACTTTTGGTCTCCGGAACCGACAATTCCGTCCGCTCCGATTTTGACGGAAACGTTTTCAAAACTTACACGAGAAACGTCTCCGCCGAGGCTGATTTTTCCAAGTTCAACAGAAATATTATCTCCCGTTCCCGCAAACAATCCAACACGTCCTGCGTCCGAAGATGGTGTATTTAAAGAGAGTTCACCTGCACTCAATCTTGCATCTTCGGCAAGAGAGACGGTCAATCCCCATGTATTCGTGATTGTTTGAGAGGAAAACGTTGCAGACTTTTTAATATCCAAATTTTCATAATTCCCGAATGCAACCGTTCCCTTTACAGAAACCATTGCACCTTCAAGAATAGACGTCGAGCGACCGTCGCCTCCGGAAACCTGGACTCGATCAAAACTACCGATTTTAAGGTCTCCTCCCAGTGTGAGAGTAGACTGCGCTCCGTTGACCGTCAACGTTCCGCCAATTGTTCCGTTTGTATTGATTGTTGCTGACGCCCCGGAGAGAACAACATCTCCGGAAACGTTGATCGAGCTGTTTTCACCGGAAATTTCAATTGCAGAAACGACCACACCCGAATCATTTTTTCCTTCCAAAAGCACCAGACCGCCAAGAGAAGATTCTTCTGTTCCGACAGAGCCGGTGAACTTAACCGTTCCTCCGTCTTTAGCAAGTGTTAACGTTCCCGCACCATAAACATCTCCAGAAATTATAACACCGGAATTGCTTTGATAAGCACGAATCGCTCCATTGGAATCAGCGACTTCAATATTTTTGGCAAACCCCGTTTGAGAATCGTTAAAGAAATTCAAAGAAGCATTATTTGCCAAACGAACTACAGTTGCATCAGCAAGCTTACTCGCTTTTGCTTCGGCGAAGTTTTCCTCCGTTCCGACAGCCAAATCCACTGCATTCAATTCAACCGTTCCCGTGAATGTCGACCCGGTCAAATCAAGCGAGAAGAACGTTTTTTCGCCGAGCGAAATCGGAGAATTGACAAGAAGCGTCCCCGCACCGGAAACTTGCCCGAGCATTAGGCTACTCGTTTTGTAAGCCCCCCAAGAGCCGGACTGGTCTTTAGCATCTCCCCACGCCGCGACCGTTGCGCCCTCTGCGATATCAATCGACAAGAATTTTTCCGTTCCCTTGCCGTTCGCAAGCACCACCGTTCCCGCGTTCACATCGAGCGTTCCCGTAAACTGCGAACGATCCCCGGAAAGCGTCAAAACGGTCTCTCCGTCTTTCGTGACAGCCCCTGCGCTTCCGTTATAATTTGAAAGCGCATTTTTAAATTCCGTAACGCCTTCTTTGAAATTCAGAGACCCGGAGAGTTGGACTTCTCCGGTTCCGAGTGCGGCATTCGCGCCGACATTAACCGTAGCTCCGGTCAGAATTTGTGCGCCGCCGTTAAAGGTGTTCGTCAAATCCACAGTCAATGTTCCGCCGGAAACATAAAGATTTGCCGATCCTTTAATCGTGCTACCAGCCGCCGCATCTTCGGCAAGCTTCAAGGTATAATTCCCACCCGTTACCGAAATAGATGCCGGCTCAATAATTCCGCTTACGGTAATTGTGCGTGCCAAATCGTCAATTTCCTCAAGCGTTACACTTGACATTGCAGTGAATGTCGTCTTCGTTTCAGACTCATCTGCCCAGACATCCGTCTGCGTCCAGCCGCCTTCCGCATCGCCATCTCCTACCCAATGCAATTCCTGAGCAAGAGCCGATTGATAAATTTGGATTTTACCCTTTTCTCCGGAAGCTCCCTCTACATAATCCAAGACGATGCCGGTCCAACCGTAATCTCCTCCCGTAGAATCAACCAATTTGATATTTCCGCCCAAAGCAGCAAACAATTCTGCTGACGTTTTTCCGGACAAATCTGAAGACGCAATATCCGTTCCGTTGTTTTGAACCTTATCAAATTCGAAAAGAGTATACTTCGTGTAATTTCCGCCAGCTCCGGCAGGAGTCAACGAATCCGCAATTTTGAACAAAACAACGGCATCTTCCGTTCCCGCCAAATTCAAGGTTCCGACGCTGAACCATTGCTTCTGAGTTGCACCTTCACCTTCCGAATGAAGTTTCGTCCACTCAACCGTGCTTCCGCCCGAGAGCGTGAGATTGTCAACGAAAGATGCTCCGGCGGCAGTAGCGGTCAGCGTCGCATTCACGCCAAGCTGAAGCGTTCCCTCGATAGCTCCTCCTGCCATTTCGACTTTTCCGGAGAACCCGGAATTTTCTCCGCTTATCGTCAGCGTTCCTGCCGCAACCTTAAGCGTTCCCGTATAAGCAAAGTCCGCTTCCGCACCCTGCCACTTCACATCAGTAAACGTCTGCGTCCCGGAAGAGGTGATGTTCAAATTCTTAATCGTTCCCGAGAACGTTTTTCCTGCCGTTCCCGTAAGAGAAAGGACACGTTCCGCGCTATTGCCTTCAAGCGTTGCCGAGCCGGAAATTCCGCCTACGAAACTGTCTGCCCCCAAGACCAGCGAGCCTTCGGAAATATCAAGTGTGCCGACACTTAGTGCACCTGTCGCTTTTGCGACCCCTGCTCCTTCTTTCTTAAGCGTTCCCGCCCCGGAAACGGCTTTACTGAAAGCAAAGCTTTCTGCCGTATCCGTGTCTGCCGTCGTGAGCGAAAGAATCGCGTTTTCGGAAACCGAAACACTTCCCGAAGAGCCAAGCGCCTGTGCATTTTTCAGAACAAGAGAACCGCCTGTAACGGACGCCGTTCCGTCAAAGGAAGCACTCGTTCCCGCCAAAATCTGCGTTCCCGCTCCGCTCTTAACGAGGTTCAAATTATTCAGAAATTGCCCATGGAACGTGTACTCCTTGCTTTCCGCTGTCTCAATTTCAAGTGTGCGAACAGCCGCATTCCTAATCCAACTTGTCTGAAACGATGAAGCTTTATTCCCTTCTGTCTGAGTAGCAATCGTTCCGGAGAAAACAGCAAGGCGATTTTCTAATCCGGAAAAGAATTCAGAGCTTTCTATCCCCCCAATAGTTACGCTATTTGCATTAACACCCAAAGAAAGAACTGAAGTTTCAGTTGCATGCGACTTTGCATCCAAAAATGAAATCGCCGCCTTTTCTGCAACAGTCTCTCCGGATAGAATCGCCGCAACATGTCGGTAAGACCCTGTGTTTTCCTGACTAATCTTAATTGTCCCAACGAAGTTTCCTCCATTGACGCCCTCTGCTCCAAACTCAAACAGAGAAATATGATTTGAACTGTGAGTATCTTTGAGAGTAAGTTCCGCAGATGAAACAGAACTACCCAGCGAAAGAGAACTTACCTTCCAATACCCAGCGTGATTATTTGATTGTAGATTTGCATCCCCCTTTAAAATCAAATTACCAATCGTTGTAGCGGCAGTTGTTGATTCCGCAGAAAACATTGACAACGTTACCCCTGCGTTCAAGTAAACATCATTAAAAACCTTAGATGCCCCAGAATTTCCGGCAGTATTGCGAATTTCCAGTGTTCCCGAGCCAGAAACCGTCAGAGCATGTCCGTTGCTGTTCCACCCTCCGCTAAACGTTCCCGTCTTCCCGGATGCGACATAAATAGTTGCGTCATCGGAAAGTGAAACGTTTGCTGTGATAGCCCCCGTAGTTTCAGTGAAAGCAATCGCCGCCTTCTTCTCCGCGTCGGTTGCGCCCTCGATTCCCGTTCCCGCAAGGATTAAACCGGCTACGATATTCTCGTTAGCTTTTTCTCCGGAGATCAAAATACGCCCGCCGTCTTCAACATTCCATTTTATCGCCTTATATTTCTGATCCCGGCTTTCCGAAAAATTTACTGTCCCTTGTTTAATACGCACACTTCCCGTAAAACGATCTGCATCGGTATTTGAAAGTCCCCCTGCTAAATTTCTATTGCTAGCTTCCGTCAAATTGAGAACAGAATCCTTGTCCGTCAAATCAACAACTATCGTTCCCAAACCAAGAATCGCACCACCGGTCGCTTTATTCCCTGCATTTTTGAACGCCGTATTCGTTTTGAGAACAAGCGAGGCACCGGAATCCAAAGTAATAGAGTCAAAACCGGAATTATCAGAATTAAGCACTAAACTTGCACCGTCTTTAACCGTTACCGTGCCAATCGGAAAATTGCTGTCAGAAAGCTCATTAAGAATCAGCGTCCCACTACGAACTTCGACCGCCGTCGCCGTAAGGTATTGACTGCCGACAAAGTCATACGTCCCCGCAGCTCCCGCGTCCACGACAACATTTGAAGAAGAAACGGCGGCAGTAATCGTTACGTCTTTTTCTCCGTCCGCCGTCCCGAACAGGACTTTTTTTCCTGCAGAAAAAGCCTTTCCACTGAAAGAATCAGCGTCCCAAGTTTGGTCTTCAGCATCCAAATCCCAGCGAAGGAATCTTAAACCTTCAGCGACAGTAAATACGATGTTTCCGTCAGATAAATCGAAGGTCCCATCAACCGTTTTTGTAATTGCATCTGAGCTAAGGGCAGACAACACAGCCTCCGAAGCACCCGTAAAGAGTGTCATCGTATAATCACTCTCATCGAACGCAATGTGAGATAAATCCAAAACACCTGATGTTAAAGTAACATCGCTCAAAAGAGCCAATGAAGTTTTTTCCGTATAAGCAAGAGTTCCTCCGTTCAACGTAATTGTTCCCAAAGAAGAGCCACTCGAAGAAACAATAACCGACGATTCGCTATCAATGACCACCGACGCGGACTCACCTTTAAGAATACCACCGGAAAGGGTTACTTTCTTAGAAGCTCCTAAAACAGAGGTTTCTTTAATAACAAGTGTCCCCGCTGAAACTTTTACTCCTCCGGAGAAAGTATTCCCCTGACAATTAAGCGTAAGAGTGCCCGCTCCAACTTTCTCGAGAGAGCCTGTTCCGGAAATTGCAATCTGACCTGCGCTCTTATTGAAAACAATATTTCCCGAACCTCCCAATTTTAAGCTACCGTTTCCACTCAAAATAGCCGTAGAGGTATTTCCATTCCCACCAAGTGTTACGGTTGTGTCTGCCTTCTCTATAACAAAACTTCCTCCTTTTTCAGTAACGGTAAATCCTTGCCCTGATTCAGACGTTGCCCCTGTAATGATAATTGAGCCGCCATCAAGGACTCGATGACTAGCGTAGTCCGGTGATCCGCCCAATTGATTATAAGCAAAGTTGTCCAACCGCAACACACCTCCTTCATAGACATAGAGGCGTGAACCGTTCGCGTAACCTGTCATAAGTTTGGCAGAAGCACCTAATTCCAACGTTCCACCATTCCCAATCTCAACCGTTCCGGTAAAATTATTTCCCCCGTTTGTCAAAATCAGCTTTCCGGAAGAAATAACCATTCTTCCAGTACCAGTAAAAATCATCCCCTCTTGTTGTGTAAAGCTTTGCCCTTTTTCCCAAGCAAATTCTACTGCCCCGTTGTCAATCGCAAATCTACTTATATCTAGTCTAGATCCAGAATAGATTAAAGTCCCTACTCCTCGCTTATGCAAAACCCCATTGCCGCTATTTTTGACAATAGCGGATTCAATCCTCAAATTTCCGTTCTCTCCAACTTCAATGGACGCATCATCTCGACGCAGACGAAGCACGAGCCCTGATGCAATTTTCGCATCAGCATTTGCGCCAACGATAATTTCTGAATTTCCTCCGAATATATCCCACTGGTTTCCGGAAGACCCGCTTGCGGCTTCAAGAGTTCCGTTGAGATTTAACGTTCCCGCAAAGGTTTCGTTTCCACCGGAGTTTAAGACCAATTTTCCCCCGGAATTAATTGTAATTGTATGGAGAGAATTTACACCGCCGTTATAACCGGTAATGTCTTTTTTATTAAACTGAAGAGTCCCACCGTCTTCTACCGTAATAGCTCCGCGTATCAAGCCGACATGATCAGTCTGAGAATCCAATATCAGGGTCCCACCGTTTTTAACGGTCGCAACCCCACTGACTACAACATACCCGTCGTTGCTTCTTGTAAGGGTATGAATTCCGGAACTAACAGTAAAATCTGTAACGGTAACGGCGGAGGCAACGTCAATTGTTCCGTTAGTCGTGCTATCGGTGAATTCAACACTATCAATATTTTGGAAATCTGAAGCCTCCGTTCCGTTCAGCCACAAATTAGATGTTCCACCAATCTCCCAAGTGCCCGAGCTTCCTCCGTTCCAAACGAGGTTTAACGCTTCTCCGGAAAAAGAAACGATACCTTCCGAAGCCAACTTTGAAGTGTCAACAGAAACACGTCCAGGAAGCACAATTCCGTTCCAATAAAAATTATTTTCGCCAAATTGATTTGGAAGCTCAAGCGTTCCCGTACTGACATCTGCGAGAGAAAACGTCGTTCCGTTTAGACTATCTCCATCCAACCCGAAAATAAAACTTTCGCCTAAAACCACCTTCCCTAGACCTGTAACTATCAGCTTTGAATCGTTTTTAAGATTTATCCGCCCGTTCAAGTTTATCGTTCCGCCCTCCGTTGTTGCCGATGAGGAATTCCCATCGGACTCCATCGCATAGACGGTTGTATCAAACGTTACAGATTTTCCAAGCGTAAAACCTCTATCCGTAGACCACGAAGAAGAAGCACTGGGACCTTTCAAAATCCCCAAGGTCCCCCCGTTAAGAACAATTTCTACGGGTGTATTATACCCCGACGACGCGATCCACGACGCATTCGTTGTCGCACTAATTCCTCCAGCACCGACATTCATTCGCCCGCCCTCGTTCATTTGGAGAGTAATCCCCCCCCCTTGACCAGAGAAACTAATCCCTTCTACAAAATTCACAACTCCGCCGTTGTTGACGGTCAAGACTCCTTTTCCGTCTTTCACAGACACTCCGGAATTAAGATTCAAAGTCCCGTTGATCACTCCGGTGCCTCCCGCACCCCAATGAGAAAGATTAAAGCTTCCATTGTGACCACTGCTCCCATCAGTTGCCGTACCCGTCACGGTCATTGTTCCGTCAACAATCAAAGACGTCGTTGCCCCACTGTCATCCGCCCCCGTATAACGGGATGCAGTCAATACTACACCTTCATTGACAACAATCGTCGAAGCCGTAACAACGTTAATTCCGTCATACGTTTTAGACTCGGATATTTCCGTATCTCCGCTCACCGTTAAATCTTCCGCATGCATGACCAAGCTTGATGCCGCGAAGAACGCGGAGGTCGTTATCGCGACGGGAGCGAGGGCGGACGCGGTGAAAGATGCCGCTGCAAAAAGGAGCGTAGAACGGAGTTTCATAGCTAGAATAAAAAAGGGTGTTAAGGTTTTTGTGGGGGCAAAAAGTCTATTTTGTTGCGGGGATTTTACGCCGTTCCCGCGCAAACGCAAAACTTTTATTTCGTGCGGGAACGCGATTTTTTGAGGGTTTAACCACGGAAAGCACGGAGCAACACGGATGAAAGCTACGGAAACGCCCTCACCGCTGCGCTTCGCTTGCGGTCCCCTCCCTCTTGGTAAGAGGGAGAGCTTTTTTTGTCTTGAGAGGGGGACGACAAGTTTTATTCGCTTCTTGCTTGCTTTTTCTTGAAGGAAGCCGTTTATTTCGTGCAGTTGCTTCTTTTATGTCATTGGGTATTGACTCAGGAAGCAAAGACAAGGCTTTCGGTGAAAAAACCGAAAGCCCTGTTTTTTTTCACGGGCGCGCACAAAACCCGCCCGAAGGCGGGAAAGACGTCAGCTAAATCAACCAACGACAAAGTAGCTCGATAATCTCGATTGTTATCTTGATTATGGTGAACACTGCCGCAGTAATCATTACCGCATCTTTTATGCCCTTGGGTATTGACATGAAAGCCTCTTACCCGCCGACACTGCGCACGCCGCAGAAATTCTCAAAAAATAAAATACTACTTAAATAGTAGTTGATATAAATATTTTCAGCAAGCTTTAATAAGCCACAAGCTGTTCTTTCGTAAATTGTGTAAGGTGCTGCGGGAACGCCCTCACCGCTTCGCTTGCGGTCCCCTCCCTCTTAGCAAGAGGGAGAGCTTTTTAAAAATCTAAAAAAAGGAAATCAGAAGCTCCTCCCCTTGCTAAGGCGTGGTAGAGGAGTCAGGACTTTCCCGTTAAACCCTGAAGGATTTTTATGCCAACAACAACTCCGTCGGGACATGGAACGCTCGGGAAAAGCCGCGTATAGCCGAAACAGGTATGCCCCGTTTTCCGTTAATAAAAAGAGAAACGGCACTTTTACTTCCGAAATACGGAACCAGATCACATTGCCTCAAACCGCGCTCTTTCATGACGGACAAGACGACATCTCTTGCCGTTATGTTTTCATCTTTCCACGGGTAATACTCGTTTTCGTAAGCTTCTATTAATGCTCCGAGTGCACGTAGTTCACAAAGCTCATCATCCGAAATTTCATCGCCTTTTCGCATCAGGGGACGAATCCGGTCGAGAGCTTTTTCGTAATCCGACTTCGTTTTAATCAATGACAATTCCACTTTCATCAGAGCGTTTCTCCTTAATTAAAATTTTTCTTTGAATATTCCGCATGCGTTCCGATCCATTCAACGAGAGCCATGCCCGCATTGAACGAAACAACCGCGCAGAGCCTTGTTTTATTTCCGCCGATATTAAACACATAGAATTTTTGAGACGAAATGTAATCCGCAGACGGGAACATTTCTTTCAGTTCTGCGTGATTTTTCCACTGTGCAGCCTCCACTCGTTTTTTCCACTTGGCAATCGCCGCCCGGGAAGTCGGGTGGCGATTGGCGTAATCAACGAGAAGCGGAATACCAAGGATTTTCATGTGTTTTTGTATTGGGACAAAATTTTGAAGAGAACGCAAGAAAAGTTTACAAAATGAAAACTTTTTATTTCGTGCGGGAACGCGATTTTTTGAGGGGTTTAACCACGGAAAGCACGGAACAACACGGATGAAAGTTGCGGGAACGCCCTCACCGCTGCGCTTCGCTTGCGGTCCCCTCGCTCTTGGTAAGAGGGAGAGCTTTTTTAAAAATCTAAAAAAAGAAAATCAGAAGCTCCTCCCCTTGCTAGGGGGGGGGCGCGCCGAAGGCGTGGTGGAGGAGTCAAAACTTTCCAGCCTTCCACGCGGGAACGTTTTTTAGAATAAACACTTAGACCTCACAAAAAAACATCCGTGAAAATCCGTGTTATCCGTGGTTAACCTCCCCAAAAACTCCGTGGCTCTGTGAGAGTGTTTTATTATTTTTTTATCAGCTCCACGGTTCGGGTCGGGAACGCGAAGCGAATTTCGGCGGCATTGAATCGGCGCAGAATTTCGAGATTTACGAAGTGAGCGAAAGCGTTGGCGGCGGAAATATCGGAGCCCGAAAAAGCGTAAATTACGCGAATATTCAAGGTGGAGTCCGTGAAGTCGCTAAAAAACACGGCGGGAACGCTTCCGGCTTCCAGCTTTCCGGAATTGTTTAAAACGGATTTTACGATTTCGACGGCTTCTTCGATTTTTTCCGGCGGAGTATCGTAAGTAAGACCGAGATTTATCACGCGGCGAATTTTTTCGCGTGAAGAAATGGTCGTGATTGCGCGATTGGCGAGATCCGCGTTCGGAATCGAAATTTCGTGATCTTCGATTGTGCGCAGGCGCGTGGATCTCAAGCCGATTTCGACTACGGTTGCCGGCGTTCCCGTGCCTATATCAACAATATCGCCGACGGTAAAGGGGCGATCGATGACGAGCATCGCCGTGCCGAAAAAGTTTTTCACGGTATCCTGCGAAGCGAGGCTAAGCGCGAGTCCGCCGATTCCTATCATGGCAAGAATTTCCGCCGGTTGCGTATCCGTCAGCACGCGCACGACGAGTAAAATTCCCCAAAACAGGATAAGGATTTTCAAAACTGCGCCTACCAGCGGCGCGAGCGAGGCGAACGCCGGGCTTCCGGCGTGTTTTTCCGCATATTTTCGAATGAAACGAATCGGCAAAAGCACGAGGTTCCACAACAATTGCGTTTGCGCGATGACGATTAAAATCCAAAATGCGCGGTCGAGCAAAGAAGCGGCGGCGAGCATATTTGCCGCTTCGTTTTCAGCGGGAACGGGAAAAAGCAACAGGCGATACGCAAGCACGCCGCCCGCCAAGCCCGAAACCGGAAGCATCCGGAAAACGGAATTTAAAACAATAAACGCGGCGCCGAAGCGACCGCGAAGCCAAGCTTGGAGCTTTTCGGAAAATTTCAAAAGTGCACGCGAAGCGATTTTTCCGGCGGAAAAACCGACAATCGCCAACGCAAGAAACATCAGCGTATCGAGCCCGCTCGGGAACGCGGTTTTTACGGTTTGAACAAATGAAACTTCCATTTTTTTACTTCGGAATTAAAAATCAAAAAAAAACTTTTGCGCTTAAAGTTCCTTTTCCCAGGAAGAACCCAGCAAAACGATTTCGGGAACAAGATCGATTCCGGATTCCGCTTTCACTATTCCGTGAACGCGTCGCACAAGCGAAAGAATGTCTGCCGCTTTGGCTCCTTCTTTTGCGATAATGAAATTGGCGTGAATATCCGAAATTTCCGCGCCACCGACGCTTGAGCCTTTGAGCCCGAGATCGTCGATGAGCTTTCCGGCGGAAATGCCCGTGGGATTTCTGAACGTGCAACCTGCAGAGCGTTCCCGCGGCTGAGAATCGCGCCGCACCTCGGCATAAGCGGAAGTAACTTTTTGAATATCTTCAAGCGAGCGGCGCTCTTTGGAGCCCAAAACGGCACTGAGCACGATGGCACCGTGGAGTTCCGGGCAATCGCGATAAACGGGATTCATCTGTTCGCGCCGGGCTTCGTGGCGCGTGCCGTCGGGCATAATCCATTCAACGGATTCGACGACATCGAAAATCGAAGCTCCCATCGCGCCGGCATTCATGCGCAATGCGCCGCCGAGCGTTCCCGGGATTCCTTCCAAAAACTCGAAGCCGCCCAAGCCTTCGCGCATTGCAAATCCGCACAGTTCCTTGAGCTTCGTTCCCGCGCCGACGCGGATGCGGTCGCGCCCGTCCGATGCCGTTTCCGCGCCCGGGTCGAAACCCCGGCGGACGCGCCTTGCGCCGCGCCACGCCGGACGGGAAAGGCGAATCACCAAACCGGAAAAACCTTCGTCCGCAACGAGAAGATTGGATCCGCGCCCGAGCACGAAAACCGGAATTTCGTAAACGGCGGCTCCGCGAAGAAGCACTTCCAGTTCGTTCACGTTTGCGGGTTCGGCGTAAAAGCGAGCGTTCCCGCCGAGCCCCAAAGTTGTCATTTTCCCGACGGATTTATCTTCTTCAAAAAGAGTATCCGCCGGCAAAAGCCGTTTCATGCGCTGGGCAAAACCTTCCGAATCTCCGCGCGTGCGGGAGGCTTCTTTGAGCCAGAGTTCACGCACAAAAACGGCGGCGGCGATGCGGTCAATATCGCCCGCGCCGATGAAAGCGACGAGGGTTTCCGTATTCTCGCTTTCGGCAACAATTTCGCGCAGGCGAGCGTGAAGCCCTGCCGTATTCGAATATAGGTGAATGCTTCCCGTTCCCGCCGGAATGTTGGCGAGAATGTCCGCCGCGTCGCCGCCGGGAACGTGGGCTTCCCCTGCGGAATAAACCGGCATCAGTAAAGTTTCATCCGCAACGGAAAGAGCTTTTGCAAATTCCGCAGCGTATTGCCTTGTGCGGGAATAACGATGCGGCTGAAAAACGGCGACAACCCGCCCGAGGTGCGTTTCCCGCAAAAGCCGCAAAAGCGCGGAGATTTCCGTCGGGTGGTGCGCGTAGTCCGCAATGACTTTGAGGCGATTTCCCCGGTAAAGCACATCTTGGCGACGGCGCATTCCGGAAAATTTTCCGAGCGGCTCCACGCCGATTTTTCCGTTCCCGATATAGGCGGTGGCGGCGAGTGCCAAAACGGCATTCATGATGTTGAAACGTCCGGCAACGGGAAGTGTCAGCGTTCCCGTGTTGAATTTTCCGCCGAGTTCTACGACGGTTTCGGTGTTCCCCGCCCGCAAAACGCGAAATGCGTAATCGCCGCTCGGTCCGACCTTAAAAACGGGCACTTCGACAGATGAGGCAACGCGCTCAAGCCGCGCGGAGTTTTCCGGAATGAAAACAGCTTTTCGCGTTCTCAAAAATAAATCGCGAAACGTTTTTTCCAAATCTTCCTCACTGCGGTAATAGTCCGGATGATCCCAATCAAGATTGACGGCAACCGTAATTTCGGGAGAAAAATTGGCGATGGTGCCGTCGCTTTCGTCTACTTCGGCTACCACCCAATCCGTTGCCGAGGAAAAATGCGCCGGCGGCTGAGCCGGATTCCGGTAGAGCCCGCCGAGCACGTAGCCGATGTCCGTTCCCGCCGCGATAAGGGATTGAGCGAGCATACCGCTCGTGGTTGTTTTCCCGTGGCTTCCGCAGACGGCTACCAGTTTTTTTGATGCCACGCGCTCGGCGAGAAGTTCCCCGCGGCGCACCATGCGCATACCGCGTTCCCGCGCCAAATCGTAGAGCGGATGCCCGGGCTTGACGGCGCTGGAACGCCCGACGAGAGCAACGTCCGAATCCGGCGTAGAGGTCAGGCGCACGCCCGCTTTTTCCAAAAATACGAGCATGGGAGAATCCGTCGCGTCGTCCCAACCGGAAATATCCCATCCTTCCTCGCACATGTAAACGGCGAGCGGACCAACGCCCATTCCGCAAACGCCGAGAAGCCATGCGGATTTTTCAGTCGAAATACTCATTTTTTAGGGTGGAAATCAGTTTGCGGAAATTATGGGCAGATTGCGTTTCCGGAAGGAGAAAGGCTTTTTCCGTCCGGAATTTCATTAAGCTTTTATGCCTGTTCGGCACGGAGAATTTTCCGGTCCTTGGTGGCGTAGTGCACGAGGTCGGAAACGACATTGTCCCAAACGTATTCGCGCGCCAGTTTTTCGATATTTTCGCGGAAGCGCGGCAACAGGTCTTTATCGGAAATAATTTCGAGAACGATACCCGTCAGCGAATCGATCTCGGATTGAGGCACCATTATTCCCGCGCCTTTTTCCTGATAATATTTTGCGTTTGCCGCCTGGTGATTATCTGCGGCAAACGGATAAGGAACGAGAATTGCGGGAACGCGGCAGGCGATGCACTCCGCAAGCGTTCCCGCGCCTGCGCGGGAAATGACGATGTCGGCGGCGGAAAGAGCTTCCGCCATCGTATCGCAGAAAGGAATAAACCGGGCGACAACGGGTTCTCCGGTAGCGGAAGTTTTTTCGATAAGCGCGTCTTTAATATCTTTTCCCGGTCCCGTCACGCAAAGCACGGAAATTCCGGCGGCGGAAAACTGCTCCCACGCGGACAATATCCAATCGTTGAGAGGTTTTGCGCCTTGGCTTCCGCCGAAAATCGCCACGAGTCTACCGTTTTCGGGGAAACCGAGCATTCGGCGGCATTTCGCCTTATCGAGCGGCTTAATTTCCCGACGCACCGGGAATCCCGCAGAGCGGAAAACCAAGGGAGAAAGCCCCTTGACGCGAACTCCCGGCGGAAGATAAACCCGCGTGGAAATTCTGGAAATCCAGCGCACCGCCTTGCCGGGAATGCGGTTTGCTTCGTGCAAAATAACGGGAATGAAAAGCACTTTGCACACAAGTGCCATTCCCAAAGTCATAAATCCGCCGAAACTGACATAAGCCGCCGGGCGATTTTTCAGAAGAAAAGCAAACGCGAACGCAATCGCCGAGCACTGCGAACAAAAAAAGCGGAGCAGACCCATCGGCGAAAAATCCAGTCCCGCGCCCGGAGCGCGGCGAAATTCCAACTGCGGATATTTTTCCAAAAGCCGCGCATCTATTTTCTTTCGGCTCACAATCAGAACACAACGATACCCGAGATCGGTGAGGCGTTCCGCAAGTGCAATGCCCGGCGATAAGTGTCCGCCGGTTCCCCCGCAAGCAATAACGAATGTTTTTCTCATAAATTAAATCCGATTTTTTAAAACGTTATCGCGCTCTCCGGTAAATGCCGGCGGCGGGAACGCGCTTCGACGCCAACTACGCATTGCGTTGAGCATCATCCCGGTCAGCGAAAACATTACGACAATATTACTGCCGCCGTAGCTGACAAAAGGAAGCGACATTCCTTTCGTGGGCAACATTCCCGTCACCACACCCATATTGATAAGTGCCTGCAAAACAATGAAAAGCAAAGCACCCAAGCAAATATTGAAGTAAAAAACATCCGGAATGCGTCGAAGCCTGAAAATCACGACCAAAAAAATTAACAGAAAAACAAGCACCACCGTAGAGGCGAAAACGAAGCCGAGCTCCTCTCCGACGACGGCAAAAACAAAGTCCGTATGCGCTTCCGGAAGAAAGTAACGATACTGCACGCCGTTTCCCAAGCCCTCGCCTTTCCAGCCGCCGCCGCCGAACGCCAGCAACGCCTGCCAAAGTTGGTAGCCTTCCTCCAATTTTGTTCCTTCCGGATCCAAAAACGCCGTGATTCGCTTCAGGCGATTCGGCCAAAAATAAACGACTGCCGAGAACGCCGCCAAGCCGGCCGTTACGACGGGAACGAGGTAAGCCAACCGGGCTCCGGAAAGAAAAAGCATGGAAAAACCGACGGCGGCGCAAAGTGCCATTGTTCCCAAGTCCGGACCCAACGCCACGAGTCCGCAGAGCAGACCGATGATGAGGCACGGATTAATGAATCCGAAAAACAAATCTCCGAGAAACTCGGATGTCGGAATACAAAAATACTTAGGTTTCCACCACGTTATTTTTGCGTGTTGCAAAAAACGTTGCGCTCCCGCGAGGTAGTGTGCGAGGGCAAAAACAAGCGTGATTTTTGCAAAATCGCTCGCCTGAAAACGAAGAAAACCCAAATTAATCCAACGCCACGAGCCGTTCACTTCCACGCCCGGGAACGTCGACCCGAAAAATTTTACTCCGGGAATCGCAACCCGCGCGCAAATCAGCAAAACACAGGCCAGCCCGACAATCCACCACACGTATTTTCGCAACTTTTGCAAGTTCACCTTGTAAAAGAAAAACCCGGCAATCATCGCGGGCACAAGGTAAATTAATTGCATCCGAAACGTATAGAGCGGATCGTGCTCAAGGCGCATGGATTCCCGCAAATACTGACCGGCACTCGTCTGTATTACCAAGCCGAAAATCGCCAACACCAGAACAAAGAAAACGACAATCCCCGCATCTGTATCGAAGCGGGGAAAGCCGGAAGAGGAGCCGGGACGCTCAGACATTAATTCGAATCCCTATTCGAATTGAACCCGGAAAAAACTATTTTGCCGGCGTTCCCGTTGCCGGACCGGAGGACTCTGACTTGTCCGCCGAAAAAGAAGAACCGAACTCTCCGAAGCCGCCCTCGGGCATTCCGAAATTTTCTTCGGCGTTTGCCGTTTCGGCAGATTCTTTCTTTTCCTCAGGCTTCTTTTCGGGTTCCGACTTCTCGGGAACGCTTTCCGCCGGAGCCACCGTTTTCGGAGCTTCCGCAGGTTCAGCCTGCGTTTCCTTTTTCTCCGCCGCCGATTCCGGATTTTTCTGTTCCTTGGAGGGAATCACCAACTTTTGTCCCACGAAAATCGTGTCTTTTTTCAAGTTGTTCGCTTTCTTCAGCTGAGCAACGGAAATTTTGTGCTTTTGAGCAATCGTCCCGAGAACATCGCCTTTTTTGACAATGTAGACATCGCCGGAAACCGCGACTTTTTCTTCCTTCGCTTTCGGTTTCGGAGCCGGAATTGTCAGCTTTTGCCCTTCAAAAATCGTGCCGTTGAGAGAAATACCGTTCGCGTCTGCAATTTCTTTCGGAGTTACGCCGTGGCGGACGGCAATTGTCGAAAGCATGTCGCCCTTTTGAACGCGGTAAACTGTCGATTTTCCCGTAGTTTCCGGCGCGACCGGAGCCGGTGTCGTTTTTTCTTCTGCGGGAACGGCTTTCTTTTTTTCCGGAACGGAGGCGGCGGGAACGGCGGAAGCCGGAGCCGGTGTCGACGAAGCGGGTTTTGCAACCGAGGGACCGGATTTGCGCGCGCCGCCGGAATAAATGCTCGTATCGCTGTGCCAGGTGTCGGAGCCGCTTTCGGGACCGCGGCAACCGTTGACAAGAAGGAGGAACACGCAAATGTGCGCGAATACAACTCCGGAAACTGTGAGCAGGGATCTCATGACGGTTTTATTTTTTAAATGAATGAGTTATGCGAAAACGGGAATCCGAAGGTGAATCTCCATTTCCTTTGTTTGACAGAAGTTTTGTAATTTTTTTACGAAAAGTCGAAACTATTTTTATGTTATTCACAAAAGTTTTATCCACATGCAAAAACTTTCCGTTTTTATGTGAATAACCTCTCCAAGCCTTTTAAAATAAAGGTTTTCTTTGTTAATTTTTACGGAATAACCTCCGAATTTTAAAAGTTATTCACATTTATTCGCGGCTTTCCGTGATAATATCTTTGTGAATAACCTTAAACTTCGGCTTTGAAGTATCGCGTATTCGTTCTGCCAACCGTAAGGGTAAAAACGTTGAAAGGCAATGTTATTTTCTACTTATTCGGTAATATTTTTTATAGCGAAACGGAGAGCTCCGATTTTGATGTCAGTCCTCCTCGTCTTCGGAACCGTCAGACTCGGGATCGTAAATGGATTTGGGAATTGCCCAAGACCAGATGCGGTGAAGTTTCGGGGCAATTTTCCATTCCGGATTTTCCAAAGTGCCGCTGATTTTTACGGGAAGTAGCTGAGTCGACGAAGAACCCCACTCCACGAATTTTCCGATGAGAGGGATTTGAGTGCCGCGCAGATTTCTGAATATTGCTTCGCCGTCGATTGAAAAATCGGCGAGAGAAAGATCCGCCTGAATGTCGATTTCTCCGCTGTCGCCGAAAATGCGCGTATCCGGCAAGTGAATCATTCCGTTATTGACGGAATAAGTTCCCTCCGCCCTATCCATCGGGAACGTCGTTAAATCTATTTTCAAAGAGGAAAGCAGTTTTGAAAATCCGCCGAAGATTTGAAGATTGAACAGATTTTCGTCTTCTACGAAAAATTTTCCATTTGCCGAAAGAGAGCGAATATCCGGGAGCGTGATTGAGCCTGCAAAAGAAGCGTTGATTACGGAAGTATCTTTGTGTTCGGAAAGTTCTTTTTCGGCGGGTGCATTTTTTTCGGTAGAAATTTCGCCTTCAAGTTTTGCAATTGTGTCGAAAAGGCGGGAACGCCGAATGTTTTCCAATTCCAAGTCGAGCTCGACCCGAGTATTTTCCGAGCCTGCTCCGTCTTCCGGAAGTTCCACGCGGATTTTTCCGGAAACGTGTCCCTCGTCCACTTCCGCAAAAAACGGTCCGTCGACAAGCACGACGCCGTTATCGTAGAGAATTTCACCTCTGAAGCTGTCCCCTTTTATTCCGAAAACGGAAAACGAACCGGGAAGCTCGCCGTGGATTTGAACGGCGAGGCGATCCGGATAATATGCCGGGTCTCCGCTGAAATATCCGCAGACGACTCCCGTTCCCGCCTCTTCGGTTTCAATTTCGGAGAGAGCTTCCGGCAAACCTTCGCCCACGATTTGAAAAATATCTTTCGGCGGCATGGAACCGTCGAAGAGAAAACGGAAATCGCGGTAGTGATATTCCGGTTCCATTGCGTAATGCCACTGCAAATTACCGAAAGCGAAGTCTTCGCCTCTTTTAAAACGCATATCAAACGCGGCGATCAGGAGCGGATCCTCGTAGACGCGCAGGGAAACTTCGTCAATAAGCACGCCGTTCCCGTAGCATTTTTCCCCGGCGATGGCGCCGAAAACATATTCCCAGCGTTCGCCCCAACGCCCGTAAACGTCAATATCGGCACGGGGACGCTTTTCGCTCGGAGCTTTTTTCAAATCGCGCCAAATTCTTTCCCAGAACCAGCCGAGACGCCCGTCAATATATTCCGGATCGACGGAGCCCCAAGTGCGCACGCGAAATTTTCCGTCGTCGGCAAATTCAAAAAATATGTCCGCATAGGCTGCGAAATCGGAGCCGATAGCCGTAACTTCCGGCAATCGAATTTCCTCCGGAGAAAGCGTTCCCGCGAAACGTAAGCCGCAAAGATGAATATTTTCGAAAAACGTTTCTCCGGCAAAAAAATTAAAATTTGTATTTTCGAAATTGAAATCCGGACCCAAAGTCAGGTTTCCGCGAAGTTGCGGATTTTCGGTAAACTTTAATGCTTTCACCTCGTCACGCAGGGCGATTGCGCGCAAACGGGGAAATTTCCAAATTAAGTTCGGATCGGCGGAAATATCGTAAGAAAGCTCCAAAGCCGGTGTTTCCGATGCGGAAAAAAGCGTTCCCGCGCAGGCAAGCGCCGTTTTTTCCAAAGCAACATTTATTTTGAAATCGAAATTTCCCGAAAAATCAAAATTTTCCGTTGAAGCAATTTCGCCGATTAAAGCTTCTAAATTTAATTCGCCCTGCTTTAAATTCACCAAGCGAAAGCGATCCGCGCGCAAAAAAAATCGTTCGGGAATCTGAAAATTGTCAAAATTTTTCTGATACAAATTAAGTTTCGGAAGACTTGAAAAAAGGGTTACACGTTTTGCGCTTCCGAGAATTTCTTCAGTAAAAAGATTTCCCGATTCAAAACCTGCATTTTCGGCAAAAATGCAAAGCGGAGAATCAAAAACCACGTCTCCGCTCAAAAAATCGACGGAGATTTTTTGTTCAATAGAAATGTTTTTTAAATGTATTTTTTCATTAAAATTAAATTCCCGAAAAAGAGCCGAGGCATCGAATACGAGCGAGTTTCCGGCAAAGCTCATTTCCGCCGTCAGTTCACAGGAATTGAGCAGAGAGCGCAGATTCCGAGTCCGAAAAATTTCGGATATTTCTCCCGCAAAACGCGTTATTCCGACAGTCGGTTTTTCGGAAACGGAGCTTTGAGTTTTTTTTCCGGATTCCCGGGAATCCGAAATTCTCGAAGTTTCGGAAAATATCGCCGCTTCCGGAAGTTTCCCGTAAACGACAATTTTTGCGTTCCCGACGCAAAATTCCGCGGAATCCACGCAGACGTTCCCGTCTTTCCGCCGCAATATCAGCGTTCCGTCCGAAAAAATAACATCTTCCTTCCCTGTCGGGGAATTTGAAGGCGGACAAATAAATTGCGCGCCGTCCACGTAAACAAAGCGAGGCATCGGATTTCCGGAAATCAGCGCGTCCGGTCCCAACTTTACGGCGCAACGGCGAATTTTCAAAAATGAATCGGAATTGGTTGCTCCGACGGAAATTCCTTTCGCCGTAATCACGGTTAAATTACGCAGGCGCACATCGTCAATTGAGCAATAAACGCCTTCCGATTCCAATTTTTTCAGAAAATATTTTACTATAAAATCGGGAACGCGAACTTCGGAAACGGAAATGTAAAGCAGACCGGCTTGAACTCCCAGAAGCAACGCCAACAAAACCCAGAGCCTTTTTGCAAGCCCTGAAATCACGCAAAAAATTTTACTTCTGACTTTATTTTCGTCCGACATCAATGCCTTGAGAATGAACTATTTGCGTCCCGGAAACCACATATTTTTGAAAAAACAGAAAAGTTCTGCAAATTTAGCGTTCCCGAGGAGGAAAAAAGAGCATTATTTTTTACATTTTTTGAAAAAACATTAAAAAAACTGCCTTTTTACACAAAAACAGTATCTTTAAAAAAAAGATTTTTATAAAAAAGTTTCTTTATTTTATGCGGCTTAGAAAACTTTTTTGAAAATTTTAAAAAAAATCTATTGACGTTTTAAAACATTTAATTTTTAATGCTTTCATACTTAATAAATTTTCTCTCACTTAGTGAGAGATGGGGTAATAAGCAACGAGATATAGAAAATAAAAGACCGGTCGCTTAGGGGTAGGCGACCGGTCGTCATTTTTACACATAAAGACTATGTGTTTTTTTGATTTTCCTTCTTCGAAAAGCAACTCATAATCGGGGCGTTATGTTGAGAATCGGACGCCTTACCATCAGCAATCGAACCGTTTCCGGGCAATCCCCGGACTTGAGCGGTATTGAAATTGAAAAGCAGCTCGTGGAATTACTCGGCGAAGACATCAAATTTGTTACGCGCATCGTCGGGCATGACCGCAATCGTATCGCGGATGCCATTCGTTCCCTTGTTGACGACGAAGGTTGCACACTTGTTCTCACCGCAGGCGGAACCGGTCCGCTTCGGCGCGATGTAACGCCGGAAGCGACTCGCCTCGTCATCGAAAAGGAATTGCCGGGTTTCGGTGAAATTCTTCGCATGAAATATTACGAAACGACGAAAACGGCGGTTTTGCTTCGCGTAACGGCGGGGATTCGGAGCCACGCACTTATCGTAAATTTACCGGGAACGCCTGACGGAATCCGTTCTTCCCTGGAAATTCTCGGACCGGCGATCTACGAGTGTGTCGTTCACATTCGATAAACGGGAACGTTGCGGAATTTATCGAAAAAAAAAAAATGCAAAAATCCCGCGCGATTCTTTTATTAAATCTCGGTTCTCCCGATGCTCCGACCGTTCCCGCCGTTCGCAAATATTTGCGGGAATTTCTCGGAGACAGGCACGTTATTTCTCTTCCGTGGATTTTTAGAAAAATTTTACTGGAATGTTTTATTTTACCGCGGCGTCCGAAAAAATCCGCCGCTCTTTACAAGCGTATTTGGACGTCGAGCGGTTCGCCGCTTATCCGTGAAACGGAAAAACTGCGGGAACGCCTTGCAGAAAAGCTTTGCGGAAGAGCGAAGGTTTTTTGCGCGATGCGCTACGGAAATCCGGGTGTCAAAAATGTTCTTCAAAAGATAAAAAGCGAAGGTATTTCTGAAGTTTTTATAATTCCGCTCTATCCGCAATGTGCGGAATCTTCATGGATTACGGCGGCGGAACACGCGAAAAAAATTTTTGAAAAAAATGCTCCGGAAATAAGTATCCGCTTTGCAAAACCTTATTATGCGGAACCGGAATTTATCAAGGCACTTGCAGAAGTTTCCGGAAGATTTATTGCCGAAAAGCATTTTGACAAGCTTTTGATTTCGTTTCACGGCGTTCCCGTTAAAACATCTTTGGCGCAAAGCTACAAAAAGGAATGCGAAACGACGGGAACGTTACTTGCGAAAGCCTTGAATTTATCTGAAAACCGTTGGGAAGTAGCCTTTCAATCGCATTTCGGAAAAGGAAAATGGTTGGAACCTTCAACCGAAAGCCGATTGGAAAATTTACCTCAGGAAAATGTAAAAAATCTTGCAGTTATTGCGCCCGGATTTTCCGCGGATTGCCTCGAAACGCTCGATGAACTTGCGATTCGCGGCAAAGAAAAATTTATCAAATCCGGCGGGAACGCATTTTTTACAATTCCCTGCTTAAATGATTCCGAGAGTTTTGTTAAATTTTTGTCCGAGCTTTTTATTCGAAATTTTCCGGATATTTAAATAACGGAAAGTTCCTCTGTTTAGTTCCTCCGTTTTTTAATTAAAAACCCGAATTTTTATTTCGCAAAAAACCGCGGGTTTAGTTATCAATCGGAAATTAACTTATTTCAGAGACTTTTTGTAAATGAGCGCAGGAAATATCGAATCGGCAAAAATCATTATCGACGGCAAAGAATATCTTGCTCCCGTTTTTTGCGGAAGTGAAGGTGAACGCGCCATTGACATGATGAAATTTCGCGCTCAAACGGGCTACATAACTTACGACGACGGCTACGGGAACACAGGCTCCTGCACCAGCGGAATTACGTTTATTGACGGCGAAAAAGGAATTTTGCGTTACCGCGGCTACCCGATTGAAGAACTCGCCGCCCGCTCAAATTTTATTGAAAGCGCGTATCTTGTAATTTACGGACGTTTACCCAATTCGAAGGAACTTGAAGATTTTCGAAATAATATCTTAGTAAACGCAGGGATTCACGAAGGTTTGAGAAATTCTTTTGCAGGATTTCCGCCTTCCGCACACCCGATGGCAGTGCTTTCGGCGATGCTTAATGCTCTCGGTTGTTATCATCCTGAGTTGTCTTCGAATAACCGGAAGCAGGACTTGGAAAATTTTGACAAAACGGCAACGGTTTTGATTTCCAAAGTCCGTGCGCTGGCTGCAATGTCTTACCGTTTCCGCCAAGGCTTTCCGGTAATTTACCCGAAGCGCGGCTACAATTACTGCGAAAACTTTTTACACATGATGTTTTCCATGCCCGGAGAGGACACGCAAGTTCATCCGGACATCGCAAAAGTTCTCGATATTTTGCTGTTACTACACTTGGATCATGAGCAAAATTGCTCAACTTCCACGGTGCGTATGGTCGGGAGCGGCGGCGCGAACCTTTTTGCTTCGGTTTCCGCCGGTGTTTGTGCGCTTTGGGGTCCGATGCACGGCGGCGCAAATCAGGCAGTGATTGAAATGCTCACGGAAATTGAAGCAACCGGCGATGACGGCTCGAAATTTGTTCAACGGGCAAAAACCGGCGAAGTGCGCCTGATGGGATTCGGACATCGCGTTTACAAAAATTACGATCCTCGGGCAAAAATTTTGCGGGAACAGTGCCACAAAGTTGTCGATACGCTCGGCGCAGGCGATCCGCTTTTGAAAATAGCTCACCGTTTGGAAGATATCGCGCTCAATGACGAATACTTCCAAAAAAGAAATCTCTATCCGAATGTCGATTTTTACAGCGGCATCATTCTTCGTGCCTTGGGAATTCCTTTAAACATGTTCCCGGTCATTTTTGCAATGGGACGCATGCCGGGTTGGATTGCTCAATGGCATGAAATGGCATCGAGACCAGGCGGAAAAATTCATCGCCCGCGTCAGATTTACACCGGAGAATGCATAAAAAAATTTGTTCCGCTCATGGAACGCGAATAATACGGGAACGCCGAAACAACGCAAAAAGCACGGAAAGATTAAAAAACTCCGTGCTTTTTTTCTCGCATAATTTAGCTGAATGGAAACAATTGGAGGGGTTATGAATGAACTCAGTTTCAGCGATCAGGCAATGACGGAGCTCAACAAACTTTCGGCTCTCGAACAAATGCCTCTAATTGATGCACTCAGCACCGTAACCTCTGAAGAACTCAAAAAAAATAAGAGCAAATACGGAGCTTTTTCTCGCGGAGGAAAAACATATTACCGCCTGCGGGAAGGGGATTTGCGCATTTATTTTACCGAAAGCAAAGGAGCTATTTTCTGCAGCCATATCCTTTATAAGCACAGCATCACCGACTTTGCTTTCCGTTCCAAATTGCCTGTAAAGGAAGAGCACCTTATCGAACAGGATAAGAACTTTTGGGAATATCTCGATTCTTTGAGTAAATAATTTTTTTTACTACGCTCACAGCCCCACCCTGTCAAAAAAATGGACGAAAATACCCAAGAAGAAAAGAAACCCGTAAAATACGGGAATGTCCGTGATGCGGCACGCATTTACCTTTTGCCGAATTTTTTTACGGCGGGAAATATGTGTTGCGGTTTTTTCTCTTTGTGTAAATGCATTGAAGCAAACCACACACCGGACATCGCCGCCGCAAACGAGCTTTACATGATGGCGGTTTATCTGATTTTCGGAGCCTGTATTTTCGACCTTTTTGACGGGCGTATGGCGCGTATGTTTAAAAAAGAATCCATGTTCGGGGCGGAATTTGATTCCATTGCCGACACGGTTTCTTTCGGTGTCGCTCCGGCGTTTTTGGTTTACTTCCTGATTTTCGACCCGACTCGGGCAAATTCCTTTGACTGGGTAAACAACTTCATAGCAAGCACCGGTGCGATCATCGGATTTATCTATCTGCTCTGCGCCGGGATTCGATTGGCAAAATTCAACGTGCTAACCAATCCCCTGATTCCCGGGAACGAAAAGAAAAGCCCCGCGTCGGACTTTATGGGGATCCCCTCGCCGGTAGCTGCCGCCATTACGGCTTCCTTCGTCTTGTTGCTGACTCATCTGAACTCGGACGAAAGTGCCGTCGAAGCAACATCTACGCTGAAAACATGGCTCCCGATCATCCTCTTGCCGACAATGTTGCTTGTTTCCGTCTTAATGGTAACAAACATTCCCTACCCGACGTTTAAGCACATCGACTGGAACAGTAAGGCAAAAGCTCAAGCATTCATTTTTATCATTCTGTTTATTATCGTCGCGGCAAAATTCCACATTTTTGCAATTCCCGCAGCACTGTTAATTTACGTTTTTTACGGCTTAATTCGCGCCTTAAAAATGAAAATTAAGAAAGCAAAATCCGGGAACGTATCTGAAAACGATGTTGAAGAAACCTTCTAACAGCCTGTTAATAAATAGAGGATAAATTTGTTAAGGATTTATTCAGTTGATTACGGGAACGCAATTGACGTTCTTATTATCAAAATGAATTACCCGCAAAAAGGCTTTAAATAAAAGGTTTCACCAAGTTACGCACATTTTTAACAGCCTTAATTATTACGAAGATATTTAAAGAAAAGAGAAAAAATAAAATATCAACAAACAACATCTTTTTGTGAAAAACATAGTGTTGCGTCAGTAGCTCGAATTAAAGATTCTATTCACCATGAAATTTAAAATTAACCGCGAATTTTTTGCCGCAGGATTAAGCCAAGTCGTCAATATTGTAAGCAATCGCCCTACTCTTCCCGTTTTTAGCAACGTTTTGATTGAAGCGGAAGAAGGTAAGGTGCGTTTGACGACAACCAATCTCGAAATCGGTATTCTTTGCTTAGTTAAGGCGGAAGTCATCGTTCCCGGAAGCATTACTTTGCCGGTGAAAAAGTTGAAAGATATCGTCAGCGGTTTGATGGGAAGCGAAATCAGCTTCGAACTTGTTTCGGGAACGAAGGTTAAAATTACTTCCGGAAGCTCGGATGCTGTGATGACCGGTATTGAAACGGAGCAGTTCCCGCCCTTACCCGTCGTGAGCAATGAAAATCTTTTCGAAGTTGAACAAAGTGATTTGTCGACAATGATAAAGAGCGTTTCCTATGCTCAATCAACGGACGAAAATCGCTACGTGCTTAACGGAGTTTTCTTTAATTTTTCGGACGAAGGCTTGGTGTTAGTGGCAACGGACGGGCGTCGCCTTGCAACTTGTGAGCGCAAAGTTCCCGTCAGCGAAAATAAACTGACACCGTTTATTCTTCCCGCCAAAACGGTGAATGAGCTTCAAAAACAGCTCGGCAACAAGGGAAAAGTTGCGATCGGTTTGAGTGAGCGTCAGGTGATGTTTGAAGTCGATATTGACGAAAAAGCCGATAACGGTCTCTGCGATAAAATCAAAATTGTTTCCAAAGTGGTTGAAGGAAACTATCCGCAATACAAGCAGGTGATTCCGAAGGATTCCGGAAATCGTATCGAAATCGAAAGAGACATGTTCCTGCGCTCTGTCGATTTTGCCGCAAAAGTTACTACGGATAAAAATAATTCCGTTCACTTAAATATTTCTCAAAATTCCGTCGAAGTCGCCGCTAACGGAGGGGAAAATGAAGCAAGCAACAAAATAGCTGTTCAATATGAAGGCACGGATATGAAAATCGCGTTTAATCCGCAATTTTTATCGGATCCTCTCAAAGCTTTGACTCAGAATGTTGTTGTTTTTGAATTTAAAGACGAACTCAGTCCGGGAGTCATCAAGACGAAAGATGAGGGTTTCCTCTGTGTGATTATGCCTCAGCGCAAGTAAGCACAATAAAGCTGTTTTAAATAAAAAGAAGTCGCAAAATGTCGGCTTCTTTTTTTTTTGTGTTTTATAAAAACGGAAAGTCTCAATACTTGCGAATTGCGTGGGCTATGTGATTTAATTGCAGACGCTTTCTATGAATGATTTTTCAACTATTGCTGCACTTGCTACGCCGGTCGGATCATCGGCACTTGCTCTCATTCGTGTGAGCGGGAATCTCGCCGTCCGGATTGTCGAATCGGCTTTTGAAAATCATGAAATAATATCCCGCAAGGCTTATTTCGGAAGATATAAAAGTTGTAAAGGAAAAATCCTTGATGAGTGTGTGTGGACTCTGTTTCCGAAGCCGGGATCGTATACCGGCGAGGATTTATTGGAAATTTCATGCCACGGAAATCCTTTTATTGTTAATAGAATTTTAGAAGATCTTTTTCGTCGGGGATGTTGCCCTGCTCGACCCGGAGAGTTTACAAAAAGAGCCTTTCTTAACGGTAAGATGGATTTGACTCAAGCGGAAGCTGTTGCCGAAATTATTTCCGCACAATCCGAAAGATCCTTTGAGGCTGCGAGAAAATTACTCTCCGGAGAACTTGGAAAAAGAATTTTCACCTGGAATGAAGAAATACTGATGCTTCTTGCAGAGACGGAAACGCAGATCGATTTTTCAGAAGAAGAAGTTCCCGAAATAGACTCGGAATATTTCAAAAAAAGAGTGGGAGACTTAATTTTAAGCCTTAGAGAGACTAAGGCAACGGCACGGTATTCTTCACGGGTTTATGAAGGAATTAATGTTGTTATTTTCGGTGCTCCGAATGCCGGTAAATCGTCGTTGATGAATGCTTTAATCGGAAGCGAAAGAGCTTTGGTCAGTGATGAGGCGGGAACGACAAGAGATTTTATTTCCGAGAATATTTTAATCGGAGAAAATTGTATAAGAATTGTGGATACGGCGGGGATTCGTGATGATGCCGTTTCGAAAGTCGAGAAATCCGGTATCGAGAAAACTTTAGACTGTATTTCCGGAGCTGATTTCCTGGTATTTGTCGTCGATGCCTCCTCTCCCCCGCCCTCTCTTTCTAAAGAAATTTTAGAAAAAATAAATCCGGAAAATACCTGTATTCTTTTTAATAAGGCGGATAAACCTCAGGCATTTGATAAAAACGGTTTTTTGCCGGAGATAGATAATATGTCGATCTCGCTTCTGAGAAAAGATTCCGGAGAAGCTATAAAAGATTTCTTAGCTGAAATATTCAGGAAAAAAAATGTCGTTCCCGACGGGAACGTATTAATTGTTTCTACTCGCCACGCAGAGGCTATAAGCCGTGCCGAAAATCAACTTATGGAGGCTTCCGAAATCATAGGAAATTTACCCGTTGAATTTGTTTCGGCAAAACTTAGAGCGGCATTGGAGGAATTGTCTGAAATATTAGGGCAATTTGATAATGAAAAGGTGTTAGATAAAATATTTTCTTCTTTTTGCATCGGAAAATAGCATGAAAAAAGAAATCAGAATCGGGGAAAGCAAGCCCTATCAGGTCATTGTTGTAGGTGCCGGGCATGCCGGCGTGGAAGCCGCGCTTGCAGCCGCCAGAATGGGAGCGGATACGTTATTGCTTACCGGCAATTTGGATACGATTGCGAAAATGAGCTGCAACCCCGCCATTGGTGGTCAGGCAAAAGGACATATTGTTCGGGAAATCGATGCTATGGGCGGAGAAATGGCTGTTTGCGCAGACACAACGGCAATTCAATTCAGAATGCTTAATGCGTCTAAAGGACCTTCCGTTCAGTCTCCCAGAGCTCAATGCGATAAGCTGGTTTATTCCGCTCGAATGAAGTGTATTTGTGAAATAAGAGACAATATTACTTTTTTTCAGGCTATAGTTACGGGGCTTATTTATAAATCCGGAAAAGTTGTAGGTGTTAAAACCTCTCTCGGAATAGAGTTTTACGGGGAAACCGTAGTGGTAACGACGGGAACGTTCCTTAAAGGTAAAATGTTCGTCGGATCCAATATAAATTACGGCGGTCGCTTAGGAGATTTTAATTCGGAAACCTTATCAGACAGCTTTATTGATGCCGGTATTAAGATCGATCGTTTGAAAACGGGAACTCCTGCACGTATTTTGGGTTCAAGTATTGATTTCTCCGAGTGTGAAGAACAAAAAGGTGATGAAAAACCGTCATTCTTTGCTTTTTATGACACAAGGGATGACGAAGATTTGTTCCACGTGGAACAAAAAGATTTTAAAATTCCCGGGTGGAAACCGGGAACAAATCAGAAATCTTGCTGGTTAACAGATACCGGATTTAATACCGGGGCTATTATTAAAGAAAATATCCATTCTTCTCCTTTGTATTCGGGTTTGATTCATGGAGTAGGAGCCCGTTATTGTCCGAGTATTGAAGATAAGTTCGTTCGCTTTGCGGATAAAGATACGCACCGCTTGTTCCTTGAGCCGGAAGGTTTGTTTTCTGATGAATGGTATATTAACGGGTTTTCCACCTCCCTGCCCTTCTCTGTTCAACTGGAAATGATAAAGAGCGTTCCCGCGTTGAAAAATGCGGTAATGTTAAGACCTGCTTATGCTATTGAGTATGATTATGCTCCGCCTACGCAGCTTTTCCCGAGCTTAGAAACGAAAAATGTTGAAAACTTGTTTTTTGCGGGACAAATCAATGGAACTTCCGGTTATGAAGAGGCTGCTATTCAAGGATTAGTTGCCGGGGTGAATGCCGCTGCTAAAGTTTTAGGTTTAAAACCTTTGGTTTTGGATAGAGACGAAGGTTATGGCGGGGTGCTTATTGACGATTTGGTAACTAAAGGAACCCAAGAGCCTTATCGTATGTTTACAAGTCGGGCGGAATATAGATTGTTGTTCAATCACGGAAGTTCTGAGTTGAGGCTTTTGGATAAAATTGAAGGATTAGGCTTACTTCCGGATTCCCGTTTGAAAAATATTAAGAAAAAACGTGAATTGGTCGAGCATTGGTGTGAAATGTTTGAGAAATTAACGATTAAAGGCGGAATTATCGGTGATGTTTTACGTAAAGATATCGATTTTCTCCCCCCTACCCTTCCGAGTGGTTTTGTTTCTCTTTCAGATGCTGTTAAGGATGAGATCTTGTATCGGGTTCGCTATAAAGGGTATCTTCTTCGGGAACGCAGATCTATTGAAAGAATGAAAAATTTATCGGGAATATCTATTCCGGATGATTTTGATTATAATAAAGTTTCGGGACTTAGAATTGAGTCCAGGCAGAAGTTGATCTCTGTGCGTCCTCAAAACTTGGCACAAGCTGAACGCATCAGTGGTGTTAATCCTGCGGATATTTCCTTATTAATGGTTAATTTAACTTCGGCAAAAGGAAGATAATGTTCTACGTGGAACATTAATAATGTTTTATCTATGGAATGGTCTATAAAGTCTTTCTCTAAGTGTTGCGCTGTTAGCAGTGTCCCCTTTTTAGAAGGAGATGAAATTCTTTGCTTTATTTGTATGAATCTCTCCGGGGAAATTGAAAGATTCGATGTTTTGAAAGGAAATATTTCTGATTTTGTTCCTCAAGGACGGATTTTAGGTCAGTGGAAAAAAGTGTTTTCTAAAGAAAATTCCCATAAAACAGAGGAAATTCAGAAAATATTTCATTATGAAGAGTTCTTTTTTTCTCTTTTTGATGGTGAAAAAAGCAGAGAAAAGGAAATTTTAAAGCAACTTTTTGCATTTTTACTCGAAAAAAGGCGTATTTTAAGAGCTTTTTCTAAAAAAAATGGTAAAAATCAAAAATTTATTCATATAAAAACTAAAAAAGAATTTATAGTTTCTTTAGAAGATTTCTTTCCTGAAGATTTGACTTCTCTTGAAAATGTTTTTGGAATGTTTGTCTGAATTGCTATGAGAAAATTATTGATTTCAGTTGTTTTTTCGACTTTGTGTTTTTTCTTATGTTCCTGCGCCTCTAAAGTGCCGGAGCACTATGTTGCTTTTTATCTTGAATCTCCGAAAAAGACGGGAACCTTTGATGTTTCCCGCACGTTTACTCTTCCCGTTATCAACAAAGAAATACGGGTGTCGAGAGATCCGGTTTTTAATATTGATGCACTTTCGGATTGTGTCGTTTCTCAAAAATACGATTCCGTCTTGGATACCCATATTCCCGGATTGTTTTTCAGAATTAAAGATGATTATTCCATTCGCTTGGAACAAATTGCTTCTCGTGCAGAAGGGCGCAAGTTTCTTTTGGTCGCGGACGGAAAACCTCTTGGTTTTTGTGTTTTAAAGAAAAATATGACACGGAATGATTTATTTTTCTTTGTTATGACTTCTGTGAGCGGGAACGAGGCATTATCTCAATTAGATGAGCTTTGTTTTGAATTAAACGGCTATATTTTGGAATTTCGGGAATATAAAGAAAATCAATGAGAATAAAATTTTCATTTCTTTCGATGCTGGGAGCTTTTTTGCTCCCGGCATTTTCTTTTTCTGCTGTTTCACCTCCAACAGATCTTCCTTTGCCTGATAATAAAGCGGAATTGAAATCTTACATTCAATCGACAGTTTCCGGGCGTTGGATTTCAGGATGTTTCGGTATGGTTAGAAATTCCGGAAAACGCTTTCATGAAGGTTGGGATATAAGAGCCTCCAAGAGGGCAGGGCAGGGAAAAGTATCAGATCGTGTTTATTCTGTTTATGGCGGAAAAGTCGTTCACGTTGCTCGTGAGAATAACGGTTCTTACGGAAAATATGTCGTGATTGAGCATCAAAATTCAAACATTTGTTTTTACTCTTTGTATGCCCATTTAAATGAGATTTTTTCTGAAATAAACACTGGTGTATCCGTCTCTTCGGGAACGCCGATAGGAATAATGGGAAATACTTCGTCCGTTTATCAAATCAAACCGGGATTTGAACATCTTCATTTTGAGGTCGGATTGCAGTTAGGTGAGCTCTCTTTCAGCCGCTGGTATGAAAAAAGTTTTCCTCCGCATGATAAAAACCTCCACGCTTCCTGGAACGGATTAAATTTAGCTGGAACAGATCCGGAAGATTTTTTTCGTGAAGCAAAAAATAAGCATTCCGATTTCTTTTTAAGAGTTTTGGATAATACTCCGACAGCCTTTTCGGTTACCGTTCCCGTTTCGCGCGTTCCCGAAATTGTGAAAAAGTCTCCGGGGCTTTTGCTCAAAGCGGAGAAAAATCTCAATCCCATCGGTTGGAAAATACTTTTTTCATGGAGCGGTCTTCCTAAAAAATTTATTCCGGTTTTTGATTTGAAAGATTTTGATTCCGTAAAGGTAGAAAATGTATCAGAAAAATATATACATAAATCTGTTTCCCGAGGGATGATTGTCTATAAAAACGGTGTATACGGCATAGGAAAAAACTTAGCGAATACGCTTGAAATTATTTTTGGAGTATCGTTTTAAATGCGTTATCATTCGTTCCCGTGATGTAACTACAGATATGGATTCTTTTTATTTAGTTTTGGTGCTTTGCAGTGTTGCTGTTGCTGCTCTTCTTTTGAATATCCGGAAGAAACTTCCCAAATATGTTTTCGTGTTTCTTGCTGTTTCTATTATTGTATCCGTTTCATGGTATACAATGGATTCCGATCGCGGGTTGGAAAATGATTCCGGAAATCCGGAAAAGAAATTGTTTGTTTTTGCCGAAGTTTCAAAAAATATATCTGCCAATCCGGGAAAGACAAAAATATCAATCCCCACCATTGTTTCGGGAAAAAGAAATTTGGACTGTGTTCGAATGGTGTTTTCTTTAAATGACAAAAGCCTAACGGAGCAGACTTTTATCGAAAAAACGGATTTTCTCCTCCTCTCTTCCGACGGCACTTTGCTTCCCGCAAGCGGCATACAATTTGTTAAAGAAGAAACTACAAAATTCCCGGAGAACTTTATCCTGAAAGCTTTTTTTGTCTTACCGGAAAACCTAAAATCGTCAGAGTTTCAACTTGTTGTGGAAAATAAGTTTTCCGAATCTCTTTTTATTTCTGAAGTCTCTATTGCTTCTTCTCCTTTTTTAGAAAAATAATATGGTATCCGAAAAAAAAATACGTGCGGATGAATTGCTCTTTCGCCAAGGAAAAGCGGAGTCGCGTTCCCGAGCGAAAATTTTGATTATGGCGGGAAAAGTTCGCAGCGGTCCGGATTCCCTTATTTCAAAACCGGCGCAAATGCTTCCCGAAAACGTGGAACTTTTTGTAGAATCTCCGCCTCGTTTCGTTTCCCGCGGCGGGGAAAAACTTGCGGGAGCAATCGAAAAATTCAAAATTCCCGTCACGGGAACGCATGCTTTGGATATCGGAGCAAGCACGGGAGGCTTCACGGATTGTCTTTTGCAAAACGGGGCGGAATCGGTAACTTGCGTCGATGTCGGGCACGGGCAACTTCACGCCAAGCTCCGTAATGATTCACGCGTGACTAATCTGGAAAAAGTCAATGCCCGGCAATTGGACAGTGTTGAACTTCCTCGTAAAACGTATGATTTAGTCGTCGGGGATCTTTCTTTCATTTCCCTAAAAATGATTCTCGTTCCCGCATGGAACAGAGTAGGAGAGGGCGGTTCGCTTGTCATGTTAATAAAACCTCAGTTCGAAGCCACCCGCGAAGAAGTTTCAAAAACTTCCGGAATCATAAAAGATCCTTCAATCCATGATCGTGTTGTTCGCGAAATTTTGGATTTTGCAAAAAGCACTCTTCCCGGTTTTTCCCTTCTGGGGCTTTGTGATTCTCCGATTCGCGGCGGCGACGGTAATAAGGAATTCCTCTTTTATGCCGGAAAATTTTTGGAAAAATAGTTCTTGCATTCCGTAAAAAAAAGTGAGTTAATCAGCGTTCACAAAGAAAGTTATGGAAACCACTCAGCAACATTCAAAAACTCCGTTGGATTTCGACTTCACGGACGTTGAAGCTCTTTCCCGTTTTGTCACTGAAACCGGTAAAATCTTGCCGCGTCGCATCACGGGCTTGACCGCTAAGCAGCAGCGCCATGTTACGGCCGCTATTAAGCGTTCCCGCAACATGTTGCTCATGAAATAATTCTGTTTTCAGTGAGCATAAAATACGCCGGCGTTCCCGTCGGCGTATTTTTTTTTTTGTGTTATTTTTCTGTCGGGTTGCTTTTCGGCAGGGGAATGTAGCCCGTTTTTTCGATGATTTCCTGCCCGGCGGGAGAAAACATAAACTCAACGATTTTCTTTGTATTTTCCGAACGCGGCTTTGCAGAAATCATATAAAAATCCGCGATAAACGGATAAGTTCCGTTTTCTATGTTTTCCTTTGTCGGCGCGATCCCGTCAATCGAAAGTAGTTTCAATTTATCGTTGTGCATCATTTCCAGCGTGTAGAAGCGGAAAGAAAACCCGATTGCGCTGTTTTTGTTCCGGTATTCCGCCGTTTGTGTGAGGATTGTTCCCATGCCATCGGAAACGCGCTCTTCTATCGGCGGCGCAATCGGTGTTCCCGCCATGATTTTTTCCAACATCGTTTGACTTCCGCTTCCTTTATTGCGTTGGAATGCGATAATTTCCTCCGATTCCGGGGCTCCGATTTCTTTCCAATCTTTAATTTTCCCGGAGTAAATTCCGCGAATCTGCTCGGAACTTAAATTGTTGATCGGATTTTCTTTGTTCACGAAAAACACAAACGCTTCCCGTCCGAACGGTGTCATTTCGTATTGTATTCCCGCTTTTTGAGCAACTTCGAGTTGCGCTTCCGACGGCGCGCCGCCGAAAATTAAATCCGCGTTCCCGCGATTCAACATCTGAAATGTTCGATCCGAGCCGGTCGTATCGACAAATTCCCAAATATAATAGCCGCTGTTTTCCGGATGCGGATAAAGCGCCTGAGCTACCGCCGCGTAAACCGGATAAAGCGCATAGGCGCCGCTCAGTTTCGGGAGCGTTCCCGTCAGCCGTTCCGGAGTCGGATTTTCGGGAACCACCAATTTGTTTCCCTCCCGAAACGGGCGATAATCCCATTCGTTGATGTTTGCCCGAACAACGTCGTAACGGGAACGCGTTTGCCAATCAATCCAATAAGCAATCGAGCATCCGCAAACGGCAACAAGCGTAGCTCCGAGAATTGTAACCGTAGCTGTTTTCGCGATTTTCCGATTTTTGAAAAACCATGAACCAAGCAAAAAAAGCCCTGCGATGAAAATCAAAAAAATCATCGGAATCGTTAACGACGGAAGCATATTTGAAAATCCGACAATCGCTGCCATCGCCAGACAAAAATAAGCCCATAAAAGAATCACAATTGCGAGAAGTATTTTCTTCCAAATCATAAAAGCCTTTCTCGCCTCATTTTACAAAACCTGCCTTGCCCCGCGAGGGAATAATCACGTTCCCGCGGGAACGGTTACTTGCGGCGGCGTCGGACTGTCATCCCGAAAATGACCAGCAATGAAAGAAGGAATGAGGCGGTAGCCGGCTCGGGGATGGGAGTGAAAGAAACATCGGTTACCGTGAAAATATTTGTTTCGGTGTTAGATATCCCGAAGGACGGTTTCCAGTCTAAACTCGGATTTACTTCTTTCATGGCAAACCGTTCGCTTGCGGTGCCGTTAACCGAGTAGGTGCAACAAAGCACGTTGTTCTCAATGATGAAATCCACTTCAACTTCCGTAAAAGATTCACCGCTGTCGAGAGTGTAATATTTATCAAACTGCACGGGATCGTCATAGAGATTGAGCTGGCTATCAGTGTTCCGCATCGTGATTCTATTAAAGAAGTCATTGCCGTCAATCTCCGAGTTGTCATTGTGAAAGGCTATGTAAAATTCTGTCCCCGTATCTTCTAGGAATGATTCGGTATCAAATTGCAACGTGACGGACATCCCGCTTCCGTTCTGCATCAGATTGGCTCCCATTTCTTTGATAATGTAGTGTAGCTCGTTTCCGCTAGTATTCCCTGTGGCTGTCAGGGAGCCGTCGCTATTAAAGACAAAGCAATTTTTGGCAGCATCGTTCGTCTTCCAATCGTCGGGGTTGAGGGGCGCGGCATAGGCGGGAACGGTAACGAGCGCGGCGAGGAGGGCGGAAAATGTGTGTTTCATGATCTTGAAAAAGTTGGCGGATAAAAGGAAGCAGTATTGTGAGATATAATCTATTGCTTAAGTGGGAATAATGAAAGATAGAAAAATTTCCGAAGTGCTTGTTTTCGCAAATTCCGCAAATGAAGATCATTTGAAAAAATTCGTGTTTATTCGCGGTTCTTTTTTTGAAAATGCGTTCCCGTGGAAATTTCTCGCGGGAACGCCTGTGTTTTTCTATGATTGCTCCTCAACATGAACAATCCTTTCCAGACGCTTCGCGAATTTAACTGCCCGGCAGCCGGCAAAAAAGGTTTTTACTACAGCGTTCCCGCGCTTGAACAGGCGGGAATCGGGCAAGTTTCCAAAATGCCCGTCTGCCTCCGCGTCGTCCTCGAAAGTGTGTTGCGTAATTGCGACGGCACGCTGATTACGGAAAACGACGTTCGCGCGCTTGCCAACTGGAACGCCGCAAAGCCCGCCGACACGGAAATCCCGTTTACCGTCGCGCGCGTGCTTTTGCAGGATTTAACCGGCGTTGCGCTCCTCGTCGATCTCGCCGCCATGCGCGATGCCGTCGCCAAGCTCGGACGCGATCCCGCGCTCATCGAGCCGCTCGTGCCGATGGATATGGTTGTCGACCACTCCGTGCAAATCGACTACGCGGGAACGCCCGACGCGTTTCGCAAAAACATCGAAAAGGATTTTTCCCGCAACACCGAGCGCTACGAATTGCTCAAGTGGGGGCAGGGCGCGTTCAAAACGTTTTCCGTCGTGCCGCCCGCCGTCGGGATCTGCCACCAAGTGAATTTGGAATATCTCGCGCGCGTTGTTTTTGAAAAAGAAACGCCCGCGGGAACGGTTTTTTACCCGGATTCCGTCGTCGGAACGGACTCGCACACGACGATGGTCAACGGCATCGGCGTCGTCGGCTGGGGCGTCGGCGGCATCGAGGCGGAAGCGGGAATGCTCGGACAGCCGGTTTGCTTCCAAACGCCGGAAGTCATCGGCGTGCACCTCACGGGAACGCTCCCGGAAGGCGTGCTCGCCACGGATCTTGCGCTCCGCGTGACGGAAATTCTCCGCGCGGCGAAGGTCGTCGGCAAATTTGTCGAATTTTTCGGCGAAGGCGCGGCAACGCTCTCGCTCGCCGACCGCGCGACCGTCGCCAACATGGCTCCGGAATACGGCGCAACGATGGGCTTTTTCCCGGTTGACGAAAAAACGCTCGACTATCTGCGCCTCACCGGGCGCGACGAAAAGAAAGTCGCCGTCGTCCGCGATTATCTCCAAGCGCAGGGTCTTTTCGGCATGCCGAAAGCGGGCGAAATCAACTACACGAAAGTCATCGAGCTCGATCTTTCGACGATTACGCGTTCCGTTGCCGGACCGAAACGCCCGCAGGATCGCATCGAACTCGGAAACGTGAAAAACGCGTTCGACAAATTCCGCGAAGAAACGAAGGGCGCGGCAACCGAGGCGGGAACGCTGCGCGACGGCTCCGTTGTCATCGCCGCGATTACGAGCTGCACAAACACGTCGAATCCGAGCGTGCTCATCGCCGCCGGCTTGGTCGCGAAACGCGCCGTGGAAAAAGGTTTGCGCGTTCCCGCGTATGTGAAAACCTCGCTCGCGCCGGGTTCCCGCGTCGTTACGGATTATTTGAACGCGGCGGGCTTGACGCCGTATTTGGACAAACTCGGCTTTAATCTCGTCGGCTACGGTTGCGCGACGTGCATCGGTAACTCTGGTCCGCTCGCGCCCGAAATCGAGACCGCGATTCGCGACGGCAAACTCATTACGGCGAGTGTGCTTTCCGGCAACCGCAATTTCGAAGCGCGCATTCATCCGCTCATCAAATCAAATTTCCTCATGTCGCCGCCGCTCGTCGTCGCCTTCGCGCTCGCGGGGCGCATCGATATCGATTTGGAAAACGAACCGCTCGGCACGGGAACGGACGGGAAACCCGTTTACCTCAAAGACATTTGGCCGAAACAGGCGGAAATCGAAGCGCTCATCGCCGCCGGCGTAAAACCCGAAATGTTCGCCAAGCGCTACGCTTCGTTCGATGATGCAACGGCGGAATGGAAAACTGTTCCCGCGACCACGGGCGCGCTTTTCGGCTGGCGCGACGACTCAACCTACGTCCAGCTCCCGCCGTATTTCGACGGCTTCGGCATGACGCTCCCGCCGCCGGCGAAGCTCTCGGGAATGCGCCCGCTCGCCATCCTCGGCGATTCCGTGACAACCGACCACATTTCGCCCGCCGGCGCCTTCGCGCCCGAAACGCCCGCCGGAAAATATCTCACCGAACGCGGCATTCCCCGCGAAAAATTCAACACCTACGGCTCGCGTCGCGGGAACGACCGCATCATGGTGCGCGGCACCTTTGCTAATGTGCGCATCAAAAATAAAATGGCGGACGGCAAGGAAGGCGGCTTTACCAAGCTCCAACCCGCGGGAACGCTGACCACGATTTTCGAAGCCAGCGAAGCCTACAAAAACGCGGGAACGCCGCTCATCGTCTTCGCCGGAGTCGATTACGGCATGGGCTCTTCCCGCGACTGGGCGGCGAAGGGTGCCGCGCTTCTCGGCGTGCGAGCGGTCGTGGCGCAGAGCTTTGAACGCATCCACCGCTCGAACCTGATCGGCATGGGCGTGCTCCCGCTCGAATTTACAAACGGCGAAAGCGCAGAAACGCTCGGGCTCGACGGCACGGAAACTTTCGATATCGAGGGCTTGGAAAACCCCGTGAAGCCGAAGCAAAACGTCACGCTCGTGATTCGCCGCGCCAACGGCGAAGTCGCCAAGACGACCTTGCTCTGCCGCATCGACACGCTCGCGGAATCGCATTACCTCGCCAACGGCGGCATCCTCCAATACGTCCTCCGCAAAATCCTGGGATAAGCCCAAACTTTCCCGAAAAACTCTCCCCAAACAGTGGGGAGAGTTTTTTTGGGCATTAAGGGAATTGGCGCTTCTTTCGGAAACCTTAATCGCAAAAGAACAAGGAGAAAGAAAATTTCTTCCAAAGGAGGACAGCCGTCTTTTTGTTTTATAGGAAATTCAAAAGTCTCGAAGAGGCTTAACAATAATAACCCCATGCGAAGCGAGCAACGCGAGCGGAGCTTTGGGACAGCAAACTGACAAAACTGCGCTGCGGGAACGATACCGTTGCTCCCTGACGCATTCACGGCGCAATGAAACAACGACTTTCGACACGCGTTCTTGCTGCACTTTTCAATCCGGAGTAGTAACTCGTACGTTTTGCTTGCCGGTTCTTTGAAAAAGATAAGTTTTGAGCAACGCCAAAAGCCTTTTCTAAGCCATTTAAAAACAGGTTTTGTTACTTTTCGGAAGATAACTAAAGAAAATCCTTACTTTTTAAATAAAAAACTTACTTTTTATTGTTTTTTTATATTTTTTTCTTACTGTGATTAGGGGAGCGCTTTTTGAGGATTTTTGCTTTTTCCGGGACTGTTTCCTGCAAGTTCGCTTTTGCGTTCCCGCGCGGAATTTGTTGTCATTTTAGCAAAGTGAAACCACTTCAATCTTCTTAACGCAAAACGGAGACTTATCCTACCCGAACACAATACGTCTGAAGGCGGGCACAATATGGCAAAAGCAACGAAGAAAAAGACTGACGATAAAATCAATTTAGACACGATTCTGTTTAAGTGCCGGGATATCCTGCGCAAAGCCCGCAATTCCGGATCGTTTTTTGAAAAGCGCGACATGATGCTGACGCTCGTGTTCCTGCGCTTTATCGGCGAAAAATTTGAAGACGGGATCAAAAAGCTACGCAAAGACTTAATTGCTCAAGGTCTTGACCCGGACGATGAAGAAATCTTCGCGGCATTTTTCGACGATGCTACTTTTACGGACGGCACCTATAATCTTCCCGCAGAGGCGCGTTGGTCCACGATTATTAACACTCCCGCACCCAAACTGAACGTCGCCCTCGATACCGCTCTGCACAGCATCGCGACCGGCAGTGCCCAGCTGAAAGGTTGCTTCGTGGAAGGCACGTTCACTACGCGCAACCTTGCCGCCAACGACATCAAACAAATCGTCGACGAGGTCAACAAAATCAGCCACAAGGCATTCGGCGAAGAGAAAGACCTTATCGGGCGGGTTTACGAATACTTCCTCAAAGAATTTGCCGTCAACGCGACCAAAGAGGAGGGCGAATACTACACGCCGCACGATGTCGTCCAGCTCATCGCGACCATGATTGAGCCTTTTGACGGCACGCTTTACGATCCCTGTTGCGGATCGGGCGGTATGTTTGTCCAAAGCACCGACCTCATCAGAGAAAAGCGCGGCGACATCAGCCGCATCAATGTTTACGGGCAGGAAAAAGAGGCGGCGACTTATCGCCTCGCTAAAATGAATCTCGCCCTGCGCGGGATCAGCCACAACCTCGGCGGCGAAAGCGATTCCACCTTCACGCACGACCTGCACAAAGGGCTCTACTTCAACTACATCATGGCAAACCCGCCTTTCAATCTCAAAGGCTGGTATGATGAAAACCTGAAAAACGATTCCCGCTGGGCAAATTATGCCACGCCGCCCGAAAGCAACGCCAACTACGCTTGGATTTTGCACATGCTTTCCCACTTGAAGCCGCTGGACGGCGTTGCCGGATTCCTGCTTGCCAACGGAGCGCTCGGCGACAGCGATACCGTGGAAATCCGCAAAAAGCTGATTCAAAACGACAAAGTGGAAGCCATCATTATCCTCCCGCGGGAACTTTTTATTACGACGGACATCAGCGTTACCCTTTGGATTTTGAACCAAAATAAAAAAGGCGGGAAATACCACGGGCGCAATCTGCGCAACCGCGAAGGTGAAATTCTCTTCATGGATCTGCGCACTTGGACGGATAATCCCGTGAAAAACGAGGGAAAGAAAAAGTTCCTTTTGAATGCCGCCCAAATCCGCCGCGCCGCCGACATCTACCACACTTGGCAAAGCGCGGGAACGGACGGGAACGCGTATGCCGTTCCCGAGCTCTATCGCAGCGTCGGCATCAGGGAAATCGAGGCGCAAGGCTGGAGCCTCGTTCCCAGCAAGTATATTGAATTTATCGATCACGACTTGGATATTGATTTCAACGCAGAAATGAGCCGTATTCAGGCGGAAATGCGTGACGTTCTCGCACAGGAGAAGCAGTCTCAAAAAATGCTTGAGGATGCTTTTAGGGGGATTGGATATGGCATTAACTAAGTACAAGCTCGGTCAGCTCATCCAACTTGAAGACGAGAGAAATAGCGGCAATAAATATACGTTGGATGATGTTAAAGGAATATCCATACAGAAGGTTTTCATTGAAACAAAAGCTGATATGCAGGATGTTTCTTTGACACCGTATATTCTTGTAAAGCCTGACTTCTTTGTATACGTAACAGTTACTTCGAGAAACGGTGGCAAAATCACTCTCGCACATAATGATACCAACGATACATACATTGTTTCCTCGTCATATGTTGTTTTTAGCGTAAAACGAACAGACTTATTGCTTTCCGATTACTTGTTCATGTATTTTAACCGTTCAGAATTTGACCGCTATGCGCGTTTTAATTCATGGGGATCTGCGAGAGAAACATTCGACTGGGATACTATGTGCGATATTGACATCGAACTTCCCGACCTTCCCACGCAGCAAAAATACGTCGATATCTACAAAGCGATGGTCGCCAATCAGCAAAGCTACGAACGCGGCTTGGAAGATTTGAAACTTGGGATCGATGCCTTTATTGACGAAATTAAACATAAATCAGAAACAACACCTGTCCGCGAATTACTGAAAGAAGTTGATATTCGTAATGAGAGCGGCGAAATCACAATTGCGCATGGGATAAATATTGCAAAACAGTTCATGCCGTCTGTCGCAGACACCAACGGAGTAGATTTGACAAAGTATAAACTCGTCGAAAAAAATCAGTTTGCTTTTTCCGGAATGCAAACGGGACGGGATGAATGTATCAGAATCGCTTTGAATAAGGCGGGAATGCCCATCATTATTTCTCCGGCCTACACGGTGTTTGAATGCAAGAACGACACTGTTCTCGAAGAATACATTTTGATGTGGTTTTCCCGAAGAGAAAGCGACCGTCGTGGGTGGTTTATGAGTGATTCGAGTATCCGGTCTAATCTTGATTTAGATCGGTTTTACGAAACACAACTCCCGATTCCGGACAAGGACGTCCAAAAATCCATCGTCGATATTTACAACGTTTACGCCGAGCGGAAACGCATCAACGAACAACTAAAATCACAAATCAAAAACATCTGCCCGATTCTAATTCGGGGCAGCTTGGAAGAAGAGAAATAGGACATGGGCTTTAAATTAAATATCGATAACATTCTTGAAACCAAGATAAGAGAGCTAAATTCTCGAGGAATTACGAGTGTTGAATATGGACAGCTATACGCCGACATAGGTCATGAAAAATTAAAAACAATCTTTTCGTGGCTTCATGGCGGATTTGTGAGTCTTTTCGAAATTCTAAATAAAAGGCTTCCCACAGGAGAAAATAGTGCACACTTTTGGGCTGATCCGAGTAGAGAGCTGAGTTTTATCATAGATATCACGATATCACTTCAAAATTCTCTACGGGAAAGCAAATGGGCTTTTGTGGTAGACGAGTATTACGCTACTTTAATTAAGCGGTGTCGTGAATTTTTGTCTGATAGTGGAGGAAGTTCCATTCCTCCTCATATGGAGAAGGTAATTCTGTGTTATGTGGAACCCATCTTCCGCCTTACAGAGTTCGTTTTAATTAACAATGAGGACCGCTCTGTCATTGCGAATTTAAAGCCAATCGGGAATGGGTCTTATGCAAATGTGTTTCGCTATACAGATCCGTTCTATCAAAAGGATTTTGTTGTAAAAAGAGCGAAAATAGCTCTGAACGAAAAAGAACTTCAACGGTTTAAGCGAGAATTTGAGGAAATGAAATCGCTTCACTCTCCGTACATTGTTGAAGTGTATTCGTATAATGAAGAAAAACACGAATACACCATGGAATTGATGGATTTAAGCCTCGAAAAATATATTAGCAGGAATAATCAATCCATGACATTGCGGGAGCGTAAAAATATTATTATGCAACTACTCCGTGGGTATGGATATCTTCACTCTAAGGGGCTTTTTCATCGGGATATTAGTTTCAAAAATGTGCTTCTAAAACAGTATGACGACACTTTGGTTGTGAAGTTGTCAGATTTTGGTCTTGTGAAAATCGAAGAGAGCGATCTGACCTCTGAGGACACTGAATTTAAGGGGTCGTTAAATGATCCTGCGCTAAAAACGGAAGGATTTGCCAATTATGGATTTTTGCATGAAGTGTATGCATTAACATTGCTTTTTGCGTATGTTATTACAGGTAAATCTGCTTGGTCCAAAATAGATAACCCAACCGTAAAATCCTTTGTGAATAAAGGAACTGATCATGATAAAACAAAAAGATTTCAAACACTTGAAGAACTTGGCGAAGCCGTAAAGGGGTGTTTTGAAGCTTTAGAGAAACAAAGATAGTCGAAAAAGTGGTTGTTTCCATTTTGGAAATACCCACATTCTAATGGGCAAAACGAACAATACGGCTCTGAACAAAAACACCTTCTTAAATTTTGAAAACACTATGTCTAACGCGTTAACCGAGTCATTTAACTTTTTTCTCTATACCTCGATTGAAGAGGAAGATGGTCTGTATTTTAAGGCGGGAAGGTTAAGCGTGTTAGCAACAGCCGAGGAGATCTCGGTAGTTGATTAATCCGTCGGTGAGTGAGGCGGGAAATGGCGAAGCTGAAAGAATACAACGGGCGGTTCTGTGAATCAGAATTTGAGGATGCGTTTATCTCGTTTTTAGAAGAAACGGGTTGGCATTATCTGCCCGGCGGGAGCGTCGCGCGAAGCCTGAAAACGGACGTTTTGTATGAGGACGACTTGGAGCAGTTTTTGAGTCGGGCGAATCCGGATTTGCTTTCGGAAGAGATCCGCGAGGTCATGAATTCCGTCCGCCTCGCGGGAGCGGAAAGTGAGTTCGCGACCTTGCACAAACTGTATGTGCAGATGGTAAACGGCGTGCAGTTTACGCCGCAAAGCGGCTTGGCGCGAATGGTTGCGCTTATTGATTTTGAGTGTCCGGAAAACAATATCTTTCGCGTCGTCAACCAGCTTGCCGTCGAATACGTGAACAATGGGCGGCGGGAACTCCGCCGTCCGGACGTGCTTCTCTATGTCAACGGTTTGCCGCTGTGCGTCATTGAGCTGAAAAATCCGGCGGATGCGCGGGCGACGATTTACGATGCGTGGGAGCAAATCAACGTCCGCTATTGGCGAGATATTCCGCACCTGCTCCACTACTGCCCGTTGGCGTGTATTTCCGACGGAGTGAAAACGCGCTTGGGAACGGTGCGCACGCCTTATGAGCATTTCTATGCTTGGCGGCGCGTGAATGACGGCGACAAGGTTTCGACGCTCCCGTTTGAGGAAACGCAGACGATGATTCGGGGCGTGTTTGCGCCCGAACGCTTTCTCGAAATTTTCCGGGACTATATTTATTTTCAGGACAGCGAATACGATTACGCCGAGCGGGAAATCGTGTGCCGCTATCCGCAGTTCTTTGCTTCCCGACTCTTGAAGCAGAGCATCGTCAAATCCGTGATTTCAAAAAGCGGGAAAGGCGGGACTTACTTCGGCGCTACGGGGTGCGGGAAAACCTACACGATGGCGTTTCTTGCCCGGCAATTGGCGTTGCGCTGTGCGGACGTTCCCGCGATAGGTTCGCCCACCATCGTTATGATTGTGGACCGCGATGAATTGCAAAAGCAGGGCGCGAAGCTCTTTACCAAGAGCAAGGAATTTTTAAATTTGGGCGAGGTTTGCATTGTCCCGAACAGGAAGGCGTTGCGAGAAGAGCTCGGCGCGCGGGAAAGCGGCGGTTTTTACATTTGCACGATTCAGAAATTCTGTGATCGGGAAGACGATAGAATCGGTCTGATTAACAGCCGGGCAAATATTATCTGTTTCTCCGACGAAGCGCACCGGACGCAAATTGAAAACGCGAAGAAGATTCAGTTCAGCAAAGATGCGGACGAGAATATGCGTGCCGTCGTTTCCAAGCCCTACGCGAAAGTGTTGAAAGAGGCGTTGCCCAATGCGACGTTTGTCGGGTTCACGGGAACGCCGATTGCCGAAACGTATCAGACTTTCGGGGACGAAATTGACCGCTACACGATGGATCAGGCGGTTGCGGACGGACTTACCGTTTCCATCAAATATCATCCGCGCATTGCCAAAGTTTTGTTGGATCAGACAAAGATCAGGGAGATTGAGAATTACTATAAGAAGTGTGCGGATGACGGGGCGACGAGAGACGATATCGAAGCAAGTAAGCGTGCGATGAGCTCCATGGAGGTCATTCTTGGCGAACCGTCCCGCTTGGAGCGCCTTGCCGTTGACATTCACGATCATTATGTGTCTGCGTGTGAAAACGATCCTGGAAGAGTGCAAAAAGCTATGATCGTTTGTTCCGGCAGATCGATTGCCTATACGCTTCTGAAAAAATTCCAGGAAAAGTATCCCGAATGGTTTGCGGAAAGGAAGGTGGCGGACGGAACCGTCGTTTCTGACGAGGAATTGCGTGAACTGAAGCCGATGCCCTTTATGGCGATGGTTTCAAGCGTCAGCAGTAACGATCCCGCAGAGATGTATAACTACCTTGGCGGAGTAAAGAACGGAGAGCGCTCGGAGGCGCTTGACGCCGCGTTTAAGCAGGAAAAATCCAACTTCCGCATCGTCATTGTGGTGGATATGTGGATTACCGGATTTGACGTTCCCGCGCTGACATACCTGTACAACGATAAGCCGCTGAAAAAGCATCTGTTAATTCAAACCATCAGCCGGGTGAACAGAAAGTTTCCGGGCAAGGATTACGGTCTCATTGTCGATTACATCGGCATTCGGGATAATATGCGGGAAGCAATGAAGCTCTATGGTGGAGATGCCTCTGTTGCCCCGTCTTCGGATGACGTGGAACAGGCGGCGGCAGTTTTCAGAGAAGAGTTGGAAATCCTCAAAAACCTTTTTGACGGGTATGATCTGAGTCCGTTCCTCAAGCCGGATGGAGACCCGGCAGAACGTTATCGGCTTTTGGCAAAAGCGGCGGAATACGTCTTTATTTCCGCGCGGTTTCTGAATTCGGAAACAAATCGCGGGAAGAAAGTTTCCAAGGTTTCTTTCAAAACCTATTTTCTGAAAACCGTGAAAAGAATGCGCGCGGCATACGACATTTGTCAGCCGTCCGGCGGCCTCGGTGAAGAAGAATCCGCCCTGGCGCAGTGCTTTATGGCGATTGCCGGATTTGTCCGCAAGATGAGCGGAACGGACACGGATATCGATACCGATACAATGAATCGCCGAGTTGCCGAAATGGTGGAACAAGCGCTGAAATATAATGACATCGAAAGCATTCTTGATGACGGCGAGCAGGAAGATTTGTTCAGCCCCGAGTTTTTTGAAAAGCTGGCGGATGTAAAGATGCCTGCCACGAAACTTGAAATGCTCGTGAAAATGCTTCGCAAACAGATTCGGGAGTACGGGAAGACCAATCAAATGGCGGCGAAGAAATTCCAAGAGATGCTTGAAGAAACCGTCAGGCAATATCACGAAAGGAGAAAGCACCTCTCCGAAGAAGAAGCGGGAGAAACACAGGAACAGACCGCAAACGAAATTATTCGAAATGCAACAGAACAGGCACTTCAAATTTTAAAGAATATGAATGCCGACCGTGAGAGCTTTAGAAAAATCGGCCTTACATTTGAGGAAAAAGCATTTTACGACATTTTGATGGATTTACGCGACCGGCACAACTTCGTGTATGGGGAGGATAAACTTGTCGGAGGCGTTTCTGTTAACGAAAAATGCAAGTCGCTGGCAAAGAAAGTGAAAGAAATTATCGATACAAAATCTTCATTTTCTGATTGGCTCAACAATCAGATTATTCGGGATCGGCTTAAATTTGACATTAAAGTTTGTTTGATCAAAAACGGTTATCCGCCGCAGTACTGCCCCGAAGTTTTCCGAAAGGTTATGGATCAGGTCGAAAATTTTGAAGAGAACAACTCGGGAGTTCTTGAAGAAAAGAGTATCGTGAGCTATTCGGACGAAGAAACATTGCTCATGGTTGCGGAAGATCCGGAGGCTTTTCACAAGCGCCTTCCCGAGAAATCCTAAGGATTAAAAAAGCGTTCCCGCGAAAATCACGGGAACGCTTTTTTTTACCAAATGGTTTTGGCGGGTTTGAGTTCGAGCGCATTTTGTGTAATTTCGTCGAGTTCGCGGAAAAAATTCAGTCCGCTACGGCGTTCGATTTCACGAATGCTTGCAAGGTGAGCGCGTGCGTTCCCGTCGATTCCTTTTTCGTGCGGAATGATAAAACCGAGCGTGCGCAGAGCGTTCCTGCGCTCTTCGTCGCGGTCGGCAACAATCATGAAAAACGCGTCGGGAACGACAACTTTTCCTTTGAGTTTACGCTGATTTTTTTCCTTGTTGTAAATCGGACCGCAGAGGACCCATACTTCGCCGAACGCGTGTGTATAGCGTTTTAGGATACGTTGTTCCAAATCTTTCCACACGCCTGCGTTTACTTCGTGAAGTTGCGGGACGATGTTGGTCATCAAAAACGATTCGCGCTGGGCGGCTTCTCCGTAGCAAACGCCCATCGCCTGATTCGGAGCCATGTGTCCGCGGTCGTAGCCGGAACGCGTGTAGTCGGAAGGTTCGACGCGTGCGCGGGAACGCGTATCGGTTTCAAACGCGGGGCGATCTTCCGTTTCGAAACTCTTTGGCGGGAACACTTTATAGGCGACCCATGCGGGGTTTCCGGCGGCGTTGTCGTAGCCGACAATGTAGCCGCGATTTTTCAAAAAGTTCAAAGAAGTTTTGCTTTCGGGAGAACCTCCGAGCACAAATCCCGTGGCGTCGAGCGTTCCCGCGTCCACGCTTTGTCCGTAAACGAAAGGCAGGTGCTGGGCGATTCCGTCGAGCAGGAAAACCATTTCGTCGGGTGTGGCGGGGCATTCCCGCACGATGTCGATGACGCTTACGATTCCGCTTTCGATGGTGTCTTTGGTTTCTTCGTCGCCGAAAAAGTGAACGGTTTTGATGCCGAGAGCGGCGACGGCGAGAACGCCGGCACAAATTGCGAGTCGCTTGAAGTTGAGTTTTCGCGGATTGATTTTCCGGGCTTTGCGTTTTTTCGCCATGAGAAGATTTTTGAAATTAAAAAAAACTTACGGAGACTCCGCAAACAGAGCACCCGGCAGAGTTAATGAATAGTTAATAATGAATAGTGAATAACGCAGTGCCGAGGTTTTTGCCTAAGGCAAAAACTTTGAAGACTGAATTATTCGTTATTCACTATTCATTATTAATTATTTTCACGAAATTGCGTTTACCGGCTTGAATAACCGTTCCCGCGGCGGTTTCGCGTGCGAGGCGCGCGTTCACGTCGGAAAGTTTTTCGTCGTTTACTTTGACGGCTCCTCCTTCGATGAGGCGGCGGATTTCCTTTTTGCTCGGGAAAATTTTCGTTGCGGCGAGCAGATCGACGATGCTCGCGTCGGGCGTTCCCGCAGGAACGAGTTTGTCCCAAGCAAATTCCGGAATATCGGCACGCACCTGTTTTTTGGAGAAAACGTTTTCGAACTGTTCGCGTTCGTAACGCCCGGCTTCTTCGCCGTAGAACTTAGCGGTGAGCGCGGCGGCGAGTTGTTTTTTCATTTCCATCGGATGCTCGTTTTTCATGGCGGCGATTTCCGAGGGTGTTTTTTCCAAAAGAAGTTCGTAGTAAATCCACATCGTGGCGTCGGGAACGCTCATGATTTTGCCGAACATATCTTTCGCGGAATCGTTCAGCGCGATGTAGTTGCCGTAGCTTTTGGACATTTTGCGTTCGCCGTCCAAGCCGACGAGGAGCGGCATCGTGAGCACGGCTTGCTCGGGCATTCCCGCTTCTTTTTGGAGCTGGCGACCGACGAGATTGTTAAAAAGCTGGTCGGTGCCGCCGATTTCGACGTCGCTTTGAAGCTCGACGGAATCGCGTCCCTGCAGGAGCGGATAAAGAAATTCGATGATGGAAATCGGCGTTTTCGAGGCGTAGCGTTTGGCGAAATCGTCGCGTTCGAGCATGCGCGCCACCGTCATTTGGCGGGCGAGCTGGAGCGTGTCGATCATCGACCATTTGCCGAACCATTCGCTGTTGCGGCGGACTTCGGTTTTTTCGGGATCGAGAATTTTAAACGCCTGGTCGAGGTAGGTTTTGGCGTTTTCCTCGATTTCCTCTTCGGTCAAAACGGGGCGCGTGGAGCTGCGACCGGACGGGTCGCCGATGCGCGTCGTGAAATCGCCGATGACGAGCACGGCCTGGTGCCCCATATCCTGAAACTGGCGCAGTTTGTTGAAAACGACCATGTGCCCGAAGGTGAGGTCGGGGCGCGTGGGATCGACGCCGAGTTTGACGCGGAGTTTTTTCCCCGCTTTGATGCGTTCGATAAGTTGTTCTTCACCGAGAAAAACTTCGGTGCGTTGTTTCAGAAGTGCGATTTGTTCTGCGGCGTCCATCGGAATAAATTTTTCCCGCCAGTTTAATCTTCGTTCCCGCGGGAACGCAAAATCGAAATTCGCCGCGCGCTTTTGATTGTGAAAGCGCAGAAGTTATTTTTCCGAAAAAACGGAATCGGTGTCGCTTTATCAGTATTATGGAAGAAAAACTGAAAGTTTATGCGGTGTCGGTATTGATTGCGGTGGGCGCGGGAGCGCTGGCGGCTTACCTTACGGAGGCGGGAATGCAGTCTCTTTACGCGACGATAAACAAACCGGCACTTGCGCCGCCGGCAATTCTTTTCCCGATTGTGTGGACGGTGCTTTACTTTCTTATGGGGATTAGCGCGGGAATGATTTGGCGGGAAAAATCCCCGGAAAAAGCAGCTGTGCGGCGGCGCGCACTCATCGTTTACGCGCTGAGCCTTGCCGTGAATTTTTCGTGGTGCTTCGTGTTTTTCGGTTGGCGCAGTTTCGGGTTGGCTTTTGTGTGGCTTTTGCTGCTTTTGGCGCTGATTATAAAAACGATTTGCGAATATCGGAAAATCAACCCGCAGGCGGCGTATCTGCAAATTCCCTACGCGCTTTGGGTTTGCTTTGCCGGCTATTTAACCTGCGCGATTTGGGTGCTGAACGGGTAGCTTTCCGGAAACGTGCCGAGGATGTTTTTTCTCGCTCTTTTTTCGCCGTAGAGAGAAGATTTTGACCATGAAAAAGCTTATTTCCCTGCTTCTGCTTTGCAGCTTTTACTGCGTTCCCGTGTCGGTTCCGGGCGCGGGCGACGTTCCCGCCGTTTGCGGAAAAGAACAGAAAACCGAAAACTGGAAAAAACTTTTCGGAAATAATCTTTTTGATGCGGACGGAAAAAAAGTCCCCGTAGGCAAGGCGATAAAGAAAAAATACGTCGGCATTTACGGCTCGGCATCTTGGTGCGGTCCCTGCCGGATGTTTACCCCGAAGCTCATCGAATTTTATAAAAAAAATAAAAATAAAATCGATATCGTCCTCATCGGCTTTCATTGGACGCAGGAAGACGTTTGTTCCTACATGAAAAAATACAATATGCCGTGGGCGGGAACGTATCGGACCGAAAACGTCGAAAAATTTATCGAGCGTCACAATATTCCCGGTATTCCCGATTTGCGGATTTTCACCCACGGCGGAGAACAGGTAATCGCGGACGCCTACGATTTGAACGCGTTGCAGAAATTTCTCGACGAAAACTAAAAAGCGCGCGCGGAGCCGGCACGCTCGCGTTCCCCTACTTCTTCTTGGCTTTTTTCTTTCCGTAAGCGTGCGTGCGCGTGCCGTCCCAGCCGACGGCTTCCACGCGCGTGGAGCCTTCGGGATAGCGGACAACGGTAAATTCGTTATTCTTCGAGCCGAGCCCCGTCATGGAAATTTGCGTGAGCTCGTCGCCGGAATACGTTTCGTAGGCGACAACGTTTTTCCACTTGCTGTGCGGGAACGTGAGTGTCGTGCCGTCGTCGGAAACTTTAACGGCGCGTCCCCGCGAGCCTTTGACGGGCAAGCCCTGCTTGAAGGCTTCGATATTGTTTGCGCAAATGTAATAAATAACCGGGCTGGCGGCGGGCGGGAATTTTTCGCCGAATTTTTTCAGCTTTTTACAATCTTCCTCCGTGATTGTCAGTTGCCCGCGCACGTAATCGTCCATTTCCCGGTCAATCGGTTTGAGCATTCCGATTGCTTCAAAAAACGGCATGAGGTTTTGTTTTGAAACCTTGCAGGCGTTTTTCATGAACTCGAGCTGCAGGGCACCGTTGTCGTTTTTCCCGTCCTCGGTTTTGGGAATTTCCGCCTTGCGGGCAATTTCGAACATTTGCGGATAAAAATCCGCCGGACCGCGCCCCGCCACGTTCATGTAGAGTTGAAGTTGCCAAAGCGGCGCCACTTTTACGAAGTGGTCTCCGCCGTCCTCGTAATCTTTCTTTTTGTCCGGTCCGTATTGGCAGAGCCAGTTTTCTTTGTAAACCAAAGCCGAGTTCAGGTAGGAATTAAAACGCCCGCCGATGATTCCGCCCATGCGGTCCGCGCAGTTTTCGGTTTCCAGTCGAAGATTTTCCGGGCTCAACTTGTAGTTCGCCCAACAGGAATAAATATTGTTCGTAACCTCGGTCGTGCATACCCACATCAGATTCGGACGCGTCTGATTAACATGACCGAACTCATGCGAAATCGCCCAGGAGTTTTTTAACACGCTTTCCGGGTTGCCAACTTGGTTCATCGTATTGTCGTTGAACGCGGCACCGAAGCCGTCCGCGTGCATAAAGCCTTTCCACATTGTGCGTCCGTGCATGTGGTTGGGTTTTCTCCGCCCGAATTGCTCCAGCCCCATGATTTCATTTTGCTGAAGGCGAATAATTTCGTCGTAGTTGCGAATGAGCGCGAGCCCGTCTTCCGGACAGGTTTTCTTCATCGTTTCCGCACAAAAAACGAGCTGAACGTATTTGCCGACGATGTCGAAGCAGTCTCCCTCAATATTGTCGAGCATCTCTTCCCAGTCCTCGTTCGTGGAGCTCGCTTCGTAAAAAACGCCGTTCGGCGTTCCCGTCGCAATGTTGACGGCAATCGGGGCGGAATTAAGGTTTTCCGTGTAATAATCAAAATACGCAAGCCCGTTGTGCTTCACCTCGAAGACATTCGCTCCCGAATGAAGCGGATAGCTGTCGCCCTTGCCGTAGCGTTCGTCCTTGTCCCAACATTGAATTTTTAGCGCAACTTCTTCTCCCTTGGGAATTTTTCCGACAAAGACAACCGCAATTTCCCCCTCCTTAAAATAAACGCCCGTCGGATTTTCAAACTGGCTGTAGAAATTGGTCTTGAGCTCTTTCGAAAGCTTGGAAACAGGGTAATACGGACGAAAGCGGTGGCGGCGCACCTTCGGCTTGTAGGTTTTGTCCAACATGCGCTCCGCAATATCTTTCAAAACCGGATTCTTCATTCTTTTGACGGTTTTTTCGGAAACGTTCTTCTTCAATTGCGCGCAAAGCGGGGACGTAAAAACCGCCTTCATCTCCGCTCGCGAGCGCTTCAGCTCCAGCAGAATTTTTTCCGGGGAATCCGCAGCCGCGGGAACGCACAGAACCGCAATGAAAACCGCAACAAAAAACAGGCGCAAAAATTTGAGAAATCGCAACATAACCGACACCTACAAATTTAACCTGCGCCCAACGAAATACAACTACGGATTTTTTTTCAAAAAAGTGCTTGACGGAGACGTTTTTTTTTTTGCGAGAATCCGCATCAAGAATTGAGACAAATCGGCGGGAACGCCGCGTGTGTCCCGATTTTTACCCGAAAATACTTTTTAACACTCACAATTAAACTTAATCATTATATGAAAAAATATATTACACTCACGGCTCTCCTTGCCGCAGGAACAACGCTCGCAAATGCGGCGGATCTCATCGCCCAATGGAATAATTTTGCGGACGAAGAAAGCGATATTGGAAGTTTGTCTGTAGGGCTCGGGACGAATGGCGCGACGTTGGAAAATGGAGTACTAAAAGTCACAGGAGCGAGCGCTGGAAATTCGGCAAGTGCGCGCGCATTTGTCGATTTAGGAGGGTTAGAAGGGGGAGGAATCGCCTGGGACACGGGATTTTCTATCGTTATGTCCGTTTCTAACTATCCGTCAAGTACAGGAGGCAACTATCTCTTTGCCGATATGGGCGCAACAGGTTACACGGGCCCTGGTAGGGATTCCGGTTTGGGAATGGGGCATGCTAATCTTGCTACAGGCAATGGGAGTGGCATCTACTCGTGGGCGATTAACAATGGCGGGACATTCGCGAACTCGGATAGAACGGTGTATGAAAAACCTGAGACTCCTCACCTCGTCCTTACGTTCGATGGAACGGATTTGAACCTTTATTTAGGTGGAACCCTCGTTCGTTCTGATGAATACGGGCTTAGAGACGGTACTACACTCGCCACTGATGCGAAGTTCACAAAACTGTATTTAGGCGGCTATGCTGTTGATTCGGGGAACGCGAAAGCGAATTACTCCCTTCATTCGATGTCGATTTATTCTGGCGCGTTGACGGCGAACGAGGTTGCTTCCCTTGTTCCTGAGCCGTCGGCGTTCGGAATGCTTGCGGGGCTTGGTGCGCTTGCGCTCGTGGCATCGCGCCGTCGCCGCAAATAATTTTTTGATGTATTAATTCATACGTTATTAAGTGTGGCGTTCCCGTGGCTCCGGTCGCGGGAACGTTTTTTTTTCGCGCTAAGCCGCAAAGTCGCAAAGTTAAAAAAAAGAAACCGCGAATAAACACGAATATTCACGAATGTTTTTTAAGAAGTTCTCACGAAGCCGCAGAGGCACAGAGCTTTTTGAGTGCTTTGCGTCTTGGCGTCTTCGCGCGAGCATCCTTACTTTGCCCACGAAAGACGATTTTGCTTCGCCCGGGAACGCCCTGCGGGACTAATAATAACGGATGTGATATTCGTCGCGGAGTTCCGCCATTTTTTCTGCGCGGCGTTGCTGTATTTTGCGGGAACGCAACTGATTTTCGATTTGCGCGCGCACGTCCTTGAGCGGCGTGATTCCGGCTTCGCGATAGGCGATGCGTTTTAAAATGACAAAGATTTTTCCGTTTGGCGCATCGAGTTCGATAACGGAGGAAACTTCCCCGTTTTTGATTTTTTCGAGCTCGGGAACGATTTGTTCGGAAAGGTCGGCGAGCGGTTTCCAGCCGACGTAGCCGCCGCCGGCGCGATAATCGTCCCGCGAGTAAAATTTCGCCGTGTCTTCGAAATCGTCGGCGTTTGCGGAGAGTTGTTTTTGAATGCGTTCCGCAGTTGCTTTTACCTGAGCATCGGTTTCCGATGCACCGGCAAACATTACGATTTGAGCGTATTCGACGGAAGCTTCGCTGCGAAATTCTTCGATGCGCGCATCGTATTCGGCTTTGACTTCGGCGGGAGAAATTTCGTTCACTGCGGATTGGACGATGTGGTCGTCCCAGCTGGCGGCTTTGATGCGTTCCCGCATTCTTCGTTTGTCGGCGAGAGGATTGCTTCCGGTTTGGCGCAGCATTTGGAGGTATTTTGAGCGGTCGCCGTCAAAATCCTGTTCGATAATATCGTTAATGCGTTGCTCGATGTAGTTGTCGTCCATTACCGCGCCGGAATCGTCGAAAGCGCTTACGAGCAAAAGCGTATCGGTAAGGCTTTGAACGGTGCCTTGCGTCAGCTCCTGAATTTTTCTCTGATAATCGCTTTGAGACTTGGCGTTGCGGCGCAGTTCGGGAATGAAGCGCATTGTTTCCCGGCGCAAGTCGTTGAGCGTGATGATTTCTCCGTTGATGCAGGCGACGACGGCGTCGCGCATCTGGTCGCGGAATACGGCGGTGATTTGGGCTTTTCCCGCCTCGGTCGCGGCGCAGGCGAGCGTCGCGGGAATGAGTGCGGCGATTCCTGCCAAAAGACTTTTCGGAGAGATCATAGGGAAAACAGAGAAATTTTTATTGGGAGTTTTCTGCGGGAACGTTTTTTTCCGTAGCGGGAGCATCCGGCGTTTTTTCGGCGGCGGCATTTTCGGCGTTCCCGTCTTCTTTTTCGCGTGCGGAGAGCGGCTTGTAGTCAATCGGCGAGCGGATTTCTCCGTGTTCGATAATTTCCTTCACGTGAACGCCGTCGAGTGTTTCGTATTCCAAAAGGGCTTCGGCGATTTTTTTGTGGGCTTCGCCGTGCTTGGAAATGAGTTTTTCCGCGCGTTCGTATTGGCGTTCGATGATGTCGCGGATTTCACGGTCGATATTTTGAAGCGTGGCTTCGCTGATATTTTGCGTGCGGGCAATTTCTCTTCCGAGGAAAAGATTTTGTTGGTTTTCCCCGAATGCGACCGGACCGAGCGAGCCCATGCCCCATTCGCAGACCATGCGTCTTGCCATCGAGGTCGCGCTTTTGATGTCGCTTGATGCGCCGGAGCTGATGTCGTGCGTGAAAACTTTTTCCCCGATGCGGCCTGCCATCGTGGAGCAAATCGTGTTCAGCAGTTGCGTTTTCGTGCGCCCGAGAATGTCTTTGCTCGGCATAAACATTGCCATGCCGAGCGCGCCGCCGCGCGGAATAATCGTTACCTTGTGAAGCGGCATCGTGCCGTCGTCAACCATGACTTGAACGAGCGCGTGTCCGGCTTCGTGATAAGCCGTGGTGGCGCGGTCTTTGTCGTCCATGACGCGGCGGCGTTCCCGCCCGTAGGAAATTTTGTCGCGTGCTTCTTCAATCGAAACCATGTCGATTTCCGTTTTCTTGGAGCGCACGGCAACGAGAGCGGCTTCGTTCAAAAGGTTTGCCAAGTCTGCTCCGGCGAATCCGGTGGTTGTTTTGGCAACGTAGGCGAGATCGACTTTTTCCGAAATTTTAAACTTTTTCGCGTGCACCTGAAGAATGGCTTCGCGACCTTTAATATCCGGCAAATCGACGTAGACTTGGCGGTCGAAACGCCCCGGGCGGAGCAGGGCGGCATCGAGCACGTCCGCACGGTTGGTGGCGGCGATAACGATGACGCCTTCCTGCGGGTCAAATCCGTCCATTTCGACGAGGAGCGAGTTCAGCGTCTGTTCGCGTTCGTCGTTCCCGCCGCCGAGCCCGCTTCCGCGCTGGCGTCCGACGGCGTCAATTTCGTCGATAAAAATAATGCACGGCGCATTTTTCCGGGCTTGTTCAAATGTATCGCGCACGCGGGACGCGCCGACGCCGACGAAAAGCTCGACAAAGTCCGAACCCGAAATGGAGAAAAACGGCACGTCCGCTTCGCCGGCGACAGCGCGCGCGAGCAGGGTTTTCCCGGTGCCGGGAGGACCGACGAGGAGCACGCCTTTCGGGATGCGACCGCCGATTTCGGAAAAACGTTTCGGTTCTTTCAAAAATTCGACAATTTCGGAAACTTCCTCTTTTGCCTCATCGCAACCGGCAACGTCTTTGAACGAGACTTTTGATTTTTCCTTGTCGAGAAGCTTTGCGCGGGAACGCCCGAAAGAAAGCTGTTGGGACTGCGCGCGTTTGTAAGAGCGGAAAATGAAAAACAGGATAATGCCGCCGATGATGAGCGTCGGCAAAACCGCCCAAATAACTTCGCTGATGCGCGAGCCGGCGGGAGCGTCCTTAAAGCCTTGCGCGGGAACGTTTTCGCGAAGCAGTTTAATATCGTCTTCAAGGAGCGTTCCGGAGGCATTGAATTTGCCGAGGTTTTGTGCGGGCGCGGGAACGCCGGAGCCGGCGGCTTCCGTGCCGGGTGCTATAGCGGCGGTGCCGTGAAGCTCCCCGGTAATCGTGTAATAATTTTTGCCGCCGCCGACGGGATTGTTTTTAAGCGTCAGCGTGCTGATGCTTTTTTGTTTTGCAAATTCGAGAACCTGCGCCACCGTGATTTCGCGCGCGGGAACTTTTCCGCCCGGCGTATAAACCAACAAACCGATGAGAACGGCGATGATGGCGCCCCACATCAACAATACGCGAAAGTCGGTGCGCGGTGCGGGTTTTTTACTGTCGTCTTCTTTTTGTGCCATGGAATGATTTTGAGAATGTTTCCGCCTTCTTCGCGCGTGCGCGTGAAAGCAAAAACGACGGTTTATAAAGGTAAAGCCTCTCGGCGGTAAGTCAACCGCAGAGCCGACGTTCCCGCTTCGCGAATGCGAAAGCGTTCCGCCGGCGGCAATCCCGGAATCCATGCAATTCCCGTGCCGTCTGCGAAAACAGGAAGCGTTTTTCGGCAATTTTGCGGGATTTTTTTATCAATAAAAATGCGGCGGACGGATTTTTCGCCCGGTGAGCCGAGCGGGCGGTATTTTTCTCCGGGCAAAAGTTTTCGCGCAAAAATTTCCGGCGTTCCCGCCAAAAAAACCGTCTCCGTCGGCGGGAACGCGCCCGCGCGGATTTTTGCGAGAAGCTCTTCCGTGACTTCGATTTTTTCGGCGAAAACTCCGTGCGAAGCGACATTCTCGTCGTTTCCGGTTTTCTGCGGAAGCGACGGGAGAGCCGCTTCGCCTGCGAATAATTCGCTTCCCGTCCAAATGATTTTTCGCGAACCGATTCGGATTTTTTTCGGTGTTCCCGCGCAAACGGCGTTGACGAGCGCGTCGATAACGGCGGCACCGTCCGTTTCAATTTTTTCCCGAAGAAAAATTTTTCTCAAAACGCGCCGCGCGATTGCCGGCAACCGAACGGGCGAAGCGACATTTTTACCGCTTCCGCCACAGAGCTTGTAGACGCGCGAACATTCCGCCGTCCTCTCCGTCTGCGCTTGCGCCTCGTTCGTTATTTTTTCCGCTAAAAAATCCAGCGCGTCGGCGTCTTCTTCGGCGAGTTTACGGGAACGCGCGATGTTTTCAAACGGCGCGGCGGCGCGAAGTTCCGGCAAAACGCGATTGCGCACGCGATTGCGAAAATAATCCGTTCCCGCGTTGGTGGAATCCTCCCGCCACGGAATTTCACAAGCGCGCAGGGCGGAAACGATTTTTGCTTTCGGAAAATCCAAAAGCGGGCGCACGAAAACGCGCCCGTCGGCTTGGCGGGAAATTTTGCGCGGCGCGGCGAGCCCGTCCGTTCCCGCTCCGCGCGTGAGGCGCATCAGAAGCGTTTCGGCGATGTCGTCGCGCTGGTGTCCCTGCACGAGAATTTTGCAGTTTCGGGCGCGCATTTCGCGGGCGAAAAAATCCAGACGGGCGCGCCGGAGCTCGGTTTCGCCGAGTTTTTCGCCGCTTTCGGAAACGCGTTTTTCGCAGATAAATCCGATGCCGAGCGCGGAGCAAACTTCGCGGACAAATTCCGCATCTTCACCGCTTTCCGCGCGCACGGCGTGGTCAAAATGCAAAACAAAAAGGCGTTCCCGCGCGTCGGGGAACTTTGCCCAAGTCAGAAGCAACGCAGCGAGCGAATCCGCGCCGCCGGAGCAGGCAACGGCGAGCGGCTTTTGCGCGCCGCCGCTGACTCCGGAAATTTCGAATGAGGAAAAATCCGAAATTTCCGCGAGAGCGGTTGCTTTTTCTCGCCAATTTATCTGCATAGTTCGTGCTCATTATGCGTTCCCGCCCCGCGTTCCTGCAATAAAAGTTTATGAGCTGAAAAGCTGAGGAGCTTAATCGGCTTCGCCGAGAAATTTACTTTTATGAAATAAAAAGGATTCTTTGCCTGTTTCGCTTGCGAAACAACTAAACTTCTCAGCATCTCAGCTCTAAACTTTTATTGCGGGAACGCGGGGAACGTGATTTCCTTACGGGAACGCATTTTTCAAACCATGAGTGAAGTTCGCACACGTTTTGCACCGAGCCCGACGGGCTTTTTTCACATCGGAAGCGCACGCACCGCGCTCTTTAACTGGCTTTACGCCCGCGCCACGGGCGGAACGTTCGTTTTGCGGATTGAAGACACCGACAAGGAACGCAACACGCAGGAATTTCTCGACGTCATTCTCGAATCCATGCGCTGGCTCGGAATGGACTGGGACGAAGGTCCGCAGGTCGGCGGCGACTACGGTCCGTATTTCCAGTCGCAGCGCAGCGATTTTTACAAACAGAAAGTCCAAGAACTCATGGCCAAAGGGCGCGCCTACGAAAAGGACGGCGCGATTTGGTTCCGCCTCGAAGGCGAACGCGAAACCGTTTACGACGATTTTCTGAAAAAGGAATACGAACGTGTTCACGCGGCTCCGGTGATTATCGACGACATCATTCGCGGGCGCGTCGAACGCGCGGAAGACCGAGACTTCGTTATCGTGCGCGGGAACGGCGAACCCGTTTTCCACCTCGTCAACGTCGTGGACGATATCGCGATGAAAATTACGCACGTGATTCGCGGCGAAGACCACCTTTCCAACACGAGCAAACACGTTGAGCTTTACAAGGCCTTCGGCGTGGAGCCGCCGAAATTCGCGCACATTCCGCTGATTTTGAAAACGGAAGGCTCGGGCAAAATGTCCAAACGCGACCGCGGCGCGCTCATCGAAGAATACCAGTCGCGCCACTTCCTGCCCGCCGCCGTGCGCAACTTCCTTTGCATGCTCGGCTGGACGCCGAAGGACGGACGCGAAATTCTTCCGATTGAGGACATTATCGCGCAGTTTGACCTTGCCGACGTGCATCAGGCGAATGCGCGTTTTGACGAACGCAAAATGGCGTTTTTCAATCAGGAATATCTGCGTGCGCTCCCGGACGAATCTTTCGCGTGGCTCGCCGCTCCCGTGCTCGGCGAAGCAAAAGTTATCGACGACAAAACGGACGAGGATTATCTGCAAAAAGTCCTCGCGCTGTGCAAACCGAAGATGAACGCGCTCGACACGCTCCCGAACTTTGTCGGCTACTTTTTCACGGAAGATTTCCCGATTGACGAAAAGGCACTCGCCAAGCAAAGCAAACGCGGCGATCCCGCGGCGCGTTGCCGCGAACTCGTTCCCGCGCTCGAAGCGGCGGCGGACGTTGCTCCCGCGACGATTGACGCGCTTTTTGAAAAGCTCGGCGCGGAAAACGGCGTAAAGCCGACGGATTATTTTGCGCCGATGCGCCTCGCCGTTTCCGGGCAGGCGGGCGGGCCCGGCTTGCACGAATTGCTTGAGCTTCTCGGCAAGGAGCGCGTGCTTTCCCGCGTCAAAAAATTCGTCGAAAAATTCGCGAAATAATTTTCTCTTAACGAAAATACGTTCCTGCTTTCAGCCATGGAAAAAAACTCTTCAAAGCCGCTCACGGAAACGCTGAACGCCAGCGGCATTTTTGCTCCGCTGAAAAATCACTTGGCGGCGCTCGACGCGTTTCTGGAAGAACAGGTGCAGGAATTTGCGCCCGCCGCGCGGGAAAGTTTGCGCTACACGTTTACGCATCGCGGAAAACGCCTGCGCCCGGCTCTCGTGTTTTTTTCCGGCTGGGAAAATGAGGAAAAGGTTTCGCCGGAACTCGTTCGCGCCGCCGCCACGGTGGAGCTGATTCACCTCGCGACGCTCGTTCACGACGATATTTTGGACGATGCAAAAATCCGCCATTCCTCGCCGACGCTTTTCGCCAAATACGGCTCGCACACCGCCGTTTTGCTCGGCGACGCGATTTTCGCACATGCGCTCAAGCTGATGTCCGATTTTGACGCCGTGGAACTTTGCCGCGCGCTTGCGAGCGCAACGCGCGAAATCTGCACCGGCGAAATTTGGCAAACCGCCGAACGCGGGAACGCGTCCGTTTCGCTCGATGACTATTTTGCGATGATTCAGATGAAAACCGGCGAGCTCTTCGAAGTCAGCGCATTGCTCGGCGCAACGCTCGCAGGCGGCGGGCTCGAAAAAGGAAAGGCTTTTGCAAAATTCGGTCGCCATCTTGGGCGCGCGTATCAGATTTTTGATGACATTGTCGATTATCTCGGCGACGAAACAACCATCGGAAAAACGCTCGGCACGGATCTCGCCAGCGGGAAATTTACGCTTCCGGAAATCCTTTTCCTGCAAAAACTGGACGCGGCGGCGCGGGAACGTTTCCTCGCGGAAGTTGCCGCGGGAACGCTCGGTATCAAAGAAGTGGTTTCGCAGATGCGCGACGCCGGAGTTTTTGACGAAAGCCGGGCGTATTTCCTGAAGGAAACACAGCTCGCGGCAGACGCGCTCGCGCCTCATGCCGACGATGCCGGCGCGAAGCATTTGCTTGCGATGTCGGATTTTGTCGCGTCCCAAGTCCGCAAAATTTCTTAAATTGCGGCGCATTCATTTTTTTTTCGAAAAAGCGGGAGGTTTTTATGTCTGAAGAAAATTTCACGATTGTCGTTTTGTGCGGTGCGGTTTCGCCGGAGCGGGACGTTTCGATTCGCTCGGGAGCCGCCTGCGCGGAAGCTTTGAAGAAAACGTTTCCGCGCGTCGAGTTGCGGGTTTTGGACGGGAACGCGTTGCCGCCAGATCTTGATCCGGCGCAGCATATTGTTTTTCCGGTGATTCACGGCGACTACGGTGAAGACGGAAAAATTCAGCGCGAACTCGAATCTCGCGGCTTCGCTTACGCCGGTTGCGAAGAATCCTGTTGCGCCGTTTGTATCGATAAAGCCTTTACAAAAGAGAAATTGCGCGCGGCGGGCGTTCCCGTTACGCAGGAAGTTGTTTTTTGCGCAAAAAGCCGCCCGCAGGCGAAAAGCCTTGTGCGTCGGCTCGGGCGGGAAATCGTTCTTAAGCCGGCGGATAAAGGCTCGAGCGTCGGTTTGTATTTGCTCTCGGGAACGCGTGCGGTGAAGCGCGCGCTTTCAAAAATTCGCGAAGGGAAGTGGATTGCCGAACCGCGCCTTTTCGGGCGCGAGCTGACGGTCGGGCTCATCGGCGGCGTTGCCGGCGGAATCGTCGAAATCCGCCCGAAGAGCGGCGCGTATGATTTTCAAAGTAAATACACGGCAGGCGCGACGGAGTATCTTGCTCCGGCTCCGCTTCCGGAGGTGCTTGCCGCGTCCGTGCGCTCTGCGGCGGAAACCGTTTTTAAGGTCTGCGAATGCCGCGATTATTCGCGGGCGGACGTTATTTTATTGCCGGACGGGCGATACTTTTTCCTCGAAGTCAATACGATGCCGGGGCTGACGGCGACGAGTCTTTTGCCGAAAAGCGTTTCCTGCATCGGGTATGATTTTCCGAATCTTGTGCGAAAAATGATAGAGCCGGCAATCGCCCGATTTTCTTCCCGCAATTAATTTTTTTGCAGATGAAAAAACTGGTTCTCGGTTTCGGTTGGGCGTGGCTGTCGGCGGGAACGGCACTTTCCGCGCAAACGCTTTTTGAAAAATACGAACGCTTTTTGACGCCACCGCAAACCTACGTTTGCCAACGCGCCGGCGAAGCCGTAAAAATCGACGGCAAGCTCGACGAAGCCGCTTGGAAAAACGTTCCCGCGACGGCGGCGTTTGTCGATATCAGCGGCGAAGGTTTCCCGAAGCCGAAGTTTCGCACGACGGCGAAAATGCTCTGGGACGACGATTTTCTTTACGTCGCCGCCGAGATGGAGGAACCGAATCTTCAGGCGAGCCTGACTGAACACGATTCCATCATTTACCGCGACAACGATTTTGAGGTTTTTCTCGACCCGGACGGCGACGGGAAAAATTATTTCGAAATCGAAGTCAACGCCTTCAATACGGTGTTCGACCTGATGCTCGATAAGCCGTATCGCTCGGGCGGAAATTTTTTCACGCAGTGGAATTGCCCGGGGCTCAAAACCGCCGTCCGTTGCGCGGGAACGCTCAACGACGCGACGGATAAAGATTCCGGCTGGACGGTTGAAATGGCGATTCCGCGCAAGGCGCTGACGCAGAATTTTGACAATCCGCTTCAGGCGGGAAAATGCTGGCGCGTGAATTTCTCCCGTGTGCAATGGCTGAAAAAAGGCGGACCGGAAGAAAACTGGGTTTGGTCGCCGACGGGAAAAATCGACATGCACATGCCGGACCGCTGGGGCTACGTGGTTTTCTCGGATAAAAAGGCGGGAACGCCGCTTTCGGAAACTGAGGGTTTTTCGTTCCCGTATCCGGAAAGTATTTACAAATTGCTCTGGGCAATGTTCTACGCTCAGCAGGAAAATTTCGCGCGGGAACGCAATTACCTGCGCACGCCGGAGCAGTTTTTCCTGACGGAAAAAGAAACGGGAACGCTGCCGCGCGGCACGAAACTTTCCGTCGAAGCGACGCAAAATACGTTTCGCGCGGTTGCGGACGTTCCCTCGTTGAAAACGCGCTATTTCGTAAACGAGCAGGGCGAATTTCGCGCAGAGCCGCTCGCGCCGCGTGCCGTCAAAAATTGGGTTTGGCTTCGTATCGATAAAAAAACTACGGACGCCGCATGGCGGGAACGCTTTGCGCTGATGCGCGAGTGCGGAATTTCCGCCGCGCTTTTTGAAGGTTACGACGCGCGCGTTTACCGTCTTTGCAAAGAATCCGGCTTGGAGGCGCATTACTGGCGATGGACGCTCAATCGCGCCGAGTTTCTCGAAACGCATCCCGAATGGTATGCCGTGAACCGCCTCGGCGAATCCTCGCACGACAAACCCGCCTACGTCGATTACTATCGTTTCCTTTGTCCGAGCCGCCCGGAAATCGCGGCGGAACTTGCGAAAAGCTATCTTTCCGACGCGCATTTGCCGTATGTCGACGGCGTGCATCTCGATTACATCCGCCTGCCGGACGTGATTCTTCCCGTTAATTTGTGGAAAAATTACGGGATTGAGCAGACGCGGGAACTGCCGCAATACGATTATTGCTACTGCGAATTTTGCCGCGAAGCGTTTAAGCAAAAAACGGGGCAGGATCCGCTCGAACTGCCGTTCCCGCAGGAAAGCCAATCGTGGCTGAATTTCCGCTACGACGCCGTCGGGAACGTCGCAAATACGATTGCGCGCCGCGTAAAGCGCGACGGGAAATTTATCTCCGCCGCCGTGTTCCCGGGACCGTCGATGGCGCGGCGCATGGTGCGACAAAGCTGGGGCGATTGGACGCTCGACGCGTTTTTCCCGATGATTTACAACGGATTTTACAATGAAGGCGCGGACTGGATCGGCGCTTCCGTGAAAGAAAGCGTTTCCGCCGTCAACGGACGCGCAAAAATTTACGCGGGATTGTTTTTCCCGGACATTAAAGACGATTTCGAAGCTTGCCTCGACGCGGCGTTTGACAACGGAGCCGCCGGCGTTTCCTTCTTCGACGGTCCGGATGAAGCTCATCTCCGCCGCTTCAAAGCTTATTTGGAAAAGCGCGGCTTTGATGCCGGCGTTCCTGCAAAAAACTGATTTTTCGCGTTAGCGCACTTTTTCCCGGCGCATAATTTCGCCGAGAGCGAGATAAAGGTCCGAGCGGTTGACAACGCCGAGCAACTTTCGCGTTTCTTCGTTTTCGACGAGTGCGAGCGAATCTTCGTGCTTGCGCGCCGCGAAAATTTTCAGCGCGTCGGGCAGTTTCATTTCCGGCAGGAGCACGGGCAAATTGTTTCGTGAAACATCGATGGCGATAATGGCTTCGGCAAGTTCTTTCGTTTGCGCGAACTGCAAAATATCCGAAGAAACAATGGCTCCGCGGTAGCTTTCATTTTCTCCGGTAATAAAAATCGTTTGCGACGGGTGGCGGATGAGAACTTTGGCGACGGTGCCGAATTTGTCGGTCGGACGCACCGTCGGCGGATTTTTTCTCGCGATTTCAATCAGGCGCACAGCCGAGAGCGGCTTGGAGAAAATGCTGCGCGGGCCGGACGCGAGCGCGCTGTGATACATGGATTCCGTGCGGCAAAGGCGCGCGATCCCGTGCGAAACGACAACGCCGATGAGAAGCGGGAACATCAGCGTTCCCGCGAGCGTAAATTCAACGACGAGCAGGAGCGAAGTCATCGGCGCGCTTGCCGCCGTCGTGAAAAACGCCGCCATGCCGACGAGCGAATAGGCGATGGCGTGGTCGCCGGGAACGCCGAGTTTCGTCATCAGCGCGGAAAAAAGAAATCCGATAAACGTGCCGATTGTCAGGCTCGGCGTGAGCGCCCCGCCGACGGTGCCGACGCCGAAAACAAAGGCAACGATCCCGACTTTGAGCGCGAGCAAAATCGCCGCCTGTTCCGGTGAAAATTGCTCGGCGACGATCCCGCGAATCATCGTGTAGCCGTTCCCGGTCAGCTCCGGATAAAAAATCGCCGCGACGCCGACGAGCGCTCCCGCAATCGCCAAGCGCACCGGAAGCCACGCATGTTTGCCGTTCAGCAATTTTCGCGCTTTTTTCAAAAGCCAAAGCCAGCCGTTTGCCGCAAGCGACGCGATCACGCCGAGCGCGATACAGCTGACGGCGACGATGAGCTGATTCGAACCGATAATCACATCTCCCGAAACCTGATAAATCGGGTCGACCGCGCCGAGCAGGCTCAGCGTAAGATAGCCGGCGCAGCTCGCCACGAGCAACGGAGCCAGCACGTCCAGCGTCAGCGCGCCGAGAACGATTTCTCCGACGAAAAGCCCGCCGGAAAGCGGCGTGTGGAACGTCGCCGCCATCGCCGATGCCGCCGCGCAGGCAACGACGAGGCGCAGGCGCGGCGCCGGCAGGCTGAATTTCGAGCCGAGCCAGGAGGCGGCGACTGCCGAGGTTTGGATGAGCGGTCCTTCCCGCCCGATAGCCGCGCCCGAACCGATGGTAAAAACGGCGGAAAGGCTTCGCAGCAAACTCGGTTTCGGCGGCACGTAGCCGTTCCCGAGCGCGATGGCTTCCATGTATTCCGTAGCCCGCACGGGAACGAATTTGTGCATGAAAAGAAGCGTTGAGCCCGCCAAAAGCCCGCCGATTGCGGGAACGAGCACGCAGTGCCATTTTTCGAGCGCGCGAAACGCGTCGACTTGCGTCAAGCCGTGCGTCAGCGTCAGCGTATCCTGCACGCCGTGAACGCAAAGGCTGAAAACCAAAGCCGTAATGGCGCCGATAAATCCCGCGCCGAGAGCCCAAAGGTAAATGAGCTGTGTGTCGCCGAGCCGAAGTTTTTCGCGCAAATCGAGCGCGAGCCGCATCCAGCGGGAAAAGGGTTTTTCGGTTTCGGAAGCCATTTTTCGTTAGGGATTTCGGAGTGCCGAGCGTTTATTTATCAGGAAACGAGAGCTTTGAGTTCGGAAAGAAGGGCGGCGGCATCGACAACGCGTCCGGCGGCGTCCAGCGTCTTCGTATCTTTGTGCCAGCGCAAAATTTTTTGCATGAGCAAAAGATAATCGCGGATCATCGAAGCGGGAACGCCGAGCAAAATCACGAGGTGCGCGCGATTGCCGTCTTCGTCCCAAGGAATGCCGGAATCGGAGACGCCGACGGCGATGCGGATTTCGTCAAGCGCGTCCGTGCGCCCGTGCGGAAGCGCGAGCCCGCGCCCGAGAAAAGTGGAGGAAGTGCGTTCGCGTTCGAGAGCCGCCGCCTTCATGGCTTCGAGAGCTTCTTTGGCGGCGACCTTTTGATGTTCAAACGCATTGAAAAGGGAAAGAAGCATTTCGTCGCGGGACGCGTTCCCGCTGAGAATAACAGGTTGTTCGAGGACGTTCGGCATAGTCGTGGAAAACGTCCGAAAAACTAACAGAAATTTGCCTCAGGCAAAAGAGAGAAACCACAAATGAACACAAATAAACACGAATTATTTTTTTTTGTTTAACACAGATGTAGCAGATTCAAACAGATGAAAAACTTCGCGATTTTGCACGATTTATTTACCGCTAAGTAACGAAAGTAAAAAAAACTTTATAGTAATTCCTGTAAAAAATTCGTGTTAATTGGTGTTCGTTCGTGGTCTCTTTTCTTTGTTTGAGCTTCACCGAATTGAAATTTAGTGCACCGGCTTTGTTGGGCTTCGACCTCTCTTAAATGCGATAATGTGTCAAAATGATTATATTTTTGTTCTTGCTTTTTTTTTTTTTTGAGGAGTTAAGATGCCCGCTTATCTCAATTAATCTATTATGAAAACAACAAAAATCTATATTAGTGCTCTCATGGCTGTTTGTGCTGCGTCCGCGGCTCAGGCTGATGAATCACCGGTTGCTCTGGTTGATTACAACGGAACGAAAACATATAACGAAGATACGACTTTCTCCCATGTTGGAGTAGGATACTCCGGGGGAACCGGCACGGTTACGGTTAATGGTGTAGCGACAATCAATTCGACTTTGCCCTATGTGCTGTCGAATGGGAATAAACGCTTCCAGTGCCAAATTCAAAACGGTTCTACTTTCGAGGCAGATTCGATTGTGTTTAACGGCATAAAAAGCGACACCTACCCATGCGGATTCAATATACAGGGCACTGTAAAAACCGATAGCCTTACCGTTTCGAATTCGGCAGACAAAGGTACCACAATCACAATAACCAACACTGGTAAGATCGTGTCGAGTAGCGGAACGCCGGGGATTTTGACAATTGGCGAAAATACCACGATGACGGTGCTGGGTTCGCACAATGAGTACTCTAACGGAACATCCGCCACTTATATCCCTGTCGTTGAGCTAGACATAAATGTAAACGGAGGAACCTTAGACGTGCGGGAATATGTCGAATTGGCAGACATCACGTTGAATAGCGGGACCGCCAGCATTGATAAGAACTCAACGGTAGGCGATATCACGCTGAACGCGGGCACGTTGACTCTTAAGGACGGCGCTGCCGTGTCCGGTATTACGATGGGCTCTTCCGTTGTTGCGCTGACCGATGGCGTTACGACGGACACCAGCGTTCTCAATATTTCAGGAGACGTTAAGACGGGCGCATTGACGCTTAACAGCGGAACGGTTAATTTTGAGGAAGGTGCCTCTATTGATCTTGGCGGAGAGGATTTGTTCTTGAGTAGCCTTGTTGATGTTAATCTGAGTGTGGATTCTTTCGATAACATCGAAGATGTTGCGCTATTCACAAATGCGAAGAGCGCGGACGGCTTGGACAATCTTTCCGTAACCTTTACGGACGCGGAAGGCGTTACAAAAGCAGCGACGCTTTCCTACGGGAGCGACGGTTCTGTGGTAGCGAACATTCCCGAGCCGAATGCGTTTGGTTTGTTGGCGGGCTTGGGTGCGATTGCGCTCGCGGTTTCGCGCCGCCGCGTGAAGAAAGCTTAAAGACCAGGGCTTAAAGCTATAAAGAAAGCGTTCCCGTGATTCATTTCGCGGGAACGTTTTTTTTTCGCGCAAAGCCGCTAAGCTGCGAAGTTTTTTTAAGAGGTTCTCGCGGAGCCGCAGAGACACGGTGTTTTTATTTAAAAAACTTTTAAGGCTTTGCGTGTTTGCTCATCGTAGACCCTCTTGGTTTCATAGCTTATTCGGTATGCTTTATGATGAGGCAAGGTACCAAAAAAGAGAACAGCCGGGGGCGACTGTTCTCTTTTTTTATCGTTCTTTCTCTAATCAGAGTTTTCCGAGAAGCTCGTAGATGCGTTGCGTCATGCCGCGCGGATTGTCGAGCAAGCCGGCGGCGATGAGCGTGTTGTCGAGCACCTGCTCGGCGATGAGCTTTGCCAGTTCCGGGTTCGCGTCGCGGAGCGTATCGAGCTTGTGCACGAGCGGGTGGCGCGGGTTGAGTTCGATTTTGACGGCAACGGGCTTGTCCGGCGTTCCCGCGTCTTTGGACATGAGCTTCATCATGCGGCGCATGGTTGCCGTCATGAATTTGTCCGGATTGAGCGCGACGGCGGGCGAATCGACGAGGCGCGTTCCCGCGGCGCACTCGGCAACTTTTTCTTTTCCGAGCGTATCTGCGAACCAATTACAAAGCGCTTTCATTTTTTCTTCGGAAAGCGGCTCGCCCGTTCCCGTTTGCGGCACGTCGCCGAGCTCGATGTCGGCGGAATCGGCGGAAACGATGGATTTTTCCTTAAACGTTCCGAGCTGACCCATGACGTAATCGTCTGCGCCGTCGTAAAGGAAAAGCACTTCGATGCCGCGCGCCTTAAAGGCTTCGAGATACGGGCCGGACTCAATGGCTTCGCGGTTGGCGCCGACTAAGTAGTAAATTTCCTTTTGGGAATCTTTCATGCGTTCGACGTATTCGGGCAGGCTCGTGAGCGTTCCCGCGTCGAGAATTGAGGATTCGCAGCGGAAGAGCGGCGCGAGTGCTTCGCGGTTGTCGAAATCCGTCGCGATGCCTTCGCGCAGGTAATTTCCGAAGTCGCGCCAGAACTTGGCAAATTCTTCCGGTTTTTTCTTCGCGCGTTCTTCGAGACGCTTAATCACGCGCTTGGTGAGCACGCGGTTGAGTTTTTGAATAATCGTCGAATCCTGCAAGGTTTCGCGGGAAATGTTCAGCGGAATGTCGGCGGAATCGACCACGCCTTTCATGAAGCGAAGCCACTCGGGAAGCAGATTTTTCGGTTCGGAATCAATGAGCACTTTGCGGCAGTAAAGCGAGACCTCCGGCACGGCGCGCCCGAAGCCCATTGCTTCCGGATTGTGCGTCGGGAAAAACAGAATGGAATTGATCGCAAGCGGCGCGTCGGCGGCGAAGTGCATCCAGTCCTGCGGTTCGTCCCACGCGTGGCATTGGAATTTGTAAAAATCCTTGTATTCCTGCTCGGTAACGTCGCTTTTGTTTTTCAGCCAAAGCGCCTGCATCGTGTTGAGCTTTTCGCCGTCGAGCTTCAGCGGGAACGCGATGTATTTCGAATAGCGTTCGAGAACTTCCTTAACTTTGTCTTTTTTCGAAAAATCCTTGAAGTCGCTTTTGAGCTTGATGACGAGCTTCGAGCCGCGCGGGAGCGCTTCGCCCGCGTCTTCAATCGTGTAGCTGCCGTTCCCGTCGCTCGTCCAGCAAAGCGATTCTCCTTCGGCTCGCCAGGTGCGCGTGTAAAATTTCACTTCATCGGCAACCATGAAAACGGAGAAAAACCCGACGCCGAATTGCCCGATGAGATTTTCGTTCGCGCCGCCGCTTTCTTTGACTTTTTCCAAAAAAGCCTTTGTGCCCGAGTGCGCAATCGTGCCGAGATTTTCGACAAGCTCCTCGCGCGTCATTCCGATGCCGGAATCGGCGATAGTGAGCGTTCCCGCGGCTTCGTCCGTGGAGACTTCAACGGCGAGCTCGCGCGTCGGTTCAAAAACGTCTTTCTCCGTCAGTTGCGTGTAGCGGAGTTTTTCGAGCGCGTCGCTCGCGTTAGAAACGAGCTCGCGCAGAAAAATATCTTTATCCTTGTAAATCGAGTGCGCGACGATATCGAGCACTTGCTTCACTTCCGCCTGAAATGTGTGTGTCGTGGAATTACTCATAATTACCGACACAAAATGCAAAATCCGTGCCAATTCGAAACATCCGCAGTTTTGCGTTCCCGTGAAAAATAAATAAAGAAACACGGTAAATAAAACCCCACGGATAGACACCGATAAACACGGATAATTTTTTTTTCAAAAACATGCTTGACGGAGACGTTTTTTTTTCGCGCAAAGCCGCCAAGCCGCAAAGTTTTTTTAAGAAGTTCTCACGGATTCGCAGAGACACAGAGCTTTTTTTTGAGTTCTTTGCGTCTTGGCGTCTTTGCGCGAGAAACTTTTCTCTACCCACGAAAAATTTTTGTTTCTTCAAAAAAAATGCCGGCGGGAGTAGAATGCCGAAAGATGAATTTCCGGAACTCAAATGCGCTTTGGAGCGCGGTTTTTATGCAAACGCTGAAGAATTGCGGCGTGCGCACGGCGGTGGTTTCGCCGGGATCGCGTTCGACGCCGCTGACGGCGGCTTCGGCGGAAATTCGTCGTTTGGAAACCGTTCCCGTGCTCGATGAGCGTTCGGCGGGATTTTTCGCGCTCGGCTTGGCGAAGAGCACGGTGCGCCCGACGGTTTTGATTTGCACGTCGGGAACGGCGGCGGCGAATTATCTTCCCGCAGTCGTGGAAGCGCGGATGTCGCGCACACCGCTGATTGTCGTGACGGCGGATCGTCCGCCGGAGTTTCAGAATTGCCATGCCGGGCAAACCATTCCGCAGGTCGGAATTTTTTCGCATTTCCCCGTTTGGGAGAAAAACTGCGTTCCCGCGCTGAAACCTGCTTCGCTTGAAGAGGCGCGCGAGGCGGCGTTTGAAGCGGTGAAACAAAGCATGACGCAAAGCGCGCCCGTGCATGTGAACGTGCAGTTCCGGGATCCGCTGGCGCCGTCGGTTTGGGAAAAAACGTTTCCGGGGGAAATTCCCGGCGATTTTGACGTGCAAAAATTTTGCATGATTCCGCAGGCGCCGATGCGCGATTTTCTCGCTGCGGGAACGGACGCGGAGGCAATTTCTCTCGACGGAAAAAAAGTTTTAATCGTCGCGGGAACGGTGCCGCCCGGGCACGATGACACGTTTAATATCGAGCGCGTGAGCCGGAAATTTTCCGCGCCGATTTTGGCGGACGCGACGCATCCGCTACGCCAATTCCCGCCGGCACGGGAACGCCTGATTGAGCGTTACGACGCGATTTTCCGCAACGCGGGTAAGCCGTATTCTCCGGAGCTTTCGCCGCTTCGCCCCGACGTGATTTTGCAAATCGGAACTTTGCCCGAAAGCAAATTTCTGCGCGCGTGGCTCGAATCGCTCGGCGAAACGCCGGTTTATCTTTTCAATTACTGCGGCGACAACACGGACGCGTTGGCGCGCCCGAACGCGAAAATCGTGACGCCGCGTTTTCGTGAAATCTGGAATAATATTTTTTGTAATTGCGAATCGGATACAAAAGGGAGCGTTCCCGCGAATGCGGAATTTCTCGCCGCGTGGAAGACGGCGGATGCGCGTTTTAAAACAAAATCCGATGCGTATTTTAAAAACGGATACAAAAATACGGGAACGCCGACGGAGCCGCAAATTGCGCGTTTTCTCTGCGAGAATTTACTCGAATCCGAGACGGCGATTTTTATCGCCAACGGAATGCCGGTGCGCGACATGAATGCCTTTTGCCCGGCGGGAGCGCGCTTTTGGGCTTTTCACAATCGCGGCGCGAACGGGATTGACGGCACGCTTTCGACCGCGCTCGGCGTGGCGCACGGTTGCATGGAGCAGACGATTCTTTACACGGGAGATTTGTCGCTCCTGCACGACACGAACGGTTTTTTAATCGCGCCGCATTTTTGCGGAAATTTGTGCATCGTTTTGCAAAACAACGGCGGCGGGAACATTTTCCGGCACTTGCCGGTGGCGAAAGAGAATCCGCATTTCGAAAAACTTTGGCTCACGCCGCAACGTGCGGATTTTGAAAAAATTGCGGCGGCATACGGCGTCGACTACGCCCGCGCGGGAACGCTCGCCGAACTCGGTGAGCTCCTTGCGCGTTTCCGCTCGAAGCAGGGGATTCACCTGATAGAAATTTGCACTGACGGCGAAGCTTCGCGTGCAATTCGCGGCGAGCTGAATAAATAAAAATTTAAAACTTACAGTTCACGATCTACCTATATGGCTTATTATTATCAAAATCCCGGCGCGGATCGCGTCGGTCCGATAGACGAAGTGTCGTTTTTTGCGCATGCGAATGCGGGAGCGATTTTTCCGAATGCGCAGGTGTGGCGCGAAGGCGAGGAGGCGTGGCAGGTTTGGGCGAATGTCGCCTCTGCGTGGATGAACGGTGAAGCGTCCGTTCCCGCCGTTGCGGAAGAAGAGGACGAGGGCGGGGCGGGTGAAGACGGATTGATTTCCGCAGATGTCGGGATGGATTCTTTCTTCGGGAACGCGTGGGAGATTTTCAAGCGACATTGGGGAAAATTTATTCTGAGCGGAATGCTGACGGGCGGTTTGGTAATGCTCGCGGAGGGCGGGAACGCGTGGGTCGATTCCCGCGAGCGTGCGGGAGACGCGCTTCCCGACGGCGTTGTTTTCGGGGTGGCGGCGGTTTCGTTTGTTTTCAGCGTTATTAGCGGCGTTTTCGGGTTCGGGTATTTGAAAATTACGCGCAAGGAAGACGCGGGAGCGGAAGTGCGGCTCGGCGATATTTTCCCGTTGGGGCGTTGCTTGCGGAAAATGTTTAAATTTCTGGGTGCGGGGCTGATTTATATGCTCATTGTCATTCCGATTTATCTTTTAATGGTGTTGCCAATGATAGAGCCGCTTGCGCTTTCGCTTGTCGGAAATGCGGAGCCGGGGTTGGCGGAGATTTTTGTCGCGCTTGCGGCGTTCTTTTCCGGATTTGCCTTGCTTACGTGGCTGATGTTGCGCCTGTTGTTTGTATTTATGTTTGTTTTTGATACGGACTGCGGAGTTTTCGGTGCGTTTAAGGCGAGTTGGAGAATTACGCGAAACCGATTTTGGCGGACGTTCGGCTACGGTGTTTTGACGTATCTGATTTTTGTGTTCGGCGTTCTTTTTACGCTGGGCTTTGGAGCAATTCTTCTCATGCCGCTGGCTGGGATTTGGTTCATCGTGTATTACATAAAGCTTTGTAAAAACTGCGAATATGATATTCCCGAAAGCCGGCTTACGGGAACTCCGGACTAAACTCCCGCGCGGCGTAAAAAAACGGGCGAAGCGTAATTTTTACCGCGCCGCCCGTTTTTCGTTTGCAAAGATTTCATTTTCGCCGCCGGCGGGAACGGGAGAGAGCGACCGCTAGCGGTTACGTTTTTCTCAATAAATTTGCGGGGGCGGTTTAAAAGATTCTTTATCGGTTTGGTTTTGTTTTGTGGATTGACAGTGTAGGCGGTTATTCGTCTTATAGGAGACAGAACCAAATCCGTAGTTAAAACCTATGAAAAAGAAACTTTTTTTACTCTGTGCCGCCTCCGGATTTTTTCCGTCGCTTGCGTTTTCTGCATCGAAGACGTTGTTTGCGCCCGGCGTTTCGGAAACATCGGGCTGGTATGATACAAATAAAGCGTTTAATTCGGAAGATTCGGGGCTTTGTTGGGCGGCGACAGCTTCGAATGTTATTGCGTGGTGGCTTGATACGTATCGGCGCGGCGGCGGGGATTTGTCCGGCGTTCCCGCGCAGAAGCCCGCAGATATTTTCCAAGCGTTCAAAACGAACTGGGCAAATTTAGGCTATGATAATGCAGCCGGGGTTAATTGGTATTTTACGGGGAAGTTTTCGTCCGGGAGCGCACCGGAAGAACTGGAGATCAAAAATAGCGGAGGCTATTTGAAGGATCTTGACGGGGTGGGCGGCGGGAACGCCGCATGGGTTCAACTTGAGCTTAACGAGATCGTCGGGGACTGGGGCGTTTGGAAGACAAAAAAAGCGTTTTTGAATAATATGTCCGGCAATTATTACGAGAACGAACCGCTTTATTCCCTTGAAAGTTTTTCGAATACGATAATCAATCAGCTTTCCCAAGGCGCGGCGATGCTGAGTGTGCACCAGCCGAATGCTTTGGTTAGCTCGACGGGGCATTCCATTACGCTCTGGGGTTGTGAGTATGACGAGGAAACCAAGCTCGTCAGCAAAATATTTATTACGGATTCTGACGACCGCTACGACGGGCTGAAATCTTTTTCCATTGTTGAACCTACGAACGGCAAAAGCGGGGTCGTGATGGATAATTACTGGGTAGATGCGTATCGCTACGGGAGTATAACGTCTTCGGTTATGATGTATTCGGCGTATATTCCGGAGCCGTCGGCGTTCGCCTTGCTCGCGGGCGCGGGAACGCTCTTGGTTGTTATTTCGCGTCGACGACGAAAAACTTCTCATTAACGGACTCTGCTTTAATACGAAATCATTAAGTTAACATACAAAAAACCATGATTACCCGAAAAACGCTTTCCCTGTTGGCTTTATCCCTTTCGGCAACTCCTTTTGCCGTTGCCGCCGAATTTACGCTTTTCGCCGCCGGCGTGAACCCGAACGATATTTCGACGTATTACAATATTAATCAGGGAACGGATCCGACATGCTGGGCGGCGGTCGGGAGTAATATCGTTGCTCACTGGCAAGATCATCATGTTAAAGTTCCGAACAATGCGCCGAAAGGAACGGATGTTTACGAAACCTTTCTCTCCTTGTTCTCGAAGCCGGGCGGCGGAAATTCCAACTATTTCTTCTACTGGTGGTTGGGGCATTACGAGCCGACTAATTTTTACGGAACGCTTAAACCCGACTGGGAATCGTTGAATGTAGGCGGGTATTACGAAGATGTTTATCGCTCGTTGGATGAAGTAACGGACATCGCGTGGCGGCGGTCTTCTGCCGGAGCGAGAGCGGATAGCCGCACTATTTTTTACGCGCTTAATCAGGGTTTGTCGTTGGGCGTCGGGCTGTCCGGGCATGCGCTTACCGTCTATGGCGCGTCTTTCGATACGGAAACGGAATTAGTTACGTCTTTGTATGTTTGTGATTCCAGCGGATACCTTTGGGATGAGAAAGATATTTCGAGAATCTACGTCGATGAGCGATACGGATATTTGTATTTATTCGGATATTACGGGAACGGTGTTGATTATGATTCGATCCTGTCTCCGAGGCACGATCTTGAAAATATCTATGTTTTGGGCGCCTCGGAAATAGAGACGGTCGCGTTTATTAACGGGACGACACCTATTCCCGAGCCGTCGGCGTTCGCCTTGCTTGCGGGCTTGGGCGTGTTGGTGTTTGCCGGCGGTAGACGACACCGGCAAAGCCGAGAGATTTGAGCGGGAATATCCGAATTTGCGTTCCCGTGAAAAGAGATATTCGGGAACGTTGATTAATCTGTGCGGCGGATATTTTTTTTCAAAAAACACACACATGAAAAACACAATGAAAAAAATACATGCACCGTTTCTCGTTGTCCTGTTCGGCGCGGCGGGAACGCTTCCTGCAGCGGAGTTTACGCTTTTTGCGAAAGGGGTAAATCCGGCGGATTCGAGCACTTATTACAATATCGACCAAGGATGGAACCCTACTTGCTGGGCGGCGTCTGGGAGCAATGTTGTGGCGCATTGGCAGAATCATCACGCGGGAACGCCTTCGAAAGCGGCTCCGACGGGAACGCAGGTTTATGACACGTTTCTTCGGGTTTATGCGACGCAGTCCTCCGGGCAATCCGATACGCTTTATCGCTGGTGGCTCGGGCATTATTCCGCAATGGCGATGGGCGGTTGGTATCCGATCGATAATTGGCGGGAGCTCGGCGGATATTACGCCGATTGCTATACGGAAAGCGAAGTTGACCAAATGGCGTGGCGTTACAATACGCATAATCTCGGAGATTTGAATTACACGACGGATATCAGCCGCGCGGTTTATTATGCGCTGAACCAAGGCTACGCGATGACAATTACGATTCCGAATGATCGCCACGCGCTCACGGTTTACGGCGCGTCTTTTGATCCTGAAACGGAGTTGATAACGTCGCTTTGGCTGTGTGATTCCAGCGGGTCGAGCTTTGAAGACGCGTTTGATAAAATGTTGCGTGTGCGAGTTGCGCAGCGCGGCGAAAATTTGTGTCTTTTGGGACCTTACAGAGAGGGTATTTTTTATGAAAAATACGACACGAAAAAATACCTTGGCGATGTGGCATTTCTCGGAAATATGAGGTCGGATACGTTGGCATTTATTTCGAGCGGGATCGCGATTCCCGAGCCGTCGGCGTTCGGGTTGATTGCGGGCGTGGGCGCGCTTGCGCTCGTGGTATCGCGCCGCCGTCGCAAATAAGGGTGCTTAAAGCTTAGAGTGCGTTTCCGTGGGGATTTTTCTCGCGGGAACGCTTTTTTTTTTCGGGCTAAGCCGCCAAGCCGCGAAGTTTTTTTAAGAGGTTCTCACAGAGCCGCAGAGGCACAGATCTTTTATTTAAAAATCTTTCAAAAACTTTGCGTTTTCGCGTCTTTGCGCGAGTTTTTTCCAAGATTTTTGCTTCGCACGGGAAGGTGATGCGACGAAAATTTTCTTCCTGTCCTGCTTCCCCGATAAGAACAGGCGGGACGCCTGTTCTCCTGTTTTTCAAAAACTGCTTGACGGGCACGTTTTTTTGGGGGGGGGGGGAAGCCGCCAAGCCGCGAAGTTTTAAAAAATAGGTAAAAAAGAAACCGCGAATAAGCACGAATTTTCACGAATGATTTTTTTATAAAAAAACTTTTGCGTCTCCGCGTCTTTGCGCGAGTTTTTCCCAAGATTTTTGCTTCGCACGGGAACGTGATGCAACGAAAATTTTCTTCCTGTTTTCTCGAGAGAATTTGTTTTCCCTGCAAAAAAAAAATCTTTGCGCTTCTTGTGGCGGTGAGGCAAAATCCCGCGATTGTGGAAACCCCGAATCTAACGAACCCTGTTGTGCCCAAGAAGTTTCTTGTGCCCTTTATCATGCTCGTCTCCTGCTTTGCGCTGTGGGGCTTGCTTAACAACATGACGGACAATTTGGTGCCGGCATTTAAAAACATCTTTTCCATTCCGCAGGAAAAGTCGGCGCTCGTGCAAGTTGCCTTTTACGGGGCGTATGCCGTGCTGGCGATTTTTGCGTCGATTCTGATCGAGGAATTTTCCTACAAAAAAGGCGTTCTCATCGGGCTCGGCGTTTATATCCTCGGCGCGCTGATGTATATTCCCGCGTGTATCGCGCAGAGTTTCGACATTTATTTTATCGCGATTTTCGTGGTTGCCGGCGGCTGTTCGCTTTTGGAAACGACCTGTAATCCTTACGTGCTTTCGATGGGACCGCAGGAAACGGCGGTGCGCCGTTTGAACTTTGCACAGGCGTTTAACCCGGTCGGTTCGATTGCCGGGATTTTGCTCGCACAACAGCTTATTTTGTCGAATCTGAATCCGGCAACGGCGGACGAACGCGCGCTGATGCCGGCGGATCAGCTCAAGGAAATCGTTCACCACGAATTGTTCTGGGTTTGCGCGCCGTATGTCGGGCTTTGCGGGATCGCGTTCCTGATTTGGCTCTTTTTCCTGTTTTTGAAAGAAGACAAAAAGCCGGCGGCGGTCGAAGGCGGAGACGTTCCCGCGACGGGAACGCAGGGCGGCGGACTGCGCGTTTTCATTGCGGCTCTTTTCAGTGTTGTCCCGCTGACGGTGCTTTATTTCCTCTTCCCGGAAATGAATAAGGTGGCGTGGGTGCTCTGCGGCACGCTCGGTCCGATTGTTTATATTTGCCTCGTGCCGAATTATCGCGCGATGCTGCTCGCGCTCTTGGCGAAACCGCGCTACTGGTGCGGCGTGATTGCGCAGTTCTTCTACGTCGGCGTGCAAATTGCCGCGTGGACGTATCTGAACGTTTACTGCTGTAAGGAACTTGGTGTAACGCCGGCGGAAGCGGCGAGCTATTATCTGATTTCGCTCGTGCTCTTTATCGCGTGCCGCTGGGTCGCGACCTACTTCATGAAAATGTTCAACCCGGCGGCGATGATGGCGATTTTCGCAACGGCGGCGATTGCTTGCTGCGCGGGCGTGATGTATTTGCCCTCGACGGTGCTGTTCACGATCGGCGGCTTGGATTTTTCGGCAAACGTGCTTTGCCTGATTGCGATGTCCGGCTGCATGTCGCTGATGTTCCCGACGATTTACGGGATCGCGCTCGGCGGTTTGGACGAAAAAATCGTCAAGCTCGGCGCGGCGGGGCTCATCATGGCGATTCTCGGCGGTGCGCTGATTACGCCGTGGATGGCGGGCGTGCTCGGGAACGCGGATTCCGCGTGGATTTCTCTGCTTCCGGGCGTTGACAATACTTGGGACACGAACCTCGGCACCTCTTCCGCCGCCGTCCGCGCCTCGTTTGTCGTTCCCGCGATCTGCTTCGCGGTGGTTCTCGCCTACAGTTTGATTTTTCGCAAAAAGAAAGCTTAAAAAAGATGAGGGGTGAGTGCTTAGAGGTATTACCTGCGCTTTGCTCAATGAGAAATTAGAAGCACTTACCTCTAAGCTCTCAGCCATCATCTATAACCCTTTTCTATAAAATTATGAAATACGACACATTACCCACTATCGGAATTCGTCCGACGATTGACGGTCGCCGCCTCGGCGTTCGCGAATCGCTCGAAGAACAAACCATGAACATGGCGAAAGCCGCCGCCGCGCTTATCGAAGCGAACATCACGCACGCGAACGGTCAGCCGGTCAAATGCGTTATCGCCGATACGACGATCGGCGGTCCCGCAGAAGCCGCCGCCGCGAACCAGAAGTTCCGCGAAAACAACGTCGGATGCTCGCTCACCGTTACGCCGTGCTGGTGCTATATCACGGAAACGTTTGAAACGGACGCGACGCTCCCGAAGGCGATTTGGGGCTTCAACGGCACGGAACGCCCGGGCGCCGTTTACCTCGCCGCCGCGCTCGCCGGCTACGCCCAAAAAGGCGTTCCCGCGTTCTCGATTTACGGGCACGACGTGCAGGACGCGAACGATACCTCGATTCCGGAAGATGTCGCGGAAAAAATTCTCCGCTTCGCCCGCGCCGGTTTGACGGTCGCTACGCTCCGCGGAAAAGGCTACCTCTCCATCGGCGGTTGCTCGATGGGTATCGCGGGATCGATTCTCGACCACTCGTTCTGGGAAAGCTACCTCGGCATGCGTGTCCAACCCGTTGACATGACGGAAGTGCGCCGCCGCATGGACCTCGAAATTTACGACAAAAAAGAATTCGAGCTCGCCATGGAATGGGCGAAAAAATACGTCAAAATCGGCCCGGACCGCAATCGCCCCGACCTCGTTCTTTCCCCGGAAGAAAAGGAACGCACGCTGCGCGAATCGATTCTGATGACGATTATCTTCCGCGACATGATGCACGGGAACCCGTATCTGAAGACGATCGACCGCGAAGAAGAAGGTCTCGGCTTCAACGCCATTTGCGGCGGTTTCCAAGGTCAGCGCCACTGGACGGATTACTACCCGAACGGCGACATGGCGGAATCGCTTTTGAACAGCACGTTTGACTGGAACGGACCGCGCGAAGCAATCCCGTTTGCCACGGAAAATGACGCCATGAACGGCGTTTGCCAGTTGCTCCTCCACCAGCTCACGGGGCGCGCGGCGTGCTTCTCCGACATTCGCACCTACTGGTCGCCCGAAGCCGTCAAACGCGTTTCCGGCTACACGATGGAAGGCTACGCGAAAAACGGGATCATGCACCTCATCAACTCCGGCTCGACCGCACTCGACGGCAACATGCAGGCAACCGGCGTGGACGGTAAGCCGATCATGAAAAAGACCGGCGAAACGACCTGGCAGGACATCGATGCGATGATGGCGGCGGCTGAATGGTGCCCGGCAAACCGCGAATACTTCCGCGGCGGAGGCTACTCGCTCCACTTCGTTTCCAAGGGCGACGTTCCCGTGACGATGATTCGCATGAACCTCGTCAAAGGGCAAGGCCCGGTTCTCGTTATCGCCGAAGGCTACACCTGCACGCTTCCGGAAAACGTGAACAAGATTCTCGATGAACGCACCGACCCGGGATGGCCGACGACTTGGTTCGCGCCGATTCTCACCGGCAAGGGCGCGTTCACGGACGTTTATTCCGTCATGGCAAACATGGGCGCAAATCACGGCGCGTGGACTTACGGGCACATCGGCGCGGACATTATCACGCTCGCTTCGATGCTCCGCATTCCGGTTTACGCGCACAACGTTCCCGAAGACAAAATCTACCGCCCGGCGGCGTGGAATCTCTTCGGCACGGCGTGCCCGGAAAGTGCCGACTTCCGCGCTTGCGCGAACTTCGGCCCGATCTACGGAAAATACTAAAATAAGTTAAAACGAATAGTTGATAACGGATAAGGCTTCCTCCGGAATCTCGTTTGTGGAGGGAGCCCCGTTTGTCAAAACAAGCGGGGATGCCATTCTGTGGGAAACCCCGGAGTCTTTCACTGGGATTTTTCCTGTTCGTTGTCCGCTATCCGTTATCAGTTATCAACTTTACCTTTTCTCTTCAATGTTTGTCCTGTGTTTAGATTGCGGCGCAACGAATGTGCGCGCGATGCTTGTTGACGAAACGGGAACGATTGTCGGAAAGGCTTCTCAGCCGAATGCGACCGTTCCCGCTCCCGAAAACGCGGAGTTTCACCATTGGGATGCCGACCGCATTTTGACGCAACTCGCCGAGTGTGCGCGCAAGGCTCTCGAAGGCGTTCCCGCCGGCGAAATTAAGGCGGTTACGATTACGACTTTTGGCGTGGACGGCGCGCTCGTCGACGCGCAGGGCGAGTTGCTTTACCCCGTCATTTCCTGGAAATGTCCGCGCACGGCGGACGTGATGGCAAGCGTCGGGAAATATATTTCGCAAGAAGAACTCAACCGAATTTCCGGTGTCGGTGCGTTTGCGTTTAACACGATTTATAAACTGATCTGGCTCAAGGAAAACCGCCCCGAACTTTTGGAAAAAGCTGCTGCGTGGCTTTTCATTTCCAATATTCTCGCGTATCGCCTGACGGGCGTAATGGCAACGGACCGCACGATGGCGGGAACGTCGCAACTCACGGATTTGGCGAGCGGCGAATTTTCTTCCGAAATTCTCGGCGCGCTCGGATTGGAAAAATCCCTTTTCCCGAAAATCGTCGATGCGGGAAAAATCATCGGCACCGTTACCGAAGCCGCGGCAAAAAAACTCGGTTTGCCGATTGCCGGCGTTCCCGTGGTTTCGACAGGGCACGACACGCAGTTTGCCGTTTTCGGCTCCGGCGCGGAAAAAAATCAGCCCGTGCTTTCTTCGGGAACGTGGGAAATTCTCATGGTGCGCTCCGAACAGGCAAAACTTTCTCCGGAAGATTACAAAGACGGCGCGACTGCGGAGCTCGACGGAGATTCTGCGCTTCGCAATCCCGGCTTGCAGTGGATCGGCTCCGGCATTATCGAATGGGTTAAAAGCCTTTGCTACGCGGGCGAATCCTACGACACGATGGACGCCGAAGCCGCCGCGCTTCCGCCGGGAAGCAACGGCGTTACACTCAAACCGGATTTTCTGCCTTCGGGAACGGAAAAGGGCGCGATTTGCGGGCTCGTTCTCGGGCGCACGCGCGCGCACATTTACCGCGCCGCGATGGAGGCACTCACGTATCGCCTGAAATCGCGTCTTGCGCGTCTCGAATCCGTGGGAAATTTCAAGAGCGAAAGCCTTGTGCTTGTCGGCGGCGGCGCGCGCAACAAAGTTTGGACGCAGATTCGCGCCGACGTTCTCGGGATTCCCGTAAAAGTTTCCAAAGTTTCGGAAAGCACGGTGCTCGGCGCATCGATGTTTGCTTTCGCGGGCGCGGGCGTGTTCCCGTCGCCGGAAGCTGCGCGCGAAGCTTTCGGAATCGAATACGAAACGTATTTGCCCGGCGAAAATGCGGCAAGCTATCGCTTGTTAGTGAACAGTTAATAATGAATAGGGAATAACGCAGGCTCCAAAATTTTTGCCGAATTATTCATTATTCACTATTCGTTACATGAAGTTTTTCTTTTTAACAATTAATTCCTCAAAAAAATGTCAGACGATTGGTCCATCAAACCCGAACTTCCCAATTTCATTTTCCCGTGGGAAAATTACGATCCGCGTTCCCGCGAAGAAGTGGAAGCGTTTTTTAATTCTCCCGAAATTCGCGTCATCAAAGAGCGCATGTGCGACATCGGTCGCCGCCTTTGGGCGCGTGAATACGTTGACGGGAACGGCGGGAACATTTCCGTTCGCGTTGCGAAAAATTTGCTCCTTTGCTCTCCGACGCTGATTTCCAAAGGCTTTATGACGCCGGAGGACATTTGCATGGTCGACATGGAAGGGCGGCAGAAAGCCGGGATTCGTCCGTCCACCAGCGAAGTTAAAACGCACATCGCGATGATGAAGTCCGTCGGCGTGAACGCCTGTATTCACGCGCATCCGCCGCACTGTAATGCGTTTTTGTTTGCGGGAATTGTTCCGCCGTCGGGTATCAATCCGGAAGCGGACATTTTCCTCGGGCACATTGCGCTCGCGCCTTACGGCACGCCGGGTTCTCCGGAAACCGCCGCCGCCGTCGCCGAAGCCGCGAAGCAATCCACCGTCGTTTTCATGGAAAACCACGGTGTTATCACGGGAGCGCGCCACGTTGAAGAAGCGTATTGGTTCATGGAAAACGCCGACGCGTATAGCCGAATGGTTTTGCTTGCGGACGCGCACAAGGCTCCGCTCAATCAGGTCGGAGAAGAAGGCGTGAAGGATTTTCTCGCCATCCGTAAAAGCATCGGCTACAGCGTTCCCGAAGGGCAGCCGCTTTACAATACCGACACCTACGCCGGTTACAAAATGGGCAAAGCCGGAAAATAAGAATTAACGAACAACGAATAACGAATAGTGAATAACGCTGTGTTTAGTTTTTTGCCTTTGGCAAAAACATAAAGACTGAATTATTCACTATTCACGATTAATTATTCATTAGAAAAAATATGCTTAAAGGAATTTCTCCGGTTATCAGCCCCGATTTACTGAAAATTCTCGCCGAAATGGGACACGGCGACGAAATCGTCATCTCCGATGCGCATTTTCCCGCGCACACGTTTAACGAAAAGGTCGTGCGAGCCGACGGACTCGGCGCGGACGCGCTCCTTGCGGGGATTATCCCGCTCTTTGAGCTCGACGCCTACGCCGTTCCCGTAATTATGATGGAAGCCGTTCCCGGCGACACGCTCGATCCCGCCGTCGAAGCCAAATACCGCAAGGCACTCGGCTACGACGGGCAAATTGAACGCGTCGAACGCTACGCATTTTACGAACGTGCGAAAAAAGCCTACGCGGTCGTCATTTCCGGCGAAACTGCCAAATACGGAAATATTATTCTGAAAAAAGGCGTAACGCCGATTGCTTAAATAATTTCCTTTTTTTGATAGAAAGGCGTTCCCGCAGATAAGTCTCGGGAACGCCTTTTTCTTTGTCGGAGTAAAAAGCTTTCTTTTGGAATTTAAATGCTATTAAATAAGTATTCTTTGTTGGTTGCGGTTGTGCCCGCGCAATCAATAAACCCGAAACCCCGTGGGCTGAAAAACGGAAACCGTGGGAGCGGCAACTCCCACGGTTTGTCTGATGAAAGGATCCACTAATGGAACCCGTAATTCTGGTTCTCATTTTGATTCTACTTCTTTTGGAGTCAATCAAAAAATGAGGTAAAAAAGGTTTCCCGCCGAAAGGCGGGAGCCTCCCCCAAAAAACATTTGTCGCGGGTGTGGTTTTGCAGGCAACGCGTTTGTGGGGAACGAAAGGCGATTGACAATACGTTCCCGCTTCCGAAAAATTTCGGTATGAAAAAACTGAAGCTTTCTCTCGTCGGGGCACTTGCCTTGATTGCCTCATTCTTCGGAAATTGCGTTCCCGCATTGTTTTCTGCACCTGCAGACCAGGGCTCGCCGAAAGAAAACTGGAAGGAGCTTTTTGCCGACGGACTTTTCCGTGCGGACGGTTCGGAAGTGAAGCTTTCCGAAGCTTTTAAGGGAAAGAAATTCGTGGGAATTTATGCGTCGGCATCGTGGTGCGCTCCGTGTAAACATTTCACTCCGCGGTTGGTTGAATTTTACAAAGAATTCGGAGACCAAATGGAAGTGGTGCTTGTCGGTTGCGACGATTCGCAGGAACTGGTTTTCAAATACATGCGCGATCACGACATGCCTTGGCTTACCGTTAAGCGCGATTCTCCGGCAATCGGCAGTTACAAAGGGCGCAACGGCATTCGCGGGATTCCGAATTTCCGTTTTTACGACGCAAAGACCGGAAAACTGTTGGTTGCCAATCAAATTGACCTGCGCGTAATTCGCCGCGCCATCACCGGAGAAAAAAGCACGAGCGATCCCGGCTCGAACGAAAATTGGAGCGAATTTTTCAAAGACGGGCTTTTTACCGCAAAAGGAAAAGACGTTCCCGCTACCGCATTCAAAAAGAAAAAATACATCGGGATTTATTGCGCGGACGAACGGAATCCGCAGTGCGCAAAATTTACGGCGGAGCTTGCCGCGTTTTACAAAAAGAACAAAGACAAAATCGAAATCATCTTTTTCACCTACGGGAAAAATCGTGAGGAAATTCTCAAATACGCGAAAAAAACGAAAATGCCTTGGCTTATCATGGTTCCGAACAACGGCGAAGCTCAGCGCTACCTGGTGAAATATCACGTAAAAAAAGTGCCGGATTTCCGAATTTTTAACGCCAAGGGAAAAGTCGTTCTCGAAGACGCCTCCAAACTTACCGACGCCCGCAAGGCTATCGGCGGGAAAAAATAAGGAAAGCCGGTTCGGACGCGGCATACGGGCTCGCCGCGTCCTAAATATAATTTTTTTGCTCGACTTCAAGACTTTTTTTTGTGATGATTCCCGAAACGGGGCAGTTTGTCTGCTTTGTTAAAAAAAAATCAAAACTCACGAAAAAAATAATCATGCCCGAAAAAGATACGAAAAAAGACCTGAAACCGTCGTTTGCATACCTCATCGAGAAAAAACGCGAAGGCGGAGAATTTACGAAGGACGAAATTCGTCATATCGTGGATTCCATTATGGACGAAGAAATGCCTTCTTCGCAGCAGGCCGCATTGTTGATGGCGATTTATTTCAAAAATCTCTCGGCGGCGGAAACAGCAGCGTTTTCCGAAGAAATGATGTTCTCGGGCGATACGGTCGACTTGGACGATATTTCGGATCCGAAAATTTCCAAAGTGTCGACCGGCGGCGTCGGCGATAAAGCGACGATTGCTCTTGCGGCACTCGCGGCGGCAACGGGCGTGGTGGTTCCGACTTATGTAGCTCGCGACGAAGATTTTGCCATTTCGACCGTCGATAAAATGAACGCGATCCCGGGCTTTAAATCAAAGCTTACAACGAAGGAAAGCGTAAAAATTCTTTCAAAAGTCGGCTGCGCCATCGTTGAGCAAAATAAGGAAATCGCGCCGATTGACGAAACCCTTTACACCTTGCGCCAGGCGACGGCGACGAGCGGCTCGCTCCCGCTTATCACGAGCAGTATTCTTTCCAAAAAATTTGCGGAAGGTTGCGAAGGCTTGGTTGTAGACGTGAAGTGGGGGAACGGTTCCTCCGTTCGCGACCTCGAACAGGCGAAACAGCTTGCCCGCACGCTCACGCGCGTTGCCCGTAGCATGAAGCGCAAATGCGTGGCTCTTGTTACGGACGCAAACCAGCCGCTCGGGAACACCGTCGGCACGGGCTTGGAAATTCTCGAAGTCGTCGAACTGCTCAAGGGCGAAGGTCCGGAAGACATGAAGGAACTCGTCTTCAAGCTCGGGATGGAAATGGTGCGCCTTGCCGGTGTCGCCGGTTCGACTCTTTCCGCGAAGCAGACGATTGAGCGCGTTCTTAAGGACGGGACCGCTCTCAAGAAATTCCGGGAAATGGTTGTCGCTCAAGGCGGAAAACCGGAATGGATTGATAATCCCGATAAGTTCCCGAAAGCGAAATACGTTAAAAAACTTCCGGCGGCAAAACGCGGCTACGTTCATCTCATTAACGCCGGTCTCATTGCTCGCGGCGTTCAGGTGCTCGCGCAGAAAAAAGACGGCACGCTCGATCCCGCAGTCGGCGCGTTTGACATTAAGAAAGTCGGCACGCAGGTCAAGCAGGGCGAACCGCTCATTCAAATTGCTTACAACGACGAATCCAAAATGGAGCAGGCGATGGAATACTTCCGCAACGCTTACCGCCTTGCGCCGAAGCGTCCGAATCCGGTTGGGCTCATCGTTGAGCGCGTCGCGTAAATTTACTTTTCGCGCTTCAAAAAAAAGCGTTCCCGTTTTGCCGCGGGAACGCTTTTTTCTTTGGTGTGAGGGTCGTTTTTTCTAAGTTCGGTTCGGAGTTTGTTAAAATGTCCAGCCGAGACGAACGTAGAAATTTTGCTCCTCAAGATTTTTTCCTGCTTTGTAAGCGTAGCCGGCGGAAATTGTAAGAGCATCTGTCGGGCTCAGTCCGATGTCAAAATTTGCTTCCGCGAAATCTTGGCTTCCGGCGTTCCCGAAAATGGTTGCGGAGGTTGCGTTGCGGTTCACCTGAAGTTCGGCGTCCTTGTCCGAGAGTCGATGCGTCCACGCAATTCCGAGCGTGGCGCATGTCTTTATTTCGCCGAGGGAAAAATCACTTTGTAAGCGCAGGCCGGGCTTTATTTCCTTGTCTGAAAAATCCGTTTTATCGTAGGAATTTTCTCCGTCGGAAAAATTATCCGCGCTGTAATATGTGTAGGCGAAAGCGGCGTAAGGATTAATTTTGAGCCAAGAATTGATTTCAAAATCGGTGCCGAGTTCACCTTGGATAAACCAGGTTCGCGAGTCAAAATTTCCTTGGAAATCCCGATTTCCGGAGCGGCGCGTCAGCGTGTTGTCTCCGAGCGAAAGTCCGCTTTGCGCGAGAAAATACGTTCCCGTGTTCGTGAGCGGAGAAAAAATAAAAATTCCCGCGCCTACAGAATCGGAGCCTATTTCGGAAGCGGAACCGTTTGCCTTGCCTTCGCCGTATTCGAGCGCCGCGCCGAGCGAGCCGAAAGAAAATGTTTTCTTTGTGCCGAGCCATGCGCCGTCGTAGTCGTAATCGTAAGCGTTGTATCCGCTGTTTTCGTCGACATCGCCCTGTTGTCCGAGATATGCGAGCTCGAGCGACCAGCCTTGAGCGCGGAGGCTTTCTTTCCGGCTTCCCGCCGCCGCGCCGGGCAAGCTTCCGTCGGCGTTCGCGGCTTGGAATACGCGGCGATCTTTCGAAAAAGAAGAGGCGACCGCCGGATTTTCCTGCGAAGCGGTTTTCCCGGAAATTTCATTTGCCATGAAACGCGTAACTTGCCCGGCGAAAGCGCGGGAACGCGTAATTGAGACGTGCGCGAATGAGGCGGCGAGCTCTCCGGTAGCGGCTCCGGCGTTTCGGCGCGCTTCTCCGTAGGTCGCCGTATCGAGCTCATTTTTTGCGCCGAGAGCCATTGCCGCCGCGGCGTTCCCGCCGATATCGGTTGCCGCCTGCGCGTCGGTTTTTTGTGTCGCCGAAACAACGATTTCCGCTCCGGAAAGCTGTGTTTTCGCGAGCCAAAACGGCGTGTCTCCGACAACGTTCCCGACGCGAATTCCGCTCAGCTGGTGTTTCCCGCCGGAGATGAGTGTCAGCGGTGTTTTTGCTGATTTCGGGTCGAACCCGGAAACAAAAATTTGTGTTCCCGGCTTAATGTCCACGCTTGTTGCTTCGCTCAAGTCGAGCTTCGCCGTTTCTCCGGCTCGTGAGGCGAGTGAAATAGAATTGCCGATGGTTACGTTCCCGCCGAGTTTTTGCGTGTGTCCCGCCGCAAGGCTGATTCCGCCTAAAAATTGGCTGGTTGTTGTCGCGCCAAATTCGACTTGGGAGCCTCGGGAAAAATGAGTTCTTCCGCCGATGATATTGTTCGCATTTTGAGAAAAGGAAACGTTGGAATTTGCGCGGAAAATGACTTCGCTGCCGCGTTTCGTGTTGAGTCCGCCGTCGAAGCTGTAAGTTCCGCTACGAAAGATGATTTCTCCGTCGTAATCGGCGAGGTAAACGTCGTTCGGTTTTCCTGCGGCGGTGTTTCCCGTAAATGTCATGGTTCCGTTTCCGGAATGGGCGAAAACCAAGTCGTCTTCCGCCCAAATTGCGCCGCCTTGGTGCGTGGCGGAATTATTTCGGAACGTAATTCCTCCGGAAACGGCGAGGTCGTCAAACGCGCAGAAAGCACCGCCGTTCCCGCCGGACAAATTTTCGAAGATTTCGGCTCCGCCCTGATAAAATCGGTCGTCGTAAAAAATTTGACGAGCCGGAGAGGCGGAGAGAGAAGTTGCCGTTCCCGCGCCGAAGAGAGCCGCGGCGGCAATAAGTGCGGCAAGAGGTTGTTTGTAGTTCGATTTTTTCATGTGTTTTTCTTGTGTTGGCGTTGTGTTTTTTTTTCGCGGAAATATTCTTCCGTCTCCTTCCTTTTTGCAAATAATTTCTACTTTTTAAGTGGTTTATTAGGTGCGTTTTAAGGATTGATTTGCGAAGGCGGGAAGAGTGCAATGCCTGTGTGCGTTTTTCGTTCGAAAAATTATCAAAAAACCTTGGCGTTCCCGTTGAATCCTCGCGCGGGATTTTTCCGGTGCGCGAAAGTTTGCTGGTCAAAATCGACAATGATGCCGGAAATTCGGCATGTGGCGAGTGCGCGCCGTGGGCGGGATTCGGGGGCGAAACAATCGCGCAAGCCGAGGCTTTTTTGGAGAAATGCGGGGGAAAAATGCCTGCGGAAATTCCGGCGGATTTACCCTGTGTTGCGCACGCTTTTTCCGTCGCAAAATTCTTTCTCGAAACTTCGGCGGACGGAAATATTCTTCGTCCGGAAAATAAACTCTGCGCAAAGTTAATCAGGCGTTCCCGCGAAGATACTCCCGCCTGTGTTTCGGAAAAAATTTTGCGGGAACGCGAAAACGGCTTTTCCGTTTTTAAAGTAAAAATCGGGCTGGAAACGGTAGCGGAGGAGTTGCGTTTTTGCGAAAAAATTTTGACGGAGGTTCCGGCGGGAACGCGGATTCGCTTCGACGCGAACGGGGCTTTTTCCGAGGAAATTTTGCCGGAACTGGCGAGGCTTTCCGAAAGTTCCGCCGTAGAATATTTCGAGCAACCGCTTCCGGCATCAGAGCGGAATGACGCTAAGGTTTTTGAATTTTCCGCCTGCACGAACGCAAAATTTGCCTTAGATGAATCCGTGAGGGAGCCGTGGGCGTTCCCGCAGAATACGCGGGTGGTTGCCGTCGTAAAGCCGCTTTTGGTGGCGGATTTTCCGCGTTTGCTCGCGTGGCTGGAAAATTCGTCGGGACCGGCGGTGGCACTTTCCACGGTGTTTGAAAATTCGTTTGCGGGAACGCGTGCGTTGTATCTTGCTTGTGCGCGCTTGGCGGCTTCTCGGGCTCTGGCGTTCGGCTTGGGCTGATTTTGCCGTTTTACGGAAGTCCGGAACGAAGCAAGGTTCCTGCGGGAACTGTGGTTTTTTCGGGGAAGAGAGTCTGTCTTTCTTTCCGATAAAAAAAGCGTTCCCGCTGTGAAAAACGGGAACGCTTTTTTGAAGGGAGAAAACCGAATTACGGCTTGTCTTCGAGAACGGTCGGAACAAGTCCGCCGGAAGAAGAACCGGAGGTGATCGCTTCCTGGAAGTTGGAAGTGGTGCCTTTTCCGTCCGCTTTCATCATCACTTGGTCGAGCTGGAGATTGCTGACTTTTTGGACGCTTCCGTCCGCAAAGAGAATGATGCCGACTCCGGTGCCGAAGGGCGCGTCTTCCGCCCAGGTTCCGTCCGAGTTCAAGCCGCGAAGCCAAGCCATCGGGTAGCCGGATTGGTTTTTCGGGTTGCGTTGTGCGTTGGCGACAACTGCCCACGAAATCGGGGAAACGTCCTTAAGCTGATTGGAGCCGGTGGTGGTTTCGGAGAGAACCGTCATCGGAATGTCGCTCTGAATTGCGTTGTCGGATTCAACATACCACGTGCGGGCGTCGGTGAGCCCGGCGTAGCGGGCGAGAACTTCCGCGTAGTCCGCAACGGAGGTCGCCTGACCTTTTTCCGGATTGGAGCCCTTGTTAGAAATATTGCGGGTTTTGCCGCCGGACGTGGAATAGCTGGTGTAAGCTTGCCCGATGGAGCGAAGTTTTGCGGATGCCTGCATTTGGCGGACGGTGTTCATCGCCGCCGGAATCCCGGCGCCGGCGAGCCCGGCGAGAATGCCGATAATCGCGATAACGACGAGCAACTCAATAAGCGTAAAACCTTTGCGGTGTTTTTTGAGAATTTTCATAGGGTTGGAGTATTATTTGGGTTAAAAACGTGGAAAGAATCCTATTCCGAAGGGGGGATTTTGCAAACAGAAATTTTGGGTGCGTTCCCGCGCGGATATTGCCGGGAACGTTTGCAGGGAATTTCGATCCGAAATTCAGACAGTCGTAGTTAAAGTTCGTCGTGAGGAAGCCAGCGAAACGAGGTGATTTTGTAGCGTCTGCCGAATGCCCGGTTAAGAAGATTCTGTTCTTGTTTCGGCGTCGTCGCCGCTTGGGTTTTGTCGAAAAATTCAACATTTCTTTGAACGCGTATTTCGGCGCAGGACGAAGCGAGGATTTTTCGAGAAAAAGGATGGAGAATTTCCGCCCGGCACAGAACCGTAAACGTGTCTCCGCGCGGAGTTGCCGTCGGCGCCAGAGCCTCCATGATTGCGGCTTGCGTAATCGCGGACGGGAGCCACTCCGGAATTTGCGTTCCCGCCACATTGTTGATTCCGCTTTTTCGAAGTGCTTTTTCCAAAATTCCGGAATCGGCAAATTCCTCAAGCGAACAAAACGGCGGTTTCCCCGCAGACCTGCGTTCCCGGATAAGTTCTGCCAATATTTTTGCAAATTGCTTCAAGCTCTCCGGTCTCGGTTCCCGTAAAGCTTGCTCGGTGAAACAGCGTTGGCGTTGAGATTTGTCCAGTCGTGAAAATTCCTCGTCGGAATAAATTTTGCGATTTTTCCCGGGAGCGCGAATTTGAGCCGAAAACGGCAACATGAAAAATGCGTGGTTCCATTTTTTAATTTCACCGACGGGAAGCATTCTCCCTTCCTTGACGATTTGCGTTTGCCAAGCGGGAACGTGGCACCCGAGCACCGCCGCCCAAGCATTTTCGTTTTCGGAATTAATATTAAACGTTCCCGAAATTAAAGTTCCCTTCGCGTGCGCCGCAGACGAGAAATACGCGCGGTCAAAAATCGCGTTCGCCGTTCCCGATTTGCTTGCCGGAAGCGGCGAGCCGATACTTTTCCCCGACGGGAGATTTTCGAACGCACCGTGGCGAAGTGCCCCGACGGAGAGCGCGGGAACGCAAGGCGTATCAAAAAAACGAATACATGAAAACGCATCCTTGGCGTCCGTGCGATGCTCGTTCGGGAAACGGTCGCGAAACGGGAAAAAATACTCAGAGGAAGCCGATTCCGTTGTCGCGCTGTCTCCGATAGTCGCTTCTTTGCTCGCCGCGTTCCCGGTCAGGGCAAGCACTTCAAACGCGTTCCTGACGGCGGGAACGCTGAAATCGAAAACGCATTTTCGCAAATCGACGGCTTCGATGAGCGCGCTCATCGCCTTCGCGTCTTCCGCTTTCAGGCGAATTTTCCAAACAAGATTCGCCTGCGAAATATCGTAGTCTCCCGCTTTGGCGCGGTTGTAATCGTCGCCGGAAATTTCAAAAGAGAAGGGCGGAAGCGGCACATTGCGAAATTCTGCGACGGGCTCGGAATAGTCCTGCGGCTCGGTTTGCTGTCGGAGCGTTCCCGCGTCTCCGCGAATCAGAAACGATGCGGGAAAAAACGAGGGTAAACTTTCGATGCGGAGAATGTGCGCCGGATGAAACCACGCGCCGGGGTGCGCGCCCGACGGCGGTTTGTCGATGCGGGAGAGAGTTTTTTGAAATTTCCAGGACTTGCCGCCGAGATTTCGGGCGAGCCCGACATTTTGTCCGCGCGGATCCGGAAATCTTGCCAAAAAAACTTCGCCGCCGTGAAGCCCGGTTGCGTTCTCGTAAAATCCCTGGTCGCTTGTATCAAAAATACGGCAATACGCGTTGGTCGTTTTATCCGACGGCGTTTGGCGGACGAGCCCGAAACGCCCGACGGGAAAATCCGACGGAGAAAAAATTACGTCGCCTCCCGTATTTTGATTTTCGATACGAATCAGCGGTAAATTTTCAACGTCGAAAAGCCCGAGCCGCCCGTCTCCGTGCGCGAGTAGCGGGTAGGAATAAGGATTCCAAAAACGCGCCGTAACGTGGAAGCGCGCGCGGTGTTGCCCGTCCGTGCGCGGATTGAAAAAACCGAGATGAAGCTTTAATTCAAGCGGAATCGGGAACGGATGTGTGAAAAATCCGTTGGGCTCTGCCGGCGAAGGCGGGCGTGTTGCAACCGACGTTCCCGCGTGAGGAATTTCCGGAGAGCGGAGCATTTTCAGCACGTCCGGTGGGATTAAATCCCGAATTTCTTCGTCGGAATTTTCGTCAGTCAAATCGGTTTTCAATCGGCGGCGTTGCCAGTCGGCGGGAACGCCTTGCGAGTGGAAGGTGATGGATTCCGTTCCGGTTTTTCGGTCGCTTCCCGGGTAGGTTTTGAAAAGGCGGGCGAGGAGGATTTTTTCGCAGGTCGCGAAATTTATCTGCGAGCGAAAATCTGCGGAATCCGGATTTTTTTCACTGAAAAAATGTTCGAGACGCGTGCGCCGGGGAATTTGCTGGCGCATGATTTGGAGTGCCGCCTCGTCGTTTTTGAATTTTTCCAAATAAGAATCGCGTTCCCGCTTGGCGATGGAAGCGCGCTGAGATTCGTCGATGATAAAATACGCGAAGCGCGCATTTTCGCTCAAATATTCCCAGGGAACTTCTGCGGGAACGGGCATTTTCCCTGCGGCTTGAATGGGGCAAGCCTGCGTTTCCGAAAAAACGCCTTGCCCGGAAGTAAGTCGGATTTTTTCCGGAAGTCCGCGACGGCTCCTTGTCTTTTTCCATGCGCCGACAGCGGGAAAATCATTTTCTGCGGCGGGAATCGGTGCAGTCGCTACATCGTCCGTTCCCGTATTCGCCTGCAAGTCTCCGAGCGCGATGCGCGTTCCCGCAAGGGCGGCGGAACGGGCGGAATGAAGCGCGGCGCGGGTTTCGTTTTCTCCGGTTTGGCGGAGGCTTCGCTCCGATAGGGAAAATACGCAGGCGGCGGCAAACGCTACAAGAATAAGAACGGGAACGAGCGCAAAAGCGGCGCGGCGGCAAGTCGGAGTCGTCGGCATGATTTTTTAGTAAAAAATAAGAGAAAAAGACGGGGCGGCTGACGCTCACATTGCCAAAAAGCCTTCCGCGAAGAAAGCAAAAAATCAGAAATCAGATTTCTTTGTTGAACATTTGTTCTATGAGGGGTATTTTTTTTTCGAAAATTTACGCGGAAGCGGAAAACTCGTTTTACAAGGAACGTTCCCGTGTGCATAATCGGATAGCGTTAGAGACATGACTCGTTTGATGAAATTTTTACCCTGTATTGCGGCGTTGCTGATGGCGGCGCCCGTTGCTTCGGCGGCAACGGAAGCCGCAGAAAAACTCTTCGAGATTCCGCTTTGGGACGGATTTTCGTTGCCGATTACGAACAGTATCGTAACGGCGTGGATTGTGGCGATTCTGCTGATTGTGCTGATTCGCCTCGCCTGCGGGAAGCCGAAGCTGATTCCCTCAAAAGGGCAATACGCGATCGAAACCGTCATCGGTATGTTCAAAGAAATTTTGGAGCCGATTCTCGGGAAAAAAGCGTTCCCGGCGGCGTTCCCGCTGCTGATTTGCCTTTTCTTTTTCATTCTCGCGCAGAATTGGGCGGGGCTGATTCCGGGTGTCGGCACTATCGGCTGGCACGAAACGGCGATTGCCGCCGACGGCACGGAAACCGAACATTTCGTTCCGCTGTTTCGCGCGCTCGGTGCGGACATGAACGGCACGCTCGGGCTTGCGCTCGTTTCCTTCGGTGCGTGGGCGATTCTGATTTTTAAATACGCGGGACCGAAGGCGGTTTTCTTTGATTGGTTCGGGAACAAGGCGGACAAGCGCGACGTTCCCGCGGCGGTTTACTACTTTCTCTCGCTCGTGTTTTTCGCGGTCGGATTTATCGAAATCATCTCGATTGTTTTCCGTCCGGTTTCGCTTTCGTTCCGTCTCTTCGGGAACGTTTTCGGCGGCGAAACGCTGATGCACTCGACCGGCTACTTTACGGCTTTTTACTTCCTGGAAATCCTCGTCGGCGTTGTTCAAGCCCTCGTGTTTACGCTACTTTCGGCGGTTTACATCGGGCTGATTACGAACCACGACGACAGCCACGAGCACGAAGAGGAAAGTTAAAAGTCAAAACTGATAACGGATAGGTTTTACAAATCCCACACCCTATCCGTTATCAACTATCACTTTCCCCTTATTTAATCCCTTTTTCCGCGCGGGAGGATGCCTAGAGCGTTCACGCCGGAATCCACAATAACCCACAATAACAAAAGGTATAATAACATGATTACAGCACTCCTCGCACAAGCGGCAGCAGCCGTTGACGGAAGCCTCCACGTCGCACTCGGTTGCGCGGCGGCAGCTATCGGCGTCGGATGGGTCGGCAGCAAGGCTGTCGAAGCCGTCGGGCGCAATCCGGGCGCGTTCGGGAAAATTCTCGTTCTCGCGATTCTCGGCATGGCTCTTGCGGAAGCTATCGCGTTCTACGTGCTCTTCCTGGCGTAAGAAAGTTAGTGAATAATGAATAGTGAATAACAAATAGCTCATTGCGAAGGTTTTTGCTCGTTTGAGCAAAAACTTTGAACACTGCGTTATTCATTATTCACTATTCATTATTCACTCCCCCTAACGGTTATTTATCCAATTTTTCCCAACGTAAAAAATGTTTGCTCAAATTTTAGCCAGTGCCGTTCCCGCCGCCGCAGAAGGCGGAAATAAATTTACGCAGGTAACAACGAAATTCGGCATCGAAGCCGGACCGCTCGTCGTCCAAATCATCAGCTTTGCCGTGCTCGCGCTCGTCGTGTGGTATTTCGGTTTCCGCCCGCTGATGAAAACGATCGCCGAGCGACAGGCAAAAATTGCGGAAGGCTTGCAGTTTTCCGATGAAATGAAGGCAAAGCTCGCGCAGTCCGAAGCCGACTACAAGGCGAAAATGACGCAAGCCGCGCAGGAAGCCGCCGCCGTCATCGAATCCGCACGCAAAGCCGCTAAGGAAACGGTGGAAAAAGCCGCGCAGGACGCGATCGCCCGTGCCGAGGAAACCGAAAAGCGCGCCGCCGAAAACATCGCGCGGGAACGCGAAAAAATGCTCGCCGACCTGAAAGGCGAAGTTGCCGCGCTCGTTGTCGAAACAACAGCCAAGCTCCTCGCCCGCGATCTTCCCGCCGCGGAAAAATCCCGCCTCGCCGAAGCCGCCGCAAAAGAAATAAAGAAAGATTAGAGCTTAAAGCTTAATGCTTAAAGAAAGGAGAAACCACGAATTACACAAATTCCACGAATGATTTTAACCACGGAATTCTTTTTTTACTTTGCGTTAAAAACATTTGTGTTCATTCGTGAAATTCGTGGTTTCTTCTCCGAAAAATAAAAACACATGACCGTTCCCGAAAAGCATAACCGAACATTTGAAGCACTCCGACACGTCCATGCCGAAGGCGGAGAATATTGGTCGGCGCGCGAGCTTTTCCCCGTGCTGGAATACAGCCGCTGGGAAAAGTTTAAACAACTTATCGAGAAGGCGAAAATCGCCTGCGAAACCGCAGGAGCAACGGTTTCGGACCATTTTCACCTTGAGGTGAAAATGGTCGATCTTGGCTCCGGATCGAAGCGCGAAATCGAAGATTATCACCTCTCGCGCTACGCATGTTACCTTATCGTTCAAAACGGCGATCCGACGAAGCCGGTTATTGCACTCGGGCAAACGTATTTTGCAATTCAAACGCGGAGACAGGAGCTTGCGGATGATGCTGCGTTTAAGGCTCTCAGCGAAGAGGATCGACGATTGTTCTTGCGCAACGAGTTGCGGGAACACAATAAAGCTCTTGTCGAAACAGCCAAACAAGCCGGAGTTCGCACGGAATTGGACTACGCAATATTCCAAAATCATGGCTACAAAGGGCTTTACGGCGGCATGGACGCGAAAGCGATTCACGCGCACAAAGGGTTGAAGAAAAATCAAAAAATTCTCGATCACATGGGTAGCACGGAACTTGCCGCGAACCTTTTCCGTGCGACGCAAGCGGAGGAGAAAATCCGTCGGGAAAACATCACGGGAAAAACCGCCGCAAATTCCGCTCATTACGAAGTCGGAAAAAAAGTTCGCGAAACGATAAAAGAGCTCGGCGGAACTTTACCGGAAGATTTGCCGTGTCCGCCGAAAGGCATTCCGCAAATCGAGCGGGAACGGCGAATGCTTTTAAGCAATGAAAATTTTACGCTCGAATCTTCGGAATAAAATTCGTGTTCATTCGTGAAATTCGTGGTTTCTCTAAAAAATAAATTTTTAAAAGAAAATGGCTAAGAAAGATAAAAATTTGCAGAAGGTTACGGCGCGGCTCACGGAGCTTTCGCGCGGGGCGGACGGGAACATCGATGCCGCGCGCGTCAAAGCCGTGCTCTCGGAACTCCCCAAGGCGTTCCCGTCGGCGCAATTGCGTCCGATTCTTGAGGCGTTTTACGCCGCCGTCGCCCGCGAACTGCGTTTTTCCGAAGCGCGCATCGAATACGCGGGAACGCTCGCTGCGGGAACGGCAAACGCCGTCGCCGCGCATTTTTCCGAAATTTATAATCGCCCGATTATTCCCGTCGCTACGGAAAACGCCGCGCTTCTCGGCGGCTTGCGAGTCCAGGTCGGCGACGATGTTTACGACGCCTCGCTTGCGGGAACGCTCGCCCGCCTCCGAGCCTCTCTCGCTTCCGCGTAATATTTTCTGTCCCTTTAACAAAAAAAACTTAAAACGAAATCACAACTATGAGTCAGATTCTTGAAGATATTCGGTCGGCGATTGCTTCGCTCGACGCTAAACCCGAGAAGGCAAACGTCGGCACGATTATTGAACTCGCCGACGGCGTGGCGAAAGTCGACGGGCTTTCCAAAACGCAAATGACGGAAATGCTCGCGTTTGAAAACGGGCTCGAAGGCATCGCGTTCAACTTGGAACAGGACATTGTCGGCGTCGTTGTCATGGGCGATACTTCGACGCTCAAAGAAGGCATGACCTGCAAGACGACGGGGCGCCTGCTCAGCGTTCCCGTGGGCAAGGAATTGCTCGGGCGCGTTGTCGATACGCTCGGCAATCCGGTGGACGGGAAAGGTCCGATCAACGCCGCCGAACGCGCGCCGATTGAAAAAATCGCTCCCGGCATCATGCCGCGCGAGCCCGTCAATCAGGCACTCCAAACCGGCATCATGCCGATCGACGCGATGATTCCGATCGGTCGCGGGCAACGCGAACTCATCATCGGCGACCGCTCGACGGGCAAAACAACGATCGCGACCGACACCATCATCAACCAAGCGCGCATCAACCGCGAAGGCTTGGCTTCGGGCGACCCGAATTTCCGTCCGGTTTACTCGATTTACGTTGCCGTCGGACAGAAAAATTCCAGCGTGGCGCGCCTGATTGCGACACTCGAAAAGGCGGGAGCGCTCGAATACTGCGTGATCGTCGTCGCGGGAGCGTCGGAAAACGCCGCAAACCAGATGTATGCTCCGTTCGCGGGAGCGGCAATCGGCGAATGGTTTATGGAAAACGGTATGGACGCGCTCGTCGTTTACGACGACTTGTCGAAGCACGCCGCTGCGTATCGCCAGATTTCTTTGATTTTGAAACGTCCTTCCGGGCGTGAAGCGTATCCGGGCGACGTTTTTTACCTGCATTCCCGCCTGCTCGAACGCGCCGCGCGCCTCACGGGAAAAGGCTCGCTCACCGCGCTCCCGATTATCGAAACGCAGGCGGGCGACGTTTCCGCTTACATTCCGACCAACGTTATTTCTATTACGGACGGGCAAATCTTCCTGCAAACGGACTTGTTCAACCAAGGCGTGCGCCCGGCAATTTCCGTCGGTTTGTCGGTTTCCCGCGTCGGTTCTTCCGCGCAGATCAAGGCGTTTAAGCAAGTCGCGGGGAAGGTCAAAGGCGAGCTCGCGCAGTATCGCGAAATGGCGGCGTTTGCGCAGTTCGGGAGTGATCTCGATGCGGCAACGAAAACGATTCTCGACAAGGGCGACCGCTTCGTCGAGCTCTTCAAACAAGGTCCCGGCGAACCGAAACCGGTTGCCTCGCAAATCGCGTTGATTTGGGCGATGCAGCACGATTTCTTTGCGGACATCCCGCGGGAAAAGACGCTCGCCGCCTCGCTCGCGCTTCAGGAATTTTTGGAAACTTCCGCTAAGGAAACGCTCACGGAAATCCGCACTAAAGCGAAACTCGACGACGAGCTTGAAGGCAAAATCAAAGCCGCTTGCTCGCAGTGGAAAGCCGCTTATGCCGGCTAAAAGCTTAGAGCTTAATGCTTAAAGCTTAAAGAGAGTTTGAAGGTGGAAAGTCCCAACACATTTTTTTCGTTTCAAAAATTGCTCGTGTGGCAGAAGTCGCGCGAGCTGGTGAAACGCGTCTACTCCGTGTTGGAATCGTTCCCGCAAGCGGAGCGTTTTTCGCTTGCGGATCAATTGCGGCGAGCCGTGATTTCCGTCCCTTCAAACATTGCCGAAGGAAGTGCAAAGGAATCTCCGAAAGATCAAATCCGTTTCATCGAAATCGCTTACGGTTCGTTGATGGAAGTTTTTTGCCAACTTCAATTGGCGGAGGATTTGGGCTACGTTTCGCGGGAACGCTTTGAGGACTTAGGGGCTCTCATTCAGGAAATTGCGAGAATGCTTAGCGGGCTTCGTCGCAACAAACAATCAATTCAATCTTAAACTGCTTTTTCTTAAAACTTACACCTTCTTTAAGCTTTAAGCATTAAGCTCTAATCTTTTTTCCAAATGGCTAAAGGCTTACGAGAAATTCGAAATCGTATTCGTTCGGTGACAAACACCGGGCAAATCACGCGCGCGATGCAACTGGTCGCATCGTCGAAAATGCGCCGCGCGCAGGACGCCGCAACTTCCGGGCGACCTTACGCGGTTCTGCTTTCGCGGATTCTCGCGACGGCGTTGCGCGGGCTCGATTTGTCGGGCGATTTTTCGCATCCGCTCATGCAGGAACGCCCCGTGAAAACGCGCGGGATCGTCGTTATCGCGACGGACAAAGGGCTGTGCGGCGGGCTCAATTCCAACCTGTTTCGCTTTTTGAACAAAAACGTTCCCGCGGGAACGCCGGCAAAGTTTTTCACCGTCGGAAAAAAAGCGACGCAGTTCGTGGCGCGGTCGAAACGCGACCTCGTGGCGGATTTTTCCGTGAGCGATCGCGTGAACTTTTCCGAAGTGCGTCCGATCGGGGAATTTTTGATTAAGGAATACCTCGCGGGAACGATCGACACGATCGAAATTGTGCTTTCGCAGTTTAAAAACACGATTGTGCAGGTGCCGACGATGGCGACGCTCGTGCCGCTCGGGAACTTGGAAGAACGCATGCAGGCGCAGTTTGCCGCGCAAGGCAAAAAGGAAGAATTTAAGCTGCTCGAAGACGACCGCGAAATGTCGTTCGCGCCCGACGCGGGAACGATTCTCGAAGGGCTTCCCGCGCTGTTTTTCAAGCAGAGCTTGTATCAGGCGATTTTGGAGGCGAAAGCGTCCGAACAGTCCGCGCGCATGGTCGCGATGAAAGCCGCGACGGACAACGCGAAAAACCTCGTTGATTCCCTCTCGCTCGAATACAACAAGGCGCGCCAAGCCGCCATCACCAACGAAATCAACGAACTCGCCGCCTCCAACGCAGGATAGAAAGTTGAGAGCTTAATGCTTAATGCTTAAAGTTTAAAGATTAGATGGTTTCGATGAGCACCGACGAACAAATCGCACTTTTGCAGAGAAATTTCGATGATGTCGCCCGGCAGGACGGAATGAGCGGCGTCGAATTTTGGTATGCGCGCGATTTGCAGTCTCTGCTCGGATATGTGCGGTGGGAAAATTTTTCGGTCGCATTAGAACGTGCGAAAACTGCATGTAAAAATGCGTCAGGTCGAATCGAAGACCATTTTCGTGACGTCACGAAAATGGTCGATCTCGGGAGCGGCGCGAAGCGAGAAATTGCAGATGTAATGCTCACTCGCTATGCGTGCTACCTGATTGCTCAAAACGGAGACCCGCGCAAGGAGCAGATTGCTTTTGCCCAAAGTTATTTTGCGGTTCAGACGCGACGTCAGGAGCTTATTCGCGATCGGATGAATTTGCTCGCACGCCTTGATGCGCGGGAACGATTAAAAGAAGCCGAAAAACGACTCTCTCAGAATATTTATGAACGCGGAGTTGATGACGACGGCTTCGCTCGAATTCGCTCTAAGGGCGATGCCGCATTATTTGGCGGGAACACGACCGCAGAAATGAAAAATAAATTCGGAATGCCGGAAAATCGTCCGCTCGCGGATTTCTTGCCGACGTTGACCATCGCGGCGAAGAATTTGGCGACCGAAATAACGAATCACAACGTGGAAGCCAATGATTTGCGGGGAGAATCTCCCATTACGCGGGAGCACGTTCAAAATAATCTCGGTGTTCGTGAAATGCTGAATGCCCGGGGAATTATTCCCGAGAATCTTCCTCCCGCAGAAGACATCAAAAAACTCGAACGGCGTGTGAGAACGGAAGAAAAACGTCTCGCGCAAAATTCTAAATTACAAAGAAACGAAGATAATTTGTAAGAATGAACGCGTTCGCACATAGAATTTCTCGCACGGGAGAAGCGATTTTTAATCGCTTCCGCGGGAACGTGTTGTGCGCGCTCGCGTTAGTCGTTGTGCTGTGCTTCGGCGGGAATACGACGGGTTTTTCGGCTCCTGCGCAAAAAGTGAATCCGACATTTTCCGTCTCCGAATCTGAGACGGAAGCGTGGAATACGACCTTGGAGGATTATGTTGCGGGAACGCTCAATGCGCGTATTCCGCACACGGTTTTGTCCGAGCCGCCGCCCGTGCTGGCTCGTTTGTTGGCGGATGACGGATGTGGTTCCGATTTACGCATCATCATCCACAAAAGTATTCTCGACAAAACCTTCGGGAAGACGGCGAGCAAATTTACCGGCGATTTCCACAAAATCGCGCTTGCGGATATGCGTAAGTTGCCGGAAGAGCTCGCAGACCCGATTGCGGTTTTTGATTCTGCGCACGGGAACGGCGACAAGGTTGTTCTCACGGCGTTTAAAGATACCGAAACAGGCGAAAGCGTTATCGTTGCGATTAAAATCAACGTTCCGGGCAACAACGCCGGGCGCGTGAACGCCGTTGCCTCCGTTCACGGGCGGCAAATCGGTTCATTTCACAAATGGCTCAAAGACGGATTGCTCCGTTATTACCACACAAAAAAGTTTCCGCAATGGCTGGTTTCGGTCGGGGTGCAAAATCCCCGAGCTCTCATACCACGCGGAAACGAAATTCTCACGGAAAAGGATTTCCGAAAGATGAGCTCTCGACGAAAGAATGCAAAGCAAAAAATGAAATAAAAACACCTTTTTTACAAACGTATCAACCCAACAACCCTTAAAAATTTATGAACAGAGGAACGATTACTCAGATTATCGGCGCGGTTGTGGACGCGCAATTTGACGAAAAAAATATTCCCGCGATTTACAACGCGCTGGAAGTGAATTACGACCTCAACGGCGCGCCGACGCGCCTCGTGCTCGAAGTGCAACAACACCTCGGCGCGGGTGTTGTGCGCGCGGTCGCGATGAGCACGACGGACGGGCTTGTGCGCGGGATGGACGTTATCGACACGGGCGCGCCGATTCAGGCTCCCGTCGGAGAGGGCGTTCTCGGGCGCATTTTCAACGTCACGGGCGATCCCGTGGACGGCAAAGGCGACGTGAATTTCACGAAAAAATACCCGATTCACCGCAACCCGCCGCCGCTCGTCGAGCAAAGCACGGGAGCGGAGTTGCTCGAAACGGGAATTAAGGTCATCGACCTGATTTGCCCCTTCGTCAAAGGCGGGAAGGTCGGCGCGTTCGGCGGCGCAGGCGTCGGCAAAACCGTTCTCATCATGGAGCTCATCAACAACATCGCGAAGGCGCACGGCGGTTATTCCGTGTTCGCGGGCGTCGGCGAACGTTCCCGCGAAGGCAACGACCTTTACCGCGAAATGTGCGAATCCGGCGTTATCGACACAAACGATATTTCCAAATCCAAGGTCGCGCTCGTTTACGGGCAGATGAACGAACCGCCGGGAGCGCGTATGCGCGTCGCGCTGACCGCGCTCGCCATGACGGAATATTTCCGCGACGAAAAAGGGCAGGACGTTCTTTTGTTTATCGACAATATTTTCCGTTTCTCGCAGGCGGGCTCGGAAGTTTCCGCCTTGCTCGGGCGTTCCTCCTCCGCCGTCGGTTATCAGCCGACACTCGCGACGGAAATGGGCAACCTGCAGGAACGCATCACTTCGACGAAAAAAGGCTCCATCACTTCGTTCCAAGCCGTTTACGTTCCCGCGGACGACTTGACCGACCCCGCTCCCGCGAATACCTTCGCTCACTTGGATTCGACCATCGTTCTCGACCGAAAAATCGCCGAGCTCGCGATTTATCCGGCGGTCGATCCGCTCGCTTCGACTTCGCAGGCACTCACGCCGCAAATCGTCGGCGAAGACCACTTCCGCGTCGCGCGTGCCGTTCAAGCCGTTTTGCAAAAATACAAAGATTTGCAGGACATCATCGCGATTTTGGGTATGGACGAACTTTCCGACGAGGACAAACTTACGGTTTCGCGTGCACGCAAAATCCAGAAGTTCCTTTCCCAGCCGTTCCACGTCGCGGAACAGTTCACGGGAATGAACGGCGCTTACTGCTCCGTCGCCGACACCGTGCGCTCGCTCGATACGATCCTCAAGGGCGAAGTGGACGACATCGCCGAACAGCACTTCTACATGAAAGGCTCCATCGACGAAGTGATTGCATCAGCAAAGCAATAGCTTCGCCGATAAGGGAAAACTGATAACTGATAACTGATAGGTTTTGCCATGAGTTTGTTGAGAGAAAAATCTATGGCTTTCGCAATGCGCGCGGTAAAACTCTATCGTTATCTTACTGACGAAAAAAAAGAGTTTGTTCTGTCCAAGCAGTTTTTGCGTAGCGCAACCAGTATAGGGGCGAATGTTCATGAGGCGTGGAATGCACAAAGTCGCCGGGATTTTGTGCACAAACTCAATATTGCATTGAAAGAGGCAAACGAAACGCAATATTGGCTGACACTGCTTTTTGCCGGAGAGTATTTGTCTGCACGTGAGCATGATGCGATTTATCCGGACGTGGTTGAATTGGCTAAGCTTCTTACTTCCTCCGTAAAAACAACCAAGAAAAAGCTGGAAGAATAAATTTGTTATCAGTTTTAACATACGAAACCTATCCACTATCAGTTATCAGTTTTACCTTTTTAAAATGCTAAGTTTTGAAATTATCACTCCCACAGGCATTGTTTATCAGGCGGAAAACGTGAGTTCCGTGACCTTGCCGACGACGAGCGGCGAGCTTGGGATTCTTCCCGGGCACATTCCGCTGACGGCGGAAATCGAACCCGGCGAAATCGACGTGGAAACAAGCGCGGGAACGACCAAGCTCGCCGTCGATAAAGGCTACGCGCGCGTGCTCGCCGACCGCGTGAGCGTGCTCGCCGAAGCCGCAATCGACGTCAAGGCGATCGATCTTTCCGCCGTGGAAGATGCACAGAAACGCGCCGAAGCCGCGCTCGAAGCGGCGCGCCACCAAAAGGAAATCGATCCTGCCGAGCTCGAACGCCTCGAAGCCGTCGCCCGCTTCGCCATCGCGCAAAAGCTTGTCAAATCCAAGCACTAAGCTTGGCGGTTCAATTCCGAAAAAAGCGTTCCCGCAATTTGTTTTCGCGGGAACGCTTTTTTTAATCTTTAAGGGAAGCTCTATAAATAGGGTTTCCCGTAGAAAGATGATAGAGATGAGAGGTATTTCCGAAAAAGGATTTCAAAACCTCATTTTGCCGTAGGCAAAACGCATTTACCTCTAAGCTCTCAGCTCTCATCGGTTCCTTCAAAAACAATTTTTAGCCTGCTTTTGTGTTTTAACAAATTTCTAATTTGAGGCGAATAAGCTCTGAACAAAGCGCGTGTAGATTATCGGGACTTTAATTCATTCAAAAAAATGATGAACCGAAAACTGACACGACAAACACTAACTGCGGCGGCGATGCTTATTTGCGGATTTGCTGCCGCCGAAGCCCAAGACGTTCCCGCGAAAAACGTTCCCGCCGCCGGCGCGGACGACGAGCTCGTCATCAAGCTTCCCGATCTCAAGAAAAAACTCGATGCGGCGAAAATAAAAGTCTCCGGCTACGCGCAGGCGCAGTATTTTTACAACGACAGTAAAAACAATTCCGCCAACGCCAATTCCGGATTCGCGATTCGCCGCGCGGCAATTTCCGTAAAGGGGGAAATTTCTGAAGCGTGGAGCGCTGAAGTCGGTTTTGAAATCGACAGCGGGAACAAGGGCGGAAAGCTCGGAGCCGACAACAGCACGATCTTTGTCGATAAGGCGATTATCGCTTACAAAAACGCCGCCGGAAAACTCACCGCCGGTTACCAAAAACCGAGCTTTGTGATGGAGGAATATTCCTCGTCCAAAACGCAACTTTGCATCGAGCAGTCCGTCGCAACGGTTTATTTTACAAACCTCGCAAACGGCTCGCTCGCCGGACGCCACGGCGGCGTGTGGTGGGACGGAAAAGTTTCCGACTTCAAATACGGATTCGCGATCACCAACCAATATAAGGAAGACATTAACGGCGACCAAAACGACGGCGTCGCATTCTACGGGAACGCCGCTTACGAGTTTAAATTCGGCGACGATAAATTGGAATTCGGCGTCAACGGCGTTTACAATCCCGGAAACGACGATGAAACCTGCCGTGCATCAAAACGCGTTCCCGGCGCCGTTTACGGATTGGAACCTTACGTAAAATTTTCCTCCGGCGGTTTTCAGGCTATTCTCGATGGGCTTTTTGCCGACGGCGATTCCGAAGTGATGTCGGACTCCGCTTGGGGCGTGAACGCGACCTTCGCTTACAGATTCGAAAACAACATCGAACCGGTTGTTCGATTTTCCTGTCTCGACGTCGGCGAGAACCGGAACATTGATCCGTCGAAACTCAAAAACATTCCGACGGACGGCAGCAAAGATTACGACTCGGCACGCGGGATTTACCTTGGCGCGAATTTCTACGCGAACAAGCACATCAAAATTTCCGCAGGCTACGAATACACGGACTTCGACGGCGGGCAACGCGACGAATACGCGAGCGCGTTTAGGCTCCAACTTCAGGCAACATTCTAACCGAAAACTAATGATTCCCGAATAATCGCTAAACGCGGGAACGCGAAAATAAAGAAACAAAATCAAAATTCATCAAAAAAATTATGATTAAAAAAATGCTCATAGGAACGCTCGCCTCGGCTTTGGCGGCATCGGTATTTCTCAGCTCGGGTTGCGGCGATGCGGAAAACGCGGGAACGCCGAACGCACCTGTAAAAAACGCAATAACTCTCAACGGCGCGGGCGCGTCGTTTCCGGCTCCGGTTTACCAGCTGTGGACTTACGCCTATACGCAGTCGGGCAAGGCAACCGTGAACTACCAAAGCCTCGGCTCCGGTGCGGGGCTCAGCCAAATTAAGGCGGGAACGGTGGATTTCGCGGGAACGGACAGCCCGCTCACCGCGGAGCAACAGGCGGAGACGGGGCTCGTTCAGTTCCCGATGCTTACGGGCGGCGTTGTTGTCATCGTCAATGTTCCCGGCGTAAAATCCGGCGAACTCAAGCTCAGCCGAGCTGTACTCTCGGATATTTTTCTCGGAAGAATCACGAACTGGAACGATCCCGCGATCGCGAAAATCAATCCCGGCGTGCGGCTTCCGAAAGATTTGAAAATCACGGTCGTGCGCCGCTCGGATTCCTCGGGAACGACGTTTATTTTCACGGATTACCTGAGCAAAATTTCCGGCGAGTGGAAAAACGCAATCGGCGCGGGATCGTCCGTCAAATGGCCCGTCGGAATCGGCGGACAGAAAAATCCCGGCGTGTGCAACAACGTCGCCAAAATTCGCGGAAGCATCGGCTACACCGAATACACTTACGCCGTGGAAGCGAAATTAAATTGTGTGCAGCTTGAAAACCGCGCGGGAACGTTCATCGCGCCGACGGCAAAGAGCTTTGCGGCAAGCGCGGCAAACGCCGATTGGAAAAACGCACCCGGATTTCTGATGATGCTCACAGACCAGCCCGGAGCGGAATCGTGGCCGATCACCGGCGTAACGTATATCCTGATACGAAAAGATGCGGACGCGGGAACGCAGGCGGCATTGAAAGATTATTTCAACTGGTGCTTCACCGAAGGCGCTTCTTCCGCGGCGCGCCTGAATTACGTCCCGATTCCCGAAAACGTCGTTTCGCTCATCCGCGAAAAACTTCAATAAACCGCAGGAAATTCTAATTAACCGCGGAACACACCGACCCCACGGAAATGTTTCTTTTCAAAATGAGAAAAAACAAAACTTCCGTGTCGTTCTGTGCGTTCCGCGGTTAATGAAAAAAACGATTTAACGAAAAACTAACGAAGTCCGAATATCGGCTAAATATTCTTCGGCGAAAATGTTTGCAGAAATACACAAGCAATGAATCCGCTAAAAGCTACAGATTCCTTTTTCAAAACGTTTTGCCTCGCATGCGCTTGCCTGATCGGTTTGCTGATGCTGAGCTTTTTCGTTCAGCTCTTTGTCAATTCGAGCGAGGCGTGGCGCGAGTTCGGGCTCGGGTTTTTATTTTCCTCGGAATGGGATCCCGTTGCCGGAAAATTCGGCGCGTTCCCGTCGATCGCGGGAACGCTCCTGACAACGGCGATTGCGCTTGCCGTCGCGCTTCCGCTTGCGTTCGTTTCCGCGCTTTATCTGACGGATGCGCCGCCGGCAATCGGGCGCGTGCTCTCGCAGGCGATTGATTTGCTCGCGGCGATTCCGAGCGTGATTTACGGCATGTGGGGGCTTTTCGTGCTCGCTCCGCTGATGCAAAATTACGTTCAGCCGTTTCTTGCGGAAACTTTAAATCTGCAAGCCGTTCCCGTGCTCGGCGGGCTTTTGGTCGGCGAACACGGTTTCAACGGATTCGGGTTTTTTACGGCGGGTTTGATTCTTGCGCTGATGATTTTGCCGTATGTCTGCGCGATTATGCGCGATGTTTTTAAAATGACGCCCGCCGTTTTGCGCGAATCCGCTTACGGAATCGGTTGCACAAAGTGGGAATGCGCGAAAGATGTTGTAATGAAATACGGGATACGCGGCTTGCTCGGCGGCGTGTTTGTCGGGCTCGGTCGCGCACTCGGCGAAACGATGGCGGTGCTTTTCGTCATCGGAAATATTATGGACGTTCCCGCGGCACTTTTTGACTCGGGAACGACGATTGCCGCGACGCTCGCAAACAACTTTGCGGAAGCGGACGGGCTTCAGCGCAGCGCACTTTTCGCACTCGGGCTCGTGTTGCTCGTGATGGCGTTCGGCATTCAGGTTTTCGCGCAATATTACTTGCACCTTACTTCCTCCAAGCGCGGAGAAAGAAGTTAATCCGAATGAATAACGAACAATGAATAATGAATAATTCAGTGCGAAGATTTTTGCGGAGCAAAAATTTTGAAGAATGCGTTGTTCGTTATTCACTATTCATTATTCACCAATCTCCAATTTTCACCATGAGTAATTCTTCCTTCCAAAGTTCCGTTTCCGGCGCGTTTCCCGCACGCAGACCTTTGTTTTTCCGCAAAACGGCGGATTTCGGGGTCCGCGTGTTTTCCGTTTTCGCGGTTGCGCTTGCAGTCGCTGCGATGGCGTGGATTCTTTTCACGGTAGTCTCGCGCGGCGTTCCCGCGATTGACTGGGGTTTTTTGACCAATCCGTCCAAGCCCTACGGCGTTCCCGATTCCGGCATTGCCAACGCTTTGCTCGGAACGCTTTTTATCACGCTCTGCGCCGCCGCAATCTCCGTTCCGCTCGCCGTTGCCGCCGGAATTTATCTCTCGGAATTCGGGCGCAAGGGGAAAATCGCCGCTGCGTTGCGCTTTAGCGCAAACGTCATGATGGGCCTGCCGTCGATCATCGTCGGGCTTTTCGTTTACACGATTCTTGTGGTAACGACGGGGCATTTTTCCGGATTCGCGGGAGCGGTCGCGCTGGCGATTATCATGTTCCCGCTGATTATGCGAACGACGGAAGATATGCTTGCGATGGTGCCGGACGCGTTGCGCGAAAGCGGGCTCGCGCTCGGCATGTCGCGTGCGCGGACGACGCTTTGCATTGTTTGCCGAGCAGCAAAAAACGGGTTGCTCACGGGAATTTTGCTTTCGCTCGCGCGCGTTTCCGGCGAAACCGCTCCGCTGCTTTTTACCGCGATGTTTGCCGACGCCTGGCCGGATAGATTCTTCTCCGAGCCGACGGCAAATATGCCGGTTTTGATCACGGAATACGCGACAAATTCACCGTTCGAAGAAATGCACACGGCGGGCTGGGGCGCGGCACTCGTCATTATGCTTGCCGTTCTTGCCGTGAATATTTTCACGCGCATCGCTTTCCGGGAACGCGCGCGGGAACGCTAAATTAAAATTCAGAGAACAAAAAATTTTGTAATGATAAAATGAATACGATACCGAAAATCTCCGCAAAGAACCTGAATTTTTTCTACGGAAATCATCAGGCGCTTTTTGAAAACAATTTGGATATCGGTGCGAACCGCATTACGGCGGTCATCGGTCCGTCCGGTTGCGGGAAATCCACGCACTTGCGGACTTACAACCGGATTTTCGAGCTTTACCGGGAACAGCGTTGCGAGGGAGAAATTCTGCTCGACGGCGTAAATATTCTCGATAAAAGCGTTGATGTCTTGGAGTTGCGCCGCAAGGTCGGAATGATTTTTCAAAAGCCGACGCCGTTCTCGATGTCCGTTTTCGACAATGTCGCCTATCCTTTGCGACTGCATTTTAAAAAGACGCGAAGCGAAATTGAGGACGATGTTGAGCGTGCCTTGCGCGGCGCGTCGCTTTGGGACGAAGTTAAAGACAAGCTTTCGGCGAGCGGGCTTGCGCTTTCCGGCGGGCAACAGCAACGCCTTTGCATTGCGCGTGCAATTGCAGCGGAGCCGGAAGTGCTGCTCATGGACGAGCCGACGAGCGCCATCGATCCCGTTGCGACGCTGAAAATTGAAGAGCTGCTTCTCGAATTAAAAGAGCGTTTTACGATTGTTATTGTTACGCACAATATGCAACAGGCGGCACGCGTCAGCGACGATACGGCATTTTTTTACAAAGGGAAAATCGTGGAATTTTCCGATACGAAAACTTTGTTTTCCAATCCGAAAAGCAAGAAAACCGAAGAATACATTACGGGACGATTCGGATAGAAGTTGATAGGGAATAACTGATAACTGATAACTGATAGGTGGATTTACGGTCAGAACTATCGATTGTCCGTAAAAAAATTAAAGAGAAAGTTAGACAATGAAAGAACATTTTACACAGGAAATATCACAGCTGAAGCGGCATTTGGCGCGACAGGCAACGGAGGCGGAAGCGGCTTTGGGAAAAGCTTTGCAGGCGATTGCAACCTTTGACGCCGCGCTCGCCGCGCAGGTCGCGGAAAACGATTACGCGATCGATTGCGAGGAAATCCGCATTGAAGAAGATTGTCTGAAAATCCTTGCGCTTTACCAGCCTGTAGCCTCGGATCTGCGCACGATTGTAACCGTTTTGAAAATTAATTCGGAAATTGAGCGCGTTGCCGACATGGCGGTCAATATCGCAGAGCGCACAAAATCCGTCGCCGAAAGCGGCGTTCCCGCAGAAAAGCGCATTGATTTTACGGAGATGGCAAACGTTGCGACCGCGATGCTCAAAGACGCGCTTGATGCGTTTGCGTATCGCGATCCCGCCGCCGCGCGCGCCGTGATCCGCCGCGACGACGAAGTGGATGCGCTCCACGCCGCGAACATCAAACAAATTCAAGCCGACATTGCGAACGATCCCGCCCGTGCCGCGTATTATCTTTCGTGCATGACGATTTCGAAAAATCTGGAGCGCATCGGCGACGTCGCAACCAATATCTGCGAAGACGTCATTTACCTCGAATGCGGCACCATCGTCCGCCACGGGAACGCCGGATAAAGGTTTTTCCGTGGTTCTCCGCGTTCCCGTGTTTGATTTTGTCTTAAAAACGCATCCGGAATTTGTAAGAATACACGCAGAAAGAAAATTTCTATGACGAGCCGAATTTTAATCATTGAAGACGACGAAGCGATACGCGATGTCGTGCGCTACACGCTTGAGAACAACGGCTTTGAAAATGTGCTTGTCTCCGCCGACGGAGCGGAGGGATTGGCTCTCGCAACGCGGGAACGCCCCGCATTGATTTTGCTTGATTTAATGCTTCCGAAAATTGACGGTTTGGAAGTATGTCGCCGCCTCAAACGCAACGAGGCGACACGGGAAATTCCGATTGTGATGCTTACGGCTAAAAGCGAGGAAAGCGACATCGTTCTGGGGCTGGAGCTCGGCGCCGTCGATTACATTACAAAGCCGTTCAGCGCGAAGGTTTTGGTCGCGCGGATTCGTGCGCATTTGCGGCAGGTTTTCGAACAGGAAAACGCGGTTGAAATTCGCCGTGCCGGCTTGGTTTTGAATACGGAGGAACATTCGGCGCGCATCGACGGCAAGCCGTTGGATTTAACTTTTACCGAGTTCGGAATTTTGCAGTTGCTCGCGTCGCGCCCGGGACGCGTTTACACGCGGGATCAGATTGTTTCCCGCGTTAAAGGCGATGATTATCCGGTAACGGATCGCGCGATTGACGTGCAGATGGTAAATTTGCGCCGAAAGCTCGGCGAATGGGCAACGCATATTGAAACCGTGCGCGGTGTCGGCTATCGCATGAAAAGCGAGTCCTAAAATCCGTTTTTTCAGGAAATGAAACCCGGAGACAAAATTCTTTTTGCGTTCCCGATTTTGCTGGGTGTCGTCGTTTGCGCCATCGCGGGAATGCTCTTTTTCAGCACGAGGGAATTTGAAAAATCTTATATCGCCGCTGAAATGCGCGACGTGATGACGGAGGCGGAACTCGTTTCGGATATGATTCGCCCGATGTTGCTCGCCGGAAACGTCGCCGCCGCCGTCGATTATTGCGAAAAATTTCCGGAGCGTTCCCGCCGTGCGACGCTTGTGCGCGAAGACGGAGCCGTCGTTGCCGACTCCGTTGCCGATGCCGCCGGGCTCGACAACCACGCGACACGCGAAGAAATCGCGCCCGCGCTTACGGGAACGCCCGGCGTAAGCACGCGCTTTAGCTCGACGAGCAATGCGCGCATGATTTACTGCGCGATGCCGATCGACATCAACGGGAACGGACATATCGAATACGTGCTTCGCCTCGCTATCCGCAACGACGATGTGGACGCGATGATTTCCGGTGCGAAAACGAGCACGACGCTCGCGCTTGCGCTCGGCGTTTTTTTAACCTGCGCCATTGCGCTTTATATTTTGATTCGCGTGCGCTTGCCTCTTGTGCGTTTGCAGGAAAGCGCGCAGAGCATTGCCCGAGGCAATTTGAACGAACGCATTTCCATCCCGGAAAAAGGCGTCGTGCGCGAGCTCGCAACGACTGTCAGCCGCATGAAAGAGCAACTGAAGGCGCAACTCGATCGCATTACGGCGGAGCGCAACGGGCGCGAGTTCCTTTTTTCCGCGCTTTCGGAAGCCGTTTTGCTTTTTTCGGAAGACGGGAACGCGCTCTACCTCAACAGCGCGGCACGGCGGCTTTTCGGAGCTCATGCTACGTCGGGGAAATTTGATCTTTCGCGTTGCGGTTCGGCGGAACTTGTGGCTCTCGCAAATCGCGCCTTCTCCGAAAACGTTCCCGTCGAAGCGGAAATTTCGCTTGAGACGGGCAATGCGACGCGCACGCTTTTCGCCAAAGGCGGTCCGATCTTTCAGGACGGAGAGCGCCGCCTGCTTCTTGCCGTAACGGATTTGACGAATCTGCGCCGCCTCGAATCGTTCCGTAGCGATTTCGTCGCGAACGTTTCGCATGAAATCAAAACGCCGCTGACGGGGATTCTCGGTGCCGTGGACGCATTAGAATCCGGCGCGCTCGAAAAACCGAAAATGGCGGAGAAATTTCTCGGTATTTTGTCGTCGCAGGCGAAACGCTTGAATGCGCTGGTTCAAGATGTGCTGAGCCTTGCCGCGATTGAGCGACGGCAGATTTCGGGCGGCAAGGAAACGCTCCCGTTCCGTTTGGATGCCGCCGTGGAAAACGCGGTGAACTACTGCCGTTCCCGCGCGGAGGCGGCAAATATTTTGCTGGAAATTTCGAAAAACGATCCGACGGATTTTGAAGGCGACAGCCGCCTGATAGAGCAGGCGGTTATCAATCTCGTTTCCAACGCCATCAAATACAGCGGAAGTCCGCGTATCGAAGTTTCTTTGAAAAAAGACGGGAACACGGCAATGCTTACCGTGCGCGATTTCGGAATCGGAATTCCGTCGGAGCACCACGCGCGCATTTTTGAGCGGTTTTACAGCGTGGACAAAGCGCGTTCGCGTTCGCTCGGCGGAACCGGGCTCGGGCTCGCCATCGTCAAGCACATCGCGCGCTTGCACGGCGGCGCGGAATCCCTCGAAAGCGTTCCCGGCGAAGGCTGCGTTTTCCGGATTCGCTTCCCGCTTCGGGGCTTGTGAGCGAAAGGTTCTGCGCGTGTCGGACAGCCCTTTGTGCTTGAAAAATCCTGAAATTGGAACATATTGCGAGGATATGAAACCGAGAAAAGCATACGGCTTACTGAAGCCGGCGCATTCTCCGCGACTTGTCCAAACGGTCGCGGCAAAGTCGAGCTTGTATCGGGAGGCGGTTGCCGAGCGCGAGGAAATTATGCGGCACAAATGGTTCTTGAGCGAGCGCGCCGGCTATGATGTCGGCTACGTTCACGCGATGTATGATTGGATTGCCAAACATCGCGCAGGGTGGCGAAAATCTTGGCGCAAGAAAAACGAACCGGAAGTGCCTGCCTCGGCGTAATTTTTTCACCTTCCGAAAAACTTGTTCTTTTTTGAAATACGTTCTTTCAAATTCGCAGAGTTTATTTGATTTCTTTTACAAAAATTTTTTATGAGCAAAAATAAACCGACACATCGCCCGGAAGCGCGTTCCGATTTGCGCTTCGCGATAGTTGCTTCCCGCTATAATGCGAAGCACGTCGATCACCTGATTTCCCGCGTTCAGCAAAAACTCCGCGAATCCAAGATTCCGTCGAGCGGAATCGATATTACGCGCGTTCCCGGCGCCAACGAGTTGCCTTATGTCGCCAACATGCTGGCTCTCACCGGCGATTACGACTGCATCATCGCGCTCGGCGTGGTAATCGCCGGGGAAACTCCGCACCACGAAATTATCGCAAATTCAACGGCGACGGCGATTCAGGCAATCGGAATTAATACGCAGGTTCCCGTTATTAACGGTATTATCGTTACCAATAACGAGGCGCAGGCGGACGAACGCGTCTTCGGCGAAACCGATCGCGGCGCGGAATTTGCGCTCGCCGCTCTCGATATCGCCGCGTCCGGGCTCCGCCTCGCCCGCTACCTCGAAGAGCTTGATCGCGACGACATTGAGCGGGAACGCAACGAGGAAATTTTCGGAAGTAATTTTCTTCACGACGAAGATGACGACGATGATGACGTTCCCGGAGGTTTTTCCCTCGGAAACAACAATCCTTTTAAAAACTAAAATTTTATGACTTCTTCTAACGAAAATGCGGAATCAAAAAAGTCCGCAAAACCTTCGCGCCGCCGCGCAAACCGCATTGCCGCAATGCAGTTTATTTACGCATGGGGCGTTTCTCCCTGTGTTCCGGAAAAACTGCCGGAAATGCTTTTTGATTTTTTTACGTCGCAAACCGAGCCTCGCGAATACTATGCGTTCGCGGAGGAATTAGTCGCGGGAACGCTCGAAAATATCGCGAAAATCGATGATGTGATTTCCGATTGCGCCAAGAACTGGACGCTCGCCCGCATCGCCCGGTGCGATCTTGCCGTGCTTCGCCTTGCGATTTACGAGTTGCTTTACCGCACGGATATTCCGCCGATTGTTTCCATCAACGAAGCGATTGATTTGGCAAAAATTTATTCCACGGAAGATTCCCACCGCTTCGTCAACGGAATGCTGGACCGCGTGAAAGCTCATCTTACGCGCCCGCTCCGCGAGGCAAAAGGGTAGAGCGAAAAGAGGCGTTGAGCTTTAAATTTTTTTCATCTTTTTTCAATGTTCTCTGCCCTGATTCAGAAATTTAAAGACGGCTTCAAAAAAACGGCGAAGCTGTTCGGCGCAATCGGCGGGATTTTTTCAAAAAAACTGGATGCCGCGTCGATTGATGAGCTTGAGGAAGCCCTTTACGGCGCGGATTTTGGCGTGGAAACCACGCAGGAAATTCTCGACGAGATCCGGAAGGCTTATGCAAAGGACAAAGATTTGCACGGGCGCGAAGCCGCCGAAATCGGGAAGCGCGTGCTCGCGCGCGTGCTCGAAGGTGCCGAAGCAAAATTCGTTCCCGCGCCCGAACACGTTCCCGAAGTGATCGCTCTCGTCGGCGTAAACGGCGCGGGGAAAACGACAACTTCCGCCAAGCTCGCGCATCTTTTCGAACAAAGCGGGAACGCCGTAATTCTCGGCGCGTGCGATACTTTTCGCGCTGCGGCAAATGAGCAAATCGCCGCTTGGGCAAGCCGCCTGAATCTCGAACTCGTTCCCGGTCGCCACGGAGCGGATTCCGCCGCCGTGGCGTTTGATACGGTTCAAGCTGCGCGTTCCCGCGGTAAGCGTATCGCGATTTTAGATACGGCGGGGCGTTTGCACACAAAGTCGCATTTGATGGAGGAATTGAAAAAAATTTCCCGCGTTGTCGCTAAGCACGATGCCGCCGCTCCGCATCATCGCTGGCTCGTGGTGGACGGCACGCTCGGCTCCAATTCCATTGAGCAGGCAAAAATTTTTCACGAAGCGTTCGGGTTGACGGGACTCATCGTTACGAAGCTCGACGGCACTTCGCGCGGCGGCGCACTCGTCGGAATTTGGCGCGAATTGAAAATTCCGATTTATTACGTCGGGCTCGGAGAAAAGCCGGAAGATCTCCAGCCCTTCTCCGTCGAAAACTACGTTTCGGCAATTTTTGACGCGGAATAAAAGCCGCGTTCGCGAAAAGATACGTTTTTTTTCGCGCGAAGCTTAAACACATCCGTGTCGCTTGTGAGGCTTCAAGACAAAATGCGTTTTGCGTTCCCGCGCAAAATGCGTTTCAATGCACGTTCAACTTTTTTCAACATTACGGGAACGCCTAATGCCTGATATTCGCAACATTCGTAATTTTTGCATCATCGCTCACGTCGACCACGGGAAAACGACGCTTTCCGATCGTTTGCTCGAGCACACGAAAACGGTCGAGCTGCGTCAAATGAAAGATCAGCTTCTGGACGCGATGGATCTCGAGCGGGAAAAAGGAATTACGATTAAAAGCCACCCCGTTTCGATGAATTACACGGCGCAGGACGGGAACACGTATTTGCTGAATTTGATCGACACTCCCGGCCACGTGGATTTTTCCTACGAAGTTTCGCGTTCGCTCGCGTCGTGCGAAGGCGCGTGTTTACTTATCGACGCGTCGCAAGGCGTGGAAGCGCAGACCGTTGCCAACGCCACGCTCGCGCTTCAGCAGGATCTGACCATCATTCCCGTTATCAATAAAATAGACCTACCGAGCGCACATCCGGAGGAGGCAAAACGGCAGGTGGAGGACGTTCTCGCAATTCCCGCCGACGAAGCGATTTTGGCATCGGGAAAAAGCGGAATCGGAATCACGGATATTCTGGAAGCCGTCGTCAAAAACGTTCCCGCGCCGAAGTGGGCGGATTATCCCGCACCGCGCGCATTGATTTTTGACTCCAAGTTCGACACCTACAAAGGCGTTATTACTTACGTTCGCGTCTTTTCGGGAACGTTTAAGCCGGGCGACCAAATCCAACTCATGGCGACGGGGGCAAAAAACCAGATTAAGGAAGTCGGGATTTTTTCGCCGAAAATGAAAACGGCGGACGCTCTCGAACCGGGCATGGTCGGCTATATCGTAACGAATATTCGCGATGTCTCCGAAGTTAAAATCGGCGATACGCTCACGCACGCAAACGCGGCGGCAAAAGAGCCCGTTCCCGGATTCAAGGAAGTGCGCCCGATGGTTTTCAGCGGTATATATCCTTTGGATACAAGCGAATACGAAAAACTTAAAGCCGGTTTGGCAAAACTCGCGATTAATGACGCGGCGTTGACTTATACGGCGGAAAGCTCCGTCGCGCTCGGCTTCGGCTTCCGTTGCGGATTCCTCGGTTTGCTGCACATGGAAATTATCCAGGAACGTTTGCGGCGGGAATACGATCTCGACATCATTTCGACGTATCCGAGCGTTATTTACAAAGTTTACACTCACGGCGGAAAACTTTCCAAAATCGATAATCCTTCGCTTATGCCGCCCGCGGCGGAAATCGAAAAAATGGAGGAGCCGACCGTGCGCGCACACATTCACGTTCCCGGAACAAGCATCGGCGATATGCTTACGCTTATTCAGGAAAAACGCGGAATTTGTGACCATATTGACACAATTGACGAACAACGCGTGATGCTGTCCTGCGTGCTCCCGTTGAACGAAATTTTGGTCGATTTTAACGACCGCCTCAAATCCATTACGCGCGGCTACGGCTCGATGGACTATGAGTTCGGCGATTATGTCGAGAGCGATTTGGTAAAACTCGATATTTTGGTGAACGGCGATCCCGTCGACGCGTTTTCGAGTATCGTTCATTCGACGAAGGCGGAATCCAACGGTCGTCGGCTTTGCGAACGCCTCAAAGAATTGCTCCCGCGCCAGCTTTTCAAAATCGCGATTCAGGCGGCCGTCGGCGGAAAAATTATTGCTCGCGAAACGCTCGGATCCGTCGGTAAAGACGTTCTCGCCAAGTGTTACGGCGGCGATATCACGCGTAAGCGCAAACTTCTCGATAAGCAAAAAGAAGGGAAAAAGCGCATGAAGGAAATCGGTAAAGTTTCCATCCCTCAGGAGGCCTTTATTAAAATTCTCAAAAACGAAAAGTAGGAATGCTTCTATCGGAAAACGCGGTTTAAACCGCGTTTTTTTTTTCGCGGGAACGCTTTTTTGTGCGGCGAGCGCGGTTGGTATGGTTTTATAGTCATTACAATTATTACAAAATTGCAATAATTGGGGGATAAATATTTCAAAATTTTAATATTAAACCTCTTGCGTGGTAGGATTTTTTTGTTTTTTGTAGGGGGCAAGAGAGTCAGGAGGGATTGGGCTCTTACTTCTTAAATTTAACCCCGAAAGAGGAAGGCTTACTACCATGTCTACAGAAACTCCGTCTTCTTCAACTCCGCAGGCGGCTCCGGGCGAGTGGACGACGAGCGGCGACGTTCCCGCGAATTTTAATCCGACGAGTAGCGATACCGGGAACACGAAATTGACGGATTCGGACACCGCTTACCGTGAATACACTTGGAGTTTCGGGGGCACGGCACCGTTTTTTGAAAAAATTTTTTCGGCGACGCTGAATGCGGAGTTGGAGTTGTCCGGAAAAAATGTGAGCATTTACGTCCGCTCGGACGACAACGCGACGGTTACGATTGACGGAATCGGCAGCATAAGCTCGAGTCTGCACCGTCCGGCATCGGAAACGTATTTTAACGGCGACGGTTCTCCTTTTGAGGGTAAATTTCCCGTTAGTATTTCCTACAACACAATCGGCGGACCGTGGAATCTCTACGTTTGCGTTCGTGTTTTCGACAAATTGCCTCCTCCTCCGAAGAATGAATGTATGTGCACGACCGGGGTTTGTCCCTTGAGCACAATCCTAAACAACGGGAGCGTGGATTTTTCCCAGCCGTTTGGCGGGACTCCGTTTGCGGCGGGGTTCCCGCAGGGCGCGCTTCGGATTTACGACCGCGTTCCCGTGCGCGAACTTTTTTCGGGAGCGGGCTTGCGCTACGTTCACCCGATGACGCGGAAAATAAAAAGCATCGAGGGCGCGACGGTTGTCATTGAAGACGCTCTCCACCGCGCCTATACCTACGAAAACGGTCGTCCTGCGGGAACGTCGGTTTGGACGGACAACTGTGTCGAAACGCTCGCGGACGGGCGCATCGTCGAAGTTTTGGACGACCGCACGCGCATCACTTACGGCGCGGACGGGAACGTTGAAAAAATCCGCTCGCCGGAGGGCGTGGAGCTTTCCGTTTCTCAGCTCGGCATTGAGCTGATTGCGGACGAAGAAGGCGATTTGGCGCAGGTTTGGTCGTTGACGGACGGCTTGCTCGACGTTGTAAAACTCTCTGCGAAGAAATTCCGCGTCGATTGGTATAAGCCCGCCGATGTCGGCGAAAAAGACACGGAAACCGGGCACTACACGTTTACGGGAACGCCGGTCAAAACCTTCACGTTCGGCGACGTAAACGACGACGGCTCCTGCGCCGAGTTTGAACTTTTGGAAGAACGCACGGGAACGTCATTTTCGTTTCATTACTCGTGGCGTTACGATTCCGGCGCGAAAGACTGGGTTTTCGTTCGCGGGAACGCAGGCGGCGCGGACGCGGAAACTTCGACGAAGGAAAAAGTTTTTTCGGGAAGCGGGGCGAGCGTTGCGATCTCGGAGTGGAAACAATCCGGCAACGGCGCAAAAACGCTTGCAGCAACGGAAACTTACGCTTACGGAGCCGACGGCGAAATGCTTGTCGGGCGCGTGGTGAACGGGGTTTCGGAGTATTCGGCAACGCGCGTTGCGAGCGGGAACGGGCTCGGGAAAATTGCTTCGGAGACGGATCGCGCGGGCGCGAAACGTAATTACGAATACGATACACACGCTCGCGTGGTGCGCGAAACGCTTGATCGCGGTTACGCGGATTTGGCGGAGGAAACGCTTTATACTTACGCGGACGTTCCCGCAGGAGAAAGCGCCGATCTGCGCCCGCGCACGATTGTTCACAAAATCGCGGGAAGTATTTTTAAAACGGAAACGTTTTCCTACGACGATGATTTTGAAAACGGGAAAACGGAAACGCATTCCGTTACGGCAAACGGCACGACGCTGAGTTCCGAGACGCGTTATTATCCGGCAAATACGGGAACGGTCGCCGCCGGGCGCGTGAAATACGAAATCCGCGCGGACGGCACGGCGACGTTTTACGAGTATTCGGCGACGGCGATTCCTGCGAGCGTTAATTTGTCATCAAATCTCGGATACACGAAAACGGAAACCGAAGGCGCGTGGGAAAACGGCGCGTTTGCGGTCGTTCCCGCGAAATCGACGCGCATCGTTCGCGTTTTCGACACGCGCGGGAACGAAACTCGCACGGAAAAACATGTCCACACGGGCGAAGTTTTCGAGCTTGTTTCTTGGGAAAACAAAACTTACGCGCCGACGCACAAAGTGATTTCCACGGAGCGTTCC
>SUVQ01000006.1 GCA_015061905.1 Verrucomicrobiota bacterium
CGCGAATGTCGGCTGCCAAATCGCCGAGGCGTTCCGCGTCGTTCGTGCAGTGCAAAAGCAACGGAATTTGCTCGGCTTCCTGCGTCGTGAGTTTAACCTGCATGAGCTTTGCGAGGTAATCCGTAATATCTTTTTGACGCTCGTCAATATCCGCCTCGCGCTTTTCGAGTTGCTTGAGAACCGCCTGATTTTTCTCGTCGTTTTTATTGTAAAGACAAAGCGTGCAATCGACGATTTTCCAGGATTTTTTCAGCATTTTTCGAAGCGCTCCCGCCGTTTGCGCCAGCGCGATGGACGGCGTGTAGAGCAAGTGTTGCTCCAAGCGTTGGAACTTCGTCTGCCCTTTGTCGAGCGGAATGACGCGCTCGCAAATTTTCGCTAGAAGCGGAATAAATCCGACCAAGACGACGGTCGCCGTAACGTTGAAAAGCGTGTGCGCGTTCGCAATTTGGCGCGGCAAATCGTTCCCGTCGGAGAACCGCGTTACCGCTTTGAAGAAAATCGGTTCGCCGTCAATCGTGAACCAGAACGTTCCCGCGATAATAACCACGCCGAGCACGTTGAAAAGTGTGTGTGCGAGCGCCGCCTGCTTCGCCACGCGGTTTGCCGTGAGCGATGCGAGTTGCGCCGTAACCGTCGTCCCGATGTTCGAGCCGAGAATCAACGCCACTGCCGTGTAAATATCGACGAGACCGCCGACACCGAGCGCGATAACGATCCCGGAAACCGCCGAACTGCTTTGCACGATAAACGTCGCAACCACACCGACGCCGATTGCGCCGAGGAGCGCGAGCGGCGGAATCACGCCGTCGACGGGAGCGCAGTTAAAGGTTTGGAAAAGCTGCATGAACGCGGGATCGCTCGCCAAGGTTTTGAGCTGGCTGCTCATCGTCGTCATGCCAAGGAAGATAAAGCCGAGCCCGATGACCGTTTCGCTCCAATTGCGAATCGAGCGCGCGGGAACGAAGCTTAACAGCAAGCCGAGAATGATCGACGGCATGATGATCCATTTGATGTCGAAGGCGACAATTTGCGCAGTGATCGTAGTCCCGATGTTCGCGCCGAAAATAATCGCAATCGCCTGAACGAGCGTCAAAAGCCCGGCGTTGACGAAGCCGATGACCATGACGGTGCTCGCGCTCGAAGATTGAACCACTGCCGTTACGGTTGCGCCGGAAAGGATTCCGACAAAGCGGTTTGCGGAGAAGAGGCGCAAGACCGTTCGCATTTTGTCTCCGGCAACATTGTGAAGCCCGTCGCTCATCAATTTCATCCCGAAGATGAAAATCGCTAAGCCACCGAAGACCTGAAGAAGTAGCATTGTCATAGTGTTACTTTAGTTGGGTTAAATTTTTGAAAATATTCAAACAATTCGGAAACGATCCCCAATTTCAAACGGAATGTCAATCGCCCGAAAGTTAGGATTTTGTTAGGTTTCTGTTAGGAAATGCTGTCCGGATTGAATAAATTCGCATGAATTTCGGGAACGTGCGCGGTAGTAAATTTGCGGCTTGATAAATTCCTGCGAAAGCGGATGATTGTGCTTCGTCTTTTCCTTCAGGGAAATCTTGCATCGCGCACGGAAAACCGAAGATTTGTCGGTTTTGAAACCCGGCGGTCGGGAACGGGTGTTCGCAAGAAAAAAGACAACAAATAGAAATTAGTTAAATGGATAATAAGTTATTCGTAGGAAATCTTGCCTGGGCGACCACGGAAGATGACCTCCAAGCCTACTTCGGGCAATTCGGCACGGTAGAATCCGTGGAAGTTCTTCGTGATAAATTCACCGGTCGTGCGCGCGGATTCGCGTTTGTCATTATGGCAACACCTGCCGAAGCGCAAAACGCGATTGAAAACACCGAAGGTCGAGAATTTCAGGGACGCCCTCTCAAAGTCAATATCGCACGTCCGCGCGAAGATCAGCCGCCGCCTCGTCGCGGGAACGGCGGATTCCGCCCGCGCTTCGGCGGGAACGCGCCCCGCAACGGCTTTGGCGGCGGCAATCGCGGAGGCTTCAGCAAAGGTCCGCGCCGCAATTTCGGCGGACCGCGCCGCGGCGGCATGCGCTCGTTTGAAGGCGGAGAAGAACGCTAATATTTTTCAAAAAAGTAAAAAAAACGTTCCCGAAAAAATGCTCGGGAACGTTTTTTTGTTTTGGTTGAAAAACGCGTAGCGAAAAGCTTTTAGGAATTTCTCTGTCTTACCGCTTCGAAAAGGCAAATCGTTGCCGCCATCGAAACGTTGAGCGAATCCGCCAAGCCCGCTTGCGGAATGGAAACGGGAACGATGCCCGCATCCGCGCATTTTCCGAGCCAAAAATCCGTTAGCCCGGTCGCTTCCGTGCCCATCAGAATCGCGGCGGGAACGCGAAAATCGCAATCCCAGTAGACTTTTTTTGCGGCAGGAGACGTGGCAAAAATCGTTGCGCCCTGCGCTTTCAGCCACGCGAAGGCGGCTTCGTTCGAAGCGACTGCAAGCGGCACGGAAAACAGCGTTCCCTGCGAGGCGCGAATCGCATTCGGGTTGTAAATATCCGTTCCCGCATCGCCGCAACAAATAAGCGCCGTGCATCCGGCAGAATCCGCCGTGCGAAGCAACGCGCCGAGATTTCCGGGTTTTTCGATGGATTCCGCAACAAGGAACAGCGGCGGCGTTCCCGCGGGAACACGGAGATTTTCAAGCCGGTGTGACCGCATTTTTGCCACGGCAAGCACGCCTTCCGGTTTTTCACGATAGGAAACTTTTTCAAACGCCGGACGCGAAAGCTCCGCAATCGCCGCCGCCGGAAGCGTCTTTTTCGCAAGCGCGAAAACCTTTTCCGCAAGCGGATTACGAATCAGTTCCGGACAAAAATAGAACTCGCGAATTTCGATTCCGCTCAGCACGGCTCGTTCCAATTCTCTCAAGCCTTCCAGCAAAAAGACGCCTTCGGCAACGCGCGCCGCACGTTCCCGCAATTTTACGAGACGCAACACACGCGGATTTTGCCGCGAAGCTATTTTCTCGAAACTCATTCTCCTGTGTTTATCGATTTTAATGCATCAAAAATGTCTGCTGCCCACGGGTGGATCTCCGGGCGAGTGTATTTCTCAACTATTTTACCGGATTCCGTTCGAAAAAGCGGAAGCCACTCTCGCGCGTCATCATTTTTTACTTCTTCAGAATTGTCGTAAAAATACATTCGGTTCGCATATTGAGCGACAAGAACGGCATTTGCCATTGATTTTGTATATCGACTCAAAATTTTTTCCATGGGAACACCATGTCCACCGTCCTCCAAGCGAGTAAGAATCCTCGCTGCATTGATTTTGGGATGATCCGTTCCGACAAAAAAAACACGAATGAAATATCCGGCATTTTTAGCTCGCATTATAAAATCAATCTTCTCCTCTGCAGAAAGGACAGTTTCAAAAGCAAAATCCCGTCGCTCCTGTAAGAGGCGTTCCCGCAATGATTTTGCATAATTCGCAGCATTAAGAACAGCCGCCGGATTATTCCAGTCTCCAAATTTTTCCAGCGCGATATCATCCGGGTTTACATAAACACACCCGCGCATCCATTTATGGCGAAGTTCTTTCAGTTGCTCCGTTATTGATGTTTTTCCGGAGCCGTTGGGACCGGCAATAACAACAAGCCTGGGATTTACTTCCATGCAGAAACTTTTTGAGCAGAAGCCATAATGGCGTTTCGCAGATTCTCACGAAAACGAGCCTCACGGCGAACTTTCTTTTCAAAAATCCGTCGCGAGACTGCGGACATCAGCTCTTTCAGCTGTGCCTCCGTGGGTTCATTCATTCCAAGCTCGCTTCTTGTTTCCATGCGAATACTCTACCCGATTTCTCAAAATTCCGCAACACACGCGGATTTTGCCGCGAAGCTATTTTTTCGAAAGCCACGACGGGAACGCTCAAGCTTAGCGCACTTTGCATACTTTGAAATCAAAGCCGTCGCCGGTTTCGTTTTTCAAAACGAAGAGCATGGTTTGATTCCAGTCAAAGAGGCTGAGTGCCGAGCTGAAAATCGTGCGAGAGGGATTTTCCGGATCGAAAAAGCGATATTCGCAGATTTCCCGGTTTTTGGAAATCGGAGCGGAAGAGAAGTATTCGCCGCACTTGAGCGTGAACGCTTGTCGCGTGCCGCAGTGTCGGAAAAGCACGTCCCCGATGACTTCTTTGTGAGCCCAATTCAAAACGCGCAAGGAGCCTTTCGGGAATTTTTTTTCGTCCAAATCCAAAACCTGGATATAAGCGCCCTGCGGATCTTCCGGATTAAATTTCGGCAACAAAATCGCGCCTAAATTATCTATGCCGCAAGTATCTATGGTAAAAAGAGGAACAAAATCGCCGTTCGTCTTGCGATAAACCGTAACCATGCCTTTTTCATCCACATCCGGTGTCATCTCCTGCGAGAAGACGAGCTCAAAGAGCTGGCACCGGTGAAACTCGCCTTTGGTGCGCACGTAGATGTCGTAGCTTTTTTGCGGTTTCATCCAAAATGTGCAACGGAATTTAATGGATTTTGTTTCCGGTGTCGGTGCGGGCGAAACCGGAGTTTCGACTTTTTCAGATACGGAAGACTCCGGCTGTTTTTCGGTAGCGGGAACGTCCTTTTTCTCTTCCTTTTTCAAAGGTGCTTTCGGCGCGGCGGGAACGTCGGATTTCTGCGCTTTTGCCGGGTTTTTCTTCGAAGCGGGAACTTTCGTCGCGTTGACTTCTTCTTTCTTTGCGGGCGTCGACGCGGTGTCTGTCGCGGATGCTTTCGGCTTTTTGTCGGCAACGGGAACGGTTGCAGGCGGAGTTTTCGACGGAGCCGGAGGCGTTGCAACCTCTTTTGTCGTTACCTGAACGACGGGAACGGGTTTACTCGGTTCTGCGGGACGCGTCGAACAGGCAACGCACAAAAAGCCGACAGCAAAAAGGCAGAAAAAAAATTTCAAACGGTTTTTCATAAAATCAAGTAATGTTAAGCTTGGGAGTTTTTTGTAAAAATCAGTTTGCGGGAGCTGGTGTCGATGCCGCTCCGGTGTCGGGAGCCAGCGGTGCCAACGGGCGGGAATCCTTAATCATTCGGAAATCCAACTGCGGCACGCCGTCGGTATTTTTTGCAGAATTTCCGTCCGCGGGAACGATAAAGAGCATTACACGGTTCGTTTTGTAAAATGCGGCGGCAGATGAATAAATTTTCATCGGTTTTTTGTTCACGACTGCCGCGAGCTGGATTTCGTAAATACGGCGGGCGTCTTCAAAGGGCTTGGAAAGAAATGAATCCCGATTGCGCAATTTGAAATTTTCCGCCTTGTCGTCCGCCCCTTGCGGAATGAGGCGACCAAGCAATGCGCGCCCGGAAAAGTTCAGCACGCGGACGGAGCCGTAGGGAAAAGCTTTCTCGCTGTAGTCGAAAACAAGCTGGGCATTTTCGTTTTGTTTTTCGACCGCACCCGGCAGGAAAAGCACACCGATATCTTTCATTCCGCGCGGATTTATCGACAACATCGGAATGTATTCCAAATCTGCAGTCTTAACGCCTTCCGCCTTGCGTTGAGCGATTTCTTCCGGTGTTGCCTTTCGGAAAATCGGAATCGGAAGCGCGCCGCGATATTTGTAGGGGCGCGCAAACGCCATTTTCAGAATATTGAGGTAGACGTAATTTCGCCCTTCCTTAACGAAGAGTTGCGGTGCATTGGCGGGTTTTTCCCAAAACGCGCAACGAAACGTTACCGTATCCGTTTCCGCGGCGGGAACGCTGTTTCCGGAACGACGCGCCTGCGCATTTGCCGTCACGGCAAAAAATAGTGCCGTGAGTCCGATAAGCAAGTATTTGAAGTATTTCATAGAGGAAAAATAAAATTTAAAAATACGCAACGCCACAAAGAGGCACGAGGCAATCTTTGCGGCATTTATTTCTATCAGATTTCGTCCTGAGAAAGCCAACGGAAGGAAATTATTTTGTAGCGGCGCCCGAACAGAGCGTTCACGGCGGAAAGCTTGTCGTTGCGCTCCCATTTTTCCAAAACATGGTTTCGGGGTTGCCCTTCGGACTGGCGTTCCCGATAGTTTTCCAGGAATTTCACGCTGTCAATCATTTCTTCGTTTTCATCCGCCTGCGGGTTGAAAAACTCGGGAACGCGTTGCACGACGGCCTCGCACCAAGCGCGAGCCTCCGGCGTTCCCGTTATCCCGGAAATATCGCCGTATGCGCGAATCGTAAACGTATCGGAACGTGCGGAAAAAGAAGCACCGACATTCGAAAGAATATCGCCCTGCGTTACATAGCCGGGAACGCCCTTCTTTTCCGTTTTTTCGTCGGTGGAGAAAAGTTGCGGATAACGCTTCGTGTCCGGATTGGTAGCCCCGGAATCGCCGAAACCGCCCGAGCGGTTTTTGTTGATCTTGGAGTCGTCAATCGCAGCTTGAAGTGCGCCGGCTTTTCCCGTGTTGCCTTTGTCGAGGCGGCGGTTCACGAAATCGCCCATCGACATAAACGGTCCGCGCCGTTTAACCTGCTCGACCATGGATTCGGCAAGTTTGCGAATTTCGTCTTCGTTGGCTTCGACATACCAACGCCAACCGTTCCCGTCGTCGCCGAAATTATCGCCGACTTTTCCGAAGCCGCCGAGGGATTTCCCGATGAGGGAAACAAAACGCGCAAACGGAGTATCGGAGATTTCTTTGAATTTTCCGTCGAGCAGAAGCATTTTCCCCTGAAGCCCGGAAAGCACGGCAATCCAAGCCTCGACACTCGTGGAATTAATGTTAAAGGCGCCGTTAAACGTTAAATTGCGCGCCACCTTTTCCGGATCATAGAAATCCTGTTTTACGTCCGCTTCTTTGCGATCTCCGAAATCGCGAATCAGAGACACGCGCTTGTTCGGGAACGGCGAATCCTTTTCCGAGCCGGAGAAAACTTTTTCGACGAACGCGTCAATATCTTTCGGTTGTGCGGAATCCGCGTTCCCGAAATTAATTCCGGAGAAGAAGTAGCGGTCAAAGAGATTCATATTTGCGGCAAACGGCGTATCGGCACGCGGTTGCGGCGAGTGAAGATTGGCAACGCGTTCCCCGACTCCGTCCCGCATGTAACCTTCCTCCGGCCAGAAGAAAAGCTCGTCCAAATTTTCAATCCCGATGTGCGGATAAGAATTTCCGATGACATAGCCGGGCTCCGTATCCAACACGGAACATTCCACGTGCTGAAGTTGCCCGAGGGAAAGTAGCGGAGCCGTAGGAATTTCGAAAAGCACGATATTGGTCTGCCCTTCGCCCTGCCCGACGCTGTCGCCCCAAAAACCTTTGCCGGAAGAATACTGAACCGGGCTCACGCCGGAATCCGTATTAATCGTTTTTTTCCAGCCGAGAGCGACGTTGCGTTCCTTCATGTTCGCATCCCAGGCGCGCGGATCCATGACCCACGCACGCGGATTGGTTACCAGCGGTCCCGCGAGCGGCGTTTCCTTTGAAGTCTGATTCCAAACATCAATGTAGGCAAAAAATGTTTTTTCCGCATTGAGCACGCCGGTGCCTCCGGTTTGTTGTCCGCTTGCCACGTCGTTACGCCAACCGCCGTCCATCGGCAAATAGCGGCGGAAAGCGAGGAGCTGGATGAAATTTTCGTCAGAAATTTCAGTCATATCCAACCCTTTGTTGCGCCAGATACGTTGGACACCTTTCACCGTTTCCAAATTTTCTCCGGTTGAAGCAATCGGATAGTAAAGATTAAACGCAATTTGATCCAAGTCGTTATAGCGGGAATCCGTAGCGGCAACATTTTCAAACGGACCAAAATCAATCTTAAAGTTCAACTGCTCTTGCGTTCCCGCGCTCGAAGACAACTGAGACAAATTAATATTTGGCAGTCGAATTGCGGCAGCCCCTTTTTCTTCATAAGTAAAGTCCCCGACACTGATTACCATGTTGCTATCCATTCCCGCCTGATTCATTATCGCCGTCGACGTCGGAAACACTACTTTCACTTCACCCGGCTCCATACGAATCGTTCCGTTCGAAGCCTTATTCACGTCATCCGTCCCGGCAAAGACACGAGCGACGCAAGCGATATTACCGGCGACATTACCCATAATATCGACAAAATTGTAGGTCATTTCGTGCTTGTTCGTTCCCGGCCAATTTTTCGGCTTTCCGTTTTCGTCTGTATCCGTTCGAGTCAGACGAAACTGGAAAGGATAAAATTTTGTCCAATACCCCCCGAGCCCGTAAAATTCTATCGGAACATTATACGGATTATGAATTGTAAAAATCGGATCAAAGCACAGTGCCGCCGTATCCTGGTTCATGATAATGGAGCTTCGAAGAACCATACGCCGAACAACCGGAGTAATTCGCATTGATTGGGGAATAATAAAAGGAATATCGTAGGTATTTCCGTCGCTGTATGTTTTGCGAATCTGCCCGTTGTACTCGGGAAGTAGAGTTCCTCTACTTTTCCAATTTTTCAAAGTGTGGCGGACGGAAACATGAGAGTAACTCGCCTTAGGACCGAACCACCCGCCGAGGTTGGTGCCGCGAAACTGCCTTGAGGGATCGCCCGCCGTATACGAATACGGTTTACTGCCGACTGCGATCCAAGAATCTTTATCGCGCGGCTTCAATCCGCGAAAACCGCGTTGTTCGTCTTCCCGTTTGTAAAGGCGATAATAGTTGCGAACCAAGTCCCAGGTCGGACCGCGCAAATAATCCATATTATTGTTCCCGTTACGCGAAGTTTCGCCGGTTGCAATTTCATAAAGATAACCGAGTCCGTCGTCGGGTTGCGTTGTCCACCATTTTTCGTCTGCGGGAACTTTAAATTTGCTCAGCAAGTTCAAATTGTTCTTTTCGCCGCTCCCGTGAAACTGCTTGATGTCGCGGAAACCTTTTTTCCATGTGCCTTCGCTGAACCAAGGCATTTCGAACGCCAGAGAGAGGTCGGTTTTCAAGCCGCCGTTGTAAGTATCCGTGAAAATCCCCTGTGAAACAAATGAAACGTCGTGGAAGAGCTTGCGCGCGTTCTCTTTCACTTCCGTTGCGTTCCCGACGCCGAGTGACTCGACGTAAACCGGCAGCGTTCCCGCGTTGGGAACGTAGCCCAAGCGCGTCGCCGACGCGGTGTTTGCCGCCTCGACATCTTTTTCCCACCAGGATTCAAAACGTTCCAAGCCTTCGACCAAAGAAACGCCGTTACGCTGCGCGACAATATTGAAACGCTGATTCCAATTCGGATTTTTGACAAATTTTTCATCCGTCCCGTCCGGAATATTGATGCGAGCCTTCACGCCTTCGTCCCCAACCCAGTAAGCGAACGATCCCGTAATCGGGCGAATGGCTTCGTCCGAAGCCGCCGAATATTTCACCAACGGCACACGGCGCACTTTCACTTCCCGTTCGTCGTAAGAGAGCTCGTCTGCCGCGTCTTTTCCGGAGCCCAAAGTGCCCTTCCCGACAAGCGTAACCAAGTCTAATTTCTTATCGTCGACACGAAAATCCTCCTGCACGAGTTTCAGAATCGTCGTATTTGATTTTGTTGCCGTTTCTTTGCTTATCGGGCTTTCGTTAGGTGCGTAAACTTCTTTTGAAGAATCGTAATCGGAAACGAGCCAGCCGAGGAACGGTTTTTTGTCCGGAGAATAAATACTCCAATCTCGAAGTTTTGTTTTGTCCAGACCTCCGGTCGCCCAAACGCCGGTCCAAAACCGCTTTCCGTTAAACGCTTCGCCGCCGGTCGGCAGAGAGTTGTTTTCCGCGCCGCCGAAAATGTCCGCCGTTGCCGTTACGCGTTGGTCGTCGCCCGTCAAAAGCTGAAGTTGCCCTAAGGCAACGCGCATTCCGCTGATGGCGTTAATTTGCGCCTGCGTTCGCTTGAGTTTGCTCTCCGTCAGCCGCGCTTGCACGTAAACAAACGAAACCAGGGTTATCGCAATCATCAGCATCAACGCCATCATGACTAACGAAACGACCAACGAGAACCCGCGACGGGAACGTTTTTCAAAAAAATTAGGGCTCATAAAAAAGAAATACCTGGGGAATGCGCAAATTCTCACAAAAAACACGGAGTTCTTCAAGGAAATTGAAGTTTTCCGAAACGGGAGACTGCGTTCCCGAAAAGAAAAACCGCTCCCCACCTAAGGTGAGGAGCGGCGTGTCTCTTATCTCTACTAACTTAACTCTAACTTCTCTATTCCCCGGCTACACTCTCGTGCTCCGGGAAAAATTCAAAACTAAGGGAACATTACGAGATGCCGTTTTCAAAAGCAACAAAATTCGTATTTTTTAAGAAATAAAAAAATCATTTTCCCGGGAAAGCCAATATTCGAGGCGTGAAATGACGCGCTCGGACTCCGGCGCGGGAACGTCCAGAGCTTCCAGCGGCGTGCGCAAAATCCGCGCCACGCAGGTTTTATCGTCAAAAGGCAAACTCTCAAACCAATCTTCGCGAACCGGCAATCCGCATTCTCTTGCCAAAAGCCACAGCGACTTGAAATAAGTGGCGTCTTTGCGGGGCTTGTCCGAAAAAGCTGAAATGGCGTTTCGGCAAAGCGCGTAAACGGAGGCGCGCGCGTCCGGCGGGAACGCGTTGCGGGCGAGCACCGTTGCAAAACGGCTCGCGTAAACCAGCCCGGAATAATTTCCGGAAATTCCCGTGTGGCGCGCCGTCAGCGTATATTCTTTTGCGAAGCGGGGACCTTCGGAGCCGGCTTTTGCGCGCTCCAATGTCAGCTCCGCTTCGTCAAACAAATCCGGCACAATCGTTCCCGTTTTTTTAGTAGATTGCCGAATGAGGCAGGATAAAACTCCTTCTTCCTCCGAAAGTGTCGTTATCAGCCAAAATTTTTCACCGTGAACGGCGCGCCCGAGAATGAAAGCTCTCATGGAAACGTTTCCTTAGATTAAGCCTGCGAGGGACGCCACGCGATGAGTTCCGCCTGCTGATATTTCCGCCCGTTGTAATTATTCCACGAAAGCCGAACCGCCAAATCCGCTTGCGTTCCCGCCGCGGGAACGCCTTCCGGCTTATGCCACGCGACGACTCCGAGCCGCGAAAAATTCGGTAACAGAATTTGGAAACGAAAATTATTTTCTCCGAATGCAATTGCACCCTGCGGCATAATCACGTTTCGAATACCGAAAATCGGTTCCGGATTCCCTTCCCCGAAAGGCGAAAGCTGTGCAATCTGATCAAACAGTTCCGCCGTAATTTCCGACGGCGAAAGCCATGCGGCAATTTCGAGTTCGCGCTCGTTGGCGGAGTCTGCTCCGTTCTTCATCAAGGCTTCTCCGACGGCACGGTCGAGGTATTCGCGAAATTCATCTACGTTCCCGATGTCTACGGAAATTCCCACCGCCATCGGATGCCCGCCCCACGAATCCAGCTTGTCGCCATACGGACGCAACACATCAATGAGATTCACGCCGGGAACGCCGCGACCCGAACCTTTCGCCAAATTGCCTTCGATACCGAGCACGACACAAGGTTTGTTAAAATGCCTGGAAAGTTTGCCCGCGACGATGCCGACCACGCCCGGATGCCACTCTCCGCACGCCACCAGCGCGTGGCGCGTTCCCGCCTGCGGCTCAAGCTGAGCTAAGGCTTCGTCAAAAATTCCGCGCTCGATTTCCTGACGGTCCCGATTCATTTCGGAAAGTTCGCGGGCGAGATCCGCGCAACGATTTTCGTTTTCGCAAAGAAACATTTCCACGGGCAACGAAGCATCTGCCAAGCGACCGCTCGCATTAATGCGCGGTCCGATTCGGTGCGAAACATCGACCGGCAAAATATCCGCCGTGTCTGCAATATTGCTTGCGGAAATTAAGGCTCGCAGCCCTTTTCGCTTGGTGTTTTTCATTTGGCGCAGACCAAACCAAACCATCGTGCGGTTTTCCGCAACCAGCGGAGAAATGTCCGTAATCGTGCCCAGTGCCACCAAATCAAGATATTCGCGCAAAATAATATCGAACGATCGCGGATCCCGGCGCGTCCGCATGATTTTGAGCACGCCGTGCAAGACCTTGAACATTAGTCCCGCCGTGCACATGGGAGAAAAATCCGGTGCGGCGGCAAACGCGGAATTCGGATTCACAAAAATCGCGTCCGGAGCTTCCGCCGTTTTACTGCGATGATGGTCGACAATGACCACGTCGATTCCGCGGGAACGCAAAAGCGCCACCTGCTCGTTGGCATTCGTTCCGCAATCCAAAGCAAAAAACAAAGAGGGGCGATCCCGCGCAAGAACGCGCTCCACAATCGCGGAACTCAGACCGTAGCCCTCTTCGCTCCGTCGCGGAACAAAATAATGCGGTCGCAAGCCGAAGCGACGCAAGAAGCAAACCAAAAGCGTTACCGCCGTTACGCCGTCCACGTCATAATCGCCGACAATCGAAATCATTTCCCGATTGTCGATTGCCCGCATGATACGCTCTGCGGCGGCTTCAAGATTCGGAATCAAAAACGGATCCGTAACATGGGAAAGCTTCGGCGAGAGGAATTTTTCCGCCTCCTCCACGCTCTCGTAGCCCATTTTTACAAGAATCGACGCAATCGAAGGAAGCAACGCCAGAGCCTCCTCCAATTCGCGCGCAAGGCACGCGTCCGATTCTGTATGTATCCATTTCATGTAAAAAAGAGCGCGGATTTTACAGGCTTCGACACGGGAAACGCAAGCGCGGGAACGTGAAAAAACATCTTGCGTTTAGGTTTTTGCACAACAATAATGAAATCATTCCAAATAAAATCGCGATTTCACTATGCATTCCTTTGATCCGGATTCTATTCTTATTTCCCACGGGATTCGTCCGTCGCGCCAGCGCCGCGCGATTTTAAAATACATCGCCGAACATCCGTCCCACCCGACTGCCGAAGACGTTTATCAGGCTCTTTACAAGACGATAAAAACGCTTTCCCGCACAACGGTTTACAATACACTTCGGCTTTTTTGCTCCAAAGGCGCGGCGCAAATGGTAACGCTTGAGGAAAACGAAATGCGCTTTGACGCCGCCACGCATCCGCACGGACACTTTAAATGCACGGAGTGCGGGAAAATTTTTGATTTCCCCTACGACACGATGTTTGACGATGCTTCCGGAAAACTTCCGGAAGGTTTCCGCCTTGAGGAAACCCAGCTCTACGTTCGCGGAATTTGCAAAGAATGCAACGAAGCGAAATCCGGAATGAGTGCTTGCGCATAAGGCACACGTTCCCGCGCCGCAAAAAAAAACGCGTCCGTCTCCGGGCGCGTTTTTTGTGCGAAAAGCCGTGTGATTACTTAGCTCCGAGAGCAGCGATATTCGGCGATTTTTCAACGCCTTCGACTTTCGTTCCCGGCGCTGTCGTTACGTTAAAGGAAATTCCGTGTTTCGTGAAATTCAGGTTGAATTTGCGGACAATTTGATTCACGCCCGGAGCGACGACATTTTTGCGTTCCCGCAGGGCATCGATTAGCGCATCAATTTGCTCCGGAGAAGCATCGGGCAACGCGAGAAGTTTTTCCCGCGCTGCGGCGACGGCGGCATCGCCTTCCGTGATGGCGTTCCAAAGCAAAATCGCCACATTCATCGCGCCGCGAATCGCCGTGTGATTTCCGCCCGCCTGCGCAATCACGGGACGGGAAAATTCGATAATCATGTTCGCGATATTCGGGCGATTCGGATCTCCCGCCGCCGCCGGGATCGGTTCCGCCTGCTCATTCAGGAGCACTTCGTAGTGGTAGCCGACTTCGCGGATTTTGCTGGAGCCGAACGCACCGACTGTTTTTTTTCGGTTGAAAGATGTAGCCATTTTTTTGTTTTTCTAAAATTAAAAATTATTTTCTAAAAATCACACGAAATTAAAAAAATCAACCCGGAGGCCACGCGAGTTTGCGCCCGCCGATGAGGTGAACGTGCAAGTGCGGGACGGTTTCTCCGGCATCGGGACCGGAATTGATTACCGTGCGGAAACCGCCGCTGAGACCGCGCTCGGCGGCGATTTTTCCGGCGACCGTCAAAAGATGCCCCAGCGTTCCCGCGTCGGAATCCATAGCAGCCGAAAGCCGCGAAATTACGCGCTTGGGAATAACGAGAATATGCGTCGGAGCCTGCGGGTTAATGTCTTCAATCGCAAAGCAGATTTCATCCTCGTAAACCATTTTTGAGGGGATTTCGCGATCGGCGATTTTTTGAAAAAGCGTTTTCATGAAAGTGTTTGATGCTGATTTTTTTGCCGAAGAAGGTAAAGAGGAAATTTAATTTTCGGAAGAAATTTCAAATTTTTCCGGCGAAAATCCTCGCTCGGCGACAAAAGGCGCGAGTGCTTCGGGGGAAAACGACGTTCCCGCGCAGATTGCATTGCGCTCAAACCAGCCTTCCGGCATCTCGAGCACGAATTTTACCTGATCCGATTTTGAAGAAGTTACGGAAAAATCGTTGGCGCGCATTTCCTTTTTCTCAAGCAATTTCCCGCTTGAATCGAAAAAGCCGATAGACAAATTTATCGGAACGCCGCGCATCCAAAATCCGCGCGAATCCGCGTCCGGATAAACGAAAAGCATGCCCGAATTTTCCGCCAAGCCCCGACAGCCCGTCAAGCCCTGCTGACGTTCCATTTCCGTAAGTGCCAAGCGAACAAAAATCGTTGCGTTCCCGAGTTTTAGCGGAAACGCCGCATCAAAACTTTTGCGTTCCCGCAAGATTCCGGGAACGTCGCCGCATTTTTTTTCGCCGGCAAAAAACACGCACGCGCCGAAACCGAACAACACGAGAATCGCCGATGCGCCAAGCAGAAGTGCCGCGCGCCCCGATATTTTTTTGAAAAAAAACATTTTGCTTACAGGTTTCGTTTACTTTGTCGGCGGAAGCATGCGCGCGCGCGCTCCCGGTTTGGGGAATTGCAGCGTAACCGTCGTTCCCGTGCCCGGCGTGCTGTCGATTCCGACCTGCCCTCCGTGTTCCCGCATAATGCGCATGACAATCATCATGCCAAGCCCGTGTCCGTTGTTTTTTGTCGTAAAAAACGGTTCGTAGATTTTGGAAATGTCATCCCGATTGATACCGCAACCGGAATCTTTGACGCGGAGATAAACAAATTCCTCGTCGCAATTGAGCTCAATCGCGATGGAGCCGCCGTCCTGCATCGCCTCCATCGCATTTTTCGTCACGTTAAACACCAGTTGCTTCAGCTGAGATTCGTCGCCGAGGACAACGGGAAGCTCTTTGCTCGCCTGAATCATCGAACAACGGATATTCCGGTTTTCGAGTTCCACTTTTTGAACGCCGAGCACGTCGATAACGATTTCCACCAGATTCGTTTTTACCAAATCCGGTTTTTGCGGACGAATCGCGCCGAGAAAATTTTTCAAAATATCATCGAGGCGGGAAATTTCCTCCAAGCAAATGGCGACAGAGTTTTTCAACGATTTCGTGCTTTCTGCGGGAACGTCAAGCTTGGCGAGTTTTCTCCGAATCAGCTCCAAGTGAATTTTCATCGAATTGAGCGGATTCCCGATTTCATGCGCCACGCTGGCGGCGAGCGTGAAAATCGAATTCACGCGTTCGCTCTCAATCATTTCCTCGGTGGATTCCCGATCCGCCGTAATGTCGCGCAAAATAACGACGAAACGCGCCGGCTCCGTGCTTTGGAGCGAAATCCGGCTCAGTTGTAATCTGAGCCAACGATGCTCCGGATAAAAAATTTCCGCATCGCGGGCAATGTTCGGAGCCAAATTGTCCTCACCGAAAAAATCGAGCGTGCGCGCTAAGTCCGGAACCAATTTCCACAAAATCGCGTTCCCGGTTTCGTTCCCGCGAAGCCCGACCATACGCATTCCGGCACGGTTTGCGTATTCGATCGTTCCCGTTGAGTCGATGACGAGAATGCCTTCGTCAATCGTATCGAAAAGCATTTCAAAAAGTCCGCGTTCCCGCGCAAGCCTTTGCACCAGGATTGTCAGATTCGCGGAGTCCAAATCGTCGAGCCGCCCTAAAATGCGCTCGATAGAGGAAACCCGACGCCCCGCGCCGCTACTTTTTTTTGCCGCCATAATGAGTTCAAGACTATGTGCGTTCCCGCCCTCTCCCGCAAGCAGAAGCTTGCTTCGGCAAAAGTTTAAAAGCTAAGATGCTGAAAAGTTTTGTCGGCTTTGCCGAAAGTTTTACTTTTATAAAAATAAAAAAGAACTCTCTTCCTTGCTTCGTTTGCCAAACAACTAAACTTCCAAGCGCCTAAGCTTTCTCAGCTCTTGCCGCTCGCGAAACGAGCAACAAATTTCAATTTGCGGGAACGCTGATAATTTGCCATTGTTTTATGCCATTTTATTCACTCATTTCCTTACAGCACGCATGGACGCAAAAAATCCGCTTTTCGGCATTCAAAAATCTTACGACGCCATCGTCATCGGCAGCGGGCTCGCCGGGCTCACCGGCGCAAACTATCTCGCCAAGGCGGGACATTCCGTTTTGCTCTTGGAACACCACTACCAGCTCGGCGGACTCGCGACGTTTTTTAAACGCCCGGGCGGACACATTTTCGACATTTCCCTGCACGGCTTTCCGCACGGCATGATTAAATCCTGCCGCAAATATTGGAGCAAGGAAATCGCGGATTCGATTCGCCAGCTCAAAGACATCCGCTTCATCAATCCGGAATTTAATATTCAAACGACATTCGACCGCGAAGATTTCACGCGTATTCTCATTGAAAAATTCAACGTTCCCGCCGAGCGCGTTCACGGATTTTTCGAGCATCTCGCGCAGATGAATTATTACGACAACGACAAACGCACGACGCGGGAACTCTTCGAAGAATTTTTCCCCGGACGCACCGACGTTTGGCGCCTGTTGCTTGAGCCGATTGCCTACGCGAACGGTTCCACGCTCAACGAACCCGCGATTACCTACGGAATTGTTTTTTCCAACTTCATGAGCCGCGGCGTTTACATTTTCCAGGGCGGAACCGATTTGCTCATTCAAAAAATGACGGAAGAGCTCAAGAAAAACGGCGTCGACATCCGCCGCAACTGCCTCGCGGAAAAGATTCTGACCGAAACCGGCACCGACGGCGTTCCCGCAGTGCGCGGCGTTCGCGTCCGCGATATGCGCTTCGGCGAAACGGTCGAAATCGCCTGCAAATCCGTGCTTTCCAACGCGAATATCCGCAATACCGTGGAAGAAATGCTTGAGCCGGGAACCGTTCCCGCCGATTTTCTCGCGGAATCCGAAGCCGTGCGCGTCAACACCTCTTCCTGCCAGGTTTACATGGGCATTCGCGAAGGCGAAACGATCCCGCACATCGGCGATCTCGTTTTCACCTCGGAAGCACCAAAATTCGACAGCGACGATCTCGTCGATTTGCACACGAGCTCCCGCACCTACTCGGTTTACTATCCGGACACGCGCCCGCAACGCAAAATCCCGCATTATGCGATTGTAACGTCGATTAATCAGCGTTTTTCGAACTGGGAAAATCTTTCCGACGAAGCCTACGAAGCGGAGAAAAAACGTATCATCGAGGAATCGTTTGCCGGGCTTGAAAAATACATTCCGGACATTCGCGCCAAGGTCGATTGGGTGGAAGCCGCGACGCCGCGCACCGTCAAACGCTATGTGCGCCACCGTGACGGCACCTCATTCGGCACGAAATTCGAGGGTTTGAAAATTTCGATGGAATTGCCGGAAAAAGTGCGCGGGCTTTACCACGCGGGATCGGTCGGCATCATCATGTCGGGCTGGCTCGGCACGATCAATTACGGCGTCATCACCGCCAACAAAATGGCGTTGGCGATGAAGTAATTTTTCTTTACGGGAACGAAGATGTTCCTGTGTTTGCCGTTTGATTTTGCTGTTTTACGAAGAGTTTTTACGCCTTATCAATTGTGAGCGAAGGCTCAAACGTTATCGGCAATTCCGGCTCCGGTGAAGGCAAGCAGGAATCAAACCAAGCGGCAAAAGCAATCATTGCGGCGTTGTCTCCGGTGTGCTTCGGGTGCGCCGTTAAAAGCGGAATTTTGTGCTTGGCGGCGATTTTTGTAAATGCTGCGCGCAAGGCTTTGTTATTGGAAACGCCGCCTGAAAGCCCGATGCTTGCGAAAGTGCGTTCGCGAAGTGCAACTTCCGCTTTGCCCGCGAGCTGAGCGATAATCGCGTCCTGATAGTCCGCACAGATTTCCGGAAGAGAAGCTTCAAGTTCTTCGTCCGAGATTTTCTCAAGGCGATAGCGCAGACTCGTTTTAAGCCCGGAAAAGCTGAAACGCTCGCCCTTTTTTAAATTTTCTCCCCGCGGGAACGTGAATTTTCCGCGTTCCCGCGCAAGATTCGCCTGTTTTTCGATAAGAGCGCCGCCCGGATACGGCATGCCGAGCAATTTTGCGCCTTTGTCAAACGCTTCGCCGGCGGCATCATCCACGGTTTGCGCCAAAATTTCAACCCGGCGGCTTTCTTCAACGGAAACTAAAAGCGTGTTCCCGCCGGAAACGACAAGCCCCAAATGCGGAAAATATTTTTTGACTTCGTGCGGGAACGCGGCGGGATTTTTTTCATGCTCGGGAATGAACGGCGAAAAAAGGTGTCCGCGCAGATGATTTACCGCAAGAAGCGGTTTTTCCCAAACTTGCGCAACCGTCCGTGCGTAAGCGATTCCGAGAGCAAGGCAACCCGCCAGCCCGGGTCCGCGCGTAACGGCGACAGCATCCGTTTCTTCGGGATTTATTTCACAAGCAAGGCTCGCCAGCAATTCCGGGAAATTAGCAAGATGTTCCCGCGAAGCGAGATCGGGAACAACGCCGCCGAATTGCCCGTGCAAGGCAACCTGCGTGTTTACAAGTTCCGCAACGATGCCTTTTTCGGAATCAAAAACGGCGAGCGCGGATTCGTCGCACGAACTCTCTACCGCAAAAATTTTCACCGATTTCGACGACGCGGACGCGCCGCTCCTACGCCGTTCCCGGGCATAAGCATCAAAGGTTCCGTGCGATAATTGAAACCTTCCAGCTTTTTGCGCTCGATTGTTTTTCCGATAAGTCGCTCTATCGCCTGAAGCTGAAGCAGTTCGTCCGGCGAAAACAGCGTGAACGCCTCCCCTTCGTCGCCCGCGCGACCTGTGCGCCCGATGCGGTGCACGTAATCTTCCGGATGCTCGGGAACGTTGTAATTGATAACGTGGGAAACGCCGGAAATATCGAGCCCGCGCGACGCAATATCCGTGGCGACAAGCACGCTGAATTTTCCGCTTTTGAATCCGGCAAGTGCCTCCGTGCGTTCCCGCTGAGTGCGGTCCGCGTGCATCGTGGCGACCGCGATTCGGTTGGATTCAAGCCACTCCGTGATGCGGTCGGCGTCGCGTTTCGTTCTCGTGAAAACAATAACGCTTTTGTAATGCGTGCGTTCAAGGAGCGCGAGAAGCAAATCGTATTTTTGGTATCCGGCAACCGGATACAAGGCGTGAGAAATCGTATCGGCGGTAATTGCTCCCGTGCGCACGTCGATTTCTTCCGGTTCTCGCAAGGCCCAATCGGCAATTTCCCGAATGGTTTTATTGACCGTTGCCGAGAAAAGAAGCGTTTGGCGTTCTTTCGGGCACATGCGGATAATGGAGGAAACATCTTCTATGAAGCCCATATCGAGCATGCGATCCACTTCGTCCAATACCAAAACTTCTACGCCGGAAAGATCAACAAAACGCTGTTTCCACAGGTCAATCAGGCGCCCGGGAGTCGCGACAACGATTTCCGCGCCGTCCCGCAAAACTTTCAACTGCTGATCGTAGCGCACGCCGCCGTAAAGCAGCGCAACTTTTCCGGACCAATTTTCGGCGAAAATGCGGAAAGCTTCATCAACCTGCATTGCGAGTTCCCGTGTCGGAACAAGCACAAGGCAACGCGGTTTTCCCTGCGCTTCGCCCAAACGGGCGAGCGTCGGCAAGGCGTAGGCGGCGGTTTTTCCCGTTCCCGTCTGCGCGGCGCCGATAATATCTTTTCCCGACAAAGCAACGGGAATCGCCTTTTCTTGAATCGGAGTCGGGGTTTTATACCCGATTTTTTCTATTACCGAGAGAATATTTTCGGGGAGTCCTAAATCTGCAAAACTCATGGATTTTTATAAAACGCGTTCCCGCAAGAGCGGAAAATTATCGGGCTCTGTAATAGCCGGTTTTATCGTAAATTGCCCAGAAATCGAAGGGATTTTCGAGAACCGGAAGTTCAACAAAGCGTCTGCCCTGAGCGTCGGTTTGTTCCGGCATCGGGGGCGTCGGCATCATCATCCCGTTGTTCGGCTCTTTGGGCGAGTTTTCCAAGGAAATCACCCCGGTTTCCTCAATGCGATCCGCGATGTGGTCGACCCATTTCAGCTCAACGGCGCGCTCGCCGTTTTCCTGCCAATCCCCATCCGAATTATGCTCATACATTTGACGGGTAAATTCTTCGAGCGTAAGTCCCATCTTTTTGGCGACGGGTTCGCCGAAGCGCTTATACCAAAGTTCCCCCATCGCGACGCCTTCGCGAAGCATTGTGAGATTGCCTTGCACGCCGGTGGAAATCTGGTGGTGCAGAATACGCGAATTTGCGTAGCAGAAAGAGCGTTCCGCCGTCGTCGTAATCACGGCAGCCATGGAAGCGGCAAAACTTTTGACAACGACATACACCGGAGCCGAGCAACTTTGCATCGCTTTTTGAATTTGATAGCCGGCGGCAACGCTCCCGCCCGGCGAGCTGTCAATCACGATGAAAATCGGATATTCCGAATTTTGATTGTTAAAGAAATAAAGTTGCTCGCAGACGGTTTTTGCGGATTCCGCCGTGATGGGACCGTTTAACGGAACCCGGCGATCCGAAATGTAGAGGGTGCCGTCCACAAAAGGTTCTTTGAGATACTTGGGTGAAACAGCCGCTTTCGGCGCCAGGCGGGAAAGTTTTTCCTGCTTTTCCGCCATCGACATGACGTATTGCGTCCGCATGCTTTCGCCGTTCATTTCCAGTTGTTGTTCGCGCAGAGTCATTTCAAGCAGGCTAAGTTCTTTTTGCTTCGCGCGAAACGTTGCCGCCGAGCGGGAATTTTCCAAGGCGATGCGACGCTCTATTTCCGTGCGTTCGTCTTCGAGTCCGGCTATCTCTTCGGCAATTTTTGCAGAACGCTCCGCGCGTTCCGCATCCAAAACCATTTTTTCGAGCTTCATCGCCTGCATCGCCTTCTCGTTTTCCGAAGAAGCAAGCGCGAGGCGAGATTCTATCAGCGATTTTTCAAGGTGGATTTTGTTGGTTTCTTCGGAAAGTTTTTTGAGTTCCTCCTCAATTTCTTCTTTGGAAAGTGCTTCCGGGGCGTTGGCGGGAACGACTTCAATCTCCTCGGCAAGGACGACAACCGCTTCCGGTGCGGAAGTTTCCGAAACCTGCAACTCGACTTCTTCTCCGGCGGGAACGCCGTCTCCTCCCGTTTTTGCGGGAACGTCCGCCGTAGCAACCGGCGTTCCCGCGGCACAGCCGGCAAACATCAATGCCGCGAGCGACAAAGCGGAGCGGGTAAGGTATTTTTTTTCAAACAACATTGTCGTTTTTCTTTCTAAATAAAATTTTTAATGAGCAAAAAATTAACGGGCGGCGGCGCGATAGAGATTGTTCGGATCATAAATCATCCATGCATCGCCCGCCGGGAGCGTCGGCAAGTCAAAATACGGGCGTCCCTGTTCGTCAATTTTTTGTTGGCGGATAATCAGTGTTTGCATTTTCGGGCGTTTTGCTTCGGGCTCCTTGCGCACAAAAGCGGTTTCGTCAATAGTGTCGACGATGTCCGTGACCCAGTTCCATTTTTTCGCGCCGTCGCCGAATTCCGTCCAATCGCCCTGAGAATTGTGCTTATACATTTCGGCGACGTATTCCTCGTAAGTCAGTCCCATTTTAGCGGCGAGCTTATCGTTGATATTGCGCGTCCATTCAACCACCGATTCCAATTGCTCCGCCATTTGGCGAAGATTCCCCTGCGTTCCCGACGAGGGTTGGTGTTGCATAATCACTGTGTCTTTGTAGCAGAAGGAACGTTCCGCCGCCGTGGTAATCATCGCCGCCATGGAAGCCGCATAGCTTTTAACTACAGCGTAGACGGGAGCCTTACTGCTTTCCATCGCTTTGAGAATTTGATAACCGGCGGCAACGCTCCCGCCCGGTGAGCTGTCAATCACGATAAAAATCGGATATTCCGTGCTTTGGTTGTTGTAAAAGTAAATGCGTTCCGTGACATAGTTTGCGAGCTCGGGCATGATTACATCATTGAGCTCGATACGGCGATCGGAAATGTAAAGTTTCCCGTCAGCCAGCGGCTCCTTGAGATAATTTTCCGGAGCGAAAGCGGCGGCGGGAGCGACGGTGCGAAGTTTTTCCGCCATTTGCACCTGTGCGATTTCACGATTGCGTTGTGCGAGCGTCAGCTCCTGCTTGGCGCGTTCGATTTTAAAATCAAGGTCTGCCGCGCGCAGAGCGTTCCCGCGCTCCAAAATTGCCAAATCATCGCGTGCCTTTTCCAGAGAAAGCATAGCGTCGAGCTTACGTTTTTCCGCTTCTATATCTGAAAATTTCGCGTTATTGCGAGCCACACGCAACGCGGTTTCCGCTTCCATGCGGGCACGTTCCGCCGCGCGCGGGGCAAGTTGCTCCGAGAGGCGCGCACGCGCGAGAGCCATTTCCGCGTCAATGCGTGCTTTCCTTGCAGAAAGCAGGCGGACTTCCATTTGTTTGCGTTGCTCCGGCGTCAATTCCGGAACCGGCGGCGGGACGGGAACGGGAGGCGTTACCTGTGCAGGTGCCGAGGGGTCTTTTGCTTCTTCGGCGGGAACGCTTTCCGCTTCTGCGTTCCCGGCAACTTCCGCTTCCTCAACGGAAACCACGGAGACTTTTTCCGTATCGGGATTTTCAGATTCTGCGGGCGATTGTCCGAACACAAACGGAGCTAAAGCCAACGCCGAAACGGCACTCAGAAAAAACTTAAATGAGTTCATATTCTACAGGGTAATTATTTTCGTAGGATACGCTTTAACGAATGAATTTACGACAGAAAAAAAAATAGAACACATGAAAGAGGAAAGAAAATAAAAAGACATTTTACAAGTTCGCGCTTGTATGTAATCCTCAAGCACAGATTTCTCCCGATTTCCCTTTTCTCCCCTCCAAGAAAAACTTCGCCTTTCCGGCAAAACCCCTCTTTAACCCCTTCCCGCCTATGAAAACGAGCAAACTGACACCCGGCGTAATTTTCGATTGGGACGGTGTCGTCGTAGACTCCTCCGGCGCACATCGCCGCAGCTGGGAAATCCTCGCGGAGAAACGGAATCTTCTTCTTTCGGAAAATTATTTCAAACTCGGCTTCGGGAAATGCAACGAGGAAATCATTCCGAGAATTTTACGCTGGAGCCACGTTCCCGAAGAAATAAAAGAAATCTCCGATACCAAAGAAGAAATTTTCAGAAAAATTATTTCCGAGGAAGGCATTGAGCCGCTTCCCGGCGTGCGGCGGCTTTTGGAAGATTTAAAACTCCGAAAAATTCCCTGCGCAGTCGCCTCCTCTTCTTGTCGCAAAAATATTGATCTCGCACTTGAAATCACGGATTTAAGAACTTACTTCTCCGGAATCATCTCCGAAGAATGCGCCCTCTCCCGCAAGCCGATGCCCGATGTTTTTCTCCAAGCTTCCGTTAAACTTGAGCGCAACCCTTCGGAAATCGTTATCTTTGAAGATTCTTTGGCGGGAATCGAAGCAGGGATTGCCGGCGGTTTTAAAGTCGTGGCGGTTGCGACGACCAATCCCGCGGATTTGTTGCGCCGCACCCGCGCGCATTGCGTTGTCGACTCCCTGACAAAAGTCAGCGTCGGTCTCATAGACGTGCTTCTGCGGGAACGCTAAGCTTCCGCCTTCGGGCGGCTTTTGGTTACCATGTAAACACCGCCGAAAATGATAATCGCGGCGAGCAGTTTTTCCCATGAAAACGCGTCTTGTCCGAGAATCACGGCGAGAGCGCAAGCGACAATCGGTTGCACGTAATTATACATGCTCGCGGTTGTCGGGCGAATCCGTTTCACCGCCATCGGAATAAGCATGTAGGCGAGAAAAGTTGCCCCGACGAGCACATACGCCATTGCCGCAAACGTTTTCCATGTCGGGACCGTAAGAAAGATGCCGCCCGGGCTCAAAATCCCCGGAAGCGTTATCGGCAAAACTTCTATGACGGCGAAAAGGAACATCCATTTCATCATTGTTACCGCCTGATATTTTACGGAAAGCGGTTTGGAGAAAACGAAATACACGGCGTAAATGAAACTGCTTCCGAAAATGCAAAAATTTCCGGCAAGACTTGATGCGGCGTTCCCGCCGACGGCACCGGAAAGCAAAACCAGCCACACCGCGCCGAACGCGCCCGTAAAGACCCCGGCGACCTTGAGCCGCGTTATCGGTTCTCGCAAAATCACAGCCGCAAGTATCATTACGATAATCGGCGTTCCCGTCGTGATTACCGAAGCGTCGATCGGCGAAGTCATGCTCAGCCCCCAAATAAACAGGGCCTGATTGCCCGCCACACCGCACAGCGAGCAAAGGAAAAGCACGCCGATTTCTTTGAGCGAAAGTTTTTCCTGCGGCAAAAACAGGGAAACACCCCAAAACAGAATACACGCCGCGACCATGCGCGCGAGCGTGTGAAACTCCGGCGTCAATTGCTCCGCGAGCAACCATTTCGAAACCGCGTAATTGATTCCGAAAATCAGATTCGCCGCAAAAATCAGCAAATGGCCCTTCGCGCGCTCCGAAAACATTTTTTCTCAAAAGAAAAGGCGGGAACGGAAAACCGGAAGCCGGAAATTACCAGCGACCGTAGTGGATTTTTTCCGGCTTCCACTTATCCTTCGGCTTTTCTCCGGCGGCAGGATCCGGATATCCGATTGCCAAAATCGCCATCGGAATCACATTTTCGGGAATGCCGAGAAATTTCGCCGTCGCCGCAGCCCTTTCCTCGCGCGGATACAAGCCGCACCAACACGCGCCGAGTCCTAACGCATGCGCCGCAAGCAACGCGTTTTCCGTGGCGGCAGAGCAATCCTGCTGCCAGTAAAAACCGAAATCTTCCGCCGGATCCCCGCAAATCGTGATCGCCGCTTGCGCCGACGCCAACATTCTGGCATTCGGCAAAAACTCAATCATCGCATCAAGCTCTTCGCGTTTCGTCGTAATCACAAATTGCCACATCTGCTTGTTGCAAGCGGACGGTGCAGACATCGCCGCGCGGCAAATCGTTTCAAGCAATTCGGGCGCAACCGGCTTATTCAAAAAATGCCGCACCGTATGGCGCGTAAAAATAATCTTCAACGCTTCGTTGTTTTGCATGAACGCCATTCTATCCGCGCGTTCCCGCCCGAAGCGAATCAAAAGTAAAGCCGCGAACGCGAATTAAATTTCTTTCCCAAGCCGCGCCGCTGTGTTTTAATCACGCTTCGTGAACGAACAACCGAAAACATCAGAAAAAGCCCCCGCTCCGCGGAAAACGCCCCTGCGCATGCAACCGCTCGCGGCAGATTCATTCACCACCTGCGTTTACGCCTGCATTTGGGCACTCGTTATCGGCGAATTTATCGCCCTGTTTTGGCTCGACCTTTTTTCCTGAAAATTGCCGAAACGATAAAAACTTTCTCAAAAAATTATCATGCAATTCAAATCACTTCCCGGTTTTCGCGAGTTTTATCCGGAAGACTGCGCCCTGCGCAACTTTATCTTCGAGCGTTGGCGAAATGCCGCCCGCCGCTTCGGATTCTCCGAATGGGACGCTCCCGCACTCGAACCGCTCGAACTTTTTACCGAAAAATCCGGCGAGGAAATCGTTTCCCAGCTTTTTAATTTTGAGGACAAAGGCGGACGCAAAGTTTCCCTTCGTCCGGAAATGACGCCGTCGCTCGCCCGCCTCGTCGCCGCACGCGCGGGATCGCTCCGCCGCCCGATCAAATGGTTCGGCATCGGCGAAAATTATCGCTACGAAAAACAGCAACGCGGACGCCTGCGCGCATTTTATCAATACAACGCCGACATTCTCGGCGAAGCGAGTTGTGCCGCCGATGCGGAAATCATCGCGCTCTGCGTCGAATCGCTCCGCATTTTCGGTCTCGGCGAAGCCGATTTTTGCATTCGCCTCAGCGACCGCACGCTGTGGTTCCTTTTCCTCGAAAACCTCGGTATTCCCGATGAAGCAACCGCCGTTAAAGTTCTCGCCGTCGTGGACAAACTCGAACGCGTCGCGCACGAAGGTTTGCTCGAAATGATGAGCTCCGCGCTCACGGGAACGCCGCTCGATCCGGCGGGAACGCTCGCCACCATTCGCGAATTTGTCGCACTCAAATCGCTTGACGAATTAAACGCGTTTTTCTCGTCCCGCTCCGACGCGGAAAAATCTCTGGCACGCTTGGAAGAATGGAAAAAACTTCTGAGCCTGCTCAACGCCATGGGCGTCGGCGAATTTATCCGAACGGATTTAACTATCGTGCGCGGCTTGGCGTATTACACGGGCTTTGTTTTTGAAGCCTTCCAACTCGTCGGCGAAGGACGCGCCCTCGCCGGAGGCGGTCGCTACGACAAACTCGTCAAAAAACTCGGCGGACCGGACATGCCGGCGGTCGGCTTCGGCATGGGCGACGTTACCCTGCGCAATCTGCTCGAACAGCAGGAACTTTTGCCGCAAATCGGCGACGCACCCGATTTTTACGCCATCATTCTCGGCGAAGAAAACCGCGCGGAAGCACTCTCCGATGTCGCCCTGCTCCGCGCCTGCGGCTTCCGCGTGGAATACGCGTTCAAAGACGGAAAATTCGGCAAGCTCATTCAAGCCGCAGAACAAACCGGCGCACGCTACGCACTCATTTACGGCACGAACGAGCTCGCGCTCGGCGTTGTCAAAGTGCGCGACACGCAGGAACGCCGCGAAATCGCGTTCCCGCGCGAAAATCTGGCGGGAACGCTCTCCGAAATTCTCGAATTCGGACTTCCCGTAATCGAAGAGCCGCATTGCCACGGCGACGGCTCCTGCGGCGGACACTGCACCTGCGGCAAACACAGCCACGACTGAACTCCGCGTCCCCATGTTTTCTCCGTTGTCCCGGTTTTTTCGGAAGCTTGAGCGCCGCTACGAGCAAAGCGTCGCTTTCAAGCAACCGGATCTCTGGGAGGAAATTCGCCCGCCGGCATGGGAGCGTTTTATGCGCTGGTTCTTCGGCGCGCCTTTTACCGGCGAGGGCTCTCCGGACGCCGTTTTTTGGAAATGGGTTCAGCGCATCGCACTCGTCGCGCTTTACTTTTTTTTTCTGTGGATACTCTACGAAAGCTTTTGGGCGTGGGGAATTTTTGACTAAAAATAAAAAGTTTTTGCAGCGTTCCCGCCCCGCTTCCCGTTTCTTTAAATTTATTTTTTTGAAATTATAAAATGCTCACCGTCGGAATTGTTTCTTTAGGTTGCCCAAAAAATCAATCGGACTCGGAAGTGCTCATCGGGCACATTCTCGAATCCGGAATGACGCTTACCGCAGATCCGCGCGAGGCGGACGCCGTCGTCGTCAACACCTGCTCGTTCATTCTCGATGCACGCAAGGAAAGCTTGGAGGCGATTTCCGAAATGGCGAAAGAAGCCAAACGCCGCCGCAAAAGTGCTAAGCCGCTTAAAATCGTCGTCGCCGGATGCATGCCGCAACGCTACGGCGAAAAAATCCGCGAAATGATTCCGCAGGCGGACGCATTTATCGGTATCGATGAGCTGGAAAAAATTTCGCTGCTCATCGAAAAACTTTGCGGGAACGCCGGGAAGCCGCTCGCGAAAGACGGACGCGTTCCCGTCGCCGTCTCCAAGCGTCCGCGCTATATTCCGGATTATTCCACGCCGCGCGCGCGCCTCACGCTCCCGCACATCGCCAACGTCAAAATCGCCGAAGGTTGCAATCACGGCTGCGCGTTTTGTGCGATTCCCGGCATTCGCGGCAAACACCGTTCCCGCGCGATTGCCGATATTGTCGCCGAAGTCAAAACACTCGTCCAAGTCAACGGCGTAAAGGAAATCAACCTGATTTCTCAGGATACGACTTATTTCGGTATGGACACGTGGCAAAAAACAAAGGTCGGCAAAACCACGAAAGTTTCTTCCGAAGAAGGCGAATCGCTCGCCGTGCTTTTGCGCGCGCTCAACCGCATTCGCGGCGATTTCTGGATCCGCGTTTTTTACACGCATCCCGCGCATTGGAGCGACGAGCTGATTTCCGTTTTCGCCAAATGCAAAAAAGTCGTTCCCTACGTCGATATTCCGCTTCAGCATATTTCCGACAACATGTTGGCGGCGATGAAGCGAGAAACCGACGGAAAGTATATCCGCGATTTAATTACAAAAATCCGCAAGGGCATTCCCGGAGTCGTCATTCGCTCGACATTCATTGTCGGCTTCCCCGGCGAAACGAAGGAAGATTTTGAGGAGCTTTCCGCATTTTTAGGCGAAGAAAAATTTGATCGCGTCGGCGTTTTCCAATATTCCAAGGAAGAAAACACACGTGCGGCGCTGATGCCGGAGCAAGTTGCTCCCGCAGAAAAAGTGCGGCGTTGGAACGCGACGATGGTTCAACTCCAAAAAATTTCGCGGGAACGCATGCGCTCCCGCGTCGGCGAGAAAATCCGCGTTCTCGTGGACGAGCCCGGAATCGCGCGCTCTGCCGGCGACGGCTTCGAAGTGGACGGCTTGGTTTTCGTGCCGAAAAGCCTGCCCGTCGGAGAATTTGCGGAGGTAACCGTTACCGGCTACAAGGCTTACGATTTAATCGCGAAGTAGACTTTTTTGAAAAAACCTACGCCGAAACGAGCTTCAAATGCTCTAAAATAACGGCGATGATTTTTTCGCGGTCGCGGTCCAGGTCGGCTCCGTCGAGATTGAATCCCGCCGCGCGGATATGCCCGCCGCCGTTGAGTTTTTGCGCGAGCAAATCCACACGGTAAATATCTTCCGCGCCGCGCAGACTGCCTTTGATTCCCGTGTGCGATTGCTCCAGCTGACAGGCGATTTTCACGCCGGCGATGCTGCGCAGATAATTGACGAAATTTTCCGCATCCTCGCGCGTCGTTCCCGTTGCGGCAAACGCATCTTTCGGAATCCACGCGAGCGCGACTTGCCCGCCGGCAAGCAGTTTCGCTGTCGCCAAATAACGTTGCAAAAGCTCAAGCTTTTGAAATTTTTCCTGCTCGTAAAGCTCACGGGAAATTTGCGCCGGAGACGCTCCCGCGCGCACGAGAACGGCGGCGATTTCCATGACCTCGCAAGTCGTTGCCGAATACTGAAATTGCCCGGTATCCGTTGCGATGCCGACGTAAAGAGCTTCGGCGAGCTCCGCCCCGATTTCGATTCCGCAATCCAGACAAAAAGCCGCGAGAATGTGGCAAGTTGCCGCCGCGCTTGAAATCACGATATTTTCTTCCGTTGCGAAAAATTCATTCGTTTCGTGATGGTCAATCGCGGCAAAAATTCCTTGCGGGAACGCTTTGGCGAGCAAAGTTTTTCCGAGTCGGGAAAGATTCCCGCAATCCACCGCGACGGCGATGCGCCCGTCATTTTCAAATTCCTCCTCGCTGAAAAACGGTGTTTCCCGCACAAAAGCTTTCAGATTATACGGCACGGAATGATGATTCACGCAGACGGCATCAATTCCACGGGAACGCAAAATGCGGCAAAGCGCAAGCTGTGCGCCGATGCAGTCTCCGTCCGGGCGCACATGCCCGAGCACGGCAATCCGCTTTCCTTCAAGTTTTTCCAACAGTGCCGCAAAGCGCGCACTTTCTTTTTCAAAATACTTTTTCATAAAATTTTTGGTAAAAACGGGAGAAGCGACCGTAAAATCGCTTCCCCCTAAAAAACTCCGTGGCTTTGTGTCTCCGTGAGCGAATTTTTGGTTCGTATGCGCTATAAAAGCGGCAGGAATGTCGCTTTTGGCGTTAGCGTTTTTTGCGCGGGAACGGAGATTTTTTGCCGCCGTTCTTCGAGGAAGGCGTTCCCGTGCGTTTTTTAGGCGGAACGATACGGGAGTTCCCACGTGTTTTTGCCGTAGAAGCTCCGCCGACCGTTTCCGTTTGTTGCGCCATGAAAAATGTGCGCTCCTGCTTGGGTTTTCCCACAAAGTCAAACCTTACGGGAACGCCGCCCAAATCAAATGCCGCGTAGAATTTCGAAAGCAAAAAGCGCTCGTAGGTTTCGTCAATTTTCTCCTCGGAATTACAAAACAAGCGAATGCGCAGCGGCTTGTTCCCGGTTTGCACCGCATAGTAACACTTGAAACGCCGCCCGCTGACCATTTTCGGCGGGTTCGCTTCCATTACACCGTGAATGACGCGATTGAGTTGCCCCGTCGGAATCTGCACGTTCATGCGTCCGTAAAGCGCGCGCGCTTCTTTGAGCATCGTTTCCACGCGCAAGCCTTCGAGCGCGGAGGTGAAAAGCACGGTCGAGCCGGGCAGGAAGAAAAGTTCGCGATTTACCGCTTTCGCAAAGGCGCGGCGAAACTCGTCTTCGCTTTCGTAGCCGGAAACCGTTCCCGTGCGGAAATGTTTCAACGCCAAATCCCATTTGTTGACGACGACAATCAGCCCCGTTCCCATTTCGATGATTTGCCCGGCAAGTTGCTTGTCCAAGCGCGTAACGCCGGTTACCGCATCAATAACAAGAAAACAAACGTCCGCACGCTGCATCGCTTCGTCCGTGCGCAAAGCGGAAAAATATTCCAAGGTATCAAACTTGTTCTTGGCACGTTTCCCGGCGGTGTCAATCAACTCAAACGTCGAAGTTTCTCCCGTTTTTTTGTCCGTATAATCCAAGCGTTGCTTAATCGGATCTCGCGTCGTTCCCGCGACATCGCTGACAATCAGGCGGGAATTTTTCGTCAAAGCGTTCCCGAGCGAACTTTTTCCGACGTTCGGGCGCCCCGCCAAGCAAATACGAATCGGCTGCGGCGTTCCCGCGTCGGGATTTATAACGTTCCCGTCTTCGTCCTCCTCAACTTCCGCAAGTCCGATTTCATCTAAAATTTTACGCTTCAAAAATTCGATTCCGCGATTGTGCTCGGCAGAAATCAGAATCGGCGCGCCGAAGCCGAGAGAGAAGAAATCGCCCTGCTCCATGTGGCGCTCATCGTTGTCCACTTTGTTCACAACGAGCAAAACTTTTTTCCCGAAGCTGCGCAACCGCGCGGCGACTTCATGATCAAGCGGCGTGCAGCCTTGCGAAACATCCGTCACCAACACGACGAGCTCCGCCGCCTGAATTGCAAACGAAACCTGCTCTTCCACCGCATCGGCAATGACTTTCGGCGTCGCCTCTTCCGTGAAAAGGCCGATTCCGCCCGTATCCATCAGCAGATAATCATCTACGGGAACGCGTTCCGTAATCAAATCGCGCGTTACGCCCGGCATATCGTGCACAATCGAAACACGCCGCCCGACAAGGCGGTTAAAAAGACGGCTTTTCCCGACATTCGGGCGTCCCACGATGGCGACGCTGCGCGGTATTTCATTCTGCTTTGCCATAAAAAATCTTTCGTTCCCGTCAATGTCTCAAATTCCGCGCCGCAAGTCGATTGCGAAAACACAGGAACCGTTGAGCATGTCCCTCCCTGTTTTTTTGAACGGCATCGCCGGAACACTTATCAGTCAGAGGAAGCGGAATCTAAGCATGCGTTCCCGCCCATTTTTTCAGAACATGCCTATGGCTTAGACGCTTTATTCAAATTCTCCGCGAAGCGTTCGGCGTAGAGCGGAAGCCAAGTTACGCCTTTGGAGCCGAAGCCGTTGAAAAGGAATATTTTGGAAAATTTTTCGTGCGCGCCGACCTTCGGCAACGTTCCCTGAACGGCGGGACGCACGCCCGCGCGATGCGCGACAATCCGCGCGGAATCCGCGTCCGGCGTTCCCGCAAAAATCGAGCAAAACGAACGACGAATGCGCTCGGCGACTTCCGGCGTCGGGTGCGAGTCGAGCGTGTCTCGATCGTAATTTGTTCCGACGCGCCAGCGCGTGCCGCCGAGCGGAATCGCCGCAACCGAGCTTTTTAAAATCTGCCCTTGGAATTTTTCCGTTCCCGCGAGTTCGATTTCGACAAACTCGCCTTTCGCCGGTTGCCACTTCAAATGCGAAAACCACGGGTTTTCCCGCACGCGAAAGCCTTCGCAAAAAATGATCCCGCCGTGCACTTCGCGTCCGCGCCAGCGCACGCCGCCGCGCGAGGCTTCGACATCCGCGTAATCAAAACTCTCTTCAAGAAAAACGCCGCGGGAACGCCACATTTCGCGCGTGCGGGCAAGCAGTTTCGGAATATCGAGCCAGCCGGCGCGATTGACGAAAAATCCGCCGAGGCGGTCGGCAAGCCCGCCGCCGCAAAGCGTTCCCGCCGGAACGTCTGCCGAGAGCCAGCCTTCGTAATCGGGATCTTTTTCGCGCTTCGCCTTAACGCTTTTTTCGTGTTCGGAAGTATAAAAACGATAGAACGGCGTTTCGCGGAAAAACGTTTCACCGAATCGCTCGGCGAGCTCCGCGTAAACACGCTTGGCGGCGGGAACAAGATCGTCCGCACCGAGCGTTTTGACGATGCGCATTCCCGTTACGGGATTGAGAACTCCGGCGGCAACCTGCGAGGCGGCGGTTTTCCAGCCGTCGTCGACGATGAGAACCTTGCGTCCGCGCTTTTCGAGCTCGAGCGCAAGTAGCGTTCCCGCCAAGCCCTGCCCGACGATGACGAAATCGAGCGCGTCGTCGGCAAGCGGCTTCCCGGCGGTGTTTTTTTTATTTCTTTTGAAAAAACGCAACGTGAGATAGCCCAAAAACGCCATCAGAACGCCCGTTCCCGCACAGGAAATTTGACTTGGGATTTCAGGCAACATTTTTTTCCTTGTCCAGATTTCTCAAACGAAGCTGACCGCAGGCGGCATCAATGTCGTGTCCTTTTTCGCGGCGCAGAGTCGCGGGAACGCGGCGCTCCTGCAGGATTTTTAAAAACTGCATTTGGCGGTTGCCCGACGGGCGTTTCCACGGCAAGCCTTCAACCGTGTTATAAGGAATCAGATTCACGTGCGCGTGGAGTTCCCGCGCGATGTCGGCGAGCTTGCGCGCCTGTTCGAGCATGTCGTTCACGTCTTCGATGAGAATAAATTCGAGCGTAATCATGCGCCCGTGTTTTTCCGAAAATTCCTTCGCGGCGGGAATGAGTTGCGCAAGCGGAAACTTGCGGTTGACGGGCATGATTTGCGAGCGCACTTCGTCGGTCGCGCCATGCAGGCTGATTGCGAGGCGGAACTGCATCGGCTCGTCGGCGAGCTCGCGAATTTTCGGCACGACGCCGCTCGTGGAAATCGTGATGCGCCGCGCGCCGACGCCCAAGCCCCAAGGCGCATTCGCGATGGTGAGCGCGCGCATCGTTGCATCGTAATTCATGAGCGGCTCGCCCATACCCATGACAACGATGTTGTCAAAATCCGTAAATCCGGTTTCCCGCGTGCCTTTATCGCCGCCTTCCCAACAAACGAACATGAGCTGCGCCATGATTTCGCCCGCGTCGAGATTGCGTTTCCAGCCCGCCAAGCCGCTTGCGCAAAATTTGCATCCTTGGGCGCAGCCGACCTGCGTCGAAATGCAAACGGTTTTGCGGGAACGCTCTTCGCCCGTGCCTTCCTGCGGGGCGCGAAGAATCACGCATTCGACGAGTGCGCCGTCGCGCATTTGGAGCAAAAATTTTTCCGTAACGTCGCTCGACTGCGCGCTTTTCGCGACGAGTTTCGCCGGCATAAAATCATAAGTTTCCGCCAGCCACGCGCGCGTTCCCGCCGAAATATTCGTCATTTCTTCGAAAGAGCGCACGCGTTTTTTGTAAATCCATTCGAGAATTTGCGTGGCACGAAACGCCTTTTCACCGCGTGCCTGCAATGCGGCGGCGAGCGTTTCTTTGGTTTCGGAAAAAATCAGCGGACGAGGTTCGGACATTTTTTGCCGGAAAAAATTTTATGCGAGAACGCGTTTTTGGATTTCGGAAATTTCGGTAATGCCTTTTTTTCCGAGAGCAATCATCGCGGCAAGTTCATCCGGAGAAAATGTCGCTTCTTCGCCGGAAGACTGAAGCTCGACAAACCGCCCCGTTCCCGTCATTACGACGTTTGCGTCCACGGCGGCATCTTTGTCTTCCAAATAGCACAAATCAAGAATCGGTGTTTCCTGATACATTCCGACACTGATGGCGGCGACGGAATCCGTGAACGGATCTTCGGAGAGTTTGCCTGCTTCGATGAATTTTTTGACGGCGAGCTTAGCGGCAACATAGGCACCGGAAATGGAAGCGGTGCGCGTGCCGCCGTCCGCCTGAAGCACGTCGCAATCGATCCAAAGCGTCATACCGTCGAGTTTTTCGAGGTTGATAACGGCGCGGAGTGCGCGCCCGATGAGGCGTTGAATTTCGACGGTGCGCCCGTCGAGTTTACCGCGGGAAATATCGCGGGCTTTGCGGTCGAGCGTCGAATACGGCAAGAGCGAATATTCTGCGGTGAGCCAGCCGCCTTTCACTCCTTGGATGCGCATCCACGTCGGCACTTTTTCTTCGAGCGTTGCTGCGCAAATAACGCGCGTGTTGCCGAAGCATGCGAGCACGGAGCCGGCGGCGTGAGGAGCGATGCCGGGCTGAAAGGAAATCGGGCGGAGTTGATCCGCTTCACGGTTGTCGGGTCGGATAATCATAAATGGAATTGGGAATGAGGAATGATGAATCAGGAGTTCGGCAGCATGAGGGATTTTTCACGGGCAAGCATTTGTTCAGCGAGTCCGTGCAGAAGCGGAAGCGTTCCCGCCGTTACGGTTACGAGATTTTTCAGTGCAGGAAACGCGTGTTGGCGGAAATGCGGTTTCCCCATTTTTGCGGAAAGGAAAAAATACGCGCCGAGTGCCTGCATGAGGCGTTGAGCGGCGGCACGAAAAAGATTTTCCTCCGCCGTGCGGTCTGCGGGAACGCCGATTTTTTGGCAGTAAAATTGCAGAAGAGATTTTCGGGCTTCCGGAGAAATTTCCGTGTAGGGATCGAACAAAAGCGAGGCGACATCATACCAGCCGGTTCCGACGCGCATTCCCTGAAAATCAATGAACACGGCGTTCCCGTCTTTCCAGAGAATATTTTGCGATTGGCAATCGCGGTGAACGAGTTGCGGCGGGAGCGCGAGCAGAGTTTCGGCAAGGTCGGAAAGCTCCTCTTCGAGTGCCGTTTTTTCCGAAGCGGAAAGCGGAATTTTCAAACCGTTTTCCACGGCGTTTTTCAAAAAATAATCGCGTTCCCATTGGTAATAAGCGCGATTGAAGCCGTCTCTCATCATCGGGAAATCCGGCGGAAGATTTTTTATTCCCTGCGTGTGCAGACAAGCCAAGCCGCATAACGCCGAGCGGTAAGCGGGAAGAAAATCCGCTGAGTTTTCGCGCTGAAGCGTCCACAAATCGGTATCTCCGAGATCTTCCATGACAAAGAGTTTTTTCTCGGGAAGATCAAGCAAAACAGCCGGCGCGGGAACGCCGATTTTTTTCAGGAAGCGGGCAATTCCCGCATAATACGCGTTTTCCTCTTTTTCCGTATCGTAAAAACAGAATACGGCGGGAACGCCTTCAAAATCGTTTCGGAAAAAGCGCCGCGTGCCTCCGCCCTTTTTCAGTTCCGTGCTTTCGCTCAATATTTTTTCGAGTGAACACATTTTACGGGAACACGGGAGTTTTAAGCGGCGCGAGATTTTTTTCGCGAAGCAAGTTGAGCGCGAATGCTTCTGCGGAGCGCATTTCGCGGCGGTCTGCTTCCTCAATATCGTCCAAGCCCGCGAGATGCAGCCAGCCGTGAACGAGATAAAGCAGAAGCTCGTCCGCTTCGGAAACGTTCAATTCTTTCGCCATGCGTTGAGCTTGGGCCACGCAAACGCAAATTTCGCCGGCAAAAGCATCGCCGGCGGCAATATCTTTGTCGGAGGCATTTTCGCTTTCCGGAGCGGCGTTTCCGGCAAGCCGGGTTTTCGGGTGCGTGAAAATCTCGTCGCCCGGGAACGTAATAACGTCGGTTTTTGACGGATCGCCGAGAAAGGCTTCGTGCATTTCACAAATCTCCTCATCGCCGAGAAAGGCAACCGAGAGCGTTCCCGCCGGAAAAGCCCACGGCGCATTTTCCCGCAGGCAAGCGACGACGGCGGAAATTTCCTCCGCGTCGATAGAAAAGCCGTCGACTCCGCAAAAAACGTCAACTTCGTTGTTCATAAATGCCTACGCTTCTTTTTTGACGATGCGCACCTTGGTGCGTTTATCCGCCGGCGTTGCGTCCGCCGGAGTTACGCCGCCCGCTTCTTTCGGATATTCGATTCGATGATGAAACGTGTGAAGCACGGATTTTACGAGACTTGCGCGAATCACGGAAATTTGAGCCATCGTAATGGCGCAATCGTCAAATTCTCCGTCGTAAATGCGGGAACGTATGAGCGAACCGACGAGTTCCTCCACCGCTTGCGGCGTGATTTTTTTAAGGGAACGCGAAGCCGCCTCGACGATATCGCACATCATAATAATCGCCGCTTCCAGCGAGCGCGGTTTCGGTCCGTCGTAGCGGAAGAGCGTTTCGTCCACAACGGCATTTTCGCCTTCTTCGGAGACGGCGAGGTCTTTTGCTTTTTTGAAAAAGTAGCCGACCAGGCTCGTGCCGTGGTGCTGCTCAATAACGTCCCGCACGCGTTCCGGCAAGTGATATTCGGAGGCGAGTTCGGCTCCGTCGCGCACGTGGCTCTTGATAATCAGCGCAGACATTTGCGGCGTGATATCGTCGTGCGGATTGCGATCGCTTCCCTGATTTTCCGTAAAATATTCCGGTTTGAAAGTTTTCCCGATGTCGTGGAACAAAGCGGCACATTTGCAAAGTGCCGTGTTCGCGCCGACTTCGTGCGCCGCCTGCTCCGCGTAATTAGAAACCATCACGCAGTGGTGAAACGTTCCCGGCGCCACCAATTGCAATTTTCTCAGCAACGGGTGATTGTAATCCGCAAGCTCAATGAACGTAATATTCGTTCTCGCCCGGAAAACGCCCTCAAGCATTCCCAAAACGCCGGCGGAAACCACACCGTAAAAAAGCCCGATCAAAATAGCGGAAAGCGTATTTGCCAAAATCTGAAGCCACGACGTTTCCGCGTAATAGCCGACGCACAGCGCCGTCAGCGCCATCGCCAAGCCCGAGTAAAAACCGGCGCGCACCAACGTCGAACGCTTCATCGCATTGCGTGCCACGCGCACCGCTATCAGCGACGACACGGAAATCATCATCAGAATTTGGATGTTCCCGCCCAGCATCAGCGAAGCCACTGCGCCGACGAAGAGCGAGGCAAGAATCCCCAGCGGCGCTCCCGCGATTGCGGAGACCGAAATCGCAACAATCGCCGGAGACGAGAGCCAAACCAGCGCATCTCCCAAAGAGCCGAATGCCTGCACGGCGGTATCGGATTCCGTTAGTTCCAAAATAACGCGTATCAGCAAAATGTTGATAACCGTCATCACGCCCGTAAAAAGCAAACGACGGCGCATCGGTGCGCCTCCGCTCGGAACCAGCAGGCTACGATAAATAATCGCGATTACGACAACGCAGAAAACGTAAAGCAGATTTGTCAGAAACGAAATCGACACGCCGAGCCGCCGCGTTTCATGCTCCGATTGCGCGGCGCGATACGCCATCCAGCGTTCTGCGATTTCCTCATCGACGCGCATCCCCGGCAAAAGCAACGGCGTGCCTTCGTTCACGCGGACAACCACCGGCGCAACCGCCGCCACCGCCGCATCCTTCTGTTTGTTCGTCGTCTCGGCATCAAAAACGACGTTCGGGCGAATCAGCGGAGAAAACATATCCACCACCACGGGAACGGATTGGGTTAGCCGCTCAACCGGAAAACCGTTAAAAACTTTTCGCCAGCAACAAACTTCAACTTCTTCGGCGAATTTTTTGCGAAATTCAGTCGGAGTCAGACCGTTGCGCCTCGAAAATGCGGCGGCTACCGGCGAGCGTCCCCTTTCTTCGGCGATCCCGTTTTCCGCCAAATCTCTAAAAATACGCACACTTTCGTCCGTAAGCAATTTGTAGCGGTCGGCGGTTACGCAATTGTCAACGAGGCGGGAAACATCAATTGCCAGGCGATTCAAAATGTCCTGCAACGCGGAGTCGCTGTCGGTAACTTTTTGCTCCTCGAAAATCGAAAGAATCATGTCCAGCCGCTGGGCGCGTTCCTTGGTTTCGTAAATGGCATCAAAATTTTCGGCGATGGCGTTCCCGACCAAGATATATTTTTCCAAAACCCGGTTAATCTGCTCCATATCCGGACGATACACGGGAACGACATTGTAAAGTGCCTCTTCTTCCTTCGCTCGCTTACGCACAGCACTTTCGTAGGAAAAATCAAAGGGAGCGTCGAAGCGAAACGTCAATTGCATGCCTTTGAAAATGATCGGCGTATGCGGCGGGCGTCCCCAAAAGGCGACGAACGCGACAAGCGCGACAAAGAGCAAGACGCCGACCGCCGAAGAAAGCCAACGGGAAAAGCTCCCGCGAGGAGCTTCCGTTGCCGGTTCACGATGCTTCTTTTTTTGTCCGTGTTGAAAAATCTGCATTCTAAGAAATTCTGAAACGCTTAATTTTACGCGGGAACGCCAATCCGCGCAAGCCGCAAGCAAAACCGCCTTTTCAAAACAAAATTTCACGCCACAAATTCACTTGTAAAACAAAATCTTTTTCTATGTAATGCGCCGAAATTTTTTGAGACAGTATTTTCCGATTTGATAAATTTTAAGAAATTATGAAACCGCTGATTCTTATTGTTGACGACGAGAAAAACACCCGCGAAGGGCTTGCCGCCACCCTCGAGGAGCAATACGAAGTTTCCATGGCAAGCAATGCGGACGAAGCGTTCCGCCTTATGGATATCGAGAATTTCGATGTCATAATCACCGACCTGCGCATGGCGGGGCAATCCGGACTTTCCGTCATAGACCGCGCGCTGGAACTGCCGCAAAAACCCGTTTGCATCATGATGACCGCCTACGGGAACGTCGAAACTGCCGTTGAAGCAATGCGCCGCGGAGCTTACGACTTTTTGACCAAGCCGCTGAATCTCGAAAAACTCGAAATCGTTATCCAAAGAGCACTCAAAAGCCGCGACACCGAAAAGGAAAATCGCGCGATGCGAGCCCGCCTGGACAACAAATTCAGTTTCAAAGGCTTAGTCGGCGAAAGCGACGCGCTCACGTCCTGCGTTGAAAAAGCGAAAAAAGTCGCCGCCTCCAAAGCAACCGTGCTCCTTCTCGGCGAAACGGGAACGGGCAAGGAACTTTTCGCCCAGCTTATTCACCAAAACAGCCAGCGCGCCAAAGGACCGTTCGTTCCCGTTCACTGCGCCGCCATCGCCGCCACGCTTTTGGAAAGCGAAATTTTCGGTCACGAAAAAGGAGCGTTCACGGGTGCCAACGAACGCCGCATCGGGCGTTTTGAATCCGCAAACGGCGGCACGCTTTTTCTGGACGAAATCGGAGAAATTGACCTCGCGACCCAGGTAAAACTTCTCCGCTTCCTCGAAACCCGCGCCATTGAGCGGCTCGGCTCGCAGAAACAAATCCAGCTCGACGTCCGCCTTGTTTGCGCCACCAACCGCGACTTGGCAAAAATGGTCGCCGAAGGCACATTCCGTGAAGATCTTTACTACCGCCTTTCCGTCGTCGCGCTGATACTTCCGCCTTTGCGGGAACGCGCGAGCGACATTCCGATTTTGATTAACCACTACATTCGGCATTTTGCGGCAGAGAACGGACTCAAGCCGCCGAAAATTTCGTCAAAGGCAATGACGATTTTCGGAAAATACACTTGGCCCGGCAACATTCGCGAATTGCGCAATCTTTGCGAAAACCTCGTCGTTATGCACGCCGGAAGCGAAGTCGGCGAATACGATTTGGATTCCCGCTTTCTGCTCAAGCGCATCGAGCCGGCGATGCCCGTCATTCCCAGCACTAACACTTCTCCCTCCGGGGAACCGCTCTCCGAAAAGGAACTTCTTAAGACCCTGAAAAAAGATCGCGCAACCCAACGCGAAAAAATCAAAAAAGTGCGCATGCAAGCTCTTTCCAAACGGGAAAACGAAAAACGCCTGATGCGCGAAGCTCTCATTCGGGCAAACGGAAACCGCACCGCAGCGGCGGATTATCTCGGAATTTCCCGACGCACCTTCCACCGGAAACTCCTCGAAGATCCGTCCATCGCCTCCGGCTACACGGCAAAACGCGGCAGACGGTCTGAGGCTGACAACATTTAAAATCTGTGCTAAAAGATGCGGCATGAGTTTTTCTACCGCATCTTTTATCTTAAAAAGAACCTGTCTCGCTGCGGCTCTGCTCACGGCGGGAACGCTTGCCCTCCTTGCAGAAACACCCGTGCGCTACTCCGGCTCGGACTTCCTCGCCGGCGAGCCCGAAAAAGCACTGAATGCCCACATCGAGAAAAACTACGGCGAAGCCCCGGCGAGCAAACTTCGCGGAAGCATCGCCGGAGAAAAGGAACTGCGCGGCGGCAAAGCAGACTTCGCCCTCCTCATGCTTCCCGCCGCCGGAAAAAACATTCCGGAAGTCAAAGCCGGCGAATGGCGCGTGTTCCCGGTCGGCTACCAGGTTGCTTACGTTGCCGCCGCCGCCGCCAATCCGCTCAATGAAATTACTTTCGAACAGCTTGCCTCCATTTTCGGAAACTTTTCAAAAACCGAAGCCAAAAGCTGGGAAGAACTCGGCGCAACCGGATTTTCGCCCTCCATTACGCCCTGCTCCGGCGACCTTTCAAAAACCAACGCGGTAACGTTTTTCCAAAGAAAAGTGCTCCCGAACTTCGCATTCCGCCCCGCCGTCCGCAATCTTGCTTCCGACGAGAACGCGTTTAAGGAAATTATCAACAATCCCGGAGCCGTCGCCATTGTCGGCAAACAAATGCCCGCCGGAGTTCCGATTAAACTTCTCGCCGTCGCCGATAATCACGAGAACGCGAACGCCACGGCATACGCCCCGATTTTTACGAATATCTACAACGGAGACTATCCGCTCACCATTCCGCTTTACGTCGTTTATCCCACAAAAAACCGCGTGATGCTGAAGTCCGTTTTGTCTTACTTGTATTCACAGGAAATGGCGGACCAACTTGCAAATGCCGGATTTTTGCCGCTTGAACCCAAGTTGCGGGAACAGTTCCAAAAAGGCATTGACAATATCAAATAAAAAAGATTTCCTTGCTCTTGCTTTTATTGCTTCGGCAATCTAAGCGGGCGTAGCTCAATTGGTAGAGTACCACCTTGCCAAGGTGGATGTTGGCGGTTCGAACCCGCTCGCCCGCTCCACTTTCAAACAACAAAAAATCCCGAGTTCTTCGCTCGGGATTTTTTTGTTTTGCTTTTTTTCTATGCCTCGACGGGAACGCGAAGCACATCGCCGATTGCGTAAAAATGTCCGCCGGCAACATAGTGGAGCGTTCGCAAGTCCGACGGTGCTTCTTCAAATTTCCAATGCCCGTTTTCAAAAACACGGGAATCCGCCCAGGCACCGACACACTCGCCGATAATCAAATCGTAGGCTTTTTCGTTGTGCGGCTCCGAAACGACTTTGAAAATCATCCAGCCGGCGCAACCTTTCACGAGCGGAATTTCAAAACCGTCCATGTAGAAAAGCTCAGCCCCGCTTTTTTCAATCTTTTCGGGAACGTCATTCTTGCTGACGGAGCCCAAAGCGAGCGTCTCTTTCAAAATCCCGACCGTCGGTAACTGAAGCGCAAACATTCCGCTCGCATCTATCAGCTTGCGCGTAAAATGCGAGGAATCCACCACGACCGTCGCCTTACACGGCAAAACATCTAAGGGACACAAGCCCACGTCGCCGGCATCACATCGCACACGCCCGCGTGCACGGCGGAAACCAGCGTTGTCCCGCCGACATTGAGTAAGCGATACGCCTTTTCCGGCGCAACTTTCGAAATATTTTTCATAAAACCAAATTCAAAAAAAAAAACGGCTTTCGTTCCCGCGCTCAAAGTTCGGATTTTATCGCATCAAAAGCGGCTTTGGCGGGAACGCCCTCAATCGGCAAGCCGCCCGTCGGCGGGCAACCTTCCGGCTGAAGAATCACTTTTTTCGCCGCAAAAATCGGACCGGTGCGCACGGGATTCGTCGGACCGAAAATTCCGACGACGGGAACGCCGAGCATGTTGGCAAGGTGAAGCCCGCCGGTATCGTTCCCGCAAATAACGCGGCAAGCGGAAAGTTCGCGCATGTAATCGGGCAAATTCGTTTTTCCGGCGCGGTCGACAACGCGAGCGGAGTCAAGCCCCTCTGCGACCTGCGCGGTAATCGCGGCGTCTTTTGCCGTTCCGAAAAGGCGAATTTCGAGGCTCGGGAACGCCTCAAGCAAAAGCCCGATCAGCTCGCGCCAGCGCGTGATTTGCCAGCGTTTTTCCGGAGAATTTTCCGTTCCGCAAATCAGGCCCACAATCGGTTTGTCGTTTGTATCCGAAGAAGCAATACGCAACGGCGTGAAATCCGGCTCCACGTCCAGAGCGTGGCGTTCCCGCAACCAACGTGCCCAGACGAGCGTTTGGTGGTTTTTCGTCAAATCCAAATCGGCGGGAACGCGCCAGGATTTTGTCAAAAGCGGACGCGGATAGCCCTCGCGCGTCATTCCGCAACGCATCGGCGCGCCGGAAAGCCAAGCTTCCGCATCTCCGCGCAACGAGTTGGTAAACAGCACAAAAACTTCCGGATATTCCGGGCGCAAAAGCTTGCGGCACGCGAACCAATAACCGAGCCCCTTGGATTTTGCCGGGAGCGCAATTAACTTGTCCGCGCAATTGAGCAGTTCCAGCATCGGCAGGAAATGAGCCCGCGCCACGAGCGTGATTTCCGCGTCCGGACGCGCTTTACGCAAAGTTTGCACGAGAGGAAGCGCCATCACGATGTCGCCCAGCCAATTCGGCAAACGGATAAAAATTTTCTTCTTTTTCGGCATTTCTTTCAGTCCAAGGAATTTAAGGTTTTCTTCGAGGCGGCTACGGCGGTGGCGAAGATTAAAATCGCGCAAGCCTTTCCAACGGTCATGCATCCAAAGCCAGTCGGCGCATGCGGAATCAGACTCGGAAAGCTTGTTCTCCAGCCAGCGATTAATCGCGAAATTGACCTCGTCTTTTCCCGTTCCCGCCGGCGCGATTTCCTCCGCTCGGATTTCTCCGCGCCAGAACCCCTTGCGCTCGCACCAAGCGGCAATCGTCTTCGTTCCCGCGTGACCGTGCGCCAGCGTTCCCGCAAGCTCGCTCGACGGCGCGACGCGCCCGAAAAACAGCGACAACACGCCGCGGCGACGCCCCGTTCCCTGATCCGGCAAAACGCAAACCAAGCCGTTTTCGTGCAGATAAGACAGTGCCTGCGTCAGCCCTCTTTTTCGCGAAAGCAGGCGGCAGCCCCAGCGTTCCCGCGTGTCTTTCACCCAGCGTTCGATTGCCGGATTGTCAAAAGGACGATAAAATACGCCGACGCGACGCTTTTGCAACGGCGGGTAAACGAGCGGAATCGTCGTGAGCCCTTCCATCAGGGAAAAATGCGGAATTGCCACGACAATCGGCACATCTTTCTCAAGAACTGCGTCCAACGCCGCTGTATCCGCAGAAAAATTTCTTAAAACCCGCGCTTTCGTGAAATGCGGGAACGCCAGCACCAACATTCCCATTTCCACCATGCGCCGACAACTATCCAAGGCGATTTTTCGCCGTGCGCGTTCCGTTTTTTCCGGGAAGCAAAGATACAAGTTCCGCAACATCATCTCACGGCGCTTTCGCATGAAAAAATAAACGCCGCTTCCAAGCAAAGAAGCCGTTCCCGCCGCCATCCATCGGGGCATGAGTGCTACAAAACCGCCTAAAATAACAATTAATGCTCTCATCTCTTGTGCAACGATACGCAGAAACTATCAGCCGTGCCGCGTATTTTCAAACGCAAAGGCGTTTTCTCCTTGAGAAAAATCCATGAATTTCCGTATTGCCTCGTTCCCGCAAGTCGGCAAAAATCTGCACTCCGAAGCGGGGCAAATCCGTTCCCGCCGAAATTTATCTTTTTATGCCTACTCCCAACGTTTGGAATCGTAAAGACCTCATCGCCATCGAGCCGCTCTCCCGCGATGAACTCGAAACGCTTTTCGCTCAAGCGGAAATTTTTAAAGCCTCTTTTGACGGACGCGAAAAATTCGACACGCTGAAAAACCGCACCGTCGCCACCTTTTTCTTTGAACCGAGCACGCGAACGCGCTCCGCATTTGAGGTTTCCGCACGCCGCCTCGGCGCGGATTTACTCACCTTGAGCGAAACTTCTTCTTCCCGCACCAAAGGCGAAACCCTGCGCGATACCGCCATGAATATTCGCGCCATGATGGTCGATATGGTCATCATGCGCCACTCCGCCGCCGGCGCCGCATCCTACCTTTCCAAAGTCCTCGACGTTCCCGTTATCAATGCAGGCGACGGCGCGCACGCGCACCCGACACAAGCCCTGCTCGACGCGTTCACGTTGCGGGAACACTTCGGGCGAGATTTGACCGGGAAAAAAGTTACAATTCTCGGAGACATCCTTTTCTCCCGCGTTGCCCGCTCCAATATTTATTGCCTCACCAAACTCGGCGTCGAAGTTACGCTCGCGGGACCGACAACCCTCGTTCCCGAAGAATTCCGCTCGTTTCCCGGTGTTCGCATTGCGCACGATCTCAAAAGCGCGCTCGCCGAAGCCGATGCCGTTATGTTATTGCGCATTCAGCACGAACGCCAGACGACAACACACTTCCCCTCTCTCGGCGAATACACGGCGTTTTTCGGCGTAAACCGGGAACGCCTCCGCTGGATGAAACCCGATGCGATTATCATGCACCCGGGACCGATCAACCGCGGCGTCGAACTCGAAAGCGAAATTGCCGACGGTCCGCGCTCCGTCATTCTGCGTCAGGTTACAAACGGCGTCGCCGTCCGCATGGCAGGGTTGCATCTCTGCACAAAATTCTGCGATGCGCAAAAAAACGAACGCTGAAAGCAAAATTTCTCTTTAATCTTTAATCTTTAAGCTTTAAGCTTCTCCGAAGTTGTTCTTTCCCACGGAAAGCCGATTCGGCTTCCGCCGTGAAAATCGAATTTTTGGGGATGTTCCGGATTCGATCTCGGTTCGGAGGTTGCGACGGCACGCGGACGATGACACTCGGCGTCCTAAAATATGTGTCAGCCAATCAAATGGCAAAAACAACACCATCGCGTTTGAACGCAGCAATGCGTTCGCGCTTGCCGCCTAATAGCTGCGGCACGGTCACGCCCGCCTACGCCTGCTAAGCGGCCGGGCTGTTAAAAAAGCAGGTAAAACCTCGAACTTGTCAGCGTTCCCGCGAGGCTAAAAACGGGAACGCGGATAGGTGTTTCCGGGCGCCCTCGCTCTAAGAAACACCGAAATTCAATCGAGCGGCTAAGCGTGTAGAAGTTTCAGCTGAAAGACCGGGAGACGCGGGTTCAACTCCCGCCATCTCCACCAATTTTCTCCAAAAATCGCCTGCAAACCTGATAATAAAGGGTTTGCAGGCTTTTTTTGCATCTACTAAAAATGTAAATCATCGGTTTAAGCGTGCCTTCGATGCTTTTGAATTTTCCCGCAACAAAAACATTCTTTCCCGCCTCTTCCTTTCCCGGCTAAAGAAAAAGAACTTTGCGCTCTCCGCGTTGAAAAATTCCGTGGGAATCCGTGATTTCCGTGGTTCTAAAAAACTTCGTGCATTTTCGGGAACGCTTTTTTGTTTTGTTTCGGCGGGAACGCCGGATTAGATTTTTTCGGAAAATATGAACGCAGAGCATCCTTTTCTTTCGGAAGATTTTTATGTCGATTGGGCGCAACTGACGCCGGAACGCATCGTTCCCGACATCACATTCGCGCTTGAACGCGCACGCGGGAACGTTGAAGCGATTTGCACACAAACGCCCGAATGTATTTCTTTTGAAAATACAATTCTCGGTTTCGCCCGCGCCACACGGGAACTCGGTCGCGCGTGGGGACGCGTCTGCCACCTCGAAAGCGTGGAAAACACACCCGCGCTCCGCGAAGCCTACAACGCCGTTTTACCGAAAGTAACCGAATTTTTCAGCTCGCTCACGCTCAACGCGCGACTTTGGGAAAAAATCAAAGTAACCGCAGAACGCATTCCCGCGGGAACGCTCGGTGCCGTGCAGCAGCGTTTTCTCGACGAAACACTCGCCGATTTCCGCGAAAACGGTGCGGATTTGCTCGACGACAAAAAATCCCGCCTCGCCGCCATCAACGCCAAGCTCGCCGAGCTCACGACGAAATTCGGTGAAAACGTGCTCGATTCCACCAACGCGTGGGAAAAATTCGTCGCCGACGAAACGCTCCTCGCCGGCATTCCCGCGAGCGCAAAAACCGCCGCCGCCGCTTCCGCCAAAGCGAAAAACCGCGACGGAGAATTTCGCTTCACGCTCCAAGCGCCGTCGCTCGTTCCCGTGATGCAATATGCGGAAAACGACGCTCTGCGCCGCGAGTTTTGGGAAGCCTCCAACGCCGTCGCCCGCGACGACGCGAAGTTTGACAACGCGCCGCTCATCCGCGAAATTCTCGCCCTGCGCGACGAAAAAGCAAAGCTTCTCGGCTTCGCCGATTTTGCCGATTACACAACTTCGCGCCGCATGGCGAAAAGCGGGAAAACCGCACGCGATTTTGTCGAAAATTTGCGCTCCCGCGTGGATTCTTTTTTCAAAAAAGAAACGGAAGACCTCGTAAATTTTGCGCGGGAACGCGGCGACGCGACAGCGGCGAAAACGGGAAAACTCGCTCCGTGGGCACTCGGTTTTTGGGCGGAAAAACTGCGACGCGAACGCTACGATTTTGATGCGGAAAGCCTGCGACCGTATTTTGAAGTCAACGCCGTTATCGCCGGAGCTTTCGCGATTGCGGAAAAACTTTTCGGCGTAAAAATCGTCGAAAAAACGGGCATTCCCGCGTGGCATCCGGAAGTGAAAACCTATGAAGTTTTCGACGGCGAAAAAATGCTCGGCGCATTTTACACGGATTGGCATCCGCGCGAAACCAAGCGCGCCGGAGCATGGATGAATTTTCTCGCGACGCGCGGCGAAGGCGTTCCCGCGCACCTCGGACTGATTTGCGGCAATATGTCGCCCGCCGTGGACGGCAAACCTGCGTTGCTTTCCTTCGATGAAGTGCTGACGATTTTCCACGAATTCGGTCACTTGCTTCACCACGTTTTGAGCGAAGTCGAAATTCCTGAGCTCGCAGGCACGAACGTCGCGTGGGATTTTGTCGAACTTCCCTCGCAAATCATGGAAAACTGGTGCAAGCACGCGGAGTCGCTGAGCCTTTTTGCCAAACATTTTGAAACCGACGAAGCGCTCCCGCAGGAACTTTTGGAAAAACTCCTGCGTGCGCAAAATTTCCGCGCCGCAAGTGCCTGCGTGCGCCAGCTTTCCTTCGGGAAAATGGACTTGGATTTCCACATCGAAACCTCGAAATACAAAGACTGCGACTTGGAAAATTACTGGAACGAAACGCTCGCCGATTACCTCGTGCCGACGGCGTTCCCGCAGGTTTCCATGGCGCGGAAATTCCTGCACCTGTTTTCCGAATCCACGGGCTACGCGGCAGGTTATTATTCCTACAAATGGGCGGAAATGCTCGAAGCCGACTGCTTCACGCGCTTTTTGAACGAGGGAATTTTGAACGAAAAAACCGGACGCGAATTTCGCGAAAAAATCCTCGCGCGCGGGAACGCTGCTCCCGCCGAAACGCTCTTCCGCGATTTTATGGGACGCGCGCCCGACCCCGCCGCCCTCCTCAAGCGCGAAGGCTTAGCGGAGTAAAATCGGGAATAAAAAACGCAAAGAACGCAAAGTTTTTTTTAACCACGGAAGCACACGGATTTCCACGGAGTTATTTTTACTATAAAGAGCGTAAGGGGCTTAGCGGATAATTTTTCTCAAAAAAACTTAAAATTCTTTGCGTTCTCTGCGTTAAAAATTTTTTAATTAACCGAAAATGAGTGAAATTCCGAAGATTCACGTGGTTGCCGCCGTCGTTGTTCGCGCCGACGGGAAAATTCTCTGCGCACGGCGCGGGAACGCCAAAAATCCGTGTGTCGCGTGGAAGTGGGAATTTCCCGGCGGGAAAATCGAAGTCGGAGAAACACCGGAAAGCGCACTTGCACGGGAAATTCGCGAGGAAATGAATTTTCACGTTGTCGTCGAAAAACACATCTCGCGCGTGAATCATTCCTACCCGAGTTGCGAAATCGAAATGGACGCATTTTTCTGCGTTCCCGCCGACGCGTGCTCGATGCCGGAATTACACGAACACGTCGAAATCCGCTGGCTTGCGCCCGAAGAACTTCCCGCTCTTGACTGGGCGGAGGCGGACAAACCCGTTGTCTGTGCCTGCACAAAAAAGCTTTCCGGTTCGGCATAAATTCCGCTTTTTCTACAAAAAAACGCGTTCCCGTGAAAATTATCTTCACGGGAACGCATGTCTCTACCCATTAACAGCATCAGGAGAAATACGAGCAAATATCTCGTATTTTCAAAGCATTTAGCGATTTCCGACGGATGCGGCAGAATTTACATCGGGACGGGGGCGGTCTACGTTATAGCTATCGCCCTCAACGGTTGCCGTGTGGAAATAAAGCGGATCCGTAGCGAATTTGGAAATACGGTCGTTATCATAATTTTCGCCGAAATCTCCGGAACCGGAAGCGAACGCGTCTGCAACCTGTTTCGAAAGGATACCGGAAACTCGCTCGAACTTAAGTTGCCCCGCGGAGTTGATGCTTATCGAGCGTCCGGCGGTCAGAGAAATACCGGCGCGACCGGTAGGCGTTACTTCAATTTCGCCGTCGATGCAACCGACCGCAACGGAAGTATCGCCCACGGAAGTATAAAACGTCGTTCCCTTCACGGCGACATCTCCGGCACGCGTCTTAACGACAAGGCGCGAAGAAGGAAGAAGCTTTGCAACTTTGAAAAAGGCTGTTCCCTTGACAAGGCGCAGAGTTGTCTGCGAGCCCGCAGTGCCCTTGGGTTCTTCTTTGAAGGAGGAGAAATCTTTTCCTTCGACGGCGCTCGGGTCGTTTTGCTCAAACTGAGCGAGGTCGATTGACGTATTCGCTTGCAGGACGATGACGGTTCCGTTCCCGAGGACAATCTTCGCGGAAGCGTCTTTGCCTGTCGATACGCGCGTGTTTTCAAGAAACGTCGCGCCGGCAACAAGTTTTTTTTCGGCACCGCCGGCGACGGTATATACAACGTTCCCGCTAACTTCGTTCACGCAGATTTTTCCCGGAGCGGCGAACAATGCCACTCCGAATGCGAGCACGGTTGCGAAGACGGTTATCAGCTTCTTCAGTTTCATAGTGTAGTTGGTTTTTTCTGGTTGTTTTTGAATTATAATTTTCGAGAACTTGAATGAGCCTCTCACTAAGTTCTGTGTCTGAGTTAGATTCAAAATCCGTTTCCTTGCAACAAAATTCTACCGCCTAAGTATTATTACCGTTTTGATAGAAAATAATCCCGCCCCGAACGTTTCCGTCCGGGGCGGTTTAATACTACTTAACACTAACTTAATCTATGCTCGGGAACGAAAGCTAAGCCTTCGTTCCCGAAAGGCAACCCCGCACAGGCGGGAAAGGTTTTACCTTATGTTTAGTAGCATTTCTTAAAAATTTAATGAACGCAAGTATTTTTTTTCTACTTTTTTGGTAGTTTTTTTTTCATTCATATAATTTCGCTTTTTCACGAGTCCCGAGATGAGTTCTGTTTTGCAAGGATTAAGAAAATTTGATTTTTTCAATTTAATCTTAATCACTCCAAAACAACAAAATTATGGGCAAACAATACAATAAGGAAAACAAGCGTCGCCGCCGTGCCGCTTACCAAAAACGTTGCAAAGAACGTATCGCAGAAGCTATCGCGGCGTCGAAGAAACGCAAATAAACCGTTTCGCGCGTTCCCGCGTCCGGCTTTCGGCGCGCGGGAACGCTCCTTTTTTGCTTTTTGCCTGATTTTTCTCACATTTCCGATGTTTTCCCGAAAAAATATTTTCCGAGCGGCTATGTCTGTGCTCCTTTTTGCGACATCGCTCTTTTTCGCTTCCTGCAAAGTCCCGCCCTCGCCTCCGCCCACGGCGAACGGCTCCGTTATCCCGATTTCCTACGCCATTTTTTCCTGGAAGGACGTAAATGATTTTAAGCGCATTTCGGAATATTTCACGGACCGGGAAAACACGGGCTTTAATTGCGTTTTGCGCACCGATCCCGAAACCCGCGAAGGGCTTTATCTCGTGCTCGGAATCGAAGTTTCCGAAAAAATTCCCGACGACAGCACGGCAACGCTACGCTATTTCCGTCCGGACAAAGTCGGCGAGCAAACGGCGACATTTCGTCTTCCCGAATTTGAATCCTCCGTTCCCGGCGAAATTCTGTTCGGGCTCACCGGCAATGCCTGGCCGAAAGAATTGAAAAAACGCCGCCCAAGCGCCTGGCAACTTTCCGTTCACGCGCCGGACGGCACCTTGCTCGTCTACCGCCAGTCCTACCTTTGGGAACGGGAACGCGAAAAATAAACCTTTTCTAATTTACGAAATAAAATGTCTCCGCGCGATCTCGGTTTCCGCATGCCCGCCGAATGGGAAAAACAGGCGGCAATTTGGCTGACTTGGCCCACCAATCCCGCGCTTTGGCCGGGACACTTCGAGCTTTTGCTTCCGCAATACGCCGCATTTGTCGCCGCGATTTCCCGCTACGAACCCGTTTGCCTGAACTGCGCGGCGGGAACGCTCCGCGAGCAGGCATTGAAATATTTAAACGAAGCCAAGGCGGATCTTTCCGTCATCAGCTTTTTTGACCACCCGGCAAACGACGTCTGGTGCCGCGATCACGGGCCGCTTTTCGTAAAAAATGACAGCACCGGTGAAGTCGCCCTCACCGACTGGATTTTCAACGGCTGGGGCGGAAAATTCACCGCCAACCTCGACAACGAAATCCCGGAACGCATCGCAAATGCACTCAACATGCGCAGATTCGCGTTCCCGTTCGAACTCGAAGGCGGCGCGATTGAACTCAGCGGCGACGGGCTTTTGCTGACCACGGAATGCGTTCAAAAAAATCCCAACCGCGCCGACGGGCGAGACGATACCGCCTTCGAAGCCGCACTCAAAACCGGGCTCAACGTAAACGAAATTCTTTGGATTTCCAACGGCTTGGCAAACGACGACACCGACGGGCACATCGACAACCTCGCCCGCTTCATCGCGCCGCGCGCCATCCTCGCCGTTTCCGAAAGCAATCCCGCGCACCCGAATTTTTCTCCCCTCAAGCAAAACCTTGAGCAACTCCGCGCTCTTAAAACGCCCGAAGGCGGAAAATTCGACGTGCTTGAATTGCCCATGCCGGAACCGTTCACGCTCGCCGGACGCGATTTGCCGCCGAGCTACGCGAATTTCCTCATTTTGAACGATGCCGTCATCGTTCCCGTTTACGGACAATCCGGCGACGAGCGCGCGCTCGGCATCATCGCCGACGCGTTCCCGCAACGCAAAGTCATCGGCTTGGATTCCCGCATCATTCTCATCGAAGGCGGCTCTTTCCACTGCCTTTCGCAACAGCAACCCGCATAGCGGCAAACAGAGGTTTTCAAAAAATCTTTGCGGCTTGCGGGAGTTCGCCGGCTCTGATTGAATGCGCAAATTATGACTAATGACCAACCGCTCAAACTGCGCATGAAAAAACTCGTTCCCGAGGCAGTCGTTCCCGCTTACGCGAAACCGGGCGACGCCGGGCTCGACCTCACGGCGACTTCCGTGAAATTTGACGAAGCCACGCGCAAGCTCAAAGTCGGGTTCGGCTTGGCGATGGAAATTCCTTTCGGCTACGTCGGCTTGTTGTTCCCTCGCAGCTCCGTGCACAAAACCGGCTTGGTGATGTCAAACTGCGTCGGCGTAATTGACTCCGGCTACCGCGGCGAAGTCTGCTCCGTTTTCTACGTTCCCGAAGGCGCACAGCCTTACGCGGTCGGCGACCGCTGCGCCCAGCTCATCGTTTTGCCCTACCCGCAAGTTCAAACGGAAGAAGCAAGCGAACTTTCCGAAACCGCTCGCGGAACAGGCGGATTCGGGTCCACCGGCGCATAATTTTTTTTCGAAAAAAAACACTCTCATCTTTTCCTCAACATGAAACTTGAAGCTAAATACAGCCGCGAATGGCGCGACCGCATGGGCATTATTCTGCTCATGATTGTCGGTAGCTCCGGATGGTTTTTCTACGACGGGCTCGTCGCCTACCCGAAATACAACGAAGGCGCCGCCGCCTACGCCCAAATCGTCGAAATGGTAAAGGAAGAAGGCGTTCCCGAAGAATCCGTCCGCACCGAAGCCGCCGCCCGCTGGGAAAAATGCGCCGCAGAATTTGATGCCGATCCGAAAGAGCCGCCGGAACATCCGAAAAACATTGCCCAGCAACTTCAATTCGGCATCGGGCTCGGAATTTTCGCCGTCGCGTTTTTGCTTTGGGTTTTGCGCGAAATGCGCCGCGTCATTCGTGCTGACGGGGAAACTTTTGACGGATTGACGACCGCGTTCCCGCCCTTCAACGGAAAAACCTCCGTCCGCTTCGATTCCGTTTTCGGCATCGACCGCCGCAAGTGGAAAAACAAAGGCATCGCCGTCGTTCACTACAAAAACGAAAAAGGCCGTCCCTGCCGCGCAATCATCGACGATTACAAATACGCAGGCTCGGAAGCGATTCTCGAAAAATGCGATGCCGTCATCGCCGAGAAAAAAGCCGCCTCCGCAAAGAAAGCATAAATTTTCATGAGCGATTACAACGGAATTTTGCTCATCGATAAACCGACGGGCTGGACCTCGCACGACGTCGTCGCCAAACTGCGCGGCATTCTGCACACGCGCCGAGTCGGACACGCGGGAACGCTTGATCCGCTGGCAACAGGACTGCTCGTTATCCTCGTCGGCACCGCCTGCAAGGCTTCTCAATATTTGATGAGCCAAGGAAAAATTTACGAAGGCACACTAAAGCTCGGTTGCGTTACCAATACTCAGGATTCCGACGGAGAAATCGTGGAAGAAAATCCCGTTCCCGCCGAAATCACGACGGAAAAAATCGCGGAAGCCATGCGCTCCATGCTCGGCGACCAATATCAGACGCCGCCCATGTTCTCCGCGATTAAAATCAACGGACAACCACTTTACAAAATGGCGCGCAAAGGTCAGGAAACGGAACGCGAACCGCGTTTTATCCGCATTTCCTCCTTCGAAATTATCGGCGCAAATTTGCCGAGCGTCGATTTTCGCGTCGAATGCACCAAGGGCACTTACGTGCGCACGCTCGCACACGACTTGGGGCGCAAGCTCGGTCCCGGCGCGTCGCTAACCGCCCTGCGCCGCATCGCCTCCGGCGACCACAGCGTGGCAAACGCCGTCACGCTCGACGCACTTCAGGCAATGTCTCCCGCAGAGATTGAAGCACGGCTCATCGACGTGCGTTCCTGTGTGCCCTCGCACGCTCTCTGACGCGTTCCCGCCGTGAATCTCGCTTCCTCAGTCGGGCTGGGCTTGGCTCTTGCGACGGATGCCTCCGTCGTCGCCTTTTCCTGCGGGCTGACTTCGCGGGAACACACCCGGCTTTGTCCGATAAAACTCGCCTTCGTCACGGGCATTTTTCAGGGCTTAATGCCGACGCTCGGTTTTTTTGCGGCGGGAACGTTCGTGCATCACGTCGGCGAATGGGCAAACTGGCTCGCATTCGGCGTATTTTTACTGCTCGGCGCAACCTTTATCCGCAATGCATGGACGGAAACACCGGAATGCGCCTGCCGGGGCTGCAACCGTTGCGTTTTGCGCCGCTGGAAAAATATCTTCGCCATCGGCATTGCCACGAGCATCGACGCGTTTGCCGTCGGCGCGGGAATCGCCTGCTCGCGTCCGCCGCCCCATGCGGGAACGCCGCTCGCCGGAGAAATTTTCATCCCTGCCGTAATTATCGCGGGAACGACTTTTTTCTGCGTGCTCGCCGCTTTCCATTCCACGCGATTTTTCAGAAAACTCCCGACAAAGCTTCTCGGCACACTCGCCGGACTCATTCTCATCGCCCTCGGTATCCAGTCTCTTTTTAAATAAGAGTGGAACGCGATGTTTTTTACAAAATTTCCGGCTCAAAAAACCGCCGGAATTTCGAAAATAGCCGCAATTCGTTGCGCAAAACAGCGTTCCCGCCTACCAAAAACTCGCGCAAAGCCGCTAAGCCGCCGAGAAAAATAAGCTTTGCGTTAAAAACATTTCTGCTCCGTTACGCGGCGGGAACGTTCAGCGTGCGAATAAGGTTTCCGAAAAAAAGTTTTTGAAGGAGAAAAAATCTGATAAGGTATCTGCACTTTCACGAAAACCTCCAACTTTTTACCAATGATGAAAAAAGCTCTGTTTGCCCTCCTCGCTCTCGCACTAAGTTCCGTTTTGGCGTTTGCCGACGGCGTTGTCGGATTTTGGACTACGATTGACGACGAAACCAAGGAAGCCAAAAGCGTCGTTCAAATTTACGAATACGAAGGAAAAATTTACGGTCGCGTCGTCGATGTTTTGAAAAACAAAAACGCGACGGCAAAAATTCCCGGCTCTCCGAAAATTCTCGGCTTGGACATCATTTGGGATTTGGAAAAGGACGGGAACGAATACAACGACGGGAAAATTTTAGATCCGCAAAAAGGCAAAGTTTACGGGTGCGCCATTTGGCGAGACGGAGAAAACCTTATCGTTCGCGGAAAAATCGCCTTCTTCGGGCGCAACCAAACTTGGCTTCCCAACAAAACCTTTAAGGGCGACGGAAAACCGCTCACGCCGAAGAAGCCGAAAGTCGATTAATTCTTTTCAAAAAAAAGCCGGAGAATAACGCCTCCGGCTTTTTTTTCGCAACGCGCGCGACTTAGATTTTTTCCAAAATTGCCGCCGCCATGGCTTTGGTGCCGACGGCGTTCCCGCCGAAAGCAATGTCCGCCGTGCGCGTTCCCGCGTCGATTGTCGCACGCACCGCCGCTTCGATTTCTGCGGCAACGTCGTGCAAGCCGAAGCTGTGGCGCAACATGAGCGCGGCGGAAAGAATCTGCGCGCAGGGATTCGCCTTGTCCTGCCCGGCAATGTCGGGCGCGCTCCCGCCGGACGGCTCGTAAAGCCCGAACGGGAAGCCGTAGCGGTTTTTCTGCGCGCCGAGCGATGCGGAAGAAAGCATACCGAGCGAACCGCAGACGACCGCCATTTCGTCGGACAAAATATCGCCGAACATATTTTCCGTCAGCAAAACGTCGAATTGTCCGGGGTTGGCGACGAGTTGCATCGCGGCGTTATCGACGAGCAAGTGCGTCAGCGTAACATCCGGCGCAAGCGCGGCGACGCGTTCCGTGACGATTTTATTCCACAAAACGGAAGTTTCGAGCACGTTGGATTTATCGACGAGGCAAATCGTTTTGCGTTCCCGCCCGCGCGCCGTGGCGATGGCGACGTCGGTGATGCGTTCGATTTCGCTCGTGCGGTAACGCATCGTGTCAACGGCTTCGAGCTCGCCGTTCGGGAGCGTCGTCGTTTGCTTGGGTTGCCCAAAATAAATTCCGCCGGTGAGCTCGCGAATGCAAACCATGTCGATCCCGTTCGGAATGCGCGCGGGAGCGATTGGTGAAGATTGCATGAGCGCGGGAAGCAGCAAGCCGGGGCGCACGTTTGCGAAAAGCTCGAAATTTTTGCGAAGCGGCAAAAGCGCGCCGCGTTCGGGCTGTTCGTTGCGGGGAACGTCTTTCCATTTCGGTCCGCCGACGGAGCCGAACAAAATCGCGTCCGCCGCGCGGCACGCCGCGAGCGTTTCGTCGGGAAGCGCCTTTCCGCAGGCATCAATGCCGGCGCCGCCGACGGGGTGAACGGAATATTCGAGCGTATGTCCGTGTTTTTTGAGTGCCTTTTCGAGAATCGGCAACGTGGCTTCCATGACTTCCGGTCCGATGTAGTCGCCCGGCAAAACGGCAATTTTCAAATCCATAATGGCGGGGAAGCTTACGCGCGTTCCCGCGTTCCCGCAAATTGAAATTTGTTGTTCCGAACGGAACAACAAGAGTGGAGAAGTGGAGAAGTGGAAAAGTGGAGTCGGCTTCGCCGAGAGTTTTACTTTTATAAAATAAAAAAAGGATTCTTTTCCTTGTTTCGCAAGCGAAACGACTAAACTTTTAAGCTCTTCCACTCTTCCACTCTTCCACTTCTCCACTTTTTCCAAAGCATGCGCTTCGGCAAATTTCAATTTTCCCTTTTGAGGAAAAATGCTTCAACATAAGCGTATGAAAAAAATATTCGTTCCTGCCCTGCTCGCCTTATCATTGTTCGCCGTTCCCGCGGTGCAATTGCTCGGCGGATTGGTGCCGCTTCCCGTTTCCGTTGAAAAATCTACAGACGCGCCGCTTGTTTTGAAAAAAAACGAAGCTCGCCCCGCCCAAGCTCATTCCTCCGTAAAAAACGCTCCGGAACTGCTTGCTTACTTTTACAAAGCGACAAAAGAACGTTACGGAGAAAATTTTTCCTGCCCGATTATTTTGGCACCGCTTGAAAATCCCGAAATCGTCAACGGGAACGCGGAAGGCTATGTTCTCGAAATCGATCGCGAAAAAATCAAAATTTCCGCACAAAGCTACGCCGGACATTTTTACGGCATTCAAACGCTTCTGCAAATTCTCCTGCCGCAAATCGACGGGAACGCGACGGAAATCAAACTTCCCACGCAAAAAATCGTCGATTATCCTCGCTTCGCATGGCGCGGATTCATGCTCGATTCCGTTCGCCACTATCAATCGCCGGAATGGATTAAAAAATTCATCGATTTACTCGCTTCGCAAAAAATCAACACCCTGCATTGGCATTTGACCGACGACCAAGGCTGGCGTATCGAAATCAAAAAATATCCCGAACTCACCCGCCGCGCCGCGTGGCGCAAACACATCGGCTTCGGGCTAAACCCGGACCAATCTTCACACTACGACAGTGCCGGCAATTACGGCGGATTTTATTCGCAGGACGAAATTCGTGAAATCGTCCGCTACGCCGCAAGCCGCAATATCACAATCGTTCCCGAGATAGAGCTCCCCGGGCACGCCGTTGCCGCGCTCACCGTGTATCCGGAATTCGGATGCACGGGAGGCCCCTACGAAATTCGCCTCGTAGGCGGAGTTTCCGAAGATGTTTACTGTGCCGGAAACGAAAAAGTTTACAAATTCTGGGAAGATATTTTTTCGGAGGTCGCCGAACTTTTCCCGGGAACGTTTATCCACGTCGGCGGGGACGAATGCCCGAAAATCCGGTGGAAAAGTTGCCCGAAATGCCAAGCCAAAATTCGCGAAGAAAATCTGGAAAACGAGCACGAACTTCAAAGCTACGTGATTCGCCGTGTGCAAAAAATCCTCGCCCGCCACGGCAAACGCCTCATCGGCTGGGACGAAATTCTCGAAGGCGGACTCGCGCCCGGAGCCGCCGTCATGAGCTGGCGCGGCGCAGACGGCGGGATCGCCGCCGCCCGGATGCGCCACGATGTCGTAATGTCGCCGAACTCGCATTGCTACTACGATTATTCCCAATCCCATTCCGGTGAGCCACGCTCTTTCGGCGGTTTTATTCCGCTTGAACGCGCCTACGAATTTAATCCGACCCAAGGCGTTCCCGCCGCGTTTCACGAGCACATTCTCGGCGGGCAAGCCAACCTTTGGACAGAATACATTCCGAACGAAAAACACGCGGAATACATGATTGCGCCGCGCATTTCCGCGCTCGCCGAAGCCGTCTGGACTCCGCAAAAACAACGCGACTGGGAAGATTTTCAGGAAAGAATGGTCGAACAATACAAACGTTTCGAACGCGCCGGAATCCGTTACCGCCGCCCGGAAGGCATTCAAATTCTCCTTGAAAACGATACAATCCGTTTTCTTCCCGATCTGAAAAATGCCGGCGTCGCCTACACTTTCGACGGAAGCGAACCGACCTTGCAATCTCCGATTGCCAAAACCGAAAGCGTTCCCGTGCCGTCGGGCGAAAATCTTCTCTGCCTGCGCGCCCGCACAATTTTTCCGGACGGATCCCTCGGGCGCATCAACGAACGCCTGTTGAATTTGCCGAAAGCCACCATCACTTCAACCTTGCCGACCAACGGGCGCAACGTTCCCGCGCGCGTTTTCGACGGGACCCGCGAAACCGTTTTTTGGACCACCCGCGGACCCAAGCGCGGAGATTGCCTCACGATATTTTTTGACGAAATCCAATCCGCCGCCACCGTGCGCTGCATCACCGGAAAAAACGAAACCGGCGGCGGCGGCGACCGGCTTCACCACGGCGTTTTGGAAATTTCGCCCGACGGCGAGCTTTGGCGCACCGTTGCCCGCTTCAAGGACGGATTTGCCGAAGCAACGCTTCCGGCGGGAACGCAAATTAAAGCAATGCGAATGCGCACAACGCTCCCGCAGGACGAATGGCTTCTCGTTCGCGAATTTGAATTGCGCTAAAAAAACAAAAAAACGCCCCGATTTTTTTTCGAGGCGTTTTTCTTTTTCGTCCGCTAATTTAAGCGGGAACGTGAAATCCGGAAATGATTATTGCTTGAATTTCGCTACGATTTCGGCGGGAGCGACATCGCTCTGAAGCTTCACGATTTTCGTGTTGCCTTCGCCGAAAACCACCACGCGCGGAGTCCATTTCAAAGCTTCGGCTTCTTCCATATGCGCGAACGACATGATGACGATGAGGTCTCCGACTTTTCCGAGATGCGCCACCGCGCCGTTCAGACAAAACTCGCGGGAACCGGCGGGCGCGGGAATGGCATAAGTTTCGAAGCGATGCCCGTTGGAAATGTTCCCGACGAGAATTTTCTCATTCGGCAACATTCCGATCATTTGCATGATTTCACTATCGATGGCAAGGCTACCCTCGTAGTGAAGCTGCGCGTCGGTTACTTCGGCGCGAAGAATTTTAGTGCGAAGAATTTCCAGTTGCATAACCCTAAGAACAAATAAAGCCGCAATAGAATAACTACGGCTTGAAAATCGGCAAGCCTCTGTTTAGTTTTTCTGCAATTTTATCGATGGAATCTCAGCAACAGGACATGCGTTCCCTCGGCGAACGTTTTGAACAATTCGTCACGGACGTCATTTACGACCGCGCTCCCGACAGTCCGGCGGCGCGTGCGTTGGGCAGATTTTTGCGAGTGCTCTCCGTCCTGTTCAAACGCGTTGTCGCCCTGCGGTTTTTCCTTTACCGCAACCGCATTCTCCGCGACACGCCGCTCGGGTGCAAAGTCGTCGTTGTCGGCAACCTGACGGTCGGTGGCACCGGAAAAACGCCCGTTGTCGAAAAAATGGCACGCGTCATGGCTTCTCACGGACGCAAGGTTGCGATTCTTTCCCGCGGCTACAAATCCAAAAAAGAACCGCTTTGGCGGCGCATCGCCCGGTGGTTCAACCTGGTTCAACGCCCGCTCCCGCGCGTTGTTTCCGACGGGAAAAACGTGCTCGTCGGCGCGGACGTTGCCGGAGACGAGCCCTACATGCTGGCGCGAAATCTGGTTTCCTGCGGGGTTTGCGTCGTCGTCGACCGCGACCGCGTTTACGCCGGAGAATACGCCATTCGCCGCTTCGGCGTGGATGTCATCATTCTCGACGACGGCATGCAATACCTGCCTTTGCGGGGCTCCATCAATCTGCTTCTTGTGGACAAAACGAATCCCTTCGGGAACGGGCTCATGCTCCCGCGCGGCATTCTGCGCGAACCGGTGGATCACCTCACGCGGGGAAGCTATATTTTTCTGACCAAATCCGACGGGAAAAACACGCAACCGCTCATCGATAAAATTCACAGCTACAACAAGGACGTGGAAATTATCGAATGCACACACCAGCCCAAGAGACTTTGCGCCGTTTTCGGAGATTTACCCGATATTGAGTTGGAAGAAATGAAGGATCGCCGGGTCGCCACTTTCAGCGGGATCGCCACGCCGGACAAATTTGAAGAATTTGTTCGCCGCTACGGGGCAAGAATCGCCTACAATCGCCGTTTTTCGGATCACCACCGTTTTACGGAAAAAGATTTGGACGAAGTTTTTTCCGGTGCCGTTCGCGCGAATGTCGAATTTATCGTAACAACGGAAAAAGACATGGTGCGACTTTCCCGCGACCTCAAACCGCCGCTACCGATTTATTACCTGCGCCTCGAAATCGAAATTCTCTCGGCGCACGATTCGTTCGAATCCGCCGTTACGCGCATCTGCTCGTAGGCTTTTTCGGGAACGGGAACGCAAACGGAAATTTCCCGTTTCATATTCAGCCTTAATCCGCGTCTCTTCGTTTGTTTTTCTTGAAAAAATACGCGGGAACGCGCATCATTTGCGCTTTCTCAAGCTTTTTTCGCCGTAAAACCCTTTAGATAAAAATATACCCATGCCCAAAGTTCTTCTGAAAGACATTGATCCCCGCGAGCAAAAGCAAATTGCCGCCGCAGAAAACGCCATCGCCCGCGGAAATCCGCAGTTCGCGGCGGAAACCTGCCAAGCGGTTCTCGGAAGACACCCGGAATGCACGGAAGTCCGCCGCATTCTCCGCCGCGCCCAAAAAGCCGTAAACGGCAACAAACCGGCAGGCGGCGGCTTCGGAAAACTCCTCAGCTCCGTTTCTCTTGCCGGAAAGTCCTCCGTCGCAAAGTCAAACCCGACGGCGGCAATGGAGCACGCCGAAAAAATGCTCGCGAAAAATCCTTTCGACATTCCCGCAAACAAATTGCTCGCCGCCGCCGCGGAAACGCTCGGGCTTTGGGACGCCGTCGCACTCGCCTACGAAGAAATCGTTGCCGTAGAGCCGAAAACGGAAAATTACAAGCTCCTCGTCAACGCGTATCTGAATGATAACGACGGCGACCGCGCCGAAAAAGCCGTAAACGGAGCATTGAAAAAATTCCCCGGAGACGGCGATTTGCAGGAACTTGCCCGGCAGGTTTCCGTTAAAATGACGATGAAAAAAAGCTGGGAAGGCGACGGAGACTATCGCAGCAAAATTGCCGACAAGGAAAAAGCACTCGAACTCGAAAAGAAATCCCGCGTGGTCTCCGATGCGGAATCCGCCGCCGCCGAAATCCCGAAACTCCTCGAAGCGGCACAAGCCGATCCCGAAAACACCCAAATTTTCCGCGACCTCTCCCGTAATTACAAAATTGCCGGCGACCTCAATGCCGCAATTTGGGCAATCCAGCAGGCACGACAAACGACCAACGGAAAAACCGACGCGACACTCGAAAAACTCGAACACTCGCTCACGGCGGAAAACTACGAAAACTGCATTCGCGCCGCCGAAAAAATCGTTGCCGAAAATCCCGGGAACGCAGAATACGCCGACTATTTGGAAAAACTTCGCGCCGCCGAAAAAGCCTACAAACTGCAGGCAATCCAAACCCTCGTCGAAAAATATCCGAACGACTACAACTACCGCTACGACCTCGGGCTCATGCTCTTAGACGGCGGCGACGTCAACGGCGCAATTCGCGAACTCCAACTCGCGCAGCGCTCACCGAAAAACCGACATTTGGCAATGCTCAATCTCGGACGCGCCTTCATTGCCGGAAGTAAATTCGACCTCGCGGCAGACCAACTCGCCGTCGCCAAGGGAGAAATCGGGCTGATGAACGATTTGAAAAAAGACGTCGTTTACGAACTCGCCAACGCTTTGGAAAAATCCGGCAAGCGCGACGAAGCCATCGCCGAATACAAAGCTCTTTACATGGCGGATTCGACCTACAAAGACGTTTCCGAAAAAATTAACGCTTTTTACAAATAATCCGTCCAAACTTACGTTCCCGCCATGCCCCTGCACCCGCAAATCGAACTTTTAATCTCCCGTTATCCGCTTCTCGCGCCCTGCGCCGGAGACATTCAACGCGCCGTGGATCTTCTCGCCGCCTCCTATCGCAACGGCGGGAAACTGCTGATTTGCGGGAACGGCGGAAGCGCGGCAGACGCGGACCATATTTCCGGCGAACTGCTGAAAGGCTTCTGCTCAAAGCGCCCGCTCAATGCGGAAGCGCGGGAACGCCTCGGCGAAGAACTCGCCGCGAAACTTCAGGACGCGCTCCCCGCAATCCCGCTCCACAGCCTCGGTGCCATCAACACGGCTTGGCTCAACGACTGCGACCCGTATTACGGTTACGCGCAACTCGTTTGGGGGCTGGGAAACAAGGGAGATGTGCTTCTCGGGCTTTCCACTTCCGGTAATTCCAAAAACGTCGGCTACGCGATGGAAGTCGCACGCGCCAAAGGCTTGGTAACAATCGGGCTTTCCGGCACAAGCGGCGGAAAACTTAAAACACTTGCCGATGTCTGCATCTGCGTTCCCGACTCTACCACCTTTAAAATCCAGGAGCTTCACCTGCCGATTTACCACACGCTTTGCCTCGCGCTCGAAGATATTTTCTTCGGTTAAGCTAAAAAGCAAAAATCTCCTTTTACAAGCGGCATTCATTGCCGCTTTTTTATTTGCATTCGCGCACCTAAAATCGCGATTGTTCTTTGCGTTCCCGCGACATAGAATGTGCCGCATGAGATTTCTTCGTTGCGTTCCCGCCCTCTTTGCGCTCGCATTTTTAGCGGCGATTCCGCTCTCCGCACACGCCGCACCGAAATGGAAACTGGTTTGGTCCGACGAATTTAACGGCAATAAAATCAATCCCCGCTATTGGTCCAAAATCGAACGCGGCACACCGGACTGGAAAAACACAATGTCCAAGGATCCCTCTCTGTTTTCCGTAAAAAACGGAAAACTGATTCTTCGCGGAAAAGTAAATCGCAACACGAAAAAGGATCCGTCTCCCTTTATTACCGGCGGAATTTCCACTCAGGGAAAAGTTTCTTTTTGCTACGGAAAAATCGAAATCCGCGCCAAGCTCGACTGCGCACAGGGAGCATGGCCCGCGCTCTGGATGCTTCCGGAAAAAGGCAGTTGGCCGGACGCCGGAGAAATCGACATCATGGAGCATCTCAATTTCGACGACTTCGCCTACCAAACCGTTCACTCCCGCTACACGCACTCGCCCAAAGGCGGCTACCCGCCCAAAGGCGCCACGGGGAAAATAAAACGAGACGACTACAATGTTTACTGCGTAGAGTGGCACCCGACGAAGCTCATTTTCCGCATCAACGGGAAAGAAACCCTCACTTATCCGCGCGTTCCCGCCGAAGTGCCTGCCGGGCAGTGGCCCTTTGACAAACCGTTTTATTTGCTCGTCGACATGCAACTCGGCGGAAGCTGGGTCGGGAAAGTCAATCCGAGTCAACTTCCCGTTGAAATGCACGTCGATTGGGTTCGCCTCTATCAAGACACCTCAAAAAGTAAACTTTCGATTTCAAACAAGAAAAAATAAAAATCAGACAAATCGGCAACACCACGACGCTTTCGTTTATTAACTATGAAAAACGTTTTTTCTCCCGCCTTCATTTCCGGCATTCTCGCCGCCGTAATCGCGACCTCCTGCGCGCCCGTTTCTTCGGAATCCGCCAAAACGGCTGAACCTGCCTCGCAAACGCAAGAAGAACGCGTTCCCGCGCCGACGACAAAGGCGAGCGGGAAAATCGAAGTGCTTTCCCGACACGACACCAACGCCGTTTTCCAAGGTGCACGCCGCCACGTTTGCATGGGTCGCTCCATGCTTTGCCCGGACCGTTGCGGACATTCGGGAACGCTCGCTGTTTTCAAAATTGAAAATTACAATAAATACGAGCAATTCGGAAAATACGGAGACCCGCAGACCGACGAATTTATTTTCATGCTCAAATCCACAACGGGGGAAAGCGATGTCCCGCCTGCCCTTGCCGAAAAAATCGCGGCACTTAAGCCCGGCGACAAAGTAAGGCTCGTTTGGGAGCATGTTTACGTTTCCGACGAGAACGGTGCCCGCCCCGAACGCCCGGTTCGAGTTCTTGAATCTGAATAAAAACAAAGCTCGAAGCCCTTCCGTGTTCACGGAACGGGCTTTTTCTTTTAAAAATTCTTTTGCGGGAACGCCGCGCCCGTTCTACGCTCTTTAGCGTGAAAACGCTTCTGACATTTCTGCTCTGCTTTCCGCTGGCGGCGTGCGCCTCGTCGGAAAAAACCGTCCTCGTCGCCGGCTCCGATTTTCAGGCACAAACCGATGCGCGCGGAGCCGCCACCGTCCGGGAAATTCTCAATCAAATTAAAAAAGACGGCTACGAAAATATCGACGGATTTCTTTTTTGCGGCGACTATACAACCCGGCTTAACAATCGACGCGGAGAAAGCGAAAGCGGAATCTCCGCATTAAAAAACGCTCTTTTCCCGGCGCGACTCGGAATAGAGCCGCACGAACTCGTTCTCATTCAGGGCAATCACGATCCCGTCGGCACGGCAGGACTCGCACCGAGCGGCGACAACGATCCCGCGCATCGGCGTTACGGCGTTTTCGTCATCAACGAGGACGATTATATGTGGTATCAGGGAGACCGCCCGACAAACGGGAACCCTAAAATTTCCGACGACGAAGACACCGTCAGGCGCGCCGCCGAAAATCTCGATTCGTATCTGAATCAAAAATACAAACAAAAATTCTCCGCGCCGATTTTTATCTGCTCACACCTCCCGCTTCATTATTCCATGCGCACCTACCACCACGGAGACGCGCGCTATGCCAAGCATCTTTTAGATGTGATAAACCGCCATGCCGAAAACGGGCTAAATATCTTTTTCCTCTACGGACACAACCACTCCAACGGCTGGGATAACTACCTCGGCGGCGGACGCGTTTTCCTTCCTCCCGGAGAAAAAATCCCGATTTGCGTTCCCGAAAACAGCAAGCGTTGCAAAATTCGGGAAATCGCGTTCACGTATATGAATGCCGGATACACAGGCTACGTTTCCACGACAGATCCGAACGACGGAGCCGATCGCACGTTGAGCCTGAGCCTTTTTGAAATCGACGCCGACGGGAACGTTACCGCCAAACGCTATTCGCCACAGGGAAAATGCCCGCTCAAAGCCCCCGGAGTTCCGAACACCAAAAACAACAACGAAGAAAGCAAGCTCGGGCTTTACTGAAAAATTCCGCAAGCCTTCGAGCCGTTTCCGTGCAGAATCAAATTTTCCGCCGGCGACGACAAGTCGCCAATCCGAGCACGAACGTTCCCGCAATCAAACCGAACGCCGACGGCTCCGGAATCGGCAAAAAATCTTCCACCGAAAGCATCGAAAAATCTTGGATTCTCGTTAAGCCGTTTTCTGTATAATCCGTGAGATAAATGCTTCCTGAATTTTCAGAAAGTGCAAAAGATTTCAGGGCAACTTCTCCGTCGTCGGAATCAGTCAGATAAATTTTCGTAACAATTCCCGCCGCGTCATAATCGCAACCCCAAAGCGTTACCGCGTGTTTGAGAGATGTTCCCGAGCTTTGAGGAACATAAATATTCAGCCCGACAACGGCATCTTGAAGGCTGGTGATAAGCAACGACGAAAATCCCTTCAGACTGTTAAACGTATTTGAAGAATCTTTGCTCGAATACGTATAAAAAAGAAAATCGCCGCTGTTTTTCAAATTTTCGGCAGTAGGATAAATATTCTTAAAAAATCCGCCTTTTTCCGCTCCGCCCAAATACTCGGACCAACCAAGTCCGGTCGGAACTTCACTGTAAAAACCTCCGGAAAAATACCACGGAATCCCGTATTCGGCGGAGCCGCCGTCATCCGTCCAATTTTCAATAAAGTATTCAAAAATCTGATACTGCCGCCGCGTTTTATTTTCTCGCCCGCCGATATAGCCGTCCGGCGTTCCCGCAGGAAGAACGTTCCCGGCGGCAACATACGCATTTTGCCAATATTGAAGCATATTCGAGGACTGCGCCGCCCAACACATATTTGAGTCGGTATAAGAACTTACACTCCCTTTGCCCATTTCCCACGCATCTTCGCCGGAATACGGATAATGCGCCTTGTTCACGTCAATCCAACCTTTTCCCGAAGAAACGCCGGGTGCCCACGCAGAGCCGGCTTCATTCGCCCCCGGCGCAGAAAAGGAAACTCCGGAAAAGCAGACAAGAAGAGCGAGCTGGCGAAAAGTTTTCATGCGCCCAAATAAAGACTACTAATCCGGTTTTATTCAATAAAAAAGCGTTTCCGGGAAGGAGCGGGAACGCCCCTGCTCGGGAACGCTTTTTGTCCGCTACTTGAGTTTTCCCGCCAGCCAACGGCGCACGGGAACGTCGTAAAACTTCAGACAAATCCACGCGAGCGCGACACTCGCTGCGAGCACCGCAGAAGAAGCGAGCCAAGTTTCGCCCCACGTATAAACGCGTTTTTCAACAAGCCACGCGTAGAAAATATACATTATCGGATAGTGCACGATGTAGAGCGGATAGGACAAATCGCCGAGAAATTTGTTCACGCGCGCCGTTACTCCGCTGCACTTTCCGCAAGCGCCCAACCACACGATTCCCGGAAAAACAAACGCGATGCAGGCAACTTCGTAAAGGCTGTTCAGGCTGTATTTTTCACTCACGGGAGCAATATACGGCACGGCAAAAAGCGTAATCAGCAAAGCACTGCAAATCCAAAACGCGCCTTTGATTTCGCGCGGTTTAAACGTGCGCGCCAAAAGCATTCCCGTCGCAAACGGAAACAGCATCCGCACCAAGCCGCCCCAGAAATTGACTTTGTCGATTGTCCACCCCACGCCCACGCAATCGTAGCCGGAAACGTCGCCCGCGAAAAAACACGCGTGAGCAATTCCCGAAACCGCGACAAAAACCGCAAGCATTTTTGTCGAAAACTTCCGGATAAGCAGCGCGTAGAGAATATTTCCGATGTATTCAAAAAATAATGACCAACTCGGTCCGTTCAGGGGAAACATTTCGCCGTTCCCGCGCACTTCGTAAGGCACGCCCGGCACCGCAGGCACCATCAGCATTGTCAGCAAAAGCGCGAGCATAACCCAAAATGACGGTGCCGCGTTCCCGTCCCATTTCTCGAAACCGACAAAGGCAAACGCCGCCACGCCGATTATCGCGCCCATGACGAGCATCGGATGCAAGCGGATTAAGCGGCGTTTGAAAAACGTGCCGAGGCTCATCTTGCCCCATCGGTCATCATAGGCGTAGCTGATAACGAAGCCGGAAAGTATAAAAAAGAAATCCACGGCAATGTGCCCGTGATTGAGCGTGGAGATAAGCCCGTTCCCGTCGCCGCTCACGCTTTCCGCGAACGCGAAACCCTCAAAAATATGATAAACGAGCACCAAAAGTGCCGCAACACCGCGCAAACCGTCGAGCAATTCATAATGAGGTTTGGTGTCGGCAAAAGAACCCGAGAAAACAGAAGAAACCGGAAGCATACGACAAGGAAAACACACTGATTCCCAGCCCTTCAAGACATTAATTCGACGACCGTCCCGCAAACGCACACAGAACAGCGCGACGAATCGGATCCATCAAAAAAGACAGGATTTTTTTGAATTTGGAAAATTTCCCGAAACGCGCCGCAATGAAGCGTTCCCGTTCGCGAACAGGACAGAGTTCCGTCGAATTTCCCACACGCACGAAAAGATTTCCGTAGGCGTTTTTTTTCGGGATCGCCTCGGTCTCTTCGCGCAAACGCGGCTCTTCGCAAATAAAAATCGGAACCGGAGACGGTCTTACCCGTATCGCACAATACTCAAGCTTTCTTTTGCGGGTTTTCCGAAACTGCATCTCGTAGAGCGTTCCCGCGAATATGCTGTCGCGAAACATTTTTCCGATGCGCCGACGTAAAATCCGCTGAAAAACATCTGTTCGCTTCACTCCCTTTTTCGTTCCTATTTTTTCTTTCAGCGCGTCAAACGAACTTTGAAGCCCCGTCACCACGCCGCAATCCGCCACGCCGAGGTAAAGGGTTCCGCCGCCGTTATTTGCCATACCCGCGATAGCTTTTGCCAAAATCCATGCCTGCACATGCGGACTGAGTTTTTCAAGCCGACGGATTTTTTTACGAAACTCCTCGTCCTGTGCCTCCCTCGGAGTTGTTGCGAGAAGATGCTTAATTATCGCCGAAATACGAGCCGAAACCACGGCTGAACCTTTAAATTCGACGCGGGAATCTTCCGCTCCGACACATTGTTCTCCCCAAAGCATAAATTTGTCGTTCACCGTTTCCTGAGGCGTCGCCGCAGTATCCTCTCGTTTTTCCATAGCTTAATTTTTCAAAAAAATTGCGTTCCCGCGCAAGATTTTCTTCCTGTCCTCGGATTTTCCGGAATCAAAATTTTAAATAAGGATTTATTCAAAACCGGAAATTCGTTTTATTGGGAAAATCATGTTGGGATGGATTTATCTCTTGGTCGCCGCAGTATTTGAAGTCGGTTGGCCGTTCGGACTGAAAATGGCGGCAGGCTCGCCGCACAAATTCGCGTGGATCGCCTTCGCCGTCGTAGCCATGACGCTCAGCGGCGTTTTTCTTTATTTCGCCCAAAAAACAATTCCCGTCGGAACCGCCTACGCCGTGTGGACGGGAATCGGTGCCGTTTGCACCTTCGCGATCGGCGTAATCGCGTTTCACGACGCGCTCAACCTCCTGCGCCTGCTCGGTGCGTTCTTCATCGTCGCCGGCGTCATCCTCCTCAAAATCGCCCACTAATCGCGTTCCTGCGGGAACGCCCTGCCCGCCTCACCACAACTTTCAGTGCACTTTTAAATGAGGCATCGCGCGGCAAAAAGAATGAATTTTGTTTTCATGGCGAACCTTCAACTTTTCCGTTAAGATAGATTTTTCCTGAATACCCCCGCTTGTGGAATTTACGCTTTTGTCATTTCACCAAAACGAACTGCTCGTAATGGAATTTCGCAACCTCACTTACCAACGAATTCACAAGCTTATCATCGACATAGTTGTGAGTAATTATCGGGCTAATGCAAAACGGCAGAAATGGCAACCAACAGACCGTGCGCACGCTTTCAGCTTTTCCGAAACTCGTTAAAGTTTCCTTTCTCAAAACGATATTGGCACTTACGTCCAACGTTTCATCCACGCCGGCAGGAATCAGGAACAACGTGCCGCCGCAAACAGCGCCTGCCGCAGCAGCTACATCACTGTCCGTTCCCGAACGCCAAATTCTAAACTCGATATGATAAGAATCTTCAGAAGCTTCCCGCTCATATCGGACGGAAGAAAACAAGCCCGTCGCTTCTAATGCTTCCCGCAAGGACTCACGAAAAGCAGTATCGTTGTCTCCGTTCAACGGACGCTCAACAAGATCCGCCTGTATGTATTCGACGGAATAAGTTATCGGGTATTTTTGCGATTCCGTTAAATTCTTTCTTAAAAACACTCCTCCATCGCAATAGCCTCGGGAATACGATAAACAACCCGACAAAACGGCCGAAAACAACACCGCAATAATCGCAAAAAAGCTCTTCCTCATTTCTGTTCCTTTCTTACTGAAACGCTAACGATATTTTCGCGTCCCGCCGCAAAAGGCTTTATGTCTTTCTTTGTCCTAATCGGGATTCCGTTTATTTTATCGACAATTTCGCCTCGGGACAAACCGTCTTCCCGCGCCCTTGTCCCTTTTACGACAGCCGCAATGTGCACCGTTATTTCGTCCGAATCGCTATCCCCGGGCAAAAACTGCGGGAACGCCAATATTACACCGTAAAAATTCCCGTCAAATTTTCGCTTCCGAAAAAAGAAGCCGTATTGGTTGTAGTAGTCCGCTTCTTGGGAATACGGAACTGCGTGGAGCGTTGTATTTCCGGTATGCCCGCTGTAAGTCCCGCTAACGTATCCGCCTGTCGACGAATACCCGCTTACGGTTCCGCTCGTATAGGAATACGTGGTTGACGACACATAAGCAGTTCGCTTAACCACTTTGCTTCTGTGAAATTTTTCACGAAATACGACAAGCGTAGCTCCTACATCCTTAGCCTGTTCTATCGCACAAACCCAAGGACAATGCACTGCGGAAAACGCACTCTCTCCGACCAGCTCATATCCATCCTCAATCAGCGCAAACAATTCCTCTTCAAAATCTTCATCAGGCGACGATGAGAACCGAAGGCTCACATCGTCAACTTTCTCATACTCCGTTCCCGCAGACGCATTCGCGACATAATATTCCTCGTAGTAATTACTAACACACCCGCAAATAGCAAAAGCAATAGTGACTAATAAAAATAGGAAATAGCGATTCATCGTTCGGAAAGCTGGCTCAGAGCGAGCACGAATATAAAGCCACTCTACGGAACCTGTCTATTTATTTTTCGCATATAGGCTCGGTCTTTTCGGAATCCGTTTCAAGTTCGCTTAAATCCAACAAATCAATGCGCTCCCGCAGCACAAGAATATTATTTTCGACAAAAAGCCGAACAAGTTGTTTGCCGTTTATGAGAGAAATCGGACTACTTCTTTTCGGGTCTTCGGCTTCCGAACGCGCGCCCCTCGAAAAATCACTTGTCGTGATAATCAGCCCTCGCTCATCTGTAGCGAGGCTTCCGCGAACGCCTTGGACGACCGGAGCCTGAACGTTTTTCTTCCAGCGCTTAACCTGCACCGCCATTTTTATACTGACTCCGTCCGTTATCACCCACGTCCCGCGCACATCAATTCCGCCGTCGCCGCTACTGCGCGTTACTTCCATTTCTTCAAATCCCATCGCGACAAGAAGTTCTCCTATTAACTCCTCAAAACGCACAGGAGACATGCTCATCAGAACTTTATGTAATTTCTCAAGTATAGACGCATTGTGCTTTTCGACTTGCGCCCGAAGCCCCCTGTCATTCTCAACCCCTCGATTCAAATCTACAAGACCTCTGCCGAGCTGAACAAACCGGGAGAAGTTCCCTTGACGTTGTTTTCGGCGAATCTCCGTAAGAATCTGTGCATACATCGTTGCTTCCGGAGTTTGCCCGCTTGATTTAAGCCAACCTTGCCGCAATGCTGCATTCGTAATATCCCGGTAATGCATCGGTTTTCCGCCGCCGAATGTTTCAAGTACCTTTTGCGCACAATCCGTAAAAGAGTATGTTTTCTCCTTGTTACGTTTAATCCGCCCGGGATTATTCATAACCGGATGCGAGTTTGATGCCGACGGACCACATGCAAACCTCTTGGGGTTCGCTCCGATCGCCACAACTCCCGACTGAGGATTTTTCGACAAAACGTAAAGCCTTGCGCCGAGTGTCGCGACAGGTGTTTTGCCAAGGGATTTTAGCTGCTCATTCAGTCCGAGACGGCATCCCTCCGTCCAAATTTGGGACACGGACATCGGCTCTTGAGCATCCGAAAGAACCATTTTCGCAAAATCGACAAAGGATATTTTTGAGGTCATAGGCGGGAACGTTGGAAAAACGCTAACGTTCCCGCCCGGCAAAATCAATCTTTGCCTCAAAAAAACGCGAAGGCATCGCAAATATCGCACTAACTTTCACTCATTTTTACAGGTTTTGAAAAAACATTACCTGTTTTCCTCGATTAATTTTGCAAGCTCAGCTTTTAATTTTAAGTAATCCTCTCGTGAATCCATCAGTGTCCATTTTGCACGAATTGGATTAAGGTCAGCAGCATCAACACAAATTAAAGCCCTGTCGAGCTTTACCACAAAATTAGATTTTATTGCTGCGGGATATATGACCAAATAGCCGAGGTAAATCAGACAATACAACAAGAATAAAAACGGAAAAACTAATTCCATAAAAACACTTTTTTCTTCTCTATTTGAAGCTACTACCGACTCCGCCTTCTTTAAGTTAATAATTTCTTTAAGAATCAGATAGCAGAACCCAATGCTCGGCCCAATAAAATAGCCGCCAAAAAGAGACACAATAATTATAGGAATGGAATATGGAGTGTAGCTAGACGCAATACCATAAGGTAAATCAACAAAGAATTTCCACAAATTTACGCCCAAACTAACGGTTCCAGAAAAAACGCTAGGAATCAGGACACCTATTAGGCCACTAACTAAACTAGAAACTAATATATCTCTAGAAAACCACTTCGCTTTCTTTTTTTCTGGCATAGACATGTTCTAGGGGCATCACCGCGTTAAGCCAACTTCACCAACTCTTCCGTCGGGGGGATGTCTTTGATGATTTGGGAGGGGAGCGGACCGACGCCGATGTAGCGGAGGTTCGGGAGCGCGGGAGCGTCGGCGAGTTCGACGATGGTTTTCATCACGAACGCGATGTAGCGTTTGGCGTTCGCGGGAAGGTCGTTAAACGAGCGCACGCCGGAAATGTCTTCCGTCCAGCCCGGGAGCGTTTCGTAGACGGGAACGAGCGTCTGGCGCAGCGCGTCGTTGCGCGGCACGTGTTTGTAAATTTTTCCGTCCGGTCCCTTGTAGGCAACGCATACGAGCAAGTCGCCGCCCTGCCATTCGTCGGCGGGAGAAAGCGCGTCGAGCTTGTTGATGACCAAATCCTGATAACCGCCGTAGCGGAGCGCGTCGGCTTTTTCCACACAGTCGCACCAGCCGACCATGCGCTGACGCCCGGAAACGACGCCGAATTCGAGTTTTTTCAGGCGTTTGCAAAGCGGATGCTCGTCGTCCATCTGCGTGAGGAAAACGTGCGTGCCGACCTTGGTATCGTAAGCCTTGCAGCAGCCCATCGTGTGAACGAGCTGCGCGGGAATACCGGCAGATTGGAAAAATTCCGGCGTAAAGGTGTGCGAAGCCGTGACGTTCGGCGGGAAGCCGTGACGTTTGTCGAGCCAGTAGGCCTGCCCGAATTCGCCGATGATGTATTCACCGCGCTTCATCGTGTCGAGCACGAGATCGCGCACGTCGCAAATCGCGGGAACAAGCTCCTGCCCGGCGTTCCAGTAAACTTCGATGACTTTTTCGCGATTAAACTTAAACGGCGTTCCCGCGTCGAATTGAGTGAAGTCAAAATCCGCTTCGGTGAAAATGCCGTCTTTAATGGCGGGCGCGTTCCCGCGCACTTCGGCGGCGGTGAGTTTTTTGAAAAATTCGCTCCAAAGCTCCGGCGCCACGCGGCAAACGTGCTCAATCGTGCGTTCGGCGCGGTCCATGCGCGCATTCATTTTTTCTTCGAAAACTTCCTTCGGTCCGAGGAAATCCGCGTAGGTGATTTGCCATTGCCCTACTTCGTCGCAATACGCGGGCGTGATTCCGCGCCCCGTGGAGCCGCGCGGCAGGTGCTTCAAGACGTTCACGCGGTAATCCTCAAACGCGAGGTCGAGCATGCGGTGCGAAACGTCGCTGAGCATCGTGCGCTCGTCGATGCGCAGGCGCGAATAAATCGGGATGTCCATATTTTCGAGCGGGCGCGCTTCCCAGTGGAATTTGCGCGGGTCGGCAACGACACCGGCACCGATGGCAAGCACCGCAACATCCTTTTCGATCACGCCTGCGGGAAGCAAATTGAGCTTGAGCCCGCCGACGGTGTGCCCGGAATTGGCGCCGCCGTTCACTTTCATAACGACGGAAACGATCCCGCGCTTGCCGGTTTCGGCTTGAAGCTCGCGAATGACTTCGGGAATGAGGCGTCCCTTGCCTTCGTCTCCGGTGCTGATTCCGGTGTCTGCAATGAGTTGGCTGCGAAAAGAAATGAGTGCCATGGCTTATATAGAAAGTTCGAAATGTGTTGCAAAAAATTAACGCAAAAGCGTGTTCGGTTAAAGATTAAAGACGCCCTTTCCGCCGACAAAAAGGGATTTACGTCGCTTTTTGTCGGCTCCTTAAAAAGTTTGTGCCCTACCGCCGATTTGCCAAAACGGGAATGCGGAAAAATCGGCTCCGCCCGTAAAAAAATTCGAGCGGAGCCTGCGCTCCCGTTACATCAGCGGGCGAAACAAATCGGCAAATCGCTTAATGATACCGCCGAATGCGCCGTTGGAGAAAAACACAACGAGCGCGGGAGCATCCGGCGTTGCCGCATCGGCGAGCGATTCCAGCACAGCGAGCAATTGCTCCGTCGTTTCCGGCGCGTGCGCTTCAACCCCGCGGGAACGCAATGCTTCCGCGACTTCCGCCGTATTCATTTTTTCCGCGCCACCCGAAGCATGATGCACGGGCGCAATGAGCGCGGCGTCCGCGTTCCCGAGCGCGTCCGTAAACGCGTCCTGCAAAAGCTTGCGCACGGCGGTGTTGCTACGCGGCTCGAAGGCGGCGATGAGTTTGCGGTTCGGATAGCGTTCCCGCAGCGCTTGGAGCGTGAGCTTGAGCGCGGTCGGGTGATGCCCGAAATCCTCAATCGCGACGAGCGACGGCGTATCGACGAGGATTTCCCGACGGCGCTTTACGCCTTGGAATTTTGACAAATTTTCGAGCGGGAACGCCCACTCCGGCTTGTCCGTTGCCGTGTAAAGCGCGCACGCCGTCGCCGCCATCGCCGCGTTGCGCGCGTTGAAAATGCCGGACTGCGCCCAAGCGACGTGCCCCCACGCGTTCCCGCGCCAAGTCAAATCAAACTCGGAACCTTCGGGAGTTTCGCGGAAATTCAAAATGCGAATGTCGCAGTTTTCGCCGATGCCGACGCGTAGCACCGGAGCCCAGGAAACATTTTCCAAGAGCGGCGCGATATTTTCGTCGTCGCCGTTCGCCACGATGTAGCCGTTGCGCGGCACGAGGCGAATGACGTGCGCAAACGTGCGCTGAACATCCTGCAGGTCGCGGAAAATATCCGCGTGGTCAAACTCCAAATTATTCAGCAAAAGGATTTCCGGCAGGTATTGGATAAATTTGCTGCGCTTGTCAAAAAACGCCGTGTCGTATTCGTCGCCTTCGATAACAAATGCGCCGCCGTCCGTTCCCGGCGCAGAGCCGCCCGGCAAATCGCGCGGCACGCCGCCGATGAGCCAGCCGGGATTTTCACCGTGTTCCCGCAGAAGAAACGCCGCAATCGAAGACGTCGTTGTCTTGCCGTGCGTTCCCGCGACGACGATGTTGTGGCGGTTTTTCAAAAGCCGCGTGCGCAGCAATTCCGGAAGCGAAACATAGTCGAGCGCGCGCGACTCCAGGAGCCATTCCATTTCGGGATGCCCGCGCGAAACGACGTTCCCGACGACGACCAAATCCGGATTGATAAACGCGAGCCGTTCCGCGCTGTAACCGTCGTAAATTTTCACGCCGGAATTTAAAAGCATGTCCGACATCGGCGGGTAAATGCCCTTGTCCGATCCGGAAACTTCGTGCCCGAGCGCGCGCATCAGCAAGGCGGCATTCCCCATCGCCGTGCCGCAAATTCCCATGAAATAAATGTGCATGAGCAGAGAGATTAAAGTTTAATGGTGAAAGACGAAAGACGGAGCTTGCGCATTTTTTTACAAGCCGAAAAACGGAAATCGGGAAACGTGTATCGGTGAAATTACTCGCCGAAGCCCGCTTCCCGAAGCTACCGTTTCCTATTCGACGACGCGGACGCCGCCTTTGTCGGCAGAGGCAACCATTTTCGCGTAAGCGCGCAAGGCTTTGGAAATCTTGCGGTTGCGCGTTTTCGGTGTCCACGCCGCGTTCCCGCGAGCTTCTTCCTCGGCGCGGCGCGCGGCGAGTTCTTCGTCGGAAACGCAAACGCGAATCGTGCGCGCGGGAATGTCGATTTCAATCAAATCGTTGTCGCGAATCAGCGCGACGTTCCCGCCCGCCGCCGCTTCCGGCGAAATGTGTCCGATGGAAAGCCCCGACGTGCCGCCGGAGAAACGTCCGTCCGTAATCAGCGCGCAGAGTTCGCCGAGGTGTTTCGATTTGATGTAAGACGTCGGGTAAAGCATTTCCTGCATGCCCGGGCCGCCGCGCGGACCTTCGTGCGTGATGACGACGACGTCGCCCGGACCGACCTTGCCGCCGAGAATGCCTTCGCACGCGTCGTCCTGCGATTCAAACACGCGCGCCGTGCCTTTGAATTTGAAAACCTTTTCGGAAACGCCCGCCGTTTTGACGATACAACCGTCATGTGCGATATTTCCGAAGAGCACGGCAAGCCCGCCGTCGCGCACATAAGCGTGTTCAACATCGCGAATGCAACCGTTTGTGCGGTCTGTATCCAAATTTTCATAACGCGTGTCCTGCGAAGCCATTTCGATGTTGCGCGTTCCCGCGGGAGCGGCGTGAGCGCGTTCGAACGCCTCGGCGGAGACGGTCGGCGAATCGATGTCGTTTTGCGCAATCGCTTCGGCAAGCGTCAGCCCGTCGGCACGGTTCACGCTTCCGTCAATCAAACCTTCGGCGGCGAGGCGTCCGATAATCGTCAGGATTCCGCCGGCACGGTTTACGTCTTCGATGTGATATTTTTTTGTGTTCGGCGCAACTTTACAAAGCACGGGAACGCGGCGGGAAAGGAAGTCGATGTCCTTCATCGTGAAATCGACGCCGGCTTCCTGCGCGATGGCGAGCAGGTGCAAGACCGTGTTGGTCGAGCCGCCCATGGCGATATCGAGCGTCATCGCGTTCAGGAACGCGGCGCGCGTGGCGATTTGGCGCGGGAGCACGGTGGCATCGCCTTTTTCGTAATACGCGTAAGCCATTTCGACGATGCGCTTGGCGGCTTTTTCAAAAAGTTTCATGCGCTCTTTGTGCGTCGAAAGCACGGTGCCGTTGCCGGGAAGCGCCATGCCGAGCACTTCGTTGAGGCAATTCATAGAATTTGCCGTAAACATGCCGGAGCAGGAGCCGCAAGTCGGGCACGCGAGGCGTTCGAGCTCGGCGAGTTTTTCGTCGGAATATGATTCGTCCGCGCCCTTGACCATGACGTCGATCAGGTCGTATTTTTCGCCTTCGAAATCGCCGGCTTCCATCGGTCCTCCGGAAACGAAAATCGCGGGAATGTTCAGGCGCATCGCCGCCATGAGCATTCCGGGCGTAACTTTGTCGCAGTTGGAAATGCAAACGATAGCGTCCACGCGGTGCGCGTTGCACATGTATTCGACGGAGTCGGCGATGAGGTCGCGCGACGGGAGCGAGTAAAGCATGCCGTCGTGCCCCATTGCGATGCCGTCGTCGATGGCGATGGTGTTAAATTCTGCGGCGAAGCAACCTTGCGCTTCGATGAGCGCTTTCATCTGTTGCCCGATTTTGTGCAAATGCGTGTGTCCGGGAACGAACTGCGTGAATGAATTGACGATACCGATAATCGGCTTGCCGAGTTGTTCTTCTTTCATGCCGTTGGCGCGCCAAAGTGCGCGCGCGCCCGCCATGCGGCGACCTTCCGTGCTGAGTGAACTGCGAAATTTCATAGTGGGGCGAGATTTTACGCGCGTTCCCGCGGGAACGCAAAGCGTTTGTTTTTGAAATTTTTTGGGGGAGCCGGTAACCGGGAACCGGGAACCGGGAGGCGGGAACGGAGGTGAAACTTATAAATCCGCGAACAAAAATCGGCATTGACAAGACGCCGAGAAAAGTTTTTCCTTGGCGCAACATTTTTACGGTGGATGTAGCTCAGTTGGTTAGAGCATCGGATTGTGGTTCCGAGGGTCGCGAGTTCAAATCTCGTCTTCCACCCCATTTAAAAAGCCCGCAGAAATGCGGGCTCTTCGTTTACGGATTTTGCGGAATGCTTAGTCCCGATTTATCCAAAGTGAGCTTGAGAGCGGCGGAAGCGTAAGGATATTGCCGGAAAAGCCGAAGCCGTCTTCGACGGGAACGCCGTCCGCATCAAACGCTTCGGAGGTTGCCACACAACGAAACCCGGAGAAGCGCGCCTCGGGAATTTGCACCTGCGCGGGAACGGTGCGCGGATTCAGCGTCAGGATATACTGCAAGCGTCCCTGTGCGTGATTATCGTTGTAAACGGCGACAACGGCAGTATTTGTCTGGTCCGGATAAAACCGGAAAAATCCCTTGGAAACATTTGAGCGTTGGCGGAAAAGCCGTCCGTCGGGCGAAAGCCGGAATCGAATCCATGCGGAGACAAATTCCTGCGTTCCCGCGAATTTTTTCATGCGCGCGTAATCGAGGGCGTTTTCCTCGCCGTCGAGATAGGTGTTGTTTTTTCCGTGTTTGGTTCGGAGAAAATCCTGCCCTTCGGCAATCATCGGCGTGCCGAGCGACGCCAGCAGGAAAGCGAACATCAAATGCGTGCGGCGTTTATCGTTGCGCGTCGGGTTGGCGGCATTACCGTTCCCGCATTCGGTAATTTTGTCGAGCCAGCAACGGTCGTCATGCGATTCCGTATAATTAACGGTTTGCGCCGGGAACGTGGCGAAATATTCCGGCGAGCCGGAAATGAAGTAGCGAAGCCCGTCAAGATTTACGCAGTTGTGAACGAATTTTGCGGCGTAATCGCGGTAGCCGTCATTCCAGGAAGAAAACGTTGTTGATTTCAGCGCGCCGGCGATATGCCCGCGGAAGCTCCACGGCTCGGCGATGAGAATACAATCGGGATGGCGTTCCCGCACGGCATTTTCGATGCTGCGCAAAGCGGGAATCCCGATAAGTTCGGCGAGGTCGAAGCGGAAACCGTCCACGCCGTAGCGTTCAATCATCCAAAGCAGGCTGTCGATAACGAGGCGTTTACTCATCGGACGGTCGGCGCGATAATCGTTCCCGCAACCGCTCCAATTGGTAAAGTTGCCGTGAAAATCGAGATTGAAATAATAATTTTTATCGATACGGAAAAGATGATTCGGCTCGCCGACGTGATTGTAAACGACGTCGAGAATCACGGCGAAGCCCTGCTCGTGAAACGCTGCCACGAGATCGCGAAATTCTTCGATTTGGCTCGCGTTTGCGGGATCGCTCGCATAGGCGGATGCCGGCGAAAACCAATTCGTCGTCATGTAGCCCCAGTGATAATCTTCGGCTTTAAGCGAATCAAACTGCTGAATCGGCTGAAGTTCCACGGCGTTCACGCCGAGTTTTTTCAAATAACAATCGTCGGAGCGCACCCATTCCGCAAGATCGCGAAAACCGAGCGGACGCTTCAGATTGCGGAATCTCGGATGCCGCGCAATCAAATCGCGCAGATGCACTTCCGAAATCACCAAATCCGAAAGGTGCGGCGGCGTAAATTTTTTCGCCGGATAGCCGAAGCGATATTCATCGATAACAATGGCGGGACCTTCCCGCGCAACGCAGGCTTTGGCGTAAGGATCCAAAATCGGCTCGCCGGGCGCGAACGCCGTCGTGTTGTCGCTGTTTCGCCCGTCGACGAAAAAGTCGTAATGCCGCCCGTGAAGATTTCCGGGAACGTCCGTCTCCCAAACGCCATTGAGAATCGGTTTAAGCTCGGCATTTATCTCGGGCGAGTTTTCGTTCCCGCGCACACGGACGCTCACGCGCATTGCGCGCGGCGCAAAAAGGCGAAAAGCCGTCGAGCGACCGTTGCGAGCGACCGTTGCGCCGAGCCGCGCGTCCGAATAAAGCAGCGAGAGGAAAAATCCCGTCTTCACCGGAAGGCTGTGCCGTTCTTTCGGGACGTCCCAAACCACTTCTTCCTGCCGGGAAACGTCCAATGCCTTTTCGCAAACGATGCGGAACGAGTTCCAGCCCGTGCGCTCCGAATCGAGGCAAAGATTGCGGTTGCCGTTCCCGTCGTCGACGAGGGAAAACGTTCCCGCCGGAGGCTCAATCCATTTTCCGTCCGCCGTGATAAATTTGAAAAATTCCTTTGTTTTTTTTCCGCCGTCAAAAAAACGGCGTTGAGGCACGCGCACCGCCCACGCGCCGAATTGCCCGAACGAGTGATAGCGCATCGCCCACTCGGACGCGCCGGCGGGATTCCATCCGTTGAACGTTCCCGCGACGTAAATCACGGAATCTACCGGCAAATAGTAATCGCGGTAAACCGACGGGTGGAGGATGAAAATAATGTCGTTCCCGTCAAAATAGTAGCCGGACATTCCGCTCCAGAAAATCGGCGGCATGCGCGAAATACTGCTGATTTTGCTTCCGGACTTGAGCGCGAGCGGCGGCATTTTCCACGAATTTTTCCAGTCGCGGTCAAGCGAAACGAGAATCGTGCTGTTCGTTCTCCAATAGGCGGCTTCGAGCTTCGGCGATTCGGTTTTCGGAAGCAGGGAAGACAGTTTTTTCAGGAAACCGGGCATAAATTTTTATATGAAAGAAAAATTAGAAATTCGGAATAAAAAATGAGAAATGACGAAGAAGAAATCAGCGCGCGGGAACGTTTTTTTCAGCACTTTTTTCTAAATCCTCATTTCTCATTTCCGGACAGAAACAATTACCAATTTTTCTCCGGATAGAGCGTATTCCACCAGTCGCCGTCGTCCTTGAGCCAGCGGGCAAACCAAGCGAGGTGGGATTTAATCCACTGCTTTCGGCGGTTGTAATTCATGATACCGTGGTCTTCGCCCGTGAACGTAAGCAATTCGACCGGTTTTCCCAAAAGCTTGAGTGCCGTAAACATTTGAACGGATTCTCCGACGGGAACGTTTTTATCCACGATTCCGTGGCAGAGCAAAATCGGCGTGTTAATTTTATCTGCGGAAAAAAGCGGGCTCTGCTCAATGTAAATATCTTTGTCCTTCCACGGGAACGAGCCGGCGGCGGCAATCGCATTGTAGGAATAGCCCCACATTCCTTCGCCCCAGTAGCTCGTAATATCGCTGATCCCGGCGTGAGCGACGGCGGCGGAGAAAATATCCGTGCGCGTTTGCAGATACATCGTCATAAAACCGCCGTAGGAGGCGCCGATACAACCGATTTTTTCCGCATTCACAAACGGATGCGCGGCACAGAACGCCTTCACGCCTTCGATAATGTCGTCCGCCGTGCGCTTGCCCCACGCGTTAAGGTGCCGAGCGGAAAATTCCTGCCCGTAGCCGATGGTTCCGCTCGGATTGACAACGTAAACGATGTAGCCCTGCGAAGCGTAAAGCGGGAACGGATAATGCGCGCCGAGCACGCGGGATGTCGGTGTCGTTCCGCTGTAATAATAAACGATGAGCGGATACTTTTTCGAGGGGTCAAAACCCGCCGGAAGGAAACAATGACCGTCGATGACGGTTCCGTCCGACGCGGCGAAACGCCAGGGATAAACCGACGGGAACGCGAGTTTTTCCTCTTCGTCCGAACTTACGTCCAAGAAAAGCTCGGACGTGTTTTTTTCTAAATCCACTTTGTAAATTTTCGGAAACGAAACGGAGCCGGACGCGAGAGCGTAAGCTTCCGGAGAAAATACCTCCGGCGTTCCCGCGACATCAAAATTCGCCGTAATCGGGTCGGGAATGTTAATTTTTTCAAACTGTTTAATCGCGGGAACGTAGCGGTAAACATTTTCCATATCGCGGTCAACCGTGAGGAAATACACGTTCCCGTCGCCGCCCCATACGCCGGACTCAATGGCGGGATTAAAGTCGCGCGTAATCGGCTCCATTGTTTTTGAGGCGACATCGTAAATATACGCCTGTGTGTCAAAGGAATTGGCGGTTACGCCTTCCGGGAGCACCGAGCCGAGGCGGTTAAACGCGTCCGGTCCGGCAAGGAAAAGCATTTTCGTGCAATCCGGCGACCAACCGCAAAAGCCGAATCCGTATTTTTCGTTTTCGAAAATCGGTTCGCTTTCCAAAGTTTCCAAATCCAACACATACAGATTGTGGCGGCAAAATTCCGGTTGTGTGTAGTCCACGTGCGTCGTTGAAAACGCAATTTTTTTAGAGTCGGGACTGACACCCATGAGTGCCGTCGATTTCGTTCCCGCCGTCAGCGGTTCAAAAATTCCGGTCTTGAGGTCGTAGCGATACAGAAACGAGCGATCCCGCCAGCTGTCGGAGCGGTCCGCCATGTTCAAAACACGTTTCCAATCGGCAGATTCCTTTGCCCACTTTTCCGTTTTGGTAACGATGAGTCCGCTTTCGTCCGGAAGCCATTTGTAGCTGTGATTCGAGTTCGGCAGATTTTTTGCCAAAACGGTTTCCTGCCCGGTTTTGAAATCGTAAGCGACGTAGGAACAGCGGTCGCCCGGCTCGACGCGGCGGAAATAAAGGCGGGAACCGTTCGGCAACCACGCATAATTGCGGCTCAAATCGTCCACCAAAACAATTTTCCCCGTCGCAACTTCGCGCACTTCCATTTTCCGGGTAAACGACGCGTCGTCCCGCAAATACGCATACGAAATCAGCATGTATTTCCGGTCCGGGGAAACCTGCATCGTGCCGATGCGGTCAACTTCGTTCACGTCGGCAATCGTTACGGGGCGTTTTTCCGTTCCGTCGGAAAAAACAACGGCGGGAGCGTTTTTGTTTTCCGCCTCAAATTCGATTTTTACCATCGGCGGAAGCTCGGAAGCTTTTTGAGTGAGCACTTTTACGAGCACTTCCGCGCGATCGATCTCGAGATTCATACTCGCGGTCGAAGTTCCGTGCTTTTCCAAATCGGTTTCGACGGAAAGCTTATCCGCAACTTTTTTTCCGTTTACCCAAATTTCAAATTTTTGCGGAGACGAAACGAGAAGCTTTCCGCGCGTAAACGTTTTCGTCGTAATAAACGTGCGGAAAAGCGTCAGCGTATCTTGGGCGGCGGGAACGCCTTCCGAAATTTCCGAAGGCGCGACAAAAAAGGATTTTTCATCTGAAGCAATCGCGGTGTAAACCAGATTTTCCGGAGCGGGAATTTCGGTGCGCAACTTCGCATCCGCATCAAACGTCTTGTCCTGCAAATTTTTCACTTCCGCAAAAATCGGCGTCGGAACGACAACGGATGCGGAAACGCTCACGCTCTGCGGCGACAAAAGTTTCGGTTTTTGCGGAGTTTCCGTAATCGGTTTAACCACCGGCACGGCATCAGTCGCCGGAATCGTCGTCTGGACGGAAAATTGCGCGCCGGCGGCAAGCGCAGAACACGCGCAAAGGAAAGAAAGTCCGATAATTTGAAGGTTCATAGTAAAAAGCTTTATAAAAAAATAATTTTCCCGTTTAAAAACAGATTGGGAGACATTACCGAGAAGTCCGCGTTCCCGCGAGCAAAAACGCCTTGCGGGAACGCGCTCCGGTTTCCGGAAGTTCCTCAAAACTTCCTACGCACAAAATGCGAGAATCAGCAGCTGCGCCGTCAGCACGCGCAGGAACATCGTCAACGGATAGACCGTCGCATAAGCGACATTCGGAGCTTCATTCTGCGCTACGGAATTGGCGTAGGCGAGAGCCGGCGGATCCGTCGTCGCGCCGGAAACCAGCCCCATTATCGAATAATAATTCATTTTGAAAACGCCGCGAGCCACCAATCCGACCACCAACAGCGGCACCGTTGTAATACAAAATCCGATCAGCACCCACCAGTATCCGCCGCCGAGCACCGTTTGCAAAAATCCGTTCCCGGCACCGATGCCGACGCTCGCAAGAAACAGCAAAATCCCGATTTCGCGAATCATTAAATTCGCCGCAATCGGCGTATACGTAATCAGGTGAGACTTGTAGCCCCAGCAGCTAATCAGAATCGCAACGATGAGCGGACCTCCCGCAAGCCCCAATTTCAAAGGCTGAGAAAGCCCGGGAACGGCAAACGGAATACTTCCGAAAATCACGCCGACGGCAATTCCGAGAAAAATCGAAACCAAGTTCGGATGATCCAAGCGTTTGAGCTCGTTCCCGAGCACTTTTTCCACTTCGTTAACGGCGTGCTCCGGTCCGACCACGTTCACGCGGTCTCCGAGTTGCAGGCACAACGTCGGATTCGCAATCAAAACCACCCCCGCACGGTTGATGCGCGTAATCGCCACGCCCATCGACGAATACGCGTCCAGCCGCCCGAGCGCCTTCCCGTTCACGCTCGGACGCGTTACGATAATACGTCTCCGCACGATTGCGGATTTCAAATGCTCCCAGTCTTCAACGCCCCAATTGATTACTTTTCCGAAAAACGCGGCAATCGTTTCCGCATCGCCCTTGGCGGAAATCACTAGCAGGCGGTCGCCGAGCTCAAGCACCAAATCCCCCGTCGGCAACGTCGGCGGCTGTTCCCCGCGGCGATGCCGCGAAATGACGAAACGGCGAGAAAACAGGCGCGTAATTTCCGAAATTTTCTTCCCGACAATCGCCGGATTCTGCACCTCCAGCGTGAACGCCGTCGAATCGTCTCCGCTCGTCGGATTCGTCTCCTTCAAAGCCCGCGTCTCTTTTTTCAACGAAATTTTAAAAACGGTGCGCACCGCCAAAATCGACAAAATAATCCCGACAACGCCAAGCGGATACGCGCACGCGTAGCCCTGTCCCAGCGTTCCCGCAAGCTGCTCCGCCGCCGCATCAAGCGTGCTTCCCTCGGGAACGCCGCCCGCCTGCGCCACCAAGGCTTCCTTCGCTTCCGGGTTTGTATTAATGATTTCCGATAAAGCCTGCTGAGCCGCGCCCAAACCCGGCGTATTCGTAATCGCACCGGAAAGCACTCCGACCAAAGTCGGCATCGGAATACTCGTCAGATAGTGAAAAAGCACCGTCATCAGCACGCCGAGCAAAACAATCGACGCCGCCAAACCGTTCATCAGCATTCCGCCTCTTTTGAAAGACGCGAAAAAACCCGGTCCCACCTGCAAGCCGATGGAATAAACAAAAAGAATCAGCCCGAATTCCTTTACAAAATGCAAAACATGCCCGTTCGCGGAAAAACCGAGCTGTCCGAGGACGATCCCGACAAAAAGAACGAGCGTAATTCCGAGCGATACGCCGAAAACCTTGATGCGCCCGAGCGGAATTCCGATCGCAATCACCAGCGCGAAAAGCAACACCGTATGCGCCGCCCCGTTGGTATCACCGTAAAATAAACTTGTCAGCCACTCCATATTCTCGAAGAAAAAAAAGAAAGAAAACGCGTTCCCGCCCTGCCTTTCGGCAAGCGTCAGGCGCGAACCTGCGAAGTAAACGCATCTCCGCCGCAAATCGCAAAGTTTTTTTAGAAAAAAAAACGACGAGGACGCGTATTCTTTTTTTTCAAACTACGATTCCGGTAAAATTTGTTTGACTAAGCCTTAAATTTGGAATGATTGTAATTTTATGAAAACTCACTCAAAAACCATCAGAAAATACACACTCGGCGCAATCGCGGGAACGCTTCTCCTTTTGGCAAATACAGCATGCACGCAAACCTGCGGCACCTGCCCGGACAAGTGCGCACAACAGACAAAATCCGCCTGCGGGAACGCTCCCCAAGTGATGAAAAAACTTGAAATCGGCATGCAGGCTCCCGCCGTTACGCTAAAAGCGAAAACGGAAAACGGGATTGAATCCGTTCCCGTCACGCGCTCCGTCGGCACGCGCCGCACGGTGCTTCTTTTTGTTCCCTTTGCATTTTCGGGAACGTGCAGCACGGAAGTTTGCACGCTTTCGGACACGCTTCACGTTTACGATTCGCTGAACGCCGACGTGATTGTCGTTTCCGTAGACCAGCCCTTCGCGCAAGAAGCATGGAAGCAAAAGGAAGGTTTTTCGCTGACACTCCTTTCCGATTTTAACCGCGAAGCGATGCGCGCCTACGGCGTTGAAGACAAGCGCTTTCGCCCCGGCGTGCTCGATTTTTGCGGCGTGGCAAAGCGTTCGGCATTTATCATCGGAATTGACGGAAAAATAAAATACGCATGGGTGAGCGACGATCCCGCCATCATGCCGCCCTTTGACGAAATCCGCCAAACACTCCAAGCCGGAGCGGAATAAGAATTAAAATTTTCAGAGAAAACGCCCGGTTTTCGGGAACGAAAAAATCCGGCAAATTCTTAGCTTTTCCCCTTGTCAGGGGGAACGCGGAATTTGCCGGATTTTTTGTATCAATCAGCGTGAAAACTGGCGGTATTTGATGCGGCGCGGGTGGTCGATATCGTGCCCGAGGCGTTTGCGCAGTTCCGCTTCGTAGGACGAATAGTTGCCTTCGTGCCAGTAAATCTGCGAATCGCCTTCAAACGCGAGAATGTGTGTCGCGACGCGGTCGAGGAACCAGCGGTCGTGCGTGATGACAACGGCGCAACCCGCGAACGCGTTGAGCGCGTCTTCGAGCGCGCGAATTGTGTTCACGTCGAGGTCGTTCGTCGGTTCGTCCAAAAGCAAAACGTTCGCGCCGCTTTTGAGCATGCGCGCGAGGTGAACGCGGTTGCGCTCGCCGCCGGAAAGCGAGCCGACGAGCTTTTGCTGTTCCGCACCCGTAAAGCCGAAACGCGCCGCGTATTGACGCGCGGGAACGCGCAATTTGCCGAGCTCGACGATTTCGTTCCCGTCGGAAATGACTTCCCAGAGCTGCTTGGAATTATCAAGCGCGTCGCGGGACTGGTCGACGTAGGCGAGCTTGACGGTTTCGCCGAGCGTGAGCGTTCCCGCGTCGGGTTTTTCCGCGCCCGTAATCATTTTAAAAAGCGTGGTTTTCCCGGCTCCATTCGGACCGATAATGCCGACGATGCCGCCGGCGGGAAGCGTGAAATTCACATTGTCGAGCAAAAGCCTGTCGCCGAAGCCTTTCGTGAGATTCTTCGCAACGAGCACTTTTTCGCCAAGGCGCGGTCCGGCGGGAATGAAAATTTCCATCGTCTTTTCCTGCTCGCGTTCATCCTGCGCAAGCATGGCTTCGTAGGCGCGGAGTCGCGCTTTGTTTTTCGCGAGACGCCCGCTCGGCGAAGTCGCCGCCCATTGGCGTTCCCGCTCCATGGTTTTCCGGCGCGCGGAAGCAACTTTTTCCTCGGCGGCAAGGCGTTTTTCCTTTTGTTCGAGCCAAGAAAAATAATTGCCCTTCCACGGAATGCCGTAACCGCGGTCGATTTCGAGAATCCAGCCTGCTACATTGTCGAGGAAGTAGCGGTCGTGCGTGATGGCGATGACCGTGCCTTTGTATTGGTGCAGGTGGCGTTCGAGCCAGTCGATGGTTTCCGCGTCGAGGTGGTTGGTCGGCTCGTCGAGAAGCAGAATATCCGGCTCTTTCAGGAGCAGGCGGCAGAGCGCGACGCGGCGTTTTTCCCCGCCGGAAAGGTTCGCGGCGAGCGCATTTTCGTCCGGACAACGGAGCGCGTCCATCGCCATTTCGATGCGGGAATCGAGATCCCACGCGCCGGAAGCGTCGAGTTTTTCCTGAATTTCACCTTGGCGGGCGAGGATTTTTTCCTGCTCGGCGGGATCGTCGGTTTCGCCGAGTTGAATAAAGGTTTCGTCATAATCTTCGAGAAGCTTGCGCGTTTCCGCAACGCCCTCTTCGACGCATTCGCGCACGGTTTTCGCGGGATCGAGCTGCGGTTCCTGCTCAAGGTAGCCGATCGTGTAGCCGGGAACGCAGGAAATATCGCCTTCGTATTGCTTGTCCACGCCCGCCATGATGCGCAAAAGCGTGGATTTACCCGAGCCGTTAAGCCCGAGTACGCCGATTTTTGCGCCGTAAAAATACGAGAGCGAAATGTCCTTCAGAATCGGCTTTTTCTCGAATCCCTTCGAGAGCCGCGACATCGTGTAAATGATTTTTTCCTCTGCCATGAATTGAAAAACGGAAACTCATTTATCTCTCAAAAACCCGCGAAACGCAACACCGGGAAGCCGACGGGAACGCTGGGATGTTTATCCTTGCGGGAACACAAAAGCTCTCACGGAGACACAGAGAAGAAAAACCCTAATTTCTTTCTCTCCTCATTCTTTATCGTTTTCCTTACCTTTTGCTGAATCTGCCTCGAAGTCTTTCAAAAACTGTTGAGCCTTTTCGTCGCCTTGTTCCGCCGCTTTTTGCATCCAACGCACAGCTTCGTCTATGCTTTTAGGCACGCCGATTCCCCTAAAATAGCAGATGCCGAGATTGTATTGGGCTCGGTCGTAACCCTGCTCCGCCGCCAAGCGGAAAAGCTCTACCGCTTTCGCCTTATCTTCGGGAACGCCGTTCCCGTGGAAATAAAGACGCCCCAAGTCATATTGTCCGGACGGATGCCCGAGTGCCGCCGATTTTTCGAACCATTTTGCGGCTTCTTCCGGTTTGCCTTCGTCTTCCCAAAACGTTCCATACATCGAGCGATACACGCCGGCGCGTTCCGTGGGAATTTTGTCGGAATCATTATCGTCCGGCTCCGTTTCGGCAAGTTGCCGCAACCAATAAATGCCTTTTTCTTTATCAACCTCGATCCCGTAGCGTCCGAAATAATAAATATCAAACAACGCTCCTTGCGCCAGCCACCAACCGCCCTTGGCGGAACGTTCAATCCATTCCAGCCCGTCTTCCGTGCGAACGGGACCGACGTCGCCGCTAAGACAGATAAACCCGGCTTGCAATTGCCCGCGCAAATGCCCGCCTTCGGCAGATTTCTCATACCATTTTGCCGAGCACTCCGGATCCGGAGCCACGCCGATTCCGTCCGCGTAACACCGCCCCAGCCGAAACTGCGCTTCGGCGTTCCCGCGATAAGCCGCTTGCTCATACATCTCTGCCGCGCGTGCTAAGTCTTTTTCAACCCCTTTTCCCGCTTCGTAGGCACATCCGAGACTGAAAAATGCATCCGGAAAACCGCTTTCTGCCGCAAGGCTAAACCAGCGCACGGCTTCTTCAGAGTCAACGGGAACGCACTCCCCGTTGTAGTAACACACGCCCAAGCGCCACTGCGCGAACGGCTCGCCCTGCTCCGCCGATTTTTTCAAATACTCGATGCCAAGTATGTCCCCCTTTTTCAAGTAGTATAAACCCAAGATGCATTCTCCCTCGCCGTCGCCTTGAGCCGCCGCTTTTTGAGCCCAGGGGAGCGCATCTTCGGCATCTCCGCGATTCCAATAGATTATCGCAAGCTCTTTCTGCGCCTCTGCATCCCCCTGTTCTGCCGCACGGCGATACCACGCAATCGCTTTTTCTTCGTCTGCGGGAACGCCCCTGCCGAGACAGTAAATTTCGCCCAAGGCTTTCTGTGCGGCCGTTTCACCGGATTCCGCGGCGCGTTCCAAATTTTTAAACGCTGCTTCCATGTCGTTTAGCAACGGTGCCCAAAACTCCTCGCGCGCATTTTCATAGCCGTGAACATGGGCACGAATCATCCACCGCAAGCCTTCCGTCATGTCTGCGGGAACGCCGTCTCCGTCACGATAAGCAACGGCGAGTGCCATTTGCGCTCCCGCGTGGTTTTGCTCGGCGGCTTTTCTGAACCATTCCAAGGCTTTCGCCTTATCTGCGGGAACGCCGGTGCCGTCTCGATAGCATTGAGCCAAACTGTGTTGCGCACGCGGTTCGCCCTGCTCCGCCGACTTTGCCCACCATTCCGCCGCCTTTTCGTAGTTTTGTTCGACGATATTGCCGATGAAATAATCATAAGCCAAATAGCCCTGCGCTTCCGCATGACCGTTTTCGGCGGCTTTGCGAAGCCACGCAGAGTATTCGACGGCATTCTTGTCCACTCCAAGTCCGGTATAATAAGCCTGCGCAAGGCTAAACTGCGCTTCGGCGTTCCCGCGCTCCGCAGCCGCACGATACCACGTCGCAGCGAGTTCGTAATTTTGTTCGACAAATTCGCCGTCGCAATACTCGTTCCCGAGCCAAATCTGAGCCGACTCATAACCGGCAATCGCCGATTCGGAAATCAAATCTAAAGCCCGAGGAACATCTGCTTCCAAACAATCCTCAATCCCCGTCGCAAGATAACGACCGAACCAAAACTGAGCCACCGGATGACCGTTTCCCGCTGCTTTTTCCCACCACTTCAATGCATCTTCAATGCGGTGTTCCCGCATATACCGTGCGGCGAGAATATTTTGCGCGTCTGCATGCTCGCTTTCCGCCGCACGAATGAGCCATTTTAAGGATTTTTCCTCGTCTCCTGTTCCCGAAAGAGCGTAATGGAGATAAAGTCGGAATTGCGCCTCCGCGTCGCCGGCTTCTGCGGCCTTCAGCACCGCGTCTAAATCAATGCCCGCCTCTGGCTCCGAAGAAGCCGTTTCCGACGCGGGAACGCTTTCCGCCGTTCCCGTATTTTCCTGCGCCCGAACTGCGGGAACGCAAACTGCAAGCACCAAGGCGCCGCACCAAAACATTTGTGAAATTTTAGAGAGAATCATATCTGAAAACACGGCAATTAAAGATAGAATAGAAGTAATGTTTTTCATGAGAGGTAATAGTTGGAATTTGTAAGATTGTTAAATCTCACTTTGAGGAAACCGGACACGACTTATGTAAAATCTGCGTGAGAATCATCGTCAGGATAACGGAAGCCACGAAGAAATAAATTCCGCTGTGGATTTCAACATTCACCATATCGCCGAGCTTCAGCGAAACCACCAAAAGCGCGATGACGAAAACATCCAACATCGACCATTTCCCGAAAGATGAAAGCCATTTCAATTGTCGTTTCCGCGTCGCTTCGTCCGCATCATAAAATGCGATGTAACCGAGAGAAAGCAGTTTTGCGACAGGAAACAAAATAGAAAACAAAAGAATGACGATAAACAGAAAAAGCTGTCCATGGCTCAGTAATTCGCCTAAGCCGCTGACGAGCGAAAACGTATTGGATTCGTCAACAATTGTCGGGTTCTCACCGAAAAAATCGAAAAGGTCTCGTGCCAAATCCGTGAGAAAACCTCCCGTTCCCGTTTTATCCGCCGTGTTGATTGCCTCCGTCGCGGTCATGTGTTTGCTGATTGTTGCCAAGGGAAGAAAAATTCCGAGCGGATAAGCAACAATCGCCGCCCCGAATAAACCGAGACAAAGATTTCCCGTCTCCGGAGAAAAATCAGAGCTGACTGATATTGAAGGCTCCACCTCACGAAATTCCTGCTTATACATACGCTCCAGCATATAATTCCGAAAAGATTTTTCCCGCCTTTGGGTCGCAATTATCGCACCGCACCTCGGACAGTGCCCGCCCTCGGCAAGCACCTCCGTCACGTTCCCGCACTTCAGGCAAACGTAGGACATTTAGGATTCCCCTTTCTTCTCAATAGACGAAGGTGTCGTAGCATCATTAGCCTCCTCATTCACAATAGTCGGAGGATTAACTTCTTTTATTTCGTTAATTCTCCTCCACTGGTGAGACTCTCCGCATTGCGGACATACCGCCCGAACACTTTTTTCCTCGTTCTTTAGGAAATTTCGGCAGACCAATACCTCGTTCGTTTTTTTACAAACCGAAAAACGTGTTTCCGTACTCGCAAAAAAGGATAGCGAACATTTTACAACTAGTGCACAGACAGCCCCACAAATGATAACAAGAAGACCAAGGCTCGCAAATTTACGGTACAACGTTTTGTCGTTGCCTTTCGTCTGAGTTATTCTCAAGTGCTTTAAATCAGAGTTAAGTATTTCCTCTTTCGCTTTTAGAATCTCAGACGAAGGCTTTGGAGTCAAAATCGTCTTTCGGGAACACGGCAAGCCGTCTGTTGAATTGACCCACGCACGCACATTTTCTCCGATTGTCTCAACAAGCACACGACCATTTACATGAACAGAGGAAGTTAATGCTAAGGAAGATTTTTCTACAAATGCCTTTGCATCCGAGCCGACACAAGTTTCATTTTGCGGAATTGTAGGATTTTCTATCGGGGAATGAACTTTCCACGTCGGGAAAAGCTCCGGCAAAATCGCGTTTTCCGGAACGACTTTTTGCGCATACGAACAAAACACATCACAATTAAGCGCCTCCCAAAGATTCGTCGCACAAAACTCATTCCGCTCCACGACAACGGCAAGCATCACCCAGCGATTGCTACGACCGCGAAAATCCAAGCCCCCGTTGAAAATTCTGAAAACACAAAGCTCGGAATCAAGTGCTTTTATTCCTCCGATAAAGTCATCCGATCGCCAATTATTACACTGAATATTTGGGAAAATTTCATTCAGCTCTTCAGGAATTTCCCGAAGCCACATCGGAACTTTAACAGGGACACCGTCTCCTACGAACCAACGCTTTCCCGCAATGCGAGAGTTAAAAAAATCGTACAGATAAATGTTCATTTTTCTACTATATTTGATACCTCATAGCAGAAATCTTTTAGGTTCCATCTTTACGCTCATTGAATTTGCTCCCTAACGTGTTGGTCCTCATTGATAATTCTCAACAAGTCCTCCTTTAATTTAAGCTCTCGTACTTTCATCTTAATTTTACCTGTAAATGTTAACCACACTATCTTAATGACGTGTGCCACGGAGTACATACCCCCAAGTAGCATCAAAACCCCTAAGACCACCCAAAAAGAACCAAGTAGGCAGAAATTGTATCCAGGAAGAATAAGAACAAACATGAATAAAATACCCCGAGGCAAATCACTCATTTCATTACTCTCCAAATAAACTTTATCTTCAGAGATTTCATCCTCCAATGCCCGAATAACTTTTTCTTCGGGAGGTAGATCATCATCTTTACAACACCATTCTCTCAGATATGAAATAACGCGCGTTTTCGACACACTCGAATAGTGCAATCTAGTCCTTATTCTTTTTTTCTTTTCCCAGCAGAACTTAGCTCTAAGTTCTTTTGCTTCTTTTTCACGCTTCTCTTTCTGTATAGCGAGTATAGACTCATCAAGTACATCCATGAAATAATCTAAGCCCACGGAATCGAAATTCTTTGCCGGAACTATTACAGAATAGCCCTGTTGAGAATTCCAACGTGTTTCAACGTCTGCAACAGAAGCGACATACTCCACATAGACACGACCGTCATCAACTTTCCTTATCTCGGTTGTTAATTCCGGAATATATTTGTTTAACACTTCCCGTGCATTTTTCGTGTTCAGCCCCTGCAGGGTCAACAAACTTTGTAGCTGATCGTGTTGAGAAAGCAATATTACAACCCGAGTAGATTCGTTTCGAGAAAGAACATCTTTTGCCGCAAAATAAACGAATGATTTTAAGCCTTCCCGCTCCCGATAGGTCTTCCCGTTTATGATGTCAACAAGGTTAACAAACAAAACAAGAACATCTGATTTATCAATCTCGTCCTTTAATTCTTTCTGTTTTGTCGTCAGCTCATCTCCGCTGTATATATCTTGAATATCTTGCCCGGGCGTATCCAAGACACTGACGTCTGCACTTATACCGTCATGAAGCGTTAATTCCCACGCTAAATCTTTAATCTGTCCTGCTCCTGTCGAATCTGGCCATTTTTGTTCATCAACAAGATCTCCGTAGATTTCCGCCGTATAGCGCTTTGTTTTTTGATTCTTAGGCAAAAAACGCTCCGAAAATCTTTCTGCTAACACAGAAATAAATACAGTCTTTCCTGCCCCGGACGAACCAATAATCGTGATTTTAGACATAAAAATGCAAATTTGTTAAAGTTTATTCACTCATCATATCAACCCACGGAGCGAGTAACGATTCCGTGCGGTATTTTTCGACAAATTGAGCACGAAGCGTCGGAACAAAGATGTCTTTTCCTTCCCGCATATCGCCGACAAATTTTCGGGTAATCACACCAAGGAGATTAAGACTTTCCAAAACACCGACAAATCGACCGTCTTCTTCTTTCAGCTTTTTTATCCGCTTTTCTACATCAGCAATCCCGGATTCTTCTAAAGCATTAATGTCGTTCTCCTTGCGTGCATCAGCACCTTGCTTCCCATTAACAAAATGAACTTTAAGCGTTTTCCGAAAATTAGATGCGTATCTTTCTAAAAAGCGTTTACGCGTCTGCTTGGTCCAAGCATCTCCGTTGGTAAGCACTAAATCGTCACAACGCCACCGCAGGAAGCGGTGATAAAACTCCAATTCGCGCCGCCCGACCCCGCCGTTTACGGTACACCCCACCCAAAAAATTTGGGCAACTTCTTTCGTAAGAAAGTCGGAAACTGTTTTTTCATCCTGTTCTCCTAAAGATCCGGCGGCACCGAATCCGGGAGTATCGACAAGAACCAAGCCGCTAGAGAGGATATCTGCAGAAGGAATATGAACGCAAATACGCTTCCAATGCTCATGCTCGTCACCATCGCCATGGGCGCACATTTCCGAAAGCTCCTTGCGAAGTTGTTCCACACACTTATATTTCCGCTCTTCCGGCAACAACGTTCCGGAACGCTCCGCAACAATGTGAAATCCGTCCCCGTGAGAAAACTCCACGATACTTGCCGTACAAGTATCATTGACGGAAGGCGCAACGTCCACTCCAAGCAACGCATTAATCAGTTTGGATTTCCCAACATTGCTGAGTCCGACGAACGCCACTTTATAAGCGGATGTCGAACGCAAACAACGTTCCCGCAAAGGAATTAAATCGTCCTTCAGAGACGTAAATAATTCACATACGTCTCTGTTATCCCAATGGCGTTTTGCCGACTCCTGAAACAAGTGAAGCAAGTGCTCCACAATTTCAATTGTTGATCGCTTTTTGTTCATGACGAAGAATTAAACAACTTTCACGAGCTTAGATAATCTGTCGCTACGTTTTCGGACATCTGCACTTTGGGCGTGGATAGCCGCTTTCTTCATTTCCGTCTCCATGCTAATGAGTTGCTGAGACCATGAATTCTCGAATTCAGCAACAATACGAGTCCCCATTTCTTTTAATTTTTCTACCTTATCACTTCCAACATCCACAAAAGCAATTTCTACCCTTTTCAAGACTTCTGTTTTTATTTTTTTTAAATCTTTATTTCGCTTCAAACCCCAAGCAACCGGTATTGCACAAAGTCCTACAGCGGCGACAGTCCACCCAATAGGTCCGGCAACTAAAGCGAGCGAAGTAGGCACGGTCATCACTGTGGTTCCCATCGCCGTAGCTGTCGTGGAGATACTACTACCGAGAGACGCTAAAAGCGTGTCAACAATTCCCGTTGTTACTGCAGCACTTCCTAGCGTAGCGGTAGTGGTTCCTCCTGCCAAGCTGGCAAGAGTGCTTCCGAAAGCAACAAACGGGGCCGCAAACGGAGATAGTGTCGTTACGGTCGTTGTTAATCCTCCTGCAACCGTTGCAAACAAACCTCCTCCGACAGCAAGCGTTGCGCCGGTTCCCGCCAACATGACCTCACTTACATTGGAGTTATTTTGAACCATCGAGAGAGTCCCATTTGAGGACAGATAAATAACAGGACAATCTTCGTCATATTTTTTTGCCACCTCTTGGAGACGAATTTCCAGTTCACGAGACGCTTTTCCCAATTTCGCTTCAATCGTTTTTGCGAAAAATGCGGGCATTTCTTTCTTCAGGCGACCGACATTTGCAATCCCAAAAGAATCCATCTTCTCGGTCAGCGCAATTTCAATAGCATTTCTGACTTTCGGAAGTGATGCCGCAAACTCATCGACAATTCCATCCCAACGGAGTTTGAAGTCCTTGCTCCGTATTTTGTTTTGTTTTTCAAATTCGTTTTTCTTTATCGCAAATTCGGCTTCCAGTTTTGAAAGATTTTCAGGGGAAAGATCTGAAATTGTTGATTCCATCTCAACTGCTTTGCGCATCTTATCAAGAATGCTTTCTATGCGGGCAACAAAGTGTTTTTTGACCAATCTTCCGCGATTCTCGTCGATGAATTTCAGTATATCTTCCATCAGTACGGGAACGCCGCTGTTTTCCCAATTGCCTTTAAATGCCTGTTTCGCGGAAATCTTGTAAATCGTGTTCACGGAAATTTTCGTTCCCGCCAACTTTTTGCGATTTGCGTTCTCTCCTTCCTCAAGCTCTGTTGTGTCAACAGAATCAATTTGATTCATCGCCACGAAAAACTTACCGATATCGTTTTCCTGAAGAGCATTCAGCAAGTCTATTTCACCCGCAGAAATCGGCATTCGAGCAGATGTCAACAAAAGTACAACGTCGCTCTGTGGAAGAAATTGATAGATGATTTGATCGTGGTGTTCGTGTATAGAATCTGAGCCCGGCAAATCGACGAGCGTAACACTTTCAAACTTTTTCACAAACGGAGCGGAAACCCGAATGAGCTGAACATCTTTGCTGTTTCTCGGATTCCCTTCTTCCGTTGCGTAGTCACGAATTTCATCCGGTAAAATTCTCTTTGCTTCTCCATCACGAAATACGACTTCCACATATTCCTCCGGGGCGTAAGTAAAGGTCGTACAAATGCTTGTCGCCGGAAGTTCGTCAATTGGCGCATACGTATCGTCTCGACGTCCTAGAAGTGCATTGATAAGCGTGGATTTTCCGCGCTTTGCTAAACCCATCAGCGAAAGCACAAACTTTTCCGACTCGTACGTCTCTATCGCTACATCAATTTTTTGCATGGAAGAAACATCTCCTTCTTCTGAACAAACTTTTCGGACTTCTTTCGCCCAGTTGATAAGTTCTTCTTTGCTAAGGTTTTTGCGTTTCATAGATTTTAAGATAAATAGTTAAAGTTTAATCTGCGGCGACGTGGCGGGAGCCGTTGGGGTTGGCACGGCAAGGGCTCGCGGTGAGTGTGCGGATGCTGTTCGCGCGGAAGCCGCAGTAGCGGCAAACGTAGATTTGGCGGGTCTTGCGACCGCGTTGCGCGACGTGTTTCTTCGAGGGAGAGTTCGGGCAAACACCTAAGGCGGAAAGCTGTTTTGCCGAGGAAGCGGAGCGTCCGCAGTATTTGCAGGTTACGGATTCGGCAAGCAATTTTTCAAAATGCTCGTAAGAGATTACTCCTAAGCCTTGCGGATAACATGCAACTCCGCCACAGGCGAAAACGTTCCCGCAGAGAGAGAAAATCGAAACGGCTATCGTCGCTTTGAACAGACGAAGATACATAGGGGTTGAGATTGTGAAAATGTTAGAAGCGAAGATTCTCCGACAGATGAAATCTGACACGAAAAAATCTTTTCAATGGTGGGAAGTTTAACAAAAAAAAAAAGCTACAATTCAAGAGATTTAAAATGAGACACAACGCACAATTACTTCCTTCCGCAAAGATTTACGCTTATGTCCCTCGCGTCTTTTCGACGGAGGTAAAGGGAAATTGACTTCCGGCAAGTCGACGACTCATCTTAGGTCCTCTTTGACGCATAACTTATTTGGTGCACTTTTTAGTGAGGCATCATTCCCGTCTTCCAAAAACTCGCACAAAGCTACAACAAAGTCTCCAAGAAAAATAAGCTTTGCATTAAAAGAATTTCTGTTCCATTGCGCGCGGGAACGCCACGGAGAAAATTCGTCTCCGTAGCGGCGCGGTATCTACAAATTCGATACACGGAGCGTCAGGCTACGCCTTGCTCTGTGCCAATCTCTTCATGCGCTTTCAGGGCGTGTTTTTACCCAGAAGAAAAATAAAAACTCTGCGTCCCGTCGCGATGTCTTATTTTTCGCCCGAAACAATTTTTCGGGCGATCCGGCGGGTTCCGTGGTTCAAAAAATATCGTCGGGAACAAATGCGTTCCCGCGCTTACATTTTCGCGATGACGGCGTCGGCAAATTCCGAGCATTTCAGCTCGGTCGCGTCCGGAATCATCGCTGCCAAATCAAACGTTACCGTTTTCGCGGAAATCGCGCCTTCGACGCCCTTGACAATCAAATCCGCCGCCTCGTTCCAGCCCATGTGGCGGAACATCATTTCCGCGGAAAGCAGAAGCGAGGACGGATTCGCCTTGTCCAGCCCCGCGAGCTTCGGCGCCGTGCCATGCGTTGCTTCAAAAATTGCGTGTCCGGACTTTGTGTTGATGTTCCCGCCGGGCGAAATCCCGATGCCGCCGACCTGCGCGGCGAGCGCGTCGGAAACGTAGTCGCCGTTCAAATTCAGCGTCGCGATCACGTCGAAATCTTTCGGGTGGAGCAAAATTTCCTGCAAAAACGCATCGCAAATACAATCTTTAATCACGATGCCCGCGCCGGGTTTTCCCGCCGGGATTTTGAGCCACGGACCGCCGTCGATTTCCTCCGCGCCGAATTCCTCTTTCGCCACGGCGTAGCCCCAATCGCGAAACGCGCCTTCGGTGAATTTCATAATATTGCCCTTGTGAACAATCGTCACGGACTTGCGATTCTGCGCAATCGCGTATTCGAGCGCGGCACGCACAAGGCGTTGCGTTCCCGCTTTGGAAACGGGCTTTACGCCGAAGCCGACTTCGTCCGGCGTTTCCGCGCCGAAGCGGATTTTTTTGAAATCGTCCGGGAATTCCGTTTTCAAAAATTCAATCATGCGGAGCGCTTTCGGCGTTCCCGCCGTCCAGTCGATGCCCGCGTAAATGTCTTCCGTGTTTTCGCGGAAAACAACCATATCGACCTGCGAGGGATCTTTCACCGGAGTTTCGATACCGTCAAAATATTTCACCGGGCGCAGGCAAACGAACAAATCCAGCGTCTGGCGAAGCGTCACGTTAATCGAGCGCACGCCTTTGCCGACCGGCGTTGTCAGCGGACCTTTGATGCCGACCAAGTATTCGCGGAAAATGTCGACCGTTTCGTCGGGCAACCACGTGCCGAGTTTTTTAAATGCGTTTTCCCCGGCGAAAACTTCGCGCCACTCGATTTTGCGCGTTCCCGCGTAAGCTTTTTCGACGGCGGCATCGAGCACGCGCACGGCGGCGTTCCAAATATCGGGACCGCTCCCGTCTCCGCGGATAAACGGAATAATCGGAGTGGCGGGAACGGCGAGCGAGCCGTCCGCGTTCATGGAAATCTTTTCCGGCTTCATTGTAAAAAAATAAAATTTCGGCGATTTTAATTTTTCTGCAAAAAATAACAAATTGAAATTTGAGAGAATTTTTTTGGGAACCGGGAAATGGGAGTTGAGAGTCGGGAGGGTCTAAGAAGAGCGGCAAACTTTTTTCGGCAAATTCTCATTCCCGTCCAGGGGCAACAAAAGTTGGCTCTCGTCGTCCCGGGAACGCGGTTTCGCCGTCTTCTCGCCGGGAATTACGGGTGCGGCATGAGAAACGGTGATTCCGAGCAGGCGCACCGGCTTCCCTTCGGGTAAATGCGCATCGAGCAGGTTTTTCGCCGAGCGAAACAAATCCTCCGCCTCCGCAAAAACCGTATCCCGCGTGCGAGAACGCGTCATTTGCGTAAAATCCGCAAACTTTATTTTCAGCGTCAGCGTGTAGCCGGAAAAATTTGCGCGGGAGAGCCGGCGATCCAATTCCTTCGCGATGAGCCGCAACTCCTCCGAGCACGCCTCCGCGCCGACAAGATCTTGCCGGAACGTATCTTCCACGCCGAGCGAAACGCGCTCGCGGTGCGCCTCCACCTCGCGCGGATCGTTCCCGCGCACGATTTCGTAAAACCATGCGCCCGTTTTTCCGAAATGCTCCGTCAGCTCCTCGCGACTGCGTTCCCGCAAATCCTTGCCGTTTGAGATGCCGAGCGCGTGCATCTTTTTCGCCGTTGCGGGACCGACGCCGAAAAAACTTTCCACCGGAAGCGCATCGAGAAACGCGAGCGCATCTTTAGGCAAAATTCGGGAAAGCCCGTCCGGTTTGCGCAAATCCGAAGCGATTTTCGCCAAAAATTTATTGAACGAAACGCCGGCGGAAGCCGTCAGCCCGAGCTCGGAACGAATTGCGGCGCGAATTTCCCGCGCAATCTGTGTTGCCGTTTTCCCGCAGGGAGAATCCGTTACATCCAAATACGCTTCATCGAGCGAAAGCGGTTCCACCAAATCCGTGTAGCGGTGAAAAATTTCGTGAATTTGCGCGGAAACCTGTTTGTAAGCCTCAAAGCGCGGCGGCACGAGAATAAGGCGCGGGCAAAGCCGCTTCGCCTTCGCGACGGACAAAGCCGAACGCACCCCGTAACGGCGCGCCTCATAGCTCGCCGTCGTAATCACGTTGCGCGCGGTATCTTTTGCCACGGCGACGGGTTTGCCGCGCAACTCCGGGCGATCCCGCTGTTCCACCGAGGCGTAGAACGCGTCCATATCGACATGGATGATTTTTTTCATGCAACGCGAATTTTGATTATGCGCGCGGGAACGCGAAATGCGATTAAAAACGGGAACGCCGCCGCGTCGCTTTTTTGAGAATCGCGGAAAGCGAACAAAGGAGCATCGCGCTAAGACGCAAAGACACAAAAAACTAAAAAAGCGCAGAGGATTTGCTGTCATTTTTAACGCGGCGGAAAAACAAATCCTGTTTTTCGGTTTCCTTTCGAGGCGGGAAAGCGTATTTTCGCAGGCAAAAAATGGCAAAAGAGCATTTCACCGGACATTTACTGATTTTTTTGTCGGCTCTGATTTTCGGACTCAACTACCCGATTTCAAAATGGTTGCTCGCAAATTATTTGTCTCCGGAATTTTACATGTGCGCCCGCATGGCGGCATCCTGCGCGCTTTTTTGGGGGCTTTCGCTTTTTTTGCCGAAAGAAAAACTTTCACTCAAGGAAATCGGCATTTTCTTTCTGTGTTCCGTCGGCGGTGTAACCGGCAATCAGCTACTTTTCGTGCACGGGCTAAACATGACCTCGCCGATGGACGCGTCCGTCATCACCGCCGCGCGACCTATTCTCGTTCTTTTGCTTTCCGCGCTGATTTTGCGGGAACGCGTCACGCGGCTTAAATCCGCCGGAGTGCTTGTCGGCACCGCCGGCGCGATTTGGCTGATTTTGCAATCCGCGACAAACAGCGGGAACGCCGCAAGCCTTGCCGGAAATCTTTGCATTTTCGCAAGCGGCTTTGTTTACGCGCTCTATTTCGTGTTCTCCAAGCCGCTTTCCGAAAAATACCAAGCGACGACGATGATGAAATGGATGTTCCTTTTTGCCGCGCTTCAAATCCTGCCGTTTTACGTTCCCGCGATGGCGACGGCGTCCGCACCGGCTCTGACCGCGCCGCTCGGCACCGCCGCCGTTGCCGCGATGATTTTTGTCTTCGTCGGCACCTCGTTTCTCGGGTATCTGTTAATCCCGATGGCGGTGCGCCGTATCCGCCCGACATCCGCAAGCATGTATAACAACCTGCACCCGATTATCGCCTGCGTTATCGCCGTTGCGCTCGGGCAGGATTTTCTTTCCTTTGAAAAAATTTTCGCGGCGGCGGCAATTCTTTCCGGCGTTTTTCTCGTCTCCCGAAGCAACAGGACGGAAAAAATTAATTAATCGCGCGCAAAAAGCAGCGAAACGAGCCGTTCCCGCGGCTCCGTTTTTTTACTTCTTCTCTTTGCAAGGAGAACGCCAGCGGCGGTTGCGGAGATAGGCTGCAAGAAAGAGAAGCCCGCCCGCAGTTACAAGCCAATCGCCGTGCCGCGCGTAAAATGTGCGTCCGCCGAGCCCGAGCGCGTTCCCGTCTTCGTCAAAACGCCGCCAACCGTGCACCTCGAAGCTTTTTTGTCCGCGAAAATAAACGGAGCCTTCCGGCGTATTGTTTTCCGTCATCACCGCCGTATGTCCGAGCGGATTTATCAACCCGCTCCAGCCTGCGTTCCCGCAACGAATCACGGGAACGCCGAGGTTTACCGCCTGCATCACCGAGTGCGCCGCGTGCTGGTAAGCTCCCGCTTCTTTTCCATACCATGCGTCGTTGGTAACGACGGCGAGAAAATCCGCGCCGCGCCGAACCAAATCCCGCCCGAGTTCCGGAAACACATCTTCATAACAAACGAGCGCGCCCATGGAAAATGTCCCGCTTTTGAGATAGAGCGGAAGCGGCTCGGCAGACGTTCCCGCGAGGCAATCCGCCGCCGTCGGCACAATTTTTCGAAACGGCAAATAATCGGCAAACGGCAAATATTCGCCGAACGGCACCAAGTGGCGCTTGGCGTAAAACATATCGGCAACGCCCGTTTTCGGATAAGCGATATGCACGGAATTGTAGTAAGTGGATTCCGCTTCACCCGAGCAAATTCCGCCGAAAACAAGGGGTTTCCCGGCGTGTGCGACAAGCCCGGCAATCCACGCGCGAAAATCGGGCAAATCCGTCGGGAACGGCAACGCCGCCTCCGGCCAAAGGATAAAGTCCGGCGCAGGCGTATTTTTTGCCGCAGACAAAGTCAAATCTTCAAGAACGGCGACGGACGCGGGAACGCGCTCGCGATCCCATTTTTCGTTCGGATCAAAATCCGGCTGAACCGCCGCAAACGCAAAGTATTTTTCGTTGTTTTTCGCAAAATCCAGGCACGCGTTCCAATAGACGAAAACGGACAAAAGCACGGGAATAAGCGCACAGTAAAACTCCGGACAAATGCTTCGGAGCGAGCTGAACATCGACTGCGAATCTCCCGGGCGCACATGCCAAATCTTCGCCTCCACCACCAAATGCCGCACATAACGCGCAACACCGAGATTAAAAAAGATTATCAGAAAACTCGTGCCGGCAGTTCCCGCCCACGGGCAATACGCAAGCATCGCCGGACGCTCCCACTGCGTCGCGCCGAGCGGCATCCACGGAAATCCGGACAAAAACCACGTCAGCACCCATTCTAAAAAAACCCACAGTCCCGCCAACCCGAGCAAATTCAGCAAGCGAGAAAAAAAGCCGTGCTCTTTCCCGCTCGCCGGAAAAATCACGCGCAACGCGACAAACCATAAAAACGGGAACGCAGAATAAGCGAGCGGCAAAAGAAAAACGGCAAGCCAACCCAAAGGCGGGTAAATATGCCGCAACCAAATCAACGTAATCACTCCGCCCGCATACGCACAAAGCGCAGAACCGAGAAGCCAGCTCCTCCAACGCGGACGCGCCGACGCCCACAACGCCATCGGCACCGCCCACACCCACGCCAGCGAAGCAACATCCGCGCCCGGCATCGCCAGCACATAAGCCAAAACAGAAAGCCCTACCGCGGCAAACGCCGACACGCGTTCCCGCGTAAATTTTTCCGAGAAAATCATTTCCGCTCAGCGTAAAGCGCACGCGGGAACTTGGAAAGTTTTTTTGTAAAAACGGGAACGCAATCGCGATGCATACTTGCAGGAATGACCGAAAAGTTGCATAAATACGCGCAAGAAAGATGGCAAACTCCCGCAATTCCGAGCGTCCGCTCAAACCCACGGATCTCCGTGGCATTCTCAAATACGTCCCGATGTTCCGCGACCACATCTTCGTGATCGCGCTCGACGGAAGCATCGTCGAACACGAGAATTTTCAAAATCTCGTCACGGACATCGCCGTCCTGCGAAGTTTGAACATCAACGTCGTCATCGTTCACGGCATCGGCAAACAACTCCGCGATATGGCATCGCGCCAACGCGTTAAGCTGACCGATGTTTACGGCGAAGGAAAAACCGACGCCGACACGATGGAAATCGCCCTCGAAGCCACCGGAATCGTTTCACAAAAAATCGTCGAGGGGCTTTCTCACGCCAACCTCAAATGCGCCGTTACCAACGCCATTCGCGCCACGCAAGTCGGCGTCATCGGCGGCGTAGACCAGCTGTTGACGGGGAAAGTTGAAAAAATCGACACGCCGCTCATCAAATCACTGCTCTCTCAAGGCGTAATCCCGCTCGTTACGCCCATTCTGTGCGACCGCGACGGCACTTCGCTCCGCGTCAACAGCGACGCCGTCGCCGCCGACCTCGCCGTGGAGCTCGGCGCGTCCAAGCTCATTTATCTCACGCCTTTTGCCGGACTCATTCTCGACGGAAAACTGCAGGTCAACCTCAGCCTTTCCGCGCTCGAAAAAGCCTTACAAAAAAATTCGCTCGAAATCGAAGAACGCCTGCGCGGGAAGGCGCAGTTCGCCGTGCGTGCGCTCAACAACGGCACCCAGCGCGCGCACATTCTCGACGGGCGCACCAACGGCGGGCTTCTCGCTGAAATTTTCGACAAAGTCGGCACCGGCTCCATGATTCACGCGAACGATTACGATTGCATTCGCCCCGCCAAGAAAAAGGATGCGCAGTTTATTTACAATATCACGAAAAACGCGGTAAAAAACAAAAGCCTCGTCAAGCGTTCCCGCCAGCTCATCGAATCACACACCGAAGATTATTTCGTTTACGAAATTGACGAAAGCATCATCGGTTGCGCCTGCCTGCGCAAGTTTGCCGATGCGCCGCAAACGGCGGAACTCTGCAGCGTTTACGTGCAACCGTTTTATCAGGATCGCGGCGTCGGGAAAAAACTCGTCGCCTACGCGGAGCATCAGGCGCGGGAGCGCGGTATCAAAACTTTAATTACATGCACGACGCAAACTTACGGATTCTTCAAAAGCGTCTGCGGCTTTGAAGATGCGGAAGCCGAAAACCTGCCGCCTTCCCGCCGTGAGGAACTTTACGAAAACGGACGCAATTCCAAAGCTCTTTTCAAAAAGCTTTAGCTGAGCTTATTTTTGTAATCGGCGTAACCGAATTTTCGGATGAGTTTGTATTCGCCCGTTTCGGGAACGTAGCTTGCAATCGCGGGAAGACAAATGCCGTTAAACGTTGTGTTTTTCACCATCGTGTAATGCGACATGTCGAGAAGCGCGAGCCGTTGCCCGGGAACGAGTGGCTGCGGGAACGAATAATCGCCGAGCACGTCGCCCGCCAAGCAGGTTCCGCCCGCTAAGCGATACGTGTGCGCAAACTCGCCGGGCGTTCCCGCGCCGAGAATTTCCGCACGATACGGCATTTCGAGCGTATCCGGCATGTGTGCGCTCGCCGATGTGTCGAGCACGGCGATCGGCACGCCGTTGTTCACGATGTCCAAAACCGTGCAAACAAGCACGCCCGTGCGTATCGCGACGGCTTCGCCCGGCTCCAAATAAATTTGAATGTGTTCTCCCCATTTTTTGCGGAACGCGAGAATCGTTTCGCAGAGCAAATCGACATCGTAGCTCGGATGCGTAATCCAGTGCCCGCCACCGAAATTAATCCATTTCATCTGCGGGATAAATTCGCCGAATTTTTCTTCGAAATGCGGAATCGTCCGCGCGAGAACGTCCGCGCCCTGCTCGCACATTGTGTGCATGTGAAGCCCTTCGAGCCCGTCCAAATCGCCGGGACGGATTTCGGAACGAATCGTCCCGAGCCGCGATCCCGTCGCGCACGGATTGTAAATTTCGTGCTCCACCTCCGCGTATTGCGGATTCACGCGCATGCCGCAGGAAATTTTGCGTCCGCTCGCCGCGACGACTTCGCGAAAACGCTTCCACTGAGACGGCGAATTAAACGAAATGTGGTCGACAAATTTCACCAGCTCATCTACGTCCGCCGGCGGGAACGCAGGCGAATAAACGTGGCATTCGCCGGAGAAAAATTCGTTCCCGAGCAAGGCTTCGTGCAGACCGCTTGCCGTCGTTCCCGCGAGGTATTTTGAGATTAAAGGGAACTCGCTGAATTGAGCGAAGCCTTTGAGCGCAAGCAGAATTTTCGCGCCCGTGCGATTCATCACCGAGCGCAAAACGCGGCAATTTTCCTCCAGCAAGCCGCGATGAATCAAGTGGCACGGCGAAGGCACGCGCGACAAATCCAACCCGGAAAAAGCTTCAATAAAACGATCCTGACTCATGCCGCCATTCTCTCAAAAAAACAAATTTGATAAAAGTTTAAAGCTGAAGCCGATTCCCGCGCCTCCGAATCCGCTTTAAACTTCCGGACTTTTAGTGTGTTGAGAGCGGAAGCCGCCACGCGGACGCGGCGGAAAGAATTTCGAGCAACTGCTCGGAATTTTCGTCGCGAAGCGCATTGCGCAGAGTTTCGATGCGGGCTAAAAAAAGTTCGAGAGCCGGCAAAATTTCGCTACGGTTTTCTTCCAAAATCGAACGCCATACTTTGGGATTTCCGGCGGAAACGCGCGTTGTATCCCGCAAACCGCCCGCGCCGCATTCCCGCCATTCAAGCGGCTTGGAAGCAAGCGTCGCCGAAAGAGCAACCGCCACGGAATGAGGAAGATGGCTCACATGGGCAACAATCGCATCGTGCTCCTCCGGGCAAACCAATCGCGTGCGCATACCGAGTTTTTCCCAGAAAGCGCGCGCCCGCGTTCCCGCGCCGGTTCGGCGGGAACGATCATCGTCGGCAACGAAGCAAAGATGCCCGTCCAGCAAATCCGCTCGCGCCGCCGCGATTCCGTTAAGCTCCGAGCCCGCCATCGGATGCGAGCCGACAAAACAAAACTCCGGCGGCAACACGCGATCCGCCTCCGCGCAAATCGCCGCCTTCACGCTTCCCACATCGGTAATCAGCGCGCCTTGCTTTATCGCGGGAACGCAGGATTCCAAGAGCGGCACGATTTTGTCGACGGGAACGCACGCAACGACGACATCCGCTCCGGCAACCGCTTCCTGCGGAGTTTCAAAAACCGCATCGCAATAACTCGTCTGTCGACAGGAATCGCGCGTTTCCGCGCTACGCGACCACGCAACGCATTGCGCGGCAACGCCTCGCACCTTTGCGGCTTGCATGATGGACGCGCCCAATAATCCGGCTCCGAGAACGGCAATTTTTTGAATCTTCACGAAATTCTCCGTCGTTGTTTATTTGTTGGAAAGAGCGGTGTATTTTGTATTTAATGTTTACCTTTAACAAGAATTTCCTTTTTGCGTTATGAGAAATTTCGTTTCTTCATCTTTTCTTTCCCGAGCAAAGCTCGGCGGAGTCGGCGGTCCGATTGTATTTTTGCTGGTTGCGATTGCGGCGATTGCCGCTTTTTACTTTGCCAGCCTTTCGAAAGGTTCCCGTGAAGAATACGCCGAAGCGCAGGAAATTGCTCCGGACTCGGCTGAAGCGGAAAAAAAGCTCTCCGAATCCCGCGCAGCGGAAACGCAATTCAACGCAATTCACGAATTTAAAAAAGATCAAATCACCGGAGAAGACATCGATATTTACGAAAAAGCCGTTACCGCCTACGGAGATTATCTCGCCTACGCCGGAGCCGCCGCTTCCTACAACCCGAAACTCGAACAAATGCGCAAACACCTGCACAATCTTCGCGCAGACTTTTTGAGAAAACGCACAGCCGAGCTGGAAAGCCGGGCGGAAGTTTTTGCCGCCGAAAAAAATTACAAGGAAGCGGAACGCCTTTTTTCCGAAGCCGCCAATATCGAATATCGAATCACCAAAGAATATCCGCTCTCTTCCAAAAAAAATCACGCGCGGGCAAACGCGCTTGATATTCGCGCCAAAACCATGCACGCGATCCCGCTTCAAATGCAGGCAAAGGAACTTGAAGCGGAAGGCGAAGCCGCCCTCAATGCCGGACACTGGCCCACGGCAAATTCCCGCCTGAGCGAAGCTCTCGCCATCGAAAAAGAACTTTGGACGAACTACAGAAACGTTATCGTTTCCAATTCCGTGCGGATCCAACGCCTGAGCGACCTGATCGCTACCGTCAACTCCGCTCCCGAATACGAACGCCGCGAACAGCGAAAAGCCGAAGCCCTCGCCGCCGAAGCCCGAGGCGACTGGGACGCCGCGGCAAAAGCATGGGAAAGCGCTCTCGCCGCGCACAAAACCATTATTCAGAATTTCCCGCGCTCGCTTTACTCCGGAGAAAGCGTTCGCGAAGAAATCGCAACGAATTTGGACAACGCCCGCGCGCGTCCGGAATTTCAAAAACTGCTCGAAGACCACGCGCAAATGTCCCGCGACATCCGCTCCGGCAATTCCGAACGCGTCCCGCAAATCGCCAAGCAAACCTTGCGCCGCGCCGAACGCATTCGCCGGGATTGGATAAATTCCACGCTCGTTTCCGACGAGTTTCTGAACGAGTTGCGCTACATGGACCTCAAAGCCCCCTCCATTCCCGGCGTGCAAAGCAACCTGCTCAAACTTTTGCTTCCCGTCCCGGGCGCTCCCGCGAACGTGCACATGATGAAAACGGAAGTTTCCCAAGCGCTCTACACATTCATTATGCCGTTTAATCCGAGCGCGCTGAAAAATATGGAACACCCGGCAGAATCCGTAGACTACAACGACGCTACCGAATTTTGCCGCCGGCTTTCGCTTTTGCTGGGACGCCCCGTTCGCCTCCCCACGCAGGAAGAATTTCTCGCCGCCGCGGGAACGCTCGACCCGAAATCTATTTCCGAACAGGCGTGGCTAATAGAAAATTCCTCCGGAAGCGTCCACCCCGTCGGGCATCGGGCAGCAAACGCCGCCGGATTTTTCGACCTCTACGGGAACGTCGCCGAATGGGTTTCCGCCTCTGCCCGAAATGCGGGCGAACGCAAGGAATTTGAAGAATTTATTGCCGGCGGCGATTGCCAAACGCCCAGCTACTCGTTCCCGTCCGACTTCTTTAAAAAAGTTGCCCGCACGGAAAAAAGCCGAACCCGAGGTTTCCGCGTCGTCGTTGAAATCGAAGACCCCAACGTTTTTCAAAACCGATAATGAAAGCTCTTCCCGACATTTCGCCTGCGCGCAAACGCGCGGAGGAAATCGAGACGCTCATGGCGGCTCCCGATTTTTATAACGACCAACGCAAGGCGGGGGAAATTTCCGCCGAGCATTCCCGCCTCACCGCCACCCTCGCTCTCTACGAAAAATGCGCGGGAACGCTACGCGCCATCGAAGAAAATCAGGCAATGATCGACGACGCCGAAACGGACGCCGAACTCAGAGCCCTCGCGGAAGAAGAACTTCCGCAACTGAAAGCGGACGCCGAAAAGCTTTACGCAGATCTGATGATTGCCATGATTCCGCCCGACCCGACGGACTCCCGCAACACCATCATCGAAATCCGCGCGGGAACGGGCGGCGACGAAGCTTCGCTCTTCGCCGGAGATCTTTTCCGCATGTATACGCGCTACGCGGAAGCCTGCGGATGGAAATGGGAAATGCTCAGCTCCGCGCCTTCGGAAGTCGGCGGCTTTAAGGAAGTATCCGTCCTCATCACGGGAACGGACGTTTTCAAAATGCTGAAATTCGAAAGCGGCGTTCACCGCGTTCAGCGCGTTCCCGCAACGGAAGCCGCCGGGCGAGTTCATACCTCCGCCGCCACCGTTGCCGTGCTTCCGGAAGCGGAAGAAGTGGACGTTCAAATTTCGCCGGAAGATATCGAACTTACGGTTTCGCGCGCGTCCGGCGCCGGCGGGCAACACGTCAACAAAACCGAATCCGCCGTGCAAATTATCCACAAACCGACCGGAATCATGGTTTATTGTGCGGACGAACGCTCCCAGCTTCGCAACCGTGCTAAAGCGATGAAAATTCTTCTTTCGCGCATTTACGAAAAAAAGCAGGAAGAAGAACGCTCCAAATACGCCGCACAACGCAAAAACCAAATCGGAAGCGGCGACCGCTCCGAGCGCATTCGCACTTACAATTTTCCGCAAAATCGGCTCACGGACCACCGCATCGGGCTTTCGCTCCACGGGCTACCGCAAATCATCGACGGAGACGTCGCCGAGCTTATCAACGCGCTTCAGGACGCCGACCGCAAAGCCAAGCTCGCCGACTTGGGAATTCGCCCCGAAGGCGAATAATTCCCGCTCGCGCGCCCGGATATGGACGATTCCGTCAACCTCGCCTACTTTTCCGATCCGAGCGTCGTTCTCGACTACGCACGCGCGGCGGTAAACGTCGGGCTTTGGGCTTCCGAAAAGGCGCTTTTTGAAAAATATTTATCCAAAAACGCTACGATTCTGGAGCTCGGGTGCGGCGCGGGGCGCGTAGCTTTCGGCTTGGCAAAACTCGGATACTCCGACCTTTTCGCCACGGATTTTGCGCCGCCCATGATTGAAATTGCCCGCGAAATCAACGCGCGGGAACACGCCGCAATTCGCTTCGACATCGCCGACGCCACCGCTCTGACCTTCCCGGAAAGCAGTTTCGACGCCGTCATTTTTGCTTTTAACGGCTTGCAAATGATTCCCAAGCGGGAACGCCGCACGCGCGCGCTGAAAGAAATTTTCCGAGTCTTAAAGCCCGGCGGCATTTTTATTTTTACCGGACACGATCGTAGCGCGCCCGCCCGGCAGGCTCATTGGGAACGCGAGCGGGAACGCTGGAAAACTCAAGCTCGGGATCCGGCATTGGACGATTTCGGCGACTGGAACCACGCCACGCCCGTCGGCACTATGTTTATTCATTCCGCCGAACCTCAAGAAATGCGGGAAACACTCGAACGCATCGGCTTCCGCGTTCTTTTCTCAGAAATGCGTTCCCGTATCTGCGCAGAAAATTCCGAAGTTCTTGATTTTTCGGACGACACGCGCTTTTGGGTTTGCCGCAAAGCCGACTGAGCATCTTCCGCCCTAAAAAAATTGCTCCGGGAACGCACGATGCGTCGCCGGAGCTTTTGTTTTTAGACTTACAACAAATAAAAACTTTACATGCGGTAACCGGAAAGCTGCTTCTTTAGATATTCGACATCGCGCTTGGTTTCCGCGTCGACGTCCATGCGGTCGCGAATGGTTTTTCGCGCGTGAATTACGGTTCCGTGATCGCGTCCGCCGAATGCGGCACCGATGGCAACGAGTTTCATATCCGTGAGCTCGCCGCAAAGATACATTGCGACCTGGCGCGCGAACGCAACTTGCGCCGTGCGATCCTTCATTTTCATCTTGGATTCCGGCACTTTGTAATATTCGGCAACGCGGCGCTGAATCGCTTCCACGTCAATGCGCTTGGTGTGGTTTTTTACGATTTGGCTCTGAAGCAGGTGTTCCACCGTTTCGAGCGGGAGCGTCGCCGGTTTGCGCACGTTGACAAACGCCGTCAGCGTGTTCACGGCACCCTCCAAATCGCGAACGCTGTGCGAAATATTTTCCGCCACAAATTCGAGCACGCCGGCGTAGCGGCGATAATCAAAGCGACGGTCGTCCGCCTTTTGGCGCAAAATCGCAAGGCGGGTTTCAAAGCTCGGTGGCTGAATATCGGCGGAAAGTCCGCTTTGGAAGCGGGAAACAAGGCGATCCTCCAAACCGACAATGTCGTTCGCCGGGCGGTCGCTGGTCAAAATCACTTGGCTTCGGCGCGTAATCAAATCGTTAAACGCATGGAAAAACGCTTCCTGCATCTGCCCTTTTCCGCCGAAAAATTGAATATCGTCCACCAAAAGCACGTCCGCTTCGCGGTAACGGCGATGAAACTCGACCGCATTTTTTTCGCGCAAAACCGTGTTCAAAAAGTCATTCGTGAACGCCTCGCTGGTCACGTAGACAATTTTATAGGGCGGCAAACCTTTCGCCTGACGATCGTCAAAAATCTTGTTGGCAATCGCGTGCATGAGGTGCGTTTTCCCTACACCCGTCGGACCGAAAAAGAAAATCGGGTTAAATGCGGATTCTTTCGGTTGCATCGCAACATTCATCGCCGCGCTGAACGCCAAATCGTTTTCCGCACTCGCAACAAAATTCTGGAAAGTGTATCGGCTGTCAATGGACGGCGGGCGCGCCGCCGCTTTAGCCGGAGCCGGACGCGAAACGGGAACGCTCGGCATCGGAAACAGCGAAGATTCCGTTTCCCGAACACGAAAGTCGGAAACCGGTTCCGCCTGCACTTCTTCGTTCCCGCTCGGCTCCACAATCCGGAACTCCACCTGCGTTCCCGCCGCGCGGAAAAGTGCCGCCTCGATGTCGTTGCTGTAGTTCTCAATCAGCCAGTAAGTATCGAACGCGGAAGGTGCAACAAGAGTCATTACGCCGTCTTCGGACTCGCGAATGTGAATATTTTTGATACGGAGGTCAAATTCGTCTACGGAAATGCGTGTGCTGCGGCGCAATTCTTCCCGTGCCGAGCTCCATATTTCGTGATAATTCATTGTTAAAACGGACATCAAAGTTTCAAGGTTGAGCGGTTATTCACATTTCGCCGCCAAAGTAAGCGCCGAGCCGGGAACGCCAAAAAACGGAAAAATCCTTCTTGCCAAACAGGAAAATTTCCTGCATATGCGCGTGTTTTTGCAAGCCGCAATCAGCCTGCAAACGCGATAAATAAAAGGATTTCGGGTCGGTTTTCATTATTTTTAAGGTTTTCGTTCGAAAGAAGCCTCAAGGAGAAGCTGCCCGCGGCGAAATGTAGGGGTCAGTCTGTGCATACGGGCGAATTTCCGCAAGGGGAAGTTACAGACAGAGTTATTCACAAAACCTTGTCGATAAGTTTTTCGGATTCTTGCTTGCCAAAATTCGTCAAAAACTTTTGTCCGAAAAATCCCCCTATTTATCCGCCATAAACGCTTGTAAAGCTATTTTTAAGAAACTTACTCTCAGATTATTCACAAGAAATCCACAAGCGTTCCCGCACAAATCCCACCTTTTTAAGTGCATTTTTTTTAGAAAAAAATAACGGAACCCGATTCTTTTTTCTCCAAGCAAAAATCTTTGCCTCACGAAAAGGAAAAATTTACCCTAAGCAAACATGGCTTCCATTGACAATTTGATAGACACCGTTGCCCGATTGCGCGCGCCCGGCGGATGCCCGTGGGATCGGGAACAGACGCATCGCTCCCTTTGCGGCGGCATGATTGAAGAAGTGGCTGAATTTATCGAAACGGTCGATCTCGACGAAAAACCGCACATGTGCGAAGAACTCGGCGATTTGCTTCTCCAAGTCGTCATGCATGCACAAATCGCCGCCGAAAACGGAGATTTCACCTTCGATGACGTCGCCGCCGGCGTAAACGAAAAAATGATACGCCGTCATCCGCATGTTTTCGGCGATCTTTCACTGAAGGATTCCGCCGCCGTGCTCAAAAAATGGGACGAAATCAAGGCTACGGAAAAAAACAACAGCACGAAACCGAAAGCCGACGACCTTTTTAAAGACGTTCCCGCCACACTCTCTGCCCTGTTTCGCGCCCGCGAAGTTTGGAAAACCGTCACCAAAAAGAATCTCTGCCCCGGCGACACCGCCGACCGCGAGAAAATCGATGCGCTCGCCGCTACGCTCACGGAAGAAAATGCCGGGAACGCGCTTTTTGAAATTGTCGCCGCCTGCCGGCAAGCGGGAATCGATCCCGAAAACGCCCTGCGCCGTAAAACTCAAGCCGTGCAAGCCGCCTGTCGCGCAAATGCGCGCGCCTAAATCGCACCGATGCCGGACGTTTCGTTTGAGGTCTCACTCGGCAGCGCGGGAACGGCAACCGTTGCGTTGACGCGTTCCCGCCGCGCGAAGCGAATGACATTACGCGTTCTTCCGGGCGCGAAAATCGTCGTCGTCGTTCCCGAAAATGCGCGCGGGAACGTCGAGTCCAAGGCAAAGGCATTTGCCGAAGAAAACGCGCTTTGGCTCAAGCGGACACTCAAAAAAAGCCGGAAGCAGGCTCCTCAATCCCGCCGCACGCTTTTTGAATTTTTAAAAGAAAATCCTTCTCTTTCCGCCTACGGAAAACGCTACACGCTTGAGTTCGGAAGTGCCTCCGTGAAGCCTTTTTACGTTTTCCGGGAAAGTTCCCCGGTATCCGTTTTCTGTTTACGCGCCGGCAACGAAACCGGCGATGCGGAAACGCTTCTGAGACAGCTCGCGGCAAAGGTTTTGCCGGAACACGCCCGCAATTTGGCGCAACGCGTAGGCATCGGAATCGGAAAAATTTCCGTGCGCGCGCAACGTTCCCGTTGGGGCTCCTGCACGGCATTCGGCGATTTATCCTTGAATTGGCGCCTTGTGTTGCTCCCGCCGGAGCTGCAGGAACACGTTATTTTGCACGAGCTGGCGCACCGCGTTCACATGGATCACTCCGGCGAATTTTGGGATTTGCTCAATACGTGGGATCCGAAAACGGGAACGCACGATCGGGAGCTCTCCAAAATCTGGTCGCCGCTCATTTTCTCCGTTTCCGACGCCGAAGAAAACGACAGCTAACCACCGTTTTGAAAAAGGCGGGAACGAAATCGGTCCTGCCCTCGCCGCGAAAATCGGGCTTCCTGAGGGAACGCCTATTCTCCTTAAAAAAATCCGCGTTCTCCGCAAGTGCGGAGAAAACAGCGCATCTTCTCCGCAAATTTGCGGAGAAAAACATTGATTTACTCCGCAAGCTCTGAAAAAATCCGTGGTTAAAAACGGGGAGAAAAACAGTATGGCTTACATTTATCAGCATGAAGATTGGCCGCATTTTGTTTGGGACAAAGCGCGCCTGCAACCGCTGTTGGCGAAAGCGGAGTTCACGCGCGGAATGTTGCTCGGGCGCATGCAGGCAATCGGTTTTAATTTAAAAGGTGAAGCGACGCTTGATGCGCTTTCCCGCGAAATCATAAAATCCTCGGAAATCGAAGGCGAATTGCTGAACCGGGAGCAAGTGCGCTCTTCCGTCGCGCGCCGCCTGAACCTCAATTTCAAAGGGCAAACAGCATCGAGCCGCTACGTGAACGGCGTAACGGAAATGATGCTTGATGCCACGCGCAATTACGAAAATCCGCTGACGCGGGACCGCCTGTTTTCGTGGCACGCCGCACTGTTCCCGACCGGATTCAGCGGCATTCACAAAATCGATGTCGGAGCATTCCGTTCCGACAAAGACGGACGCATGCAAGTCGTTTCTTCCCGCCGCAATCGTGAAATCGTTCACTTTGAAGCACCGGAAGCAAAGCAACTCGGCAAACTCGTTCCCGCGTTTTTAAAATGGGCGAACAAGGCACCGCGCGACATTGTTTCCGCCGCAATCGCGCATTTGTGGTTCGTTACGCTCCACCCGTTTGACGACGGGAACGGACGCATCACGCGCACCGTCACGGAATGGATGCTTGCGCGGGCGGACAACTCGGAATTTCGTTTTTACAGCTTGTCGTCGCGCATCCTTGATGCCCGCAAGGAGTATTACGACGTTCTTGAGAAAACCCAATGCGGAAGCTTGGACATCACCGACTGGCTCGAGTGGTTCACGGGAACGCTGAAAAAATCGCTTGAAGACGCGCTGACGCAAACGGAATTTGTTTTCCGCAAATCAAAATTCTGGCAGGAGCACGAGCACCTTGAATTTTCGGCACATCAGCAGAAAATCCTGAATCGGCTTTTCGACGGTTTTGAAGGTAAGCTGACTTCCGCCAAGTGGGCGAAAATCTGCAAATGCTCGCAAGACACGGCGAGCCGCGCCATTGCGGATTTGATTTCTAAAGGCATACTCCGCAAGGAAGGCTCGGGAAGAGCCACGCATTATTGCTTAAACGTAGAGTAAACAGCGGGAACGCCCGAGGCTTTGACACTCAAAAAAATAATCCGCAGAAGACAAGCTGCGGATTATTTTTTCGAATTTCGCTTTTGCGAAAATTTTACAGACTACGCCGAAAGCGTCAGCGGAGATTCGCCCTCGTCGTCGCCGGTGATGACTTTGCAAATGCCGATGACTTCTTCGCCCGCCTTGGTGTCGATGTCCATGAGCTTGACGCCTTGCGCGGCGCGCCCCGTGCGGCGAATGCCTTTGACCGGCATACGAATTGCCTGTCCGCCCTTTGTCAGAAGCATCACTTGGTCGGAATCGAGCACGCTGAGCGCTCCCGCGACGCCGGATTTATTCTTGATGCCGATGACACCGACGCCGCCGCGATTCTGCTTGCGGAAGACTTCTCCTTCTTCGTCGTCATACTGCGTGCGCTTGCCGATACCGTTTTTCCCGGCAATGAGAAGCGTGCACGCGGGATCGACGACTTCCATCGCGACGACGGAATCGCCTTCGCGGAGCTTCATGCCCGTCACACCGGCGGCGGAACGCCCGAGGTTGCGCGCGTCGGTTTCGTCGAAGCGAATCGTCATCCCGTTTTCCGTAATGAGAATGACTTGGTCGTTCCCGTTGGTGAGTTTGACGGAGATGAGGTCGTCGCCTTCGCGCAGGTTGATCGCGATAATGCCGCGGCGGTTGCAATTCTTGTATTCGGAAAGCGTCGTTTTCTTAACCACACCGTTTTTCGTGCAGAAGAAGACGTTTTTCGTATCGGTAAATTCCGGAATGCAAAGGAGCGTCGCGAGTTTTTCGCCGTCCTGCATTTCGATGACGTTCGCGATGGAGCGTCCTTTCGAGGTGCGGGAACCTTCGGGAATTTCGTAGGCTTTCTGAACGTAAACGCGACCTTTGTTCGTAAAGAACATGATCGTGTCGTGCGTTTTCGCGGAGAAAAGATATTCGATGAAATCTTCGTTGTGCGTTTCCGAGCCGATGAGTCCCTTGCCGCCGCGTTTCTGCGTGCGGTAAAGATCAAGCGAGGTGCGCTTGATAAATCCTTCGTGCGAAACGGAAATCATGCAGCCTTCGTTCGGGATCACGTCTTCGGGGCGGAATTCGCCTTCGGCGGGACGGATTTCCGTTTTGCGCGGGGACGCGTATTTTTCGCCCATTTCGCGCAGTTCCGATTTTACGAGCCCCAGGAGTTTCTTTTCGTTAGAAAGAATTTCGCGGCATTCGTCAATGAAGCCCATAAGCTCGATGTATTCGGCTTCGATTTTGTCGATTTCCAAGCCGGTGAGCTGATACAGGCGCATGTCGAGAATCGCTTTGACTTGAATTTCGGACAAACCGTATTTCGCCATGAGGCGTTGCGCCGCTTCGTCGCGATCTTTCGACGAACGAATGATTTTCACGAAATCATCGCAGAAACGATACGCAATTTTAAAGCCTTCGAGAATATGCGCGCGCGCTTCGGCTTTGCGCAGGCGGAACTTCGTGCGGCGCGTAATCACGTCGCGGCGGTGCTCGATGAAGCATTCGAGCATTTCGCGAATGTTCATCTGCTTCGGGCGCGTGTGGTCGAGCGCGAGCAAAATCGCACCGAACGACGACTCGAGCGCCGTGTGTTTGTAAAGCTTGTTCATCACGACGCGTTCGGACTCGCCGCGCTTAAGCTCGATGACGATGCGCGTGTTCGCGTCGGATTCGTTACGCAGGTCGCGCACTTCCGTGAGCACTTTGTCCGTAACAAGTTCGGCAATGCGTTTGACGAGGGCTTCGCGGTTGACGTTGTAAGGAATTTCCGTGATGACGATTTGTTCGAAGCCGTTTTTTACTTCTTCGATGTGCGCGGTCCCGCGGACTTTCACGATCCCGCGCCCGGTGCGCAGATATTGCTTAATGCCATCGGTCCCGCAGATGTAGCCGCCGGTCGGGAAGTCCGGACCTTTGATGATTTCTTCGATTTCGTCGAAAGAAAGCATCGGATTATCAATGAGGCGGCAGCAAACTTCGACGAGTTCGCCGAGATTGTGCGGCGGAATATTCGTCGCCATGCCGACGGCGATCCCGGTCGAACCGTTTAAGAGCAAGTTCGGGAGCGCGCTCGGGAGCACGCTCGGCTCCGTCGTCGATTCCTTGTAGTTCGGTTGAAAATCAACGGTGTCTTCATCGATATCGCGCAACAAATCTTCGGAAAGTTCCTGCAGGCGGCACTCAGTGTAACGGTAAGCCGCCGCAGAGTCGCCTTCGATTGAGCCGAAGTTGCCCTGCCCGTCCACGAGCGGATAGCGCATGACCCAATCCTGCGTAAGGCGCACGAGCGTATCGTAAACGGAGCTGTCGCCGTGCGGGTGGTAGTTTTTCAAAACTTCCCCGACAACGCCCGCGCATTTGTCGTAAGCCGTGTTGTGGCGCAGACCTTCCCGCAACATCGCGTAAAGCACGCGGCGTTGCACGGGTTTCAAGCCGTCACGGGCATCCGGGAGCGCACGGGAAACAATAACCGACATCGAGTAATCGATGTAAGCGGTCTGCATGATGTCCGTAATATTAGTCGGAGAAAGACGTTCGGTTGTATCCATTTATTTTTTACAAATTTTAAAATTAAAACTTCGCGGGAACGCTTAGACGTCGAGATAAGACGTGTTGAGCGCGTTGTCTTCGATGAACTGGCGGCGCGGCGGAACGTCGTCGCCCATGAGCATTGTAAACACGCGGTTGGCTTCCGCTGCGTCTTCGATGGTAACTTTGAGGAAGCGGCGCGTTGCCGGATCCATCGTCGTTTCGAAGAGTTGCTTCGGGTTCATTTCTCCGAGACCTTTGTATCGGGAAATCGTCAGCCCGCGGCGCCCGAGTTCGCGGATTTTCGCGATGAGTTCGAGCATCGAGCAAAGCGGATAACGCTTTGCGTCTTCGTCCGTTCCCGCGCCTTCGATAAGTTCGTAGCGCGGCTCTTCGCTCGGCGTAAACCGGTTGATATCAAGCCCGAGCGCGGCAAGCTGCTGCAGGATTTTCGTCATCTGCGAGGCTTCGTAAATTTCGTAAACGCTGACGCGTTGCTGAACTTTCTGCCCGTTCTCGCCTTCGATTTCACGGATATTCGTCGCCGCCGTAATATCTTCGACTTCCATGCGAGCGAAGAAGCTCAGGCGTTCGTCTTCGGTGAAAAGATACTCGAAGGTTTCTTCGTTCCCGGTGCGGACGCGGGCGAGGAAGCGCGGAAGCTCCTGCGTTTCGCGCTTGTGCGTATCGAGATACGTCGCGAGGTCGCAACCGTAGCGCGCGACACCGCGCCCGAGGACTTCGAGGCGCGCCATGCTTTCGACGATTTTGTCGAGCGTTTCCGGCGCAAAACACTGGTTGTCGCGCTTGCGGAACAGCGAAATATCCTCCGTTCCGAGCTTGAGCAACATCGCGTTCATCTGCGCGTCGTTTTCAACGTATTGCTCTTTCTTTTTGCGCTTCACCTTGTAAAGCGGCGGTTGAGCGATGTAAACGTAGCCCGCGTCGATGAGCCCGCGCATGTGGCGGAAGAAGAACGTAAGCAGAAGTGTGCGGATGTGAGCGCCGTCCACGTCCGCGTCCGTCATAATAACGATTTTGTGATAACGTGCTTTTTCGATGTCGAAATCATACTCTTCCTTTTTGTCGCCGTCTCCGCCAATGCCCGTGCCGAATGCGGTAATCATCGTGCGGATTTCGGCATTTTCGAGCATTTTCTCACGTCGGACGCGTTCGACGTTCAGAATTTTGCCGCGAAGCGGGAGAATCGCCTGCGTGCGGCGATCACGTCCCTGCTTGGCGGAACCGCCTGCGGAGTCCCCTTCGACGAGGTAAATTTCGCAGAGCGACGGATCTTTTTCCGAGCAATCGGCGAGTTTTCCGGGAAGCCCGCCGCCGGCAAGTGCCCCTTTGCGAACAGCCAAACGAGCCTTGCGCGCGGCTTCGCGAGCACGGGCGGCATTCGCGGCCGTCTCGATGACGGCTTTAGCCATTTTCGGATCTTTTTCAAACGCAAACTGCAAGCCTTCGCCGACGACTTTCTGCACAACGCCTTCGACTTCCGGATTCGTCAGGCGCGTTTTATTCTGCGACTGGAATTTCGGATCCGGGTGTTTGACGGAAACGACGGCGACGAGCCCTTCTTTCATATCGTCGCCGGTCAGCTTCGGATCTTTGTCCTTAATAAGATTATTCGCCTTCGCGTAGGAATTGACGACGCGCGTGAGTGCCGCACGAAAACCGGAAAGGTGTGTCCCGCCTTCCGGGTTGTTAATCAGATTCGTGTAAGAGAAAACGATTTCCGTGTAGCGCTTGTTGTATTGCAGCGCAACATCGACCGTCATTTTCGAAATTTTCTTTTTCGGATCCGCGATATAATTTTTCGGCAAAACGACGGGATTCGTCGGATCTGTAATATCGACTTCCGCCGTAATCAGAATCGGATCTTTGAAGAGCGTTTCTTCGCCGGAATTGAGATAGGCGACATATTCCGCTAAGCCTTCGTTAAAGTGGAACATTTCGCGATGATCCGTACGTTCGTCTTCAACTGCAATCGTAATGCCGGGAACGAGGAACGCGAGTTCGCGCAGACGGCGTGCAAGCGTTTCGTATTTAAATTCGAGAACGGTGAAGATTTCCGGGTCCGGATGAAACGTAATCTTCGTTCCCGTGCGCTTCGTGTTGCCTATAACATGAATCGGCTTTGTTACTTCGCCGCGGCAAAATTCCATGCGGTGAACTTCGCCTTCACGGCAAACTTCGGCGACAAAATGGTCGGAAAGCGCGTTCACGCACTTCGCCCCGACGCCGTTCAGCCCGCCGGAAACCTGATACGCGCCCTTTTCGAATTTTCCGCCGGCGTGCAAATTCGTGAGAACGAGCTCCAGCGTCGGGATTTTTTCTTCCGGGTGCATCGCGACGGGAATCCCGCGCCCGTTGTCGGCAACGGAAACGGAGCCGTCGCCGTGAATTGTCACGGAAATTTCGGAACAGAACCCGGCGAGAGCTTCGTCAATGGAGTTGTCAACGATTTCGTAAACGCAGTGGTGCAGCCCGGTTTCGTTGGTGTCGCCGATATACATGCCGGGGCGTTCCCGCACGGCTTTAAGTCCTTTGAGGCGCTTAATGTCGGAGGCTCCGTAGGAAGCTTTTCCGGCATTTTTCTGGGAGATTTTTTCGCTATCGCTCATAAATAAAGAAATTCAAAAATATAAAGCGGATATTTTGTCATTCCCTAAAAAATTCCGCAAACCTTATTTATAATAATCACGCGCACGCGTGAAACCGAAACGGTAGCTTTTAAGCTTTTTCGGGACTCAGCGAAAAATTTTTCGACGAATCCAAAACCACACTGCCAAACACAGGCAAACCGCCGCACTCAGCCCCAAGCTCGGAATAAGTCCGGCGGCTTCGTTCACGGCACCCAAAAGCAAGGTGCCAAACGGGAACGTTCCCGTAAACGCCATCGTGTAGAGGCTTATAACGCGTCCGCGAAAACGCTCGCTCAGGTTCATCTGAACCAATGTGTTCGAAGATGCGCCCACAAGCACGCTCCCGAATCCGGCGGTAAAAAGCATCAGGAAAAACAGCCACAGCGGCGGCACCAGCGAAATAATAATCAGCGATGTGCCGACAATTGCGTTCCCGACAATCAGAAAACGCGGCAAAAGGCGTCGCCGTTTCAAGAATGCGATGAGCAACGCCGCAAGAATCGCTCCGACGCCCGTTACCGTCAGCATACGCCCGTAGAGCTCCGGCGTTCCCGCGTAAATTTTGTCCGCAAACATCGGAAGCAAAACCGTGTAGCTGAAACCGAAGGTGCTCAACAAGGCGATTCCGCAAATCACGGTTCTTAAAACGGGAACGGAGAATGTGTAGCGAATCCCCTCCAAAAGCGAACACAACGGACCGCAATTCGCGCCCTGCGGCACGGGGGTTGCGTCAAAGCGCATTGCCGCGAGCAGGAAAATCGTCGGAATCATCAACACCGTATCCAAAGCAAAGCAACAAGCCGCGCCCCAGAGCGCATAGACTTCTCCGGCGATTGCCGGGGCGACGATGCGAGCGAAATTAAACAAGGTGGAATTTAGCCCTATCGCCTGCGGCAAATCCCGTTTGTCATCAATAAATTTCGCGATGAGCGATTGCCTTGTCGGAATTTCCACCGCACCGACCAAGCCGCGCACGAAACACAGCGTCATCAAAATCCAAACCGCGTTCCCGTCAAAGAGTTGGAAAAACATCAGCCCGGCGGCGGACGCCAACGCGCCGAACTGCACGGCGAGCAGCATTGTGCGCCGATTCACGCGGTCAATCATCACTCCGGCAACCGGCGTGACGAAGAAGTGAGAAACTTGGCTCAAAAACATTGCCAAGCCGGACATTGCAGTCGAATTTGTCAGCGCATAAACAAGCCAACCGATTGCCGTTTGCGTCATCCAACTTCCCGTCAGCGAAATGGCATGCCCCGAATAAAACAGTCTGTAATTTCGGGAACGAAACGGTGCCAATGCGTCGGGGATTTTCATTATCGCGCGCCGTTTTACGCCCGTTCTTGCGGGAACGCAAATATTTTATTGAAAACGCCGCGACTTCCGAAGCTTAGCGCGGAGACGCGAGATTTTTTGCCTTCCGCACACAATTTTCCGGAACAAAAAGCCCGAACAAAAAAGCGTTCCCGCAGCGGCAAGAGCCGATTCCGCGGGAACGCTTTTTTAGAGAAGAAAACGTCGAAAATTAAGCGATTTCTTCAACCGTAACGGTGTGAGCCGTGCCGTTGACTGTCATCGAAAGATTCGTAACGTTTCCGGCGAGGCTTGCACGCGCGGAAATCGACGGAATCGCGGCGGGCGCGGTAACGGGCGCAGGAGCCGGAGCGGCGGCGGGTTTCGGCTCTTCTTTCGGCGGGAAATAGAGTTCCTTAACCTGCTGCGGGAACATCGCGTAGATGACGCAGTGTTCGTCGTCCGTCGGAAGATTGTTTTCCTTGAGTTCCTTGCGAAGATCGTCCATGCGCGGCTTGAGCAAGTCTGCCGGACGGCAGGAAATCGGATCTTTTTTCGTGCGTTCCGCAGCGAGCTTTTGGATTTCGGGATCGACCGGAGCCGGCGTTTGCCCGAAATAGCCGAGAGCAATGTCCATCGCGCCCGGAATAAACTGTTTCCAACGACCGAACTTGACGTTCATCGCCGCCTGCGTGCCGACGATCTGCGAAGTCGGCGTAACGAGCGGAATCCAGCCGAGTTTTTCGCGGATGTAAGGAATTTCCGCGCAAACTTCTTCGAACTTATCTTCCATTTTGAGCTCTTTGAGCTGATTGCGGAAGTTCGAGAGCATTCCGCCCGGGACTTCGTAGCGAAGCGCGTCGATGTTGACGACTTCGTTCTTGTGGCTCGTAAACTTGGAAAGCTCTTCGTAGATGCCTTTTTCGTATTCGGAAATTTCTTCGATGAGCTTCGCGTCGTAGCTCGGGCAACGCGGATGACCTTTAAGAAGAGCCATCATGCGCGTGTGGTCCGGGTGCGCCGTGCCGTCGGAGAACGGGCGAATCGCGACGTCCACCGCGTCCACGCCCGCGTCGATTGCCGCGAGGTAGGACGAAGCACCGAGCCCCGTCGTTTCGTGCGTGTGGAACCAAACGGGAACCTTCACGTTGTCCTTCAGTCCCTTGATAATATCGTAAGCCGCGCGCGGCGAAACAAGCCCCGCCATATCTTTGAGGCAGATGCTGTTCACGCCCATTTCCGCGAGCGTGCAACCGAGCTTGATGAAGCCTTCGACGGTGTGCACCGGGCTATTCGTGTAGCAAATCGTGCCCTGCGCTTCGCCGCCGGCTTTTTTCGTCGCTTCGATTGCCGTCTTCATGTTGCGCGGGTCATTAAGCGCGTCGAAGATACGAATCGTGTTCATGCCGTGCTTGACGGCCTGCGTGGCGAACGCGGAAACAACGTCGTCCGGAGACTGGTTGTAGGCGACGATGTTTTGTCCGCGCATGAGCATCATGTGCGGCGTTTTCGTCTTGGCGCGAATCGCGTCGAGGCGTTTAAACGGAAATTCTTTGAGAAAGCGCAATCCGGCGTCGATGGAAGCACCGCCCCAAGTTTCGAGGCGACCGTAGCCGACGGCGTCAAGCTTGTCCAAAATGGGAAGCATCTGCGCCGTGCTCATGCGCGTTGCCGCGAGCGATTGGTGCGCGTCGCGGAGAAGTGTACTGTTGAATACTACCGGTTTCATAAATTGTTCGGGTAAAAGTTCCAAAAATGTTTCTTGCAATTCTTGCCGTTCCCGCCGCTTTTGTCGAGCTTTAACGCCGCCGAAATCGGGAATAGTTCGCAAGAACGGCGCATGAAAAATCGCAATTATAATATCGACAAAGTAAAAAAGCGTTCCCGCGAGGAAAATTTCACGGGAACGCTTTTTTTTTCGAAAACGAAAGATTAACGATCGGAGGAATACGGATCGGCGGTCCACCAATTTCCTTCGTTGGAAAACGCTCCGCTTTTCGCGTCCGCATCGGTAAATTTCACGGGAACGTTGGCATCCGTCGCCGCCTTGAGCGCGTCGCGCGAGGGGAAACGGATTTCAAGATTCCGGTTTCCGGTGTCGCGAATTTCCAAAACGCCGCGGGCTTTCAAAATCATCGGGCGGTTTTCGGAGATTTGGACATTATTCAAAACCGCAGCGCGCTGCGACCTTGCCGCGCCGAAGCGATCCGTTATCGTAATGAGTTGCGGAACTTTCGAGACAAGTTGAAATTCGTAGGTTTGCGTGTCCGGAGTCGAAACGGCGGAAGTGCTTGCCGTTTCGACGGGAACGTCGTCCCCGCCGAGCATACTGATACCGACGGCGACGCCAACGATCACCACCAAAACGGCGACAACCGCCACGACGAGGCGACTTCCGCCCGCGTTCATCCATTTTCCGAAAGAGAACGTTTCTTTACTGCCGGAAAAAACGCTTCCGCCGTCGATTCCGGCGGCGTTCCCGCCGGTAGTGTTTTCCCCTCCGAGATGGGAACGATGCCCGCCGCGTGCGCTCGCGCTGTGAAAGCTCAGGCTCGTGCGAAATTCCGCCACGAGGCGGTCGGCATCAAGCTTTAAGTATTTTGCGTAGATGCGCAGAAAGCCCACTTTGTAAACGTCGGCAAGCTTTATGCGTTCCGGAGCGTTTTCCTCAAGCGCGGCGAGAAAATCACTACGAATCTTCGTCGCTTCCGCCGCGCTACGAATATCGATTCCAAAGTTTTTGCGTGCCTCCGTGAGGCGTTCTCCGATGGTTGCCATAGATGAATAACGAAAAAATTTATTAAATTCCTGCCGGCTTCGACTGACAATTGTTTTTTTAGTCTTTTGCTACGCGCCGGGCGTTCCCGGGCTTCCCATGGCGGAGAGCAGACGCTCGTTCAGTTCCTGCGCGGGATCGTGTCCCATTTCGCGCAAAGTGTGAACCATTACGGCAACTTCGACCAAGCGCGCCATATCGCGTCCCGAGCGCACCGCCAACTGAATTTTCGGGATTCGTTTTCCCAAAACCTCAAACGCCTGCGTTTCCATGCCCGTGCGCTCTTCTTCCATGCCGTCTTTCCAGTGAACCAAAGAAACGACCAAATCAATGCGCTTAGAACGGCGAACGGAACGCACGCCGAACATGCTGGCGACATTGATGATTCCGATTCCGCGGCACTCCATAAAACCGTAATTAAGTTCTTTTGACGAGCCGATGAGCGTGTTGTCGCCCACGAGCCGCACCGTCACGTAATCGTCCGCGACCAGCAAGTAGCCGCGCTCAATCAGCGCCAACGCGCACTCGCTTTTCCCGACGCCGCTTTCTCCGCGGATCAAAACGCCCTTCCCGCGCACTTCCATCAGCGTGCCGTGAATATTCGTAACGGGTGCAAATTCCTGATCGAGCAGCATCGTTGCCTCTGCCGTAAAATCCTTTGATTTGAGGCGGGAACGCAAAACGGGAACGCCAAACGAGTTCGCGAGGTCTATCATCGAGGGCGTCGGGCGCAGTCCGCGCGAAACAATGATTCCGGGAATGCCTTTGGAAAAAATTTCTTCGAGCAAAACCATCTGCGTTTCCGGGCGCAAATCGCTCAGATAGGAAATTTCACCCGCGCCGAAAAGCTGAAGACGGCGATTTCCGAAATGTTTAAAATAGCCGGTCAAAGCCAGCGCGGGACGATTCAGAGATTTTTCCCCGATAACGTTGTCCAACCCTTTTTCGCCGGCGACGAGTTCGATGTCGAGCCGGTCTTTCGCGCTGCGGTAAAAATCGCGCACGGTAACCTGATGTTGGCGATGAACGGTTTCCACGCGTTCGGCTTTCACATCGTCAAATCCGAGAGAATCGGAAGAAAGCGATTCCATGGGGTCATTGCTCGCAAATAAGCTTTCGGACATAGCGTTGACAAAGTTAACTTCACCGAGCCCGGAATGGCAACGCGTTTTTGATTGAAAAAAAAGCGGACGGGAACGCGGAAAAACTTCCCTTCCGTTAAATTTCTGTTTGGCGGGAACGGCGAAAAAGCTTAGAGTGGCGGCACTTTTCAACGTAAACGTCTTAACTACCAAAATCCCCCTCAACTATGAGCATTCAGGAATTCTTCCAATCTCAATTCAATACTGCCCCCGAAGCTGTTGCCCAAGCGCCGGGCCGCCTCGAATTTATCGGCAACCACGTCGATTACAACAAAGGTCTCGTCATGGGCGTTGCCATCGACAAACACATTTCCGTCGCCGTTTCGCTTCGCGATGACGACGAAATTCACATGGCGAGCGCAGGTTTGAACGCGACGGGAACGGTCAAGCTCAACGAAGTTTGCCTGCAAAAAGGTCCGCAAGCTTTCATGAATTACCCGCTCGGCGTTTTTGAAATGCTCCGCAAAGCGGGAATGAAAGCGGAACGCGGCTTCAACCTTGCGGATGACTCAACCGTTCCGACAGGTGCCGGCGTCAGCTCCTCCGCCGCCATCGAGCTCGCGACCGCCTACGCGCTCTGCAAAATTTACAATTTCCCGATGTCGAAAATTGACATCGTGCGCACGGGACAAAAAGCGGAAAACATTTTCGTCGGCATGCCCTGCGGCATTCTCGACCAAGGCGTTTCCGGCTTCGGCGAAAAAGACGCGATTGTGCGCATTGACTGCAAAACGGAAGAATTTTCCACGCGCCCGATTCCGGCGGGAACGGTCTTCTGGGTTTTCAATTCGATGGTCAAACACGCACTCGTTGCCGGCGATTACGCCAAACGCCACGCGTCCTGCATGAACGCCGCCGCCGAAATCGGCAAATACAATGCGAAAATTCAATGCCTCGCCGATGCAACGCCGAGTGCCGTTGAAGCCTGCCGTAGCAAGCTTTCCGAGGAAGATTACAAACGCGCCATGCACGTTGTTGCCGAAAACGCCCGCGTCGTCGAAATGGAACACGCGCTCGCCGTCGGCGACCTCAACGCGGTCGGAGATTTGCTGAAAGCCTCGCACGCGAGTTCGCGCGATTTGTTTGAAAATTCCTGCCCGGAAATTGATTTTCTCGTCGCCGAGCTCAGCGCTCAACCGAACGTCTACGGCGCACGCTTGAGCGGCGGCGGCTTCGGCGGAATTTCGATTGCGCTCACGAACGGAGATTTCACGGAAGCGCAGGCGGAAAAAGTTGCAGACGCATTTGAAGCCAAATTCGGCAAACGCCCGAAATACTTCAAAACGACCATCGGCACCGGAGCCGGGCTCGTCGGCTAAACGCGTTCCCGTCGTTTTCGCCCGACAAAAAAAGCGTTCCCGCCTAAAACGGGAACGCTTTTTTATTATCTCATCAGGGCGAGTTTCTCGACACCTGAATTTTATTTTTCCAAAACGGAAAATTCAGCACCGGCACCGTAAATTGCGCCGTTTTGCGAAGAAAGCGCACGGAAACGGATGAAGCGCGCCGCCACCGGAGCCGCGAAAATCACGCGTTTTTCTTCCTTGTCGGCAGAAAAATTACCCGTCGCGACCGCCGTTCCCCAGGTTTTCCCGTCGCTACTGACGAAAATTTCGTAGCCCTTGACGTCGCCGTTCGGACCGTCCTGACGCGGCAAGTAGCTCACGCCCTTAATGGTTTTGACTTCTCCGATGTCAAAATCGATTTCGTGCGGATAGTCCGCCTGCGTCACGGAATACGCCGTATGCCAAATGGTTGCCGGGTCGCCGTCGGTCAGGTTTGCCGCCGCTTCCGCTCCGCTGTTTTCCGAGCTGGCGTAAACGACTTGCGTGCGGACTTTTTCAATTTTCGGGAACGTCAATTCCGTTTTGATGTCCGGCAAATCTTCAAAGCGCGCGGAAATCGTTCCGCCGTCCTTAAGCGGAATCGTTCCCGTGTAAACCTGCTCGGGAGCGCCGTTGACGGAAACGAGGATTTTCGCGTCCGCTTTTTTGGACGAAACGGAAACGACGCCGTTTTCACTGCGCGTGACGGAAATCGGCACGGCACCGGACGGCGAAACATTTGCCGAAGAAACCAACTCATACGGGCTTTCTATCGGGCGGATAATGAAGCCGAAATCCGTCGGTGCGGCAAAAACCTTGTCGCGTTTTTCCGTATCGGGTCCGCAACTCGCGCCGCCGAGTCCGCGCACGCCGACATCGAGATTGAGCGTCGTCGCCGTCGAGTTGGCGACTTTATCTTCGAGTTTAAAAGGATTTGTCGCGAAAAGCAGGTCGAGTGCTTTTACGGGCAAAGCCTGCGCGGAAAACGCACCGTCGCTTGCGATGAAGATTGCGCCCTGTCCTTTGCCGTTTAAGAGCGAGCACCAGCGCACGTCTTCGTGGTTGCCCATTTCCTGCGGCTTGGTGTAATTCGTCATTTGCTTGGCGACGCTTGTTCCGTGAATCGTGATAAACGCGCCGGATTGGCGGTCGGCATAGTTTTCCTGCGGTCCGCGTCCGTAATAGACGAACGTGGAATAATCGGCGGGAACGTCCAGCGTGTAGCCGAGGCGCGGAAGATCGAAATTCGGTTTGTTCGAGGTGATATTGGCGGCGAGCTCCACGGAACCGTCCTGATAAACCGTCCAAATTTGCTGCGTTGTAAACGCCAAATCGTCCTGCCCGAGTTCGCGCCCAAGCTCGATTTTCATCGGGGTTCCGTTGGTAGCGCTTCCGTATTGAATCATCGGGTCGCCTTTGAGTTCGCCGGCATTTTTACCTTGCGAGCGCACGAGCACGGAAAGCGTTACCGTCCCGTCCGCGTTTTTCACGAACGAAGGTTTACCGAGGACTTCGTGCTTCATGTCGAAAAGCCCTTGCTGGAACCAATTGCGATAGGCCCAGCCGTCGTTGTTCACGATGGCGCGAAACGCGTTCAGCTTCGGTCCGTTTCCGTCGACGATGACGGATTTTCCGCCGTAAACGAGGCTTTCGAGCGTTCCCGTTTTTTTGGAAAAACGCGCCGCGAAATTCGTTCCCTGCACGATGAAGGAAGTTTCCGTTTCCGTAGCGGAAAGCGGAGCGAGCGCCGCCGGTTGCTGTTCGGCTTCGGCAACGGGAACGTCGGCAACAGCCGCCGCCTGCGGTTCCGCTTCGCCGCAACCCGTAAACGCCGCAAGCGCGAGCGCGGCAAGCATCGCGGGAACGCTGTATTTCAAATTTTTCTTCATAATCAAAAAATATCTCCGATTGAGGTTGGTTTATTTCTTGGAGGCTTCGAGGAGCGACGGACGCTTTTCGGCGGCTTTAATCAAAATCTGCTCGTCCATTTGCACGTAGCCTTTTTTTGCCCAATAAGCGTCGTTTTTGAGGTGGAAGCGAATCGTCGCGAAATATTCCGCGTCCGGTCGGAACTCGCCGTGCTTTGCCTTCACTTCGGCAAGCGGAAGCGCAACCGTCTTTTTCGTGCGGGCGGGAACGTCTCCGATTTCAAGCTTTCCGCAACCGATGATGACACCGTCTTCGGCAAGCGTCCAAGTTACGTCGTATTCCGACAAGTCCTTGAAATAATTTTTATTGAAAATTTCGAGCGTTCCCGCAAGCGGATCGACTGCGCTGACGCCGACATTCTGATAAACTTTTTTTACTTCGTAATACTGCGGCTTCGGTTCGCGATCGCCGAAAATCAAGCCGTTCATTACAAATTGTCCGTCGTTCGGGAACTCGCCGAACTGCCCGCCGTAAGCAAGGAAACGCTTTCCGGTTTCGCCGTCGTAATTGTAAATAGATTGGTCAACCCAGTCCCAAATCGCGCCGCCCATAATGTAGTTGGACGATTCGATAGCGTCCCAATAATCTTTGAGATTTCCGAGCGCGTTGCCCATCGAGTGCGCGTATTCGGAAATGTGGAACGGATATTTGCGCCCGGCATCGCCGCGCGCGGAGCCGATAACCCAGCCAACGCTCGGGTATTGGTTCGAGCCCATGTCCACAATCGAATTATTGCGTTCGTATTGCACGGGGCGCGAAGTGTCGAGTGCTTTCAGCGCGTTGTAGGCGTGAACGAAATTTTCCCCGGGACCTGCCTCGTTTCCGAGCGACCAAATCACGATTGAGGGCTGATTTTTGTTGCGCTCAACCATTTCCATCACGCGTGCGACGTGCGCCGCCTTCCATTCCGGCGGGTGGGAAATGGATTCTTTCCCGTAATAGTATTGGTGGGACTCGATGTTTGCTTCGTCTTCCAGATAAATTCCGTATTTGTTGCAAAGATAATACCAATACGGATCGTCCGGATAGTGAGAGTTGCGCACGTGGTTGATATTCGCGCGCTTCATGAGTTTAACTTCCTCTTCCATGTCTTCGCGCGTGAGCGCGTGTCCGCGCTCCGGATGCGATTCGTGGCGGTTCACGCCTTTGAGCTTCACGGTTTTGTCGTTCACGTAATACCAGCGCCCGTCCGTGCCGAAATCGTCGACCGCGTTTTTGATTTCCGCCGTGCGGAATCCGGTTTGAACGGAAATCGTTTCCGTTACGCCCAAGCGAGGCTCGATGAGCTCCGCAACAAGCGTGTAGCAATGCGGTTTTTCCGCCGACCAAAGCTTGGCACCGGGCAAAGAAATTTTCGCGACAGGCGAATCCTTAATTTGCCCCGGCGCGGGAACGGCAAAGGGCACTTCCGTAACCGAAACGGGTTGCGCCCCGGCGGGAACGTCACCGTAAAGCTCATTTTCGTAAAGCGAATAGCGCAAGGTCGCGTTCAACGGAAGCTGAACCGTGCCGGACTGTTGCCAACGATTCGTCAGCTCCGCTTCAATCGTCATCGTGCCGTCAGCCGACGGTTTTACGAAAATATCGCTGATATAAATTTTCGGCGTCGAATACATGGAAACCGTGCGGAAAATCCCGGGAAGGCGGAACATATCCTGCGCTTCGAGGAAAGAACCGTCGCTGTTGCGATAAACCTCGACGGCGATTGTCGCCGTTTCGCCCGGCTTCACGTATTTTGTTACATCGAAGCACGCGGGATCGCGGGAATTTTTTGAAAATCCGATATATTTTCCGTTCACCCAAAGGTAAAAGAAGGAATCGACCGCGTCAAAATTGAGGAATATTTCGCGTCCGTCCCAATCGGCGGGAACGGTAAAATCGCGGCGATAGGAACCGACTTCGTTGCGGTATTCATACGTCGTGCGCCGCTTGTCGCGCGGCTCGCGCATCACGCCTTTTTTCCAGTCGCCTTCCTTGACTTCGTGCTCGAAAATCACCGGCTGGTTCACGTAAATCGGCAAGCCGTATTTGTGGTGCCCGTTGCCTTTCTTGGAAATACCGACAACGTTCCAGTTCGACGGCACGGGAATTTCGTCCCACGCAGAAACGTCAAAATCTTTTTTATAAAAATCTACCGGGCGTTCCGCCGGAGTTTTCACCCAATGGAATTTCCAGTTTCCGTTGAGGGATTTCCAGTATTTGGAGTCCGCTTCGGGAAAAATTTTCAGCGCGCTTTGCGCGTCCGCAAAAGGATAGAACGTCGCACGCGGCTGTTCTTTATTCAAAGCAAGCATTTGGGGATTTTCCCACTCCGTTCCCGCAGGAGCGGAATCGTTCCCGTAGCGGAAACCTTCAAGAACCGGTTGAACGGCAAAACACTGCAGAGCAACAGCGCCGAACACGGCGGCAAGTATCGTTTTATTCATAAATTCTTCGGTAAAAGTGAACAAAAATAGAGGTTTCTTCATTCTCTTAAAAACGCGGGTTTCCGCAAGCGATTTTTTCTCCCGAAATAAAACCGGAAAGGAAAAAAACAAACATCTGTTAAAAATTCTTGCAAAAAGCCGTTGCCGGACTATGATTTTTCGAACGTGTGTTTATTTTTTTCAACACATCAAGTGTTAGAGGTTAATAGAGAGAAATAAAGTCAATATGGCTGCCGCCGGAAAGCTCTTGGAGTTTTCCGGCGGTTTTTTATTCTTTTTTTTCAAAAATACTGCGTGTTGCGGTCAAGACTTCGGTAATTGATGGCTTCGAGAAGTTGCGGAGTTTCGATGTTTTGCGTTCCCGCGAGGTCTGCGATTGTTCGCGCGACTTTTAAAATACGGTCGTAGGCTCGAGCGGAAAGCCCCAACTTTTCCATGGCGCGTTGCAAAATCAAGCCCTGTTCCGGAGTCAGCGCACAAACTTCGCGCAAGTGCTTTGACGTCATTTGCGCATTACTGCGGAGCGGCGTTCCCGCGAAACGGCGTTTTTGGATTTCGCGGGCGGCGGAAATGCGTTCCCGCATCGCGGAGGAGGACTCTCCGGGAGCGGCGGTGCGCAATTCGTCTATCGAAAGCGCGGGGGCTTCCACGTGAATATCAATTCTGTCCAGCAAAGGGCCGGACAGGCGGGAACGGTAACGCTGAATCTGCACGGGCGAGCAGCGGCATTGGCGCGATTTATCGCCAAGATAGCCGCAGGGACAAGGATTCATTGCCGCGACCAGCATAAAGCGGCTCGGCAAAGTGATTTTCCCCGCCGCGCGGGAAATGCTGACCTCGCCGTCCTCGAGCGGTTGGCGCATAACTTCCAACGCCGAACGTTTGAACTCGGGAAATTCGTCGAGGAAAAGCACGCCGTTGTGCGCGAGCGAAATTTCGCCGGGACCGGGAACGCTCCCGCCGCCGATGAGCCCGACATCGGAAATTGTGTGGTGCGGACTCCGAAACGGACGCATGAAAAATCGGTTTTCGTCGGCAAGCGAAATTCCCGCGGCGGAATGAATGCCCAAAATTTCCAAAAATTCATCAATCGAGGGCTCCGGTAAAATCGTCGGAATGCGTTTTGCAATCATGCTCTTCCCGGAGCCGGGTGAACCGATCATCAAAAGATTATGCCCGCCGGCGACGGCGACTTCCACCGCGCGGCGCACCTGCGTTTGCCCTTTCACTTCGGAAAAATCGACGCCGAATGCGTTCCCGCGCAGGCGAAACGGGCTTTTTTCCGATGAAAGCGGAGCGATTTCCAAATCTCCGTTGAGAAATTTTACGCACTCGGAAAGCGTTTCCACCGGAAAAACTTTTACGCCTTCGACTAATGCCGCTTCCTCGGCGGATTTTTTCGGCAAAATCAGATGCCGCCCTTCCCTGCGCGCAAGCAATGCCAACGAAACGCCGCCGCGCACGGAGCGCACGTTCCCGTTCAGGCTGAGCTCGCCCGCAATGACAAAATTTTCCAGCCGGGAAAAATCCATTTGCTTAGAGCTCGCCAAAATGGACAGCGCAATCGGCAAATCATAAATCGGACCTTCCTTGCGAATGTCTCCGGGGGCAAGGTTGATCACCGTGCGCGTATCCGTCAGCGAAAATCCGCCGTTCATCAAAGCCGCCGTTACGCGTTCCGTGGATTCTTTGACCGCCGCATCCGGCAAGCCGACGACGCGCAACACGGGATCGCCGAACAAGCCGGACTTCATTTCAACCTGCACGGGCAATGCTTCAATACCGATAAGAGAACCGGAATAAACAATTACAAACATTACAAAAATCGTAGAAATTGAAACCGTTTTCGTCAAATTTCAATTTGGCGCGCAGAAGCCGCCGGCACATCGGTCGAAGCCGATTAAACTTTTCGCGTTCTCCGCTTTTCAGCCATTTAGGAACGTAACGCGTTTGCTAATTTCCGACGCGCGGGAACGCCCGCAAAATCTATTTTTTCCTCGCAAAGAAAATACGGTAGCGGTAGCTTCGTGCGCCATGTTTGATTCCCGAAAAAAATCTTCGCCCGACGGCAAAAATGCCGTTTCCGTCGAGTGTGAGGACGCTACGGGAACGCTCAAAGTCTGCCCCTTCGGGGCTTGGTCGATTGCGCAAGGGCTTCGCGGCACGCAGGACTTGGAAACCGCCGTTTCGGCACTTTCGGCAACGGAATCTCCGCGCCTGACTTTTGATTGCTCCGGGCTTTCCGCGTATGATTCCGCTCTAATCTGCTTTTTGCTGAAATGTATTTATCTCTGCCGCGAAAAAAAAATTCCGGCGGATTTGAACTCGCTCCCGGAAGATATTCGCCGCCTTACGGAACTTGCGCTTTTTGCAACGCCGGAACAACCGGCTCCGACGGCTAAGCCCGATTCTGCCGACATTTTTTACCGCATCGGGAACGGCGTTACCCGCATCACCCGCGATGCTAAAAGCTATTTGGGATTTCTCGGCGAAACGGTTTGCGCGTTCTTCCGCCTTTTTCGCGGGAAAGCGCGTTACCGCAAGCGCGACATTCTTTACTTCATTCAAAATTGCGGCTTTGAAGCCCTGCCTATTATTGCGCTGATTTCGTTTATTACGGGAATGATTCTCGCTTACATCGGTGCGATGCAACTCGGGCAATTCGGCGCGATTATTTACGTCGTCAGCCTGATTGCAATTGCCATGTATCGCGAAATGGGCGTGATTATGACAAGCGTTATTATGTGCGGAAGAACGGGATCGGCGTTCGCCGCGCAAATCGGAAGCATGCAGGCGAGCGAAGAAATTTCGGCTCTTCGCGTTCTCGGAATCAATCCGGTGGAATACCTCGTGCTCCCGCGCATGATTGCGCTTACGCTGATGATGCCGATTCTCACATTTTATTCGAACGCATTCGGGCTCGCGGGCGGATTCGCCGTCGTTTCCACAATGGGCGTAACGTTTGAACAATTTTGGCACCAAACCGTGCTCACAATGAATTTGGAGCATCTTTTCTCCGGTTTAATAAAAAGCGTCTTCTTCGGCTGGCTCGTTGCCTGGGCCGGATGTTATCGGGGAATGACGGCGGGGAAAAGCTCACTCGATGTCGGCGCGGCGGCAACGTCCGCAGCGGTTTTGGGAATTACGCTCATCGTTATCGGCGACGGAATTTTCGCCGTCGTTTTCAATATTTTGGGTTTTTAAAAAAATGACGACGGGAACGCAAACGCCGATTATTGAAGTGCGCGATTTGGTTTTGGCATACGGAACGGAACCGCCGATTATGCGCGACCTCAATTTTTCCGTTTTTCCCAAGGAAATCTTCGTCATCATGGGCGGAAGCGGTTGCGGAAAATCCACTCTCTTGCGCCACTTAATCGGGCTTCAGCAAGCCCGCGCCGGGGAAATTTTTCTCTTCGGAAAAAATTTGCAAGCCGCCGACGAAGCCGGGCGAAACGCGCTCTTGCGAAGAATGGGAGTGATGTATCAGGGCGGCGCGCTTTGGTCTTCGATGACGGTTCTTGAGAACGTGATGCTTCCCTTGGAAGAATACACTTCCCTGAACCTGCGGGAACGCAAGGAAGTCGCCAACTACAAGCTCGCGCTCGTCGGGCTGGAACACGCGGGCAACAAATATCCGTCCGAAATTTCGGGCGGCATGGCGAAACGTGCCTCCATCGCCCGCGCCATCGCCCTCGATCCGGAAATTTTATTTTTCGACGAACCCGGCGCCGGACTCGACCCGATCGCGTCCAAGGAGCTCGACGATTTGTTGCTCAATATCCGCGACGCGCTCGGCACCACCATGGTGATTGTTACACACGAGCTCGACAGTATTTTCTCCGTCGCCGACCGCGCCGTTTTCCTGGATACCCGAACCCGCACCGTCGGAGCCATCGGCGCGCCGAAGGAGCTCCGCATCTCCGCCGCGCCCCACATTCGTTACTTCCTCTCGCGAGCGGGAACGCTAAAATAAATATCATTTCACACGTTTTTTTTAAATGAGCTACTCCGCCAATAAAACCGCCATCGGAATATTTACCGTTGTTTTTTGTATCCTCCTGATTGCGAGTATCGTTTTTTTCGGAAAATATTCGTTCAACCGGAGCAAAACCGATTTCGTAATTTATTTTGAAGATTCGCTGAACGGGCTCGACGTCGGCTCCGCCGTTAAGTTCAAGGGCGTCAAAGTCGGTAGCGTCAAAAGCATTAAAATGCGCCTCACCGGGCAACGCTCCGAGGATATTTCCGTTCCCGTCATTGTGGAAATCGACCACTCGAACCCGGATACGCCCGGAGAAAATCTCCAACGGGAACGCCTGGAAGCGGCGATTTTGCAGGGATTGCGGGCAAGGCTTCAGCTCACCAGCATCGTTACCGGATTGCTCTATGTTGACTTGGACTTCATGCCGGGAACGCCGATTATTCTCCGGCACCCGAGCCAAAACCACGGCTTGCCCGAAATTCCCGCCGTGCCGTCAAACACCTCGCAAATGATGAAAGCCGTATCGACGATTCTTCAGGATTTATCCAACGCAAAATTCGCTGAACTTTCCGCCAAGCTCAACCAGACCGCAGAACAGATAAAATCCGGCATCGGCGAAATCGAATTTGCAAAAATCAACGCAAACATCGTGCGCCTGACCGAATCCGCCGCGAATCTGGTCGAAGCTCCGGAACTGAAGGAAGCACTCACCAACGCGAATCGCCTCATTCGCGATATTGACCGGCTCTCCGCCGACATCGCGGCGCAGGTTGACCCCGTTGCGCAGGAAATTAAACTCAGCCTCTCGGAACTGCGCACCACGCTCACGGAAATCAATCTCGCCATTCAAAACGTCCAAAGTGCCGTTTCCCTGCGCCAAGGCTCTATCGGGCAGGAATTCGGCGACGCGCTCATTCAAATTAACGACGCGGCACGCGCCGTGCGCGCACTTGCAGACTTTTTACAAATCAAGCTCGCCTCCGATACGCCTTCGGAAAAAAATCCCCGATAAAAATCCTTATGCGTTCCCGCCCGACATTTTTTATGAAGCATAAAATTCTCATCGCCGTAGCAGCCGCCTTCTGCGCCGCCTTGCTTCCCGCCTGCAATTTCTCCGTGTTCCCGCCGGAATCCGACGCGCAGGCACCGAGACACTACGTCCTTTCCGACGAAACCGTTCCCGTGAACAACGCAACGCTGCCGCAGATTCCCTTCGGGCGCATTTCGGTTCCGTCTTATCTCGACGTTCCGCAAATCGTTACACGCAACGGCAATCTCGTTTCGCGAAGCGAAAAAAACCGCTGGGGCGAGCCGCTCTCGCGCGGCGTTGCGCGCAACCTCGCTCTGCGTTGCGCTACACATGCCGCCGCCGTGCGCGACAAAATCGCCATAGGCGAAACGGAGCACATCCAAGTCGTGTTTGAGCGCTTCGACGGAGAACTTGACGGCAACGTGGAAATTTCCGCGCTTTACACGCTGATTCCCGAAAAAAACGCCGCCGCCGCGACATCGCACATTTTCAAAACCACCGTTCCCGTCGAAACGCCGAACGACTACGACGCCTACGTGCGCACGCTGAGCCGCGCTCTCGACTTGCTCGCCGCCGACATCGTTTCTTCCGCCCTGCTCAAAAATTAACTCCTCCACTCCTCCACTTTTCCACTCCTCCACCTTATGATCCAACCCACACCGACCGACGACCCGAACACGCTTTACAGCACGGCAACAGGAGAAATCTGCCTCGACTTGCCCTCGCCTTACATTCCGCACAAGGAAACCGGGCTTCTGCACTTGCCGCGCTTTATCGCGAAAATCCGCAAACACCTCGCGGGAACGCTCCCGAAGTCCTATCAGCGCAATTTCTGCAAAGGCTTTGACCGCTTTCTCTGCCTTCACCTCGGAATCGATCCGCAAAGCGTGGTCGAAGCCGTGCGCGAATACGGAGACGATCCCGCCCAGCTCGACGCGCGCCTGCTTGAAATTTTCCCGAAAGATTTGCGCGTCGCCAAATGGAATCGCGAATGCGTCCAAAAAGGCATGAGCGAAATGGGACGCGAAGCCCTCAACGACGCCAAACGCAAAATGGACGCGCTCGATCGCACCGATATCATTTCCTTCGCGGACATGATTGACTTTGACGAACAACGCATTCCGTAAAAAAACGCACATTCCATGACGGATTCCCTCATTTCCGCCCTACTCTCCGCCCGCGGCATTTTTTATATTATCGTATTTTTCGGCGGTTCGATTTTCGTGCACGAACTCGGACACTTCCTCGCCGCTAAATCCCGCGGATTAAAAGTTGAGCGATTTTCCATCGGCTTCGGTCCGAAAATTTTCGGCTGGCGGCGCAAAGAAACCGAATACCGGATTTCTCTGCTTCCGCTCGGCGGTTATGTCGCGATCCCGCAACTTGCGGACATGGAAATGGTGGAGGGAAAAACCGAAAATCCGGACAGCGTTCCCGCCAAAAAACTGTCTTACCTCGACAAGGTAATCGTTTTTGCCGCCGGCGCATTTTTCAACGTGCTGTTCGCCGTTTTGTGCGCCGTTGTTCTTTGGATTGCAAAAACTCCGGTGATGGAAGGCGTGTCCGGGAACGTTGTCGGCAACACGATTCCGGAGCTTGAAATTTCCCCGGGGAAAATTGAAGTTTCGCCCGCCGCAAAAGCCGGAATTTTGCCCGGAGACCGCATCGTGGAAATCGACGGCGTTCCCGTCGATTCGTTTAAAGACATCACGATGCAAATCGCCATCGGCACCCGAAGAACGGAAGACGGCAAGCCCGCCGCCTTGCTGAAAATCCGCCGCGGTGAAAACATTTTCGACCTCGAAGTCTTCCCCGAACTCGTCGCCTACAATCCGCGCAGCGGGGATTTTGTGCGCACGCTCGGCATTGAGCCGATGATGCCGCTCATCGTTTCCGACCGCGACGGCACCTACGCCCTGCCGCCCGGATTTCTTAACGGAGATCGCATCCGCGAAATCACCTTGCCGGACAACGCGGGAACGCATCGCGTTTACTCGCTTTCCCAGTTTTCGTCACTTTTGGAACGCTCCGGCGGAAAACCGGTTACGCTCACGCTCGAACGCGGTTCGCCCGCAAAAAACGTTTCCGTCGCGCTAACGCCGAAAACCGTTCCCGCGCTCCGGGAATCCGGAAAAATTTCTTTCGAGGAAAACGGTCAACACCGCGAGCTTGAACTCGTTCCCGTTCCCGACGAGCTTTCGGATTTTTCGCCGACGGCGCAGCGCAAAAACCTCGTCGTTCTCAACGCGCTCCCGCCGGATTCCTCTTTATCCGAAATTTGCGTTCCCGGCACCAAAATTGCGGGAATCTCCGCGAAAGACCAAGGAATCCGCCTTATTTCCTCACCGAAAGACCTCGAAAACTTTTCCGGTAAACGACAGGAACTTTCGCTTTTCCTTGATTTACCCGGCGGGAAACAAACCGTCGTAACCGTCAGCGATGCCGCCGCCGAACGGATTCCGGAAAAAAAAGTTTTGCGCGCCGGCTTGCCGCTCGCGTTCCCGCAAAAATACGTGCGCGAAACGCCTTGGGCGCAAATTGCGGACGCCGTCGAGCTTACGTATTCCTCCGTTGTCGGGCTTCTTAATCCGAAGTCCGATATCGGCGTTTCCCATCTTAACGGCATTTTTTCGATTGCGGACACTTACTACGAGCTTTCGTTCGATTTGCGGCGCGTGCTGATGCTGACGATTCTTATCAACATCAACCTCGCGTTTCTGAATCTCTTGCCCGTTCCCGTTCTCGACGGCGGGCATATTCTCTTTGCGACAATTGAGCGCGTCCGCCGCAAACCGCTTCCGAAAAGCGTTTTATCCGCAATTCAAACCGTTTTCGTTTTCGCTTTGCTTATCTTCATGGCGTTTATCCTTTTCCGGGATTTTTCGCGCACGCGCGGGAACGCCGATTTAAAAACTTTGGAACTCATTTCCGAGCATCGCTTTTTCCGGTAGAAACGAAATCGGCGAACAGGCAAAACACCTGTTTTTTATTTGCGCCTACCTGCGAAAAGCCAAAGGCGGCAAAAATCAGAGCGCGTAGTCCGGATCGATTTCGCGGAGCGTTTTTTGAAGTTCGGCGGCAATAATGCGGTAGCCTTGTGCGTTCAGGTGAACGCGATCCCGCATGAATTTCGGATCGGCGGTTTTTTGTCCGGCGGCAAGCAGAAGCGTTCCCGGATTCACGAAAAACACCTGCTTGTTGTCCGCAAGTTGCGCGTAAAGCCTATTCGCTTGCTCTATTGTTCCCGCGAGCGCGACTTCGCGACGCGGATAAATTCCGATTATCAAAATTTTCGCTTGCGGAGATTTTTTTCTCAAAAGTTTAACGAACGCCGCCATATTGTCCCCGCAGACGACGGCGTTGTCGCCTCGGTGTCCGATATTGTTCGTGCCGAGGTTTACCAATATTACGCGCGGAGAAATTCCGTCAAGTTCTCCGTTTGCGGCACGGTAATACGCGTTGTCGATATAATCGAAACCGAACCCGCAGTTCGTTACCGCGTGTTTTCCGAAAAGTGCCGCCCAGGAATCCGCGCCCACGATCGGCATTACCGACTTCGGCTCTCCGCCCCACCAATGCGTGATGCTGTCGCCGAAAAAAACATACGCCGGGTTCACTTTCCGATTGCGCTCCAACACCGCCGCGTGGCGGCTCGCCCAGCCGTAAGAATCCCGCTGATGCGGCTCGGCTTTCAGCGACAACGGCAAAGTTTCGGCATGCGCGCACAATACGGCAAATGACGCCAACAAGGCGCCGGCAAAAATTTTGACAAACGGAATCATGCCGTAAACCTATCTGCTTTGAACACGGGAACGCAAAATTTTTCGCCCGAAAAAAGACGTCCGCCGCCCCTGATTTTAGCGAACCGCGAACGCGTTCCCGCGCGCTTTTGCATTTGCCAAGGCGTTCCCGCAGGTATTTAATGCGAAAACACTTTAATTATCTACAAACACATCATGGCAGCTAAAACAATTCGTGATATCGATGTTAACGGCAAACGCGTGTTCATCCGCGTTGACTTCAATGTCCCGCAGGACAAAGTAACCGGCGCGATTACCAATCCGCAACGCATTATCGCGGCGCTCCCGACGATTCAATACGCGCTCGACAACGGCGCGGCAGTCGTTCTCGCCTCGCACCTCGGACGCCCGAACGGTCAGGTTACGCCGAAATTCTCCCTCAAACCCGTCGCCGAAGAACTTTCCAAGCAAATCGGCAAGCCGGTAAAATTCGTCGAAGACTGCGTCGGCGAAGCTGCCGAACAGGCAAAAGCCGACCTCAAGCCGGGCGAAATTCTTCTCCTCGAAAATCTTCGCTTCCACATCGAAGAAGAAGGCAAAGCAAAAGACGCCGACGGCAACAAAATCAAAGCCGATCCGGAAAAAGTCGCCGCGTTCCGCGCCAGCCTTTCCAAGAATGTTGACGTTTATGTGAACGACGCATTCGGCACGGCTCACCGCGCGCACTCCTCGATGGTCGGCGTCGATCTTCCCGCAAAGGTCGCCGGCTTCCTCATGGAAAAAGAACTCAAGGCGTTTGCGGCGGTGCTCGACAATCCGGCGCGCCCGCTTCTCGCCATTCTCGGCGGCGCGAAAATCGCAGACAAAATTCCGTTGATTAAAAATCTCATCGATAAAGCCAACGAAATCATCATCGGCGGCGGCATGGCGTTCACGTTCAAAAAAGTCATGCAAAACATGGAAATCGGCTCTTCCCTCTTCGACGAAGAAGGCGCGAAGCTCGTTCCCGAACTCATTGCCAAAGCGCAGGAAAAAGGCGTGAAGATCACGCTTCCCGTCGACTACATCTGCGGTGACAAGTTCGCGGCTGACGCGGCAACGCAGGCTGCGACCGACGAAACCGGAATTCCCGCCGGCTGGATGGGGCTCGATGTCGGACCGAAAACCAACGAAATTTTCACCGCTTCCATTCTCGCTTCCAAAACCATCGTTTGGAACGGTCCGGCAGGCGTGTTTGAATTTGACAAATTCGCCGCGGGAACGAAAGCCATGGCGGACGCCATCGCGAAAGCTACGGCAGACGGCGCAACGACGGTTGTCGGCGGCGGCGATACGGCGACGGCTGCAAAGAAATTCGGCGTTGCAAAAACCGTTTCCCATTGCTCCACGGGCGGCGGCGCTTCCCTCGAACTCCTCGAAGGCAAAGTCCTCCCGGGCGTTGACGCTCTCGACAAAGCATAAGGCTTAACGAACAATGAATGACGAATAGTGAATAATTCATTGTTCAAGATTTTTGTCTTCGGCAAAAATTTTAGCACTGCGTTATTCATTATTCACTGTTCGTTATTCGCTATAAAAATATCCACTCATCAATAACTAACACTTTTATTAATATCAAAAATCATGGCACGTAAAATCCTCATCGCAGGTAACTGGAAAATGAACAAAACGGCGACGGAAGCCGTTGAACTCGCAAAACCGATCATCGACACGATCGCCAATCAGAACGACATCGACGTTTTGATGTGCCCGACGTTCACGTCGATTCCCGCGGTTTCCGCTCTCGTCGGCAACTCGACCGTTAAAATCGGCGCGCAAAACGTCAGCGACAAAGCTTCGGGCGCTTACACGGGCGAAATCTCCGCCGCGATGCTCCGCGACCTCCAAGTCTCCTACGTCATTCTCGGACACAGCGAACGCCGCAGCTACTACGGCGAAACGGACGCTTTCATCAACAAAAAAGTCCTCGCCTGCCTCGAAAACAACCTCAAGCCCGTTCTCTGCGTCGGCGAAACCCTCGAAGAACGCGAAGCCGGCAAGGTTGAAGAAGTCATCAAAACCCAACTCGTCGGCGGTCTCGCAGACGTTCCCGCCGACAAAGCGGAAAGCGTCGTCATCGCTTACGAACCGGTTTGGGCTATCGGCACGGGCAAAACGGCTACACCGGAACAGGCGCAGGACGTTCACGCGTTCATTCGCAAAACGCTGACCGAAATCCTCGGCACGGTTTCCGCGAACATTCGCATCCTTTACGGCGGCTCTATGAAACCGTCCAACGCAGACGAACTTCTCGCCAAGCCGGACATCGACGGCGGCTTGATCGGCGGCGCGGCTCTCGTTGCCAACGATTTCCTCGCGCTCGTCAACAGCGGCGTGAAAGCGCAAGCCAACAAAGCCTAATCAGCTTAAAGCTTCGAGCTTAAAAAAACGTTCCCGCGCGGCAAAAGCCGTTTCTGCGGGAACGTTTTTTTTAAGAAGCATAGGCAAACGACTGTCTTTTTTGTTAAAAGGCAAGTATCCCGCCATACTTCTAAAAAATCCGTGTGTATCGGTGTTCATCCGTGGTTCCTAAAAACACTGCGGCGCGGAGGCTTCGCGCGAGATTTTTTTTGCGAACGGGAACACTCCGGCAAACGATGCTCGCCTGCGTTATTTGCGTTTGGCGCGGAGTTTCGCCAAGAGCCAAGGCGGGAGCTTGCGTTTTTTGCCGTCGGATGCGGCTGCGGATTTTTTTGCGGAAGTTTTTTTGCGAGCGATGGAAGAACCGATTCCGCTTAGAAAATCCTCTTCTTCCCGCGTCAATACATCAGCATCTCGCGGCACGGAAATATGGCGCGGGATTTTGGAAATTCCGGCAAGGGCTTTTTTATCGACGCGTTCCCGCGGGTGTTCCGGCCAGCACAGCTCAAAATTTTCTTTTCCGAACATGACGGCAGAGCCGAAAGCGGTAAGTCCGCACAAGGGATATTCCGTGTTGCGGGAAATACTGAGCAAGCCCTCGCGCACCATTTCGTCCATGAGGGAACTGATATATTCGCGCCCTTCCCGCTTCAAAATTCCGTAGGTGGAAAGCTTGTCGCAACCGGCTTGGAGCGTAGCGGCGTTGCGGCTTCCGACGAGGCAGTCGACAATGCGCTGGCGTCCGAAACGGGCTTCCCATTCGCCGTTCCCGCGTTTAAAAGACATGCGGGCGACGCCACTCAAAATTTTTTTCACGACAGTCAGTTCATCGATATCGGGAACGCGGCGCGTATTGTTTTTGAGCGCGAGGCAAACATCGCATTTCCCGCAGGGTTTTGCCTCGGAAAGATCGCCGAAATAGCGCAAAACGGATTCCTGACGGCAGACGGGCGCGTAGGCGATGCGGATTAAATCCTCCAGTTTTTTTTCGTCGCGCGCGCGTTTTTCTTCAAGTCCGTCCCACGGGATTTCGAGTTGAGAGCTTTTTAAATCGGGACTGAGCAAACGCGTACCGCGGATTCGCGTTCCCGCAATATCAAAGCGCTCGATGACGCCGAAGCGCGCGAGAAGCCCGATGCTTGTCGAGACCGCCATCGGATTGATTTTTTCCCCGCAGTAAAATTCGGTTTGCTCGGCAAGGTCGTCGACGGAAACGCGCAGTTCGTTCCCGTTGTCGGCGAGTTTGAGCATGGTATCGTAAACGGCGCAAATGACGCGTTTGCCGGGATTTGCGCCCTCAATGAAAAATTCCTGCACGCGTTTGTCAGCGTAATTGAAAAAAAGTTCGCACACGGCGGGCGCGCCGTCGCGTCCGGCGCGCCCGGCTTCCTGATAGTAAGCTTCGACGCTTCCGGGCACTTCGTAGTGGGCGACGAAACGAATATCGGAGCGGTCAATTCCCATACCGAACGCGTTGGTGGCGACAGCGATATCGGCGGCTTTCGACATGAATTTATCCTGCGCTAAGGAGCGTTCCGCGTCGTTCATTCCGCCGTGATACATGATGAGATTAACACCCAGCGCGGACAAATCATCGGCGACGCGCTCTACGCTTTTTCGCGTTGCGCAGTAAACAATGCCGGTTTTGTGCGCGGCGGCGAGTTTTTGAATTTCGCGAAGCTTGGCGAGATGAAGCGTAGTCTTGCCCTCTCCTCGCCGCGAAGGACCGCCGCTTTCGATGTGGCGAATATTAAACGACAGGTTTTTCCGGGCGAAACCGGCGACAAATTCCGCCGGATTTTCCAGCGACAAATGTTTGACTATGTCTCCGCGCACATCCGGCGTTGCCGTTGCCGTGAACGCGGCGACGACCGGGCGTTTTTTAAAGCGGGAAAGTGCGTTCCCGAGGCGCAAATAATCCGGGCGGAAATCGTGCCCCCACTGCGAAAGGCAGTGTGCTTCGTCCACGGCAAAAAGCGAAACGTCCACCCGGCTGACGGTATCGACAAAGCGTTTGGCGCGAAAACGTTCCGGCGCAATGTAAACGAGTTTGAGCGTTCCCGCACGGATTTTGGAAAAAATTTCGGTCTGCTCCTCCGCGCTTTGCATGCTGTTTAGGCAAGCGGCGGCGATTCCGCGGGAACGCAAAGCATCCACCTGATCTTTCATCAGCGCAATCAGCGGGGAAACGACGACGGTCAAATGCGGAAGCATCAACGCCGGGAGTTGATAGCAAAGCGATTTTCCGCCGCCCGTCGGCATAATCACCAACGCGTCGCGCCCGCCGAGAACGGCATCCACAATCGAGCCCTGCGGCTCACGAAAATTTTCGAAGCCGAAATATTTTTTCAGAACGGTTTGCGGCGTTTCCATGAAAAGAAAAACGGCTTCTCCGACCCTTAAGCCCTAATCTTTAATCTTTCTAAGCGACCGAGCCTTCCATTTCCATTTCGATGAGGCGTTTGAGCTCAACGGAATATTCCATCGGAAATTCTTTGACGAGGTCGTTCACAAAACCGTTCACGGCGAGGCTCATCGCCTCCGCCTCCGTCAGCCCGCGCTGGCGCATGTAGAAAATCTGGTCGGCGGAAACTTTGGAAACGCTTGCTTCGTGCTGAGTTTGCGAAGTATTTCCGTGAACGGTGATTGCCGGATACGTTCCCGTCGCCGAATGCGTATTAATGAGAAGCGTGTGGCACTCGCTGTTATTTTTACAGCCATTCAGCGATTTCGGCATCGAAACCAAGCCCCGATAATTCGCTTTACCGTCCCCGGTGGAAACGGATTTTGAAATAATGTTGGAAGTCGTTCCGTCCGCGAGGTGAATCATTTTCGCGCCGGTGTCCTGCTCCTGCCCCGTGTGCGCGAGGGCGATGGAGAGCACTTCGCCGCGGGAACGCGCGCCTTTGAGCACGACGGCGGGATATTTCATCGTCAGGCGCGAGCCGATGTTGCAGTCAATCCAACGGATTTCCGCGTCTTCCATCGCCATGCCGCGTTGCGTGACGAGGTTGAAAACATTGTCCGCCCAGTTCTGCACGGTAACGTATTGGATTTTTGCGCCTTTGAGCGCAACGAGTTCGACGACGCCGGAGTGCAACGTTGTCGAGCTGAATTGCGGAGCCGTGCAGCCTTCCATGTAAACGAGCTCTGCGCCTTCGTCCGCAATAATCAGCGTGCGTTCGAATTGTCCGGAATTTTCCGCATTGATGCGAAAATATGCCTGCAAGGGCTGTTTCACTTTCACGCCTTTGGGCACGTAAATAAACGAGCCGCCGGAAAAACACGCGCTGTTGAGCGCAGAAAATTTGCTGTCGGTGGTCGGAATTACTTTTCCGAACCACGGGCGGAAAATATGTTCGTAAGTCGTCAGCCCTTCGAGCGGACCGACAAAGATTACGCCCTGCTTGGCGAGCTCGTCTTTCATGCGAGAATACGCGGACTCCGAGTCAAACTGCGCGTCCACGCCGGCGAGGAATCTGCGCTCCTGCTCGGGAACGCCGAGACGTTCGAAAGTTTTTTTCACGTCGTCGGGAACGTCCTCCCACGAGCGCGAAGCCTGCGAGCTTTTCGCTAAATAATAGCGGATTTTCGAAAAATCGATTTCCTTAATCAGCTCCGGAGCCCAATGCGTGGGCATCGGTTTTTCCTCGAAAACGCGAAGCGCATCGTAACGGAAATCGCGAATCCATTCCGGCTCGCCTTTCGCTTTGACGATGTAATCGATAACGCCGCGATTAAGCCCGACGCCGGCGTCGAGCGCATAGTTTTCTTCGTAGGAAAAATTTCCGATTTCGCGGTCCACGTTGATTGCGTCCGGCGCAACGATATTTTTTTTACTTTCAGTGTTTTTCATCGTAAAAAAACTAAGTCTGTGAGCTTATTAAGAACGTGTCTCAAAGGCAAAGCAGAAAATGAGGATGATTTCTCATGGGAGGGAAGGCATGGCTCCACGCACGCTTACCTGTCTTCTCCGCAAAGAGCATGATTCTTACGGGAACGTTGTTTTGTTTCGGATTTCCGTAAAACGGCAAAATCAAACAACGAAGACCGGAATGTTTTCGTTCCCGTAAAACGCCCGCAAAAAAAAGCTTCGGGAACGGCTTCCGCCTACTTTTTCAGGAGGCGGGAACGCAGGTCGAAGACGTTGTCAAAATCGTCAATAGAGTCGTCTTCCGTTTTTGAAAAAATCCCGACGTCAATCAGGTTGAAAACGATGTCGCCGATGTCGCGCGTGGTTTTTACGCCCCATTCGCGCAAGACGGAATACGCGAGCGCGCCGAACTGTTCTTCGGCAAAATCCGCCGCGCCTTCGGAAAGCTCCTGTCCGGAAATGTGGCGTCGCCTTACCGGGTTTTTTCCGGAACGCCCGAGGCGGCGCGCGGTCTCCGTCAGTGCGCCGGAAATGAAGACATAAGCCGCCGGCGCGAAACGGGAATCCCGCTCGACGATAGATTCGATTGCTTTTTCAAAATCTTTTTCGTTCATTTCCTAAAGATTTTCCAACGCTAAACTTTCCGTTTAAAAAAGTAAATCCCTTGCGCAAATCGCTTGCGGATTTCCTTTACCGTTTTCGCCTGTTCCCGGGCGGCGGCAGACTTCGGCACTTTTTTATTCTTCGCCGAAATCCTCCGCCGGCCAATATGCGGGAACGCCGTTTTTTCGCATATCGCGCACAATCGGAGCGGCGCGGAGTTTGAAATTTTCCCAGTTGCGGCGCGCCATCGGAGTCCACCCGGCTTCGACGACGGCGAGCGCGCGCGGGAACGCCTTTGTATAAATTTGCTCCAGCGTCGGCAAATGTTCCGCCCAAAGCGTGCCTTCGCAACCGAGAATGTAAGCTTCCTCGTTTTTCGGGCGTCCGTAGCCGGGATCAAATTCGTAGGAGCGTTTCAGCGTTGTTTGCGGCATCCAGCCGTGATTCGACTCGCCGGAGTGCTGCGGATAATCCAAATACGCGTATTCGCCCGGGCAACAGATAACTTTGTAACCTTCGCGGAACGCGCGGTCGATTGCCTGCTTCGTAAGTCCCATGCGCCACGAATACATCACGGCGTTTTTCGGATACTTCGGCACGTCCAGCTCATACCAGTAAAGTGCTGTTTTTCCGGCTTTGGCGAGCGCGTCGAAGTTGCGCTGAAAAAAGAACGCCATCAATTCCTGAGTGTTTTTCAATTTTTCCTTCTTCATCATCGCTTGGCAGTCCGCGCAATGATCCCAGCATTTGGCGGGAGCTTCGTCTCCGCCGAGGTGAAACATTTTCGAGGGGAAAAGCTTGCAAAGCTCGCCCAAAACGTCATCAAAAAATGTATACGTCGATTTTTTTCCTGCGCAAAGCAAGGCTTCGGAAACGCCTGCCTTGCTCCAGATTTCGATTTTCATTTTCGGCTGTGCGCTCAGTTGCGCGGGATCGTCATTCACGCGGTGAATGTATTCGCAGGTCAGTTCCGGATAGGAAAAAATTGCGCCCATATTGTGTCCGGGCATATCGATTTCGGGAACGATTTCGACGTGATGGCGCGCCGCGAATTTCACGAGTTCGCGAATTTCCTTCTGCGTGTAGTAGCCGCGCGTTCCCGCCGGTTTGTTTTCCTGCGCGCCGACGGACATCAGTTTTTTGTATTTCGGATTTTTAATTTCCACGCGCCAACCCTGGTCGTCGCTCAGGTGAAAGTGCAACGTATTAAATTTATACGCCGCCATTGTTTCGACAAAGCGTTTAACATCTTCCGCCGGAAGAAAATTCCGCGCCGGGTCAAGCATCAGCCCGCGATAAGCGAAACGGGGCTCGTCCGAAATTTTCAGTTCGGGCAAATTCTTTTTTTGAGTGATAAAAAGTTGCTCCAGGGTGCGAATGCCGTAATAAACGCCGGCGGCGGAACCGCCCGTAATCGAAACGCCGTTGGCTGTAATTTTCAGCTCGTAAGCTTCGGGGTTTTTGATGCGCCGCGCAATGCCGAGCGTAATCGTTCCGCGCGTTCCCGCCGCAGATTTTTTCGCCGTAACGTTCAGCCTTTTCTTCAGAATTTTCCGGAGCGTTCCCGCCTCCGAGGAAAGAGATTTCGGGGCGGCAATCGTCGGAGCCGACGGCATTTTAAAAATTCCCTTTCCGCCGCTTTCAATCATTTTAGGAGCCGGCACAAGCGGCAACTCTTCAACGGGAACGCGCTCCGCAAAAGCACACAAAATGCCCGTAAAAAAAACAACGATAGGGAGAAATACTTTCAGCATGGGAAAGCATTAAACCTTCATGCGTCGTTTTTTTCAACAGGCATTTCGGATTCGCGTTTTTAACAAGGCGGGAAAAACGCGCCCCGCGGCTCCGCTATTTTTTGCGGATTTTCGGCGTTCCCGCCGCACCGGACTTTGCTCGCGGCTTTTTCGTCGGGAACGCAAAAACGAGTGCGTTGTCTTTCACATCCACTTTTATCGTTCCCGCTGCGAGTTTTCCGTTGCGCAAAATTTCCTCGGCGAGCGGATCTTCGAGATTGCGTTCCACCGCACGGCGAAGCGGACGCGCGCCGAATTTTTCGTCGTAGCCCGCTTCCACCAAAAATTTTAAAACGGCATCGCTCAAAACAAGTTGCACGCCCTGCGCTTCGAGGCGTTTCCCGACGCTCGCGGTTTCCAAACGCACGATTTCCGTGAGGTTTTCCTTCGTCAGCGGACGGAAGAAAATCAGCTCCGTCAGGCGATTCAAAAACTCCGGTTTAAATGCGCGCTTGGTTTCGTCCGAAAGCCGGGATTTCGTTTTTTCAAAATCCGCGTCCGCATCAAGCCCGACATCGAAGCCCATCGCCGCGTTTTTTTGCAAAATATCCGCGCCGACGTTGGACGTCATAATCAAAATCGTGTTGCGGAAATCGACCGTGCGTCCGAGTGAATCCGTGAGCCGCCCGTCTTCCAAAACCTGCAACAAAAGCTGAATCACATCCGGATGCGCTTTTTCGATTTCGTCAAACAAAACGACCGAATACGGCTTGCGGCGCACGGCTTCGGTGAGCATTCCGCCCTCTTCGTAGCCGACATAGCCCGGCGGCGAGCCGATGAGGCGCGAAACCGTGTGCTTTTCCATGTATTCGGACATATCGATTTGAATGAGAGATTCGCGCTGACCGAACATGCGCTCGGCGAGCGTTTTCGCGAGATGCGTTTTCCCGACGCCGGTCGGTCCGAGGAAAAGAAACGAGCCGATCGGGCGGCGCGGGTCTTTCAAATCCGCGCGGGAACGCCGCAACGCACGCGCAATCACGGAACAGGCTTCATTCTGCGCAATGACGGATTTCTGCAAATCCTTTTCAAGCTCAAGAAGCTTCTGCGATTCGGATTTTTCCATGCGCGTGAGCGGGATTCCCGTCCAATCGGAAACGACGCGCAAAACGTGCTCTTCGGAAACGGGCGTCGTGGCACTGTCTCGGGCACGGCGCCATTCCTCCGTAAGCAAATCGCGCTCGGCGACAAGGCGTTTTTCCTCCTGAAGAAGCGTTCCCGCGCGTTCGTAATCTTCCGCATCGGATGCCCGTTTTTTTTCGGCAACGACGGCATCGATTTTTTTCGAAATTTCCTCAAGCGTTTGCGGCGGCTCAAAAGAATCGATGCGAACGCGGGAACCTGCCTCGTCGAGAATATCGATCGCCTTATCCGGCAAATTGCGCTCGGTGATGTAGCGGTCGGAATAACGCACGGCGGCAACGATGGCTTCCGGCGTGTAGCGACAACGATGGTGCGCCTCGTATTTGGGAGCCACGCCTTGGAGAATGCGAATCGCGTCGGCTGCCGAAGGCGGTTCGACCTTCACGCTTTGAAAACGGCGTTCGAGTGCCGGGTCTTTTTCCACGGATTTGCGGTATTCGGCAAGAGTAGTCGCGCCTATGCACTGCACTTCGCCTCGGGAAAGCGCGGGTTTCAAAATATTTGCCGCATCCATGGAGCCTTCCGCCCCGCCGGCACCGATGATGGTATGCAACTCGTCGATGAAAAGAATCACGTTTTTCGCACGTTTGATTTCTTCCATTACGAGTTTGATGCGCTCTTCAAATTGCCCGCGATACTTCGTTCCCGCAATCATGAGTGCGAGGTCGAGCGCGACAAGGCGTTTCCCCGCAAGAATTTCGGGAACGCTCCCGGACGCAATCGCCTGAGCAAGCCCTTCGACAATTGCCGTTTTGCCGACACCCGCTTCGCCGATAAGCACCGGATTGTTTTTTGTGCGTCGGCACAAAATCTGAATCACACGGCGAATTTCCGCCGCACGCCCGATAACGGGATCGGTTTCGCCCTTGCGCGCAATCTCGGTTAAATCCCGCCCGAAGGCTTTCAGTGCCGTCATTTTTTCCTGGCGGCGATTTCCGCTCTCAATCGGGTCGCGCATTTGCGGCTCTTCCGCGTTCCCGCCGGGCTCGGCGGAAGAATCGAGCGGATCTGCGTTCCCGCCGCCGAGCGCGCCGAAAATTTCTTCGGGAGACGGAATTGAGCCGGCGGCATCGGACGCATCCGGATCAAGCTCAATGCGGATTTGGCGGCGCACTTTCTCCAAGGTAAGTCCGCGTGCGGAAAGCGCTTTCGCTGCCACGCCGTCGCTCTCTGCGAGCAAACCGAGCAAAATATGCTCGGAACCGATGTAATTGTGCCCGAGTTGCTTTGCCTCGCGCCGCGAAAGTAAAATCACTTTTTGCATGCGCGGCGTAAGAGGCACCGGATTGGAAATCCGGACATCGTCCGGTCCCGCCTGCAAATGTTGCTCGACGGCTTCGCGCAATTGTTCCGGGTTTACCCCGAGCCGCACGAGAACGTTGTGCGCGACACCGTTCCCGAGCGCGAGCAAACCGAGAAGCATGTGCTCCGTGCTAACGTAATTGTGGTGGCGTTTCGCCGCTTCGCTTGCAGCGTTGCGCATCGCATCTTTGGCTCGTTTGGTGAAATTGTCGTCGTTATTCATCGCGGTTTTATATAACGCTAAAGCCGATGCAGGAAGAATGCCAAATTGAAATTTCCCGACAAGAATCTCGCCGAAGAAAGCATTCGAAGCGAAAAACGTGCGCGAAAAGGCTCAACGCAAAATCGCACGATGCGCACGTTGCCATGCGTTTGTTTTCGAAAGCGCAACGGCAAGAGCAACGGAAACGGCGGTTTCCACGCGCAAAACGCGCTCTCCCAAGTGTGCAAAAGTGAAGCCGCCCGCTCGGAGTTGCGCGCGCTCGTCATCGCTCCAACCGCGCTCCGAACCGATTGCCAAAAGCGCCTCCGCGTCCGGCGGGAACGCGGTTTCCGCCAGCGATTTTTGATTCGCGTAAACATCGAGCGCGAGGCGAAGCGTTCCCGCGAGCGCGTTTTCGCTTTCGATAAAATCTTTCAGCGAAGCAAAAAAACGAAACTCCGGAAGCACGGGAACGCAGGTTTGCTCGGCGGATTTTTTCAAAATATCGGCGAGCGTGGAATCACCCGGCTTCCACAAAGAGCTTTCCGCATAGGCGGGATCGCCCTTCCCGCTTCGAAAAACGTCAATGCGCGAGCACCCGATTTCCGATGCTGCGGCAAAAATTTTCTTCATGGTTTGCGGACGCGACAAACCCACCAAAATACGCACGGGCGGCGGAGAAAACACGACGCCTTTTTCCCACTCGACGGAGAACGAAATCGCGCCGTCGGGAGAAATTGCGAGCACGGTCGCCAAGCCGCGCACACCGTTTTTTACGCCACACCAAAAAGTTTCGCCGACGGCAATTTTCAAAACGCGCAGCAAATGCTCCGCTTGCGGCGTTCCCGCCGGAAAATGCGTAGCGTCCGCACCGCCCAAAAGCACGAGATTCATAGTTCTTTGCGTTAGCTGTCGTGCTTCATTTCACTCGGAATCAGCGCGCCGCCGGAGACGATCATTTTCATCGCATCGGCGACGGAAACATCTAGCGGCTTGATTTCGTTTGCGGGAACAAAAACCATGTAGCCGCCGGTCGGATTCGGCGTTGTCGGCACAAATACGTGCACAAGCGACGTTCCCGCCAGCCGCGAAAACTCCGTTGCGCCTTCGTGCGTGAGAAAGCCGATTGTCCAGCAGTCACGCCGGGGAAACTCCACCATCACCGCGCGGCTGAAAGTTTCTTCCTTCCCGCCGACGGAAAACGTGTCGATAATCTGTTTTATCGCCGAATAAATTGAGCGCACCATCGGAAGCCGATGCAGAATCTTTTCGAGCAAACCGATGAAAAACCGCCCGAAAAGATTGCGCGAAACAAAGCCGATAAACGCAATCGCCACCGCCACAATCAGGGCGGACAAAATTGTCACGCCTCCGTTAAACAAAGGCGTATCCGGAAGCTCTGCGCCGAAAAAATGTAAAAAATATTTAATACCGCCGCGCGCCGGAGACGCCAAAAAATTTACCAACCAAACGATGATATAAATCGTCAGCGAAACCGGCAGGCAGAACAAAAGTCCCGTCATAAACGCCTTGCGAATACCGTCGCCGAAGCCGCTCGGTTTATTTTTCGAATTATTTTTCATAGATTTTTATGATTTTTTAAGCAAACGCACACAAAGTAAATTGAAATTTGCAAAAAACGCCGAACTCTCTATTATTCCGCAGAATTTTCCTCTCCGATGATTAAAGAAAAAACCGTCAACGAAGCCGAACTCATAGCCAAAGCCAGTGTTCTTTTGGAAGCGCTTCCTTATATTCAGCGTTTTCACGACTCCGTTTTTGTTGTCAAATACGGCGGAAGTTTCATGGATTCCGACGATCCCGCCACGCGGGAACGCGTCGCCTCCGACATCGTTTTTCTTAATTCCGTCGGCATCAAGGTCGTCGTCGTGCACGGCGGCGGCAAGGCAATCACCCGTGCAATGGCAAAAACCGACATCACGCCGCAATGGCGCAACGGTATCCGCGTTACGGACGCGCGCACGATTAAAATCGTCGAAGATACGCTCAATAACGAAATCAATTCCGATATTTGCCGCCTCATCGAAAAACACAAAGGCTCTCCCGTCGGCATGCCCGGCAACCTCGTGAACATTTGCGAAAAACTTTGCGCAACAGACGAAAACGGAAATCCCGTCGACCTCGGTTTCGTCGGCGATATCAAATCCGTTAAAACCAAAATCATCAAAAAAGCGCTTAACGAAGGAAAAATTCCGGTGATTTCGCCGATCGCGCTCGATGTCAACGATCAACCTTACAACACCAATGCGGACGCCGCCGCAAGTGCCGTCGCCAGCGCACTCAAAGCCCGCCGCTTAGTGTTCATGTCCGACGTTCCCGGCTTGCTCGCCGACCCAAAAGACCCGGGAACGCTCATTTCCACGTTGCGCGTTCACGAAGTGCCCGAGTTGAAAAAATCCGGCGTTATTTCCTCGGGAATGATTCCGAAAGTGGATTCCGCCGTGCGCGCACTTCAAAGCGGAGTTCGCCGCGTGCACTTCATCGACGGTCGCACGCCGCATTCCCTGCTCTTGGAAATCTTTACGGACAAAGGTGTCGGCACGGAAATCGTTCATCCGGATGTCGTGCTCAAACCCGCCTCCGTCGCCTGACGCTTTTCGCGTTCCCGCGACAAAAAATCCCGCAACCTCAACAGTCGCGGGATTTTTTTTTGGGGGCAAAAACAAAAGGCTTCTACTTCGCCTCGAAATTCGGGGAAAGCATCGACTCTTCGTCCGTGCGAACGGCGTTCCCGTCGCCGCATTGCGCACGATAAGCAAGAAAACTTTTATGGTGCGAATCATAAACCGGCCACACCAGCGTGCGATCGCTCGGCGGAATAAACACCGAATCAATTTCTTCACGCGAAAAAAACGCGAACTGCCCTTCATCGATTTCCGGCGGCAGACTTTCAATCGGCTTCAGGCATTCAAACAAAAACATAAGCCAGTGCCCGCTTCCCTCGTAAGAACGCTCGGAAACCATTCCGAAAAGATGCAAGTCCGACGCGGCAAGGCGCATTCCCGTTTCCTCAAACGCTTCGCGGCACGCACACTCAAACGGCGATTCGCCGGTAGCCATTTCCAATTTTCCTCCGACCGGACTCCAGCAACCCTTATTCGGAGCTTTCCGGCGCTGAATCATCAAAAACTTTCCGTTCCCGTCGCGGATAAAAATCAAAACGCTGATTTTGAACGGCAAAACCGCCGACGTTGATAAATTGCCTGCATTGCTCATGTCGCGACTCATTATGCGAAGCTCGTTTTCCCGCTTCAAGCCGCGATTTTCTTTTTAATAAAAATCTTGCCGAAGGCGTTCCCGCCGCTTAGATTTTCGCCTTTCAACCTTTTTCATCCGGAGAGATGGCAGAGCGGTCGATTGCGGCGGTCTTGAAAACCGTTGAGCCGAAAGGTTCCGGGGGTTCGAATCCCTCTCTCTCCGCCATTTTCGGGGGCGACCGCGCGGTCGCCTCTTTTTTTGCGCTGATTGCGGGATTTTGCGGCAAGCCCAATGTTTTTGTGGGTTGCTTGTGTTGTCATCTTTTGCGAGATTGAGCTTTGTTTTTCCTAATTGCAAGGTTTTTTCTGTTTTTCGGTTGATTTTGATTTTTCGGTTCTTTACGGTTCAAAAATTATGAAAATTGCCAAAAACATGTATTTTTTCCCGAAGCGAAAGCGTCAGCCGTGGGTTTTTGAGCGGCGTGTTGACGGGCGGCGTGTTTCGCGTTGTTTTACGACGCGGGAAGCCATGGAAGCCTTTGCTGAAACGCTTTCGGCGGGAACGCCTGTGGCGAAAGTGAGCGGCGCGGATGCGGAGTTGCTCCGCAAAATCAGAAGTATTTGCGGTGATTTTGATCCGCTCCAAGCCGTGATTTGGTGGAAAAAGTATTATGTTGCGCCCGTGGGGAATGTTCCTCCGGCGGACGTTGCTTTCGAGAGTTTTGTCGAGTGGTTGAAGGGATCCGGGCGAAGTGCGACGCATCTTCGCGCGATTGAGCGCGACGGGCGGAAATTCTGTGCTTACTGGCAGGGACGTGAATTAAGTTCCGTGCGCGGGAGCGAGCTTTCCGATTGGCTTTTTTCGCATCGGGAGCTTTCGCCGCGTTCACTGAGAAATCTTTGGGACAGCGTGCGCAATTTCCTTTCGTGGTGTAAATCCGCTAAGCGTTGGATTGTTGAAGTGCCTTCCGTGGATTTGCGCCTGTTCCCGCGGATTCCGTCGGCGCGGGTTGAAATTTGGTCGTATGCCGAAGCGGAATTTGCCTTGCGGTTTTTGGAGAAAAATCATCCGCGGCTTGTTCCTTTTTTTGCCCTGCGGCTTTTTGCCGGGCTTCGCACGAGCGAGGCGCGTAAAATGCGTTGGGAGTGGATTGATTTTGAGCGGAAGACGATTCGCGTTCCCGCAGAAATTTGCAAAACGCGCGACGATTGGCTGATTCTTCCGCAGTATTTGCCGAACAACGGCGCGACCGTCTTTGCGTGGCTTGCTGCGTATCGCCCGCTTTCAAAGGAATGCGAAGCCGTTCCGTTCCCGTGCGCGAAAACGCAAATGCGCATTTCTGCGGCGTGTAACTGGAAAACGAATGTCCTGCGGCACACTTTTGCGACGATGCTTTCTTCGTGGAATATGGATGACGGGAAAACGATTCTTGCGACGCGCCACACGAACACGCGCACGCTTTTCATGCACTACAAAGGTGTGAATCAGCCGCGTGAGGATGCGGAGAAATTCTTTGCCCTGCGCCCGAATGACAAGCAACTTGAATTTAAAATTTAATTACATTTTGCCCTGAGACTTTTTATGCGGTCGTTTTCGAAGAAAAAGACGTTGGCGTCGGTTTGCGGGAGCGGGTGTTTTTTGCCGTAGAAAAATATCTTTTCCGGTTGAAGTCTCCGCAAGGCTTCTGCGAAACCTGCGTTCCAAATGTATCCGAAATATGCATTACATTCTACGCCGATACGCGCTACGGCGAGAGTTGAGCCGCGCGGCAGTCCGTCGAAGCAGTATTCGAAGCTTTCCGGTTCTGCCCAAGAGAGCGCGGGAACGACGCGCACGCCTTCGCGTTGCCAAAACTGCCCGATTGTTCGTGCGCGGTAAATGTTCCAAATTTTCATTGCCGGGGGCATGTCTAAGTAGAGACTGAAATCGGGTGTAAACACGCAGTCGAATCGGCGTAGCGTTTCGACGTAACGTTCCGGAGCGTTCCATACGCGTTCGAACTGATAGTCGTCGAGAAAGAAATGCACGCCGCGCCCGGCGGGAACGCGGTTGAGGCGCACGGCGACATTGAACGGAATCAGCTTTTCGGGAACGGGAACGTTTGCCGGCTCAAGCACCGGCATCCGAAACGTTCCCGCGGCTTTGTTTGCCTCGTAAAGGTCGAGGTTGCACACACCGAAGACACGCGTCTTGTAGTGCTTTATTTGTGTAGCATTTCCGCGCAAAATCCGCCGAAAAATTTAGAGGTTATTCGTTGTAGTCGATAAAATCGACTTCGCCCGTCTCAATCCATTGACGCAGGTTTTTCCCGTCAACGACGAAGTTTTCGAACATATCGAACTTGTCTTTGAATACGCGAATGAGTTTCGTATCCGGATCGTCTTCGTGCCCGGTCGTTTGATAGAAATACCCTTTCCCCTTGTATTCTATAGGGATGTATGAAGCCCAAAAGCCTGTTAGCCAAAACGCTTTGCCGTTTATTTTGAAATTTAGCCCGATATAGGTTTCTCCTAACTCTGCGTAGAAAATGTCGCGTAGTTCACAGATTTTCTTCTGGCGGTCCTGCTCTTCCATAGTTCTATTTTTTTGCCTTCTGTGTTAATTTTTCAATAAATTTTAATTGGGATTTGGATGGAGCCATCCCTTCTGTTCTATCTTTTCCGTTCCCGTGGTGGATATGGGGAATATGTCCGTTGTGCTTGTGTGAAAGGTGAAATTCCATCACCTTCTTTCCTGTTTTCGGGTTCATGACGGAAATACTTTTGAGTTTTCCGTTTTCGACGGATGCATACACCTTTGTTTTGCTGTGAGTGTGCATCGGCATAGAGGCGGATTTTTTGGAATCGAGTTTTTCGATAAAATGGACGTTTCCGTCTTTTTTGACGGTTTTCCATTGTCTTCCTTCGCCGCGTGCGAGTTGCGGTCGGCTGTATCTTGCGTGTCCCATTTTTTTAGGTAATAACTGATAGTTGATAGGGTATAAGTGATAGTTGATAACTGATAGGTATTACTTATCCGTTATCCGTTATCAGTTATCAGTTATCACCTATCCGTTATCAGTTATCCGTTATCAGTTATCAGTTATCCGTTATCACCTATTGGTGAATTTTTTGCAGAGGGCGAAGTCTTCGTCTTGCGGGATGTATCCGAAGTGTCCGGCAAAGATGTCGTTTCCGGCATAGGCTTTAATTGACCACCAAACTTTTTTCTTATCGATTTGGCAAAGAGTGAGGTCGCGATTTTCGGGAACGATTCCGCCGGTCCAAAACGCGGAGAAGATCAGATCTTCGTGTCCGCCGAAAGCGGGGAGCGCGTCTCGGGTTTCGTCGAAGTTTTTCAATCTTTGTAATGCGCGTTTGGATACGGCGTAGCAACACCCGTTGGCGAGGAGGCGGCTTTCTGCGGTATGCCTGCGAATGTAGGTGAAATCGATATCGGCGACTTCTGCGGGAACGGTCCATGCTTCCGGGCGAAATAGCGCGGTGTCGGAGTCGAGTTTAACGAGCAGGTCGCATTTTTCGGCGAGTTCTAAATAAACGTTGCGCATTCCTCGAATGGCTTCGATTTGGCGAAGGCTTGCGCCGCGCGGGAACGCTCGGACAAGTTTTTCCGTTCCTGCGGGGACGGGCAAGAGTGCGTCTTTAGGTTCCACGCACCAAATTTTCCGCCAATTTTCGGGAAGAAATTGTTGGTGAAAGGCGGCGCGCTCGGCGTCTCGCGCGCAGGTGAAAGTGAGGCAAATGATGTTCATTTTTAACTGATAGCTAATAACTGATAGGTGATAGTTGATAACTGATAGGTGTCTACTTATCCGTTATCAGTTATCAGTTATTACTTATAAAAAGTCTTTCGTTTCGAGGTCGTAGGCGGAAGTCGGAGATACGGCGAGCGCGTCGATTTGTGCGGCGGAGAGCGTCGATGCGGGAACGCTGTTTTCGGATTGCTCGCCGCCGCCGTTGAGGGTTACGCGCAGGCGCGGTTTAATTTCGACGCAACCCCATGTCAGCGGTTCGACTTCTGCGCCGCTTTCGTTTTCGTTTTTAAAAACGACCGCCATCGGCACGCGCACGTGCCAGTTTGCGCCGAAGTTCCAAGCATCTTCGAGCGCGGAAACGACGCCGAAAATCGTCTCGGAGTTTTCTGCCGTTTGCGTTTGTGCCTTGAGGAGAAGTTTTAAAACTTGCGGTTCGTCGCCGTAAAAAACATCCGTGCTACCGTCTTCGTTTGCCGGGAGTTTTTGCGTGTGCCACGCAAATTTGATTTGCCCGCCGTCGCAGACGGCTTCGATGGAAATGAGCGTTCCCGCGTCTGCCGGCGTAAGGTCGAATCTTTCGCCTTTGACCCAATGAAGCGTGCTTTCCGTAGTCGAGATTTGGACGTCCTTGGTTGTCGGTGCGATGCCTGCGAGGTCTTCTTCGCCGGCGAGTTTGGCGGTGCCGATTTTGGCGGCGGAAAAGTCCAGCGTCATTATCTCCGTTTCGTCGAGCTTGCGGGAGCTGACGGAGCCGCCTACGAGCCAGCCGCCAATCTTGGTGATTTCCGTGGAAAGTTTTTTCTCGCCGGCTATCGGGATGGTGACGGAAACTTCGGTCGAGCTTGCCGTTCCCGTCGCTTGAAGTGCGATGGTGGTCGTGCTTGCGCTTGGCACGGGAACTCTGACTTCTGCGCTTACCATTTTCTCCGGAAAGGAGATGAGCTCCGTGGTAAGCGTAACTTTGTTTAGAGCGGGAACGTCGTTTAAGACGACGTCGTGTGTCCACGAGTTTGCGCCGTTCGGTGTTGCCGAAAGCAGAAGGGATGTTAGCTCAAGCGAGGCGGCGGTGGCGAACGCCTTCGAGCTTGTTTGCTTCGGAATAGTGAAAAATACCGTGCCGGTGCTTGTGGCGGAAGAGATTCCCGAAACGACGCTGATGCCGTTGTTGCCGCCGGTTTTGAGTTCGTATCCGGGAACGTTGACCGTGATGAGCTCCGTAACGCTTCCGGTTTCCGCCGTATCGTCGTCTTCGAGTGTCGCCGCCGTAACGAGCGAAAATTCCGATGCTTCCTTTTTCGGCGTGAACGAAAGCTCCGTCTTGGCGATGCCGACGTTGACCGTTCCCGCGCCTGCGCCGAGGATCACGCCGGCAACGCAGGGTTCCGGCGCGCTCGCCTGATTCGGGCGCACGAGCGCGAGCCCGTCCGTTACGCGCACGATCCACGTCGGGCGTTCTGCGTCGCCGCCCGTTTCCGTGCTCCATGCAAAGAGGCGTCGCGGGCGCGCGGCGGGAACGGCTGCGGCGTCTTCGCCGCTGTCGCTTCCCTGAATGTAGCCGTGTGCGAGAGAGACGGTCGTTCCCGCGGAACTGCGGCTGTAAATAAGCCCGCGCCCGGTGTTTACTTGCAGTCCCGGCAAGAGCCGTGCCACGTCGCGCATCCAGTCAACGAGGGCGTTCAGTTTGGCGGCGGTGAGCGTTTCTCCGCTCGAAAATTTAGAAGGTAAATGCGGTAGATTCATTTTGAAAAAAAAATCTCGTTTTTTGTTGGTGAATAATGGATAGTTGACAAGCGACGGATGAAAACTTTTTCAGCTGTCAGTTATTCTTTAACTTAAGGTGCGTTCTATTCACTGCTCGTTATTGTTATGTCTGAATTTTTAAAAAACATCGTTGCGGGAATGAGTAATGTCCGCGTTGCGTTCCCGGGAGCGCAACGCGGAAGCCGCCCCTATGTTTCTGCGCGCGGAGGTTTCTCCCGTGATGCCGCCGCCCTGAGACAAGACGTTAGGAGTGTTTGCGCAGATCTTTCCGCCGCCGCCCGAAAAACGAAGGAGCTTCATAATGCCTAATCGCGAAGAAGAAACAAAACTTGCCGGGCGAGACGAAAATGGTAACGAGCTCGCCGCAAGTATTCGTCGCAGAGTCTCGGACGCTCCGATGTTGCCGGCGGACGAAATGCAGAAATTCGCCGAATTTCTGCCGGAGGCAAACCGGATTATTCTTGAGCAAACCGTAAAAGAGGCGGAGTTTCGCCGCGTTGAAACAGCAAAAGAAAACTCACGGATTGCGCAGGAGCGCAAGCTGGGCCAGATTTTTGGTTTTCTTATTGGCATTGCCGGTGTTATTGGTGGTTCTTGCGTTGCAATAAGCGGGAGCGCAGGCGCCGGCGGAACGATTGCGTCTGTTTCAATCGGGACGCTTGCGGTTGCGTTTTTATCAACCGCCGGGTCGTCTCCGAGAAAGTAACTTTGATTGGTTTTCATTCCTGTCGTTTTTTAGAGTGGTTGAAAAATTAGACGTCAAAATTTAAACGTTTGTTATATGAAAAAGATTTTTCTTGTCGCGCTTGCTTTGTTTTCCATCGCCGTTCTCGTTTTCGGCGCGGGAGATTCCGAAAGAAAGGCGATTGCCCGGATCCTTTACGGAAAAATACGTATCGTTTCCGTAGGTGAAGATTTCAGTGTAAGGAAGGTTGATCTTGGCGAAGATTTGCGCGTTCGTGTCGTAGAGCTTGGGGCTGATCGCCCCGGGCGTTGGCGTTTTGTCGATGTGGGAGAAGACTATAAAGTTCGCTTTGTCGATTTGGGTGAAGATATTCGTGTCCGCTTTGTCGATTTGGGTGAAGGTCCGCGTTAGTTTCCGTAAAGCTCTTTGTCCCACTTTGCGCCGGAGTCTGCTGATTTCCACTTTTTTTGAATTTTCCAACGTTGCTCTCCGCGCTCCTTTGTTGCTTCTAAATTCGAGAACAACCAGCTTCCGCCGTTCGGGGCGGCGGCGGGCGGCATGGAGATTTTTCCGAGATGGTTGATTGCTGTTTCCATTCCGGTTGAGTAGCTGGTCTCGACAAATTCGCAACCGCTTCCTAAGTAGAAATGGATTCCGTTTTGTATTTTGGCGATAAGCTCTGCGCCGAGTTTGCTTAGTTTTATCAACTTTATCGCTTCTTCGAGCGTTTTCTGTTTCCATCCGTTGTTGCTCTCGGAGGCTCTGTCTTCGCTTGAGAGCCGTGTTTTGATTTCGTTGCCTCTCACGTAAACGCTTTCGTAAGGCTTCGTTCCTGAAATGAGCGCGTTTGCGAGCGTCTTTTCGGATTCGGGAACGTCTGCGTAGCGCGGGTGGAGTAGGATGGATGTTTGCGATGTTGTTCCGGTTATTTGATAGCTTGTCGGTTGGGCATCGGTTGATTTTGCGTCTTCTTCGCGGAAGCCGTATTTGAGGGTAACGGTTACGCTTCCGTCTTTTCCGCCGGAAAATGTCCGGTTTGTCAAAACGAGGCGAACGCGGATGGTTGTTCCGAGTGAATCATAGCTGCTTTCCGGCAGGAGTTCCGTGGAGGTTCCCGGCTCCGGAGCGGCGGCGATTGCCTCTGCGATGGTTCCCGGGAACGTGCAGGTGATAGTGCCGCTCGGGACGTCGTCGAGCGCGTCTGTGTATTGAATGTCGGTGATGATGAGATCACCGGTTTTTCCGTAGTAAGTGCTGTTCATGGCAATTTTTTTTATGGAATAACTGATAGTTGATAGGGAATAACTGATAGTTGATAACTGATAGGTATTTACTTATCCGTTATCAGTTATCAGTTATTACTTATTAAAAAGGTTGGTTTCCAAAGTCTCTTGTTGCGGTAAAATGCGGCGGCGCGGCGAGCGAGCCCGATTTGGGTGAAAACGGCGGGTTCGGCGAGCGTTCCCGCGAGGATGCTGAAGGCAGCGGTGCGTTCCCTCGGAAAACGGTTTTCGGAAACGTTCAACGTCCATGTTTTCGAGGTTGCCGTTTCGGCGGTGAGTGCGGCGGAAACGAACGCTTCTGCGACGGCGTCCGCCGCGAGCGAAACTTCTGCGGCGTCGATGCCGGAAAACGTTGCCGTGAGCGTGAGCGTTTGCGCGGGGAATCCGATGCGTTCCCGCGAGAGCGCGACGGAAAGTTTCGGCTGCGGGAGCGGCGGGGTTTCGGTGTCGCCCGGGGTTTCTCCCGCGTCGCCGTTGCCGCCGGCGTCTGTGTCTCCTGCGTCGCCCGAATCACTGCCCGAATCTTCGCCCGTGTTTTCGTTGTTCGGTTTCCCGCTTTGTGTGATGCGGACGCCGGCGCAGTTCGGGTTTCCTTCTTCGTCTTCCGAATCCGGATAGAAGAAAAGAATTTCCGCTTCGCGCTCGTTCGTTCCCGTGTTTTCCGTGAATGAGAAAAACGGCGCGGCGTTCCCGCTGCCGGAAGTCTGCGAAATCTGAATCCATTCTTCGTCTTCGCCGGAATTGTCGTCAATTTCGACGAACCAATCGCAGTTTGCCGAAACGGAAAGCTGCGCCGTTCCCGCGAGGTGTGAAGCTTCGATATTTCCCGGGGAAACGCTTAAACGCGGTGCTTCGTCTTCCGCCCCCGAGTCTTCTCCACTATCTCCACTTCCTTCACTATCTCCACTACTTCCACTATCTCCACTCCCGGCACTGCCTCCGATGTCTTCTTCCGTGAGTTTTTCTCCGGGGGCGAGTTGCTCGATTTCGACTTCGGCGGACGCGCCGTCCGCGCAATGGAATTGAACCGTGTCCGTGCGCCGGGTGTCTGTCGTGTTTTCGCTGACGGTGATTTTTCCCGCGCGCGTTACGCTGTTTATGAACGAGCGGTAACTGATGCCTATCCATTGAATGCCGCCGTGTAGTTCGGCGTTGTGGAGTTTTACGGCGAGTGCGCCGCCTTTTGCCGGGAAGGTGAGTTTTCCCGGTGCGAGCCAAAAAGATTTTGCTTCATCGAAAACGCCTGCCGCCTGCGTAACGGTGAAAACCGCCGTCGCGCCTGTGTTGAGGCGAAACGTCGCCGTTGCCGTGCGCTCAAACGTATTCGAGTTTTCCTGCCAAACGAGCTCGCGGTAAGCGTATTCGGGAACGTGTTCGTGCGGATTTTCGGCGGGAATCGTCGTTCCCGCGCTCAGCCACGAGGCGGAAACTTTGACTTCTTCGAGGTGAACGCCTTCGCTCCATGCGAGGAAATTCTGCTCGCCGTCAACGGCAAGCTGCACGCACGCGCCGCCGGCTTCGTCGAGTGCTTCCGCCGATGCCGGGCGAATCGTTAAAATGTGCGTGTCGCCGTTTTGAGAGCCGCCCGCACCGGGAGAAAAGCCGTCGCCTTCCGGCGGGATCGTTACGCCCGGACTTGTCGGAATGCCGCCCGTTCCCGTTCCCGTTCCGCTACTTCCACTATTTCCACTATTTCCACTTCCTCCACTACTTCCACTTCCTCCACTACTTCCACTCCCTCCACTATTTCCACTCCCTCCGCTTCCGCCACCGCCCGAGCTTGAGAGCGGAGCGGAGCCGACGTAGTTGCCGTTTGCCGAGTAGAGCGAGAGCGCGTTCCCGCCGATG
>SUVQ01000007.1 GCA_015061905.1 Verrucomicrobiota bacterium
GACAGCGCGAGGTCCCCTTCTGGTGATCACAGGTGAGGTGTAACACACGTTCCCATCCCGAACACGCTCGTTAAGCCCTCAACCGCCGATGGTAGTGCAGCCACGCTGCTGTGTGAGAGTAGGTCGTTGCCAGTCTATACGGAGCCCGTTCTTCTAAAATGAGGAACGGGCTCCTTTCGTTTTAAAAAAAAAGCAAGGACGAAGTAAAAGCCCTTAACAACGTAACCGGAAGAAATAGGAAAAAAAAAGAAGAGTGAGGGGTGAATGAGTAAAAAAACGTTACCGAAAAATGAGCCACGAAGTTTTGCGGGAACGCGGGGAGAGTTCGGGGAGCTTTCTGAGAATTTCTTTGCGGAGTTCGCTAAAAGCGTTAAGAAAAACTTTGTGAAATTGGGCGGACTTTGTGAGAGGTCTTATCCGGATTCCGCAGTTGCGGGAACGTGCCGATATAGGATTTCATCAGATTAAAGCACGGGATAAAAACAGCCGGGACGGCTGTGCTCCTTTAAAACCTCTGCGTTTTTCTGCGTGTTCTGCGAGAGGATAAAAAACGGTTCTGGTGTCGCTCTCCAATCTATCTTTGATTTTTGCGGATATTTTTTATAAGATGTCTTTCCGTATGAAATCCCTCAAAAAATTACTCCTTACTTTAACGCTTTTAGCCTCTGCGTTTTCGTTATTGAACGCGGAAGTTACGTTCCCGTCCGAAAAAATCCCGAGTGCGGCGGTCGTCAAGGGCAATACGCTAAAGAATAATTGGATTTCCGCCTCTTTCAAAAAAGACGGATTTGTCGTTCGCGCGGGCGGGCAAAAAATCCAAGGCGATGAGCTTTTTACGCTCGTTCTCGGTAGCGGTGAGCGCGTTCCCGCCTCGGCGATGACTTGCAGCGGTATTAAGAAAGTTGCGCTCAAAGGGAATCCCGATGCGCTTAAGCTCTCCGAACGCGTTCCCGGGCAGGCTCTTGCCGGAAAATTTACCAAGGGCGACATCATGGTCGAGTGGCGGGCGGTTTTGCGCGACGGCTCGCACTACATCCGCCAAGAGCTGAAAATTAAGGCGAAAAACGATACGCCGATGCAGGCGATTGTTCCGCTTGAAATCAAGCTTTCGGGCGCAAAAGTCCTTGGGAACACGCGCGGTTCGCCCGTCGTGACGGAAAAAGTTTTTGCTGCGCTCGAAACGCCGATGGCACTCAACGAAGTTTCCGGCGACACGATGACGGGAAAGTGGTCGCGTAAAACCACGCTGAAAAAGGGCGAAATCTGGGACGTTTCCTCCGTTATCGGCGCGTTTGTTCCCGGGCAGGAACGCCGCTCCTTCCTTGCTTACAACGAGCGGGAACGCGCGGTTCCGTGGCGCTCGTTTGTCCACTACAATTCGTGGTATGAGCTCAACATCAATCGCAACAACGATCCGGATCCGAAGAAACGCATGTCGGAAAAACAATGCCTCGACGTCATTGAAGAGTGGAATAAAAACCTTTTCAAAAAACACAAAATCAGTGTTGACGCGTTCGTTTGGGACGACGGCTGGGACGATTTCAATTCGCTCTGGGGCTTCCACAGCGAGTTCCCGAACGGTTTTGAAAAACTCAATACCGCGGCACTGAAGCAGGGTGCGGGAATGGGTGCTTGGCTCGGTCCCGTCGGCGGTTACGGCGCGTCCAAGGCTCAGCGTCTCGGCTATTGGAATAAAAATCACCCGAACAACCAAATCGGCAACTTTGAGCTTTCCAATAAGGAATACTTCGATGCGTTCGTCGGACGTTGCTCGCAAATGGTTGACGATTACGACATGCGCTATTTCAAGTTCGACGGCATCAGCGCAATTCCCGTTGCCTACGGTCCCGCAGCAGAAGAAGACGCAGAAGGCATTATCAAGGTCGAAAAAGCGCTTCGCAAAAAACGCCCGGATATTTTCCTCAACACGACCGTCGGCACTTGGGCTTCTCCGTTTTGGTTCCACATCGCCGATTCCGTGTGGCGTCAGGACGGCGACCACGGACAAATGGGCGTCGGTAGCAATCGCGACAAATGGATTACGTATCGCGACGATTGGGTGCACAAAATTTTCGTTACGGGATCGCCTCTTTTCCCGATTAACTCAATCATGACGCACGGACTCATGGTTACCCGCCACGGTCCGCCGAATTGCATGGCAAACAACGCCGCCGGGCGCGACGACATTCTTAAGGAAATGCGCTGTGCCTTCGCAAGCGGGAGTGCCTTGCAGGAACTTTATGTCGATAACGACATCATGACAAAGCTCGACCTTTGGAAAGAGCTTGCCGAGTGCATCAAGTGGTTCCGCGGGAACGCCGACGTGCTCGACGACGCGCACTGGGTCGGCGGCGAGCCTTGGGACAACGAAAATAAAACCGGAGACATCTACGGCTGGGCGTCCTGGAACGGGAAAAAGGCGACACTCGCTTTGCGCAATTCCGACGACGAAGAAAAAACGTTGAAAACGACGCTTCGCAAATTGCTCGACGTTCCCGCGCATGTCCAAGGCTCTATCACGCTCAAGGATTCGTTCAAAGGGCAACGCAAACTCAACGGAATTTCCGGCGCGACGCTCCCGCTCGACAAGGAAATTTCCTTCAAGTTGAAGCCCTTTGAAGTATTCTTCTTTGACGGACGTCCCGCGAAATAAGCGGAAAAAGATTCGCTGTCGGAACTGGAAGAAGCGTTCCCGCAAATTGAAATTTGCCGAAGCTTGCTTCGGCAAATGTTTAAAAGCAGAGGAGCCGAAAAGTTTAGTCGGCTTCTCCGAGAATTTTACTTTGAGTGTGGCATAGATACGTTTTTTTTTACGGGATGGAAGACATGCTTCCCGAAAAAAAACGTCGTTCCGTTGTTGTTTCTTTGTAAAAGCTCTTAGCTATGCCAAGCTCTTTTTTATGCTTTCAGGAAAACTTTAGCGCGATAGCAAAGCCAAAGGATAAGGAAAAGAATCGCCGCGTTCCCGCAGGCAAAAAAGATTTCCGGGCGGGAAACGTCGAATGCGCGAAGCAAGCCGCCGAGCAAGGCGCGCGAAATTCCGCCGAAATCAATTAATCCGACTTCCGGGCTGAGCATGTAGGCGAGAATCGAATTCATACCGATAATTTTCAGCCAACTCGCCCAACGCTTCCACCCGAGCCAATCGACAACGCCGTAAAATGCCGCCATGAGCAGCACGCAGTAGCCGGACGAGACCAGCGTGAACGTTCCCGTCCAAATACGCTTAATCACCGGAAATCCGCAGGCGTGCCCGAGCCAGCCGATCGCAACAAGCAACGTGCCTGCAACGACGAGCCACCAAAATTTCCTCGCCTGCGAAAGCGTTTTGCTTTTTAGCAAAATTCCCGTGAAAACCCCGCTCATTACAGTTACGACAAAAGTCAACGAGCACCAAAGCCAAGCCGTGTCGTAATATGCGGGGAAAATGACGTTCCCGTCGGCGGAAACGCTTGCGCAGTCGCGCCATCGCCCGAGGCAAAGCTTGTCCAAGGTCGCCGGAAAATTCAGTTCCCGTGCCCACGGCGACGTTCCCGCCGCTTGCCATTCGCCGAAAAGCAGACAGCCCGCCGTGAAAACCGCAAGCAAGCCGATCGCAAGGATTACCTGTTTTTTCCAACTCAAAAAAAGAAATGCCAACGCCGCTCCCGCGTAGCCGACGGCGATCGCCTGAAGTGTATTGGTTAGCGGCTTGAACGCATTTAAATCAAAGGCAAGTAAATTCCCCTGTGCGATGCAACCGAGTATCCACAAAGTAATTACGCGGCGAAAAATTCTCCACAACGCGTGAGTGCGCGGGAACGCCGCGCTTTCGCCGACATATTTTGCCATTGCGAACGGAATCGAAACGCCCGCCATAAACATGAAAAGCGGCATCACCAAATCCCAAGTGAGAAAGCCTTCCCATGTCGCGTGCGTCCAGTGCGCAATGTGCCACGCGCCGTTCGGATGATGCCCGAGCCACGCGTGCATGACGGGACCGAGCATTGTCAGGACGAAAAGGTCAAATCCGCGCAGCGCGTCGAGCGATTCGAGGCGTTGAGCGGGAGCAGGAGCGGGAACGTTTCGGTCAGGCAAGTCCACTTTGAATAACTGTGTTCCCGCGGCATATTTGAAGCAAGTTTTCTTTTGCACCGGCGGCGGGCGGGAAATTTCCTTTTCGGGACTTCTCTTTCGTATTATCTTGGAACGACTATGGTTTACTATTTAGAAGACGTTCGCAAAGTTTACGCCAATCCGCTTCCGACGCTGATTTATTTTGCTCAGGAAATTCATCAGCAATCTCAGGTGGCGGATGCCGTGCAAGTCGCCGCGTGGGATCACCCGGAAACGGTCGAACGCGTGGTCGTCGAATCGAACGAAACAACGGAAAAATGCTTGGAGCAACTTATTGCACTTTCAAACTCCGAAAAGCATCCGGACGTGGTTGAGATTGACGCGGGAACGCCGTCGATCGGCGTTTTTGAATTTGTGCGCATTGTCGCCGTGGCGCGTATTTTGTTGCCGAAAACGCTGATTCGCTTGGCGGAAAATTGCGCGGCAATGTCGGCGGGAGCGCTTGCGCTTTGCCTGTCCGCCGGAGCCAATTCCGCATTTTTCGCGGGAAATATGCTTGAGGCTTTGGGCTTGCGCCCGCTCGACGTAACCGAGCATCACAAAAAAGTTCACGGTTGCAAGGGCGACGGCTCCTGCGGTCATTGCACTTGCGGCAGGCACTAATTTTAGCGAATGGCTAATTGTGAGCGGTGAAATTGTGGCGGGCGAAAATATTTGCCGTGAGGCGGCATTTTTGAAAACGCCTTTGTTCATCGCTCACTAAAATTCCCCATACAATCCATTTCCCTCGAAAAATATGTCCGACACGTCCCCCGCCGCCCAAGAAGAAACGCCGTTCAGCGATTTTGTCCACTTGCACGTTCACTCGCAGTATTCGCTTTTGGACGGTGCGACGAATATCAAAAAGTTGGCGGCGAAGGCGAAGGCGGACGGCATGGCGGCGGTCGCGCTCACCGACCACGGGAACATGTTCGGCATAAAGCTTTTTTACGATACTTGCAAAAAAGCGAAGATTAAGCCGATTTTGGGTTGCGAGGCTTACGTTGCCCGGCGCACGCGCTTTGACAAAGGGAAAAATATTCCCGCGGGAACGGATGAAAAAATCGACCGCTCCGGGAATCACCTGATTTTGCTTGCGAAAAACCTTACGGGCTATCGCAACCTCGTGCGTCTGGTTTCGCTCGGTTGGACCGAAGGGAATTATTACCGCCCGCGTATCGACAAAGAAATTCTCGAAAAATATCACGAAGGGCTGATTGTGTGCTCCGCCTGTATCGCAGGCGAAATCCCGTCAAAAATTCTCGCCGGAAACGAGGAGGGCGCGGAGGAAGCGGCACGCTGGTTTCAACGTGTTTTCGGTGATGATTTTTATCTCGAAGTCATGCGCCACCCGAACAATGTTTCGGACGATACCCGCGATGTTTACCAGCGGCAACTTCGCGCGGAGAAAGGCATTTTTAAGCTCGCCGAAAAACTCGGAATCAAAGTCGTCGCGACAAACGACGTTCACTTTTTGAACGAAAAAGACGCCGAAGCACACGATATTTTGCTGTGCCTAAATTCCGGGAAAAAAGTTGCCGACGAAAGCCGCCTTCGCTACACGCGGCAGGAATGGTTTAAGACAACGGCGGAAATGAAAGCGTTGTTTCACGATCGTCCGGACATTCTTCTCAACACGCTGGAAGTCGCCAACAAAGTTGAAGAATACAATTTGGACTCGCCGCCGATTATGCCGGTTTTCCCGATTCCGGAAAGCTTCGGAACGGAAGCCGAATTGCGGGAACGCTTGAGCGAAGAGGAGCTTCGCGCGGAGTTCGGCGAGCGTTACGAGAAACTCGGCGGCGCGGAAAAAGTTTACCGCATTCGCTTCGAATACGATTATTTGCGCCACCTGACAATGACCGGCGCACAAAAAAGATGGAACGGGAACATTCCCGAAGACGCGCAGGAGCGCATCGATTTTGAGCTGACAACTATCAAGACGATGGGCTTTCCGGGCTACTTTCTCATCGTGCAGGATTTTATCGCCGCTGCACGCGAAATGGGCGTTCTCGTCGGTCCCGGGCGCGGGAGCGCCGCCGGAAGCGTTGTCGCCTATTGCCTCGGAATCACCGGGATAAACCCGATGAAATACGATTTGCTTTTCGAACGATTTTTGAATCCGGATCGTATTTCGATGCCCGATATCGATATTGACTTCGACGACGAAGGGCGCGGCAAAGTTCTCGAATGGGTTTCGCAAAAATACGGGCAGGATCACGTCGCGCACATTGTAACTTTCGGGAGTATGGCTCCGCGCATGGCGATTAAAGACGTCGCACGCGTGCTGGATTTGCCGCTCGCGGAAGCAAACCGCCTCGCGAAACTCGTTCCCGCGAAGCCGAAAATCACAATGGATGCGGCAATGGCGGAAAGCCCGCAGCTCCGGGAAGAAAAAAACTCCAACGACGCGCTCATCGTCAGCACCCTCAATTTTGCGGAAGCTCTCGACGGCTCCATTCGCCAAACCGGCGTTCACGCCTGCGGCACGCTCATTTCCCGCGACCCGCTCATCGAAACCATTCCGGTGATGCCGACGCCGGACGACAATTTGCTCACAACGCAATACGACGGACACTTCGTCGAGCCGATCGGGCTTCTCAAAATGGACTTCCTCGGGCTGAAAACGCTTACCATTTTGAAAAATTGCCTCGCCAACGTAAAAGCCGCCAAAGGGATTGAATTTGAAATTAACGAAATCCCGCTCGACGATCAGGAAACTTTCGGCGTGTTCGCGCGCGGGGAAACAACCGGGCTTTTTCAGTTTGAATCCGGCGGAATGAAAAAATATCTGCGCCTGCTCAAACCGAATCGTTTTGAAGACCTCGTCGCGATGAACGCGCTCTATCGCCCGGGTCCGATGGAATACATTCCGCAGTTTATCCGGCGCAAACACGGAGACGACCGCATCGTTTACGATCATCCGCTCATGGAACGGTATCTGAAAGATACTTACGGAATTACCGTTTATCAGGAACAGGTCATGTTGCTTTCCCGCGAGCTCGGGCAATTTACGCGCGGCGAGTCCGACGTGCTCCGCAAAGCGATGGGGAAAAAGCAACTCGACACGATGGCGAAGTTGCAGGAAAAGTTTCACCGCGGATGCCTCGAAAATCCGCGCTTCATGGAGCCGCTCAAAGGCAACAAAGCAAAGGCGGAACAACTCATCGAAAAAATTTGGAAAGACTGGACGGCGTTTGCCGAATACGCATTTAACAAATCTCACTCCGTCTGCTACGCCTATGTCGCTTACCAAACCGGCTATCTCAAGGCGCATTTCCCTGTGGAATATATGGCGGCGGTGCTCGACTCCGAAATGAGCAATCCGGAAAAGATGCTCGGCGTCATCGCCGAATGCGAAAGCATGGGCATTCGCGTGCTCGGTCCGAACGTCAATACCTCCAACGTCTTTTTCACGCCCGATCCCGCAAACAATGCGATTCACTTCGGCTTCCGCGCGCTCAAAGGATTAGGCGAAAAAATTGCGCAAGCCATTATCGAAGAGCGTTCCCGCAACGGGAAATACAAAGGTTTCGTCGACTTCATGGAGCGCCTTTGCACCAAGCGCGTTACCGTAAAAAATGAAGAAACCGGAGAAACCCGCGAAGTGAATTTAAACATCGGTCGTAGCTTGGGAACGCTCATCGAAACCGGCGGCTTCGATAACTGCGACGTTTACGAAGACCGAAACCACATTCTCGACTCGTTCAACGCCGTGCGCGAATTTCTTCAGAAAAACAACGAGGAAGACGCGTTCACGATGGAACTCGGGATTCTCGACGAACGCCGTTCCGCCGCCGATTTTATCAAACGCACGGGAACGCCGATGTCTCCTTCGGAAAAACTCCGCAAGGAAAAAGAATTGCTCGGGCTTTATCTTTCCGGGCATCCGCTCAATGTTTACGCAGGACTGGAGCAGGCGCTCTCCACATTCTCCGGCGCGCTCGAAGATTGTAAATTTTCAAAAACGGAAAAAAATCATCAGGTGCGGCTGTGCGGAATTATCGAAGATATCGTTATTAAATACACCGCCGATAATCGCAAATTCGCCACGTTCTCTCTCGAAACCCGAAAAGATAAATACGGGCTCGTTTGCTTCGCGTCCGATTTTCAGGAATACGGAGAATACATCAAAGACGGCGCACAGGTTATTCTCGATTGTGATTTGCGTTACCGCGACCGGCAGGAGGAATGGAGCTTGCAGGTTTCCCGGATTTCCCCGATGAAAGAGCAGGTTTCGCGCCTGCTTAAAAAAGTCGTATTCGTCGTGAATCCCGAGGAAGACGTTCCCGCCTTTCTCGAAAATAAGCTCATGCGGCACATCGGTGAAAATTCCGGCGGCACACGCATCGCCGTTGCTCAGCAACAACCGGACGGAAGCCTCATCGAAGCCGACTTGCCGGAACACGTGCAAACCTTTTTCCCCGTGGAAAAATTTGCGGAACTCCTGCGCGATCCCGCCGTCATCGGTTATCGCATCGACGCTTCCGCGCCGTATCGCCGCCCGTCGCGCTTCCCCGATCGCCGATAGCGTTCCTGCCGCGTTCCCGCTTCGTTTTCGCGCGAAGCGGAAAAAAGAAACCACGAATGGACACGAAGTTTCACGAATGATAACGCAAAGATGAAATCGGGATATCTGCGAATATCTGTTTCATCTGTGGCAAAAAATTAACCGCAGACAAAAAAACTTCGCGTCTTAGCGGCTTTGCGCGAGGTTTTTACACAGCCCTCGAAAGAAGATTTTGCTTCGCCCGATTTTTTCGCGCGAGATCTATTGGTGTAATTGGTGAAATTTGCGGATTTTTTTCAAAACGTGCTTGACGGGCACGTTTTTTTTTTTGCGACAATCCATGCTAAGAATTGGGACAAATCGGCGGGAACGCCGCATGTGTTCCGGTTTTTACCCTCAAAAATAATTTTAACAATCACAATCAAACTTAGTTATTATGAAAAAATACATCACACTCGCGGCGCTCCTCGCCGCCGGAACAACATTCGCTAACGCGGACCCTGAGGTATATTCAACTCCTTGGCCTGGAACCGGAGACGGATATACCCGCGGGGGAATGAATGCACAAGAAATAAATCTCGCGGGATTTAGTCTTTCAGCTGAGGAATATTATATCGGAGACATTACTTTTGCCAAAAATACATACACCGCATCATTTGCCTCATATCTCGCAATCGTAGATTTATCGTCTAATCTTCTTCTTGGAATCTCTAACGAAGTTTCATCTTTGACGGGACAATCTTTCGGAAATGCTAGTGGTAAAGCTGCGGCAGCTTATTCTTTTTCAAACCTGACGCTTTCTGCCGATTCCAGTTATCTTGCCGTCTTTTTGTCGGGAACCACGAGTCTTGCTGTCGGGAGTGAGTTCGATTTTACATCAGATTTGATTACAACGGTTACAAGTGATAAAAATGGAATTTATTGCACCGCTCTTGATTCCAACAAAAATTCTTATGGATATGCAAAGTCCATTTCGGACGAAGGGGTGATTAGTAATTTCACAGACAGCAGTCTTACATATGGAGCAACCTATAAAGTTTCGGTAACTCCTGTTCCCGAGCCGTCGGCATTCGGAATGCTTGCGGGCTTGGGTGCGCTTGCGCTCGTGGCATCGCGTCGTCGTCGCAAATAATTTCTGTAATATATTAATTCATAGATTATGGTTAGCGTTCCTGCGACTTCGGTTGCGGGAACGTTTTTTTTTCGCGCCAAGCCGCCAAGCCGCGAAGTTTTTAAAATTTAATAAAAAAAGAAACCACGAATAGACACGAATTTTCACGAATGATAACGCAAAGATGAAATCAGGATATCTGCGAATATCTGTTTCATCTGTGGGAAAAATTAACCACAAACCAAAAAAACTTCGCGTCTTAGCGTCTTCGCGCGAGTTTTTTACACAGCCCTCGAAAGAAAATTTTGCTTTGCGCGGGAACGTTTTGCGGCGAAGACTTATTTTTGTTCGCACAAACTTCACTTCGCAAGCGACATGAGTGTTGCTTCTCCCGTTTTTTTTTTCACGTTAAAATCATTCGTGAAAATTCGTGTTTATTCGTGGTTCCTTTTTTCGGCTTTGCGGGAAATGCTTATTTTACCAAGCCTTCAATCGCGTCGGCGATGGCGGGAACGGTGGCGCGGCTTGCGACGGCAGCAACGGGGATGCCCGATTTTTTCAGCACGGACGCGGTAGGCTCGCCGATGGCGACAACGCGCGGTTGCGTCGCGTTTTTTTCCAAGCGTAGATTCGGAGCCTGCGTGATAAAAGATTCCACGGCGCTTCTGCTGGCGAAAACAATGAAGTCTGCGCCGTTTTCACGAAAATCCGCAAGCGCATCCTGCACGTTTTCCACCTTGGCGGAATCCGTGGAATAGCACGGGAACGTATCGACGATGGCGTGTGCTTCCTCCGAAAGGCGTTTCGCTAATGTATCCGGATTTCGATTACCGGTAACGACGCAGATTTTGAGGTTTTCCAAATCCTGTTCCGCAATCAGTTTTTCCGCGAGAGCCGTTCCCGTGTGCTCTTCGGGAACGATTTCCACTTCGAGGTGAAGTTCTTCCACGGCTTTTTGCGTTGCCGGACCGACGCAGGCGATGCGGCACGGACCGAGCCAGCGCAAATCCTTAAAGCGGGCAAAAAACTTTTTGAAAAATCCCCGCACGCCGTTCGCGCTTGTAAACACGAGCCAATCGTATTCGCTGAGCATCGAGAAAATTTCGTTCGCGATTTCTTCGTTCCCGTCGAGCGAGATTTCGATGAGCGGCATTTCGATGACTTTTGCGCCGCGCGCTTCGAGTTCGGCGCGCAATTCGGCGTTTTGTTCTTCGGGGCGCGTGATAACGACGCGTCGATTTTTTAAAACCTGCATAGCAAAAAAAATTAAAGCGAAAAAAAACGGTTCTATTCCGCCAAGCCCCAGCGGGACGAGAACGGATACAAAATAAAGAGTGCGGAGCCGACGACGTCTTCAGCGGGAACGCCGCCCCAGCCGCGCGAATCGTAGCTGTTGGAGGAATTGTCGCCGAGGGCGTAGAAAAATCCTTCGGGAACGCGAAAATCTCTCGTGAGTTGCCAGCTGTGAATCGAGGGCGCGCCGTTCGTCGGGAAGTAGCCGTAATAATTCTCGGCGGGAAGCGGCGTATTGTTTTTTACAAAAGCTTCTGCCGAGTCGGCGGGAACGCCGTTGAGGAGAAGTTTTTCGTTGTCGACGCGCAGAACGTCTCCGGGCAAGCCCGCCAAGCGCTTGATGTAGTAAAGCTCCACGTTGTTCAGCCCGGGAATATGGTGCGTGCGGAAAACAAACGGGTCGCCGCGCTCGGGCTCGAAGAAATGATACTTTGCGCGGTTGACGAGAACCATGTCGCCGCCGAGAACTTTAAAGTTGAGCAAATTTTCTCCTGCGCGAACGGTTTTTCCGGTGCGGAGCGCGGGCGTGCCGTCGGGCAAAATCGTAATTTGTCCGTTTTTAAAAACGTTTCTCCAGCGAAAAGTTTCGGGCGTATTTTCTTTTTCCGTTTCCGGGAAAAATGTTTTGAGCAAAACCGAATTGAGCGAAAAATCTCGCGGCACGGGAACAGGTACGGCGTTCCCGCCGACGTAGAGCCGATAAATATCTTTCCCGGGCGAGATGACCGAGCCGGCAGTCGTTTCTTTTTCCGGCGGCAGAAGCGTCAGCGCGCGCGTTCCCGCGTCGCGGCGCAGAGGGATTAGGACTTCTCCGCTTGCGGGAGATTTTATTTCGTAAAAAGAGGCACTGCGGAAAATCCGTTCCGCCCATTTGGAAAGCGTGCTTTCTTCGCCGTTGCAAATTTCTGCCGTCATTCCGTTGTAAGTCGGGAACATGGAATTGGTCGGAATTTTAAACGGTTGGATAAAAAATGCGCGAATCCCGCCGGCAAGAATCGCCGCGACGACGATGAGCTCGACCCACTCGGGGATTTTTTTCTGCGGAAAAATCGTCCCGCCGAGTTCCTGCAAAACGGTTTCCAGTGCGGCGGCGCGGGCTTTGAGCGCATCGGTATCAAGCGGCGATTCTTTGGCTGCAGTGCGGAGATCGGCGACGGCGGCGTCAAAGCGTTCCCGCTCCGCTTCGTCGAAAAGGTCGCCGCGGTATCGCAGAACTTTTTCCGCGGAGGCGAGCAGATTTTCCGCCTGCTTACGCAGGGCTTTGTCGGATTTTCCGGAAAAAAACATCTTGCGCAAAACAATAGCCGCCGCGGGAACGTTTTAGAAGAAAAATCAAAAAAAGAACAGGGCGCGGGCAGAAAAAAGTTCAGACAAAATTTCCTCGGGCGACGCTTCTTTTGTGTATTTGGTTAAGTTAGTTTAGAGGTTAATTGAGACAGAGAGAGAAGTTAAATAGTTAAGTCAGTTATAACGCTCCGGCGGGAACATAGTTCTCGTCGGAGTTTTTTCGGTAAACCTTTCTCTCGCGCGAAGCCGCAAAGTCGCAAAAACCACGAATAGACACGAATATTCACGAATAAATAAAAAGCTTTGCGTCTTTGCGTTTTTGCGCGAGCTCCTTTTGTGTAATTGGTGAAATTTGCGGATTTTTTTCGCTTTCAAGGCGTATTTTCCGGGGCTATCTTTTAGCTATGTCTAACTACTATTTCTTTTGCCGAGGCGGAGCCGCGCAGCTTCGCATCGAAACCCCGGAAGACCTCGCCGCCGTAGAAACTCTGGACCCGAAATGGTGGGTCGCGCTGAGCATGCCTATTGCCGGGCAGGAATTTGATCCGCGCACGCTGAACTTGCTGGACGCCGATGCGGACGGGCGCATTCGCGTTCCCGAAATTCTTTCCGCCGTAAAATTTGTCCGGGAAAACCTTGCGGATTTTTCCGCATTTTTTGCGGGAAAAGATTCCGTGCCGCTGAGCGCGATTGTTGCGACGAGCCCGCTTTTGCAAACGGCAAAAAATATTTTGGAACATCTCGGCAAAATGTCGGCGGGAACGCTTTCCCTTGCCGATGTCGAGGCTTCGGAGAAAACATTTGACGCGCAGGCGTTCAACGGCGACGGCGTTCTCGTTCCCGCCTGTGCCGGAGAAGATGCCGCGCTTGCGGATTTTCTCCGCAACGCCGTCGCCGCCACGGGCGGGAGCGCGGACGCTTCCGGCGAAAAGGGCGTGACGGCGGCTCAAATTGCGGATTTTGTCAAAAACGCCGCAGACGTTCTTGCATGGCGGGCTGTTGCCGATACGGATTCCGAAAAAATTCTTCCGCTCGGAGCGGGAACGGCGGACGCGTTTTCCGCGTTTGTGAAAATTCGCAGCAAGGCGGAGGATTTCTTCGCGCGCACGCGCTTGGCGGGATACGATGCTGCCGCGACGGCGAAATTGAATCCGTCTGATGCCGATTTTGCCGCCATTGCGGCGGGAACGGAAATCTCGGCGGCGGCATCCGAAGCGTTCCCGCTTGCGCGCATCTCGGCGAGTGTCAAAGAGCCGGAACTTCCGCTTGCGAGCGGCGTAAATCCTGCGTGGGCGCCCGCGATCGCTTCGTTTACGGAAAAAACTTTGTCGCCCGCACTTTCAAAATTCGGCGTTCCCGCGACGGAGAAACCGGCTTCGCTTTCCGAAACGCTTTGGCGAAAAATTTCCGCCTTGTTCGCGCCGTATGAAGCTTGGCTTGCGGCGAAGCCGGCGGGCGGCGCAGATGCGTTCCCGTCGGAAAAGTTGGACGAAATCGTTTCCGGAAATTTTGTCGAAAAAACCGCTCCGCTTTTTGAAAAAGACGCGGCGGAAAAACCCTTGCGCGCCGCTTTGTCCGAGGCGGAAAAACTTTGTCGCTACTCGCGGGACTTGGCGGTGATTTTGCGGAACTTCGTTTCGTTTGCCGAATTTTACAAACGTGATTCTTCAACGACGGCGTTTCTTGTCGGGAAGCTTTACATGGATCGCCGCGCTTGCGCGCTGTGTATCCGTGTCGAAAATACGGGAACGCATTCCGCGCTCGCCGCGAAGTCCAACTGTTGCCTCGCGTATTGCGAATGCACGCGCAAAAAGGGCGGCGAAAAAATGACGATTGTCGCAATGTTCGGCGATGGTGATGCGCGCTCGCTCTACGTCGGGCGAAACGGGGTTTTTTACGACAAAAAAGGCGACGACTGGGACGCGAAAATCGTCAAAATCATCGAAAACCCGATTTCCGTCCGCGAAGCGTTTTGGACGCCGTATCGCAAAGTTGCCAAATTCGTAGAAACACAGATTGAAAATTTTGCGGCTTCGCGCGAAAAGAAAGTGGACGCGGATTTGAGCGGCGGCGTGGGAACGGCTTTGTCAAAGGCGACAACGGCTCCTGTGGCGGGAACGCCGAGCGCGGCAAAGCCTGCGTTTGACGTGGCGAAATTTGCCGGCATTTTTGCCGCCATCGGCTTGGCGCTCGGTGCTATCGGCGCTGCTCTTTCCGTCGCGCTCGGGAGTTTTCTCGCGCTTGCGCCGTGGCAAATGGTTTTGGTGGTGCTCGCGGTTATTTTGGTGATTTCGGCTCCGTCGATGTTGCTCGCGGCGATGAAGCTTCGCCGTCGCTCGCTTGGACCGATTCTCGAAGCCAACGGCTGGGCGATAAACGGGAACGTCAAAATCAACATTCCGCTCGGAAAAGCATTTACCGAAATGCCGCAAAAGCCGAAAGGCGCGAAAATTTCCCGCGCGGATCCGTTTCGCCGGAAACCGTTCCCGTGGGGAAAAATCGTAATCGCGATTTTGTTGCTCGCAGGAATCACCTTCGGCGTGTGGCGGTGGACGCAGCGTTGCGAGCCGCCTTGTGAGCCGCCGGCTGAGCTTCCTGCCGACACGCAAAACGTTCCCGCTACTTGAGCGCGGGAACGTTTTTTTTTATTAAAAATTAGTAAAAAAAATTAACCGCAAAAACTTTGCGCCTTCGCGTCTTCGCGCGAGATTCTTTTGTGGAGTTGGTGAATTTTGTCGTTTCTTTCTCTTTGCGCGGGAACGTTTTTTCTCCGATTTTTTTTTCGCGGGAACGCTTTATTAAGTGAGGTAAAACGCTTTACATTTTATTTTTGTAGTGATTACAATTTTAACGGTTATTAAAAATAAACACAGAACAAAAAGATGAAAAAACAAAACAAACTCACCAACGAGGTCGGGGCTCCGGTTTCCGACAACATTCACTCGCAGACTGCGGGCGCGCGCGGTCCGATTATGATGCAGGACGTGTGGCTGATGGAAAAGCTCGCGCATTTCGACCGCGAAGTTATTCCCGAGCGGCGCATGCACGCCAAGGGCAGCGGTGCCTTCGGCACGTTTACGACAACGCACGACGTTACGCAGTATACCTGCGCGAAACTTTTTTCCGAAATCGGCAAAAAGACGGACGTTTTCGTGCGTTTTTCGACGGTTGCCGGCGAACGCGGCGCGGCGGATGCGGAGCGCGATATTCGCGGCTTTGCGATCAAATTCTATACCGAAGAAGGCAACTGGGATTTGGTCGGCAACAACACGCCGGTCTTCTTTATTCGCGATCCGCTCCAGTTCCCGGATTTGAATCACGCCGTGAAGCGCGACCCGAAAACAAATTTGCGCTCGCCGCAAAACAACTGGGATTTTTGGACGATGCTTCCGGAAGCGCTTCACCAAATCACCGTTGTGATGTCCGACCGCGGCATTCCCGCGAGCTATCGCCACATGCACGGGTTTGGCAGCCACACTTACAGCCTCGTCAATGCGGCGGGAACGCGTTTTTGGGTGAAGTTCCACTTTAAAACACAGCAGGGCATTAAAAACCTGACAAACGAGGAAGCGGCGAAAATCATCGCGTCCGACCGCGAAAGCCATCAGCGCGATTTGTTTGACGCAATTGAACGCGGCGATTTCCCGCGTTGGCGGCTTTTCTTCCAAATCATGACGGAAGAACAGGCGAAAAATTATAAGGAAAATCCGTTTGATATCACGAAAACGTGGAGCCAAAAAACGTTCCCGCTGATTGAAGTCGGCACGCTTGAGCTGAACCGCAATCCGGAAAATTATTTCGCCGATGTCGAGCAGGCGGCGTTCGCACCCGCGCACGTCGTTCCCGGAATCGGCTTTTCGCCGGATAAATTGTTGCAGGGGCGCCTGTTCTCCTACGGCGACGCGCAACGCTACCGCCTTGGCGTCAATCACGACCAGATTCCGGTCAATCAGGCACGTTGCCCGATGCATTCCTACCACCGCGACGGATTTATGCGCGTGGACGGGAACGCCGGCGCAACTAAAGGCTACGCGCCCAACGGCTTCGGCGAGTGGGAAAGCGACGCAAGCGTCCGCCCGCCGAAAATGAAGGTTGACGGCGATATTGACCATCACAGCCCGTATGACGACAAGACGGACGATTGCTTCTACCAAGCCGGCGACTTGTTCCGCCTGATGACGGAAGATAAAAAACAGCTTCTGATTTCAAACACGGCGGCAGACATTGCGCCCGTTACCGAAAACGTCAAATACCGCCACGCCGCGCACTGCTATTTGGCGGACAAAGATTACGGGACGCGCATCGCGAAAGCACTCGGACTCGACATTAAAAAAGTCGAAGAACTCGCCGCGATGAGCGAACCCGAACGCCTTCACGCCACGCGTTGCGCTTAAAAAATAGTGAAGTTTTTCACGAAGAAAGAGGCGGCAAGCAATTGCCGTCTTCTTTTTTTTTAACTTCTCATCTATGCCGCGATCAATTTTTTTTCGTGAATTTTGTGGTCTTTTATTAAAGGAGAACAGCCGTCTCGGCTGTTTTTTCTTTCTTAAAAGGAAGAACTCATTCGTGGAAATTCGCGTGATTCGTGTTTCTTTTTTTTACAGAAAGAACAGGCAAGATGCCTGTTCTCCTGTAGATTTTCCGTGGATTCCGTGGTCAAAATCTATTTCACGTTGATTTTGAGCGTTTGCGTGCCGAGTTCGCCTCCGTCGATGGTGAGTTCGGCTTCGCCCGTCGTGCCGCGCTTGGAGCGCAAAATGACTTGCGCAAGTCCCGCGAACGCGCCCATTTTCGTGCCTTTCATCGAAAGTCGGTCGGTCGGATCGCCGTTGCACACGCCGACGATTTCGGCGTTCCCGCGCACGGAGAATTTGAAAAGATTTTCCGCCGTCGGAACGACGCGCCCTTGTGCGTCGGTCACGGAAATCGTGATGTAGGAAAGGTCACGCCCGTCGCCGCGAATCGTCGCGCGGTCGGCTTCCGCCTTAAAGCCTGCGGGAGCGCCGGTGGTTTCGACTTTGTCGCGTGCCCATTCCTTGCCGTCTTTGTAAGCGACGACTTCGAGCGTGCCCGGCTCGTATTTTACGTCCATCCACGTAAGGCGGAAGCGTTCCCGCTGGTCGCCGTTCAAATCCTTGTTCGTAATTTTCGCGCCTTTTTTCTTAGCGCGTTTGCCGAGGGATTTGCCGTTCAGGAAAAGCTCTGCGGAATCGCCGCTCGTGAAAACGAAGACGGGCGTGGTTTTGCCTTCGCGGGAACCTTCCCAGTTCCAGTGCGGAAGAATGTGCGCCATCGGCACGTCCGGTAGCCATTCGGATTGCCAGAGCCAAGCGACGTTTTTGCGGAAACCGCAAAGGTCAACGATGCCGAAATACGAGCTACGGGAGGGCGAGCCTTGTTTAAGCACTTCGGCGAATTCTTTTTCGAGTCGGGCGATTTCTTCCGGGGACGCGCCGCGGAAGTCGTTTGCGGGTTTGCGTCCGAGATTCCACGGCGTCGGTTCGCCGAGGTAGTCGAAGCCTGTCCAAACGAATTGCCCCGCGGTGCGCGGCTGATCTTCGATGGCGCCGAATTCGATGTCCGGCGTCGAGCCCCAGCCGGTTGCGTAAATTGCGTAATCGCTGACTTGGCAGGCGGCGAGGCTGTCGCAGAAATTGCGTCGCCAGAACGCGGTGTCAAAATCTTTTTCGTTTACCGGGAACGAATAAAATCCGCGGGAAGCCAGCGTGGAGCAAGTTTCCGAGCCGTAGAACGGTGTGTTCGGATTGTTGGTCGCAAATTCCGTGTAATTGTTCGGTTTGTAGTTGAAGCCGAAAACGTCGAACTGCTTGCCGAAATTGGTGCGGGAAGCGCGGATGTCGTTACTGCCGATGGTTGTCGGGCGCGTCGGGTCGTAGCGGTGGAAGCGGTCGACGAGGTCTTTCGCGAGCGCGGGACCGTCGTCGGAATGCTGTTCTTCGATTTCGTTCCCGACGGACCACATGATGACGGACGGGTGGTTGCGGTCGCGCATGACAAAGTTGCGCACGTCGCGTTCCCGCCAGTTTTCCCAGAAAAGATTGTAGCCGTTGGTTTTGCCTTCTTTGAGGTGTTTCCAGCAGTCGAGCAATTCGTCGTCAACGAGAATGCCCATGCGGTCGCAGAGGTCGAGAAATTCCGGCGCGGGCGGGTTGTGCGAAGTGCGGATTGCGTTCACGCCGAAGCTCTTGAGAATTTCGATTTGGCGTTCCATGGCGCGTGTGTGGACGGCGCCGCCGAGCGGTCCGAGGTCGTGGTGCTGGCAAACGCCCTGAATCGGCACGCGGCGGTTGTTCAGGTAATAGCCGTCGGCTTTCCATTCGGATTTGCGCACGCCGAATGCGGTTTCTTGGCGATCGACGACTTTGCCGTATCTGACGAACGCATTTTCTTTTCCGGGGACTTCGGCATCTTTGAGAACCGTTGTTACGAGCGTGTAGAGTGCGGGATTTTCGATGTCCCAAAGCTCGACGTCTTTGAGCGTGAGTTTGGCGGCGGTGCCTTCGGCGGCGGCAAGCAATTTGCCGTCTTTTAGGATTTCGACGACGACATTAAAATCCTTAGGAATTTTTGCTCCGGGAACGCTAACATCGGTAACAACGCTCGTATCAACGGTAACGGTTGCCGTTTTCGCGTAGCGTTTGCCGTCGCGGAGCTCGATGCCGGAAATTTCGGGCGTTTTCACCCAAACGCCGTTGTAATCGATGTAAGTCGGATTTTTTTCGACCAACCAAACGTGGCGGTAAATGCCCGCGCCGGGATACCAGCGCGTGGAGTTCGGCAGGTTTTCGGCGCGAACGGCGACGGTATTTTTTTCGCCGAATTTGAGAAACGGCGTAATGTCGACGCGGAACGACGAGTAGCCGTATTTCCACTCGCCGGCGAGTTTCCCGTTCACGTAAACCTGCGGCATCATCATCACGCCGTCGAAATCGAGGAAGAATTTTTTGCCGGATTTGTCTGCGGGAACGTCAAATTCCTTGCGATACCAGCCGACGGCGTTCCACGGGAGCGAGCCGGTTTGGTTCGGTTCGGAAGCGAGGAACGGGCTTTCCACGCCCCAATCGTGCGGGAGGTCGAGCTTGCGCCACGCGGAATCGTCAAACGCGACGTCGTAAGCTTTCAGCGCGGGACCGCTTGTCGGATTTTCCGGGGTGATTTTTGCGCCGTTCCCGTCAAAAAATTCCCACTCGCGGATGCTTGCCCACGTTTTTTGATCCGGCGGTTCGACTTCGATTTTGGCGTAGCGGATTTTGGAGTCCAAGCGGTCGCTGTTTTCCTTGTCGGCGGTTGCTTTTGTCGTCTTGTTGATGAGCGGAATCCATGTTTTTCCGTCGGAAGAACCGAGGATTCTGTAATGATAGTTTGCCGCTTTTTCCCAAAGAATTTTTGTGATGCCGACATCGCGAAGTCGTCCGAGATCGACAGTGAGAGCCGCGTTCCCGCTTCCGAGAGAGCACCAGCGCGTGGCGGCGTTCCCGTCAACGGCGTGCCCGGCGGGATTGTGCTCTTCTTCACGTGTCGCGACGGCAACGCCTTTGGGCGCGCCGGGTTCCTGCTTGGCGAGGCAATCGGCGTGTTTGCCGAATTTGGCGAAACGCCAGCCGAAGTCAAAATTTTCGCGCGAAACGCCCGCGTCCGCATAAGCGATTTTTTCCGCGAGAACGTAATTTTTTTCTGCGGTGGGAACGGACGTTTTCTCCACCGTTTTTTCGTCGGTGCAACCGACCGTAAACGCGGCGAGGGAGAGGGCAACGAGAATAGTTTTTGCAGAACTCATACGAAAGAGAATCCTATCGTTCCCGTGCGCATCTTCGCAAATTCTTTTTACACAACCGCCAAGGTTCGCCGCTGAGAACACGTCGCGCGGGCGTTCCCGAGAAGGCGCATTCTCTAAATTTCAATTTGCGGGAACGCGTCGGGCGGCGTAGAATCTGACGATTATGTCAGCTTTGTGCGATGAGTTGTTTGATGCGATTTTGATGGCTCGCCAGCGCGTGTATGCGGTTGCGGACGCGACGCCGCTTGAAGAAGTGGCGGCGGATTTGCCGTTTCGTCTGTTTGTGAAGCGCGAGGACTTGGGTCCGATTAAAGCGTATAAATGGCGCGGTGCGTATAATCGCATGGCGATGCTTTCGGCGGACGAGCGTTCCCGCGGTATCGTGGCGGCGTCGGCGGGAAACCACGCGCAGGGCGTGGCGCTTTCGGCAAAACTTTTAAATATTCACGCCAAAATTTTTATGCCGCGCTCGACACCGGACGTGAAGCAGAATGCGGTGCGCCGTTTCGGCGGCGAGAACGTGGAAATCGTGCTTTTCGGAGAATCGTATGACGAAGCGAGCCGCGCCGCGCACGAGGCGGCGGACAAAGACGGGCTGACTTTCGTGCATCCCTACGACGATATTGCGACAATGGGCGGGCAGGGCACGCTGGCGGACGAATGCGTGATGTCGGGCAAAGGTCCGTTTGACGTGGCGTTTCTCCAAATCGGCGGCGGCGGCATGGCGGCGGCTTGCGCGTGCTGGTTGCGGCGGCAGTATCCGGAAATCAAAATTTACGGCGTGGAAGGCGCAGAGCAGGCGTCGATGAAGGCGGCGTTTGATGCGGGAACGCCGACGGATATCGGGAAAACGGATATTTTTTGCGACGGAACCTCGGTGCGCAAGGCGGGAGATTTGACGTTCCCGCTGTGTCGCGAATTAATGGACGGCATCGTAACCGTAACGAACGACGATGTCTGCTGGGCGATTCAAACGCTTTGGGAAACGCATCGCGTTTTGCCGGAAACTTCCGGCGCGATGGGCGTTGCCGCCGCGCTCAAGCTCGCGGGAACGCTTGCCGGGAAAAAAGTGCTGACGGTGATTTCCGGCGCGAATATTGATTTCGGAATGCTCGGCGTGATTACGCGCAACAGTCAGGTCAACGGCGCGCATCGCCGCTATTTGCGCGTGCGGATTCCGGAGCGCCCGGGCTCATTGCTCAAGGTGCTCGGGAACGCGTTTTCCGACTGTAATTTACTTGAGTTTCAATACGGGAAAACTTCCGAAGAGGTCGCTTGGTTTACTATCGGGGTCGCAGTCAGCGACGCGCAATTTGCCGCTCTTTCCGAGAAGCTTTCCGAGAAAAAAATCGAATGGCAACATGTTACGGGCGAGGCGGACGTGCTTTTCCGCGTGATTCCCTACGAAGAAAAGCTGATGCGCCTGCCGGTGTTTTTGCGGCTCGACTTTTACGAGCGTCCGGGCGCGCTTTCCGCGTTTTTGGAAAAGAATCTCGGAGAAAACGAAAATATTTGCTACTTCAACTACCTTTACACGGGCGAGCGCGTGGGGCGGGCGCTCATCGGGATCGAATTTTCGGATTCGGCGGCGCGGGAACGCTTCCTGGCGAAATTGCCGAAGTCGGGCGACGGATTCCGCTCCTGCGTTGTCGTGAACGGTGCGGCGGCAAAGCGTTTGACGGGAGAATAGTGTCGGAGGCTTGAGGCGAAAAGCGGTTTTCTGCGATTTACTTTTGTTTTGCCGATGCTTAATCTTATCGGAAAATTGTAATCATTCCATTTTTTTAGAGCGAAGATGAATCCTTTGTCCGAAACCAGCATTCTTTCCGAAAAAACATTTCTCGACGCGAAGAAGACGCGCGGCAAAGCGGATCTTTTTGCGGGCGTTCGCGATTGTTCTTGGGCGGATTTTAGCGTGTTGCCGATGCCGAACCGACGTATGGAAGAATGGCGTTTCGCGTCGATTTCCGGCGTTTCGTTTGACGGGTTTTCGCTTCCCGGAAAGCTTTCGGAGGAAACTGCCCGGGAGATTGATGCGCGTTCCCGGCGTTTTGCGGGCGTGGCGGGGAAATTGGTTTTTGCGGACGATCATCCGGTTGTCGCCGAGCTCGCGCCCGAGCTGGCGGCGCAGGGCGTGATTTTGGCTCCGCTGAAACAGCTTACGCCGGAGCAACGCTTGGCGGTGCGCGAGTATTTTTTTGTTTCCTGCGGCGGGATTTGCTCGGAAAAAATTTCGACTTTGCACCGGGCTTATGCGGACGAAGGCGCATATTTGTTTTACGTTCCCGCCGGCGTGAAAATAGATAAACCGGTTGCCGTTTTTCATTGGGCGGTTGCGGGAAAAACGGCGACGTTCCCGTATGGAATTGTAATTGCGGAGGAAAACGCGAACGCCGCAATCGTGAACTTTTTCCTCTCTGCGGAGAAAAAACCGGGAAAGGCGGACAAAAAAGTTGCGCCGGAGACGCTGACGATTTCCCGCTTGGAAATTTTTGCGAAACCGGGCGCGCAGATTGCGCGAAAACTCATTCAGGATATGGCAAACACGGCGCATTTTTACCAACAGGAATGGACGCATGTGCACGGGAACGCGACCGTGCGCGGAATCGCGCTCAATCTCGGCGCACAGCGTTCCCGCACGACGACGGAGCTCCGCCTGGAAGGCGAAGCGGCGCGCGCGGATCTTTTTTCGCTGACGGTTACCGACGGCGAGCAGGAAGCGGACCAACGCACCGTGCAGCGGCATGTCGCGCCGAACGCTTCGTCGAATTTGCTTTTCAAAAATGTTTTGCTCGACCGTTCCCGCACGATTTTCGGCGGCTCCATTGTCGTGGCTCCGGACGCGCAGCAAACTTCGGCGGTGCAATCGAACCGGAATCTGATTTTGTCTCCCGAGGCGGAATCGCACTCGCTTCCGGGATTGGAAATCGACGCGAACGACGTGTGGTGCTCGCACGGCGCGACGAACGGGACGCTCGATGCGGACCAACTTTTTTACTTGCGGCAACGCGGAATTCCGGAGGCGGAAGCGCGCGCGTTGCTCATTCAGGGATTTTTCGAGGAAGTGCTTTCCGAAATCGAATCTGCGGAACTTGCGGACATTTTGCGCGAAGCGCTTGCGGAGAAGGCGGCTTAGGCTTTAGATTGGGAAAGTCGCCGCTTTCCGGTGAGCTTTCAAAGAGACCTCTTCCGCAAAATTCGAAAAAAAATGGAACTTTCCCGAAGTTATAAAGTTATTCCGCTTAAAACGTGGCATCGGCGGGAGCTTTTTCAAAGCTTCCTCGCCTTTGATTCGCCGTGTTTTTCCGTTTCTTTCGAGCCTGAAATTTTGCCGCTGAAAAAATTTGCGGAGGCGAGGGGCGAATCGTTTTTCCTGCGCACGCTTTTTGAAATAGCCCGCGCGTATAATTCCGTTCCCGAGATGCGCCGGCGTTTTTTGAACGAAGATGCAATTGCCGAATACGATGTCGTGCATCCGAGCACGCCGCTGATGACGGCGGACGGGGAAAATTATTGCCAGACGACGCTCCCGTTTCGGGAAACTTTTACGGAGTTTGCGGCAATCGCCGAGCCGATTATCGAAGCGGTTCGGCGCGGGAACGCGAGCGGGCAGATCATAGAAAATGATTTGCCGAATTGCTTTTGTGCGTCGTGCGTGCCGTGGTTTTGTGCGGCGGGTTATGCTCCGGCGGCTTATTCGCGAAATCAGGATATTCATGTTTTGACGTGGTTTAAAATGACGGCGGCGGGAACGGTGTTGGTGAGCAATCGCTTTAATCATTGTTTTACGGACGGGATTCACGTCGGTCGCTTTTTCAATGCGATTGCCCGGAATTTTCGAGAGCCGCTTGCCGAGTGAGGGCGGTGTTTGCCGTGTTCGGATTGCCGGGCGCGTCGCCGCGAAGCTTCCCGTTCCCGCGTTCCCGGATTGCTATTTTCTTGCGTTTTAGGGTGAAAGAGGGTTTGCTCTCCGTAAAAATACGGTAGACAAAAACGGTCCGCCGCGTGTGATAATCCCCTATTTCCCCTATTCTTTATGAAAGTTCGTTTGCCTCTTTCGCTCCTTTTTGCGTGTGCGGTTTCCGCCGTGGTTTCTCCGGCATTTGCTGCTACTGCGGATACTTCGTCCGCCTCGATTGTGGATCCGGCAAAGCCGACATCGGTTTTCGACGACAAATATTTGAGCAAGCAGTGGCAATGGTATTTGACCAAAAACGGGGTGAATATCGTTCCCGTATGGCAAGCCGGAATCACCGGAAGCGGCGTCGTTATCGGGATTATGGACACGTGGGTCGAGCCGAATCACGAAGACTTGAATGTTTCTCCCTACAATCCGACGAACGATGCCTATAACGGACAGGGCTTGAGCAAAGACTTTGTCGGAAGCGAAGTTATCCCGACGGACAATCCGGATACGGAGGAAGACGAATCGCAGACGCAAATTTACACGAGCGAGGGCGAAGAGCACGGTCAGTTTGTCGCCGGGATGGCGGCAGCCGTCGGCGGGAACGACAAAGGGGTTGTCGGAGCCGCGCCGGGAGCGACGATTGCCGGGCTTCACATCAATCTGAGTAATATTCAAACGATTTTGAATGCGGCGTATTGGGGAAGCGGCGTTTCGGCGTCGGGCGCATATGAAAATGACGCCTTGATTCAGGTGAAGAACTGTTCGTTCGGGAGTGTGTTTCAGCAGGGAAGTGAGGATGAAAAGAAGTTTTGGAAAGCGATTGCCGACACGTCCGCCAACAACGTGATTTATGTTTTCGCCGCCGGAAATAGCCGCGGGGAAGACGGTCTTAATTGGCCGGGAACGACCGGCTGGGATTCTACGGGAAGTAATCCGAATATTATCAATGTCGGCGCGACGAATGACGACGGACGGTATACGTCGTTTTCCTGCTTCGGCTCCAATCTGTTCGTTACCGCGCCCGGCGAAGGCGTTGTTTCCACAGACCGCACCGGAGAGCTCGGCTACAATAAAACAACGGATCTTTCGTCGGATTCCTCAACGTCATCGGACTCGGAGTCTGATGTCGTAAAAATTAAGGACAATAATTATGCGGAAAGCGACGGAACCTCGTTTTCCGCGCCGCTCGTTTCCGGGGTAATCGCTCTCGGCAAACAGGTTTGCCCCGTAATGGATGTGCGCTGGGCGAAACATGCGTTGGCATATTCTTCCGGCTACGGCGAAGCTCCGAATATCGACTACGTTTACGATACGGAGAAGAAAACGTATGTTCAGGCGAGCGGTTACACGGAAACCGTGATCGATGAGGAAACCGGAGAAAAGACCGAAGTTACGGTTTCTCCGACAGGAAATTGGCAAAAGAACAACGGCGGATATTGGTTTAACAACAACTACGGATTCGGGATCGTGAATCCGGAAGGTTTTGTCGAAAAAGTGCGCGATATCGCGTATTCGACGGTGGAGACGAAATATTCGGCAAAAACATCGGACATTGCTCTTGTCTCGGACGAAAATCTTGCCGGGAAAGCTCCGAAAATGGAGTTCGCCGTGGGAACGTCCCGTAAAGATGCGGACGGAAACAAGCATTCGGCGTTTGACCAAAAACTGGAAACCGTGTCCGTAACGCTTCTCTTCAGCGAAGCAGCCCTCACGAGCAATTTGCTTGATATCGGCTCTCTGAAAGTAACGCTCGTCGCATCCGACGGGAAAGAAAGCGTGCTGGTGCAGCAGTCGGCGGAAGATGCTGCCGTTCCCGTGGGCACGGTCGGTGGTTCTTATACTTTCCTTTCCAACGCGTTTTGGGGTTCTTCTTATACGGATACGAAGGATTGGACGGTGCGCATCGAATACGACGGTGCAAAAGACGCAACGGATACCTACGTGGATACTGCCGGATGGGTTTCCGTCGGGAGCGTCGATTTTACGATGGGAACGACTGTGGACGAGAGCGCCGGCGGAATTCACGCCGGGCAGGTGGTAAACGCACACGCTCTCGCCTTGGATTCGGAAGCCTTCACTGTCTCCGGTAAACTCAATATTGAAGATGCGGTTTATGTCAACGGGGGCTCGTTAGTGGTTGCCGACAGCGCAACGGTGGATTACTACACCGGCGGAGCACTGAATAAGCAAGGTGCGCTTTTGATGCAGTCGGGCGGAACGATGACAATTGTCGGGAACGCGACGTTCGCGCGCGGTGCCTATCTTTACGGCGGAAAAATGAACCTGTCGGGCGGGACTTTGTCTGCGGGAGAAAAAGGGCTCGTCGTGGACGGCGGCACGCTCGTGGTTTCTCCGAAGGAAAAGTCCTCTTCAAAAAGCGTTTCGGCTGTCAATGTCGCATTGCGTTCGGGAAGTGTTACTCTTTCCGGCGGAGTGGAATTTCTTTCCGAAATTTCTCAGTCCGGCGGCACGTTCTCTGCTCTTGACGGGACAAAGGTCGCGAAGCTCTCGATTAAGGGCGGGCAGGCAAATTTGGGTCGCACCGAATTTTCCGAAACAATTCAGGTCGGCACAACCGAAACGCGAAAGGTTAAAGATGAGGTAACCGGCGTAGAAACGACGGTTACGGATTACTACGGCGGTTCTTTGAACATTGAACGCTCCGTGAAAATTCGCAAAGGACTTGCCGTTGCCGGAGACGGGAAGGCGGTCGTTGCGGATAATGCCGTTTTGAATACTGCGGAAAAAGATTCCGATTTGAATAAAACCTCCGGCGTGAAAGTGTCGGATCGAGCGATTTTGCAACTCGGGAAAAACGCTTCCGTTGTCGGAAATCTTTTTGTTAGCGGCGGGAACGTCAACTTACTTGGCGGGAACGAGGTTTACGGAATCTCTCTGACGGGCGGCGTGCTTTCCGCCACCGGAGAACTGAAAACTTCCGGATTGCATCTTTCCGATCTCGGAACGCTTAGCGTGAACGGAGAACTTGTCGTTTTGCCGCACTCAAGCTATACGCCGGTTCCCGATCCTTCGGTCGCCGTTCCCGAGCCGAAAATGACAATCGACTCCGGCGCGACGCTTGCCTTCGCCGCGCACGGTCACGGCGTCTCGGATCGGCTTGTGATCGGAGAAGGGCAAAAATTGGTGTTCGAAGACGATGCCGTCGTTACGATTGCATATAACTACGGCGACACCTTGCCTTTTGAAGCCTCAATCATTGAGTTGACGAAGGAAGTCCCGTCGGATGAAAAGATTTTCGGCTACAAATCTGCCACTTTCAAGGTTTCGGTTCCGAATGCGCCGCAATATTGGGACACGGATTTGAAATTGCAAAATTTAATCTTCGAAATCGCACAGGATTCCGTCGGAGATATTGTGCTTCAGTCCGGGTTGACCACGACCGGGGAAATTTCCGCGCATCGCCTTTACTACAATTACCAAACTCCGCTTCAAACTGCCGTTCAGAAAGCGATTTTGAAAAATGAAGCGGTTTCAACGGATATTGTTCGTGAGCTGAACAACATGAACCATGTCTCCGAATTGCTGACGACCTACGACAAGTTGGGCGCTCCCGCAAACGTGGTGGCGATTAACGAATTGCACGAAAAGCAGGCAAGCGCGATTACCGGCGCGGTTTCCCGCCGTTCCCGCGAGTTGCGTAGCGGGTTTATTCACTATGACGTTTGGAGCAATCCGCTTCTCGGGAACAGCGGCTTCTCGTTCTCTGCCCGCCCGAATCAGGTTGCCGCGAAAGGCTTTGTCCCGTATGCGGTCGAGGACGTGGATTATCCGCTGATGGTTTGGGCAAACGGCGGCTACTCGTTCTCGGAAGCGGACGACGGGGCGATGTCGGTTTCGTCCACGAAATCGAATATGCTCAATCTCCTCATGGGAGCGGATTACAGCGTTTCCGAAAATCTCGCACTCGGTATTTTCATCGGCTATGCAGGCGGTCGCACGAAGTTTGACGACGGTTCCCGCACGGAAATCCAGTCGCGAAATATCGGGGTTTATCTTACGGGAAGCAAAACCGACAAGCTCGGCGGCTCCTACTACGGGACGGCGATTGCGGCATTCGGTTTTGAGGAATATGATTTCACTCGAAAGTTTTCCCTTGGTGCCGTAAATGCCGAAGCGCAGGCATCGCCGGAAGGCTGGCAGGGCATTCTCTTCTTCGAAGGCGGCTACGAATGGAAGCTCGATAAATTCTCAATGGGACCGACCCTTTCCGCGCGATACGTTTCCAACAATATCGACGGCTACACGGAATCTTCCGAAGACGCGTGGTTGAGCCAGGAAGTTGACGACGTCAGCTATGATTCCCTTCAAACGAGCCTCGGTTGGAGAATCGCCTATCGCGCAGACTTCGAAACCGTCTCGATTTTGCCGGAAATCCGCGCGTCGTGGAATCACGAGTTCCTCGGAACGGACGAAGATTTCGACGCGAAACTCGCGCTTCCGAACGCCGATTCTTATACTTGCACCATCGCCGACACCGGAGACAATTATATGACGCTCGGCGCAGGGCTTACGATGATGCTCGGCGACGTCTCGACGATTTCCGTTGATTACGACGTGCAGATTATGCGCGACGATGCCGATCCGGTGCATTCCGTGAACGCGATGTTCCGCACGCGTTTCTGATAAAACTTCCGTCAGAAAAAAAGAAAGCCTCGCTTCTTGCGGGGCTTTTTTATTGGTGTGAACAAAAAAAAATGGCGGGGCTTGGGCGGGAACGGTAATCTCGTTCCCCTTTATGCTTTATTATTTGAAATTTCTTGAAAATTTTTGGGGACCTTTTCGCCTTTTTGAATACGCGACGGTGCGCGGAGTGTTGGCGGCGGCAATCGCTTGTGCCATCGGTGCGTTTATCGCTCCGAAAATTATTCGCCGCCTGCAAAATGTAATACAGCCGGAGCGCGGACGGGAATTGCTCGGTGAAGCGGCTCAGGAAAAACGCAAAGTGCCGACGATGGGCGGGCTCATCATTTTCTTTTCCGCGCTCGCGGGAACGCTTCTTTGCGCGCGCCCGAACGTTTACGTTTTTTCCGCGCTGACGGTTTTTGTCGGGATGACCTTAGTCGGCTTTTGGGACGATTATCAAAAAGTCGTGAAAAAAAACTCCGACGGCATGAGCTCCCGCCTCAAATGGGTTTTGACTTCGCTGACGGCATTCGCCGCGTTTTGTATTTTGCTCTGCAAGGGCGGCTTCCGAATGGATCTTCTCGAAATTTGGCTTCCGTTTATGAAGCAGCCGCTCGTCGCATTCGACGGAGCCGTAATTTCCTCCAACAACCTTTCAACCGTTGGCGCGCTCTTTTTTGCCGGGTGTGTGCTGGCGCTGTTTTGGCTGACGAGTGTCGGCGTAAGTCATGCCGTGAATTTAACGGACGGCGTGGACGGGCTCGCGGCGGGTTGCGCGGTTCCGAATGTTTGCGTTTTCGGCGCGGTCGCATACCTTGTCGGGAACGCGCGTTGGGCGGAGTATCTGAATATCGGATACGTTCCCGGCGTAGGCGAGCTCGCTGTTTTTTGCGCGGCGATTGTCGCCGGGATTTTGGTGTTTCTTTGGTTCAACGCGGCTCCGGCAAATGTTTATATGGGCGATACGGGCTCGCTTGCTCTCGGCGGCGCGTTGGGCGCGACGGCTTTGCTTACCGGACATCCGTTTTTGCTGATTATTTCCGGCGGAGTGTTCGTGGTCGAAACGGGAACGGCAATGCTTCAAATCGGATACTTTAAGTATACAAAAAAAAGATACGGAGAAGGGCGGCGCATCTTTTTAATGACGCCGATTCACCACACGTGGCAACTTCGCGGCACGCCGAATACGAAATTGGTTGTCCGCTGTTGGATTATTTCTCTCGCGCTCGCCGCGCTTGCGCTGATTACGTTGAAGCTTCGCTAATAAAAAAACGCACATGGATATTCCCGTTGTTTTAGAAAAAAAACTGCAAAAGCCGGTCGCGATTTTCGGTGCCGGCATCAGCGGTCGAGCCGTTGCGGATTTTTTGCGCGAGAACGGTTTTTCTTCAAAAATTTACGATCGCAAGGCAGAAGGCGCGGGAACGCGCTTTGATATGGCGGAGGCGGGCGAGCATGATTTGGCAGTGTTCAGCCCGGGGTTTCCCCGAAATCATCCGTGGCGGGAAGTGGCGCAGCGCGCGGGTTTGCTTTGCCTCTGCGAGCCGGATTTCGCGGCACTTTTTTGGCAGGGAGTTTTGCCGCCGATTAAACGCTTACCGGGGGAAACGCAGGCGGCGTTTCTTACTCGGGCGGACGCGCGCTTAGGGCTGACGGCGGTTACGGGAACGAACGGGAAAACGACGCTGACGGAATTTCTCGCGTTTGCGCTTCGCCGCATCGGGAAAGATTCGCTCGCTGTCGGCAACAACGGCGTTCCGATGTCGAAAATGCTTTCCCGCACGACGGCGGCAAGTTTCCGCCCCGTTTGCGAAATCAGTTCGTTTCAGGCGGAAGACATGCGGTATTTTTCTCCCCGCACGGTGCTTTGGACAAATGTTGACGAAGACCATATTGACCGCCACGGCTCGTTTGAAAATTATTTTCGTGCAAAATTCCGTTTGGTGGAATGCCTTTTAAGGCTTCGCTTGGTGGTCGGAGATTTTCCGCGCGAGGACGATCCGGACACGCAGGCGGTGCTTGCGCGGCGTGCGCTGATCATCGGCGAAAGCGTCGCTGAGGCGGCGCGACGTTTCGGCGTGGCATTGCCGCCGTGGACGCAGGTGGCAACGCGGGCGGAAGTCGCAGACCGCGTTCCCGCGAAAAGTATTTTCGCGACGTTCCCGCAGTCGGAAAATTATGCGATCGCACGGAGATTTTGGCAGGCAAACGGTTTTCGGGAAAAAGATTTGATTGCGGCGGCGGAGGCGTTTCCGTCGCGCGCGCACCGCTTGACGAAAGTGAAAACGTTCGGTGGGAAAGACGGCGCGCCGAGCGTGGAATTTTGGGACGATTCGAAAGGAACCAATTTCCACGCGACGCTTGCTGCGCTCGAAACATTTCGCGGAAAGAAAATTTTTTGGATCGGCGGCGGCTTGGGAAAGGGCGGCGATGTTGCCGGCTTCGCAAAAAAAGTGGCGGCGCGGGTTTCCGGTGCATTTTTAATCGGAGCGACTGCCGGCGAATTAAAAAAAGTTTTTGACGAACAGGGCGTTCCCGCCGGGTGTTTCCCGCTTTTGCAAGGCGCGGTTGCCGCATCGGCGAAAGCGGCGTCCGCGGCGCGAACGGATGCCGTGGTGCTGTTTTCTCCGGGCTTTGCGAGTTTCGATATGTTTTCCGGCTACGCAGAGCGCGGCGCGCGCTTCGAACAATGCGTCGCGCAAGTGGAAATTTAGTGGGAACGAAGTTTCTATTTGGTTGCAAGAGAAGACGAAAAAAGCGCATAATCGGCGACGCTATGGCAAACAAAGACGAAAAAACCAACGGAAACGTTCCCGGAAAATGGTATGTGGACACGCAGTGCATCGATTGCGATCTTTGCCGCGCTTCCGCTCCGGATTTCTTCGGGCGCAATGACGACGATGGTGTTTCCATCGTGATTAAACAGCCGGAAACGGACGACGAAGTCGCTCAGTGCGAAGAAGCGAAAGCCGGTTGCCCGGTTGACGCTATCGGCGACGACGGCGAAGAATAATCCGCTCTCCGCTTTCAAAAAAAAGACGCGTTCCCGCATCGGGGCGCGTCTTTTTTTTGTCCGCGATGCGCCGCGCTTGTTCACGCACGCGGCGTTATTTTTGATTTGAATTGCGCGTTCCCGCCGCGAGGCATAGGATTGCCGCTCATGAGCTCAACGAATTCTTCCGACAACGGACGCTACGCCGCGCGCGGCGTCTCCTCTTCCAAAAACGAAGTTCACGCCGTCGTGGACAAGTTGGATCCCGGATTGTTCCCGGGCGCGTTTTGCAAAATTACGGAAGATTTTCTCACCGGGAATCCCGAGCTTTGTAATGTAACGCATTCCGACGGCTCCGGCACAAAATCTCTTCTCGCCTACATGTATTGGCGCGAAACGGGCGATGCGTCCGTTTTTCGCGGCATCGCGCAGGACAGCATCGTGATGAATATTGATGATTTGCTCTGCGTCGGCGTTACCGGGAACGTGATTCTTTCTTCCACGGTAAACCGCAACGCGAAAAATATTCCCGGAGAAGTGCTTGCGCATTTGATTCAGGGGACGGAGGATTTTCTCGAAATGCTGCGCGGCTACGGCGTGGACGTGCGTTCCGGCGGCGGAGAAACGGCGGACGTGGGGGATTTGACGCCGACCTGCACGGTGGATTCCTGTGCGACGGCGGTTTTGCCGCGTTCCCGCGTGGTGGATGCTTCCCGCATTCGCCCGGGACTCTCGATTGTCGCGCTCGCTTCGTCGGGAACCTGTGCTTATGAAGAAAAGGAAAATTCCGGCATCGCCTCGAACGGTTTGACCAGTGCCCGCCACGAGCTCCTTTCCAAATATTACGCGGAAACGTATCCGGAAACTTTTGACCGCAATACGCCTTACGACCTCGTTTACTGCGGTCCGCATAAAATGACGGACGCTCTCGACGGCTCGTCGCTGACCGTCGGGCAGGCTTTGCTTTCGCCGACGCGGACTTATGCGCCGTTTGTTTTGCGCCTGCTTAAAAACGTTCCCGCCGAGCGCGTTTACGGTTTGATTCACTGCTCGGGCGGCGCAATGACGAAGTGCATCCGTTTCGGGAAAAACGTTCATTTTGTTAAAGACAATCTCTTGCCGGTTCCGCCCGTTTTCCGCGAAATTCAAAAAGTCAGCGGAACGGACGATGCGGAAATGCACCGCGTTTACAATATGGGGCAACGCCTCGAAATTTACGTGGAAGATCGCGACGTGGCGTCCGTGCGCGATATTGCGGCTTCGCTCGGGCTCGTTTCGCAGGTCATCGGGCACACGGAAACCTCGCAGAAACCGGACGGAAAAAACCACATCACGCTCACAACCGCCGGCGGGAACGTAATTTCCTACTGAGCACCCGTTTTTAAACGCGGAAACGAAGCTCTTCCCCTTTTGAAAGAGGAAGAGTTTTGTTTTCGGGGCGTTTCCGGATTTTTCCGGCTTTCGAAATCGCTTAATCCGCCGTGTTCCCGCAGAAGTTAGGGCTTGCGTTTACGGGGCTTATGCGGTGTTTTATTAGGCTAATAAAACCTCGTAGCCCCTTTTTACAGATGAATTTTGTATTCCCCAACGTCTCCTTTTTAAAACGGACGTCGACGCTCACGTTTTCCCTGCTGGTGAGCCTTGCTTTTTTTGCCGGAAATCTCTTTGCCGCACCGTTGCTGATTGTTACGGAACCAGCCGCTACGGCCGTATTTCAAGCGGATTCTGCGGGAGCGCAACCCATCGCGCTGGGCGTGGCGGACAAAGACGGAATCTTATTCGTCGCCGAGGCACCGGAGGCGGCGGGAACGCTCACGCTTTCTCATCCGGATGCCGTCGCACCGCAAAGTTACGCGTTCACGCGAGGGCGAATTTCCGGAAAGCTGACGCTTAAAATGGACTTGAAACCCGCTTCGTTGCTGATTTCGGCGTTGCCGGCAGACGAGGTGGAAATTTTTGTCAACGGGCAACATCGCGGGCGCGGTGCCGTTACGATCGGCGGCGTTAAACCAAGGGAAAAAATGACGATTGAGGCGCGTTCGGCGCGTCGCGGCATGCAGTCTCGCGTGGTTGCCGCCGCTCCCGGCGAAGTGCTTCCGGTGAAGTTTGACTTGCGCGGGAACGATGTTTCCGACCGCCCTGACGGGCAAATTGTTTTGCCGGAATTGCCTTTAGTGCTCGCCTCGCAGGCGGGCGCCGTCGTAAAGGCGGACGGTGCCGTAGTCGCCTTGGACGAAGGCGCGTTGCGCGGGCTTGAACCCGGCGAACGCGTGATTGAAATTTTCCTGCCGTGGCGCGGACGCGAAGTTTGCGTTTATCGTGCCGCGATGCCGGCGCGCTCTGCGATTTTGCCGGGCTCGGACGCAGTCGCGATTCCCAATCCCGTGGCGGAAAAACCGGCGGAAGAAAAGCCGGACGTTCCCGCCGTTGCCGATCCGAATCTCGGCGAAGTGCTTTTGGTTATCGGACGCAATGTAACGGTTTCCTTGGGAGCGAAGAACGGCTTGAAGGAAGGCGAAACGGTTTCGGTGTGCTTCGGGGATTCGACGACTCCGGTGAGCGTTGTCGCCACGGGCGTTACGCCGGATCAGTCAATGCTTCGTTTGCCCGATGACGTTCCCGCGCCGAAAGACGGCGAAAAATGCCGCTTGTCCGTTCCCGCGACGTCGGCTCCCGCTCTTTAATTTTTCATCTTTTTCTTAATCTTTTTTCTAAATATTTCCGGATATGTTTACCGCATCTCGAATTTCCAAAAAAACATTTTTCGCCGCCGCCGCGCTCGGTCTCGCCGCCGCGCTCCCTGCCGTCGCCGATTTGACTCCGACGATAACGCGTGAAGGTGATTCCGTGAGCTGTGATTTTGACGGTTATGTTTATGAAGCGAACTTCGGTTTGCTGGCAAACGGAGGGATGCTCAATTTTACGAAAACGGGAACGGGTAGCCTGATTACGGATCTTCTTTCCGCCGGCGGAAGTCTTTACAACTTGCACTACGCGTGGTATGACCCCGGGTCTGATAAAAACTCCGGAGCCGCTTATTACACGTTGGTGCGACTGAACAGCAACGGAACGGTTACTGATAACGAGGCAAACTATATTCCCGGGTGGGTCGGCGAGCCTTCCTCACAGAAGATGTTGGAGTGGACGAGCGGGGAAGTGCGTGTCGAGGGCGGTATCCTCAATCTGACCGGTTATGTAAACGCATGGTTTGATTTCGGTCCTTTGTTCAACGATTACTTTGATACGCCCGTTACGACCGGACCTCAGCAGCAGCAACATCCGGGCTACGGGACCGCCGGCGGGAAAATGACCGGGGTTACGCGCATTACCGTTGATTCCGGCGCGGTGTTGGACGTTGCTCGTAATAATAATTACGGCAAAGACTCCGTCTTCGGCTACATGGTAACGAGAAATTACCAGACGATTTTCCAGTTTCTGCACAATTTGCAGGCGGGAGATTACGGGAACGCGCAGACGGCAACCTTGCGTCTCGGCGACTCTCCTTCGCTTCATCTCAACATTCACATTGACGGCTGGGATGAAAACACGCGCACGCGAAGGACGGACGGAACGTATTTGGACAACGCGTTGGCGTTCGGCGGCTCCGTCGGCGTGATTGACGGCTCGGGTGCCGTTTACAAAACGGGCGGCGGGGATCTTGTTCTGCTGAACTCCTCCGCCGGATTTGTCGGAGAACTTTATGCGGCGGGCGGAGAGCTGACGTTTGCTTCAAATGATTCCGCCGGGCTCGGCGTTTATTCGTTTAAGGACGCCAAAGGCAATGTTGCGTGGAAAGCGAAAATCTCAGCGGGTTATTCTTCCGCCGAATCCGTAAACATCGCGGGAACGTATCGGGATAAGGGTGACAACGGGGAATCCCGCTTGGGCTCCGCCGTGCGGTATGACGAACATAACGTGGTAACAAAAGCGGACAAGGATACGACCACCTACTATTATTCGGTGAAGGAATCGTATTTTACGACGCCGGAAGCGGGAACGCTCGTTATCGCGGAAAATCAGCAGATTCGAAATTTCCAATCGTATTTTAACGCCGGATACAAAGTTAATCCCGGAACGACGGAATCGCTCGCTGTGTTGGCTGCGGGAAATGCGGAGATTACTTACAATCGGAACGGGATTGCGGCAGAATCCCTCGTGGCGACGGCTCCGATTATCGCGGGAACGGGAACCGGCGGGAAGCTCGTTATCCCGGGCGGGAATTATAAGCTCGACTCGGCGGGAAATTGGGAACTTCAGACAAATGCTTCCGGCGAAATGATCGGCGGCGTCCTGCTCATCAATCAGGAAGAAGGGATGGGCGGCATTTACGAAGGCTCAATCGTCGGTTGCCGCGTTACGATTTACGATCGCGCGAAATTTAACGAAAATACGGAAAGCAGTAAAACGAATGCGAATCCGGGAACGTCCGAAAACCGTCTTTCTGCGGTAAAAGTTGGTGAGTCCGAATTAAAGAGCGCGTTGACGGAAATTTACGGGAACGATTCGAAGTATGCGGATTTGAAGGTCGCGGCGGACGGCTCGTTTGCGTTGGACAACGAAACGGCGTGGGCTGTCGTCAATTACTACAAGGAAAAGACGGTTAACAGCACGGAAACAAACGGGAAATTCTCGGAAGCTTTCTATGTGGATTACCAAGCGGACGCGACCGTGACGGGCGGGATTCTCGCGCTCGACGGGAAGGGCGATCTTGCCCTGTTGCTTGAGCAGGCGAATTTTAGCGGAATTAATATTGCCGCAACCCGGACCGGGAAAACGGTTTTGAATATTGCTGCGCTCAACGCGTTGCCCGGCTCGGTGGTCGCGCTCGGCGGGAGCGTTTCCGTTGTATCTTCTCAGGCGGATACATTGGAAACCAAGTTGTCCTTCAATGAAGGCACGCGCTTGATTTTCACGACAGGCGAAACAATCAGCACCGTTGTCCGCGAATCTAATGACTATAACGCGTGGGATAAAATTACTCCCGGCGGGAACACGATTTTGGTCGGCGATCTCCGTAAATCCGTTGTCGCGTTCAAACACGTTCAAGATGACGTTCGCGGCGATGTTTACGTTGAACGGGGAATGGACTTGGATTTGGCGGGAACGGAAAGCATTTTCCCGAATGCGTCCTCTTTGGTTCTTTGGCAGGGAGAATCTCCGGAAGAAAGCCATGCCGCTTCATCGCTTTCCCTGAAAGGCTCCTCTACCGATAAGAGCAAGACTTACGTGCAGGTGATTAACAATCTCACCGGCGATTCCACGGCGAGGATCGACCTGGGAAGCGGTGTGCTTATCGCAAATATTACCGACAACGAGGAAGACAACCGTTCCGGCTTGATTCGAGGAACCTTTAACGGCGTTATTCGCGGCGAAGGAAGCGTTGTCAAGGGCGGAAGCGGCACGCTGACGCTCGGCGGCGGCGATCGCAATATTTATACGGGAACGACGGAAGTGGGTTCCGGCACGCTCAACGTTTCGGGCGCGAACGGAATTTCGCACTCCTCCGCGCTGATTCTCAATGCGGGAACGTCTGTCGTAATGGCGGACGGACAGAGCTTGCGCAATCTTTTCGGTGCCGAAAATTCCTCAATTTCGGTGGGAACAACCGGCGCGAACGGCGCGTTTACGGCGGGAGCACTGATTGTCGGGTCGAATGCGGCGATTGAGTCCGGCGACAATCGTCCTCTGCTGATGAACAATCTCGGCACGGCAAACTCCGGAGATTATTCCCGAGACAACTCATTTGCCCGCTTTGAAGGCAACTACGACCGGGAAGGAAATCTGACAACCGGTCCCGGCTCTGCTTCCGGTATTTCCCAAAGCGAAGCGACGCAGGCTTATTTGACGGAAACGGCAAAACTCGCCTATTCCGGGTTCGACGCAAGCGTGCTCGAACAGTTTGTCGGAGTGAAAAACTACGACGGAACGGAGCTCGTTTCTCAGGCGGATTACGAAAAAGCACTCGCTTACGGAAAAAACCAGACGGGAACGGTTTCCGTTTCCGGAATCGCGCTGACGGAAGGCGGCTTGCTCGGCGAGTTGGCGAAAATTTATCAGGAACTTAAGACGGACAAGTTCTATCTCGATAATATCAAAAAAACAAACGGCTACTACGATCCCGCCGGGCTTCTTCGCGGTTTCTTTGCGTCGGAAGCGGAATATCGCGATTATGTCGAACGCGAAGATTTGACGACCCCGACCGGAGAAACGGAAATTCAGCAGGCGGCGACGAATAAGACGCGCTTCGAAAAAATTGTTTCCGAATACGAAAGATTGTCCGGAATCGCCCGTGAGGAATCCCTCGAAAAGGCGTTCACGTCGGAAGCGGCGGCGCGCGCGAAATTTGCATCCGATTTCGGTTCCGTGAAAAATCTCGGCGGCACGACGCTTGTCGATTCTTACACGAAGGCGGAGGCTCTCAATACGACGCTCGCCAATTTTGGAATCGCACTCGAAGCCTGCGCCGTGCTCGAGAAAAAGTTGCTCAATCCGGATTTGACGACGGTTGAAAAAGACGCGCTGATCAAAGAGCTCGAAGATCTGGAAAAGGAAATTTACGAAGATTCGGGATTGCTTGACGACATTGTCGGCTACTACGAAGAGCTTGCGACACTCAAGGCTACGATTGAGGCAAAATCCCAATTCGCCGGAATCGCGATTGCGGGTGCTTTTGCCGGAGATGTCAGTGTCGGCGGAGAACTGGTTTCTTCCGACTGGGTCGATGACCTTGCCTACGCGGGAACGCTGACGGTGTCGTCTCTGACTAAAGTCGGCGACAACACGCTGACGCTGACGGGAACGCTTAACGCACAGCAAATCGTTGCGGAGGCGGGAACGCTTGCCGTAAATCTCTCTGCTCTTCCGAGCACGCTTCCGGGCGGAATCACCGTCGGCTTGAATGCAAATCTTTCCGTCGATGTCGCTTCCGGCGAGCATACATTCAATTATGCGGTTTCCGGGGACGGAAATTTTGTGAAAACCGGCGCGGGAACGCTCGTTTTGCCGGATTCCGTAATTTACACGGGAACGACGACGATTGCGGACGGCGTTCTTCAACTGACTTTGCGCGAGCCTCTGATTCAGGACGACGGCTCTTTCCTTGCCGTTCAGAAAAATATCTCAATCACGGGAACGGGCGCAGGACTTATTCTCGATCAGAAAGATGATATCGACTGGGCTTACGGCATCAATTCTTCCGCCGACGATGTTTTTGTAAAGAAAATCGGCGAAGGTTCTCTGGCGATTAACGGGAACGTGGCTTTGACCGGAGAAAACTCCGCGCTGACGGTTTCCGGCGGGAAGTTGAAGCTCGCCGGAAAAACCGAAATCGGAGACAACGCATATTTCACCGTCGAAAAGGGCGCGACGCTTGCTGTCGCCGAGCTTTCCGGAACGGCGGCTTCGTCCGTCGCTCTTCGCGGCTCGGGCGCATTTGAAGTTGTCGCCGCCGCCGGAAAATCCGTTTCGATGACGGGTGCCGGAATTTCCTCGCAAACGCCAGTCCCCGCAAACGGGCAGGGGCTGACGTGGGACGCGTTTTACGGAACGGTTTCCGTAAACAGCGGAACTTTGTCGCTCAGCGGAGAATCGCTGTTTGATTATGCGCGCGGCGTGATTGTTGCCTCGGGCGCGACGCTTTCCGTTGAAAACGGTTCCACGCAAAAGCTCAACATGGTTGCGGGCTCCGGGAATATTTCTCTCGCGGGAACGCTTGATATTGAAAACAACGGCGGAGCCCGTCTCGGCTGGGACTGGATTTCGACGAAGAGCTATATTTTCGATGAAGGAAAACTGTTGGACGCGCCGACGTTTACCGGAGAAGTTTCCGGAACGGGAACGCTCAAGATTTCCGGTCGCGGGCTGACCGGCTTCACGGGAACGCTCAAATCCGCCGTCAGCATTGCAGAGGGCGGCCAAGTGGTGCTCGAAGCGAAGAACGCCAAATCCATCCAGGATGCGGGGAAGAAAATTACCGTCGACGGTTCGACGACCCGCTATGAAGACGCGAACGGCAAAACCATCGTCGGCGGATATACGCCGAATGCCGTTGCAACGAACTATTCTTCGGGCGTGGCAGCCTCGGTTCCCGCATTCTGCACGGGAAGCACTTATGTGCCGCGCACGTTTACGGCATCTTACAAAGACGCGGCAGGCAATGCCGTTGCGGTCTCTCCGGAAAATATTGAAAAAGACGCTTCCGGCAAGCTGATTGACAAAGTCAGCCGTCGTGAAGTTTCCCTGTCCGTTACGGAATGGGATTATGTCGACGGCGGAAAACTTTCCGCAAACTGGACGGTTCTTGACGCGGCAGGCAATCCGGTTGATTTGTCGAAAACGCCGGGCGCAATCGTTTGGAGCGCGGCGGAAGGAAAATTTGTTTTGGGTTCCTATACGGACCAAAATGAGCAGAAACAGAGCTACAAGGGCGGGTTCCGCTGGCTTGTCGAATCCGAAAATGAAGACGGGAGCGTCTCGCTTGTTTTCGCGGATATGACAGCCGTGAAGTCGGAAAAACTCACGAGCGAGCTGATTTTCTCGGCTGAGGCGGGAACGTCCGGCGCGGTGGCATTGAGCTCCGGATTGATTGAGTTCAAGAACGGCGGCTTGCTCGGAAAAGTCGGCGACGGTGTGCTTTCTCTCAACGGCTCGGATTTAACTTCCGACTGCGGTGGCGTGAACGTTTACGAGGGCGAGTTGAAACTGACCGGCGGCGCGTGGGATTTGACCGAAACCAATGCGGCGCGAGTCGCCTTGGGCGCAACGCTTACAGTCGAACTTGACGGTTCGGAGCAGCCGAATTTTGAAACCGTTTACGGAAGCGGAACACTCAAACTGACAACGGCGGAAGGCAAAAGCGCAACTCTTGCTATTTCGAAAAGCAGCAACGGGTTGAGCATTTTGCCGACTTACAACAAAAACGGAAAATTCTTCAACGGGGTGATGAGCTTCGACGGAGATTTTGACGTTTCTATTTCCGAAGTTGAAATGTCTGCCGTTAACACGTCGAAAGACGTGAAACTGACTCTCGACGACGGCTTAACGTTGGTTCAGACTCAAAATACGGAAATTCTCGGAGACTTGGTGGTTTCGGGTGCGGTAATGGTTAAGGGTGAATCTGCCGCCGCCGGATACGCGACCGGGGAAGCCGCGCGCCGCCTGTCCGTGCTCGGAAGCAGTTTTGACATTCAGGGGCCGGACGGAACCCTGACGCTTCAAAATGTGGGCTTCGGCTACAAGGCGGGAGAAAACGTAAACGTCATTATCGATCATAAGTCCGTTGCGAATACGTTCTATTACACACAGGAAAGCGGCACCATCAACCCGACGACCAACGGTCTGATTGATTTGAGCAGCAATTCCAAACCGGGTTCCGGATCGGATGCTCCGGCGCTGAAAAGCCTTTCGATGGTGATGTCCGGCGGAGCAACAAGAACGATTTCCGGCGCGACGCTGAGCACGGAATTGGGCTCCGTCAGCGATGCGGCGACCAAGGACAGCGTGTTCTCTGTCAGCGACGCGGTTTACAGCCAGCTCGCCTATCGCGACGGCACTTTCAATATCGGAGTCGAAGGCGGAATTTTGGAAATTTCCGATTGGCATAAGTTTACGGGAACGACTGCCGAAACGGCAAACGGCAAGGCGGTGAACATCGAGTTCCTTTCCTTGCGCAGCAATGTTGCCGGCATGGCGGGAACGATTAAAATTACGGGAGAAAACGGCGCAAGCGCACGTGTCCTCGGTGCAAATTACGGCACGCTCTTCAAGACAATTGTCGGCGGCGGAAACGTGGAGTTTGCCGATCCGGCAGGCACGTTGGTTACGGCAAAACAGGAATATTTGGGGCTGACAACCGTTTCCGGTAAAGCTCATTTCACGGGCGCCGGAGAAGAAAATCATTCTTCGGAATTTACGGTGCTCGGGAACGCCGAAATGATTGGCGGACTCAAGCTCGCCGGGCGCAATATTTCCGTTGTCGGTTCCGCAACCCGCAATATGAACGATGCCGGCGCGGCGGGAACGACGACGCTCAAGCTTGAACTTTCCGACCCGCGTCTGCCGAAGAACATTACGGTGCAGGTTGAAATCGATGCTCTCGGAAATCTTTCCTCGAAGAGAGTTTACGCTGAAACGACCTTGGAAGCCTACGGAATTAAGGCAGAGTTGGGCGATGCCGTGAAGGACGGGAAACTCGAAGTTACAATTAAGGACAGTGCTTACGGCAGTGCCGGCGAGTATTCCGTTTCCTTGCCGGTGGATATTAACACGTTCCCGTCGAAGGTCGGCGCATCCATTCCTTATGCCGCACCGGCAATCCCGGTGGCGACAACGTTCGATCTTCAAAACGGTGCCGTTTGGACGGCAGACGTTACCGACGGCGACGGCGTTTCCGCGTCCAAGGTGAAACTGGACGGCACGATTAAACTTCTCGGGTTGACGGATGCCGCCGCGCTCGGCAAAAACGTGGTGCTCGTAAGCGCGGAAGAAATTTCCCGCGGCACAACGGTCGGCTCTGCAGCGGTTGCTGACGCTCTTCGCGCGGGAACGCCGGAGCGCGACGTGATGATTTACACGGATGCCGACGGGAACGTGAATCTGCGCGTTATCAATGACGATTTCGCCATTGAGGGCGTTGATTACAACAAGGGAATTTCCGAAAGCTTCCTCGAAGCACTTGCGGAACGCGCGGGAAGCGCGAAAGCGACCGGCGGCGTTCTGAACGCGGATAATGCTCCGGACGACCAAAACAAGGAATTGCTCTTTGCGTTGAACAGTATCTCGGCGGAAAATCTTAAGCAGGAAGTGGAAAGACTTTCTCCGAGCATCTTCGCTTCGATGCTGGCGATGCCGGTCGCGGCGTTTAATTCTGATGCCGCCCGCATTCACGAACGCCTCAATCAGCGTCGCTACGACGGCGCGGATCCGCTTCGCGAAACCGGCGAGTATGAATTCTTCGCGCTGGCTCAAAGCGATTTTGCCGAAAACGGGAACGACTCCGAAGCCCCGACTTTTGACTACTCGCTCTACGGCGTAACCGCCGGATACGATTGGAAACCGAATTACGAAACGACGCTCGGTTTCGCTCTCGGCTACACCTACGGGGACGCCAAGGGGCACGGCAACGGCGGCAAGGTGAAGATGGACGATATGCGGATCACGGCTTTCGCAAGCCGCCTTATCGAAAACTTCTACATTGATGCCGGCGTGCAGGCGGGTATGGCGATGTTTGACTCGAAACGCCATACCATCGCGGGAACGTCTTCCGGCGATACCGATTCGGTTTTCGCGGGAACGTTTGTCACCGTCGGCTCCATCTTTACGCTTTCTCAGAACAAGAAAGAAGGAAGCGGGCTTTACTTCTCTCCGAGCATCGGATTGAGCTACTTCCGCACGGAAATCGACGGATTCTCCGAAACGGGAATCGCCGGATTGAAAATGGATGATGCCGAGGGCGACAGCTTGCGCGCGCGCATCGCGGCGAGCCTCCAGTGGCAGTTCCCCTTGGAAACATGGAATGTGCGCCTCGGCGTGGAAGCCGCTTACACACATGATTTCCTCGGCGAGGAATTGGATACGGACGGACGCTTCGCCGTCGGAAGCTCGACGTTCTCGACTTCTGCGGGCGCCTTGCCGACGGATATCTTCTCGTTCGGACCGACGGTGGACATCATGGTTTCCGAGCGCACCAGTCTGTATTTCGGTTACGGTATTGAAGTGGATACGGATTCCGGAGTTTCCCAAAATATCAACGCCGGTTTCCGCCATCGTTTCTAATTTTAACTTTTAAAAATATTAAATCAGCTTAACCCCAAAACAGGTTTTCTAATGATTTTTTCAAAAAAGACATTGTTTGCTGCCGCCATGCTTGCGGGAGCGGTCATTTCCGTTTCTGCCGCGACAAAAGATGCGAGCGATTTCGGGAACGGGTATTTGTGGACGAACGATGTTCAGGAAGATATCTCGATTAATGAGAATTTGAACATCACGGTTTCCGAGGGCGAAGCGATTACGCTGAGCGGTTCTTTCCTGTCTCAACAAGGCTCCGTTTTGGACTCGTGGAACGACGAGAACAACAACCTCACTTACAAAGATGATACGGAAACGATAACGATTTCCGGCGGCGGAACCGTGGAATACGCCGGAGAAAAAGGTTCCGCGTATTACACGCAGACGTATAAGCTCAATCGCGGAGATAAGCACTCCGACCCGGAAGATTTGATTTTTAAAGCCTGGGAAGGTTTTGACAGCTTTGTATCCGCCGGGAACTTCACGGGAACGGTCGTCGTCGAAGGCGAGGGCACAACGCTCAATCTCAAGGGACAATTGGTGCAGTTTGTCGGGTTGTATAAACCGAATCAGACGGATAGCGATACTCCGGTTGCGCTCGAAATCGACGATTACGTCGGAGCTTCGGTTACGCTTAAAGACGGCGCGGTATTGTCTTTTGAAGAATCGAACAAGAACCTTGCGGCACAACGCCTGCATACGAATTTGCTGGCGGAGCGCGTAAATGCCCTGAATTTTGTAAAAAATCTTCATTCCGACTCGAAATCCGTGTTGCGCCTCGGAACGGATGCCGGTTCGCACAATCGCATCGTTCTCTATTCGAGTGAGGCGGATCGCCAAGTCGAGGGTTTGGATTATACCTATAACAAAGTCGATATTTCGACGGTCGGGCGGCTTGCCGGGAACGGTCGTCTTTATGTCGTCGGGGAAGGAGCCGTCGCGTTTATCGGTGAATCCGAATTGGATCCGGGAAAAAGCACAACCGGAAATACCTGGGAGAAGGGAAATCACCTCGCCGACATCATCATCGACAACTACGTTACCTTTGTCGGGGCAAATATTTACGGAAAAACCGCCTCGGGCGCGGACGGTTCCGCAAAAGGTGAGATAGAAGGCGATACGAGTCAGAAGCTTTCCATGCTGACGGACAGCGAAGCCCTCGCTGTCGCCGTAGACAATGTATTTGCCAACGCAACGGCGGTGCAACTCGGAACGACGGCAAATGCCACCGGCACTTATCAGACACTCGGGCAGACGCAGGTGCTTGCTGGAGCCGTGAACGCATCTGCGATTAGCGGAACGGAAGGTGCAATTCAGGATGTTTCTTTGGTGACGGTTTACGGCAACCAGGTTTTCAATAACTTTCAATCGCTTTGGCGGGAACGTTCGGCTCTCATGGCGGATGCGTCCGAAGATCGGGCGTCGAACACCGAGGCGTTTTTGCAATCTTGGAATGACGGGTCGAAGCACTATCAGCGGGGCTCTTCAAAAAAATTGCGTGTTGCCGGCGGTTCCGTGCTGACGATTAATCAGGACGCCTATCGCGACGGTTGGTTCCAAGGTGAAATTATTACCCGGTTGGGGACCGACTCTCACGAACACGACGATCTTAAACTTGATGATAACGGCGACGGGCTTGTCGTGAAAACCGGCGCGGGAACGTTTCTCTATGATTGTTCGTCAACGCCATCCGAGTTCGGGCGGTTTTCCGGCTCTCTCTCTCGTTTGCGGGTGGAAGAAGGTCGTTGGGTTTCTTCCTTGGCAGGGATTGAAAAAACGAATGTCGAAATCGGGGAAGAGGGCAATCTTGAATTATTGGTAGATGATGCAGGCTTTGTTACCGGTTTGATTAAAGGCTCCGGAACACTGGAGCTGTCCCGCGTTATTATTTTAGAAAATGATTTAACGTCTACGTCTCTTTCCGAAGTCTCCGATCCGGCGGCGACGTTGCAGTATCGCAGACTCGCCCTCGCTTATTTGAATACGCCTGAAGCGTCGGTTCAGTTTACGACGGAACAGTCTCAGTTTACGGGCTCGGTTGTCGTTCGCGACGGGCTTCCGCTTATTCTCGGAGAAGTCGGGGAAAAAAGCCCCAGTATTTTCTCTTCGGCGGAAAGCATCATTCTCCGCGGGCTTAATCCCGAAGAAGAACGCTACGACAATCTTTTGGGCAGCTATGACGGAACTTCGCTCCAATATTCGTCGTTGCAAGTGCTTAGCGGCGTGCAAATGGTGCGAAATCTCATCGGAGAAGCCAATTATTCCACCGTTAAGGTGGAAGCTGATGCAACCTTGGTGCTGACAAAGACAGATGAAGACGCGATTTTCGGCGGAACAATTTCCGGGAACGGGAATTTGATCAATCTCGGCGGAAGCCGCGCCGTCAGAATGAAAAGCAACGATAATACGAACGGCGGCGATCTTTTCGGTGCATTGATTTCGCTTTCCGGCGCGCTTTCCGTGTCGCAGACGAATGCGAACAACGGTTTTTCCGGCTTGTTCCTTGCCAACGGCAGTTCCGCGACATTCTCCGGCAACGATTACGCGAAAGTCGGCGCTCTTATCGGGGAAGCCGAAACCTCCGTTTCCGCGAGCGGCGACTTTCACGTCGGCAGAGCCGATCGGACTTTGTCCGGTCGCGAAGGCGAATATTTTGCGACGGCGCAGTATGACAAGTATGAAAAGTATTTCACGGGAACGTCCCTGAAAGATAATTTCTACAAATCGCTTTCCGATGCCGCGACGAGTTCCCGTAGCAAAAAGTTTACCTACGATTCTACGGTCAAATACCTGAAAAATCCGGCGAAACTGATTTACACGACGGACGAAAATGTTTACGACGGCGCGTTCTCGCGCATCTTGGCTTCGACAAAATACGATGCGACGTCCAAAACCGATAAGATTTTGGAAGCGATGCAAAGCGGTGCCGGCGCGAAAAACAGTGCGCGCTACGATTTCTCTACGGGAACGACGGTGTCGGCAGACACACTTTTCTCCGGCGAAAAAACGGCAGCGGAATGGTTGCGCAAGGTTTTCTCCGTTGAAAACGTCAATGCGTTTTTGGGTTCCAAGGAAGCTCAGCTTTCCGCGATGATGAAAGACTCGCTTCGCGCGCTCGTTAATCAGATTGCGAGCGGCGAAGAAGGCGTTTGTGCGTATTTGGACGGTTCCAATCCGAAAACGGCATCTCTGAATGTCGAAGGCTGGAACAAAATCGTTGCCGCCGGCGGTTTGGAATATCTCAAAGCCGCTTACAAGGGTGCCGGATTCGACAAAATGCCGGACGAGACGCTGTATTCGCTCATCACGAACTTCTATCCGACTTCGGAAAAGTATCAGTTCCAAATCACGTCGTGGAATGTTGCACAAATCGGAAAAATTTACGGAGTGGAGCTGATTAATCCGGATTATGACGATTTGAAAGCCGCATTCGGCTACGATAATACGGACTTCGCGGGAACGCTTTCCGGCTCAATGAATTTGGTCAAATTCGGCTCGGAATCTCTGAAGCTCACGGGCGTAAACACCTACAGCGGACAAACGAGCGTGGAAGCCGGGGAGCTTTACGTCGATTATGACGCGATTGCTCAAACGTCCGGCGTTTTCGTAAAATCCGGCGCGTTGCTGACAATTAATGCCACGAAGGAGATGATTGAGGACAGCTATCGCGACCCGGAAACCGGAAAGATGCCTTCCGGCTACAATCCGGAAACGGCAACGGGCGCAATGTTTGTTCCTGAAAGCCAAGCCCGGCTGAGCGGCGGAGGCGTTGTTCTTAAAGTCGGCGACGGCGTTGTCGACCTCGGAAACGCCTTGCTCGATGTTCCGGAAGGCGGCGAGGATTTTACGGGAACGTTCCTTGTCGCAGAGGGCGGTTTGGTGGCGACGGTCGATGCCGAAGCTCGCAGTCCGAAATTCGGAATTACGCTCAACGCCGTAAGCCAATATGATGATACCGGGAACGCGATTCCCGCTTCGTTTAAGCTCGCCTTCGCACGGGAAGAAGCAAACAACGCGATTTTCCGCGCCCCGGAACTCGGAGCCGTTGAGCTGAATTTCGAAGGAAAAATTGAAGGCAAGGGAACGTTTATTCTCGATGCCGGAATTTCCGGATATGTCTCCGGAGGAAAATTTGTTTCACTCGGAAACAATACCTTGGCGGTCGCCGGGAAAAATTTCTCTCCGACGGACGCGGAAATCGCGAGCGGCGCACTGCGCATTGACGCTGACGGAACCGCACTCAGCACGAAGACGTTCGCGCTCGGAAGCGATGCGGAACTCGTGTTTGACCTTTCGGCGAGCACGACGCTTTCCGGCTCCGTTATTTCCGGAACGCAGTCTGCGGGAACGGAAACCCTGCGCGTGTCCGCTACCGGTCTCGATTTGACAACCGATTCCACCGGAGCGACCTACGAAAAACGTGAACTGGATTTGAAAAACGTTCGCTTCGCGAATGTGGACGCAATCGAGCTCGTCGGCGGCGCACAACTCAAAATCGGAGAATTGAACGGCACTCCGGCACCGACGGACGACGAAAAGAAAATCGTTCTCTCGTCGTTGGTAATGGGCTCGCAAACGTCTCTCGATTTGGGCTTCGAACGCACGATTGAATTGTCCGGGGATTCGGTGCTTGCCGGTGCTCTCACCGGGCGCGGCACGCTTACTTTCAGCGGAGAAACGCTCACGCTCGGGAGCACTGATTCCGCCGGCCCGACGACAGGATTTTCCGGAACATTGAGCATCACCGGCAACAAGGACCACACAATCAACTTGAACGCCGGAGCCGGAAGAACGGTTGACTTTAACGGGCTTTCCGTTACCGCTGCCGCTGATGAAAACGTAACCTTCGTTAAAAACGGCGAAGGCTCCGTGAAGATTTCGGAAAACGCAAGTGTTGTTCCCAAAAACAAAATCGACGTCGCAAATTTAAATATCAATGTTCTGGCGGGAACGCTGGAAGTCGGTGCCGGGCTTTTCACAAACCAACCGGATTCCTTGGCAATCGCAGAGGGTGCGACGTTCCGCTTCTCGGATCCGTTGACGAATTTCGCACTCGATAACCTTGGTTCGCTTTCCGGCGCGGGAACGCTCTCTTTCTCGACGGCAACCACCGCGACGATTACCGCAAACGGGAATATCAAGCCCGAAGCGTTTACGGGAATCATCGATGTCGGCAGCAACGTAACGCTTGATTTGGCGGCAAACGTCGAAGAATTTGCCGCTTTCTCCGGCGCGGGAACGATTAACGTCAAATCCGGGAAATTGACGGTTACGGTGAATGCCAATGAAACCGGCGCACAGAAATTTGACGGCACGCTTATCGGACTGACGGATTTGACGGTTGTCGGCGACGGCGCAATGGTTCTGGAGTCTGTCCCGACGGGGCTTAATTCCGTAACGGTCGGTTCCGCAACGCAGTCCGGCGGTTTCGGCGTTGGCGCGACGGAGAATTTGGCAATCAAAGCACTCGGCGCAGAATCCCGCATCCTTGTTACGAGCGCGGGAACGTCCGCATTTGCGGGAACGGTTTCCGTGGGCGAAAATGTTTCCTCTCTCGTGCTTTTGCGCGACGGCGAACTGGATCTTTCCGCTGAAAATGCAGTTTCGAAAGCCTTTAACCTCAAGACGGAAGGCGGAGAGGACCTGCTTCTGAACGGTTCCGAAAATTCTCCGTTTGTTACCCTCGGAAACGTCGCCGGTAAAACGCTGACGCTGACGGACCTCGTAAAACTCAACGAAACTATTGAGCTGAGCGCAAATGCGAATGCAAACGGGAACGGCGGGCTTGTATTCAAAACCACTCCGAATGCGTTCCGTGCGGTGCGTCCGACCGAAGTTACGGTTTGGTCCAAAGATATTTCCGGAACCGGAGGAATCACGGTTGAGTCGGGAACAAATTTGCAACTGGACGCTTCAGTTCTGTCGTATGAAGGCGAAACACTCGTCAAAGGCGGATCTACGCTGATTTACGGCGCGGAAAAAACGGTTTCGAAATCGTCCAAGCTCGAAATCGCGAGCGGCGGCACGCTCATCGGCGGCGTCAGCCTCGTCGGTGAAAGCTCCGATGTCGTGTTCAACTCCGGAACGACCTTTGTTTTCACGGGCGACGGAATTGAGTTCACGGGAACGGCGGAAGTTGTTGCCGGAAAACTGAAGGTAGAAATCGATACCGAAGCGACGAGTGTTCGCGGAACCCCCGTTTCGCTGTTCAAATACATCGGGAGCGGCAATCCGACGGGAAAGAACAAGATTACTTTCGATAATCTCACCATCGTGTCTGCTGACGGGCTCAATTATTACAAGGACCCGGCGCAAACCGGATCGACATCGATCTATATCGTGGCGAACGATCTTGCCAATGCCGGCGTGGATTTACACGAAGGCATCAGCTCGGCATTTGTCGGTTTGCTGAACGATATTACGCAGACTGATGCCGGCGAGTTGAAAAATACCGTCAACGGAATCGTTCTCAAAGAAGGGCGCTACAATACACTCACGGCGGCGGGGCAACTTGCTGAGGCGATTATCAAGACGCCGAACAGCGACCTTGCGGGAACGCTGAACAACCTTTCCCCGCTGAGCTACGGCGCAATGCTCGCGCTCCCGCAAAGCGGATTTGTCAGCGACATCGCCGCGATTTCCTCGCGCATTGAGCAACGCCGCTACGACAGCTACACGCAATTCGCGTGGGAAATTCACGACGACTGGGAATTTTTCGCGCAAGCGCAAGGCACGCTCGCTCAGGCGGACGAAGGAAAGCCGGATACGCGCACTTTCGATATGAACTCCTACGGCGCAATCGCCGGGATGGACGTTAAGATGAACGCGACAACCGTCGCCGGATTCTCTTTCGCCTACGATTTCGGCGATGCCGATATTCACGACAACGGCGGCGAAATTCAATCTCACGACGTTCGCGCGACGGCGTTTATCGGAAAACTCATCGAAAACCGCTTCTATGTGGACGCGGGCGTGCAGGCAGGTTTCGCCATGTTTGACGTGGATCGCAGAACCGTGCTCGGCGGAGTAAACGGGGACACGACCGCTTGGCATGCGGGCGCGTTTGCGAACGCGGGAATGCTCATTCCGCTCGGCATGAGCGAAGACGAAAAAACAAGCGTGAACCTCATGCCTTACGTCGGTTTGGCGTATTCCTACTACGGCGTGAACGCTTTTGACGAATCCGGCGCGGCAACGGCACTCGACACCGACTCTTTCGGCGCGAGCAGTTTGCGTGCGACTGTCGGCGCGTCGCTCGCGGTAACGTTCCCGTGGCTCGGAAAAACTTCCCGCTTCAATCTTGACGTAGCCTACACGCGTGAATTGATGGATTCCGACGTTGATATTGACTACGCGATGCCGGAAATCAGCGATGCTTCCTACACCGCGTCCGCGAAAACATTTGCGGAAGACTCGTTCTCTATCGGTCCGCGCTTGAGCTACGACTTGGATCGCAACAACAGCATCTACGGCGGCTATCGCTTTGAAATGTCAACGGATTCGGATACGGCTCACTCCGTAAATCTCGGTTTCCGTTCCCGTTTCTAAAAAAACGCGATTTTCCGAAAATCGAAGAGGAGGCGACGTTCCCGTCGCTTCCTCTTTGCGTTGTGAATTAAGCCGTTTGTGAGGCAATTTTATTTTTTTTCTTGCCGCGTTCCCGCCGAATCATTTCCATTAACCCTTAAAATGTCAGAAACGACCCACACCAGAGAGCTTATTGTTCAAAACAAGATGGGCATCCACGCCCGTCCTGCGGCGATGATTGTGCGTATCGCCAATAAATTCCCTTCCGTCGGGCTTGATGTCGTTAAAGATGACGAGCAGGTCAACGGAAAGAGCATCATGGGTCTCATGATGCTTGCTGCCGGGTGCGGGGCGAAATTAAGTTTTGTGGCGACGGGAAATGCCGTCGACGCTGCTTGCATGCTCGATAGCCTGCAAACACTCTTTGAGAGAAAATTTGACGAAGAAAATTAAAAAAAAGACGCGGCTCGAGGTCGCGTCTTTTTTTTTGCGTTCCCGCAAAGAGTTTTTTTGAAAATAACTTTGCGTTTTTTTTCCGGTGCACTCGGCGGGATTCGTGCTTTTATTTCCAAATATCCGGGCGCAGGAGAAGTGCTTTGGAAAGAGCCGTGAGCATGAGAGCGTGTTTCATTTCGCCGCTGCGGGCGAGGGCGAGCACTTCCTGCGGAGTTGCGAGCTTCATTTCAATTTCTTCATTGGCGTCGAAATGCGTTTCTTCGACTTTTCGGCAATTTTCGATGAGCACGAAATGGCAACGGTTGTTAAAAATCGCCGGATTGGCGGCGGCGTTCCCGAGCTCAATAGGAGCGTTCCCGCGGTAGCCGGTTTCTTCCGCCACCTCGCGCACGGCGGCTTCGAGAAAATTTTCTCCTTTGTCGATGACCCCGCCGGGAAATTCCCACGAAAGCTCGCGGATGCCGAAGCGGAATTGGTTGACGAGAAGGATTTTTCCCTCGTTCGTTACCGGAATGACTGTTACCCAATCCGGCGCGTGCGCAACGTAGAAATCGCCCTCGCGTCCGTCCGTCGGGTGCGCGAAATGTTCTTTGTAAACGTCGAAAACCACGCATTTTGCGTGAAGATTTTCTTGCGTCAAATTCCAGTGAGCCGGGGTTTTCATAAGGTGTATTTATAAAAAAATTACGCCCGCGGGAACACGGGCGTATGGATTTTACGGGAAATTGAATTATTGGTTCGCGGGAACGTTGAGTTCCTGTCCGATTTGAAGCTTGGTCGGATCCAATCCCGGATTCGCGTCCATCAGCGCCTTGGTGGAAACGCCGAGTTCCTTTGCGATTTTTCCCGGATAGTCGCCTTTTTTCACGACATATTTTCCGTTGGAGGAAACCGGAGCCGTTGCGGGCGCGGGATCGGCGGAAGCCGGAGTCGCGGCGGTCGTCGTGGTGCCGCGGGCGGGACCGCTTGTGCGACCTTCGAGGCGGTCGAGGCGCTTGTTGGTTTGCGTTCCGTGTTCAACAAGATTTTTGATAACGCCGGAAAGTTTGCTGTATTCCGCTTTCACCATCGCTTCGAGTTCTTCGAAATCGGTTTGAAGCGTGGAAATTCCGTCGCTGCCGGCACCGGCGTTGCGTGCGTCTGCCGCCGCTTGCTTGGCGACTTCGACGGCATCGTTCACTTCCTTGATAATGCTGTCTTTGTGGCGGGTGAGATTGCTCTTCGTGTTCCACGCGAACACGAAAGACAGTCCGCCGAGAACGAACGCGGCAATGGCAAGAATCATCGGAATTTTGGATTCCGTGTTTACCGGTTCGATGGTTCCGTCGATTGAAGAATTTTCCATAGTCTGTGTTAAATTTTTTTGCTAAGTAAAAATTGAAAGACACAATGGAATATTGTGTTGACAACAAGAGCAATAAAAAACGATGCTCAATGCAATTTTCGGGCGTTAGCGCAGTCTGGCTAGCGCATCTGCTTTGGGAGCAGAGGGTCGGGGGTTCGAATCCCTCACGCCCGACCAATTTTTTTTTCTTTATTAAAACCCCTATGAAAAAAATATCTCTTCTCGCGGTGCTTGCCGTTTCCGTTTTGTCGCTCGCGGCATCTACGCTTTCCGCCGCTACGAAAATCGCCTGTATCGGAGATTCCATTACGTTCGGCTACCTGATTCCGACCCGAAATGCGGACAATTACCCGAAGCGTCTCGGCGAACTTCTCGGCGCGGAGTTCGAAGTGCGCAATTTCGGAAATCCGGGAAAAACCTGCGGCGATTATCCGAGCCAAAAAAATCGCCGCCGCTGGCTCGGCGACAACACGGAGCACAAAAACGCCGTGGAATGGCAGGCAGATGCCTACATCTGCAATCTCGGAATCAATGACACCGGCGCGTGGTGGGACGAAAAACTTTTCGTTTCCGGTTATGAAAAACTTATCGACGCGTGGCTCGGCGGACGCAAAAACGTCGCGTTGATGATGTGGACGAAGCTCGCTCCGGATTTTCGCGGTCCCGACGGGAAGAAGACGTTCCCGGGCAATGTTTATTTGCCCGAATTTTCCTTCCCGAAGCAGGATAACGGCTCCGCAAAAAATCGTCCCGCCGCCGAAAAACTTTTGGCGAAAATCGCAAAAAAATACAAAGCGCACGGCATTGACGCCTACTCTCCGCTTGCCGGACATCCGGAATTTTATTTGCCCGACGGCTTGCACCCGAACGCTCTCGGCGCAAAGCGGCTCGCGGAAATGACCTTTGCCGAATTGGTAAAAGCGGATTTTCCGCAAATTAAAATCCCGCAGGGAAAGCCGCAACTCGTTCCCGCCAAAGACGGAAAAAGCATTACGCTCAAAAACAAGGGCGAGGTCGCCATCTTGCTCGACGGCGCGGCTTTGCGCTACGGAAAGGCGGCTTTTGTCTTTGAAAACGCAACGGTAATTCCGCCGAAGGGCGAAATCGTGGTCGCACTCGGCGGCGCGCAGGACCGGAAAGATCCGGCGGCGCCGTTGGTTTCCGCTCAATTGAAACGTGCCGCCGGAATCAAATACGTTCCCGCGAAATAGCGGGAACGCGGCGCGGCGGCTTCGTGCTCAAAAAAGGAAGCCGGACGCCGCTATCTCGCCAAGCGTTTGACGGTCGGTAAAACCGCGTCCGCCCAGCGGCGATAGCCTTCCGCGTTCGGGTGAAGCAAATCCGGCATTACGCTCGGCGAAAGTTTGTGCATATCGTCTTTTTCGACAAAAACTTTGTTGATATTGAGCCAAAAAACACGGCGGTTATCCGCGAATTTTTGAATCATCGCGTTTAGTTTTTCGTTGGTTTGGCGTTTGGCGTCCGCGTCGTCGGCTCCGCGCGGGAACACGGCAAGGAGCAGGATTTTCGTTTTCGGATGCTGCGCGCCGATTTTTTCCAAAATCGCTTTCACGCCCTGCGCCGTGTCTTCCGGCGCATCGCGCCAATTGTTGGTGCCGATCATCAGAACGACGAGTTTGGGCGACATTTTCCCGCCGAGGTTTCCGCTGTCCAAGCGCCAGAGAATGTTTTGCGTTTTGTCTCCGGAAATTCCGAAATTGACCGCATCGAGCGGCGCGATTCTTTCGTCCCAAATTTCTTTCCCGCCGTTTCGTTTTGCCGGACGCCGCCACAAATCCGTAATGGAATCGCCGAGGAAAACGATTTTTGCATTACGTTCCCGCGCAGTTGCGTTAAAGCTGTCGTTCATATTTTTCCACCAGGCGAGATTTTCGCGGCTCGCGGGAACGCAGGTCGCCGGGAGATTCTTTTGCTCCGATTTTTTTTCGGCGGCAATGGCGGCGGGCATCGAAAACGCGCTGAGTGCGCAAATTGAAAAAACAGTGAAGAGGCGGAGTAGTCTAAGCGTTTTATTCATAACCGATTTTATAGCAAAACCGGGCTTTTCGCGCAATCGCAGAACCGGAAACCTATTTGTGAAAAAACTTTTTTCGCGCCAAGCAACCAAGCCGTAATGTTTTTAGGAAGCACGAATGGACACGAAGTTTCACGAATGATTTTTAACGCAAAGAAGAATCAGAATATTTGTGAAAATCTGTTTCATCTGCGGGAAAAATAAACTGCAAAAAACTTTGCGTCTTAGCGACTTTGCGTCTTCGCGCGAGATTCTTTTGTGTAATTGGTGAAATTTGCGGATTTTTTTTCAAAACGTGCTTGACGGGCACGTTTTTTTTTTTGCGACAATCCGCACTGAAAATTGGGACAAATCGGCGGGAACGTCGCATGCGTTCCGGTTTTTACCCTCAAAAATCATTTTAACAATCACAATCAAACTTAATCATTATGAAAAAATACATCACACTCGCGGCTCTCCTCGCCGCCGGAACAACATTCGCTAACGCAGAGGAGATTCTGCTTACACTTACGACTCCTGCTGGTAGTAAGCTCGAAAGCGGAAACAGCGGATTCGTATGGTCTGATTCAAGTGTTTCATCTCCGCTCGATTCGTGGAAACTTGAATTTACATTGACAGATAAGTCGCTTGAAACAGGGGCGAAGTATCTCTTCGGAACCGAAAAAGATGCTAAAGGAGCTGCGGGCTATGTTCTTCAAACGACGAATGGAAATATTACTTTCGGGTATAAGGACGAGGCGGCAGAAATTACCTTTGATTCAGTCGTTGAGGCAAATGTAGGTGTCAGTATTGCACTTTCTTTCGTTTTAGACGTTAATGAGGAAGGTGTTTCCCAAGAAAGCGGAATATTTACATTGAAGGTGGGCGAATCTTCGGAAACATATTCCTGGAGTGCTTCTGAGAGCGGAAAAGTGGTTTCAAACACTCAGTTTGAAGGACGCGATGGTGGCACGCGCCTTTGGACAAATGGTGGGGCCGAAACGTTCTCGGGTATTTCGCTTACGAAATTGGACAACAATGTCATCCCTGAGCCGTCGGCGTTCGGAATGCTTGCGGGCTTGGGCGCGCTTGCGTTGGTGGCATCGCGTCGCCGCCGCAAATAATTTCTGTAATATATTAATTCATAGATTATGGTTAGCGTTCCCGCGGCTCCGGTCGCGGGAACGTTTTTTTTCGCGCAAAGCCGCTAAGTCGCGAAGTTTTTAAAATTTAATTAAAAAAGAAACCACGAATGGACACGAAGTTTCACGAATGGTTTTAACGTAAAGAAGAAATCAGAATATTTGTGAAAATCTGTTTCATCTGTGGGAAAATAAACCGCCAAAAAACTTTGCGTCTTAGCGTCTTCGCACGAGATTTTGAAGCTTGTATTAAGGATAATTTTGCTTTGCACACCAAACGTTATGCGGCGAAAATTTCTTTTTGTTCGCACAAACTTCACCCGTTTTTTTTTTCGCGCAAAGCCGCTAAGTCGCGAAGTTTTTAAAATTTAATTAAAAAAGAAACCACGAATGGACACAAAGTTTCACGAATGGTTTTAACGCAAAGAAGAAATCAGAATATTTGCGAGTATCTGTTTCATCTGTGGGAAAATAAACCGCCAAAAAACTTTGCGTCTTCGCGCGAGATTTTGAAGCTTGTATCAAAGATGATTTTGCTTTGCTCACCAAACGTTATGCGGCGAAAATTCGTGTTCCTTCGTGGTTTCTTTCCCCGGTTTTTCAAAATCTTTGCGTTTTTGGCTCGAAAAATGTAGAGATTCCAAAACGCTTAAACACTATGAAAAATTTACCGGAAGCCATTCGGCTGCGCGGAGTGCGCCAAAATAATTTAAAAGGAATCGACGCGGACGTTCCCGTCGGGAAGCTCGTCGTGGTTACCGGACTTTCCGGGGCGGGTAAATCCTCGCTTGTCTTTGAAACGCTTCACGCGGAAGGACAGCGCCGCTACGTTGAAACGTTTTCGCCTTACACGCGCCAATTTCTCGAGCTTTTGCCCGAGGCGAGCGTCGACGCGGTGGAAAATGTGCGCCCGTCGATTGCGATTAAGCAGGGAAATTCCGTGAAAACGTCGCGCTCGACGGTCGGGACGATGACGGAGCTTTGCGATTGGATGAAAATTTGGTTCGCGCATCACGCCGAGCTTATTGATCCGGCGACGGGAACGCCGCTTCGGGCGTGGTCGCCCGCCACGGTTTGGTCGCATGCGCAGGAACGCTTTGACGGGGAACGCCTTGTCGTCGCGTTTCTTTTGGAGCGTCCGAAAAAAATACGCTGGCCGGAAATTTTACCGGAGTTCGTTTCGCGCGGGTTTACTAAAATTTTGGCAGAAAAAGAGCTTTTTGAAATCGACGACTTTCTGCAAAACCCGCAGACGGGAAAAGTCGGAAAAATTTTTGTGGTTGCCGACCGTATCCGAATTTCGGATACGGAGCGTTCCCGTTTCATCGAAGCGGCGGCATCGGCGATGAAGCTCGGCGGCGGAATTTTATTTCTTTTTAAAAAATGCGGGAACGGGAATTACGAAGAATGCGGCGCGTTTGCGGACAAACTGGTTTCGCCGAAAACACGCCGGCGTTTTCGCGAAGCGTCTCCGGCACTTTTTTCGTTCAATTCGCCCGTCGGCGCGTGCCCGCGTTGCCGCGGCTTCGGGCGCGTTATCGAAGTTGACTGGAAAAAAGTGATTCCCGACGAGACGAAAACGCTCGCGGAAGGCGTGTTTGCTCCGTTTTCCGGGGAAGTTTACGGCGAATCCCAGGCGGACCTGATGCGTGCCTGCCGCCGCAAAAAAATTCCGACAAATGTGCCGTGGAGCAAGTTGCCCGCCGAAACGCGGGAATACATTCTTGCCGGCGATGCCGATTGGACGGAGGCGGAATGGTCGTGCGGCTGGTATGGCGTGCGTCGATTTTTTTCGTGGCTTGAAAGCACGTCTTACAAAATGCACGTGCGCGTTTTTCTTTCTCGCTTTCGCGCCTACGTAAAATGTCCGGAATGCGCGGGAACGCGGTTTCGGGAAGAATCGCTTTGCTGGAAGTGGCGCGGGTTCACGCTCCCGGAATTGTATTCCAAAACCGTCGACGAATTGCTGGAGCTTACGGAGGATTTGCATTTCGCGACAAGCGAAACTTCCGCGCAGCGGGCGGAGGATGTCGCACTTGTCGAAACGCGCAACCGGCTCTCGTATTTGCGGGAAGTGGGCTTGGGCTATCTGACGCTTGACCGCCAGTCGCGCACGCTTTCCGGCGGAGAAACGCAGCGCGTGAACCTCACGGCGTGCTTGGGCGCGTCGCTTGCCAACACGCTGTTTATTCTCGACGAGCCGAGCGTCGGGCTCCACGCGCGCGACCTCGGGAAAATGGTTTCGATTTTGCGGAGGCTTGTTTCCGGCGGGAACACGGTGGTGGTCGTCGAGCACGATGAATCCGTGATGCGCGCGGCGGATTGGCTGATTGAAATCGGACCGAAGCCGGGCGCGGAGGGCGGAGAGCTGGTTTATTCCGGCGTTCCCGAAGGGATTTTGAAATGCAAAAATTCCGTAACGGGCGCATGGTTGAGCGGTGCGCGCGTTCCCGCGCTCGCGAGTCCGGAAGCGGTTGTTCGCGGGAAAAAAACACCGGAAATCAAACTTGCAAAAGTTTTTGCCCACAATTTGAAAAATTTTTCGGTTTCGTTCCCGATGCGCGCATTAGTCGGGCTTTGCGGCGTTTCCGGTTCGGGAAAATCGACTTTGCTGAACAATGTGCTCGCGCATTTTGCGGAGGATAAATCGGGCGTTCCCGCGGAAGATGATTTTGAATTGCCGCCGTTTAAATTTGAATCCGGCGAGCCGATAGCGGAAGTCGTTCTCGTGGACCAGTCTCCCGTTTCAAAAACGCCGCGCTCCAACACCGCACTTTATTCCGGGGTTTGGGAGCACATTCGTAATTTACTTTCGGATACGGAAGAAGCGCAACGTCTGGGGCTGGCTTCGTCGCATTTTTCGTTTAACAGCGGCGACGGGCGTTGCCCGCATTGCGGCGGCGCGGGCTGGGAAGCGGTTGAGATGCAGTTTCTTTCCGACGTCCACGTCCCGTGTCCGGTTTGCGAAGGGCGGCGGTTTCGTCGTGAGGTGCTCGAATTTCTCTATAACGGGAAAAACGTGGCGGAAATTCTCGACTTTACGGTTTCGGAGGCGAAATCGTTTTTTGCGGGAACGCGAAAAATTGTTGAAAAATTGGAGCTTCTCGAAAGTATCGGGCTCGGGTATTTGTCGCTCGGGCAACCTTTGAATACGCTTTCCGGCGGCGAGGCGCAGCGGCTCAAACTCGTTAAATTTCTTACGTCGATTGCCGCTCCGGAAAAAGGAAAGAAAAAAACGGAGCGCGGGAACGCCGGACGCCTGATTTTGCTGGACGAACCGACAACGGGGCTTCACCGCGAAGACGTTTCTTTGCTCATTAAAATTTTGAAAAAACTCGTGGCGGCGGGAAATACGGTGGTCGTCGTCGAGCATCAGACGGATGTTTTGCTTGCCTGCGATTGGTTGCTTGAACTCGGACCGGAAGCGGGAGAAAAAGGCGGGAAACTCGTGGCGGCGGGAACGCCTTCGCAACTCGCGAACGGGAATACGGCGACGGCTCCGTTTTTGCGCGAGGCGCAAAATGCTACGAAGAATTTCGCGCCCGGCTTTGTGCGGAACGCCGTGCCGGCGTCGCCGGAAAATGCCGCAGGGATTTCGCTTCGCGGCGTGCGCGAGCACAATTTGAAAAATGTTTCTTTGGAGATTCCGCATCGCGCGCTCACGGTGTTTACGGGCGTTTCCGGTTCGGGAAAATCTTCGCTGGCGTTCGACGTGATTTTCGCCGAAGGTCAACGCCGCTTCATGGAATGTATGAGCGCGTATGCGCGTCAGTTCGTGGAGCAAATGCCGCGCCCCGACGCGGACGTGCTGACGGGGCTTCCGCCGACGGTTGCCATTGAGCAACGCATCACGCGCGGAAGCGCAAAATCCACGGTCGCGACGGTAACGGAAGTCGCGCAGTATCTGCGCCTTCTATACGCGAGAATCGGCGTGATGCACAATCCGCGCACGGGAACGCCGCTGGTCGCGGGAACGCAGGAGCAGGTGTGCGCGCGCGTTGCGGAAGTTTTAAAGTCTTGCCGCAAAAACGAAAAACTTTTGCTCGCGGCTCCGCTTATTCGCAATCGAAAAGGTCACCACCAACCGCTTGCAACTTGGGCGATTGAACACGGTTATGAAAAATTGCGTATCGACGGAATCATTACGGAATTGAAAAATTTTAAGCCGCTCGATCGTTACAAAGAACACGATATTGAAGCGGTCGTCGCGGAGATTTCGGTCGCGGATTCCGGCGTGTTGAAAAAGGCGGTTGGAGAAGCATTGCGCCTCGGAAAAGGAATTGCGCTTCTTTTGGGCGCGCGCGGGAACGCTGTGGAGTGGCTTTCGCGGGAACGCATTGATCCGGAAACCGGAGAGGCTTTTCCGGAGCTTGATCCGAAAAATTTCTCGTGGAATTCTCCGCGCGGCTGGTGCCCGGAATGCCACGGGCACGGGCGCGTGGTGGAAGCTTGGGGCGCAGAAGAAGATGCGCTCAACGACGATGCGCTTTCCGATAAAGTTTCCCGGAAAATTTGTCCGGTTTGTCGCGGCGAGCGTTTGAATGCGCTTGCTCGCGCCGTTCGCATTTTTACCGACGAAAAAAAATGTGCGGCGGGAACGTCGTTTTCGCTTCCCGAATTGCTTGCGCTTTCTCCGGCGCAATTGCTTGATGTGCTGGAACATTTGAAACTGAACGCGCGAGACAAAGCCGTTGCCGCGCGCATCGTGCCGGAAGTGCGTTCCCGCCTGCGCTTCCTCGACGGAGTAGGGCTCGGTTATCTTACGTTGGATCGTGCGAGCAATACGCTTTCCGGCGGCGAAGCGCAGCGCATCCGGCTTGCGGCGCAACTCGGCTCGAACCTTTCCGGCGCGCTTTACGTGCTCGACGAGCCGAGCATCGGCTTACATCCGCGCGATAACGTGCGCCTTATCCGCTCGTTGAAAGATTTGCGCGATCGCGGGAATACGGTGCTGGTTGTTGAGCACGACGAGGAAACGATGCGCGCGGCGGATTATATTGTAGACATGGGACCGGGCTCGGGAACACAGGGCGGGGAAATCCTTTTTTCCGGCGCGCCGAAGCAGTTGTTGAAAAATGCGCAGGCAAAAAATTCCCGCACGGCGAAATTTTTATCGGCGGGAATTGCGCATCCGATGCGCGGCGCGTGGCGAAGCGTCGGGAAAAGCACGACGTTTGTTTCGCTTCGCGGCGCACGCTTGCGCAATTTGAAGAATATCGACGTGAAATTTGCGGTCGGGCGGCTGAATGTCGTTTGCGGCGTTTCCGGCGCGGGGAAATCAACACTGGTTTCCGATTTGCTTGCGCCGGCTCTTGCCTTTTCCGTATCTAAAAAAATAGATACGCTTACGGGCGAGCGTGCTTTGCGGGAACGCCTTATCGATGATGATTCCGGGAAAACCGCGTTTCGCGAGTTGCGCGGCGGGAACGTATTTCGGAAGCTGATTGTCGTCGACCAGGAGCCGATAGGAAAAACGTCGCGCTCGACTCCGGCGACTTACATCGGCGCGTTTGACATTATCCGGCAGGTTTTTGCGACGCTTCCCGAGGCGCGTATGCGCGGGCTTTCCGCCGGATTTTTTTCGTTTAATACAAAAGGCGGGCGTTGCGAAACCTGTGCCGGTGCGGGGCGCGTGAAACTCGAAATGAATTTTATGCCGGATACGAGCGTCGTTTGCGAAGATTGCGCGGGAACGCGCTATTCTCCGGCGGTCGCGGATATTCGCTGGAACGGAAAAAATATCGCGGACGTGCTTGCGATGACGTTTGCGGAAGCGGCGGAGTTTTTCTCGTTTCATAAAAAACTGCAGGAAATTTGTGCGCTGATGACGGAATGCGGTTTGGGGTATTTGACGCTCGGGCAGAGCTCGCCGACGCTTTCGGGCGGGGAGTCTCAGCGTTTGAAACTCGTCAGCGAATTGGTAACGGCGCTCCCGTCGTGGAAGGAACGCATGGGAAAAGCGGGCGCGGGAACGCCGCAGAAAAATTGCTATATTCTTGAAGAGCCGACAATCGGCTTGCATCAGGCGGACTGCGAAAAGCTTTTGCATTTGCTTCACCGCTTGGCGGACGAAGGGCACACGGTTATTGTGGTCGAGCATCACGCGGACGTGCTGGCGGAAGCGGATCATATTATTGAAATCGGACCGGAGGGCGGGAACGCCGGCGGTCGCCTGCTTTATCAGGGCGATTTGCCCGGGCTTGCAAAATTAACGGCGGAAGTTTCGCCCACGGCACCGTTTTTGCCGAAGCTCGGCGGGAACGCGCTTTCCGGTTGCGCAAATGCCGGCGGGGCGGTTTAATTCTCCGCATAACTTTTTTTTTTCGTAAAACCTATGGACGGCAAAAACGAAGATAACGAAAATTTTTCCGGCGAGCTTGATTTGAGCGCGCTTTCATCGCTTAGCCTTGAGCCTTCTTGGGCTTCGGGAAACAAAACCGACAAGATTTCCGTCGGTCGGATTTCGCGCGACGATCGTCGCGGACCGGCTCCGAGGCGGGAACGCGGCTCCGGTGCCGGTTTTCGGGATCGCCGCCCGCCGCGCAATCGGGAGCGCGGAATCGCGCCCGAGGCGGAATCCGGTGCGCATTCGGACGGAGCGTCGCCGCGCAGAGAGCGCCGCGGGAAGCCGCCGCATCGCCGCGACGGCAAGCGCGCAGGATTTGTTCCCGCGCCGCGCGTGGTTGAAGTTTCGTTTTTCCCGGAGGAAAAACCGTTCGGGATTCTTTCCAAGGCGATTAAAAATTCGGCGCGCACTTACGCGCTGTTTGAGATTGCGAATTTGATTTTGGAAAAGCCGGAACGCTTTACGATTGCGATTAAGCCGTTGGCGCGCAAAGGCAATGCGGGCGTTCCCGCCGAGCCCGCGCCGCAGCTTGTTGTCAGCGTTCCCGACGGCATGCCTTTCCTGAACGAGGCGGATGCGTTCGCGTATGTTTTTGCGCAGCACAAGGACAAGTTCTTTACGGTGGAAACCGTTGAGATTGAAGCTCCGAAGGGGAATTTTTCCATGATTGCGAAATGCGGCTTCACGGGAGAATTGCTTGCGCCGCCGAATTATCATGCGTATCAGCAGATTTTGCGCGATCACCATGCGGCGAATTTCCCGAAAATGCCGTTTGAGAAATTTATGTCGCGCCTCGAAACCGTGAAGGATTCGGAATCCATCAATGCGTGGGTTGAGAAAATGAAGACGGTTGAGCGTTATACGATTAAAGATCGCCGAGAAGGCGAGCCGGAAACGCTCGACGGTGTCGGTGCGGCAAAAGCCTTTTTGCTTTCCAACCGGAAAAACAAGGTGCTTCGCACGGTTGGTGCGGCGCGCATTCCCGGTAAAATGCTGGAGCAAATGCCGATGGGCGTCGTGAAAGCCGGAATCGAGCACGAGTTGGAATTTCAGCGGAAATTCCCGTTGAATACGGCGAACCTTCTGCGCGGGCGTCTGCGCCGCTCCGGATTTTCTCTGTTCAAACGCGGTGCGAAGGGAATTACGCTTGTTTGCGCGATTCGCCGCAAGTTCCGCACGCCGGACTCGGTTTTCTCCGATACGATTCAGCGCGTTTTTGATTTTCTCGAAAAACATCCGAACACGAAAGTGCAGGATTTGCCGAAGCTTATGCTCGGAATCGGAGAAGACGCGGCAAAACCGGAAGACGGGAAAACGGACGTCGCTCCCGAAGGCGTTCCCGCTCCGGCGGAAAATGCGGAAACGGCTTCCGTTCCCGCGCCGACAGAAACGCCGGCTACCGCTCCTGAAACGGAGGCGCAACTTTCGGAGCTCCTCGTCAATGTGCGCTGGCTCGTTCTCGAAGGCTACGTTTCCGAGCTTTCCGACGGTTCGCTTTTCACTTATCCGAAAATGACGCTTGCTCAGGCGAAAGCTGCCGCGAAGGAAGAAGAATCCGAGGTAAAAGCGGAAGAACTTGCCGTTCCCGCCGAGGAAGCTGTTGCGCCTGCCGAAGAGCCCGTCGTTCCTGCCGGGGAAACTGTTGCGCCTGCCGAGGAGCCTGCCGTTCCCTCCGAGGAAACGCCGGGCGAAGTCGCGGCGGATTAAGGGAAAAGGAATTTCCCACGCGCGCTGTTATAGCGCAAAAACGCAAAGATTTTTTAGTCTTTGCGTTTTTTGTGTTTGGGGTTGCGTGAAAATTTCCGAGTTAGTAGTTTTTCGTTCTCAAATATGAAAAACACTAAATTCGTTGCGATTTTGTCGGCAGGAGTTTTGGCGTTCCCGTTGGTCGGCGTTCCCGCTTTTGCGGCACCGAAAGATGCGGGAACGCAACCCGTGAAATTTGAATTTGCGAAAAACCCGCAAAACCCGAACGACGGGATTTTCGTGCTCGACGGAAAGCCGTTTCAGATTCGCGGCGGGGAAATTCACCCTCAGCGTATTCCCCGCGAATACTGGGATCACCGCATTAAGATGTGCAAGGCGATGGGGCTGAACACAATCGCTTTTTACACGATGTGGAACGATTTCGAGCAAGCGGACGGCTCGTTTGATTTTAAAACCGGCAATCGCGACATCGCGGCGTTTTTACAACTTTGCCAAGACAACGGCATGTGGGTGCTTTTCCGCCCCGGTCCTTACGTTTGCGGCGAATGGGATTTCGGCGGACTGCCCGCGTATTTGCTCAAGGAAAAAGACGCAAAAATCCGCACGATTAAGGACAAAAATTTTATGGCGGCGCAAACGCGCTACCTGAAAGCGATTGCAAAAGTCGCGGAGCCGTTTCGCGCACAAAACGGCGGACCGATTCTGATGACGCAAATCGAAAACGAGCACGGCAGTTGGCCGCGCAAGGATCCGGAATATCTGCGTTGGCTGAAGGATTTTTGGACGAAGCGCGGTTTTACGCCGATTTATATGTCCGACGGCGCGGGCGACCACTTTTTGCGCGGCATGATTTACCCGGACAAAGATGTTTGCATCGGGCTGGATCCGGGGCAGAACGACGGCGCGTGGCGCGTGGCCAACAAATACAATCCGGGCGTTCCCGTGTTTTCCTCGGAAACGTATCCGGGCTGGTTGCGCCGCTGGGGTGAAGGCAATTGGACGCCGACGAATCTTTCCGGAAGTATTAAATGGTACATGGAAACGGGACGCTCTTTCAGCGTGTTCCCGGTGCACGGCGGCACGAATTTCGGCTTCACCGCAGGTGCGAACAACGACCCGCGCACGGGCGGCGATTATCACACGGATCTGACGAGTTACGACTACGGTTCGCCGATTAACGAGCAGGGAAATCCGACCAAGGAGTATCACCAATACCGCGAAATCATCGGGAACGCGCTTAAAGGAAAAGAAAAACTGCCGCCGATTCCGAAACCGATTCCTTCCGTTGAAATCAGGGATTTTACGCCGAGATTTTTCGCAAACCTGCGTGATAATACGGAAACGTTCCCGTTCAGAAACGGCGGGAAATTCAAAGACGCTCCGTATTTCGAAGTTTTCGGGCAAAATCAGGGACTCGCATTTTACCGCACGCGCGTGCCCGCAGGCGCGGCGGGAACGCTCGATTTCGACGGCATTCACGATTACGCGCACATTTATCTCGACGGAAAACTCATCGCAACGGTCGATCGCCGTATGAAAAAGCAACCTGTAGCCGTTCCCGCGCGTGAAAAAGCCTCCGAGCTCGAAATCATGGTCGAAGGCATGGGGCACATTAATTACGGCGGAAAAATGGAAAGCGACCGAAAAGGAATTGTCGGCGAAGTGCGTTTGGACGGCAAGGCGTTGAAAAACTGGACCGTCGTTCCGAAAACGCTTTCCGAAAAATCCGTGGCGGACGCGAAAAAGGCGGAGTCTCAGGACAAAAGCGTTCCCGGCGGGCATTTTCGCGGCACGTTTAACTTGTCGAAAGTCGGCGACACATTTCTCGACATGTCAAAATGGGGCAAGGGCGTGCTTTACGTGAACGGGCACAATCTCGGGCGCTATTGGAGCCAAACGATGGACGGCAAGCCGGTCGGTCCGCAGTTGCGCCTGTATTGCCCGGCACCGTTTTTGAAGCGCGGAAAAAACGTCGTCGATGTCGTTGAGCTCGAGCTTTCCGAGCCGCGTCCGATTCGCGGTTGCAAGGAGCGCAACTACGATATGAACGATATCAAAACCAAAAACATGAACAACCAATGGTAAGAGAAATGACATCGCGGGAACGTTTTTTATCTGCATGCCGTTGCGAATGCGTTGATCGCGTTCCCGCGTGGGTGATGCGGCAGGCAGGGCGTTATTTGCCGGAATATCGCGAGCTCAAGGCGAAGTATGATTTTCTCACGCTTGTGCGCACGCCGGAGCTCGCGGCGGAAGTTACGCTTCAGCCCGCGCGTCGCTTTGCAAACTTGGATGCGGCAATTTTGTTCAGCGATATTCTCACGATTCCGGAAGCGCTCGGGCAGGGCTATTCTTTTCGCGAAAGCGGCGGAATCGCGATGGATTTTACGCTGGATTCGGAAGAAAAACTTGCGGCGCTCGGTTCGGCGGCGGACGTTCCCGCGCGGCTGGATTACATGGCGCAGGCGATGCGGATGGCGCGCGCCGGCTTGGGCGAAAATCGCGCCTTGCTCGGCTTCGCCGGCTCGCCTTGGACGCTTGCCGTTTACATGGTGGAGGGCGGAAGCGCGAAGCAATTTTATAGAATCAAATGCTTGTCGGCGGAAAATCCGGCGTTGTTTGAAGCGTTGATGGAAAAACTTTCCGCCGCCGTTGCCGCGTCGCTTCTGATGCAAATTGAGGCGGGAGCGGACGCCGTGCAGATTTTTGATTCGTGGGCTTCTCTTTGTTCCGCCGGAGAATACGAAAACCTTTCTCTGCGGTGGATTCGGAAAATTATTTCGGCTTTGCCCGGGAACGTTCCCGTCATCGTTTTCGCAAAAGGAATGTCTCATTTTGCGCCGCAAATTGCGGCGGCGGGAGCGCGTGTGCTCGGCGCGGACTGGACGCACAAACTTTCCGATATCCGGAAGCTCGCGGGAACGCGGCTTGCGCTCCAAGGAAACTTGGATCCGACGGTGTTAAATTTTTCCGACGAAAAAATCGTGCGGGAACGCACGCGGGCAATTTTGGACGATATGCGCGGAGAAAACGGATTTATTTTTAATCTCGGGCACGGAATTTTACCCGAGGCAAAACCGGAAAATGTCGCCGCCATGCTCGACGAAATCTGTTCTGCAAAGCGGTAAAAAATCCGGAATCACACTTCTTTTTTTCAAAAAAAACAAAGAACCCCGTTTTATGAAAAAAATCTTTTTTGCCGCTTGCCTTGCGGTGCTTTGTTTTTCGTCCGCCGTTCACGCGGAAATCATCGAAATTTGGAAGCCGAGCGTTCCCGGAGAAAACGCGCCCAAGGAAAAACACCTTGTCGACACAAAAACGGAAAAGGGCGTGATTCGCCTGACGCGGGTTTCGAATCCGACCTTGAAAGTTACGCTTCCCGAAAAAACGCCGAACGGCGTTGCCGTCATTGTTTGTCCCGGCGGTGCGTATCAGGTGCTTTCTTACGACAAGGAAGGAATCGAGGTCGCGCAATGGCTGGCGCGGCAAGGTTTTACGGCGTTTATCTTGGCGTATCGCGTTCCCGCGAATCCGAACGGGGCTTTGCAGGATCTTCAGCGTGCGATTCGCGTTGTGCGTGAAAAATACGCGCCGGAAAAAATCGGCGTTATCGGTTTTTCCGCAGGAGCGAGCCTTTCCGCACGCGCGGCAACGAGGTTTGGCGAAACGCTTTATCCGCCGCAGGACGTTGCCGACAAGCTCAGTTGCCGTCCCGATTTTGCGATGCTGATTTATCCGGCGTATCTCGACGGCGGCCCCGGGCACAGCCTGACGCCGGAGCTCAAGGTTTCGGCAAATACGCCGCCGATGTTCATTTTCGGAACGCTTGACGATTATCATTACAGTAGCCGGAGTGCGTTGGTGATGGCGGAGGCAATGCGCGCAAATCGTCGTCCCGTAGATTTGCATTATCTTTCAAAGGGCGGACACGGCTACGGCATGCGTTCCGGTGTCGGGCTCGTTTGGCCGAAACTCGCGGAAGCTTGGTTGCAGGGTTTTTCTCGTGAAAAATAATGCGAAGCGGAAACTCCGCGCGGAATGCCTTTTGCATTGACTTGCCGCGCGGGAACGCTTTCCATTGACATTCCTTTTTGCCACGGAGAGATGACAGAGTGGCCGATTGTGCCTGACTCGAAATCAGGTGTGCCGCAAGGCACCGGGGGTTCGAATCCCTCTCTCTCCGCCACTTTAAAAAGCCCGCAAACCCGCGTAAATACAGGGTTTGCGGGCTTTTTGTTTCGGTTCTTTGCCGCTTCTTAGTTTTTTTTCGCGCGAATCCGCCAAGCCGCGAAGTTTTTTTTATAAATTAATTAGGAATTGGCAAAAAAAGAACTGCGAATAAACACGAATTTTCACGCTTTTGCAGAAAAGGATTTTTTTATTTCGCGGGAACGCGTGGCGGATTAGAATCTGCGTTCTTTCCTCTTCTCAAGATGTTTGCTGTGCTTGCTTTGATGCCGATTTTGGCGGCTATGATTTTAATGGGCGCGTTTCGGGTTTCGCCGCCGATTTCGATGTCGGTTGCGCTTGCCGCTGCGGCGGGCGTCGGATTTTCCGTTTGGGAAATGTCTCCGGAGCTGATTGCCGGAGCGTCGGTTTTGGGCACGCTTAAGGCACTGGATATTGTGCTGATTATTTTCGGGGCGATTCTTTTGCTGAATGTTTTGGAAAAGAGCGGAGCCTTGGTTGTAATCAACGGTTCGTTTTCCAAGATTTCGGAGGACAGGCGCGTGCAAACCGTGATTTTGGCGTGGCTTTTCAGCGGCTTTATTGAGGGGGCGGCGGGGTTCGGTGCGGCGGCGGCGTTGACGGCACCGCTTTTGGTCGGGCTCGGTTTTCCGGCGGTGGCGGCGGTGGCGTTGGCGTTGATTTGCAATTCGATGCCGGTGCCGTTCGGTGCGGCGGGAACGCCGGCGTTGACGGTGGGGAAAACGCTTTCTGAGGCGTTGTCGGCGGCGGGAACGGAGCCGGGAGTGTTCATGGCGGCGGTGGTGGAGCAGACAGCCGGGATTTTTGCTTCGGCGGGAACGTTTTTGCCGCTGATTGCGGTTGCGTTTTTGGTGGTAACGACTTCGCGGGAACGCCGTTTGCGGTCGATTTTGGAGGCGGTGCCGTTTTGTTTGTTCGCGGGGCTTGCGTATACGGTTCCGTGGTATTTGACGGCGAAATATTTGGGTCCGGAGTTACCGTCGATGCTGGGCGTAGTTGTCGGGTTGCCGATGGTTATCGGGTGTGTGCGAGCGGGTTTTTTGGTGCCGAAACACGTTTGGCGTTTTGAAGCGGATTCGGCTTTAGCGCGGGGCTCGGAGAAATCCGTGGCGGCGGGAACGCGGGAATCGGGAGGAGAAAGTGTTTCCGTGGTGAAAGCGTGGTTGCCGTATGCGGCGATTGCGGCGATTTTGGTGATAACGCGGCTTGAGTTTTTGCCGTTTCGGGAAATGTTGTCGTCGGCGGGGCGCATTTTTATCGAAAAAGGTTTTTTGCCGGGAAATTTTGATTGGAGTCTTTTGAACAATCCCGGCGTGATTCCGTTTTTGCCTGTGGCGGTGATTTCGGGATTGTGTTTCGGTTTGGGGTTTCGCGATATTTTCGGTGTTTTCCGTGCGTCGGAAAAACAGGTGCGTGCGGCGGCGATTGCGATTATCGCGAGTGTGGCGATGGTGCAGATTATGGTTTTCTCCGGTCGCGGGAGCGGCGATATGCCGGAAATGCTGACGGCGATTGCGCAGGCGGCGGCGGGCTTGGCGGGAAGTGCGTTCCCGTTGATTTCTCCGTTTATCGGGGTGCTCGGAACGTTTTTCTCCGGGTCATGCACGGTTTCGAGTATTTTGTTTGTTTCGATTCAATATGATACGGCGAAGTTGCTTGCGTTGTCGCAGGAAACGCTGGTGGCGTTGCAGTTGGTCGGCGGGGGAATCGGGAGTATTGTGCGCATTAGCGGCGTGATTGCGGCGTGTGCGACGGTGAACATCACCGGCAAGGAAGGGCGGCTGATGGCTCTCGGGTGCGTTCCCGTCGTGATTTTGTCGTTTTTGGCTTGGTGTGCAGCGGAGGTTTTTTATTTGTGAGGTGTTGAGGCGGGAACGCAGGTGTTTCCCGCTTTCTGCGTTGAAAATACGCGGGAGAAGTTCTACGATAAAATAAAGTAGAATTACCTCTTGCAAAACGTGAATTGTGCCGCCTCATACGACCGTTCCCGCCTCGCCTCTTTTTTTGAAGCGGGGTGGAGTTTTTTGTGTCGCGCGGACAAGGTGTCGCCGCTGATTATTTTGGCGCTGTCGGCTTTGGGCGTGGCGGGAATTTATGCCTCGGGAAGTTTCGGCGAGAGCGACGAATGGTGTAAGCAGATTGTTTACATCGGCATCGGATGTGTTGCGTATGTGTGCGTGTCGGCGATAGATTTTCGTTTTTACAAACGATATGCGAACTGGATTTATTTGCTCGGGTGCGCGTTGCTTTTCCCGATTGCGGTGTTCGGTTTTTTTAAAATCGGCGGGGTGGATTTTATCCACGCGGTGAACGGGGCGTATCGCTGGTATTTTATCGGGTCGACGAGTTTGCAACCGTCGGAGTTTGCGAAAGTTTCGACGCTGATTTTTCTGGCGGCGATGCTTTCCGTAAAGCCGATGGGCGCGTTTAAGGTTTCGTTTTCGCAATTGTGGCGCGTGGTTCTGGCGGCGGGAATTCCTTTTGTAATGGTTTTCGTGGAGCCGGACTTGGGTTCGAGCCTCGTTTACGTTCCCGTGGTGTTTGCGTTGCTGTTTTTGGCAAATTTGACGCCGAAGTTTTTTTTGACGATCGGAGCCGCGGGAGCCTTGCTGTTTTCGGTGGTCGCGGTGGACTTGTATTTTTACCGGGCTCGCGTCGTGGATTACATTGAAGCGAAGGTGGAGGCGACGGGGCGCGTGCCGCAAAATCCGGCGGCGGAAATCCGTTCCCGCGAAAATCGTGCGACTTGGGGCTACGAGAAAGATTCGTATTTCTTTTTGCTGAAAGATTATCAGCGGGAACGCCTTTTGTCGTTTATAGATCCGGAAACGATTGACCCGAACGGAATCGGTTCGAGCTGGAACGTGCGGCAGGCGTTGATTTCCGTCGGCAAGGGCGGCTTGACCGGCGAAGGTTTTAATAAGGGAACGCAGGCGAAGCTCGGGTATTTGCCCGAACTTGCCGCGCATAACGACTTTCTTTTCTCCGTAATTGCGGAGGAATATGGGTTCGCGGGGTGCTTAATGCTGGTGTTGACCTATGGGGCACTTTTGTTCCGGACGGTGGACATCGGCTTACGTTCCCGCGATACATTCGGTATACTTTTGACGACCGGAATTGCGGTGATGATGGCGGTTCATCTTCTGATTAATATCGGGATGAATATCGGAATCATGCCCGTTACCGGCTTGTCTCTCCCATTTTTAAGCTATGGGGGCTCTTTTGTGTTGAGCTGTTTTATCGTGTTCGGATTGGTGCAAAGTGTGCATTGCCATTCGAAAGTTCCCGAAAACGAAGAGGTTTTTGAGGAAACAAAAACAGGTGCTCATGTGCAGGAGTTCCCGGCATAACCCCTAAAACATCATTAAAATGCCAGATATTCCCGAAAAAGACAATTTGCCGCAGGACGAAAACGAAGCTTTGCGTCATCCGCCGAAACCGCACGAGGTCGTGCCGATCCCGACTGCGGAACTCAAGGACGGCGCACGTCAGCGTGCCAAAAAACTTCCACTTCTTCAACGCATCGTGAAACATTTTTCCAAAGACCGCGATCGCTTTCGCGAACTTATCATTAACTCGGAGCCGCTTGAGAAACGCGCCGCTCTGCTTACGGACGGCGTTCTCGAAAAATACGAGCTGGAACGCGTCGGTGAGCAGCGCATGGTCGGAGCTATTTTCAAAGGGCGGATTCAGAATCTCGAAAAAGGCCTGAAGGCGGCGTTTGTAGATATCGGGCAGGCAAAAAATGCGTTTCTGCATTATTGGGACATGCTCCCGGCGGCGAACGATTCGTCCGTCGAGTTTATTCGCGACAATGAAAGTGCCGAACAAAAATCGAAGCGCGAAAAATACAAAATCACGGACATTCCCGAGCTTTTTCCCATCGGGAGCGAAATCGTTATTCAGGTAACCAAAGACCAAATCGGGACGAAAGGTCCGCGCACGACGACAAATATCGCCATTCCCGGGCGCTTTATCGTATTGATGCCTTTCTCAGGGCAATGCGGCGTTTCCCGGAAAATCGAAAACAGTGCCGAGCGGGATCGCCTGAAAAAACTTTTGAGAAAGCTGACGATCCCGCAGGGAATGGGCGTGATCATCCGCACGGCGGGCGAAGGTAAAAAGCTCCGCTACTTCGTGCGCGACTTGCACATGTTGCTTCGCCGTTGGGCGGAAATTTGCAATACGATTAATTCCACGGAAAAACCCTGTATGCTCTATCAGGAACCGGATTTGATTGAGCGCACCGTGCGGGACTTTTTGACCGAGGATATCGACCGTATTCTCGTCGACTCCGAGGAGGATTATCAGGCAATTCTGAAAGCCGTCGGCGAAATTTCTCCGCGTTCCCGCAGCAAGGTCGTGCGGTATAAGGATAATATCCCGATTTTTGAACGGTTTAATATCGAACGCCAAATTGAACAAACCTACATGCGCCGCGTGCCGCTCCCGTCCGGCGGAGAAATCGTTATCGACGAAACGGAGGCACTCACGGCGATTGACGTCAATACCAGCGGACACAAAGGCAAGGGCGACGCGAAGGATTTTGTCGTTCAGGCAAACATCGAGGCGGTTAAAGAATCCGCACGTCAAATTCGCCTGCGCAACTTGGGCGGTTTGATCATCATCGACACCGTCGATATGAAAAACCCGAAAGATCGTAAGGCGGTGTTTAACGCACTTCGCGACGCGATGAGCATGGATCGGGCGAAACATCAGATTTTGCCGATTTCGCAACTCGGGATTTTGCAAATGACGCGCCAGCGCCAGCAGGAAAGCAATACGACGTCGCTCTATATGGGCTGTCCGTATTGTCAGGGACGCGGGATCGTGAAAAACCCGCGCACGATGAGCGTTGAAATTCAGCGCCGCCTCGTCAGCGTAATTCGCCGCTTGCGCGGAATCGAAGCCAATGTCGGGCGGGAACTTTCATTCCGGATTTTCCTGCATCCGATGAACTTGGAACGTTTGCGTTCGGACGATCGAGACTCGATCGTTGATATCGAAAAGGCTTACAACGTCAGTTTGTCGTTCCGTGCGGACCCCTCGTTCCACGTTGAAAACTTCAAAATCATTAACATGGAAACCGGAGAGGAAGTGCGATAGCGTGTCGCATTTTCTTCCGGTTTTGTAAATAAGACTTGCCATTGCATTTTTCTCCGCGTAGCCTTGGCTCAAATCATTTTTCAAAACATAACAAAGAAAAACAATGAAACAGATCCTAAATAAACTCGCTGTCTCCTTTATTTTTGCGGGTGTTGCCGGCTCCGCTTCCGCCGCCGGTACCGCGCTTATTCCGCTTCCCGCCTTCGGAGAAGACGCAGGAATTCACGGTTTGCTGAACGCCTCCGTTGCCTATAACGACAATATTTACCTGTCGGATACAAACGAAGACGCGGACACGATCTTCACGATTTCTCCGGGCTTGGAATTTACCAACGGAGACGAAGCTCGCAGTAAATTTAGCCTTCGCTTCGTCGAAAACATCCTCTTCTACATGGATGAAACCGACAACAATCGCGCGCTCGAAAATATCGACTTTACGTTCACGCACGGCGGCGAAGGACAAAAACTCAAACTTACGGTTGCCGGCGGTTTCCACCACAACCAGAGTGCTTCTGCCCGTGATTCCTACACGAAAGGCACGATGACGCGTTCTTACAACTACTACGGGAAGGGCATTCTTTCCTACAAAGTCGGCGAAAAAACTTCACTTCGTTCCGGGCTCAACTGGAGCGGCACGACTTATCAGAACAGCGAAGCAAAATACTACTACAACGACCGTCAGCAATACTCCATTCCGCTGTATCTCTACTACGCGGTAACGGAGAAGCTTAACGCCGGTCTTTCCGCCGAATACCGCTACGTCGACCTCGCCACGAGCGGACGCAATCGCGATCTCGGTAAAACGGCGGGAACGGAGCAGGTTTGGTTCTTCGGTCTTTCCGCAGAAGGTAATGCTTGGGAAAAGCTTTCCCTCAACGGGCGTATCGGTGTTACGACTTCCGATTACTCTGACCGCACAATCGACAATCTCGACGGTCGCGACACGCTCGGTATGTCCATCACGGCGGATTATCAAGCCACGGAAAAACTTTCCACTGCGTTGACGCTCAATCGTGACTTCGAACTCGGCTCTGCCGGTGAAGGCATCATCGCGACGGGTGCAACGCTTTCCGCCAACTATCGTATCGACGATTTCTGGTCCGCGAACGCGAGCCTCGGCTATCGTCTCGACGATTATCAGTCATCCGCTCGTGAAGACGACATTTACAAAATGACGGTCGGCGCATCTTACGCCATCAACGAATGGGCGAGTGCTTACGCGAATTACTCTCTCGCGATTGACGAATCCAATCAGGAAGGCTCGGACTATACGAATAACATCGTTACGGTCGGTATCTCCCTCCGCTACTAAGCGGAAGGGAGTTACGACATTCGATTTTTTTCGTGTGTTGAAGCTATTAAGCAACCTCAATCTGAAATGAAATCAAATGTTTTGATTCGAGCCGCGATGTTTCTTGCGGCTCTTTTCTTTTGCCTCGGTTTTTCCGCTTGCCGGACTGCTCAGCCGCACGCCGGTTATCCGGCATCGAATTTGAGCGAAGACGGTCCGGGAACGCAGGATTACCGTATCCGTCCGTTGGATACATTGCGTTTCGAGATGTATGCGGAGCCGGATAATCGCGGAGAATATCGCGTTTCGAAGGAAGGCAATATTACGCTGAACTTCATCGGGCAGGTAACGGTCGCCGGAAAGACGCTTAGCGAGCTCAAGGATTCTATTGAAAAACGCTATCGCGACGAAGGATTTTATACGAATCCTCAGGTTACGTTGACCGTTATTGCGTATGCCGAGCGGCGTATTTACGTCAGCGGATTCGTTGCAAGTCCCGGTCCGGTGCTGATTCCGATTGAAGAAGAGCTGACACTGGGAAAAGCGATTGACGCTGCGCGCGGTGTGCTTCCCCGCGGATCCCGCACGAGTGTGAAAGTTACCCGTTCCCGAGATGGTGTTATCCAAACTTGGGAAGTGGATTTGAAGGCGATTCAGGAAGGCTACGAACCGGATTTCCCGCTCGAAGAGGGAGACCGCGTGTATGTCCCGGATAGTGCGATTTAATCGTTGATTCGGAATAACTGACTAAATTTTTTCTCCAATGGCGAATTTAAATGAAAACGAAGTCGTAACGGAAAATGCGCCTCGCGCATCGTCGGGTTACGGCTACGGTTATAATAACTACGGAGGCTACGGAGCCGGCTACGGCGAATCGGCGAGCTTTTCCGATATGATGCAAACGCGAACGCTTTCCGATTGGATTGCGATGTTCCGGGAACGCATTTGGTATTTGATTTTGTCCGTTTTCGTCGTCGTTACGGGAACGCTCATTTATACGTATAATGTTGTTCCGGAATATACGGCTTCCGCGCGTTTGCGCGTTTTGAAAAATGCGGTTCAGGCGGCTCCGGGAAGCGGCGCGAATACGACTTCCCTGGATGCGATTTCCGGACAGGAAGACTTTCAGACGCAACTTGAAATCATGCGTTCGGGCACGATTGTTAAACGTGTTCAATCGCGCCTGACATCGCCGGAGCTGACGGAAGTCGTTCGTCCGTATCAGGGCGGGAACGTTTTTTCCGGTCCGCTGACGCCGACGGAGGTTATTGCAAAGCACCGCAATGTCGTTCCTCAGAAAGCGACGTTTATTGCGTTCGTCGAATATACGCACCGCCGTCCGGAAGTTGCCGAAAAGTTGGCAAATTATTTCGCGGAAGAAATTCAGAAATATAATTCCGAAGACCGTGCGAATCTGACCAGTCCGGTTATTGAAACGACGCGTGTTCAGATTGAGCAAATGGAGCACACGCTTGCTCAGCAACGTGAAGAACGAAATATGCTCATCAAGAATGAGCGTTTGCTTACAACGGAAATGGGAACGGCGAACGCGGAACTTGCCAGTGTTATTTCCGTGCGCGATACGGAGCGCAAGAATTACGAAGATTTGCTTGCGATTCGTAATGAAATTCAAAAGACCAAAGATGCCGGACTTTCGTTGTTGTCTCAGCCTTCGATTACGAGCAATCAATTGGTCGCGACCTTGCTTCCCCGCGTGGCGGATCTGCGTATTTCGATTACTGGGTTGCTTGAAAAATACGGGAAGAGCCACCCGACTCTTATCGCGGAAACGCAAAAGTTGGAGCAGGCGGAGGCGGAGCTCGCCGAAGCCGTGAAAAAAGCGGAAGCGGAATTTGATTCGAACTTTGTCGCGGCAAAGCGTCGCTATGAATCGGCACAAAAGCGCGCGGAGGAAAAAGAAGTTGAGTTGGTGCGCCTGCGTGATGCCATTTCGCAACTCACGGCTTTGGATAAGAAAATTCTTTTGAACGAAGAATTGCTCCAGCGTCTGAAGTTTAATTTGGAAGATTTGAAAATGCGGGTCATCGGCTCCGTTTCGTCGATTGTCAGTATTCTTGACCCGGCGGTGGTTCCGACGCGCGCTTCCAACAAAAACTTTGTTCTCAATGCTATTTTCGGTGTCGTTGCCGGGATCGCAATCGGTGCCGGTGTCATCGTTCTGCTCTCGTTCTTTGATGATCGCATCAAATCGACCCGCGACATCGAAAGCTTCCTCGGGATTCCGCTTTTGGGAACCATTACGCGCCTGAACCACGTTAAATCTGCCGTGGACAAAGCCTGCATCGTTTCCAACGGAAAAGATCGCGGAGCGACGGAAGCATTTCGTGCAATCTATTCGGCGCTGAAAATCGGGGAGCAATCCGGGAACGCAAAGGTTTTTCTGGTTACTTCGACGATGCCTTCCGAAGGGAAAACTTTTGTTTCGACAAACCTTGCTCAAACCTATGCCGCGCACGGGGAACGCGTGTTGGTGCTTGATGCCGACTTGCGCCTGCCGAACGTCGGCAACTCGCTGGGCTTGTCCAAAGATGAACGCGGATTGACGCGCTACATGGAAGGAACGATGTCTTTGGACGAGGCAATTATTCACGATGTTCGTCCTAATTTTGACGTGTTGCAGGTTGGTGCGTTCTGCAAAAATCCGACGCAGGTTATCAATAGCGAAAAGTTCCGCGAAATGCTTGAAGAGCTCAAGAAAAGCTACGCGCGCATCTTTATTGACACTCCGCCGATCGGTGCCGTTTCCGACGTGCTGAACTTGCTTCCCCTGTGCGACGGCGTTGTTTACACCGTGCGCTTCAATACGGTTCAGCGCACGATGATTAAGAACAATCTCCATCGCATTCAGGAATCCAAGCTTCCGATTTTCGGTGCCGTGATGAATCAAATGGTTCGTGAAACGGCTCGCTACTACGTTAGCTCGGGGCAGTATGGTATGTATTCTAAGTATTACCATTCCGCCCAAGCGAAAGAAGTTGAAGTGAAAATCAGCAAAGACGCGTAGTTCGCGAAAAAAAAACGCGGCGGGAACGGACAAATGCTTCGTTCCCGCCGCGTTTTTTTGCAGGATAAAGCTTTCTCCGGCGTTCCCGTTTGAATATATTTAACGGCTATGAATCGGCTTTATTTTTGCGTAAGCGTTGTTTTGTCGGTGATTCTCTCCGGCGTATATGTGTGCTCGGCTCCGCTTGATCCGGAAGACGCTTCGTCCGCGCATTTTGCAAGAGCATCGGCTCCGTGGAAGATGCCGGACTCGATTTTCCGAAACTATGTTCTTCCCGATACTTCCGTCGGAGAGGCGCGGGATAACTGGCGTCCGTTATTTCGGGAAAAATTTTTGCCTTTGGTGAAAAACTGCAAAACGCCTACCGAAGCGGCGGAAGTTTTGAATCGGGAAATTTGGGATATTTTGGGCGTGCATTACAGCCCGTTAAGAGACAAGCCCGACCAGTCGCCGTTTCATTCCATGAGAATCGGAAAAGCTTCGTGCACGGGGCTGTCGATATTGCTCATCGATGCATGCCGCGCTGTCGGTGTTCCCGCGCGCTTCGTCGGGTGCCGATGGAAAAACAAGCCCGGCAATCACTCTTGGGTGGAAATTTGGGACAACGGAGAATGGAAGCATTTGGGCGCGGGCGATGGCGGCGCGGCAAATAAAACCTGGTTCGATGTTGACGCGGCGCAGGCCGCTCCGAACGATCCCCGTTTTGCCATTTACGCCGCTTGCGCAGAGCCGACGGGCTTGACGTTTTGGGCTTCATGGAAACGAAACGGCGCAACGAATATCCCGGCTCTCAACGTAACGGAGCGTTATTTGCGCCTCGCTGAAATTTTACCACCCGGAGTCGTTCGCGTTTCGTTTGATTTGCGTTCCCGCGCGGGCGCGCGCCTCGCTCGCGAAATAATTGTTTTCGACGCAGAAAGCGGAAACGAACTTGCCCGCGGGAACACGCACGATAATCGCTTCGATTTAAACGATCACCTGAGTTTCACGTTCCCGAAAAAGGCAAAACTCCGTGTTGCAGAAGCGGATTCTCCTCAAAAAACACTCGCCGAAATTGTCGTTTCTAAAAAGGACGAAGTTTTTGTTCTTCGGCTACCGTAAAAAGGGCGGAGAGGTCGCGTGCTACTTAGGCGAAATCCGAGGGCTTTTCCGTCGCTTTCTATAATTTTTTTCTTGCGGGAACGCATTAAAAAAGGTTTTATCTCCCACTCTTTTACGCGAAATGCGCCGTGCCGGAACGCATTTCGTATTTAAAAATATAAAAACAAACCTACATTATCCAATGTCTCACGCGAACCGGCGGCGAAGAGATACGGAGCCTAAATATTATGAACATCACTGTTAAAGACCTCCTCGACGCAGGCGTCCACTTCGGTCACCAAACTCGCCGCTGGAACCCGAAATCCCGCGAATACGTTTTCAAACACCAGAACGGGATCTCCATCATCGACCTCGAAAAAACCTTCGAATGCCTCGAAAAGGCGACGCAATTTATCGAAGATACGGTCGCTTCCGGCAAGGACGTGCTTTTTGTCGCTACCAAGCGTCAAGCGCAGGAGCTGATGCGTGATGCCGCCAAGGCGTGCAATATGCCGTATGCGGTCAATCGCTGGATGGGCGGCTGCCTCACGAACTTCGAGACCGTCAAAGGTTCTCTCGAAAAGTATCGCAAATATCTCCGCATGGAAGCGGACGGCTCGCTCGACAAAATGCACAAAAAAGAAGCCGCCGTTATCAAGCGCCAAATGACGCGTATGTCCCGCGGTTTTGAAGGTTTGCTCGATTTTTACAAACTTCCGGGCGCGGTTTTCGTGGTTGATATTCTCAACGAAGAAATCGCCGTCAACGAAGCCAAACGCCTCAATATTCCGTGTGTCGGTCTCGTCGACACGAACTCGGACCCGACGCAGGTCGCGTTCCCGATTCCGGGCAATGACGACGCCGTGAAGTCCGTTCGCCTCATCGTTTCCGTCATTTCCGACGCGATTCAGGCAGGGCTTGCCCGCCGCGAAGCGGAAGCTTCCGCTCGCCGTGCCGCCGCCCCGGTCGCGAAGCAGGAAATTGCGTCTTCCGCGGTTGAACCGGAAGTAACGATTTCTCCGGACTTGCTCAAGGACAGCCAGCTTGCGGACGCGAAGAAGCCGGCTCGCCGCACGGGAACGCGCAAACCGCGCGCGCCGAAAGCGAAAGCTGAATAAGTTTTTCGTCGCTCATTAAAATTCAACAGGAAAGAACTTAGAAAACATGGCAGCTATTACTGCACAAATCGTTAACGAGCTCCGTTCCCGCACGGGAGCCGGGCTCATGGACTGCAAAAAGGCGCTCGTCGAAACCGACGGTGATATGGACGCCGCCGCCGAAATCCTTCGCAAGAAGGGTGCCGCGACGCGCGACAAAAAAGCCGGTCGCTCCGCTTCCCAAGGCACGGTCGCTTCCTACATTCACATGGGCGGGCGCATCGGCGTTCTCGTCGAAGTGAACTGCGAATCCGACTTCGTTGCCAAGAACGAACTCTTCCAGAACTTTGCCCGCGACATCGCGATGCACATCGCCGCTGCCGCTCCGCGCTTTATCACGCGCGAAGAAGTTCCGGCGGAAGAAATCGCCAAGGAAACGGAAATCGTTAAGGCTCAGTGTGAAGGCAAACCCGCGATGGCGATTGAAAAAATCGTTGCCGGGAAGCTCGACAAATACTACAGCGAAATCTGCTTGCTCGACCAACCGTATGTCAAGGATTCGACGGGCAAAACGACGGTCAACGATCTCATCACCGAGCAGATCACGAAGACCGGCGAAAACATTAAGATTTCCCGCTTCTCCCGCTTCCAAATCGGCGGCTAAAAAGTTCGGAGTTTTAAAGCTCCTAACGCTTAAAAACGTTCCCGTGATTCATTTCGCGGGAACGTTTTTTTTTCGGGATTGCCATTCTTGTCGCTTCCGACTGTGAGAAAAGACTTTTTTTTTCGCGCGAAGCCGCCAAACCGAGAAATTTTTAGGAACCGCGAATCAACACGAATTTTCACGAATGATTTTAACGCAAAAAAGGAATCAGGGTCTTTGCGAAAATCTGTTTTATCCGTGGGAAAAATAAACCGCAAAAAAACTTTGTGCCTTTGCGTTTTGGCGCGAAATTTTTGAACTTTAGATTGAGAGCGATTTTGCTTCGCACGGGAACGTTATGTTTGTTGGACGCGGGCGAGCTTATAGAGAAACCGCCGGGGCGGGTTACGTTTCCGCCTTTTTTAAAACGCTTTTTTGCTTTCGCTTGTCTCGTGAAAGGTTTACAGTTTTCCCACTTATGGTTGATACTTTGTTCTACCTTTTTGCTACACTGACTTTGGTAAGTGCTCTGTTGGTCGTTTTGAACCGCAAGCCCGTTAACAGCGTGGTTGCGATGATTGTTACGATTGTCGGCGTGGCGGCAAATCTGTTTCTGCTGGACGCGCCGTTTTTGGCGACTTTGCTGATAATGGTTTACGCCGGCGCGGTTATCGTGCTGTTTCTCTTTGTTATTATGCTCATGGATCCGGACGTTCCCGCGTTGAAGCGCGGCTGGTTCGGCTCTGCGCTCGGCGGAGTGGTTTTCTTTGCGCTTTGCGCGGCGGGAACGGTTTGGCTGTTCGGGTTTTCCGGAGCGGTATCCGCGATTGACGCGAAGACAGCTTCGAACGTTTCTCCGTTACTTGCGTATTCGAATGAGGCGACGGCGTTCGGTTGGCCGCTGTTCACGAAATATGTCGTGCTTGTGGAGGCTTCGGCGTTGCTGCTTCTCGCGGCGATGGTTGCCGTGTTTATGTTGCATTCACGTCGCCGCGGGAACGCGGAATCTTGTGAATGTGCGTGCAAAAACAAATAAATTTTCGGGAGAAAAACGATGACTTTATCTCATTTTCTGATTCTTGCCGGATTGCTTTTCGGCGTAGGGCTGACGGGGGCGGTGGTTCGCCGCAATATTCTCGTCATTTATATGTCGTTGGAAATGATGCTGACGGCGGCGATGCTTGCGTTGGTCGCGTTTTCCAAATTCTGTAATTTGATGGACGGAGCGGTGTTCTGCTTCTTCATCATTACGATTGCGGCGGCGGAAGTGGCGGTCGGGCTTGCGCTCATCGTTTCTCTTTTCCGCAAGCGTAAAACGGTGGCACTTGACGATTTGCGCTCCCTGAAAAACTAAATTTTCTCTCAACATGGATAACGAAACCTTACTTCGCGTGATTTTGTTGACGCCGCTGGTGGCGGCTGTCGTTTCCGCGTTTTTCTTTCGGCGTTCCCGCGTGGTTGCTCCGGCGATTTCGGTAACGGCGGCGGGCGTAATACTGTTTGCGTCGTTGGCGCTTTTGCTCGGGTTGGACCCGGCGAATCCGACGGCGAGTGCGACGCTTCCGGGGTTTGCGCTCGGCGGTTTTACCGAGCTTGAGACCATCGGGCTTTCGATTGACAAAAACGGGGCGGCGATGCTTTTCGTCGTAACTTTTGTCGCGTTTTGGATTCACGTTTTTTCCGTCGGCTACATGGACGACGACAAGGCACGCGGACGCTTTTTCGCGGGCTTGAGCGTGTTCATGTTTTCGATTCTGGGCATCATTCTCGCGAACAATCTTTTCATGACGTTTATTTTCTGGGAACTTGTCGGGTTCAGTTCCTACATGCTGATCGCGCATTATTACGATACGGATTATGCGGCGATGGCGTCGAAGAAAGCGTTTATCGCGAATCGCGTCGGCGACCTTGGTTTCCTCGTCGGAATTATTCTTTGCTACAAACAATACGGCACGACCAACTTTGCCGAACTCGGCGAACTGATTAAAAACGGCGAAATGACGTTCACGTCAATCGGTTTGTTGCTGATGTGCGGTTTTCTCGGAAAATCCGCTCAGTTCCCCTTGCATGTTTGGTTGACGGACGCGATGGCGGGTCCGACGCCGGTTTCCGCGCTCATTCACGCGGCGACGATGGTTGCGGCGGGCGTGTTTTTCATGGTGCGTATTTTCTTCCTGCTCACGCCGGAAGTGCTGACGACGATGCTTTGGCTTTGCGCGGGCATGGCGGCTCTCGGCGGGCTTTGCGCGCTCGGGCAAACGGATATTAAAAAATCGCTTGCGTATTCGACGCTTTCGCACCTCGGTTTCATGGGGGCGGCAATCGGTTTGGGGCTTCCCGAAATCGCGTTGTTGCACATGGCGATGCACGCGTTTTTCAAGGCGACTTTGTTCCTTTGCTCCGGTTCGGTTATTCATGCCTGCCATCACGAGCAGGATATGACGAAGATGGGCGGTTTGTTGAAAAAAATGCCGATTACGGCGGCGGCGTTTGTGGTCGCCGGGCTTTCGATTTGCGCGTTCCCGTGGTTTGCGGGTTGGTATTCGAAGGATATGATTTTGTCCGGCGCGTATTTGGAGGGAAATATTCCGGCGTTTGTGGCGTTGGTGATTGCCGCAATCGGCACGACGCTTTACACGGGGCGCATGTTCGCGATGGTTTTCCTCGGGAACGCGCACGGACACGGAGCGGCGCATGCGAAGGAATCTTCGGCTTGGATGACGCTCCCGCTCGTCGTTTTGGGCGTAATCTTTTCACTCGGAGCCGGCTGGTTCCTTGCGGGAACGAACGGGATTCCGTGGCTTGACGGAAAAATGAACGCGTTGTTCCCGGCGTCGGCGACGGAAGTTTTTGCACACGGCTATCATGATTTGCACGAAAAGCTTGCGGATGCGGGCTTGGTCGCGCCGATGTTCATTCTCGGTGTAGTTATTTTGGTCGTCGGGCTTGGGCTTGCAGTGGTGTTTTACCGCACTTCGACGGGAGAAGATAAATTGCGGGAACATTCACCCGTTTTGTATAAGGCGTTGGAATATCGCTACATGGACGCATTTTACGGTTGGTATATTGAAAAAGTTCAGCAACGCGTGGCGATGTTTGTTGCCATGCTTGATACGGCTTTAATCAATATGCTGGCGATGCGCGGCGTGATCGGCGGCGTTCCCGCGATTCTCGGCTCGGTTGCCCGCCGCTATATTCAGAACGGCAGCGGCGGCGTTCCCGTTTTTTGGATTGCTTTCGGGGCGCTTGTGATTGCGGCGGCGCTTGTCTGCGGTGTTCTTTAATTTTTAGAGGAAGGTTTTCAAAATGAGCTGTGCTTCCACTCTCTTGCAAGTTGCCGTGGCGACGCCGTTGGTTGCGGCGTTGGCTTTGGCGTTTTCAAAATGGCTTCCGTGCGGTGCTAAGAAGGCGATTGCGGGCGTCGGGTTTGTCGTTCCCGTGTTGATTGCCGTAACGTTGCTTTGCGCGTTCCCGTGTGCGGAAAAGATTAGCGGTTACGCGTTTTATTCTTTCTGCGAAATGCTGGGCGTTCCCTCGCTCGGTATTTGGTTGCAATTCGGATTAAACGGCATCTCGCTTCCGTTGTTTTTGATGGCGGCGGTCGTCGGCGTGGCGGCGGGCTTGCGAGCACTTTCAACGAAAAATGTTGAGCGTAGCGGTCTTTACTACGCGGTAACGCTCGTGATGTTCGGCGGCGTTCTCGGTGTGTTTTCCGCGATTGATGTATTCTCGTTTTACATTTTCCACGAGTTCGCGTTGATTCCGACCTTTGTCGCGATCCTGCTTTGGGGAGGCTACGGGCGTAAAACAACGGCGATTACGATGGCGATTTACCTCACGCTCGGCGCGATGATTTCTCTTGCCGGTTTGTTGGCTCTTTATTTTGCGGGCGCGGGCATCGGAGAATACGGATTCAGTTTCTTGGGAATTGCGCAGGCGGTTGCGAACGGCATGGTGCTCAACGGCGATGTGTCCGTGATTTTTGCGCTTCTGCTTTTCGGTTTCGGAATTTTGGTCTCGCTGTTCCCGTTCCACTCGTGGGCACCGGATACTTACGCGGTGGCTCCGACCCCGATTTCGATGCTTCATGCGGGCGTTTTGAAAAAATTCGGGCTCTACGGGCTGATTCAGCTTGGCGCGCTTGCGCTCCCGCTCGGCTTGGCGGATTGGCAAAACTGGATTATTTGGCTCGCGCTCGGAAATATCGTGCTCATCGGTTTGATTACGATGACGCAGAAGGACCTGAAGCAAATGGTGGCATACAGTTCCGTGATGCACATGGGACCGATTTTCCTCGGAATCGCGGCGTTCGCCATTTCCGGCGGAGATGTCGCCGGGCTTGGGGGCGCGGTTGTGCTGATGTTTGCGCACGGACTTTCGGTTGCGCTTTTGTTCCATCTCGGACAATCCGTTTACGACCGCACGGGAACGTATGACATGACGAAAATGGGCGGCTTGACGGCGAAGGTTCCGGTGCTGGCGGCGTTTTTCGTCGCGGCGACGATGGCGAGTATCGGTTTGCCGGGCTTCGCGAACTTCTGGGGCGAGCTCACGATTTTCACGTCGCTCGCGGATATTCAGCCGGCTTGGCTTCTCGGTGCGATTGTGCTTTCCATCGTGATTTCCGCGATTTACGGACTGCGAGCCGTGGCGAAAATTTTCTACGGAAAAAATACCGGAGCCGCTCTTTCGGACGAAGCCTTTGAAAATGTGCGCGACATCACGGTCTCCGAACGCGTTCCCGCGCTGATTCTTTTCGCGGCGCTGGTGGTTGTCGGATTTGTGCCGTCGCTGATTACGAAAAATATTGATGCGGCACTGAAAGCGGATTTCGCTCCGGCGGCAAAAGTATTTTGCGCGGGAAATTGCGGAGCGGAAGCGACGGATGAGGACATCATCATACTCGACGGACCGCTTCCGGTTTTGCCTGCCGTTCCCGCCGATAATTGCGAAAGCTGCGGGGAAGGGAAAGAGTTGATTCTTGCAAAGAACATCACGGTTACGGTTTCCGGAGCCGTGGAGGAAGAAGGCGATTTCGTTTTGTCTGCGGAGGACGCGACGCTGCTGAAGGCATTGGAGTTGGCAAAGGCGGATTCCGAAGCGACGTTTGCGGTGGTGCTTCGCGTAACGGCTCGCATTCCCGTGGATTTGGACGAGCTGAGAAACGGAGACGTCGAGGACGTTCCGCTTGAGGACGGCGATAAAATTTCTGTCGAATAACGAGAATTTTTTTTCTGGAGATTTTTTTAATGAATTCCGTAATTGAATTTTATAAAGCCTGGCAACCCGGCACGGATACGCTTCACATGTGCTTGCCGGAGATTGTGCTCGGTGTGTTGGCTCTTCTCGCTCTGGTTTTTGACGTGGCGTGCAAATGTTGCGGAGCGAAGCGTGCGGCGCGCGGATTTATCAATGCCGCGTTGATCGCGCTGGTGATTTGTCTCGTCGGCGGGGCGTTCCCGCAGTCGTGGGGCGCGGAACCGAAAACGATTTTCGGCTATTCGCTTTTCGGGCAAATTTCGACACCGCTGTTTGTCGCGTGCGCATTTTTGGCAATCAATCTTTCCGGAATTGTGCGTTCCCGCGAAAGCAATTCCGAAATTTCGGCACCGGCAACGACGCACTTAATTTTGATTGCAACGGCGGCGGCTTCGCTCTTGCTGAAGGCGACAAATTTCGTGGCGTTTTTCGTTTTGCTTGAAACGCTGACGGTTTCGCTTTACGCGCTTGTCGGTTCAAACCGCAACAGCCCGTATTCGCTTGAAGCCGGTGTGAAATATCTGATTGCCGGCGGCGTTTCCGGCGGCTTGATGCTTTTCGGGATTGTTTTGCTTTACGGCGGCGCGGCGATGGCGGGAACGGCGGCTACGGCTCTTGCCGATCCGCTTGGCTATGGCACGATTGCATCTTTCCTTTTGCAAAATCCGGACAATTTGGTTGGCATCGTCGGTGCGGGGTTGGTGCTCGCCGGAGTGATGTTTAAGCTCGGCGTGTTCCCGATGCAGTTTTGGATTCCGGACGTTTATCAGGGCGCGCCGACACACGTTACGTTTTTCTTGGCGACGGTCTCGAAGGCGACGGGCTTTTTCCTGATGGCGATTTTGCTCTCGGTTTTCGGCGGAATTTGGGAAACGCTTCTGCCCGTGCTTTTGGCGTGCACGTTGATTTCCGTTGTTTACGCGAACGTAACGGCTCTCGGGCAACGCAACGTGAAGCGTTTGCTGGGGCTTTCCGGTGTCTCGCACGCCGGCTATCTGATGCTCGGCTTGTTGGGTGCGGTTGCCGTTGCGCGTGAAGCGTCCGATCCGCAGTGGATTGTTTTGATGCTTGTGCTCGTTGTTGCGTATTTGCTTGTTTACATTTTGACGGTGTATCCGATTTTCTCGGTGATGACGCGTATGCCGCAGTCGGATGATGCTCTGCAAAGCCTCGACGATTACGAAGGTTTGTCGAAGAACAATCCGCTTTTTGCGGGAACGCTGGCTTTCGCTTTGGCTTCGCTTGCGGGGATCCCGCCGGCGGTCGGGTTTATTGCAAAGCTCGGCATTTTGTTTGTGCTTTTCCAAGCCGGATTCTACGGCACGATTGCTGTGATGCTGGTATGTGTGGTAGTCAGTATTTACTACTATTTCGGCTGGTTCCGTGCGGCGTTTTCTGCGGACGAATCCGGCAAGGGAAAGGCGTATTTGCCGACGGGAACGTGCGCACGCATTGTGCTGATAGGCTTTTCCGCGCTGATGATTTTGGCATCTTTGGCATACTGGGATGTCATTTCCTAACGGCTCCCGAAGAAAATTTTACGAGAAATTAGAGTGGCGAAATGCCGCTCTAATTTTTTTTTTCAAAAAATAGAATTGTCCAGAGGGCAATTTTATTGTTTCATTTGCGTCAATCCGCAGAAAGCCTCGTTTCTGTAGCCTCATTAATTTCCCCCAACGATTTCTAAAATGCTTAAAAAATCCCGTTCGTATGCATTGGCAGCGGCAGCTCTTGCGGCTGTGTTTATCGCTCTTACGCCGGTAGCGGCTCCGTCCGTGTTCGCACAGGCGGCACCGGCTCAACAAAAGAAATCTCCGCTCGAAATTGAAGCGGAAAATGCCTACAAGCTTGCCAACGAAAAGAAATATCCGGAAGCAATTGCGGCGTTTAAAGCTCTCAAAAACGGAAAATACAAAGATTGGCTTGAAACTAATGAAATGGTTTCGGCACTTGATTATCAAATCGCCGCCTGTCTTATTGCTCAAAAAAAATGGGCGGAAGCGGAAGCGGAATTGAAGGCGTTTGTTGAGAAATATCCGAAAGATGCGCAGTTGACGGATGTCCGCCTCGCGCTTGTCAATTGCTATGTCCAGCAGGAACGCTGGGAAGACGCGCGTGTAACGGTGGACGTGATTTTGAAATGGCTTGAGCGCAATCCCAATCCGGGGCTTGCGATTAAGGCGATGTTGGCGCGTGTGGACCTCCTTCAGCGCGAAGGCGCGGCGAAAGATAAGGCGGGAACGAAACCGCCGGAAGGTGTGGATTCTTGGGAAAAACTGGCTTTGGCGACGAGTGCGCAAGCTCTTTACAGCTTGACGAATAATAACATCAATTCCTCGGAAATGATTGAAGCTCGCCAAAAGCTGATCAACATTTATCGCAAGCTCGGGCGCGTCGGCGAAGCAAATGCGTTGAAGGAAAAAGTCGATGCTTATATTTCCGGAAAAGGCGGAGAACTCGATCCCGCCGGCTTGATTCGCTCCAACATGCAGAATTTGGAAGTCGGCGACGATTATTTCAGCCAAGCACAGGAAATCGATCCCGAGGCGGCAGACGATGCGGAATTTGCCCGACGGAAAGAGCTTTTCCGCCAGGCTCTTCAAATTTATCAGGGCGTGATGCGTAAATCCGCCTTGGTTAAATGTTTCGGTCCGGCACTTGAATCTGCGAAAGCCGCAGTAGAGCAGGCAAAAAAAGCCGGCGGCGAAACGCCGGACGAGAAAGCTCAGGCGCGTATTGATAAAGCGGAAGAAGAGCTTGCCGAACTCGAAGAATACAAAACCGCATTTGATGCGAACAAAGATTTTGATGCTCTCATTTCTTTCCGTATCGGTGCCGGTTTGATTTCTCTGGATCGTTTTTGGGAAGCTTATGTCGCTTTCGGCGATATTCTCCAAAATCACAAGGATTTCGATCTGCTTAGCACGGCAACGTATTATTACATTCTTACCTTGCGTGCAATGGGGCGCGACAACGAAGCGCAGGCAGAATGCAAGAAATTTATCGAAACCTACAAGAACACGAAAGAGAAGGGCGACGAGCTCGGTCGCGTGGCTCTTTTGCTCGGACAAATTTCTTATGACAAAGGCGATTACAAGGACGCAATCGAGCAGCTTCAGTGGGTGAAGCAAAATGTCGAAAAGCTTCCGCTCGATGTTAATTGCCAAATTGATTGGTTTATCATTGCTGCGAATTTCTCGCGTTGCCCGTGGGGGATTCTCAACGACGAAGAAAAAGAATACATCAAGGGAATGGGGAAACCCGGTTATAAACCGAAACTTTCCCAGGAATCTCAGAAAACGCTCTCTCTGATTGATGCGTTCCTCGAAAAGTATCAGTCCAATATGGATTTCTCGCCGGTCGTCGAAGAAATGCTTTACCGTCGTGCGCTTCTGTTCTTCTATTCGACGATGTTGCCGGAAACGAAGGCGGCGTTTGAAGTTTATGTCGACAAATACCCGGAAGGGCAGTTTATTCCGGACGCGCGTTACCGCCTTGCCGTGGTTCAAAACGGGATTCGCCCGCCGCAGACGCAGGACGTTGTCAGCCGTTGCACGAACTGGATTAAGGATTATTTCGACGTAGACGATAAAACCGTTCTCAATTCGTTGGCGGTTCCGAAAGTGCGCGAAGACGTTTCCGTTAATATCGCGGACTCCGTTGCTTACCAGCTTCCGGAAGTTTATACCTTGCTCGGGGACGCGAACAAAAGCCTCGCCGAAGCCGTGAAGGGCTCGGACGTTCGCCAAGGGCTCGGGAACAAGAAAATCGCGAAGTTCACGCAAAGCGATTTGCGCAAGAAACAAAAATACATGGACGCGAGCGTGGATGCTTATATTCTCGCTGCGAAAACGGCGCGCTATAATCCGGACGCCTTGTATTTTTCACTGAATGAGCTCGACAAGCAACTTCCGCAGATTGAAGGCGGTTATGCACGCTTGCTCGATCTTTACGACACGCTTTACAACTGGGATCCGTCCTCGCCGGAAGCGTTGAATTATCTTTTCAAGAAAGTTGATTATACGGTGCGTAAAGCGCGTTCCGAAGCTCAGGGTATGCAGCAGGCGGAAAAGCTTGCGCATATTGCCAAGGCACAGGACGAAACCCGTAAAATCATGGCGGACGCGATTTTGAAAAACATCAACGACCCGCGTCAGGACGGCGTGGAAACGTTGATTGACGACCTCGCATCCCGCTTCGCGGACAAGGTAAAAAAACATCCCGCACCGAAAGAAGGGCAAGTGCTCCCGCCCCGCGACCCGAAAGAATACACGGTGGAAAAAGCCGTGGCGGACATGAAAACCTTGCTGAATCTCACCGGAGATTCGCAGGCTTCTTTGGTCGCCCGTGCCCGCGGGCTTTATGCGGAATCGGTGATTTACGATAATCTCGCGTTCCTTAACGCTCGCCGGAATCCGCCGGAAAGCAATCGCCTCGCCTCCAAGCGCGACGATCTTTACCGAAGCCTTGCGGCGCAACACAAGCCGGACGAACTCAGCCCGATGATTCTTTCCAAGGTCGGTTCTTACCTGCTTGATCGCGGGGACGTCGCAAAGGCGGAAGAATTTTTCAAATATGTTTTGGATTTCTACAAGGGCTCCGAATCCGCCGAGTTTTCCTTCGAAGGCGAAGGCAGAATCCTTCTCGACCGCAAGGAATACAAAAAAGCGTATGAGATTTTCAACGAGGCAATTGAAGGAAATGTTGCCTACATGTTGGAACCGGACCTCCGCCTCGGTCGCGCGCAGGCACTCATTTTGATGTCGGATGCCGACGCTTCCTCGCTCAATATCGCCGACCGTTTTGAAAATGCGACGGCGGAGTTGAACTACATCAAAAGCATCAAGGAATGGCGCGGACGCCCGACGGCGGCATCGCTTTATTACCTGGGGCAGATTAAGGAAATGAAGGCGGAGAAAGAAAAAGACCGCACCAAGCGGGAAGATCTTTACAAGTCTGCAATCGGCGATTACCGGATCTGCTATCTGACGTGGAAAAAATATCCGGAATTTGCGGCGAAAGCGATGCTTCGCTCCGGGATTGTGTTCAAAGACAAGCTCGGTCGCCCGAGCGACGGTGTAAATCCTTCCGATGCCGAAGCGGCAAAATTGATTTTCCTTCAGATGACGGAAGAGTCCAGCCGTTACAAAAATACGCCGGAAGGCAAAAAGGCAGCCGAGTTCCTCCAAACAATGTAAATAACCTCTGTTTTTCACGATTATGAAAAAGAAATTTTTACAGTTTTTAGCACTTGCAGCTCTTATTGCCGTTCCCGCGACAAGCGCGTTCGCGCAAGCCGCTCCCGCCGCAAATAATGTGGGAGACGTGATTAAGGCGGCGGATACAAAAAAGAAAAAACGCGTTGTCATTAAATTCGGTTTTGAAAAACCGGTGCGCCAAACCTGGGAAGTCAACTACCCCGAAAAGCTTTTGCCGCCGGGAGCGAAGAAACCGAAGGCGCGTTTGACGGCTGCAAATTTAAAAGATTCTCCGCGCGGCGTAATGGTTGTTAAGGAAAACGTGGACTTGCAGACCGGAATGCGCTTTACCGACGAAGTTCCGCTGAAAAACGTTGTCGGAATTATTTGGGAAAACGAAACCCAGCTGAAAGACGCCCGTAATGAATTGGTGCAGGGGAATCCTGCGGCGGCGCTTGCAACGGCGGAACGCTTCTTGGCTTTCTTTAAAGACCTGAAAGCCATTCCGGGATCGCTTTGGCTCGAAGCCGCCGTTATCAAGCTCGATGCTCTCGACCTTCAGGAAAACGATGCCATCATGGATTCGTTTATCCGCGAACTTCAAGATGCTCCGGGCTGGGAAAAAATTGAAGGCTTGCCGGAACGCATCAAGCTTGTTCGTCTTCGCCAGCAATTGCGTAAGGGCGATTTTCAACGCGTTCTTCGCGACGCGGGAGAAATGATGAAAACCACCGATGACCAGTCGACGCTTGCTCAGCTGACAATGCTGAAAGGGCAGGCGGAGTTTAATCTCGGAAAGTATGAAGACGCTCTCTACACCTTCCTTCGCGTTCCCGTTTTCTACGGGAATCAAACCGAATACGTTCCCGCGTCGAAACTTGGCGTCGCTCGTTGCTTCCTGAAGTTGGACAGCCCGGATCGCAAGGCACAGAATCTCCCGGCTCTCGCCGAATCTTATATCATGGAAGTCGTTACCGAATATTCCATGACTCCGGAAGCAAAAGAAGCCCTCGCGCTCTTGCCGAAGGACAAACAGGCGGCGCTCGCATCGCGAAATTCGCTTGAAGACGACCAGAAACGCGCAATGATTGCCGCTTCTATCGCCTCCGACGGGAACGATGCGTCCTCCTCTGAAGTCAGCGACGGAAGCGAAGATCTCATCGTCGAAGACGAAGAAATCGAAATTGACGATTCGGAAACAGAATAAATTCGCATTACACACTATTTTTCTTTTTAATACAGACAATTCATTAACCCCCTTAACCCCTCTATTTTAATCGCTATGAATATGAAATTGCGCAAACTCCTCCCGCTGTTCGTTCTCGGAGCAGCTCTTGTCCCGACGTTCCTGTTCGCACAGGAAGCCGTTGAACCCGCCGCCGAAGCGGCTACCGAAGCCGTTTCCGAAGACAGCTTTCTCGACACGCTCGCTCAGGGCGGTTGGGTTATGTGGCCGCTGCTTATCTGCTCCATTGCCCTTGTTTGGCTGACGGTCGACGGTTATATGCGCTCGATGATCAAACGCATGTTCCCGCCGGCACACATCGAACAAATCCGCACGCTCTTTCAAAACGGCGACTATCGCGGAGCGTATGAATTTTGCAAAGCGAATCCGTCCACGCTTTCCGACGTCGTTCGCATGGGCGTCGTCTTCCTTCCCGACGGAAAAACGATGACGGAAGAAGCGATTTTTTCCGAAATTTCCCGCATTAAGGCAGGCTTTGACGCCCGTATTTCCTACCTCTCCGTTATCGGGGTTTGCGCGCCGATGGTCGGTCTGCTCGGAACCGTTACGGGGATGAAAGGCGCGTTCGGTGCTCTCGGTAAAGAAGGCGTCGGCGGCGGCGGTGCCGGCGAACTCGCAGGACACATCGGGGAAGTTCTCGTGGCTACGGCTTCCGGTCTCGCAGTCTCCATTCCGGCGTTCTTCTTCTTCTACCTGCTCCGCAACCGTATCACCACCGTCCTCCACGACTTGCAGGAAGTGGTTACCGGGCTGTTCCGTAAGATGCCTTACGAAAAGTTTGAAGGCTATCAAATCGGCGACGAAGAAATCTACGCGGCAATGCCGAACTGGGTCGAAGCGGAAGAAGCCGCCGCCCCCGCAGAAGAAGCTCCGCAAGCCTAATAGCGCGTTCCCGCGCTTCACGTTAACTTTTATCTGAAAGGGATTGACCTATGGCCAGTAGCGGTGGCGGAAATGGCGAGCCGGAATTTCAGATCGCGCCGATGCTCGACGTGCTTTTCGTTTTGCTCATTTTCTTTATGAGCATTTCGACGTCGCAGATGTTGAAGATCGACACCAGCATTACGCTGCCTGTCGCCTCCAACGGCGCAGAGCCCGATCCTAAAACAAAGGCAAAAGCCGTGCTCATCAACGTCAGTTGGGACAAAACGCTGGGACAACCCATCGTCAAACTCGACGATACGCTGATTGATATTACGGAGCAGGGTCGCGATAAAGCCGTGGAAAATATTATTTCCCGCGCGACCAATCCGTATACAAAAGAAATCGACCCCGAAGTTCGCTTCCTTATTCGCGCCGACAGGCAAATCCCGGCTAAATACATTAGCCAGGTTCTGATGCTCGCCGCCGATGCGGGAATGGATAACATCGCCTTTACGGGCATGAGCAAGGAGGACTAACCCATGAAACGAGTTCCGCCGGAAGAACCGGCAAATCTTGGCTTCCAAATCGCGCCGATGCTCGACGTCGTCTTCGTTATTCTCCTTTACTTCATGGTTTTGGCGGGAACGGCGAAAGTCGAATACGAAATCAAAACGACGCTTCCGGGATCCGCCGAAGTTTCGACTGCCGTCTCGGACGAATTGCCGCCGGACGAAGTCGTTATCGGGATTTCCGCCGAAGGCGAAGTTTCCCTCAACGACGATCCCATCGGGCAACCCGGGGATGTGAAAATGAACGAACTCTACGTGGAAATGCGCAATCTCGCCGACGCGGCATTGCAGTCCCAAACGAAGATTATCGTTACCGTCGCCGCCGAGGAAACCGTCGTTTACGATCGCATTATGAACGTGCTCGACGTGCTCGCAAAAGCAAAAATCTCCAACGTGACGTTTAGCACCACCGAAGGCGAATAATCTCTTCGCCGAGCAAAAAAAGCGTTCCCGTGATCCATTTCGCGGGAACGCTTTTTTTTTCGGACTAAAAAGAAAGGAACCGCGAATAAACACAAATATTCACGAATAGTTTTCGCGCAAAGCCGCTAAACCGCGAAGTATTTTTAAGAGGAAATCTGCGTGCAGCTGTTTCATTTGCGGCAAAAAGAATTACCCGCAAATAAAAACTCCGTGTCTCCGTGAGAGATACTTAAAAAACTTTGCGTCTTAGCGTCTTTGCGCGAAGAAATAAAATTTACCGATTTGGTAAAAATAATTTGACAATTCGCTTTTTTTTTTTGCGAAAATCCACTTGATATTTGAGTCAAATTTCTCCGGGAACGGTTCCCGGAAAGCTCAAATTTAAAAACACAAATTAGAAAAACACATGAAAAAATCATTATTAATTACAACTCTCCTCGCGGCGAGTAGCCTCGGAGCAATGGCGGGGCTTCCTGCTACAGCTCAATTAAATTTATTTACTAACGGGAATCATGAACAATTGAACACGAATCCCTATAATAAAGGCTGGACGTATACATCGCCTCAAGAGAGTAATTACGGCGGTTCGTATGATGGAGTGTGGCGTGGACAATTTCCTCTCGACGGTGTTCACAATGCTAGTGCGAAGCCGCTTAATCTGACTCATCATCGGCAAAACACGAGTTTTGATTTAACGAAAGATGCACGTTATGAATTCGGATTTACGTTCAGCTTAAATCAAGCAGGAGCAAATGTTGGAGACCAGGCTATGGCCGGCATGTATTTGGCGGGGAATAAGGGTTCTATCTTTTTTGGAAATGTTCAACTGGATCCTTATAGCGATCGGAGAGAAGCTGTCGCTGTTAAATATAATGCAGATATAGCGGAATACAATGACAATGCGGGGCAAAGAGTCTATTTCCCTAACGATGAGTTTAGTTATAAAACACAAAGTCCGCATACCTACACAAGTCCGATAAAAGGACAGTGGATTACCGTTTTTGACGGCTCCAATAATTCTTTTGATTCCGGGCAATACAGACTTGAAATCGTTATTGAGTCTTTTGCTGACTCGGGACGAGAAGATTTGTTTTATATGTTTGCAAGAACACCTGAAGGAACAAAATACGGTTGGTATAAGCTTTCTGACTTAGGTTTTGATAATAACGCGTATTTTGACGCGTATGGCTTCGTTCTTCACAACGACGGGGCGTCAATCGCTACTGCGGAAAAAATAAGCGGTTATGAATATTCTCGAACGTTAAAACAAGTTGCGCCGGAAGTGCCCCCGACACCTTCGCTACCTGACATTCCGGAGCCGTCGGCGTTCGGGTTGTTGGCGGGAGCGGGTGCGCTTGCGTTGGTGGCGGCGCGCCGACGGCGTTCCCGTTCGTAGAATGTTTGATTCTATATTTATTTTAATGTGAATTGTTTTGCGTTCCCGTGATGAGAGTCGCGGGAACGTTTTTTTTTTCGCGCAAAGCCGCGAAGTTTTTAAACAGGTAAAAAAAGAAACCACGAATAGCCACGAATTTTCCCGAATGGTTTTCGCGCAAACGCAAAGGATTACCCGCAGACAAAAAAAACTCCGTGCCTCTGTGTCTCCGTGAGGATTACTTAAAAAGCTTCGCGTCTTAGCGTCTTTGTGCGAGATTTTTGAAGCTTGTATTACGGACGATTTTACTTCTCTCGCAAAACGTTTCGCGGCGAAAATTTCTTTTCGTTTGCACCAACTTCACGTTGAAAGCGACAGGTGAGCGAAGCGTGGAGCCATGTCGCTTTCCCGTTTTCTTCCGACTTCGTTTTTTCTCTAAATTTCAATTTGATTTTCGCGGGAACGCGGCGCATGATTTTTGCTCACTTTTTTAACCACACAAAACAATCATTGCCATGAAGATTCTTCTCGCATATTCCGGCGGATTGGACACGTCCGTGCTCCTTTCCTGGATTAAAGAAAAATACAACGCCGAAATGGTCGCTTACTGCGCGAACGTCGGTCAGGAAGAAGAGCTTTCCGGGCTCGAAGAAAAGAGCAAAAAAACCGGTGCTTCCAAAATTTACATTGAAGATTTGCAGGAAGAATTTGCCCGCGACTTCATTTTCCCGATGATGCAGGCGGGAGCGATTTACGAAGGACAATACTTCCTCGGCACGTCGATTGCGCGTCCGCTCATCGCGAAACGTATGGTCGAAATCGCCAAGGCGGAAGGTTGCGACGCTATCGCTCACGGTGCGACGGGCAAGGGTAACGACCAGGTGCGCTTTGAGCTCGCCGCCGCCGCGCTCGCGCCGGATTTGAAAATCATTGCTCCGTGGCGCGACGAAACGTTCCGCGCGCAGTTCCCGGGGCGCAAGGAAATGATCGATTACTGCGTGGCGCAGGGGCTTCCCGTCGAAGCGAGCATGAAAAAGCCGTATTCGATGGACCGCAATTTGCTCCACATTTCCTACGAAGCCGGAATCATGGAAGATCCGTGGTTCGACGCGTTCTGCCCGGAAAACAAGGCGATGTTCAAACTCTCCGTCGCTCCGGAAGACGCTCCCGACGCACCGGAATTTATCGAACTCGATTTTGAAAAAGGTAACTGCGTCGCCATCGACGGCAAGAAAATGACGCCGCTTGAAGTGATGCAAACGCTCAATAAGCTCGGCGGAAAGCACGGCATCGGGCGCGTCGACATGGTTGAAAACCGTTTTGTCGGCATGAAGTCGCGCGGCGTTTATGAAACCCCGGGCGGAGCAATTCTTTTCTTCGCGCATCGCCAGATGGAATCCATCACGATGGATCGCGACACGATGCACTTGCGCGACAGCCTCATTCCGAAATATGCGGAACTCGTTTACAACGGATTCTGGTATGCGCCGGAACGCCTCGCGTTGCAGGCACTTGTTACGGAAACGCAGAAAAACGTCACGGGAACGGTGCGCGTCAAGCTCTACAAGGGCAACTGCTATGTCGCCGGCCGCAAGTCGCCGTGCTCGCTCTACAATCCGGACATCGCGACGATGGAAGCCGACCCGACCAATGCTTACGACCAGGACGACGCTTCCGGCTTCATTCACTTGAACGCGCTTCGCCTCAAGGTGAACGCCAAGGTCAACGGCCCGGAAAACATGATGTAGTTTGAAAGCTTAGAGCTTAGGGCTTAAAGCTTAGAGAAACGCGTTCCCGTGCGGCGAAAGTCGGCTTAAGCGGGAACGCTTTTTTATCTTTATTGGCGACGGCGGCGCGTTCTTGCGCAGAGCAGAATCTGGCTTCTTCCAAGGCTTAAAAATCTTTCACGAAGGTAAAAACCGTCGCGTTTTTCTCTTGGCGGATTTGGCTTTTTGTCCGAAAAAACGGTTTCCGCCGCTTAATTTTTTCGGCGCAGAATAATCCAGGAAAGCCACGCTGTCCAAATCGCCGCAACGATGAATCCGGTAACGCCGAGATGGTGCGTAAAGCCGCGCGTTTCGTTCCCGACAAACGAATCGGAGCAAACGAGCAGGGCGGAGGCAACGAGAAGCGCGCCGATAATGAGGGCGAGCGAGAGGCGGTTGGTCGCTTTGTCGAGCGTATTGCGCATCGCGCTCATGCCGCGATGTTCGATCTCGATTTTGGCTTCGCCTCTTTCGATTTTCCAAAGAATGCGTTGGAGGGATTCCGGCATTTCTCTGATGTAGGCGAATTGGCGTTCCGCGCCGCGAAGCGTGTCTCCGACGAGTGTTTTCGGGTTCCAGCGCTCCATGTAAAGGCGGTTGAGAGCTTCTTTCGCAAAGGGCTGGATATTAAATTCGGGATCGGCGGCGCGCCCGGTTTCTTCCATGACGATGACGGATTTTGCGAGTAGCGCGTAGTCGCGCGGGAGCGGAAGCCCGCAATCGGAAAACACGCGTAGCATATCGAAAATCATGCGTCCGAGAGAACCTTCTTTTTGCTCGAAATTTTGATGCCGGCGCAAAACGACGGCGATTTCCGATTCCGCTTTCGCTTTGTTGATGCGCTCTGCGGGCGGATAGGTTTTCAAAACGACCTGGAAAACTTTTTCGGCATCGCCTTCTGCGGCGGCGGCAAAAATGTCGGCGAGGAAGTAGCGCATTTTTCGCGAGAGCGTTCCCGCGATGCCCCAGTCGATGAAGCAAACGCGATTATCCGGCGTGAGCAGGACGTTCCCGCTGTGCGGGTCGGCGTGGAAAAACCCGGCGGTGAAAATTTGGTGAAAAAGGGAGCGTGCGCCTTGGGCGGCGGCGGCAGGCGCGGGAACACCGTTTTTGCCGGGCGCAATTCCGTCAATCCACTCGGAAACGAGCACGCGCGATGTTGAAATGCGCGGAAAAATCTTTGGTGCAAAAACTTCCGGGAACGGGTTTTCGGCATTAAAATGCTCGGCGTTGCGGGCTTCGAAGGAAAAGTCTGTTTCGCGTAAAACCCCGTTGCGGATTTCTTCGAGGATTCCCGCCAGATCGTAGGCGGCAAGCTCCGGAAAGCGTTCTGCGGCGCGGTCGATAAGCCAGGCGAGAATTTCGAAATCGCGCGTCATGTTGCGCGCCGCGCCCGGGCGGCGGATTTTGACGGCGACGTCTTCGCCGGTTTTCAACCGCGCGCGGTAAACTTGCCCGACGCTTCCTGCCGCCGCCGGCGTTGTATTAAATTCCGAAAAATAAAAATCGATTCCGTTTTCGAGTTCTTCGTTAAAAACCGGTTCGATTTGTTCCCACGGCGCGGGCGAAACGCTGTCGCGGAGTTGCTTGAGCTCTTCAATCAGCGGAGCCGGGAGAATGTCTTCGCGGGTGCTGACGATTTGCCCGAATTTGACAAAAGTCGGTCCCAGTTCTTCGCAGGTAACGCGAATGCGCCTCCAAAGCGTAACGCTTTTGTCCGGCTTGGGAATGAGGTGGCGAAAAAATGATTTCGGACTGTAAATTTTGTCGATGAGTTCGTTAAACCCGTTGCGCAGGAGCACGACGAAGATTTCCTTCGCGCGTATGCCGTTGCGCAACATCGCAATCGTTTTGAGCGGCGATTTTTTTCGGGTCGAAAACATCGTTCCGGAATCTGGCGTTGAGAAAACGGGCGGAAACGGGTTCGTGCGTTCCCGCCTGCCCGTCTATTGCTCGTCGGGCGGTGTGCAGGGATTTTCGGCGGGAACGTTGCCGAGTTTTTCTTCAAGGGCGGCGACGCGTTTTTCGAGGGCTTCGATTTTTTTTGCACAAGTTACGCTTTCGAGGGCTTCCTTGCCTTTTGCCGTCGCTTTTTCGTAAATTGCTTTCGCGTCCTCTTCTCCGCGTGCGGCGGCTTTGTCGAAGGCGGATTTGGCGTCTTCCGCGGAGAGTTTGCCTTTGTTGACGAGGTCCGAGAGCGCGGATTTTACCGCGTCGGCGGACATAACGGTGGCTCCCACGCCGGCGAAAAGTGTTTTTTTCAGGGTTTCCTGTAGATTTTCGAGCATTGTTTTCCTTCGTATTTTAGGGGTTGAGGGTAAATGAATAATTGCGGAATGCGTTCCCGCACGCCCCGAATTTTGCATGAAATTTTGAGCGAGGCGAGATTATTGTATAAGCGGAACCGGGCGGAATTTTTTTCTAAAAAAATCGACGAAGGGGCGCCAAAATTTCCTGCGTTCCCGCCTTGCGTTGCGGGAACGTTTTGCCTGTCGTCGGCGGGCGGAAATTTGACTTCCGAATCTGCTTCCGAGGCTTATTAATACTCATTCTCATTATGGTACGGGGGAGAAAAAGAGATTGAAAAAAGCCCGGAAAAGAGGCACATTTTCTGGCGTCTTCGCGAAGGTCGCGAAGGCAGGCCTCAAATCCTTTCATTATCCAAAACTTATCAAAACTTATGAGCGAAAAATGCTGCTGCCGCGTGCCGTCGGTTGTAAAAAAATACCTGATGGCAGTTACCGGTCTGGTTCTCGTGCTGTTCCTCATTGTCCACGTGGTGGGCAATTTGCAGATGTTCCAGGCTCCCGAAAAGATTAATACCTATGCGCATTTGTTGCATAGCCTGCCGCCGGTTGCCCTGTGGGGTTTCCGCTTGTTTATGCTGTTGTGCTTTGTGGTGCACTTCGGCTTGGCGATTCATCTGAAGATGGAAAATCTCGCGGCGCGCGGACCGGAAAAATACGCGGCGAATGCGACGCGCTATGCGGCGTGGTCGGCTCGCGCGATGATTCTTTCCGGGATTGTTCTCCTCGCTTTTGTCGTTTTCCATATTTTGCAATTCACGGTGTTCAAGGAAGCCGGGCTTTGCGGCATGGCGGCGTATGAAGGCGCGACGACGATTACGGCCGTCGGCGGCGAAGGCATTTTCGGCTACCTCGGGCAGCACGGGAACGCGGAATCGACGCTCTCTTACAAGGTTTTTGATGTTTACCAAATGGTTTACAATGCGTTCGCGAATCCGTGGATTTCGCTCATTTATGTGGTGAGCATGATTTGCCTTTTCTCGCACCTTTCGCACGGCGTGCACTCGATGTTCCAGTCCGTCGGTCTGCGCAACGAAAAAATGCGCCCGATTTTCCGTAGCATTGCGGTGGTTTACTGTATTGCGGTTTGCGGCGGCTTGATTGCCGTTCCCGCCGGCGTGCTTACCGGAATCATTAAGCCGAACCCGAATACGACGGCTCCGATTGTCGAAGTTTCCTGCCCGTGCTGCAGCGCGGATGCTTGCGACGTTCCCGCGAAATAACCCCGAATTTTAAGGAGAATTTATAAAATGAGTTCCAACGTTACTCCCGAAGTTAAATTTGCTTCGAAATGGCAGGCGGTTTCGGATCCGAAAGAATTTGCCGCAAAGATTTCTCAAATTCCGGACGGACCGATTGCCGGAAAATGGGGCAAGCGTAAGTTTGAATACAAGCTCGTCAATCCCGCGAATCGCCGCAAATACCATGTTATCGTGGTCGGTTCCGGTCTCGCCGGCGGAGCAGCCGCCGCATCGCTCGGGGAAATGGGCTTTAACGTCAGCTGCTTCTGCTATCAGGACAGCCCGCGCCGCGCGCACTCGATTGCCGCTCAGGGCGGTATCAACGCCGCGAAAAATTACCAGAACGACGGCGACTCCGTTTATCGTCTTTTCTACGATACGATTAAGGGCGGCGACTTCCGCGCCCGCGAAGGCAACGTTTACCGCTTGGCGGAAGTTTCCAACGCGATTATCGACCAGTGTGTAGCGCAAGGCGTTCCGTTCGCCCGCGAATACGGAGGAACGCTCGCGAACCGCTCCTTCGGCGGTGCGCAGGTTTCCCGCACGTTCTACGCCCGCGGTCAAACCGGTCAGCAACTTCTCCTCGGCGCGTATTCCGCGCTCTCGAAGCAAATCGGTCTCGGCACGGTCAAAATGTATAACCGCCACGAAATGATGGACCTCGTCGTCGTCAACGGCGAAGCGAAGGGCATCGTTACCCGCAACATGGTTACGGGCGAAGTGAAATCGTGGAACGCAGATTGCGTCGTGCTCTGCACGGGCGGCTACGGGAACGTGTTTTATCTTTCGACGAATGCGCAGGGGTGCAATGTTACGGCGGCTTTCCGCGCCTACAAACACGGCGCAGGGTTCGCGAATCCGTGCTACACGCAAATTCACCCGACCTGCATTCCGGTTCACGGCGAACAGCAGTCCAAGCTCACGCTCATGTCGGAATCCCTCCGCAATGACGGTCGCGTTTGGGTGCCGAAATCCCGCGAACAGGCAAAACTGATTCGCGAAGGCAAACTCAACCCGAACGACGTTAAGGACGAAGATCGCGACTACTATCTGGAACGCAAGTATCCGAGCTTCGGGAACCTTGCTCCGCGTGATATTTCCTCCCGCGCCGCGAAGGAAGCTTGCGACGACGGTCGCGGCGTGGCTCCGACCGGTTTCGGTGTGTTCCTCGACTTCCGCGATGCGATCAACCGCCTCGGCGAAGGCGTCATTCGCGACCGTTACGGAAATCTGTTCGATATGTATGAAAACATTACGGGCGTGAATCCGTATAAGAACCCGATGCAGATTTATCCGGCGTCTCACTACACGATGGGCGGTCTCTGGGTGGACTACAATTTGATGTCCACGATCCCGGGCTTGTTTGTCGGCGGCGAAGCCAACTTCTCCGACCACGGGGCAAACCGCCTCGGCGCTTCCGCGCTCATGCAGGGGCTTTCCGACGGTTACTTCGTGCTTCCGGCGGCGATTCCGGACTACCTCGCGAAATGCGGTCTCAAGGGTGCTCCGAAGAAGGAAGATCATCCGGAATACGCGGCGGCGGAAACCGCTGTTCGCGAACGCATCGAAAAGCTGATGGCGGTCAAGGGCGACAAATCTCCCCGCTACTTCCACCAGAAACTCGGACACATCATCTGGGAAAAGTGCGGCATGGCGCGCACGAAGGAAGGTCTCACCGAAGCTATTGCCGAAATCAAAACGCTTCGCGAAGACTTTTGGAAAAACGTTCGCGTCGTCGGCGATAAAGATACGCTCAATATCGAGCTCGAACGCGCGGCTCGCGTGGCGGACTTCCTCGAATTTGCCGAACTCCTTTGCCTTGACGCACGGGAACGCGACGAATCTTGCGGCGGACACTTCCGCTCGGAATACGCGACCGATGAAGGCGAAGCGCAACGCGTGGACGAAAAATTCCACCACGTCGGCGTTTGGGAATTCCAGGGCGACGGCAAGGAACCCGTTCGCGTTCAGGAACCGCTCGTTTACGAAAACGTTCACCTCGCAACGCGCTCGTATAAATAAGAGTGCTTAAAGTTTAGAGCTTAACGCTTAAAGAGAGATAAGGAATAAATCATGTCCGAAGAAAAAACGATTTCACTCACGCTCAAGGTTTGGCGCCAAAAAAGCGGCTCCGCTGACGGTCATTTCGAAACTTACAAGGTTTCCGACGTTTCCACGGGATCGTCCTTCCTTGAAATGCTCGACATTCTCAATGAAGACCTCGTCGCCCAAGGCAAAGAACCGATCGCGTTCGACCACGACTGCCGCGAAGGCATTTGCGGTATGTGCTCGATGACGATTAACGGTATGCCGCACGGTCCGCTTCCGGGCGTTACGACCTGCCAGCTCCACATGCGCCACTTCAAAGACGGCGAAACCGTTACGATTGAGCCGTTCCGCGCAAAGCCGTTCCCGGTTATCCGCGACCTCATCGTCGACCGCACCGCGTTTGACAAAATTATCCAGGCGGGCGGCTTCGTTTCCGTGCGCACGGGTTCTGCAATCGACGCGAACATCATGCCGATTCCGAAGGAAGTCGCCGATACGGCGATGGACGCTGCGGAATGCATCGGTTGCGGTGCTTGCGTTGCGGCGTGTAAAAACGCTTCCGCAATGCTCTTCGTTTCCTCGAAGGTTACGCAGCTTAACTCGCTCCCGCAGGGCAAGCCCGAAAAGGACAAACGCGTGCTCGCAATGGTCAAGGCAATGGACGACGCCGGATTCGGCAACTGCTCCAACCTCGGCGAATGCCAGGCGGTTTGCCCGAAGGGACAAACGCTCGATTTCATCGCCAAGATGAATCGCGATTACGCTGTCGCTTCGGTCAAGAAACTCTTTAAGACCACCGGAAAGAGAAAAGCGTAAAGCTTAGAGCTTAAAGCTTAAAGAAAAGCGTTCCCGCGCGACGAAAGTCGGTTTTATGCGGGAACGTTTTTTTTTTGCACAAAAAGAGAAAGGAACCGCGAATAAACACGAATTTTCACGAATGTTTTTCGCGCAAAGACGTTAAGCCGCCAAGTTTTTATAATTTAATTAAAAATTAGTAGAAAAAATGCGAATAGCCGCGAATTTTCACGCAAAACTCCCTGCGGCAGAAAATTTCTTTTCGTTCGAACAAGCTTCACTTCGGACGCGACAGGATTGTCGCTTCTTTTTTTTTTGCTACTTTCCTAAGCGTTTTTTCTTTCCCGCGCTTGCTTTTTTTGTATAATTCGGAGTTGTAGAACGAACAACACCCCACCCCAAAAACCCAAAACGAAAGGTTTCCCTAATGAGAAGAATTCTAGCTTGTGTCGACGGTTCCGCTTACGGACAAATCTGCTCGAAATACGCCGTTTGGCTTTCCAAGGAGCTCGACGTTCCCGTTACCGTTCTCTATGTTTCCGAGCTTTGGCAATATGAAACGCCGCTGATTGCGGATTTCGGCGGCACACTCGGTGCGCAACCGTATCTCGGCTTGACGGCGCAATTGAAGGAAATCGAAAACAGCAAGGCAAAAGCGATTTGCGATTACGTGAAAAAACTTTTCGCCGAAGCCGGAATTCCCGACAACGTGGAATTTGAACACCGCTCCGGATTGCTCGTGGATTGTATCGATGAATTTGAAAACCAAAAGAAAAACATCGATTTCATCATTTTGGGTAAACGCGGCGAGAACGCGAATTTGGCAAAAGGGCATCTCGGCTCGAACATGGAACGCGTAATTCGCGCTTCGCGTCGTCCCTGCTTCGTCGCCAATCGCAAATTCATTGAACAGAAAAAAATTCTGCTCGCTTACGACGGAAGCCCCTCGGCGACGCGCGCGCTCAATTGGTTGGCGAATACGAAAGCGTTCCCGAAGTGCGAAATCCACGTGGTAACCGTCGGGAAACCCGGCGCGGAAGCGGAAGCCTCCCAATTACTTATCGAGGCGGAATCCATTTTCCAAGGCACGGACAAGAAACCGATTTGCCAAGTGCTTTCCGGCGCGCCGGGCGAATCCATCGAAAAATATGTCATCGAAAATGCCGTAACCGCCTTGCTCATGGGTGCTTACGGGCATTCGCGCATTCGCCAATTCATTATCGGGAGCACGACTTCGGAACTTGTTCGCCGCTGCCTCGTTCCCGTCGTTATGTTCCGTTAGGAATTTTCCCAAGCTTGCGGGAGATGCGACTTTGGTCGTTTCTCCCGCTTTTTTTGTGCGAAATTTCTTATGAAACGCGCGTTCCCGCGGCTTCGGTCGCGGGAACGTTTTTTTTTCGCGCGAAGCCGGCGAAGCGTTAAAAAAAACTTAGTGTCTCTGCGTCTCCGTGAGAGAAAATAAATAACCACGGATAAACACGGAAACATACGGATGTTTTTCTTTAAAAAAAGAAATCATTCGTGAAATTTGTGCTATTCGTGGATTCTTTCTTCGCGCGAAGCCGCCAAGCCGCAAAGCGTTAAAAAAAACTTTGCGCCTTAGCGTCTTCGCGCGAAATTTTTTGTGTAATTGGTGAAATTGGCAGATTTTTTTTTTTTCAAAACATGCTTGACGGGCAAGTTTTTTTTTTTGCGAGAATCGGCGTTGGAAATTGGGCAAATATGGACGCATTTGTCCGCCCCGATTTTTTTTTCTTAACACTATAACCAAATCTAAATCATGAAAAAATACATAACGCTCGCGGCGTTACTCGCCGCTGGAACCGCCTGCGCTAACGCGGCTTCGAACGACCTTAGTATTTCGCCCGGAGGCAACTTCTGGGGCGGGGATTTTTCGTTCGGATTTACGATTGACACGGGAACGCTATCCGACAGTGATAAAACAGATGTGCTCGCTCTTTACTGGGGTACATATTCTGACGCGAATTATTATTCTAACGGCTTTAATTTGACTTACACGAACGACGGAATCGAGTTATATGTCGGAGACGGGGCGATGGCGAACGTTGGTGCGAGCGCAGATGTCGCGACGATCACAGAAACCACGACATTCACAGGGGCGCGCGGAGCGACGTTTAATACGCTTTTGACTGTTGGTGAATCTTATGTAATTAAGAACGTCGGAGGAGATGGCAATCAAACAGTCTCGCTCTACGCAGCGACATGGGATAGCGCTCAAGAGGCGTATCTCATCGGAACCGAAGCGCTTGAAACGGTAACCTATAACGGGAACATGAATGGCGGAAATGCCAACACCACGATGGGCTCCGTCGTAAATTCCGCCTATAGTGTATCCACGAATATTACCGTGGTTCCTGAGCCTTCGGCGTTCGGGTTGTTGGCGGGAGTCGGTGCGCTCGCGCTCGTGGCATCGCGTCGCCGCCGTCGCTAACGAACGCCCTCACCATGCTTCGCATGGTCCCCTCCCTCTTAGCAAGAGGGAGAGCTTCTGATAATCCTCAAAAATAAAACAAAAAAAACTAAAGCTCCTCCCCTTGGTAAGGGGAGGGGGACCGCGCCGAGGGCGTGGTGGAGGAGTCAAGACTTTCCCTGCCTTAGGCGGGGGAATTAGTAATTATGGTTTATTGCGTTCCCGCGGCTTCGGTCGCGGGAACGTTTTTTTTTCGCGCGAAGCCGTCAAAGCGTTAAAAAAACTTAGTGTCTCTGCGTCTCCGTGAGAGAAAATAAATAACCACGGATAAACACGGAAACATACGGATGTTTTTCTTTAAAAAAAAAATCATTCGTGAAAATTCGTGTTTATTCGTGGTTCTTAAATTATAAAACTTCGCGGCTTGGCGTCTTTGCGTGAGATTTTTGAACCTTGTGCTAAGAGTGATTTTGCTTCACACGTAAAACGTTATGCGGCGAAAATAAAATTTGCACGCTCGCTCAAAAAGCGGCAGAATCTTCCGTTCTTACTATGGCTACATCGAATACGACCTCAACGGCAGACGCGGCAATCGTTTCCGAACCGGAAGCGGATACCTCCGTCTTCGCTTTGGATAAAATTCCGCCGGAACAGCGTGATGCTTATTGGCGCAAGCATATTTACCGTGCGGACAAAGAGCCGCAGTTGACGGTGCGCGGTGCGATTTTTGGCGGCTTAATCGGGATTCTTGCCTGCGCGTCGAGTATGTATACGTCGCTGAAAATCGGCTGGGGTTTCGGAATCGCCCTCGTTGCCGTGATTCTTTCTTTTGTCGTATTCAATTTTATCCGTTCCGTTTCCGGCGGGCGTATCAAATCGATGGGGGTTTTGGAAAATGCGGCGACTTCGTCTGTCGCCTCCGTAACGGGAATGACGACAACGCATACGGTGGTTTCCGCCTTCGGTGCGCTCATGCTTTTGCAGGGCGTTCCCGCGCCCTGGTATAAGATGGTGCCGACGTTATTTTTCAGTGCATTGCTCGGAACCTGCATTGCTATTCCGATGAAGCGCGCGTTGATCAATCAGGAACGCCTTCGCTTCCCGAGTGCCATCGCTTCTGCGGAAACGCTGAAATCGCTTTATGCGACGAGCGGGAACGCGGTTACGAAAAACAAGGTGCGCACTTTGCTCGGCGCGCTCGGGCTTGCCGCCGTGCTCGGCATCATCAAGCAGCTCCCGACGCTGGCGAGCGCATTTGCCGAAATCGGGAAAACGAAATTTGCCGATTTTTGCACTCGCTTCGCGTTTGTTCCCGATGCTATCGGGCTTCCCGATTTTCTCAATCCGCTCAAGCTTTGGGGCGGGATTCAAGGCTCGACGGTCGTTTCCGATAAGGGCGTGAAAGCCGTCGTTCCCGAAGATGCGAATTTGCCCGGCGTTTCGCTCGACGCGTCTGTGCTTCTCATCGGCGCGGGTATGCTCTGTGGTTTGCGTGTTTCGCTCACGATGTTTTTCACGGCAATCGTGCTTGATTGGTGGGTGGCTCCGTGGCTGATTTCTCAAGATATTTTGAACGCGGGAACGGATATTTTCCGCAATATCGAAGCCTCTGTCGACGCGCAGGGTAATTTCACCGGATTCCGCGTTGTTTACTGGTCGCTCTGGATGGGAACGGCGATTATGGTGATGTCGAGCTTCACGGCGCTTGCGTTCCAGTGGCGCACAATCGGGCGCGCGTTTTCGGGGATTTTCCCGAAAAAAGGTGCTCCGAAAAACGATGCCGGGGACGATCCCGTTGCCGACGTCGAAGTGCCGATGAAATGGTTTGTTATCGGCGTGATTCCCTCTGCAATCGGTTTGATTATTACGCTTCACTTTGCGTTTAACACGGCGTGGTATCTTGGCGTTCTCGCCATTTTCCTTGCGGGCGCGTTCGGCCTGATTTGCGCGCGCTCCTGCGGGGAAGCCGACACGAATCCGATCGGCGCGATGGGGAAAATTTCCCAGCTCATCTATTCCGTGATGCCGGGCGCGCGCGGGAACGTCAGCACGAACCTTATCACCGGGGGCGTTACGGCGGCTGCCGGCGGTGCATCGGGCGACTTGATGTCCGACATGAAGCTCGGGAATCTTCTCGGCTTGAAACCGCGTATTCAGTTCTGGACGCAGTTGCTCGCGATTTGCATCGGCACGACGATTGCCGTTCCCGTGTGGCGTTTGCTCGTTCCGAGCGTTGAAGCCCTTGAAAAATACCCGGCTCCGCCCGCGCGCATGTGGAAAGCGGTTGCCGAATTTTTGAATGACCCGCTGATTTCGCTTCCGACGACGGTTTACTGGGCGATGTCTCTCGGAGCGCTCATCGGAATCGCGATTCCGGTTTGCGAAAAACTTTTCCCGAAATATCGTGCCTATATGCCGTCTGCAATGGGGATGGGGATTGTGCTTACGCTCCCGGCGGCATTCAACAACGCGGCATCGTTCGCGATCGGGGCGATTGCGGTTTGGGCGTGGAATAAGTTCCACCCGAAAAGCGAAGAAAACTACTCGGTTGCGCTCGCTTCCGGCTTAGTCGGCGGCGAATCCATTGCCTGCGCTCTCGCGGCGATGGCGGCGACGGCAATTCTTCTCTGATTCGCACGCAATAAACGGAGACCGTTAAACAGGGAAAACGCTTTTGCCGATTCCCTGTTTAACGGTCTCCGAGTATACGCTCCAGTTCATCGAGCTTTGCATCCGTGAGGTTTTTTGTATCCGAAAAAGGAATACACCAGCGCACGAAAAGGTAAACGATCCCGCCGAAATCCCGATCGTGAACGTAGTTTTCCCCAAGGCTTTGCTTAAGGAATTTTCTTAGCGCGAGCGCGTAAATGCTCCATTGCAAGGCGTATCCGTGGCGCACGATTTCGCGGCGCAATTCCGATTCGCTTAAGCGAAAATCTGCGGGAACGTCCGGCGGCGCGATGCTGTTGGTTTTCCAGTCGAGGATGAAAAATTTTCCGTTGGTGCGGAAGACGAGGTCGATGATTCCCGTCATCATGCCTGCAACGCGCAGGGAGCTTTCCTTGGCGGGAGATGTCGGTGCCCAGTGGTAATCTGCCGTTTCCGCGTATATGCCGCCCCAGTTTTTAAAAATGCGGAAAAGTTCGGGATAAATATCACGCGATTGCTTTAGCGGGAAATGGAATTCCATTTCGTGCACGGCGTCTTCGGCGGCGAGAGAGGCGAGGCGAAAATCTTCGTCGGGAAACAGCGGAAGCCGGAGATTTTCTTCCGTCATCGCGCAGAATTTTGCGAAAAGGATTTCCTGCTCGCGCGGCGTGGCGTTTGGGCGACTCGGAAGTGCGTCCAATGCCGAGTTTACGAGTTCGGGCAGATTTTCCCGCGAGCGGAAATCCGTTTTTTCAAAAATGAGGTGCGCGAGCGTTCCGAATTCCGCCCCGGAAGGAAGATCGAAAAAATGTTTTTTCGGAAAAGTTTTTTCGTCGGAAGAGGTCGCGGGAACGGCGGTTTCGGGAACGTCGCTTGCTGTCGGGTTGCCTTCGTCGTTGCGGAGAAATCCGGCGGATTCGCTTTCTGAGGCGTGGATGATTTTTGAAAAGCTGAAAACGCTTTCGGTTTCCCGGGAAAGTTTTTTCCGGATTTCTTCGGCTTGTGCGAAGCGGGTTTCCGCTTCTTCCGGAGATAAAATTTTTCCCGTCTTTTTCGCCTGCGCAGAGCGAGCGCGGAATCCTGCGTTTTCAGGGAATGCGGAGTCCGGAAGCGGCGTTCCCGCCGGGAGAATTTGCCAGGCGGAATGCGTTCCCGCTTCGGAAAGTTTCGGGAGTGCGACGCCTAAAATTTGGTTTTGGTAAGAGTTCCAAATTTCGCGGGAGCGGCGTTGCGGCACATGGTAGAGAACGAGCCGGGAACGCGCCCGTGTCAGCGCAACGTAAAAAAGACATGCGGCGTTTGCGCCTGCGGCTTCAAGCGCGGCGGTAAGAAATTCGCGGGATTTATCTTTTGAAGAGTCAAAAAGTAAAACGGCGTTCCCGTCTTTCCCGGTGCTTTTGACAAAATCTTTTTCGCCGCGTTTGGAGTAAAGCGGTTTCGCCCAAAGAGACGGCACAAAAACCGTGTCAAATTCCAATCCTTTGCTTTTATGAATTGTGAGAATGTTGACTGCGTCGGAGTCGGAATCGGCGCGAAGGCGGAGTTCCTCTGCATCGTCCGAGCGTTTCGCCGAGGCGAGAAGCGCGTCAAACGTGCGGGTCAGCGCACGCGGCGAGAGCGCGGATTTTTGTTCATGGTTGTGCAAAATTTCCGTTAAATGCAGGAGGTTGGTTACCTGCGCCGTTGCGGATTTTTGCTTGGATAAAACCGGGAAAAACTGAAGCGTTTCCGATAATTTTTGAAAAGCGGAAAGAATCCCGCTTTTTTCCCAGCGCGTGCGGGCGTCTGCAAAAGCCTGTCTGGCGGCATCGGAAAATTCTGATGTTTCGTTTCCGGAAATGGCGTTTGCGTCGATTCCTTCAAAAAACGGCGAAATTATTGCTCTGCGGAAACGGGCTGTGTTTTGCGGCTCCAGCATCGCGTGCAAAATGTCTGCAAGTGAGCGGGCAATCGGTTCGCAGAGCACGTTCCCGCGTGCCGTGGTGGCGGCGGGAATATTTTTTTTGCCGAGCTCGGCGCGGTAGAGATTCGCCTCGTCGTTATCCGACACTAAAATTGCGATGTCGGAGGCGGGAACGCCCCGGCGGATTACGAGGTCTTCAATGTCTGCGGCGATGTGTTTGCGGACGTTTTCCTTTCCCCGCTCTTTGCTGCTTTCGTCGTCTTCAATTTTTATATACGCCGCGACGGTTTTTCTTTTTGTATCAAAAAAATCATTACCGGCTTCGCTGAGTTTTTTTTGAGGAAACGCGACGGGCGAGTAATCGAGAAGTCCTGAAATTTCGGCGGGAACGCTGAAAGGTTTTTTCGCCGTTCCCAAGTCAACTGTTGCGGGAATTTGAGAGTCGAAGGAAAAAATTTCATTAAACGCGTCGATGACGGCGGGTTCCGATCTCCAGTTTTCTCCGAGCGTGAGCGCGTTCCCGTTGCCGGCGGCGAGTATTTCCCGCTTGGCTTTCCGGTAAATGCGAATGTCTCCGCCGCGAAATTCGTAGATTGCCTGTTTCGGGTCTCCGACGCAGAAAATCGGTTTGTTGCGGGAAAGAAAAAGGTTACGGAAAATTTCCCATTGCACCGGATCTGTATCCTGAAATTCATCGACAACGGCAACGCGATAGCGCGCCGAGATGCGGGCGGCGAGTTTCGGGTCGTCGCGCAATGCGTCGCGAAGCGTGATGAGAATTTCTCCGTAGGAAATATCTTTCGCGCGTTCCCGCCGCAGAGTCCATTCTTCACGAGCCTGTGTGGCGACGGCGTAAAGGGCGCAGGCGCGCTCGTCGGCAGGATTCGGCTCGGCGGGAACGAGTTCCGGGTTTTGAAGGAAAGGCTGAAGCACCGAGCAGATTTCCGCCGCTTCGACGGAGAAGAAAATGTTTTCGCCGGAGGCTATTTTTCGCGCGCGCCAACGCGTCGCGAAGCGCAGAAGCTCGTCGGACAACGATGCGCGAATTTCTTCCGTGCGAGCAGAAATGCCGAAATCTTTTAAAACGCGCAGGCAAAATCCGTGAATGGTAAATACGGAGGCTTCGTCGAACTCGGCGTCGGCGAGTTGCAGGGCGGTTCGTATTTTTTCGTTTTCGGGATTTTCCGCAATGGCTTCGCGAACGTTTTTCCGAAGGCGGGAACGCAGTTCCGCCGTGGCGGCATCCGTAAAAGTAACGACCAAAATTTCCCGAACGCGCGGCGCGGAAAATGTTTCGTCCGAAGAAAAAGTTTGTTTCGGGTTTCCGGGCGAAAAAGTTTTTTCACCGCGCAGGAGCGAAAGATAAATTTCCGCGATGGTGAAAGTTTTTCCCGTTCCCGCGGAAGCCTCAATGATGCCGGGGCGCGTCAAATCGAGCGAGGCGGGCAAATGTGATGAGGCTTCGGGCATCGGCGGGAACGCGAACCGGCGAGCGGGGTTTAGACGAGAATGTTGTCGATAAGGCGCGTGCGCGATTCCGTCATGCGAACGGCGACGGCGATGAGCGTGTTGCCGGGCACGATTTTTTTGAGCGGAGCCATCGTCGTGTTGTCCACGATTTCGATGTATTCCGGCTCAAAAATTGCCTCGGCGGAAAGTTTGTTCAAGAACGTTTCCGCGAGTTTTTCCGCAGAGTCCGTTCCCGCGCAGATGTCGTTTTTCAGCATTTGCAAGGCGGCTTGAATTTTCGGGGCGGCGGCGCGTTCTTTTTGCGTCAGATACTGGTTGCGGGAACTGAGCGCGAGCCCGTCTTCCTCGCGAACGATGGGCGCGACCACCATTTCCACGGGAACGTGCAAGTCCTGCACCATGCGTTTGAGCACGGCAACCTGCTGCGCATCCTTTTGCCCGAAAACGGCGACATTCGGTTGCGCGAGGTTAAAAAGAATGTCGACAACGGTGCAAACGCCGCGAAAATGCGTCGGACGGGAACGCCCGCAAAGCCCTTGAGAGCAAGCCGATTCCGTGATGTAGGTGGAAAATGTCGGCGCATACATCGTTCCCGGCGTCGGCGCAAAAAGAATGTCCGCTCCGTGGGCGCGGCAAACCTCGCAGTCCGCATCAAGCGTGCGAGGATATTTTTCGTAGTCTTCGTTCGGTCCGAATTGCGTGGGATTGACGAAAACGGAAACGATGAGCACGTCGGCGCGCGGGCGGGCTTCGTCCATGAGCGAAGCGTGTCCGGCATGAAGATTGCCCATGGTCGGGACGAGGGCGATAGTTTTTCCCTGCGCGCGGAGCGCGAGAGCCGTTTGTTGAAGTTCTTTGGAGTCGTGAATGACTTTCATCGCTAAAAAATTTAAAGAAAAGATAATGATACGCCGCCTGCGCTTAACTTTCCACGAAAAAGCTTGGTGAAGATAGACGTCGGGAAACCTCGCGCAAAGACGCGAAATTAATAAACAGGCGTTTCCGCGCGAAGCGGACTCCTCCACCACGCCGAAGGCGCGGTTCCCCTCCTCTTGGCAAGAGGAGGAGCTTTTTTTATTTTTTTATTTTTTTATTTTTTTTTTTTCAAAACATGCTTGACGGGCAAGTTTTTTTTTTTGCGAGAATCCGAACAGAAATTGAGTCATTTCGGCGGGAACGCCTGTCGTGATTCGGTTTTTACTTCAAATACTATTTAACATTCAACAAATACTACTATGAAAAAATATATCACTATTGCGGCTCTCCTCGCAGCAGGAGGCTTGTCGGCTAATGCAACTACCTATCACGGTAACGTCAACTTTGATGCTCTTGACCTGCTTCTTCAGGAAAAAGGCTATGTAGGACAAGGTGCATTTTCGTTTGATTTTACTTTCACGGGAATGGACATTGCCAAAGGATACGATTCTGCCGAGATTTTGAATTTGGGGACGACTGGTTATTATCTCGGAACCCAACAAGCACGGTATATTGCCGTTTCAAATGCCGAAGGAGATGACCTTGGCGCAGTGAATAATATCCGTTATACGGACTATACGGGAGATCTAACTTCTGGATGGGTGTGGGATTCCGGTTCTCAAGGGGGCGTTTATAATCAAAAGTACAGCATCTCGTACGACGGAATTAGCACGTTGACAATTGATGTTGCTTCCCAAAAAACACTTGTTTTCACAAATGTTACTAATTTGGATGCACGTGAGTTTGATCTTGGAGAAAAGGTTACAGGAGCTAGTGTTTCTAATTTAGTTGCCGTTCCCGAGCCGTCGGCATTCGGATTGTTGGCAGGAGTCGGAGCTTTGGCGCTCGTGGCTTCGCGTCGCCGCCGCCGCTAATAAACGCCCTCACCATGCTTCGCATGGTCCCCTCCCTCTTAGTAAGAGGGAGAGCTTTTTAAAAATCTAAAAAAGGAAAACTAAAGCTCCTCCCCTTGGTAAGGGGAGGGGGACCGCGCCGAAGGCGTGGTGGAGGAGTCAAAACTTTCTCTGCCTTAGGCGGAGATGATTTAGTAATATGGTTATAGCGTTCCCGTGGTGAAAACTGCGGGAACGTTTTGTTTTTTCGCGCAAAGCTACGAAACCGCAAAGTTTTTTTTTATTTTTCAAATACTTTGCGGCTTCGCGTCTTTGCGCGAGAATTTTAAGCATTGTGTGAAGTCTCACTTTACTTCACACGCAAAACACTTTGCGGCGGAAATTCCTTTCCGTTCGCATGCGCTATTTACTTGCTGAAATTTTCTTTCACCCAGGCGTAGCCTTTTTGCTCGAGCTCCAGCGCGAGTTCCTTGCCGCCGGAGTGAACGATGCGCCCGCCGTCCATAATGTGAACTTTGTCGGGAACGATGTATTCGAGCAAACGTTGATAGTGCGTAATGACGAGTGCGCCGAACGCGTTCCCGCGCATTTTATTAACGCCCTCGGCGACGATGCGAAGCGCGTCGATATCCAACCCGGAATCGGTTTCGTCCAAAATCGCGTAAGAGGGCTGAGCCATCATCATTTGCAAAATGTCGCAACGTTTTTTTTCGCCGCCGGAAAAACCTTCGTTGACTGCGCGCGAAGTAAATTTGCGGTCCATCGCGAGCGCGTCCATTTTTTCGTAAAGCCTGGCGTAAAATTCCTTCGCGTTAAACGGCGTTCCCGCCGGCTGGCGTGCAACCATCATTGCGCGGATAAAGTTGGCGATGGTAACGCCGGGAATTTCAACGGGATACTGGAATGCGACGAAAAGCCCGAGGCGCGCGATTTCGTCCGGCTCTTTTCCGAGGATTTGCACGCCGTCCAAATACGCTTCGCCGCTTGTTACCGTGTAATCCGGATGCCCGGCAAGCGCTTTCGCGAGTGTCGATTTTCCCGTTCCGTTCGGACCCATGATGGCGTGCACTTCGCCTTTCGGCAAAGTCAGGGAAAAATTTTTCAAAATTTCGCGGTCTCCGATGGAAACGCAAAGGTCTTTAATTTCTAAAATATTATTAGTCATGTTTTATTTTTTCTGCGCATTCTATGCGTTTTCGGTGCGTTCCCGCAAATTGAAATTTAGCGAACGCAACGCGCGCGTTCGCTAAATGTTTAAAAGCTTAAGAGCTTAGAAGTTTAGTTGTTTCGCAAGCGAAACAAGGAAAGGAATCCTTTTTATTTTATAAAAGTAAAACCCTCGGTGTAGCCGATTAACCTTTTCAGCTTCTCCGCTTTTAAACGTCTCAACTTTTTTTTAACATTGGCGGAAGCATGCGCTTCAGCAAATTTCAATTTGCGGGACGCGCGGGAACGCTGTTTATTAGAACGATTATGGAAATTTGGTTTAATCCGGCAAAAGAACTGGACACGATTTTGCGGCGCGTCGCGGGAACGGTCGACGGCTTCTCATCCGCGTTTTCTCCCGAAATGCGTCCCGCAGATCCGCGTTTCGGAGATTATCAGGCAAACGGCGTTCTCGCCGAAGCAAAACGTGCGAAAACCAATCCGCGCGCGCTTGCAACCGCGCTTGTCGACGCGCTGAAAAATTCCGGCGAAATCGATTCTTCACTTGTCGAAATTTCCATCGCCGGCCCCGGGTTTATCAATTTTAAGCTTTCCGCAGAATTTCTCGCGCAATGGCTGGTGCGTTACCGCGGCGCGGAAGATTTGCACAAATCTGCAGAGTCCGCCTACCGCGGCAAAAAAGTCGTCATCGACTATCCGTCCACAAACACGGCGAAGCAAATGCACGTCGGGCATCTGCGCATTATGGACATCGGCGAAGCCATTGCGCGCCTGCTCGCGTTTTGCGGCGCGGACCTCGTGCGCGACAATCATATCGGCGACTGGGGCACCAATTTCGGCGTGCTCATGTTTGAAATCAAACGCCAAAATTTCGCGTTCCCGGACGACGACGAACTCGCGCTCGAACAACTCGAAGAACTTTACAAATCCGGCACCGCGTTTTGTAAAGATGCGGAAAAAAATCCCGGCGCAATGGATGCCGCCCGCGCCGAACTCGTTAAACTCCAGCAGGGCGATGCGGAAAACCTCGCGCTTTGGGAACGCATCGTTCGCGTCTCCAACGCCGCCTGCGAAAAAATGTATGACGTTTTCGGCGTTAAGCCCGACGTTACTCTCGGCGAAAGTTTCTACCGCGACAAAGTCGGACGCGTTTATTCCGAGCTCACCGAATGCGGCATTGCCGAAGAAGACGACGGCGCGCTCATCGTTTGGAACGATGACGATCCGCGCTATTCCCGCCACAACGAGAACGCCGCTCCGTTTATCGTGCGAAAAAAAGACGGCGGCTCCAACTACGCTTCGACGGACCTCGCGACGCTGCTTTACCGCGTTGAACATTTCAAGGCGGACGAAGTCGTTTACGTTACCGACGACCGCCAATGCGACCACTTCCGCATGCTTTTCCTTACGGCGGCGCGTTGGTTTAAATGCAAAAATTACACGCTCCCGTCTCTGCGCCACGTTTCTTTCGGAAAAATTCTCGGCGCGAACGGCAAGCCGCTGAAAACCAAGGAGGGCGGAACGATTCGCCTCAAAGCACTCGTTGCCGAAGCCGTTGAGCGCGCCTTTGCCATCGTTTCCGAAAAGAACCCGGATTTGTCCGAACCCGAACGCCGCAAAATCGCCGAAACCATCGGCGTTGCCGCCATTCGCTACGTTGACCTGATGTCCAACCGCACGGGCGATTACATGTTCGCGTGGGATCGCCTCCTTGCTTTCGAAGGAAACACCGCGCCTTACCTGCTTTACGCGGTGGCGCGTATCCGTAGCGTTTTCCGGAAGGCGGGAACGTCCCTCGACGCCGTTTCCGGAGATGTTGAAAAATACGTTCCCGCGACCGATGCGGAAATCGCGCTTGCGAAAAAACTTCTCGGCTTTTCCGCCGCCGTTCAAAGTGCGTGCGACGAGCTCAAACCGCACCACATTTGCGGCTATCTCTTCGACCTTGCCGGCGCGTTCTCGTCGTTCTACAACGCGGACAAAGTGATGGTCGACGATCCCGCCGTGCGCGCCCTGCGCCTGCTCCTCTGCGCGCGCACTTGCACTATTCTCGAAACCGGGCTTCGCCTTCTCGGCATCGAGCCGCTTGAGCGTATGTAAATTATTTATACAAAAAAACACGTTTCACTTTATGCGAAAAATTATTTTTGCCATCGTCGCATTTGTCGTTCTGGCCTCCGTCGGAATGATTTTTTACGTGCGGATTTTTTCCGTCGTGAAACCGCAACTGACAACGACGCTCAAGGAAATCGTTCCCGAAAAGATCGACGGCTGGACGATTACCGAGCAGCCGCTTGCGGAAACGGAAGGCATGCGCCAATACGTCGGAGATTTTCTTAAATTTGACCAATACATTTCCCGCATTTTCCGCAAGGGCGAGCTAGAAGTCGTGTTCTACACCGCTTATTGGGAACCGGGTGGGAAAACGCCGTTCGATGCCGGCGGACACAATCCGGACTCCTGCTGGGTGAACTTCGGTTGGACGCGCGAAGCCCGAAACTTCGCCGTTTCCGGGCACAAAATCGAAGGGCGGGAACTGCTTCCCTACGAATTCGGCATTTACACTAAAGACGACACCACTCAGCCCGTCATTTTTTGGCACCTTATCAACGGCGTTCCTTTTCGTTACGAGGACCAAAAATTAGGCTGGAGCGAAGGGCTTGCCGGCGCGGTGGATCGCGTAGGCGTTCGCGTAGAGGATTTTAAACGCTTCGGGCTGAATCAGCGCCGCGAACAAATGTTCATCCGCATCTCGTTCCCGAATCAGGACATGGAAAAAGTTTGGGCGAATCCGGATTTCCGGAAACTTCTTCTCTCCGTCGAGCGTCTCGGGATTTTTAAAGACATGCCCTGGAAATAATAATTTTTTTCAAAAAAAACGCATCCGAAATCTAAATACAAAAAAACAATGGAACTCATCGACGGAAATCTCATCGCCAAACAAATTCTCACGGAACTGAAAGCGACGGTTGAAAAAATCTCGCCGCGAGCGATTCCGCACATCGTCGTCATTCGCGTGGGAGACGATCCCGCCTCCGTTTCCTACGTCAGCAAAAAACAAAAAACCGCCGCCGAAATCGGCATGAAAAGCACGCTCAAGCTTTTCCCGGAAAGCGTTTCCCAAGCGGAACTGGAAGCAACAATCGACGAGTTGAACGCAGATGCTTCCGTGCACGGAATCCTCATTCAGGCACCGCTCCCGAAACACATTTGCGAAACCGAAATCTTCAACCGCGTTTCACCGGACAAAGACGTGGACGGATTTTCCACCGTCAATATCGGTCGCCTCGTTCAGGAACTTCCGGAAGCTTTCGCCGCCTGCACACCGGCGGGAATTATTGAGCTTTTGGAACGCTCCGGCGTAAAAACTTCCGGGAAGCACGCCGTCATTGTCGGGCGTTCGCTCATCGTCGGAAAGCCCGCCGCGCTTCTCCTTATTTCCAAGAAATGCGACGCGACCGTTACCGTTTGCCATTCCCGCACGCAAAATTTGGCGGAAATCACGCGCCAAGCGGACATTCTTGTTGCCGCAATCGGGAAAGCTCATTTTATCACGGAAGAAATGGTAAAGCCCGGAGCCGTCGTCATCGATGTCGGAATCAACCGCGTTCCCGACGCTTCCAAGAAAAGCGGCTTCCGCCTTGTCGGCGACGTCGATTTTGAGAAAGTCGCTCCGAAATGCGAAAAAATCACGCCCGTTCCCGGCGGCGTCGGTCCGATGACCGTTGCGATGCTGATGAAAAATACGCTTGATGCCTGCCGCCGCGCAATCGGCGACGATCGATAAAAAATGAACCCGCCGCCGATTCCCGAGAAACTCGTTTTCGTCGTCGCAGAAAAAGATCTGCCTCCGACGGCTCCGTTGCGTTTTCGGGTGCTCGCATTTTTGGCGGACGGCGTTCTCGCACTCATTGTTGCCGCGCTTGCCGTAAAAATCCTCGTTCCCGTTTTTTATCCGGAAGGTTTTTCGCTTTTCGCCGAATATTACCGCGATTTCCGGACAGCTTACGAAGCCGCGTTAAATGCCGCCGTCGGCGGGAACGTCGACCGCACCGCGCTTGATGCCGTTTCCGCGCGTGCGTTGCAGGACGAGAGGCTTTATTCGTTTTTTGAAACGGTTTACTCGGTTTCTTTCATCGCCGTCGCGCTTTATTTTGTGCTGACGGAATTTTTCCTGCGCGGACAAAGCCTCGGAAAAAAAATCTTCGGTCTGCGCACCGTTGTTTTCGGCACGCCGTTCCCGCCGCTTTTTCTTCAAATTCTCTCCCGCTCCTTCTGGAAAGCGATAACGCTTGTTCCCGTCGGTCCCTTGCTCGCACTTCTCGGGCTCGCCAATGCCGCCGTCGTCCTTTTCGCTCGCCGACATCGCGGGTGGCACGACAAGCTCGCCAGAACAGAAGTCATTGACCTTCGCGAACTCGAAAAACGTTCTTCAAAAAAATAATTTTCCATGCAAAACATCACGGTCGAACTCGGCGAACGCGCCTACACAATCCACGTCGGAAACAATCTCACGGGAACGCTTCTTGCGCTTGCCGACCGGTTCGTAGCAGAAAATCGCCCCGTTGCCGTCATCACGTGTCCGACGCTTCCCCGCCTGCATCCGTCGCTTTTTGACGCGTTGAAAAAACGCGCCCGCCTGGTTATCGAAACTTCTGCGGACGGCGAAGCGGCAAAAAGCACGCGCGAGCTCGCCGACATTTGGGAGAAACTCGCGCAGGCGCGCATCGATCGCAGCGGCGTTATTTTTGCCGTCGGCGGCGGTGTCGTCGGCGACCTTTCCGGCTTTTGCGCCGCAACGTTTTTGCGCGGGATCGCGTTCGTTCAGGTTCCGACCACGCTGCTTTCCATGGTGGACAGTTCCGTCGGCGGAAAAACCGGAATTAATTTGCCGTCCGGGAAAAACCTCGTCGGCGCGTTTCATCAGCCCGAAGCCGTTATCGCCGACATGAATCTGCTCGCCACGCTCCCGCCGCGCGAGTTTGCCGCCGGCATGGCGGAAGTTATCAAATACGGACTTCTCGGCGATGATGCGTTTTTTGCACAACTTGAAGCTGCGGGAACGCTCGCGTGGGATTCGCCGGAACTTCCTGCCGTCGTGCGCCGCTGTTGCGAAATCAAAGCGCAAGTCGTTGCCGCAGACGAACGCGAAACCGCCAAGGAAAACGGACGCGCCTTGCTCAATCTCGGACACACGTTCGGGCACGCCGTCGAAAAAGTCGCCGGCTACGGGGAATACTTGCACGGAGAAGCCGTTGCCGTCGGTTGCGTCGCCGCCGCCATGCTTTCGGAGCGGCTCGGCATCGCGCCGGAAAATTCAATCGTTCCCCGCGCCGTTTCCCTTTTGGAAAAAAATAATTTGCCCGTAAAATTGCGTGCGCCGTTGAGCCTCAATGCGCTTGTCGCCGCCGGCGGGAACGACAAAAAAGTCATCGCGGGAAAGCTTCGCTACGTGCTTATGAAAAAAATCGGGAACGCATTCACGACTTCCGACGTTCCCGCCGATGCCGTCCGCGAAATTTGGCTCGCGCTCGGTGCCGACGAGTGAAAAAACTTTGTTCCGAGCTAAGACGCGAAGCTGCAAAGTTTCAAAAAAAAGCGTTCCCGTGACGAAAACTCGCGGGAACGCTTTTTTTGAAGAATCGAAGAAGAATAATTAGTCTTTCTTCGGAGCCGGGAATGCTTTGTTGAGGAGGTCAATGAGTTCCTTCGTAATGTCTGCGGATTCTTCCACGTAGAAGACGTTTGCGCGGTTCAGAACGATTTCGGCATTGTGTTTCTTGGCGAGTTCTTTAATGCGCGGAAGAATGTCTTCTTTGAGAACGACGTTGGTTTTTTCCGTGAATTTCTTTTGAAGAAATTCGCGGGCTTCCTGCTGGGATTTGCGGAGACCTTGCTCGGCTTTGGCAACTTCCGTGTAGAGTTTTTCAACTTCGGCTTCCGCTTTGGTGACGGCGGATTTCGAGAGCGTCGGGTTGCTGCGGGTCGTTTTCAGTTCTTCGACGGCGGCGTTGAGTTTTTCACGAAGTTTCGTGAATTCTTCGATTTTGATTTTTTGCGTTTCTTCCGCGAATTTTCCGTCGGCTTCGACTTCTTCCTTAATCGCGACGGTTTTCGAGAACGAGGCGATAACTTGGTTCATGTCGAGAACGACGGCGTTTTTCGCTTCCGCGAAGAGCGTTCCCGCCGCAACGGCGAGCATTCCGAGAACGAGTGCTAACTTTTTCATCATGATATTTGTATTTAGGTGGTTGTGATTGTTGTCTGTTTTGGTTTTTAGAAATTGGTGCCGAAGGAGAACTGGAGGCGCATGCCGTCGTCGTTGTCGTCATTGGCATGAATCGGGAAGCCGAAGTCGATATTCATGAGGGCTCCGAGCATGAGAATGCGGAAGCCGAAGCCGACGTCGTCATTCCAGTCGTTCGGGGAAAAATCAAAAGAGCCGGAGTTGACGAAGCCGCCGTCGTAAAAGATGGCGAAGCGCAATTCGTCGAGCAGGCGGATTGTATATTCGGCGGTGATGTAAGCGCGGGATTGCCCGCCGGTCGGCTCGTCGCCGTCGAAGGGACCTACGTAGCCGTAGCGGAAGCCGCGCAAGTTGTAGGGACCGCCGAGGTAGAGGCGTTCAAAGAAGGGAACGTAGCTTCCGCCGTAAGAGTGAAGCGTGCCGATGCGCCCGCCGATTTTCAGCGAGTGATCGTAGTCGATAATCGGGAACCACTGCGCCGCTTGGAGATCAAGCCCGTAGTAGTCGCAATCGCCCATGAACGGACCACCGACGACTTCCGCGTTGAAGCGGATTCTGTTCCCGCTGGTCGGGAACAGGACATCGTCCCGCGTATCGCGGGAAAGTGTTACGCCGCCGCGCGAGAGCAAAGTGTAGCCTTCTTCGTCGCGGATAAATTGCGGAACGTCGTATTCGATGTCCTTAATTTCGTAGTTGTCGATTTTGTAGTAAACTTCGGCGCGGATTTTTTCGACGACGCGACGACCGACGTAAAGTTTGAGCCCGGTGTCGACCGTGTTGTAGTCGCTGGAAATGTAGCGGTTGGACTTGTGATAGGCGTCGTAGCCGAGAGCGAGTTCGCGCCCGAAAAGCATCGGTTCTTCGAGCGATTGGATAATCGAGGTCGATCGCGTGCCGATTTGGACGCGGAATCGGAATTTTTGTCCGCCGCCGCGAAATTTGTTGCGGGCGTTGAATAAATCGAAATTGCTTTGCTGAAATTCCGCGAAGCCGGAAACGCTTTCGACCGTTGAAAAACCGGCACCGAAGGAGAGCGATCCCGTGCGACCTTCGCGCACGGTGATGCGCATATCTTTTTGCGAAGGAATTCCGGTGTCGACGGGTTGAATCGAAACGTAATCGAAGTAGCGCGTTGCCTTCAGGCGGCGTTCGGAGGTTTTCATGCGCACCATGTCGAAAACTTCGCCGGGAGCGATAACGAGGTCTCTCAGGAGAATTTCCGCTTTGGAAATATTGTTCCCGTCGATTGTGATTGAGCGCAGGTAAGATTTTTCTCCTTCGGAAACGGTGAAAACCAGATCGACTTTTCCCGTTTCGATGTCGGGTTCTTTGGTGACGGAAACGCGTGTGTTCAGATAGCCGACTTCGCCGTAATACTCGCGGATTTTTTGTGTGGCGACGTCGACGGCACTCGGTGAATACCACGAGCCGGAGAAAATCCGGTCGAAGGGAATTTCGTCGCGGCGGCGCACGCCTCGCGGCGAAATATTTGCGAGCATGGCGATGATGGCTTTTTCCGTAAAGCGCGTGTGTTGTTCGCCGAGCTTGTTCCCGCGAATTTTGATGTCGCCGAGCCGGTAGCGTTGCCCTTCGTCAATTGCGATTTCAATCGGCAAATATCCGAGCGTTTCTTCGTTGTTGACGGAGGAGTAGCCTTCGGCGAGTTCGCTTTCCGTCGGCGGCACGATTTTAACGTCGAGAAAACCGCTGTTCAGGTAAAACGAACGGAGCGTTTCCATATCGGTTTCAAATTTTGCCCGATTGAAATAGCCGTTGCTTGTAATCCACGAAAATTTGAAAAGGCGGTTCGGAAAATCCGTAAAATCCAAGCCCCACGCCCAAGAAGTGGTTTCGATTAAGCCGCGGAGTTCTTCGTCCGTAAATGTTTCGTTCCCGATAAAATCGACGGAGGCGATACGCGTTTCGAGATTCTCCTTAATGTCAAAAACGACGTAAGCCGTTCCCGTTTCTTCGTTGCGCTTGATTTCGTAGGAAACTTCGACGAAAGGATAATCTTTGCTACGGTATTTTTCGCGGATTTTGCGGGCGGCGCGTTTGATGGCGGCTTCGTCGAGCGGCGCACCGGCGACGATGCCCGCCGCCGTGCATTCTTCGGAAAGCCCGGTCAGGAACCAGCCGGCGGAATCGTGTTCGAGCGTTTCGTCTTCTTCGCGCGGATCGTGAACCGTTGCGATATTTTTGCGCACGACGCTACGAGCGTCTTCACCTTCCTGATTGCGAATGTTCCCGCCGGCAATGGCGGTGTTCCCCCGGAAAAAAACGTCCGTCAGAATAGGGCGCGGGAACAGCACGACGTTGATGTTTACGAGTTTGGTTTCCGGATCCAAAATCGGTTCGATGCCGACGTAGTCGAAAAGTTCCGTGTCGTAAAGCGAGCGAATGGATTCGGCAACATCGAGCGGCAAAAACGGTTCGCCTTCGGTCAGCGAAAGGTGCGCGGCAACGATGTCGGTGCTGATTTTGCGCGCGCCTTCTATTTGGTATGAAATTTTCCCGACGGTCGGTTGGTCGTAAATTTTTTTCTCGGCGGGAACGTCGCCGGCGACCGGTGTTTTTTGTTGCGCGAAAAGAGGCGTTCCCGCGCCCAAGAAGGCGGAAACTCCCAACGCAACCCAAAGTAGCTTTTTTGAAAAAAACTCGGAATTCGAAATTTTCATAGGGCGGATTTTTATTCGTTCGGATCTTGGACGTTGAATTCCGGTTCGGAAAAGAGGGTGAGATCTCCGTGGAAAATCAGCGGAATTTCGCCGACGGGACCGTTACGTTGCTTGGCGATGATAAGCGTGCGCTGATACACGCCGGCGATGCGTGCTTCTTCTTCGGTTTCTTTTTTGCCGCGGGCTTTATCGATGAGCATGACGACGTCCGCGTCCTGCTCGATGGAGCCGGATTCGCGCAAATCGCTCACGCGCGGGGCGCGATTTTCGTCTTCGGATTTACGATTGAGCTGCGCGAGCGCGATAATCGGGATTCCGAATTCTTTCGCCATGGCTTTGATGGAGCGCGAAGCTTCGGCGATTTGCTGTTCGCGGGAAACGGAATTATCCGTCCCGTTGATGAGTTGCAAATAGTCGATAACAATGAGGTCGAGTTTCACTCGCGCGTGGAGGCGGCGAGCTTTGGCGCGCATTTCCATGATGGTCTGCCCGCCGACATCGTCGATGTAAAGTTTTCTTGATTTGAAATCGCGCGCCGCTTGGGCAAGTTTTTTGTGTTCGTCCGCTTTAGCGAAACCGCGTTGAACTTCGCGCAACTTTACGCGGGAATGCGATGCCAGCAAGCGCAACTGCAGGTCTTGCGCCGTCATTTCCAGCGAGAACATCAGCACGTTGAGCCCGACGTTCCCGCGCTTTGTTTGGTCAAAAAGCGCCGCTTCGATGAAATTGAGTGCGATGGAGGTTTTTCCCATCCCCGGGCGCGCGGCGATAACAATCATCTGACCGGGGTGGAGCCCGAAGGTCATTTGGTCGAGGCGTTTAAATCCGGTCGGAATACCCGTGATTGCGCCTTTGCTTTGCGCCATGCGCGAAATCATCGCGAGCGCGTTGTCGAGCGGCCCGTTCGGGTCGCCGATGAGCTGGGCACTTTCCTGAACGCGGTCTTGGGAAATTTCGAGAAAGCTTTTTTCAACGGAATTGAGCAGGCTGTCGAGCTTGTCTGCCGGAGAATAAGCGGCTTCGATCGTGCGCCGGGAGGTCTCGATGAGTTTGCGCAAAAAATATTTTTCGCGGACGATTTCGAGCCAGTGAATTGCGTGCGCAGTGGTTTCCGTGCGCGCCGTGAGTTCGTTGACGTAAATGACGCCGCCGGCGGCTTCGAGGTTTCCGCGGGAACGCAATTCTTCGCAAAGCGTAATTTCGTCGATGCCTTTACCGGAGGCGCTGAGCCCGAGAAGCGCGTCAAAAATGAGTTGGTGTGCCGTTCCGAAAAAATATTCGGGGCGAATTTTCTTTTCGACGCAGACGTTTAAAATATCGCCGCCGCCGTCGATAATTACGGAGGCGAGCAAGCCTTGTTCGGCATCGAGATTGTGCGGCGGAACGCGTTCTTCTCCCGGGAAGGAGCGCTCCGGCGCGTTGCGGGAACGCGCGCCGCCGTTCCCGCGCGTTTTTGCGGCGGGAGCGATGTAGGGCTCTGCGTTCTCGAAAGATTCCGACATGGGAAAGGTGCTTAGTCTGACTTCTTTTTTGTGCCGAGACAAAGAAAATTTCGGCGGAGTTTTCCGTTATTTTTCTTCCCTTACCTCGGGAACGATTTCCGCCTCGCACAAAACGCAATGCGTTACCGCGTAAACGACTTCGATTTTGTCGGGATCGCTCCGGCGCGGCAAAAAGCGGTATTGTTTTACGCCGGGTTTGACGTTGACGGTGCTTTCGGGGAAAAGTTCTTCGCCGATGTCGGTTTTGACGCGGTCCGGAGTCCACGAAACGCCGTCGGCGAGAGCGCGTGTCTGGTCGATTTCGAGCACGACGGCGGGGATTTTTTTTCCGCGCACGCGGAAGTATTCAAAATCGCGAAAAGCCCGCACGCTAACGGTGGAATCTTTGGCGGAAACGGGCTCGCCCAGCACCGAGCTGTTTTTGCCTACGCGCATCGGCGGGAACGCGTGAAAATCTTCCGGGAAAAATCGGTTGCGGACGAGGCGCATCTGAAGTAGCCAGGGTTGCGGCTCGCCGTTTTTTTTGACTGCCGGAAAAAGGGTTTTGGCGACGGGAACGTTGAGCACGCCGTTTTCGCTGTTTTCAAAAATTTCGCTTTCAAGGAAGCGCACGTTTTGGTGAAAAGCGTCCGCGCGTGTTATCGGAAATTCTTGAACCGGAGCGTTTCCGGGCGCAAAAAGCCCAAAATTCTCAAGGCTCCACGCGGCGGCGGGAACTTTGCCTTCCGCATCGCCGACGATGCGGATTTTCAGCTCTCCGAAGGCTTCGCGGTTCCACAATTCGGCGGAAAAGAAACGGCAGGTGCGCGGGAGCGTGAACGCTTCCGGGAGAACGGATTGCGGTGCGAACGTGTCTGCGGCAATCAGCGTGTTTTCAATCGGCTCGTCCTCTTCGCCCGGTGCGACGGCGGGCGACGGGAACGCCGCGATTTTGATTTCGCCGCAAGTTTTCCACGAAGCGTCTGCGAGCCGTTCTTCTATGCGAAGCGTAAAGCCTCGCGTTCCCGTGTTTTCCGGCAGGGAAAGGAGCGGGAGCGCGCAAACGGCGGCACCGTCTTTCGCCCAAAGCACGCGGAAAGTTTCCGGGTCAAGCTGTATCGCAAATCCGCTTGCATCGACGACGGAGAAGCAGAATTTTGTTTTTTCGAAAAAAACTTTTCCGTAGGTTTGAACGCAGCGGTCGCGGTCTTCCTTGGTCAATCCTTCCGCATAAATCCAGAGAATGGGCGGGGCGGGAAGGGCGACGCAGGTTCCCGTTTCCTCCAGTTTTTCAAAAAGTGCCTTGAGCTCGGTTTTTCGCGTTCCCGCCGGCAATCCGAGCTTGTTCATTTTTTTGAAAAAACCGCGCGCGCCCGTGAAATCAACGGCTTCCTTGCCGCCGGCTTCGACTCCGAAAACGCTGATGCGCGAGATGCTCGTATCGGCACTTTCGCGAAAGCGGTCGCTCCACATTAGGAACGCGGTAACGGCGAGAATGATGAACGCCGCGACAATCCACATCCGCAGAATGATGTCGTTGCTCGCGTAAATGCGCCGATTGAGAATATACATTTGAAAAAGTTTTATCGGATTCGCGGGAACGCTCTCCGCGTCGGGAGGCTGCCGCTCCGCCGGAGGCGAAACCTCGTTTATTGCGCCATGTCGAGGTTGACAAGATTATCCGCCCGCGTGTCTTCGTAATAATAATTTTCGCTGGAAGCGTCGGTTTCGAAAAGCCCGGTGCGCTCCATATCGCCCTTGAAATAATCGTCGTCCGTGGGCGGCTCGTTGTAGTCGGAGGCGGCGGAAACAAGGAGGAAGGTCGGCGCGTCCCACTGCGTTCCCGCTTTACCGCCGGTGATTTTGTTGTAGCGGTATTGGAACGGATTTTCCCACGGGTCGAGAATCATTTTAGCGGAGTCGACGTCGTCGTTGTCGTCGAGCTCGTATTCGCCGAGAGCGAGGAACGGAATCGGTTCCGCGCCGGAGCGACCGTCGTCGTATTTTGCCATTTTGAGTTTTCCGCCTCGGCGGACGAGGATTTTGTCGCCGCGCATAGCATCGATGAGAAGTTCCGCCCAGTCTTCGTCGCTTTCGCCGCCGTCCGCCATCGGATATTCGCCGTATTTACTTTTAAATTCGTTGAGCGCGAGGGAAATTTTTTGAATTTGGGATTTTGCTTTCGTGGTCATAATCGTGTTTTTCACGGGACCGGCGAGCGCGAACGTGAGCGACGCGAGCACAATAATCAGCGAAATAACGACGAGAATTTCCACCAGCGTGAACGCGCGGCGGCGTTTGAAGAGATTTTTTTGCATAGAAGATTTGCGGGTTTGGAGATGAAAGGTTCTTTTTTCTGAAAAAAATAATTCTAAGGACGGACAAACGGATTGGAAGATTTTTCTTCGGCAACGCTTGTTGCCGGACCGTGTCCGGGGAAAAGTTTTACGCTGTCCGGGAGCGTATAAATTTTTTCGCGGATGGCTTTTTCGAGTGTCGGGAAATTTCCGCCCGGCAAATCCGTGCGCCCGATACTTCCGGCGAAAACGGCATCGCCTGTCCAGGCTTTTTGCTCTTCGGCGCAGTAGTAAACGAGGCTTCCGGGGCAATGTCCGGGAACGTGCAACGCCGTCCAGGTTTTTCCGAGAAGCGGGAACGTTTCGCCGTCGGCGAGCCAGCGGGAAACTTTGAACGCGGGAAAATCGTCGTCGCCCAAATCCGGAATTGCCGCCTGATACCACGCCATGAATTTTTCCGGATGTTCGTGGCAATCGCGGTCGGCGAGGTGCGCGCAGATTTCCGGCGGCGTTGCCTGTGTTGCCTGCGTAGCGGCGAGGATGCCGGCGACTCCGCCGTTGTGGTCCCAGTGACCGTGCGTGAGAAGGATTGCCGCGAGAGAAAGTCCGCGTTTTTTCAAAATCGGCAAAAGTAGCGTTCCCGCGCCCGGCGGCGCATCGACGAGGACGCAGTCCGTGCGTGCGTCTTCCGTGAGTAAATAACAATTTGTGCCGAAAGGTCCAATCGCCGTGCGTTCAATTTTCATAGAATCGAAAGCCTACGTTCCCGTTCGCGTTCCCGCAAATTGAAATTTAGCGAACGCGGCGCGTTCGCTAAATGTTTAAAAAGCTGAGAAGCTGAAAAGTTTAATCGGCTTCGTCGAGGGTTTTACTTTTATAAACAACGAAACTTCTAAGCTCTTAAGCTTTTAAACTTTTAGCGACGAGAAACTCTCCGCTAAATTTCAATTTCAGCTTTCGCGGAAGCGCGGCTTCGTTTATGCTTGGCGCACATGGCACGCGCAAATTCTCATTACAATCCCGACGTCGCAATTTTGAAATATCAGGAAGCGGATATTCCGGAACTGATTGAATCTCTCGATCATGACGCGCTGGTTTTGGTGCTCGACGGTATTCAGGATCCGCACAATCTCGGCGCGATTTTGCGCACGGCGGATTGCGCGGGCGTCGATTTCGTTGTTTTGACGAAACGCCGTTCCGCCTCGGTTACGGAAACGGTGCGGCGCATTGCCTGCGGCGGCGCGGAAAGCGTGCCGATTGTTCTCGCAAACAATTTGCGCAACGCGCTCGAAAAGCTGAAAGCCTGCGGCGTATGGGTCGCGGGAACGTCCGACCACAAAACGAGCAGCTCGATTTACAACGCAAATCTGAAAGGACCGCTCGCCATTGTGATGGGCGCGGAAGGCGACGGGATTCGCCATTTGACCGGGGAAACCTGCGATTTTCTCGTGCGCATTCCGATGCTCGGTTCCGTGCCGTGCCTGAATGTTTCCGTCGCGACGGGAGTTTGCCTCTTCGAAGCTTTGCGTCAGCGCGGCGTGCGGTAGAAAAAAACAGATTTCGGCGTTTGCGGCTTAAAAAGAGAGAGGAATTTTGCGCTTGGAGGAGGAAGAAAAAGGAGAGGCGGTTTCGTTGACGGGCGAAAGCGGGAACGCGTCCGGTGAGATGTCGTTTTGGGAGCATCTTGAGGAGTTGCGCTCAACACTGGCGATTTGCCTCGTGTCGTTTGCCGGGGCGGGAACGCTGGCTTTGGTTTTTTCTAAGCCGATTTTTGAAATTCTGCGCCTGCCGTTGGAGCGGGCGTCGGGGATTCCCGAAAAAGAAACGCAGGTGCTGACGGTGATGCGTTTCATGGATACGTTTTCGATTCTGTTTTACATTGCCGTGCTGGGCGGGATTTTTTTTGCGGGACCGTTCGTGCTTTATCGGATCGGAAAGTTTGTGGCTCCGGCGTTTTCCGTAAAGGAGCGTTCCCGCTTGGTTTCGTTTTGCGCTGTTTCGAGCGGGCTTTTCCTTGCGGGGGCGGCAGTTGCGTTTTTTTTGTTGGCTCCGGTTTCGGTGTCGCTTCCGTATCGGATTGCGGAGCACTTGGGTTTGCAGATGAATTGGCTCGCGGAAGATTATTATTTTTTTGTGGTCGCGTTGGTGCTTTTTTCCGGATTGATGTTTGAGCTTCCGCTGGCGGTGGGATTTTTGCTGTATGCGGAGTTAGTTTCCACGGAAACGCTTTTGGAAAAATGGCGCTGGGTGTTGTCGGGGATTCTTGTTTGCGTTCTCGTCGTTTCGCCGATCGGCGATCCCGTGGCACTGGTGGCGTTTTCCGGCCTGCTTTTCGGGCTGTATTTGGCGGCGGTTTTTGTCGGGGATTTCTTTTTGAAACGAAAAACCGACGGCCGATAAAAGTTTTTTTTTAAGTAGTTCTCACGGAGACCGTCCGTATAAAAATCGCGCAAAGCCGCAAAGTTATTTGGAAGATAAAAAAACTAACTACGAATAAAAACTTCGCGTCTTGGCGTCTTTGCGCGAAGAAATAAAAAAAATTACCAAAATGGTAAAAATAATTTGACGGATTGCTTTTTTTTTTGCGAAAATGCGAACGATATTTGAGTCAAATTTGTCCGGGAACGGTTCTCGGAAGGCTCAAATTTAAAAACACACAGATTAGAAAAACACACATGAAAAACACATTATTAATCACAACTCTCCTCGCCGCGGGAACGCTTGGCGCAAGTGCGGAAAGAGACTTAACAGATAAACTCGGAGCAACCGAAGCCGGAAAGTATGAATACGGAGCGGATTCTCTCTTGGGAAACCATAGTGTAAAAGGCTCGAATCCTTATTCTCAAGTCACGAACTACGCATGGAACGGGACGACAATTAATCTAGGGCAAGATGCGCGCTGGGAGCTTACATTTACGGTTAGTTCTACTGCCGCTTATGGTGCATTGCCTCTTATTAATCTTTATTTAGCCGCTCCGAATAATTCTATTGTTTACGGTAATTATTATTTAAATACCGGAAGAGGAGCTGCAGCTGTTTTTCATTTTTCGGGAGATGTCTCACAAAGCGATACCCGCGTCGGAAGCAACAGTTACATTCTCAGTGATTATCTTGACTCTCATCAAGGCGGTTCTGTTAGTGTCGTCGATGGTAATTACAAAGAAACCGTTTATGCCGGAGGGAATCTTCCGAGTGGCATTCACCGATATTCAATCATTATTGAATCGTTTGCCGATCAGAGCAAAAACGATTTGATAATGTTTACTTACGACAACTGGAACGACCATAGCGGAGAGTCCAAATCCGGTGTTTTTGCCATAGATGATAGTTTTGGCGGGATTAACGTGAATAGGGAATTAACGGTCGGGTGTCTTGTTGATGAGTGCACTGCAGATATTACTCTGAATAATGTGACGTTGACGAAAGCGACACGTAGCTTTGTTGCGAATCCGCCTCCTACGCCGCCGACACCTACTCCGCCTGCGGCACCTGAGGTGCCTGAGCCGTCGGCGTTCGGGTTGTTGGCGGGAGCGGGCGCGCTTGCGCTTGTGGCGTCGCGTCGCCGTCGCCGATGAGTTCGGGTTTTCCCGGACGTAAAAAAACTCCGCAGGAGAAATTCTGCGGAGTTTTTTGCGTTCCCGTGCGGGGAACATGATTCGCCGAAGCGGATTAGACTTTTTCGACGAGACCAGCCTTGAGGGCTTTCACGGAAATCCAAAGGCGCTTGATGCTACCGTTCGGAAGTTTCACGCGGATGCGTTGAAGATTCGGACGGAACGTGCGCTTCGTTTGCTTAACGAGCTGAAGACCGATACCTCCGCTTTTCTTGCTTTGACCTTTGTGGACGATGCGGCGACCCTTAACCGGACGCTTGCCTGTAACTGCGCAAACTCGTGACATGATTCTTATCTCTCTTGCGTTTTATGTTAAATTTTGAAAATGAAGCACAAGCATCTACAAAAAGAAGATTCAAGGCAAGAACTTTTTTGTATTTTGCCTAAAAAAAAAGATTTGACGCGTTCCCGTGAAAAATCCATATTCGCTTTTCCTTTTTAACCAATTTTCAAACAAACAGAAATCCAATGCCCGTAGAAATCAAGATTCGCAAAGGTGAAAGCATGGACAAGGCGATTCGCCGCATGAAGAAAAAACTCGATCGCGAAAACATCATTCGCGACGTTCGTGCGAAGCGCTACTTCGAAAAACCGTGTGAAGAACGCCGCCGCAAGAAAAAAGTTCAGGCGTTCAATAATATGCTCCGCCAGCGCTACGAAAATATGTAATTCGCTTATTCGGCGATAAACCTCGTTAAATACAAAGGAATTATCATGTCTCAGCACAACAGTTTCAAGAGCGCGGCGGCAGGTTCTACGAATCGCACCGTTCTCAAACGTTTTGAACGCATCGATTTGCTCAAAAAACGCGGACAGTGGGATGAAAAGCGCACGCGCTTGACCAATCTCCCGAAAACGCGTCCGGAAGCCTAATTGCTTCTTCCGAAAAAAAGCCTCTGTCGGATTTTTCCGCAGAGGCTTTTTTTATTTTTCCCGGTTGCGGAAAATAATTTTGCTTCGCGCGGGAACGAAAAAACAGGCGTTTCTTGCACAAGATTGTGATGCCTCATTCTTTTTTTTTACAAAATCGGTAGTAATACTGGACTGGTGGTTATTGTCGGGGTATTTTAGTCGCTGATGAAAGAAATACCCCTTCCTGAATTATTTGTTGGCATCGCGTTGTCAGCGTTTGCTTTTCCTCTTACATCGCAGGCGATGAATATCACGTTCGTCGGCGATTCGATAACACAAGGCGGAAGTTTCCTGAGCGGTGCTGTTGCAAGTTATCGTTATTCTCTTTTCAAAAATTTTGTCGATAACGACGTGGATTTTACTCCGATGGGAATGACACAAGGGGCGGCAAAAGGAATAGATGTTTCTTCTCTGACTCCGGCTTATCGCGGTGTCGCATTTTCTAATGTTTCGGAAGCTGCCGCGAGCGGGCGTTCCTATCAATACGGCGGGCACGCGCAAAGCTCCGCTTATAAAGCGGATCCCGGGACAGTTCAGCCGGAGAAAAATCGGGGTCCCGTAACAATCAAGCTCGGGCAAAACGATTTATTTACGGGAACGCCGGACACGTATTATAACGGGAACGTGCTGACAACTTACAAAGGCGATACGTATCAATCCCTTTACGGCGAGAAAAAAGCGGAAACTCTTTGTGTGATGATTGGGATCAACGATCTTTATGACGGGTGTTCCAATGAGGATATTCTCGGGAATGTTCAAAATATCGTTAAAGCCTATCAGGCTTACAACCCGAACATTCGCGTGCATCTTTTTGAATTGCTTCCGACCGCAAAAAACAACGGCACGGGAACGAATGGTAAAAACAATTATTTCTCCTATAATGAAGCCTTACGAGCCGTCGGCGAAACTTGGAGCACGGGAACGTCAAGAGTAACCGTTGATAATATTTCCTCCGGGTTTTATGCGGAAAGCGGTGCGATGGTGGATACTGCGGGCGGCGCACACCCCAACAGGCAGGGGGAACTTATCGTCGCCGGGAATATTGCTCGCGTGCTCGGCGTCGGACAACGCAACGCGGGGTTGACTCGGCGCGGCGGCGAGGATTTGTCTTCTCACGTTGTTTTTGAATCAAATGAATCCGGTATAAAGGTAAAAACCTCTGTTAATGCACAGGAAAAATCGTTTTCGCAAAGCGGGAACGGGTTTGCTTTAAGCGCGGACGGCAATTTGTCCCTAAAAACGGCGTTGTCCGGCGGGCACGATTTGCGTTTGAGTTGGGACCTGTCCGGCATCGCACATGAATTTACGGTCTCGTTTTCGATAAAAATGGGAAAGACAGAATCGGAAAACAACGCTTTCGGGATGATTTTCGGCAACGGCGTGTCTGCCGGTCTCCTTTATGTGCGCGAATACGGAATTTTTTGGGATGGCACACTCCTTTACGGCTCGGATACGCTTGGGGATACGGCACACAATACGTTTGATGCGACCGCTGATTTTAACGATGTAACCGTCGCGTATTTGAACGGAAATTCCGGAGTGGATGCCGGATATTACGTCTGGTTGGGAGACCGGCTCATCGGAGAAGCATTGAACTCCGTTAGCGGTGTGTCTTCTCATAAAGATAAAATTTTGTTTGGCGATATCGGCAGTCGCTGGATTACGGATTGTGAGTTGGCGGCGTTGAGTTTTGATGTCGGCACGGCATGGGCGCCTTCAACAATTCCCGAGCCGTCGACGTTCGGGCTATTGGCAGGCGTGGGTGCGCTTATGCTTGCGACATCACGTCGCCGTCGCTAATGAGAGTTTAAAGAAGCGCGTTCCCGTGATGAATTTCACGGGAACGTTTTTTTTTCAGAAACTTTATGCCTTCTTTAATCTTTAACCTTTAATCCTTAATCTTTAATCTCTTCATTCCATGGCAAAGAAAACTTCGACGACGAAAAAAACGGCGGCTCGCAAAGAGCAGGCAACTTGGGGCGGACGCTTTTCGCAAGGTCCCGCAGAGCTGATGCTCAAATTCAGCGAAAGCGTTTCGTTCGACGCGCGGCTCGCGCCGTTCGACGTCGCGGGAAGCAAGGCTCAGGCGAAAATGCTCGCCCATGTCGGAATCATTTCGAAAAAAGAATGCAACGACATCGTGCGCGGGCTTGACGCGATTTTGAAGGAAATCGAAGCCGGAAAATTCGAGTGGAACATCGCGCTCGAAGACGTGCACATGAACATCGAGCAGGCGCTGACGAAGCGCGTTCCCGCCGCCGCGAAACTGCACACGGCGCGTTCCCGCAACGACCAGGTCGCGACCGATATGCGCCTGTTTTTCAAAGACGCGAGCGCGAAAATTTTTGAAAAACTCGGCGCGCTGATGAACACGCTTCTCGATGTCACAGCGCGTAATCAGGACGTTTACATTCCCGGCTTCACGCACCTGCAACGTGCCCAGCCGGTTTCCGTCGCGCATCATTTGCTCGCCTACGTCGAAATGTTTTCGCGCGACCGCGAGCGTTTCGCCGCCGTGTTTGACCACGCGAACTGGTCGCCGCTCGGCTCGGGCGCAATCGCGGGAACGACGCTTCCGATCGACCGCGAATTTTCCGCCGTCGCCATGGATTTTGTCGACGACCGCGGGAACGCGCGCGTAACGCGCAACAGCATGGACGCCGTTTCCGACCGCGACACGTTTATCGAATTTGCATCGGCGTGCGCGCTTTGCGGCGTGCATTTTTCGCGCATTGCGGAAGATTTGATTTTGTGGAATTCCTCGGAGTTCGGCTTCGTCTCGCTTCCCGACACGTTTACGACGGGCTCGTCGCTCATGCCGCAGAAGAAAAACCCGGACTCGCTCGAACTGCTTCGCGGGAAATCCGCGCGCTTGCACGGCAATTTGGTCGCGCTCGTTACGATGGTTAAAGGCTTGCCGCTGACTTACAATCGCGATTTACAGGAAGACAAACCGCCCGTGTTTGATTCTTTTGATACGGTGATGATTTCGCTCGATGTGCTGCGCGAAACGCTCGCGGGAGCGTCGATGCGCGCGGAGCGTTGCGCGGCGGCGGTTGCCGATCCGCTTTTGCTCGCGACGGACGTGGCGGATTATCTCGTGCGTGCGGGCGTGCCGTTCCGCGAGGCGCATCACGTTGTCGGGCATTTGGTTGCGCTTGCCGAAAAAGAAGGCGTTCCGCTGAATGCGCTCCCGTTTGAAAAAGTGAAAAAAGTGCACCCGAAACTGGGGGAAGATTGGGTGAAGGTTTTTGATTTAAAAACGGCGATGGCGTCGCGGGAACGCGTCGGCATGCCCGGCCCGAAGCAGGTGAAAAAGCAGATTCTCGACTGGCGCAAACGCCTGGCTTGATTTTCCTCTCCGGCGCGGGAACGCGAATTTTTCCCGGGGTTAGAGATTTTTGCCGAGGTCTTCTCGCATGAAGGCGACAACGTCTTTAAAGCGAGCGATGTTTTCCGGATTCGCCGCCATGAGGGTTTCGTGTGCTTGAAGAATTGTGCCGTTGCAAGCCGGGGCCGCAGATTTTTCTTCCATTTTTAAATTGAGAAGCGCGGTGGCTGCCGGGTGGCTTTCTCCTTCCGGCAGAAGCGTGAGAAGTTCCGGCAAGCCGAGATTGGTGATAACGTCTCGGATGCGGCCGGTCGCATTTTGAAGGTAAATTTCGCCGTTGATTTTCCGGAAGTCGGTTGCGGCTCCGGCGATGAGCCCGAGCACGGTGCTGTCGATGCTTGCGCAGTTTTTCAGGTCGATGATAAGGACGCGGCGTCCGCTTTGCGGAGCGGCTTCAAGAAATTCGCCGAACGCCCGGCAAGTGGTGTAGGTGGCGCGTCCTTGGATGAGCACCAAAAAAGCGTCTCCGCCGGTTGCGACGGAATAGGAAGTGTTTGTGTTTTGGGTATTCATGTTTTTGTGAAAATAGGTAAACAGAAGCCTTAGAAACTGCCGCAGGGCGGGAACGCAAATTTTTGCGCCGAGCGCGCCGAGTTTTTATTTTGCGGGTGTAATTAATTGTGTCGGTGCGGAGGGCGGAGCACTGATGTTCGGAATAATTCCGGAGCGGTTAAATGTCAGCGCGTGAATTGCGTCGATAAAATCCTGGCGGATGCGGAAAATGCAATTTTGCGCGGGAGCACCTGCGATTTGCGTGGTGCCGCCGAGACGCCGCGTGAGGTAATACGTGAGCGTTTCGGTTTTTCCGGGCGTGGTCTTGGTGCCGTCATCAAGAAGAACTTCGACTTCGAGCTTGTAGAACCAGGGCTCGGGAACGTTCATTCCGAGGTAGGATGTGTCTTTGAAATCGAGCGAGAAGGGAACCGGAAGGTAGGATTCGGCGACAACGTTTTCCGTGGAGCGCAAGAGTTTTGCCAAGGTTTGGGCATACGGCTCGGGATTTTTTTCTAAGGAATCGGACCAATCCGTTTCGTTTTCCGGGCATTTTTCTTCGACGAGAAGAGTTTCTTTCCCGTTGTTGAGTTCGAAAATTTTGAAAGCAACGATTTCCCCGCCGGAGGGCAACGCGTAAACGTTGCGATCCCGGAAAAACGTCGGTTGCACGTCGAGAACGTTGAGAATTTCCGGTGTGATTGAATAAATGGCGGTTCCGACTTGCGCGTGAACGGGCGTGTCTTTTTCTACTGCCGGTGCAATCGTCAGGGTCTGCGTCTGCGTTTTCCCGTTCGGAAGGATAAATTCAAGGTCGACGACGCGCAACGGGGTATTAAATTTCATTCCGGCAATGTCTTCCGGGGTGGTTGTATCTGCGACAAAAGCTTCGCAGAGGCGGCGCTGTGCGGCGGAAAGGTTAAAGTTTTCCGCGCCGGGCGCCCGCGTAGCGCGCAAATCGCGAAGCCCTTCGACGAGCTTGGCAACAACCTGCGGTTCGGCTTTGGCGGTTTCCGTGACCAACGATCCCGGAGCAACCGGCATTTGCCACGCGTTGTAGAGCGGGTTGCTCGCCGCGCCGGTTTCCGCGTTTAAAATATCCGGGCGCGGCTCGACGATTGCGCCGACCGGGCTTTCGGGTTGCTCCGAGGTGGGAGCGTCCATGCGGGAAATATTCAGGCGGTGAAGCACAAGCGTTTTGTTCCCGTCGTGAATTTTAATGGAGGAAAGATTTGCGGGATTGAATCGCAGGAAATACGGGTCGCGCAAATCGCGGGCGGCGGTTTTCCACACGTTGACGGTTTCGGCGGGAACGGTGAAAATTGCCGGATTATCTTCGAGTTTGGCAAAAAGCGTTTTCCCGGTGCTGTCGGCGGGATCGGGATTGCCGATGAGAAGCGTGCGGCTACGGTTCGCGGATTCAAGCGTGAAACGCAAAACGGGGATTTTGAGCCCGAATTTTTCGTCCGGCGTCGCATCGTTGGAAACAAAGCGCACGTAGGAAAGTGCCGTGAGGTCGCCGAGTTGCTTTTCGACGAGTTGCGCGTTGGCATCGGCGGCGACGGGCGTTTCGAAACGCCACGTTGCGGTTTCCGTGGGCTGATTTCCGCGCGAGCGGACGATGCCGACGCGTTGCTCGTTCCCGCCGGAAAACGCGGTGCGCACGGTTACGGCGCGAACTTCATACGGGCGAAGCCCGAAAACTTCCCGCGCGCGAAATTCGTTGGGTTGTTGCGCGATTGCGTTGAGGAGCGAAATCGGCGCGGGGATGATGTGTTTCCCGTCGGGAGAGAGCACGTAAACGCTACGTCCGTCCGGCGTGGTTTTCCCGATTTTAAGCTCGTGTGTGCCGACCAGGTCTTTCACGGAAACGGAAGCGGCGGGGTTTTCGAGTCCGTAGCTGGAAAGCGTGTTTCCGGTGCCGGCAACTTCTTCCACGGAGAATCCGAGGCTGTTGTCGAGAAAACGCAGTTCGGAAAGCAGGCGATTGACGGCGAAGGCATCGGCGCGCCAGTTAAAAGGTTTTTTCAAGAACCAGCCGCGTTCCCGCCGTTCGAGGGCGAAAGAAGCGTCGGCGTCGGATGCCGAAACGTCAATTTCGGTGATGTCTGCGGAGAAAAGTGATTGCGCGGAAATTTCCGTTTCGGCGTCTCCGCCGGAATTTTGCCAAATGAGGGCAAACGTAATCAAATTCGCAACAATGAGAAAAAGTGTGAGTTTAAAACGCATGTTTTTAAAAAAGTAAGGGATTTAGATTCGTTTTCTCCAATAGGAAACGAGAAGCCCGAAAAGGGCGAGTCCGGCAGGGAAAAACACAAAGTTCCAGCCGACGTGGGCAAGATCCGGCGGCGTCGCTTTCAGGCGGAATTCCGAAATTGGTCTCGGCGGAATGTTCATCATGACATCGCGGTCAATCAGCCAGTTGACGGTGTTGAGCAGGAAGGGTTTGTTCCCTCCGTCTTCAAACAGCGCGTTTGTCGCAATATCTCCCGAGCCGATAACGACGAGGCGCCCGCCGGGAATGCTGACGCCGAGGCGCGTTCCCGCCGTGCGCTCGGAAGCGACGCCGAGCGGGACGGGACCGTCGATGTCTCCGCGAATGACATCGAATTTGTAGGGCGGCGTGCGGTAATCGCGTTCGCCCCAGCTTGTCGGAAGTCCGCCGCCTTGCGAGTAAGAGGAGAAAAACAGCGGCGTTACCGTGCGCGTGCGGTCTTCTTTGGCACCTAAATCTTCTTCGACGGAGCGGAATTGAGACGCGATAATCGGCAGGTTCAGCGCGGCGAGAATTTCCGCCGTTTTGTGTATTTTCCCGGGGAAATTGCGCACGGCGTAGTTACCGTCGGAAAGAAGGCATTGCGGAGAATTTTCGACAACGAAAACGTCCTGAAGCGTGAGCCCCCAGTCGAAAAACAGATTTTCCAAGCCGCCTTCCGTTCCGGGACCGATCATGGCGAGAATGCGTCCGTTGCGTTCCCGCAGGTAGCGGGAGAGTTTTTCTTCCGTTTGAGAGGAAATCGGGATGCGGGGATCGGCGATGATTACGAGCGAGGCGTCGGCGGGAACGTCCGGAAGCAACGAAAGTTCCAACGTTTGCGTGCGAATGTGGCGGGTGCGGAGTGCCTGGGCGAAAGAAGAAAGCCCGTAGCCGCGGTTGCTGCTGTCGATGCTGAGCTCGCCGTTCCCGGTGAGGAAGTAGGCGATGGGGGAAACGCCGTCGGTTACGCTGAGGATTGCCGACATGATGGCTTCTTCTCCGCGAAAACCGTCGATCATCGGTTCGCTTCCGCGTTCGCCGGGGCGGAGTTTCAGAAGTTCGTCGGAAGAAATGGTGCGGCAGTTGTTGTCGCAAAGAACGATGATGGCGGTATTGGTCGGGAGCGTGCCGAATTTTTCGAGTTCGCGATTAAGGCGCGTGTTTTTGACCAAATCTGCCGTTTCGAAGCGAATCCAGTCCGGGCGGCGCGTTTGCAATGCCTCGTATTTAAAATCGTCGACAAGGCGGGAAATTTGCTTGTGCAGCAACGCGACGGCGGAAGCCTGTTCCGGCGGCGTTCCCGCCGTCGGCGGCTGAAGCGTTACGATGAGGCGCACCCAGGGATTTTCTGCGGAAGTGCTTTCCGGTGCTTTTTTTGCCAGTTCGTTTAATTGTGCGCGCGTTTCCGGCCAAATGCCGTGGCGATTTTCAAAATCTAAATCCCAGCGTTTGTAATATGTCGGCAAAGAGGCGAGATAGTTCAGCCCGAAAAGGAGCGCGAGCGCGAGAATGGCTTGGGCGAGGCGGTTGAGCCTTCCGAGGAAGCGCACGCCACGGAAATCTTTCAGCGAAAACAAAGACGGTTTTTTGCTCATGATGTTTTTCTACGCCTTGGATTCGATGTTAATTGCGGTAAGCCCGAGAGCAAGCAGAGTGCCGCTTGCAAACAGGAAGAAAGGTCTTGTGTCAATCAGCCCTCGCGAAAAGTTTTCCAAATGGCGGAACGTGGAAAGGTAGTCCACCAAATCCCGCAAACCGGAGAGCGATTCGTAATTTTCCAAGGGCAAAAGCTGAAGCACGCCGCCGGAAACGACGAGAATGAAGAGAATGCAGCTCGTCAGCAATCCGGCGACGAGCATTGAGCGCGTGAGAGAGCTCGCCAAAATACCGACGGAAATGTAGAGCAAGCCGCTGAGCGCGACAAAAACCGCGCCGCCGAGCAGAGAGCCCGCCGCAAGCAGTCGCGGATCCGGATACAAATCCTTCAGCATAATCCACGCGGAAATCGGGAACGCCAACGCTAAGCCCCAAAGAAAGATGTAAAGCGCATAGGCGGCGAAGAATTTTCCGAGCACGATGGCGAGCGAGCCGGTCGGCGTCGTCATCAGCGCACCGAGCGTTCCCGTCCGGCGTTCTTCCGCAAAAGAGCGCATTGTAATCAGCGGGACGAGAATGAGTAGCGGAACGAAGAAAAGTTGGAAATAAACTTCCACGGGAAGCGCATCGCCGAGCGAGCCGACGGCGGAGCGTTGCAACGCCAGCCAGTAGAGCCCGCCCATTAGGGCGAGGAAAATCGTTCCCGCGACGTAGGTCGCCGGGGAGATGAACAGCATGCGCAGTTCGTATTTGAAAATAGTCAGAAAGTGTTTCATCCCTTAATGTCGTAGCTGCGCTTGGTGGCGGCGATAAAGATGTCTTCCAAGCTCGGTTTTTTTTCCTGAAATTCGCGAACTTTGAATCCGGCGGCAATGAGAGCGGCGATTGCCTCCTCTGCGGAAAATTCCCGTTCGGCGGGAATGGTGGCTTCCCACGTTGTCATTCCGGAGGTTTTAGGCGTTTCCGTATCTGTTTGCGTGAGCTTTTCCGTGCCGAGGACTTCGGAAATTTTTTCGCGCGGAGCGTCGGTTTCCGTGATGAATGAGCGGGAAAGAATAAATTCCTTGCGCAGTTCTTCCGGCGTTCCCGAGGCGACGATGCGCCCGCCGTTGATGATGATGACGCGGTCGCACACGTTTTCGATTTCCGGCAAAATATGGCTGGAAATAAGCACGGCTTTGCGTTCCCGCAAAGAGCGGATGAGAGCGCGGATTCCGAGAATCTGGTGCGGGTCGAGCCCGATGGTGGGCTCGTCTAAAATGATAACGTCCGGCTCGGACAAAAGCGCATCCGCGATGCCGACGCGTTGGCGAAAGCCTTTGGAAAGCGTTCCGATGAGCTTGCGCCTCGCTTTGCGAGCAAGGTCGCAGGCGCGCATAACGGCTTCCACACGGGAGGCGATTTCCTTGCGCGGCACGTTTTTAAGTTTCGCGCGCCAGCGCAAATATTCGATGACGCGCAACTCTTCCGGAAGCGGATTGTTTTCCGGCATGTAGCCCAGATGCCGTTTCGCTTCAAGCGATTCCGTCGCAACGGGAACGCCGCAAAGGCTTGCGTTCCCGCTATCGGCTTGCGTTAAGCCGGCAAGAATGCGCATCGTCGTCGATTTCCCGGCACCGTTCGGACCGAGGAAGCCGACAATTTCGCCCGGCATCACGGTAAACGAGACGTCGGAAACGGCGCGATAGCTCCCGAATGTTTTATTGAGGCGGCAAACTTCAATGGCAGGAACGACGGGCGTGTCAGAGGCGGAGGGCATAGCGAGGAAATTTTCGCGGCGGGAACGAGAGAGAAGGGCGTTCCCGCCGAAAGCGTTTTTGTTAATTTTTCAAAACGAGTTGCGGTTCGAGAGCGAGAAGTGCGCGCTTGCGTTCCTGCCAGAAGTTGGTCGGTTCGAGCGAGCGATCCATCTCGTTAATCCAAAGCCGGGCTTCGTCGAAATTGTTTTCCGCAACGGCGGCGACGGCGAGTTCATACATTGCCTGTCCGCGATAGAGCGGATCTGCGGCGGTTGCGTTTGCGAGTTTTTTCAGCGCGTCTTTTGCCGAAGCGAGGTTTTCCGGCGTTCCCGTGCGTGCAAGGGCGGCGGCGAAAGCGACGTTCGCGCGGCTTTGCATCGTGTTAAATTCTTCGTTGCCGGAGAAAACGCGTGCGGCGTTTGCAAAGGCTTCGGCGGCTTCGGCGAATTTTTCGGCTTCGGAAAATTCTGTGCCTACGGCGAAATAAGCCGTTCCCGCAATCGGGTCGGACTCGTGCGCTTTAGCAAAAGCGAGCTTTTGCTCGGCGGTTTCCGTTGCCGCGTATTCCGCTTCCATGGCGGCGACGCGCATTTTTCCGACTTGCACATAAACAATCGCCGTGATGATGGCGAGAAACAGCGCAACTCCGGCGGCAACGGTGCGCTTGCCGTGGCGTTGCCAAAAAAGCCAAACGCGATCTTCGAAATCCGCGTCCTGAAAGTCGTCGTCAACGAGAACGAGATTGCGGTCGTCGCCCGCCGGTTTTTTTTGAGAAAAACGATTTTTCATCTGATTTGACATGCGTATAAAACACCGTGAATTGTGCGTAAAGTCGAATCTTTAATGGTTTTTCCCGTAAATTCGTTTCCCGAAGATTTCTCGAGAGCTCGCTCGAAAATTGGAGATTAAAGATTAGAGAATACCGGTTCCCAGCTCCGAGCTCCCGGTTCCGAGCTCCCGGTTACCGGTTGCTAATTGCCGACTAAAAAAATCCGAGCGCGTCTTCGGGGAAAAACCACGCGTAGGGCGTGTCGTCGCCCGCCGTTTCGAGCGATTGGCGTTGTGTGGCGGCGGCGCGCAAAACTGCGGCGTTCCCGCGAAGTTTAAATTCGCGAAAATGCAGATGCCCGTCGAAGAAGATTTCGCCGCCTTCGTCGAGTTCGAAAAAATTTTCTTCGGGCGGGAACGCGTCGATGCGGAGAATTTCCGGCGGAAGGAAAATATTCACGTCGGAGCCTTCGGGGATTTCGTCCGGAAGCGCTCCGCAAAGTTTTCCGTGAATTTGCGTTCCCGAAGGCGTTTCCGCGAAAAATTCTCCTGCGCCGGCACCGAGGATTTTCCCGATGAACAAATTGGAGACGGATTCGCCGGAAACGATAATTTCGTCGGCTTGGAGAAAATAATTTGCCGGAGGATTTTCAAGGAGGAGGGAAAAGGCTTCCTGCTCTGCGCGGGATTTCAGCATTTTGAAAAGTTTGTCGGAAAGCGCAACGGACTCGGAGACGGCGACGGCTCGCTCGTGGCGGCTCGCGGCGCAGGCACACGCGAGCAGCAGGCGGGAACGTTCCTCAAGCGAAAGCTCATTTGCACGAAGCGGGGAAAACGTTTCCGCGTCCCTTTCTCCGAACCAGAAACGCAATTCGGCGAGAATGCGTTCCCGCGCGATTTCCCACGGCGTTCCCGCCATCGCCAGCGGCATCGAAATATTTTCAAAAACCGTTTTTTCGAGCGACAGATTTTCCGGCGTGATAAAAACCAGATTTCCGTTTTTCCACTGCGCGGGCGAAAAGCGGCAGGGCGTCGCGATGACGTTCCCGCGCGCGCGGGCGATTTTTTGAAAAAAAGCATTAGAGAACTCGGCTTGCATGCGGAGGAAAACGCTACACGGCTTCGCAAAATTTGGCAAACCGGAGATTACTCTGCAAACGCGGGAAAACTCGCTGCCCGCTTCGCGAAAGCGCGCTTGACGTTTAGCGCGGGAACGTCATTTTTTTCTACATCAGTTTATGCCGGAATTTTTAGAAATTATCGCGGAAGCCTTGGTGGTGCTTCTGCTTGTTTTTGCCAACGGTTTTTTTGTTGCGGCGGAATTTGCACTCGTAAAAGTGCGTTCGAGTCAGCTTTATCCCTTGGAAAAAGAGGGCGGCGTGCGCGTGCGCTCGGCGATTCGCGCGACGGAGCATTTGGACTCGATGCTCTCGGCAACGCAACTCGGAATTACGCTCGCGTCGCTCGGGCTGGGGTGGGTCGGCGAGCCTTTTGTCGCGCATCGCTTGGCTCCGGTTTTGGAAAAAATCGGCATTACCGATCCGGCGGAAATTACCGGAATTTCGTTCGCCGTAGCGTTCGCTTTAATCACGTTTTTGCACATCGTTTTCGGGGAATTGGCTCCGAAATCGCTCGCGATTCAGTATCCGAAAAAAACCTCGCTCGCGGTCGCGCTCCCGCTGATGATTTTTCACAAATTACTGTTTCCGTTTATTTGGGCACTTAACGGAACGGCGAATTTTTTCCTGCGCAAAATCGGGATTCATCCGGCGGGCGAGGGCGCACACGGATTTTCTCCGGAGGAAATGGAATACGTGCTCTCGCATTCCCGCCACACGCACTCGGCGGATATTCTCGTGAACCGCCTGATGTTGCGCTCACTGCGCCTGCGCGATACGCGCGTTTCGGAAATCATGCTCCCGCGAGATGAAATAAACGCGCTTTGGAGCAACGCCGCCCCGCAGGAAAACTTGCGTATCGCGCAAAGCACCGGACATTCGCGCTATCCGGTTTTTGACGGTGATTTGGACAAGCCCGTCGGCATTTTGATGATGCGGGAATGGCTTTGGCAAATTCAGGTTCTCGGTAAAGACACGCCGATAAAACCGCTCTTGCGAGAAATGCTGACGTTCCCGCCGGAAATGCCCATCGCCGACGTGCTGGAACGCTTGCGCCTTTCGCAAAATCACCTCGCGCTCGTCGTCAACGACGAAGGAAGAACCCTCGGTTTAATCAGTTTTGAAGACGTTCTCGAAGAAATCGTCGGCGATATTCGCGACGAATTTGATACCGATCAAAAGGAAATTTTCGAGCAAACGCCCGACAGTATCGTGGTCGCGGGAACGCTTTCAATGCACGAGCTTGAAGCGGAAACCGGCTGGTCGCTCGAATGGGAGGGAAACAGCACGCGCACCGTCGCGGAATGGATCAAGTTCGAGCACGGTTTCCGCGTGCCGAAGCGCGGCGAAAAACTCCGCATCGCCGATTACGAAATCATTCCGCTGGAAACGCCGGCGGGCTCGCTGAAACGTTTGCTGATTACCCGCAAATGGGAAACGGAACATCCGGTAGAACAAACACAGGAAGAGGCGGAAAGCGAAGAATAGTTTTCCCCGCAGAAAAATGCCTATGACATTGCTGCTTGCCGCGCATGCCGACGAATTTCGTGCCGCTCTCCGCGAATGGTTCTTGCGGGAACGCCGCCAAATGCCGTGGCGACGGGAACGTTCCGTTTACCGCACGGTCGTTTCGGAGTTCATGCTCCAGCAAACACAGGTCGATACCGTAATCCCGTATTTTGAAAATTGGATACAAAAGTGGGGCGGGTTTGAAGCTCTGGCTCAGGCGGACGAAGCGGACGTGCTTCGCGCGTGGGAAGGTCTCGGATATTATTCCCGTGCGAAAAATCTGCTCGGCGTTGCAAAGCGGATTGTCGCAGAAAAACGTATTCCTCAAAGCGCGGAAGAATGGCGCAATTTTAAGGGAATCGGTGCTTATACGGCGGCGGCAATCGCAAGCATTTCACAGGGCGTTCCCGCCGCCGTCGTCGACGGGAACGTCGTGCGCATTCTCGCGCGCCTGAGCGGGAACGAAAATGTTTTTCGCGACAGCGCGTCTGCGGCAACGGCGTTCTCCGGGATTGCAGATGCTTTGCTCGACGCCAAAAATCCCGGCGACCACAACGAAGCGATGATGGAGCTCGGCGCGTTGATTTGCACGAAACATTCCCCGAAATGCGAAGTTTGCCCGGTGGCGCGTTTTTGCCGGGCGCGGGAACGCGGAATTGAAGCTCAGCTTCCGCGATTTTTGCCGAAGGCGACGAAAAAAGTTGAAGTCGTGCGCCTGTGGTGCCGGATCGGAGATGAAATTTTACTCGTGCGCAATACGGCGGGAACGCGGCGGTTGAAAAATCTTTGCGAATTTCCGCGGGCGGAGGATTTTTCGCCGTTCCCGAAGGCTTCCGCCCAATGGTCTCAAATTTTCGAAGGCAGGCGCGGAATTGCCAATGAAGCTATCACGGAGCGTTTTTTGTGTGTTCCCGAAAAAAACGTCGCGCGCTTGGAAAAATCGTTTTCCGGAACGGAATCCGAAATCTTTCGTGTGAAAATCTCGGAATCGGAAAAATTGACGCTTTCCGGACCGCACAGAAAATGGTTGCCGCTTCTTTTGAAAAATTCCGCTTGACCGCAGCGCGGGAAACGCGCATTATCAGCGTCTCTTTTGTGCCAGGGTAGCTCAGCCGGTAGAGCGCGGGACTCATAAGCCTAAGGTCGGCGGTTCGAATCCGCCCCTTGGCACCACTTTCCGAAACGCATCTGTTTTTCAGATGCGTTTTTTTTTTGCGGGAAAGAGGATTTTTTGGGGGAGGCGGGGGATTGGTTTTTGGGGTGTTGGGAGGTTATTTTTTGGCTCTGTCAAGAATTGTAATATTAAATTTTTGCAATAAAAGGGGGGATGGAATGTTTCAAAATTTTAATATTTGGGAGCTTGCGTTTTGTTTTTTTTGGGATTGGCATATAAGGGGCAGAGGGAGAGCGGGTGGCGGCTCTTTGTGTTTTTTGTTGTATTAACCGCTA
>SUVQ01000013.1 GCA_015061905.1 Verrucomicrobiota bacterium
GCTTAGAGGTGATACTTTTTTAATGAATAACGAATAATGAATAGTGAATAGTTCAGTGCTAAGGTTTGTTCCTTGTCGCTTCGCTCGGTATTGCCGAAGGCAAAAACTTTGAACACTGCGTTATTCACTATTCACTGTTCACTGTTCATTACCTAAAGAATCCTTGTCATAACTGATAGGTATTTCCTTATCCGTTATCAGTTATCCGTTATTACCTATCCGTGATTACTTAGTAAAAAAGACATCGCTACGGAGGTATTGCCGAACGGCGAGGGAGCCGTTCCCGTCCTTGACTATTTCTGCAATGATAACGACGTGGGGTTTTTCGCGAACGCTTTCCGTCATAAAAACACCGCGTCCGGTCGGGTAAAAATCCTCGATACAAACGCACGCTCCCTCGAAAGCTTTCCCGAGCGGGAACGCGTTTTCGTAAAACATCGGCTCCACGCAGGGACTTGCGGCGGTTTCCCTGTCGATGCTTGTCGAATACGTCATGCCCGGCGCGACGCGAACGCACCCCTCTTCGTCGATGGAAACCGCGAACGGCGGAATATAAGGAGCGGGCGCGGAAGTGGCGCGTTTTTTCTGCGGCGACGGGAACGCAAGCGTCGTTCCCGCAGAGCTTCGTTCAAACGTGCCGTTTGCAACGTCCGTGATGCGGTTCGCGCGACATTCCTCGGCGAGCTCGCGAAGCGCGTCCGCAAGCCGGTTCAGTTTTTCGGAGCTTAAAGTTTCTCCGGGATAAAATGTAGGAATATCCATTTTTTTAGGTTGAAAGTGTGGTTGTTTAAATTTAAGCGTTTGTTTTATGAAAAGAGTTCTTCTCGTTGTATTTTCCGTGTTTCTTCCGGTCGTGTTCGCCTTCGGTGCGCCGAGCGACAAACAGCGCAACGCTATCGCAGAAAAGCTCTACGGGAGTATTTACATTACGGAATTTTCGGGTTTGGCGGATTTTAGTGTTTATATCACGGAGTTTTCCGGTTTGGCGGATTTGAGCGTTTCCATTCAGGAATTTTCGGGGCTCGCAAACAGCCCCGGAAAATGGCATATCGAAGAAAATAGCGGATTGGCGGATTTTAGTATTTATATCACGGAATTTTCCGGTTTGGCGGATTTGATTGTTTACATTGAAAATCCGGAAGCGTTTCCTTGTCATAACTGATATCACTTGCCTTTCTCTTCCGGATACTCGTCTGCGACCCACATCGTTACAACGTTGTAGCGTTTGTTGCCCCATTCGTCCGGAGCTATCGAGGTTGCCTCAATTGATTTGAGTGTCCACTTGTGTCCGCCGGGATAATCCCCGCGCGGGGAATCCTCTTCACCAATGCCTGACGTAGAGGGGAGTGTTCCCGTGATTTTCGTTTCCTCCCATTCGATTTTTTCTCCGGGCAGGGTCTTTATTCCCTTTCGTGCGAAACGCACTGCGGTGGAGTTCGGCGTGTATTTTTCGACGAGTTTTCGTAGGGTTGTTTCCTCCCAAATATCCGGGGAGTCCTTCGGTTCGGAGTCCGCGAACTCGAGCTTTTCGGCATCCGTGTTGTGATACACGACCGTCGCGTCCGTTCCTCCGCTAAGATATTCCTGCGCAAGCATGCGTTCTTCGTCCGAAATGTTTTTGAAGCGACGATGCGCCAGCAGCGAAACGCTTTTCGGCATAACTTTCATTTTATACGTTGCCGTATCGTCTTTGAATGCGCAGTAGCCAAGCGTAACCGTTACCGTTTGTCCGTTTCGGGTAAAAGTGCGCTTGTTGCAACGCATATCATCCGGCAACAGCTCGGAATACGAGCCGAGAGCCGGAGCGGTTGCAACGGCTTTCTGCATCGTTCCCGTGTAAGACGCGATTATTGTTGCCGAGCGGATTTTGTCGATTGTTATCGCGTCCAAAGCGTCGCTGTAAACCATGCTTTCTGCGCTCCATGTGCCGGGAGTTGTCGTTTCTTCTGCCATAATAAAAATCTCCGTTTTTCACCTAATACTTAAAAATTAAGAGTTAGAAAAAGCTCCCAAGGCGTTCGGGGCGGCGGCGTGTCCACCCGTCAAGGCGCGGGAACGCGGTTTTAACGGCTTCGTTTCCTTCACCTATGCGGTAACGTGCTTCGCGGGCGAGAGCTGCCTGCATGCGTTCCAGTTCCGCGCGGCTAAGCAGGTTTTTGGTCACGCTTGAGCCGTTGCTTGTCCAGCTCACTACGCGTCCGTCTTTGAACATGGCTGCGTTTGCCGACTTTAATGCGGCAATCAATTCGTCGTCGTTTAAAAATTTTGCGTCCATCTACTATACGTAAAATTTGAACCTCTCTTTCACTTACTTTTTGAGCCGGTTTTTGCCCTGCCCTTTCTTGAAGCCGAAAGCGCGGTGTTCAAAAAAAAATGAAGGTTTAAATTTTTCGTTAGGGTGAGAGAGGATTCCTGATTCACATAGCCGCGGCGGAACTCTCTCGCTACCGTATGAATTGCCGCCGCGGCTTCTTATTTTTCACCATGAAACTCAAAGCACTCATTATCGGAATCACAGCCGGGCTCTTGTCTGCCGGCATTCTCGCGGCGGGAACCGAAGCCGCACAAACCGCCATCGAAGGCGGCGAAACCGCGTTCACGGACACGCTCCGTGCTATCGTGAACTTTTTGCCGTTCCCGTGGAACGTCGTCGGCAGTGCCGCCGTTACCGTCGGGGTTGCGCTCTTTGCGTGGCGCAGAAGCCGAAAAAACAACGGCTAAAAAACTTTCACCCTATCCCGATTAATCACTAAGCAAAATCATCATGGCAGCAACCTGCTACGGAATTATTAAATCTTTCGGAACGAAGGAAATCGGCGATGACACGCTCGTTCTTTCCGGAGAAATGAAAGAAGCCTGGGACATTAAAACATGGTCCAACGGCGGCGAAATTAAAGCCGCGGCAAAGACGAACCACCGTTTTGAGTGTTCTCTTACCCTCATCGGCGAAAAGCCGAGCGAAAACACCATTAAGACATACTTCGGCGCGGACGGGACCGTCATCATCACGGACATCGCCGAATCTCATAACAACGAAGACGCCGTTCAGTATTCGGTTTCGGCAACCATCTATCCGGATATTTCCGAAGGAGCCGGCGCGTAATTCTTCTTTTTCACAATCCAAACCACAAATCACAATATGGCTAACGATATCACAGCAGCAACACTCCTTGCCCAAAAAAGCATTGAGAGCCTTCGTCAAAAATACCCGATTTTTTCCCTCTTCTCGGTGGATTTCGGGGACGCAACCGGTGCAATCGGGCAAACGGTAAACGTTCCCGTTTTCGGGAACGCCGCCGCAGTAAAAAAACCCGTCAAAGGTTCCTCAATCGACTACTCCGGCGAAGCCGGCGGAAGTATCAGCACGATTCCCGTCGTGATGGATTCCCTCATTTTCTCGGCGCATCCGCTCTCACCTTATGACGTGGAAAACTTGTCCGATACCACTAAGGCGCAAATCATCACGGAAAACGCTCACGCCGTGCACGCAAAAGCCGATGCCGTCATTGCCGAGCTCGCGCTTAAAACGGAAAATCACACCGTCTACACCTGCGCCGGCAAGGATGCGTTCACGCTTGGGGATCTCATCGCCGCGCGCGGTGTTGCCGCCGCCAGCAAAATGGATACCGATAATCTCGTCGTTGTCCTCTCCCCCAAGGCATACAACGACCTTATCGCGGACGACAAGGTCGCAAAATCCCTCACCACGGCTGCGCAGGATGCCATCGTCGGCGGTCGCATTTCAGAAATTGTCGGGATTAAGGTAACGACTTCCGCCGCGATTAAGTCCGGATATTTCGGCTATCTCGCGCAAAAATCATCCGTGGCGGTTGCCGCCCGTCCTACCGTGGCGATTGGTGCGGCATGGTCTCAGGTGCTTTCCGTTGAAGGCGGGTTCTCCTTCACGGCAAAAGGCATTAATGATGCCGTTCACGCGCAGGAAATCTACGTTGCCGAAATCGCTTTCGGTGCGGAGGCGGTTAAGCATGCCAACGAAAAACGCATCATCGCCCTTGCCGCAGCGGCGTAGAAACCAACACCGTCGTTAATCGAAAATTAGGGAGGGGGATTTTCGTTCTCCTCCCTAATTTTTCCCCTTGCTCAAAATGACACCTATTCCGCTACAGAAAGTTTTTCTCTCGATTCTCGGACGCACGCCGCTTGCCGCGTTCCCGCGGGTTCGCTTTTCGCTTTCTTTTGAGACAACGCCGCTCGAAGCATCCGGGCTCGTTTGCTCCGTAACCCTCAATGCCGCGCCGCCGAAGCCGGCAAGCGGTGCAGCCGAAGTTGTCGCTACGTTCTCGCTTTCTCTTGACGCGGACGAATACGACTCCGAAGCGATCGAAGCGGCGGCAAGCGCGACCGCGCGCGAGCTCGCCGAAAAACTCACCCCCGCACAAATCAACACTCACGCGGAAGAAATCGGAGCTCCGATTCATTGCTACTTCTTCCGCTGGAACTCAACCGACGAAACCCGCAACGCCGAAGATACGGCACGCGTGTTTGAATTTCAATACACCGGACAAATTCAATTTTAATCATGGAAAAACAAATCGAACAACTTAAGGCGGAAATCGCCGCCAAAGACGCGACAATCGCCGAAATGAAAGCCGCCGCAGACGCTCAGCACGCCGAAGCGGAAAAGCTCGGCAAACTCGCGGAAGAAGCCGCCGTCGCCGGCAAAGCCGCAACGGAAGCCCTCGAAGCGAAAAACGCCGAAATCGAGCAACTAAAAACGGACTTCGCCGCGCAACTTGCCGGCAAAGACGCTGACATCGCCGAGCGGGAACGCCAATACGCCGCAATGCGCGCGGAGTTTGACACATGGCGCGCCGAGCAGGAAGCGCGCAACGCCAACCTGCGCGCGGAACTCGAAGCGGCAAACGCGGAAGAAACGGCGAGGTTCAAAGCCCGCATCGCCGAGCTCGAAGCCGCCGCCAAAACCGCCGAGCAGATCGCTGCCGAAAAATACGCCGCCGGCTCGCCGCCGATTCCGGCAAGCCCCGCAGGCGATCCCGGCAATCTGCAGGAGCGGCTCGCGCAGGCACGAAAAAATCCGGCTGCGTTTGCCGCGCTCGCGAAAGAGCTTACGCCCGATCAAATCAAGGCTCTCTGAACCCCTTCGGGCTTTGTTGATGAATAATGAATAATGAATAGTGAATAATGAATAACGCATACTTCAAAGTTTTTGCCTTCGGCAAAAACCTTAGCACTGAACTATTCACTATTCATTATTCCCTATTCACTAAAAAATCCACTTTTCCACTAAAAAATGAACCTCTTTTCCAAGATTGCCGGATGGTGCGGGATCGGAAACGCCTACGAAAGCGCGCTTGATTCAGACCAGCGCAAAAGCCCCCGGCTTATCGTTGCCGATTCCCGCCTCGAACTTTCGCAAGTTACGCGTCTGCAAATGCTTTCGCGCGCCCGTGCCCTTGTGCGCAATTTCGGATTCGCGCGGGAACAGGTCGCAAGCATGGAAACCTACGCCGTCGGCGACGGCATTTTCCCGCAGCCGTCCACGGAATCTCCGGAATGGAACTCAAAAGCCGAAAAACTCTTCCTGCGCGGATTTGCCGCCGTACCCGAAATCAGCGGGCGGTTCTCTCTCGGCAAACTCACCCGCCTCGTGTGCCGCGCTCTCGATACCGACGGCGAAATCTTTTTCGTAAAAATCGCGGGAACGCCCGCCGCTCCGCCGCGCCTACAGGTTTTCGAAGCTCACCGCCTTGCCGGAAAATTCGATGCCCGGGAACGCATTTTCGACGGGATTCGCTTCGATGCCTACGGGCGTCCGACCGGTTACCTCTTCGTTGACGATGAGGGCAAAATTTCCGAGCAAGCCGCGCAAAACGTCATTCACGTCTTTATTGCAGAGCGCACCAGCGACGCGCACGGTGTGCCGCAAATCCAGCATGCCGTCAACTCCCTCATCGATACTAAGGAGCTTCTCGCCATCGAGAAAAAAGGCGTCAAAACCATCAACGAAATGACGTTCGCCATCACCAGCGAGCGCAACGCCGATCCGGAAACCTCTTCCGGAGATTTCGCTTTCGGAGCTGCAAACACATCCGGAGAAACAGACCCGGATGCATTAAAGCGCAACATCGGCGGCGGAAAGTTCGGTCGCCTCCTTCCGGGCGAAAAAATCGAATCCCTGCGCACGGATCGCCCCTCGCCGACATTTACCGGATTCCTCGATTACATCCTGCGCGACGCCTCGCTCGGAAACGTGCCGTATGAGTTCGTGGCGGATTCAAGCAAGGTCGGCGGCGCAGGCGTGCGCCTTGTCGTAGGGCGCGCCGCGCGTGTGTTCGCTCGACGCCAGCAGGAACTCATAGAGCAATTTTTAACGCCGGTTTACAAGTTCTTCATCGGCTGGGCAATCACCACGGGAAAACTCGAACCCGTCGAAGACTGGGATGCCGTCGAATGGGCATGCCCCAAAAGCGTAACCGTCGACGCCGGACGCGAAGCCGCACAGGACCGCGCAGACGTGCTCGGCGGCTTCCTCTCCCTCGAAGATTACTACGCCGCGCGCGGCATGAAGTATAAGGATGAAGTGCGCCGCATCGCCGCCAACATCAAACTCGCCCTGGAAACCGCAAAAGAGTTCGGCGTTCCCGCAGAAGCCGTTTTTCAAAATCTGAAATAAGATGAACACCAAGGAACAGCCCCCGCTTTCCCGGCGAGACAAAAAAAAAATCCCGCGAAGTGATTCGCGGGAACGGGATTAACGCTTAGAGCACGCCTCGCGCGCCCGAATATGAGATTCACGCTCAAACTCACGAAGTTCGTGCTCTTTTCGATATTGTTCTATTTCAATTTTTTTAAGATACGTGTCCGTATCCTCTTTCTCTTCCTTTTGTTTTTTACGCACCATATCAAAACAAAATGCAAGGGCTAAACAGGCGGAAATAATCAAAATTCCTATTTTCGACTCTTGCGGAAGCCCAATGAACACGACTAAGAGGCAAATAACAACCGGACTCCACAGCAAAGTTTTTAATACCGCCTTGCCTCCTCCGAATATGGCTACGGCAACGAGAATTAAGATAAAAAACAACATCGGCTTATCCTTTCTTTCGTAAATAAACACTTGTTTTAAATCACCGTCAAGACGCTATGGCAGACATATCACTTACATTCGATGCAAACACGGCACCATTCTTAAACGGCGTCAAAGAAATCCGCGCGAGCGTCAATACGTTGTCGCAAACGATTAAAGAGAAACGCGAGGAACTTATTCAATTTTCTGCCAACCTTTCGATGATTTTTCATGGGGTGAAAAGTGCCGCCGCCCTTGCCGGGCGGATGCTTTCCGCGCCTCTCCAAGAATTTTCCCGCTGGGAAGATGCGGCGACACGGCTTGCGCCGCTCGTCGGCGGGCTCGAAGCGGCAAAAGAAGTTGCCTCGCATTTGCGCGATGAAGCCGCCAACGGCACAATGAGCCTCGAACAACTTGCAAGCGTTGCCGGGCGGCTCTCCACCGTATTCAAAAATTCCGCCGATGTCAAAAAATGGACAACCGCATTCCACGACCTAAGCGCGGGAACGGGTTTGGACATCAACGAGCTTATCGGCAACTTCGTCAAATCCAAGGCGCGCGGGCGTTTCGAATCGGAACTCATGGACATGCTGGCGCAAAAGGGCGTAAACATTTTTCCGTATTTGGAGGAACAAACCGGGCTTGCCGGCAAGGCACTCCAAAAAGCAGCCGTCGAAGGGAAGCTCGCTTGGTCCGAAGTCGAAAAGGCGATTTTGCGCGTTTCTACGGGAACGGGGCGGTTTGCCGGGCAAGCGTCGGCGATGAGCAACACTTTCGGCGGCTCCGTCGGAACAATGGTCGCGAACTGGAAGATTCTCCTTGCCGAATTTGCCAAGCCGATTGCGGAAAATCTTACGCCGAAAATTCAAAGCCTCGGGAAGTTTCTTTCGGAAAGCCGCGACAGTGCCGAGCGGTTCGGGAACGCGCTCACAACTCTCGGACCGATAGCCTTAGCCCTCGCCGGGTCGTTCAAAGTTTTTAAGGGGACAATTCTGTCCGTTCTCGCCGCGATGAATCCGGTCGTTGCCGCAGTAGCGGCTTTTGCCGGCATCGCCGGAATGATCGGTTTTGAAGCGTGGATACACTCGATGAAAGAAGAAACACGCGAGGCGGAAAAACTCATCGACGCTAACAAACGCCTGCAAGCGTCTTTTGATTCCGTCAGCGGCGCGAAAAATGCGGCGCAACTCAAAGATGCAGCGCAACAGGCACGACGCCTTGTCGACGTGCTTGAAGAGGCGGGAACGTCTTTGAACACGGATTTAATCCGCGAAAACATCAAAGCTCTCGAAGCCAAGACTCGCGCCGAAATCGCCCTTGCCGCAGCCACGGAAAAACGTGCCGCCGCCGAAGCCAAATCCGCCGAAAACAACCGCAAGGCACAGGAACTTTGGACAAAAATTTCCACGGAGCGGCAACAGGCGCAAGACAAGCGGGCGTTGGAAACTGCGCCGCTACAAGCACGCCCGGATCTGCTTTTGAAGCAAAACGGGTTCGCTTCCTACGATGCGTTTGCCGAATGGCTGAACAATCACCGCGCCCGGATGGACGAAGGGCTGAAAAGTAATCAGGGCTCGGAATGGCTTGTCGGAGAAGTAAACCGGCTGGAGCAGTTAAATGAACAGTATTTCACTCTTGTCGAAGCCGCCAATGCCGCCGCCGAAGCACAAGCCGCCGCGCAAAACGAAGCCTATGCAAAGGCGGAAGCCGCCAAGCGCGCGGCGCAAACGCGCGTAGACTTGCTCCGCGCCGAAATCAGCGGAAACGCCAAGCTCGCTGCCGAAATCAAAACGCGGGAACGCTACGAGACACTTCTCAATCAGCACCTCGCTGCCGGAATCGATTACGGCAAGGCGCGCGAACTCGCTGCGCAGGAAGCCGCCGCAGAATACACGCAAACACGGAGTAGCGGCGGGAACGCCGTAGGAACCGGGCTTGTAGGCGACGAGCTGGCGAGCGTCGGAGGCGGTCGCTCGATGCACGTCGGCGGCGATGTCGCCGCGTCCGTGGCACGCAACCAGCTCTCCGTCATGCGCACCATGGCAAACTACCTTGCCGGGATTAGAGACAACACTTCCAGAACAACTGCCGTCTTTGCCTGATATGAAAAACATCATTGAATCCGATTTTCGCGAAATCCTTGAAAGCGGGCTTGCGGGAACGCTGGAGTTCGAGATAAAGCAGCGCGCAAACGAAAACTCCGAATTTTACCTTCTTTATTATGCGTCCGTTCCCGCGACCGTGGAGGAAACGACGCAGACGGTAGATGTGCTTCCCGGCGGCACGCGCCTTCGACGCTCTTTTTCTGCCACGCTGTTGCGCAACGATTTGAAATTTAAGTATCCGAGCGGCTCCGCCGGCTTTATTCAGCCGATGGGCAGGTTTACGCCGAAAGTCGGCGATGCCGTTACTTACAACGGGGAAAAATACCGCATTCGCCTCGTTGCCTGTGATGAGAGCTCCCCTCTTGTTCGCCTTGATTTTTCCGAAAAATAAACCATGGAACACTTAATCGAAGAAAAACTCAAAGGGCTCGGGCGAAGCCTCGACCTGTTACGCGATGAAGGTAAGCAGCGCGCCGTTAAAATCGATCATCTCGCAAAAGATTTTTCAGATCTGAAAGCGACTTTTGCACAAACGAGTGCCGAGCTCTCCCATACCAAGCAAGACGTTCGCGACCTGCGCGCGCTCGTATGGAAGATCGTCGCATTTCTCACTTCCGGATGCGCCGCCGCGCAATACTTTTTCAACAACAATCCCTCCCTATAACACCATGGCACTACGACAAACAATTCTCGACCGCGCAATGACCGAGCCGGCAAGCACCGAAGTCTTACCCGGCGTAAAGGTTCGCAAAATCTCCCTGCAAACGCTTTCGATGCTTGCACGCATCGGCTCTCCGCTTGCGCAAATCGACCGGCTCTCCTCCGATGATATCGGGAATCTTTCCGTTCCCGACATTGCCGAGTTCGTATTTATTCACGCGGCACCGCCGCAAGACGTGCGATACTGCGTTTATCAGGACAGGTCGGAGCTCGCCGAGCGCGCGGACGAATTTTGCGCAAAATTCGCGCTTTCGGATTTTTCGAAAATTCTCACGGCAATCACCGCAGACGCGGCGGCAATCCAAGCAGCGCAAGTTTCCGTCGTGCCGGATTCCGCACTTGCGCAACCAAAAAACGGGCAGAGCCCGGCGGCATAGCCGGGCTGATTTTTACCGTCGCTCGCGAGCTTCATATTTCCCCGCAGGAATGCCTCGAAATGCCCCTTGCTCAACTCTACCAGTTTTCACATTGTGCGCTTCTTTATGCCGGATGCGCAACGGACTGGAAAAACCGCACCGAGCAGGAACAGGCAACCGTTCGCGCATGGCTGAGTAAGAGGAAAAATTAAAACATGCTGACGCTTGAACACTCCGATTCCGACGCCCGCCGCTTCGTGCCGTCGCGGCGGGAACTTGCCGCCGCGCTCGGGTGCTCGGAAAAAACCGTCGCGAATATGCTTCTTGAGCCCGGCAATCCGGGAACGACGCTGAACGGCTCTTACCCGCTCGATGCGTGGCGGCATTTTTTCAAGGTTCGTAAAGAGGGGAAATCCGAACTTGCACCGGAAGGCGATCCCGGCGAGATGAAAAAAGCCGTATTGCGGGAACGCAACGCCAAGGCGGAAAAGGCGGAACTCGAAGCCGCCCGGATGCGCGGAGAACTTATTGCCGTAGCCGATGCCGAGAAAATCGCTACGGAGTTTTCCTCGCGCCTGCGTGCCTTGCACCACCGAAGAGCAACCGTCGAAGCCGTCAACGAGCTTTCGTTTTCACTCTTTCTTGACGGGGAGCAAAGCGCAAAGCTCCTCGAATACATGGAAAAATTCCATGAAAACTTCTGCAACGCCATTGCCGATTTACGCGGGGAGCTTGCGGAAGCCGCCGCCTCATGAACGGCTTTTTTCACAAATCGGCGCAACGGCGGCTTTGCCGAGGCGGACGCCGTTTGCGCACGCAATCGTTCTAATTTTCTATTTCTTTAGGGGATTTCTCCGTCCGGGTATTGTGCTCCAAGCGACTTCTGCCGCTTTGCACATCCGTTTTTTTATTAAAAACAAGTTGTAAAAGAGGGATGACAACCGGCACGCAAACACTTGATCCGAAAAGCACCGCTGTCTTTGTGTGTCCAAGGTGTAAGCAGTAACCGCAAACAACAAGCATGCAGAGAATAATGATTACGCCGCACAAAAGACCGGCAAGTTTCAGGGCAGACTCCCGCCCCATTTCCCGATCGGTAATTCGCCGTTGATTTTCTGCCGTCTTCTGAAACTCTGAAAGGAAAACGTCTACGACCTTCGGGTTTATACGCTGGAATCGCTCAAGCGCGTCAAAAGGGAAGTCCGGCATTGACGACTGGGAAACAGAGGTCAACCTCCCGACAGTTCCGTCCTCTTTTCGAACTTCCTGTGTCTCATACCTGATATTTGCGGAAGCAAGCATCTAAACCTCTATCTCCGTATTTTTAACGGCTTGTTGCATGTCGTTAGCAAGAATTTTCGTAACATTTCCCCCTGCCTTATGCTTTATACGCTCGAGGCGCATGCCGACAATCTCGGCAGCAGGCTTTGTATCCGAAAGTGAAAAGCAAACACCAAGAGATGCCACCCCGGACAGAAATACTCTCAATCTCGTTCTTGCATCCATGCCCGTAGTATCCAAAAATCCCCCCCTCTAAGTCAATCTCCTTTTCGTTTTTCAACCCTTCCTATCACTCGGCTCGATTTCCTTTTTCTCGAAGAGTTTCACCATGTAAGCCGCGCAAACCTGCATGGTTTCGCAGTCGAAGTAGTGATTCGGGCGGCGCGGGTATTGTAGCCAAATCGGTTTGCCGGCGGCGGTCAAAGAACGGTATTCACTCTGAAGTTGCTTCAGATAATTCACGGGAACGTCTTTCGGCAACCCCCACGGTTCCGCTTGCCCGGAGCGGAGCTGTGCGAGTTTGTCCTTACAGCTAAGATTCGAAAAATAGTAGCTTACGGCAGTTTTGCCGGCGTAGCGGACCAGGCGTCGCGGCGAAGCATTCAGCCGGGCACGTGTTCCCGGCGAATCCGGAAACACATGTCCGCACTCCTCGCAGGTCAAAACCGTGCTCTCCCGCACGCGGTGAAAATTCCACTTTCCGGAATCAGCGTCTTTTGCCGCCGGATCCCAATGCAGATTTTCCCATTTAAACGCTTGCACCTTGCCGCAATGCGGGCATTCAAAGCTCCATTTTCGGCAGTCGGAAGATCTGAATTTAATGTCCGTATCATCGCCCGCCGTTCCCGCCTGCGAAAAGAACACACACTTGCCGAGCCGACCGAATGCGGAAACGCGCGCCTCGGCTTCCGCCATGCGCCCGGGAGCCCAAAGCCACGTTTCGTCTCCGAAGAGCCAGCGAATCGAGCGCGACTGCAGGTTTCGCTTATTGTTTGCACCGAGAATCCACAGCGGCATCCCGTTCCGGAAAAAGATTGCGGCGTTGCGCTTTTTGTTTTTGTCAAAAGGGAACAGGTTTTTGACCGGCTTGCAGTTTTCAAAAAGCGGCTGAAGGCGGCTCTCGCTTTCGTTTTTCGCATTAACGTCCGTCGTATCTAACCACAGCGCCGGTCCCGGCATGTTGGCGATGATATACGCAAGCGAGAGTTCAGGAGCAAGTGTTTTTGAACTTTGAATCGATGCAACGATCGAAACCGTTCTTATACGCGGATTTACAATTGCCGCCATGACATCGCGCATCATCGGAGCGTTCCCACTTTTAAACGAACCCGGAATCGGCGAATACGGAATCTCGGCAACGTGTTGTTCGCACCATTCCGCCGGAGAAAGGCGTTCCGGTTGTCGAAACGCATCGCAATACGCGGCGGCAACTCGCTCGGCTTGAGTCAAAATCGACCTGCCTTTCTAAGTCGGCGTTTCAATATCGCTTCGGCGTTTTTGGCAAAACCCCGCTCAACGGTTTGCAAGGCGGTTTTCACAAGACGGGAAATGTTTGTCCGGTGCGATTGCGTCGAATTATCCGAAAACGAAACACGGATTTCAGCGTTCCCGCGGCTCAAATATTCGCTCGCCGAACCGTGCTTTTTCCCGTGTCGGGAAATCCAATTTTGCGGGCGGACACCGGCAAGCGTAGCAGCGGCATTCCACCCGGAAATCAGCTCCCCTTGCATTTCGAGGGCTTTGCGGTAATACGCGCGAGCGGCTTGCTTCGTCATGACGCGTTCCCGCTTCGCCTTTTTCGACAAACGCCCGCGCGGCAAGTGCATTTCCAAAACTCGCCGCCGCAGAAACGCCGTGTGGTCCTTACGCTTCGCGCCGCCGACAAAAGGCGGCATCGTTTTCGAAATATGCCGCACAAAGCGCGCCGTCGCTTCACGCGCAATATCCGCCGCGCCTTTGCCCGTAGCAGAGGCGTATGCCGCTAACACCCGCCTTAAACCTGAATCGTCAAATGCCGCCTTCTTGTTCATCTCTCTTGATATCAAAAAAAAGCTCTCCGTTGCGGCGATATAGCCGGAGCTTTTGTCCGGACAAAAGCATCTCGCGAATGTGCTCTACGAGACGACGCCGTCGTCGGCAAACCGCCGAAATGCTAATGCCCGCTTCGCGTGCAAGAAAGGTGTTCGTTTTATTCGTTAATATCATTTCCATAACCATTAAAGCCTCTTCCGGCATCGTTAAACGCTTCCTGCTCAGTTCCCGGAATTGCTCTCGGGAAAATTTACGTTGCCCGGCTCGCCGAGCCTCTGCGGCGCGAACGCGTCGCGCGCGAATTTCATCAATATTCAACTTAAACGCAGATTCGTCCATCTTTTCCGGATTTGATTTTTTCTCCATTTCGTTTTTTTTGTGTGCAACCGCTCTTTTTTTCGCTGCGCTCAAAAAACGCGGTTGGTGCGCGTCCCGAACGCGATAAGACACCCGTTAAAAAGATTCCTTTAAGCACTCAGACACCCAGCTCGTCGATAAGTTTTGCGGCGCGAGCGCAACGGCTCATGTCCTCTCGCGGGAATGTGTTAAACACCGCCGCGCGGGCGGCGAAGGCGAGCGATTCTGCGGGGATTTTGCCCAGCTCTCCGTCGCGGGAACGTAACGGCGGCTCTGTTTTCCAAAATCGACGCAGAGCGTTGAGTTCGTCAAGCGCGTGCACGGCGAGGCTTTGCCCGTTGAGCATTTTCGCGCGTAGAAAATACCACGTTCGCTGATTGGCGGCAGCCGCGAGGTGTTCACGAATCAGCGCGGTGATTCCCGGAAGGTCTTTCGGGAAAACGGGAACGCCGGAGGCTCGTGTGAGCATTTCGGCAAGTTGTTTTTTGAGCTTATATTTCCGGCGTTCCCGTTCTGCCTCGACTGTGGAGTTATATTTTTTGTTTTTCATTCTTAAATTTGTATAAAATTTTCACACCGTAAACGCCGGGAGCGCGGCGGCGGCTTTGTAGAGTTCGGAGAAAAGCCCGCGCGGGTGCAGGTCTTTATCGCCGGGCACGCGCCAGTCCGCCGCGAGCCCGTGCCACTTCATCAGCTTTTCCTCGTAGAGGTCGAAAAGGTCAACGCAACGCTTCCCGGCAACGAGACACGATTTAAACCACGCTACGAAATGCGCCTCGCTCCATGCCACGTTTTTCCCGTAGTGAAGCCGCCCGAACGCCGGAAGCCATTTCCAAACCAGCCACCACAGGCGACGCGGCAACGTTCCCGTAAACTTTGCCACTCGCGCATTTTCCGCGCATTCTGCCGCCGCAACGGGCGTTCCCGCGCGCCCGGCAAGCTCGCCAAGTCTCGCGTCCCCTTTACTGCAATTTTTTTCGATTCCCCTAAAAGCACTTCCTGCGCCAGCCCCTACAAGGGGCGTCGGCGCAAGGGGTGAGAAGCCCGCCTCTGCGGGCGCGGTCTCATCGTTTAAAAGTTTTTTACTTTCGTAAAAACTAACTCGCGCGCTCACGTCGGAGCAACCGTTCCCGCCGCCTTGTGAATAACCTTGTTGAGCACCGCTCTCTTTAATCTTTAAGCCGTAATCTATAACCATTCTCTGCCATGTTCCCGCAGGGAAAATCATCACCGCATCCTTGTCCGTGTTCTCCAGCCACTTGCGGGCAATCGCCGCCTCCGCCGCCGAAAATCCCCACGCCGCCGCGTTTTTGAGCGTATTCAAGCACCAATCAACCACGCGGAAAAAATCCCGCGAGCGCGTCGATTTTTCCGTTGCACCGCGCCCGTTCCCGCACGAAAAAGCGTAAAGGCGGGAGAGCGACATTTCTTCCCGGCCGCCGATTCCCCAGCTCGGCTTCATCATTTCATTTTTTAAACTTCTCAAAAAATATCCCGCCAGCGGGGCAAGCCGTGCTTTCATCGCACAGGTGTTCTCGTCGCACTTCCCCCAAGTCCGAAACCTCCGCCGCATACGCGCCTTCTCCTTCACGTTCCCGCGCCCCCACGCTTTAGCGTTCCCGCGTTCCTCGCGCGCCGCCTCCTCTGCGGCAATTTCCTCCGTCGTTCGCCCCATGTCGCGCCACGCATCCTGCCACGTTGGAAAACTCCACGTCGCAGGAACACTTTCTTCTCCACTCTTCCACTCTTCCACTCTTCCACTTTTCCACTTTTCCACTTTTCCACTCTTCCACTTTTCCACTTTTCCACTCTTCCACTCTTCCACTCTTCCACTCAAAACAGCTCCGGTTCCTGCGCCTTCGCTTCCGCATTACGTATCGCCCGAATCAATGCATCGACGCGCCGCTCCATGTCCCGCGCCGCACAAAGGTCGTTCCCGTTTCTCGTCGAAAAATATCGCTTCTGCGCGGCTCTCATCCGCTCCACCGTATCCAGCAGTGTCGAGGTGTTCACATTCTTCAAATCAATATTCATAGAAAAAATCTCCGATTTTTACCTCTTAGGTTTTGTTTTACTTAATAGTTAAAAAAAAAATTAAGAGTTGGTCGTTTTCGGTTGCTTGCTCATCAAAACCCGCCTTCCTCGGCAATCGCCGCCAACGCCGCCATCAACCCGAAAAACACCCCAACCCCCGGAATCGCCAAAACCGTCGCAATTCCGGACCAAACCGATAATCTTCCCGCTTCGGTTTTCGGCGGGTTCCGGTCTCTAAGCACTCTCCACTCCCGCTCCCGCGGGAACGGGGCTTCCTCCGGCAACACGCCTGCACCCGCCATCGCCGCATAATGCATGCGACGCTCTGCGTCCAGCTCTTCAAACCGTGTCGCGACCTCCGCCGGCGCGCACGGCTCCACATCCCACGTTTCCCCGTTGTCGAGAATCTCTATTTTTTCCACGTTCTATCCTTGTTTTTCGGTATCCCGTGAGAAACTCTTTCGAAAAGATTTCCCCGTATTTTTTACGGTTCAATCTCATCGACATCCTCACGAACAACGGAAACAAAGGACATCTCTCCGCCTCACACATGAGGTTCGAATCCTGCATTCCCTGCCATTTTCGCAGTGCCCGCGGCTTTTTGCCTGCAAGCGTTGCCGGGGACAGGAACGCAGGACACGAACAAAAAAAATCCTCCGGGGCGGGAACGCCGGAGGATTTTTTTTCTTATTATTTTTTCTTATTTTTTGTGAACGATTTTCCAAATATCAAGACAATCGGCGACCAAGGCACCGAGCTCGGAAAGCGGAATTTGCGTCGCCGCGTCGGAAATCGCTTTTGCCGGGTCCGGATGCGTTTCGACGAAAAGCCCGGACGCGCCCGAAGCCACCGCCGCGCGGGAAAGCGCGGGAACGAACTCGCGTTGCCCGCCGGAAGCGCCCATCATTGCGCCCGGAAGCTGCACGCTGTGCGTAGCGTCCACAATCGTCGGCGCACCCGTTTTTCCCATAATTGAGAAAGAACGCATGTCGACGACAAGATTCTGGTAACCGAACGCCGTTCCGCGGTCCGTAAGCCAAATTTCGCGCGCGCCGGAAAGCGCGAGTTTATCATAAACGTAGCGCATTTCCTGCGGGGAAAGGAACTGACCTTTTTTAACGTTCACGCAACGCCCGGTTTTCGACGCGGCGACGAGCAAATCCGTTTGCCGGCAGAGGAAGGCGGGAATTTGCAACACATCGCAGACATGCGCGACGCGCTCGCATTGCGAGGCTTCGTGAATATCCGTCAACACGGGAAAATCGTATTCGCGCTTCACCATAGCAAGAAGCTCAAGCCCCGCTTCCATCCCGGGACCGCGCGCGCCGGAAAGCGAGGTGCGATTCGCTTTGTCAAAAGAGCCTTTAAAAACGATGTTTACCTGCGGGAACGCCGCGCGAAGCTCTACGAGCTTTTCCGCAACTTCGCGGCAAACGGCTTCACATTCCAAGGAACAGGGACCAGCAATTAGTAAAAAGCGACGGGGATCGTAAATCATAGCGCGTTCAATTTTCTCCCCGAGTCCGTTTTACGCAATGATAAAAAACAACGCGCAGGACAAAAAAGTTCGGAAAAATTTCGGCAAACTAATCGAAACGAGCTTACTCTCGAAGTTCCACGCGATTGTAGGGATGAATATCGAGCAGGTTCGGGAACCAGCCGCGCACGGCAGGGTGAATCAGAAATTTATTGCGATTGTGCACGGTGGGAATGACGGGAACGTGCTTCGCGAGAATTTCTTCCGCCCGGCGCAATTTTTTCGCGCGCATTTCGGGCTCACGTTCCCGTGCGGCTTCGGCGAGCAGGCGGTCGTAATCGTCATTTTTCCAACCCGTCCAGTTCATATCGGACGTTCCCGCGAAGAGGTCGAGAAAAGTTGTCGGATCCAAAAAATCTCCGCTCCACGCCGAGCGGGCGAGGTCGTAATCGCCCTGCTCCATGCTTACGCGATAAACTTTGTATTCCTGATTTTTTAGAGAAATTCTGATGCCGAGATTTTTTCTCCACATTTCCTGAATTGCTTGGGCGAAAAATTGCGCGCCGTCGGAAGTATTAAACAAGTAGGAAATTTCGGGAAAATTTTCGCCGTTCGGGAATCCGGCGGCGGCAAGCAAACGGCGAGCCTCAGCGATTTCGGCTTCGCGACGGTCCGGAGAAATTTTCGCCGGAGAAGCAGCGGGAACGAGCGAATACGCCGGCGTTTCTCCGGCACGCAAAACGCGTTCCGCAAGCATTTCGCGGTCAATAGCAAGCGAAAGTGCGCGGCGCACGCGAGCGTCGTTCAGCGGCGGGCGCGTGCAATTGACGCGAATAAACGCCGTGGAAAAATACGGATCCAGCCGCAAGGCGGGCTCGCCGCGTTCCCGCAAAACGCTGACGCGCGCAGGCGGCACGGTGTTTGTGAGGTGATATTGCCCGTCGCGAAAAGCGCGCTCTTCGGCAAACTGGTCTTCCACGGCGTCGAAGCGAATCCCGTTTAGCCACACATTTTCCGCATCGTGATAAAACGGATTTTTCTCCGCTTCGATGCGATACGCCACGCGCCAGTTTTTCAAACGAAACGGACCGCTACCGACAAAATTTTCCGGACGCGTCCACAGCGTGGATCGCTCGTCCATTTTTCCGAATTTCAAAATCGCATGCGCGGGAACGGCACTCCAACTTGAATGGCAAGCAAGAGAAAGAAAATACGGGCACGGCGTTTCCAGCTTAACGACAAGCGTTCTCGTGTCCGGCGCAGAAAATCCCACCTGCGAAAAATCCGCGATTTCGCCGCGCGCAAACGCGAGCGCATTTTTCACGGGAGAAAAAAACAGCGAGGCGCACGGCGAAGCAAGTTTCGGCGAGAGCAAACGTTTATAAGAAAAAAGAAAATCCTCCGCCGTAATGGCGCGCCCGTCGCTCCAGCGCGCATCTTTTCTCAGGAAAAACGTGTAGCACAAGCCGTCGGGAGAAACCGTCCACCGCTCGGCAATTGCCGGACGCGGCTCCAGCGTTTCCGGATCGTAGCGCACGAGCCCTTCGAAGAGCGCGAGCATGAGGCGCAATTCCAGCACGCCGGTTACGAGTTGCGGGTCGAGAGCAGCAGGCTCGCCGCCGTTGTTCACGAGCAGAATGCGTTCCCGCGCAGCGACATCGACCGGGCGTTCCCGTTCTCCGCAGGCAGAAAACGCGAGCGGCGCAATGCTCAAAGCCGCGAAGGTTAAAACGCGGAAAAACCACGGGAGCAACGAAACGCTTGTCGCTTCCGGCGGGAACGCGATGCGGCGAAAAATTCCGCGCCGCGCGCAAGATGTTTTGCGGCAAAAATTTGATATCGAACGCACAAACGCTTGAGCGGAAGCGACAAGAGTGTCGCTTCTCCCGAATTTTCCCCCGTGGTTTTCAAAAATCATGAACGAGAGAAAATTTCGTCGAAAAATTTAATAATTCGAGCCGTCGCGCCCTGATTTCCGCGATGCCAGGATTTTGCCGAAGCACTCATTTTCCCGCGGGCATCAGCATCTGCGAGCAAAGACAAGAGCTTTGCCTGCGCGCCCGCCGCGTCGCGCACTTTCACGGCGGCTCCGCAGTCCTCAAGGCTACGGCAAACGTCTTTAAAATTCGTCATCGCCGGTCCGTAAACGAGCGGCACGCCAAGCGCGGCGCATTCAATCGGCGTTTGTCCGCCGTTGTTCGGCGGGAGCGATTTTCCGACAAAGGCAAGTTGCGCAAGATGCGTCAGTTTGCGCAATTCACCCGTTGTATCCGCGATGCAAATATCTGCGTCGGCGGGAACGTCTTCCGGCTTCGTGCGGGAACGCAAAAACCATTTCCACGAAGTTTTTTCGAGAAGCTCAACGATTTCCGCGCGGCGTTCGGCGTGGCGCGGGCAAATGAGCAGACGCAATTCGGGAAAACTTTTGCGCGCTTCGGCAAAAGTTTCAAGAAGCATAGCTTCTTCTCCGGGCCAAGTCGAACTGCCGAGCAAAACAGGCGCGTTCGCCGGAAATCCGAGTTCCTTTTTGAGCGATGCCGCATCTTCTTCCGTGAATTTTTCCCCGCTCGCAACGTCAAATTTCATATTGCCGGTGAAGGCGATTTTTTCGGCGGGAACGCCAAGCGCACGGAAACGGTCGTAGTCATTTTGCGTTCCCGCGCAGATGAACCGAATTTGCCCGAGAATCCAACGCGCGAGCCTGCCGACGGCACGGTAGCGGCGGAATGATTTATCCGAAAGGCGCGCATTGACGACAAAAACGGGAACGCCGCGCGCGCGCGCCTGCGCCAAATGCTCGGGCCAAAGTTCACCCTCCATGAGCACGGCAACCGTCGGGTCAAAACGTTTCCACGCTTTCGAAGAAAACGGAAGAAAATCCATCGGGAAGCACGCGTAAGCCGCAACCAAATCCGCATACTTTTCACGAATGATTTTGTAGGCAGTGCTCGTCGTCGTCGTGAGAATGACTTCCACGTTGTCGCGGTTTTTCAGCTCGCGCAAAAGCGGCGCAACGGCTTCGGTTTCGCCGACGGAAACAGCCTGAATCCACAGGCGATGCACGCCCTGTTTGCGCGGCGGAAGCACGGGAACGCAACCGAAGCGGTGCGTAAAATCCTTGGCGTAGCCGCCGCGCTTAATCATGCGCCCGAAATAATACGGGCAGGAAACTAAAAACAGAGGTAAAAACAGAAGTCGATAAATCCAAATCATAACGTGCGCAGATTCTCTCTCGCTCCCGGTTTTTTCGCAAATTCTATTTTACTAAATCCGAACAAATCGCTACCCTAAGAGCCTCTCTTTTTCATTCCCATGTCCGACAGCAACATGAAAATATTCACCGGCAACGCCAATCCCGTTCTCGCCAAGGAAATCTGCGACTCTCTCGGTGTGCCTCTCGGCATCGCCGACGTTACGCCTTTCCCGGACGGAGAAACGTTTGTCCAAATCAAAGAAAATATTCGCGGTTGCGACGTTTTCGCCATTCAGCCGACCTGCAATCCCGCCAACGACCATTTGATGGAATTGCTCATCATGATTGACGCCATGCGCCGCGCCTCCGCCAAGCGCATCACCGCCGTCATGCCCTTCTTCGGCTACGCCCGCCAAGACCGCAAAGACCGCCCGCGCGTGCCGATTACGGGAAAACTCGTCGCCAACCTTCTTACCGCTGCCGGAGCCAACCGCGTGCTCGCGCTCGACCTTCATGCGCAACAAATCCAAGGATTCTTCGACATTCCCGTCGACCACCTTTTCGCGTCCCCGGTTTTCTACGATTACATCAAAGATAAACCCTTCCTGAAAGACGCCACGGTATTTTCGCCGGACATCGGCGGAATGAAGGCGGCAAGTGCCGTCGCCAACCTGCTCGATTTGCCGATCGGCTTCGTCGCCAAGCGTCGCGTTTCCGCAACGCAAGTTCAATCCACAAACCTCGTCGGAGAAGTCGAAGGACGCAATATCATTCTCGTTGACGACATGACGGAAACGGCGGGAACGCTCTGCGCCGCCGCGAAACTGCTTCGCGAAAACGGAGCAAAATCCGTTCGCGCTCTCGTCAGCCACTGCATGCTCAACGAAATCGCTTACGAACGCCTTTCCACGGGCGTTATAGACGAAGTGATTACGACAAATTCCGTTCCCGTGGAATCGCGCGGACTTCCGATTACGGTGCTTTCGATTGCCAATCTCTTCGGTGAAGCCATCCGCCGCATTCACAACAACAATTCCGTAACCGGACTTTTCAAAATCAAAGGTTACTAAGAAAAATTCACGGAAAAATAAAACTCCGAACTCAAAAAAAAAGCGTTCCCGCGATTTGTTTCACGGGAACGCTTTTTTATGAGAGTGAAAAATACGGCGCAGAGTTAGCGGCGACGACGCGAAACACCCAGCGCAAACGCGCCTATTCCGGCAAGCAGGCCGAACGCCGACGGTTCCGGAACCGGATACGCGGTAAGTCCGTAAAGTGCCGTTACCGGATTTTTCCCGTAATCGGTATTTTCCAAATAAATTTGGCGCACATGAGACGAATTATCCGATGTTACATCGTATTTTCTCAAAGCGGGATTCGCAACCACGGCGGCATCATCAGAGTCTGTAACATATATAGCAGTAACAATTCCCAGGGCATCGAAATCCGCCCCCCAAAGCGTTATCGCATGTCCACCGTAACGGCTTGTATTCGCCGCCATCCCTGCGGCACCGTTTTTTAATAAATTACGAAGAAGTTCAGAGAAAATTTCTATGCTACTCTTTGAATGATCCGTTGAGGAGGGGCCCCATGTGCTGTATCCGCCGACCTCTCCGTGGATAAATCCGTCACCCAAAATTTCCTGAAGAGACGAATATTCTTCTTTCCAATATCCTCCGGTTCCCGGAAGAGGTTGCGCATAATTTGAATAAATATGCTTCTCCCCGTTAAAATACCATTTCAGGGCGACATTCACGTCCGCGCCCCTTGAACTTTCGTTTACAATTGAATTCCAATTATTTTCATCAAGAAAGATATCAAAAATTCCGCACGTATAGCCGAGTTCGGATGTTTTTCCGTCCGGAACGCCATTCGGCAATTCGGCACCTGAAGCGACATAGCGGTCTTGCCACCAACGAATCAGATTCGATGCCGTCGCCGCCCAACAATAGGTAAAGTCTTTTTGAGGTCTATGTTCCGTGCTTTTCTTATTCACGTCATACCATCCGCTTTCGAGAGTTACACCCGGAGCGAAAATAGTTGTCGTTCCCGCGTAAGCGGAAAGCGGCGCGAGCAAGCTCAGAAAGCCGACGGAGACTGCAATATTTTTTGCCGGATTAAAACGGGAGGTCATCGTTTTCATGCGGATAACCTACCACTTTGATTATATATTTCAATCCGTAAAAACAACCGAAACGGAAGTTTTTTTAAGAGATTAAAAGTTTTGCCAGACGCACCGCGTTTGCGAAGCTTTTTGTGCGCGCGATGCCTTTTCCGGCGATGTCGTAAGCCGTGCCGTGATCCGGCGAAGTGCGGACGTGCGGCAAACCCAGCGAAATATTCACGGCTTCATCAAATTCCAACGTTTTCAACGGAGCCAACGCCTGATCGTGATAGAGCGCGACGACGACATCGAACTCGCCGCGCAGTTGCCTTGCAAAAATCGTATCCGCGGGAACGCAATGTGAAAGCCCCGGAAAGCGGGATCGCAATTTTTTCAAAACCGGCTCAATAACTTCAATTTCTTCACGACCCAAAATTCCCTGCTCTCCCGCATGCGGATTCAACCCGCAAACCCCAATCCGAAGCTCGGAAGAAGCGACGCGAGCGGGATTTGCGACTCTCGATATTTTTTCGGCGAGGAAGGCGGCTTGTTCAACAGCGTTCGAAAGTGTTTCTTCGGTGAGCGCGGCGGGAACGTCCTGTAGCGGAATATGCCAAGTCGCCAGCACAACGGAAAGCCTTCCGCCGGCAAACGCCATCACGGGAACGCCGCCCCACCGCGCTGCGAAAAACTCGGTTTGCCCGGGGAAATCGTAGCCGATGCTTTTCAACCCGGCTTTGTTGATCGGAGCCGTTACGACTGCCGCAAATTCTCCGCTCCGCGTTCCCGCCGCCGCGCGCTCCATTGCAGCAAGCGCAACGCGTTGCCCTGCCTCGCTCGGAAACCCGGGCGTTATCTCAAAATTTTCATTACCGACAAAAACGCTTTCGCAAGGAAGTTGTTCCGCCCAGCGGCGCGGTCCGACAACGACGACGTTCCCGCATTCTTCCGGATTTTCCGCAAGCCATCGCGAAATAATTTCCGGACCTACTCCCGCCGGATCGCCGCAGGTGAGTGCAATTTTTTTCATGAAGAAAAACCTCAGTGCTTTTTTCTACACGCCGAACACGAACAGCCGTCGCCGTGCAAAAGTTTGTCTTCGTGCGGAAGCAACTCGTTCCCGCGCGGCTTCCGGAATGTTTCCGGAGCATTCGGATCCGTTCCTGCCGTTTTGTGGTAAACGCCCGTCGCGGCATCGCTCACGTATTTCGTGAAACCGCGCGAGGCGAGATAATTTTCATCCGTGCTTTTGCGCTTCATTTCGCCGTCGGAATATTGCGTTGCCAAGCCGAGCGGGGAAAATACGCGGCGTAACGGCGCGCCCGTAAGCGGGTGCTTTGTCAGCGGCGCATCGCTCAAGCTTTGCTCAATTTCAAATTGTGCGCCCTCGCTTCCGTCGGGATTGATAACTACGTAAATAAAAGTCGGCATGGATGGTATTTTCGGGGGATTTTAACGAATTTGAAGCCTTTAACGAACTTAAATTCCGCGCTCCTTTGCAAAAAATCGCATAAAAAAACGTTCCCGCGAAATTCATCACGGGAACGCACACTTAATATACCTGTGAATCAGTATATTACAAATTACTTGCGGCGCGGTCCGCGGTCGCGATCGCCGCCACGGCGGGGACGGTCGCCTCCGCGCGGTTCAGCCGCTTTCGGTTCATACGGGCGACCTTCCTTTTCGGCAATCGCCGCACGACGGGAAAGGCGAACGCGACCCTTTTCGTCAACGCCGACGCATTTGACGATGATTTCGTCGCCGAGCTTCACCACGTCTTCCACCTTATTCACGCGGAAATCCGCGAGTTCGGAAACGTGAACGAGCCCTTCCTGCCCCGGCAGGCATTCAACAAAGCACCCAAATTCCTTAATCGAGCGGACAATGCCTTTGTAGGTTTTTCCGTTTTCGATTTGCGCCGTCGCCAAATTAACTTCGTTGATGGCGAGTTGCATGGATTCTTCGCTCGTCGCAAAGATGTCGACGCGCCCGGAATTGTCTTCGTTGATGTCGATTTGTGCGCCGGAAAGTTCGCAAATACGGCGGATATTTTTTCCGCCCGGACCGATGAGGGCGCCGATTTTTTCCGGATTAATCATCATCGTATGAATGCGCGGAGCCGTCGGCTTAATCGTTGCGGACGGAGCCGGTTTCGCTTCGGTAATCATGCCGAGAATCGCATCGCGGGCGACGCGGTTTTGGCGAATGGCTTCCTTCGCGATTTCAAACGGCAAGCCGTGGATTTTGAGGTCGAGCTGGAAGCCCGTGATTCCCGTTGCCGTGCCGCAGATTTTGAAGTCCATATCGCCGAAGTGGTCTTCCGCACCGATGATGTCGGTGAGAACGACGTGCTTGACGATTTTCCCGTTTTCGTCCGGGAGCGTTACCAAGCCGCAGGAAATCCCCGCGACGGGAGCGGTAATCGGCACGCCGGCATCCATGAGCGCGAGCGTTCCGCCGCAGACGGAAGCCATCGACGTCGAGCCGTTCGATTCCATGATTTCCGAGGAAATACGAATCGCGTAGGGAAATTCTTCTTCGCTCGGAAGCACGGGAACGAGGGAACGTTCCGCGAGCGCGCCGTGCCCGATTTCGCGGCGACCGGGCGAGCCGAATTTTCCGCATTCGCCGACCGAGAACGGCGGGAAATTGTAGTGAAGAATGAAGGATTTAGACTTCGTTCCGCCGGAAAGCCCGTCAAGCTCCTGCGCATCTTTCGAAGTTCCGAGCGTCGCGATGACGAGAGCCTGCGTTTCGCCGCGCTGGAAAACCGCCGAGCCGTGAACGCTCGGGAGCACGTCCGTTTTGCAGGAAATCGGACGAAGCTGGTCGAGCGCACGTCCGTCGGCGCGAACGCCTTTGTTCAAGATGCCTTCGCGATAAACTTTTTCCTGAAGTTCTTCAAACGCGATGTTGACGTGGCGCGGGTCGATATTGTCTTCCCCGAGCTCGGCGATAACGATTTCCTTTGCTTCTGCCTTAACGGCATCAACGGCGGCATTGCGTTCGAGTTTGCCCGGCAGATAAACAGCCTTGGCGAGCTTTTCGTCCGTATTGGCAACGCGCTTGCAGATTTCAAAAACCTTTTCGTCGCAAATAACAAGCGGGAACGTCTTTTTCGGTTTCGCGACTTTTGCGGCGAGTTCGCGCTGAGCGGCGATGATTTTCTGAATTGCGTTGTGAGCAAATTCGAGGGCTTCGATGAAGCGGTCGTCCGGCATTTGATCAGCGGAACCTTCAATCATCATCATGTCCTGCTCGTTGCCGACGTAGATGAGGTCGAGCGTCGTGTCGAGCATCTGTTCGTGCGTCGGGTTGACGACAAATTCGCCGTTCACTTCGCCGATGCGCACCGCACCGATCGGACCGTTCCACGGAATATCCGAGCAAAGGAGCGCGGCGGAAGCACCGTTGACCATCAGAATATCCGGATCCGTGATTTTATCAGTCGCGAGAAGCAAGCCGATAACCTGAACTTCGTTCAAAAATCCCTTCGGGAAAAGCGGACGAAGCGGGCGATCGCAAAGGCGGGAGGTGAGAATTTCCTTTTCCGTCGGGCGCCCTTCACGCTTGAAATAACCGCCCGGGAAACGGCCGGCGGCGGCGAACTTTTCACGATAATCAACCGTAAGAGGGAAAAAATCCTGGTCAGGCGAGCGCAATTCGTTTGCGGCAGTCGCGGTAACGAGGACCGTGGTTCCGCCGCAGGAAACCGTAACGGCGCCGTTGGCTTGGCGGGCGATGGAGCCCGTGCTGATGGTGATGCCGTAATCTTCGACATTCACGCTGTATTCTTGTTGCATATCTTTTTACTTCTTTGTTTTGCCCCGCGGGATTGCGGGAACGGGTTTTACTTGTTTTTGAAAAAAATGTAGTGGGGAACAAACGGAGAAATTACAACAAAAGCGTTCCCGCGAGCCAAAAACACCCGCGGGAACGCTTTTCTCAGACTATCGGCGCAGGCCGAGCTTTTGAATAATCGCTTCGTAGGCTTCGAGCTTATTCTTCTTGAGATAGTTCAGAAGCTTGCGGCGGCGATTCGTCAAGGCAATCAGACCGTGGCGGCTGTGGAAGTCCTTCTTGTGCGTGCGAAGGTGCTCCGTCAAGTGAGCAATGCGCGCGGAAAGAAGAGCGATTTGGACTTCGGAGGAACCCGTATCCTTATCGCTGAGTTTGTAATTGTTGATGATTTCGGATTTGTTGTACATAGCTTGTTGTTTTGTTTTCAGAGCTGAACGGTTTCCCGAAAGGGATTCCGCGTTCCTGACCCGAAAGTCCGAAACGCCGTCTCACCGCACGTTCCCGCGCGGCAACTCAGGCTTTGCGAGGCTCACACCCCGCAGAACTCGACGTTGAAAGAGTAATGATGCCGATTGGGAAGCGTTCCCGCAAGCGGAAAATATGAGCGTTGTTTGTTGGGAATTAGTGATTAAAAATTAGGAGTGAGTAAAAATTAGGAGTGAGAATTTTTTCGCTCAAGGCCGCGAAGTCTCAAAGTTTTTTATGCTTTGCGTAAAAAAAAAATCACGTTCCGTTGCTCCGTAGCGTTCCCGCGCACGTAGAAAAATATGGCGTTCCCGCGTCTTTTGTTATTTGATGAAACTCTCTTTAAAATTCGATTTCACGGACTTTTACACCCGCATTCTTATGGCAGATTTCATTAACCAACAAATTATCAACGCGCTGAACCAAAAATTCGGAGATGTCGGGCAAGTCGACGACCTCGCCTTCTCCAAGGAAAACGTTTCGATTACGCTAAGCCTCGCCGGCGAGCCGCAACCGCTCACGCTCGAAGTCAACGGGCTTTCCTGGAACACTTCCGACGGTAAAATGCACCTCTATTTCGACGCACTGATTTGCCGCGAAAAAATTTGGATTCAGGAAATTTTCAAACTGATCGCCGAAAAAACCGGACGCGTAATTTCCTTCCCCGACAGCCTGAAACTGATGCCGCTGAAAATGTTGCTTCAGAAAAAACGTTAAAAAAACGCGTGATTCTTTTCGACAAAAACAGCTTTTCGCTCCGCCTCGCCGATGCTCTTACACGGGCGCACGCAGACGGAGCGGAGTTGTTTTCCGTCGCATTCCCGCCGCTTCCCGGATACGCCTTTGAGCGCATCGCAAACGTTCCCGAACCCGCCCTTTTATTCTTTTTCGAAAACGAAAAAAAAGGCATCGCGGAAATAGGCTTGGATTTCCGCACACCGATTGTGCCGGCGGGAACGTTCGAAAATCTCGCCGCTGCGATTCCGGAAAACCGCGCGCAGTTTTCTCTTGTTGAAAACGAAAATTCGCCTTGCGTTCCCGCGCCGAAAATTTTTGTCGCCGGGACCTTTGACGAAGCGTCCGCCCGCCCCTTTGCCGCGATTCCGACATGGCAAATCTCAAAGCGAAACGACACCACGCAAATTTGCGCGCATTTTCGCCCGACGAAAGAAATTCAAACGCAGGCGGGCGCGCTTCTTGCAGACTATGAACGCATTTTGAGCCTCGCTTCTGCCGAGCCGAACACGTTCCCGCCGCTCCCGCCCGTCGCGTCCGAAGCGGAAGTCGGTGGCTCCGATTACCGTTCCCGCGCAACGCACGCCATCAGCGAAATTAACGCCGGGAAATTCGAAAAAATCGTTCTCGCCCGCGCAAGGGATTTTCATTTTTCTCCCGCACAAAATTTCCCGGCGGGAACGCTCCTCGCCGCCCTCCGCAATCGTTTTCTTTCGAGCGGCTGCACTATTTTCGCCGCGCCGACAAGTGCCGCGCGCACGCAGGAAAAAATCATCGGCGCTACGCCGGAAATGCTGATTCGCCTCCAAAACGGGAAACTCGAAACCGAAGCTCTCGCCGGCACCGTCGCCAACGTTCCCGGCGAAACGCAAACCCGCGCCGAAGCTCTTTTTTCCGATGTCAAAGAGCGACGGGAACACCGCCTCGTCGTCGATTTCATCGCCGAAAAACTTCGCGGGCTCCGCCTTTCACCCCGCTTTCCTACAGTGCCCGGCATTCTCGCGCTCCCGAACGTCCTGCACCTTCACACGCCGATTGAAGCGGACGTTCCCGCCCGTTCCGTTTCGCTCGGAAAAATCGTTTCCGCCCTTCACCCCACGCCGGCGATGTGCGGAGTTCCCGCCGCCGAAGCAAAAAAATTCATCATAGAAAACGAAGCGTTCCCGCGTGAAAACTTTTCCGCGCCCGTCGGTTTTCTTGATGCCGACGGGAACGGATTTTTCGCCGTCGCCATTCGTTGCGCCAAAATTTTCAACGACAAAATCCGCCTCTACGCAGGCTCGGGACTCGTCAGCGGAAGCGTTCCCGAAAAGGAATTTTCGGAAATTAATGCTAAAATTTCCGCCCTCGCCTCACTCCTTCGCAAGTAGGCGGGAAACCGCATTTCCCCGAAATTTCGCCGCCTTTTTTCAAAATGTTTTCCCGAAGCCGCTTCCCCGAAAACCTAACACCGAACCGGTGGACGCGTATCCTGCGCGAAACGCGGGAACGCGCACGTGTATCCGGAGAAAAGATACTCGACCTCGCCGTTTCCAATCCGACGGCGGTCGGCTTCCGCTGGGAAAAATCACAACTCGCCGACGCCCTTTCCGCCGACACCGTCGAAATTTACACACCGCTCCCGCGCGGGCTCTTTTCCGCCCGAGAAGCCGTTTCAAAATTTTACAAAACCGTCCATCACGCAAGCGTTTCGCCAAACAACATTCACCTTACGGCGAGCACGAGCGAGGCTTATTCCTGGCTTTGCAAACTTCTCTGCGACAGCGGCGACAACGTGCTCACGCCGGCTCCGTCCTATCCGCTCATCTCGCATCTTTGCGGCATGGACAACGTAAACGCGCGTGAATATTTTTTGGAATTTTCCGAAAAGGAAAACCGTTGGCGCACAGATTTTTCCTCCATTGAAAACGCCGCGGACAAACGCACGCGCGCGATTTTTTGCGTCGCGCCGAATAATCCGACAGGCTCCGTTTTTTCCGACGACGAAAGAAGCCGCCTTTTGGAAATCGCGCGGGAACGCCGGATTCCGCTCGTCGTCGACGAAGTTTTTCTCGAATACGCCAACGGGAACACGCCCCAGAACGCAAATACGCTTCGGACTTTCGCCGATGTCGCAGACGCTCCGGTATTTGTTCTTGGCGGGCTTTCCAAATCCGCGGCACTTCCGCAAATCAAGCTCGGCTGGATTATAACCTGCGGGAACGCAGAATTTACCGGAAACGCACTTGCAAGGCTGGATTTCATTGCGGACACTTACCTGTCTTCGAGCGCGCCGGCTCAGGGATCGGTCGCGCCGCTACTCGCATCGTCCGCCGCAATACGGGAACGTATCTGCGAACGGCTCGACGCCAACGAGCGGCTCTTGAAAGCATGGGCGGAAAAATCGCCTCACGAAATCCGGATTCTTCCGCGCACCGCCGGCTGGTATGCAATTCTGCGCTTGCCGCGAGGCGTTTCGGAAGAAGCACTCACAATTGATTTATTGCGACGGGAAAACGTCATCGCCCACCCCGGATATTTTTACGATGTGGAAAACGTTCCCGCCCCGCATCTGGTGCTCTCTTTGATTACACCGACAGAAACGCTCGCCGCCGCGCTCCCGCGCATTGATGCCGCACTCCTGCGAAACTGAAACCGCACGGGAACGTTCCCGTCTCGAAAAAGAGGAAACCACGAATAAACACAAATATTCACGAATACTTTCTCGCGCTAAGACGCGAAGACGCAAAAAAAAAACTTTGCTGTAAAAAATCCGTGTGATTCCGTGTTCATCCGTGGTTCCAAAAAAACTTCGCGGCTCAGCGGCTTCGCGCAAAAAAAAAAACGTTCCCGCGACCTAAGCTACGGGAACGCTCACACTTAATATAATTATGAATTAATATATTACTAAATTATTTGCGACGGCGACGCGATGCCACCAACGCCAACGCACCAAGCCCCGCAAGCATTCCAAACGCCGACGGCTCGGGAACCGGAGCTGTGCTGTTGAATGCGATGCTAGTTAATCCAACAAAGCACCCGGCATTTCCGTTGTCAGAATTTTTTGCAACATCAAGCTTAAGTGTAAAATCACCAGTCAAGTTTTCAATCGCTTCTGTCGTGGTCAAAACAACTGAAGCTACGGATTGCTTACCGTTCCCAGTGAGAACAACACGATCTACAGAATAAACATAGGCTTGTCCGCCAATCGTCACAGTTGCATCAAAATCGAAAGCTCGGTAGTTCGCTCCTTCTGAAAGAACTCCATTATTCATTTGGGAGCTTTGCCAAGCACCACTGCTATCGTAAAGCCCAACATCAAGCGTGATAGTTGATAGCGATATTACGTTGTCTCCCAAAGCGTAGGAAAACGTCTCCGTCCAAGACGTCCCCGAGCCAACGTTTGCGTCAGGAGAAAGAAATGACGCACTCTCTCCTGCTACACCAGTTGTTTTCAGGTTCGTTCCAGCCGTGATGGAAGCAGAGACAGGGGACATGACCAAGCCTTCCGTCCACGTATTTACAAGTGAAACGTTTGTTGATTCAGACTGATTTGCAGAACCGAACGTCGTCGTTAACCATGCACTTCCGATAGACTCATCGGTCGGAGTTTGATACGCCGCTGCATTAGCGCAGGCGGTTCCTGCGGCGAGGAGAGCCGCGAGTGTGATGTATTTTTTCATAGATTTACAATAATGGTTGAGTGTTAAAAAAAGTATTAAAGGAATCGGGCAAACGGGCGTTCCCGCCGATTTGTCCCAATTCTTAACGCCGATTGTCGCAAAAAAAAAAACGTCTCCGTCAAGCACGTTTTTGAAAAAAAAAAAAAAAAAAAACACCCCCGTAAAGCACGTTTTTGAAAAAAAAAAAAAAAAAACGCGCGCGGAAGAATGTCCGGACTACGCACCGGAGCGTGCGTTCCCGCCGAGTGCTTTTTCTTCGCTAAATTCAAATTTGCCGCTTAGGATTTGCATTCAATGAAAATCACGCTGTTGGGCACGGGAACGTCGCAGGGCGTCCCGCTTCTCGGACACCCGAACGACGGGCTGGATTTGTCCGAACCGAAGAATTGGCGAAATCGCGCCTGCGCGCATCTCGTCAGCGACGGAGCGCACATTCAGATTGATGCCGGGCCGGAATTTCGTCTTGCCTGCCTGAAATACAATGTTCCCGCCGTTGACTATTTTTTCCTGACCCACGGGCATTCCGACCATATTTTGGGCATGGACGATTTGCGTCGGTTTTGCGATTTACGCGGCGGGAACGCGATTCCGGTTTGGACGACGGAAGAAGGGAAAGAGCGTGTCGAAGCGATTTTTCCCTACGGGCTTCACCCGAAATCCACGCAGGGCTACATCGCGCTTTTGCCGGAGATTGCACCGCGGGATTTCACGCTTCCGTGCGGCACGCGCGTGCAAACGATTCTTCTTCCGCACGGACCGCGCTTCGTCTCGCTCGGAATGGTTTTTACGGAAAAAAAATCCGGCGCGCGCCTTGCGTATTTCACGGATTGCAGCGACGTTCCCGCCGAAGCGATTGAGCTCGCCCGGAATGTCGATATCCTCATTATCGATGCCTTGCACCGCGCTCCGCACCCGACGCATCTGAATTTTGAAAAAGCACTCGCCGCCGCCCGCGCCGTTTGTGCCAAGCAAACGATTTTCACGCACATGACATTTCGCATCGACTACGCGCGGGACTCGGCGACGCTACCGGAGCACGTTACACTCGGCTACGACGGCATGACGCTACGCATCGGCGAAGCATAGCGCGTTCCCGCGGAGCACCTCGCGCGCGAATTTCGCTAAATTTCTGTTTGCCGCTTTACGGGAACGCGGAATATGCTTTCGGGCAATTTTAACTGACACATTTTTTTTATTTTATGGAAAAAAGAACACTTATCATCGGAGCGGGCGGAGTCGGCAACGTCGTCGCCCACAAAGTCGCTCAAAATGCGGCGGAGTTCGGCGAAATCATGCTCGCCTCGCGCAACGAAAACAAATGCAAGGCGATTGCGACGGATGTCAAAAATTCGACCGGCGTTACGATTAAAACAGCGAAAGTCGATGCGGACAACGTGCAGGAAGTTGTCGCTCTCTTGAAAGAATTTAAACCGCAAGTGCTCATCAACGTTGCGCTCCCGTATCAGGATTTGCCGCTCATGGACGCGTGTTTGCATGCCGGCGTGCACTACGTTGACACCGCGAACTACGAACCGCCGAATCACGCAAAGTTTGAATATTCCTGGCAATGGGCTTACCGGGAACGCTTTGAAAAAGCGGGGCTTTGTGCCCTGCTCGGCTCCGGCTTCGACCCGGGCGTTACGAACGTTTACTGCGCCTACGCGCAAAAGCACCTTTTCGACGAAATCGAAACCGTCGACATTCTCGACGCGAACGCGGGCGACCACGGCTACCCGTTTGCCACGAATTTTAATCCGGAAATCAACATTCGCGAAATCACCCAGCGCGGACGCTATTGGGAAGAAGGCGAATGGAAGGAAACCGGACCGCTCGAAATCCGCCGCGAATACGATTTCCCCGTCATCGGCGAAAAAAGTGCCTACCTGATGTATCACGAAGAGCTCGAATCGCTTTGCCAAAACATCAAAGGCTTGAAGCGTATCCGCTTTTTCATGACATTTTCCGACAAATACCTGACGCACCTGAACGTGCTTCAAAACGTCGGCATGACGCGTATCGACCCGATTGAATTTCAGGGACAAAAAATCGTTCCGATTCAATTCCTCAAAGCGATTCTTCCCGATCCCGCCTCGCTCGGACCGCGCACGAAAGGCAAAACCTGCATCGGTTGCGAAATCACGGGAACGAAGGACGGCAAAAAACGCAAAGTGTTTATTTACAACGTTTGCGACCACCAGGAATGCTACCGCGAAGTCAAGTCGCAGGCGATCAGCTACACGACGGGCGTTCCCGCGATGATCGGCGCTATGATGCTCCAAAACGGCAAATGGCTCAAACCCGGCGTTTGGAACATGGAACAAAACGATCCGGATCCGTTCATGGAAAAACTCAACACCTGCGGCTTGCCGTGGCAAGTGATTGAGCTTCCGACGGATTAGGAGATTAAAGATTAAAGGTCAAAGATTAAAGAAAGCGTTCCCGCGATTTGATTTCACGGGAACGCTTTTTTTGAGGGAAGTTTTATTTCGATACGCCGCCCTTAAAGAGCGTGCGCACAATATACGCGAGCACGTTTCCCCACAAAACGGAATTGAGCACGAGGAAAATCCACCACATCGGCTTTTCCGAGATGCAACCCATAAAATCCGCGACCCAAATTCCGGGCTGTGTGAGCACGGCCTCAATCTTGTCGGTAATCGCGCCCGCGTTTCCGGATTTCAAAAAATCCGGTCGAAACTGCGTTCCGACAAGCACGAATAAAAAGTGAATGACGCTCAGTCCGAGCGACGACAGTAATGTTGTTTTATCCAATTTCATAATTCTGAAAAAAAGAAGCGTTGGGAAAAGTGAGGTTCGTTTATGCGCGGTAACGTCCGCGCTCCACCGAGAAAACGCGCCATCGCTCCGGGCTCTCCGGAAGCGAAGTTCCCGTGGCGATAATCTGCAAATCTTCTCCGACGGTGCTCCAAAAGCCGGACTTGCGTTCGCCGTCGAGTTCGCCGAGCACATCGTCTGCAAGCACAATCGGCGCGATTCCGAGGCGTTCCCGAAACAGAGCGAGCTGAGTCAAACCGAGGCTCAATGTCATGCCGCGCTGTTGTCCTTCGGAGGCGTAATCCGAAGCGGCATGACCGAAAATCCGGAAAGAAAAATCGTCTCGGTGCGGACCTTTCTGCGTTGAGCGCAACAGCGAATCCTGCGCGCGGGAACGCCGCAAAATCTCCGCCCATTCGTATTCGTCGGTTTGCTCGACGGACGGCACGTAAACCAAGCCGGCGGCTTCGTCGATGCGGGAAATTTTTGCGGAAATTTCCGAAAAACGTTCGGCGATCTGCTTCATTTCGCGGGAGCGGATTTCGACGATACGCGCCGCGTTTTCTGCGAGAATTTTTTCAAAAGCCTCCAATTGCGTTTCCGGAGCATTCGGGCTTTTCAGCAAACGGTTTCGCGCCTCCAATGCGCGATGATAACGCTGAAGACGCAAAAAATAATCCGCGTTCACGGCGGAAAGTGTCAGATCCAACCAGCGGCGACGCCCGGACGGAGAGCCGCGCAGAAGCGCAATATCGTCTGACGAAAAAACGACTGCCGGAAACCGCCCGACAAATTCGCTCAAGCGTTTCACTTGCGTTCCCGCTCCGGTTTCCACGGTTTTCGTTCCGTTTGAAGCAACGGCAAGCATAAGCTCCGTTTCACCTTCCGACTCGTGATCGAGTGCGACAAAGACCTGCGCCTGTTTCGTTCCCGTGCGCACGAGCAAGCGCGCGTCCCGCGTTCTGAAAGAGCGCAGAGCCGTAAGCAAACTCAGCGATTCCAGAAGATTCGTTTTTCCCTGACCGTTTTTTCCTACAAGAAAAATCCGCCGGGCTTCCCCGAAATCCAAATCGGCGAATTCAATATTGCGGAAATCCGCAACTCTAAGGCGAGTCGCGCGCATTTTTTTCACAAACAAAAACTTTACGGGCGCGGCAGTTTCAGCACCATGCCGATTTTCAAATCGCTCGGGCTTTTCATGGTTACGCGATTCGCCTGATAAATATCGCGCCAGCGGTTCACCGTTCCGTAATATTTGCGGCTGATTGAAGAAAGCGTGTCGCCGGAAACAACCGTGTGCGTAGCGGGAACGGGCGGGCGTTCCGGCTCCGCCGGAGTTTCGGCCGCGACCGCATTCGGCTCGGGAGCGGGAAGCTCCACGCTCGGTTGCGAGCGCGCAGGACCGGCGATGCCGACGTTCCCGCTGCGAGCATTTGCCGCGTCAAGCTGCTCCCGCAAACGCGCAATTTCACGCTTCAGCTGCTCGTTCTGCTGCATCACGCTTTGGTATTTTTGCTGAAGTTCCAAAGAAATGCCGACCGCTTCGGCTCCCGCAGAATCGCGGGAAGGCAACATTTCCCTGAAAAAACGTTTTTTCGCAGAATCTATTAAATCCCGCGCGCGCTTCTGCAACACGGACGACGCCTCCGGGCTCAGAGCAAGATATTGATTAAAATGATAAATCGCCTGCGGAAAATTATCCCGGCGAAACGCAATCAAACCGGCTTCCATATTCGATTCCGGAGACGCATTGGGATAACGACGCACAATTTCCTGAAAAACCGCCATCGCATCCGCATCGCGCCCGCCGGAAACCAGCTCCCGCCCGCGCAAGAACTTGGGATCCTCCGCCTCCACATAAACCGATTCCTGAGGAAACACGCTCCCGCAACCATGCGCGCCGAAAAAAAACGCACCGACGGGAATCAATAAGACACACAAAATCAAAATAAATTTGAACATAAAAACTCCTTCCTCATTGGCGTTGAAATATGCCCGCGGGAACGCACGGACTCAACAGATAATTATTCCCAAAATTCGCTTGGAAAATCGGAGCCGAGGGCTTAGCGTGAACCGCATGACACGCAAAGAAAAAGCCCTTGCAAGCTTCCGCCGGCAACCGCTGTGCCTGAACTGCGCCCAAGCCGTCGCGCACGCTTTTGACCGCGAAGATCTCGTCGCCGAACTTCGAACCGCCGGAGGCGGGAACGCGCCTGACGGGCTCTGCGGAGCACTTCATGCCGCATTGCAGATTTGCGGAAAGGAATCCGCTCCGAAAATCGCGGAAGCGTTTGAAAAAAAGCTCGGCTACCGTCGTTGCCTCAATTTGAAAAAAGACGGTCGCGTTCCCTGCCCTTCCTGCGTGGCGACGGCGACGGAGCTTCTTGAAAGCCTCGACGCGTAGCCGTTTTTCGCGCGGGGCGGGAACGCCTTTTTTGAATGAAATTATTGTTTTGAAGGCGGAATCTCCAACCAGCGAATTGTTTTTTCGGCGATTTCCTTAAACACCGGCGCAGCGACCGTTCCGCCGTAAGCACGAGTAGGAACCACTTTTTGCTCCATCATCTTCGTGCCGTTGGGATAATACATTATGCGTCCCCGCGCATCGCGTTTAACCACCCAGCGTTCCGCGCGGTAACGCGGTCCGTCGATAACCACGGTGATTACGATTTTCGGATTTTCCGCCGGGAAAAATCCGGAAAAGGAAACGACGTAAAAATCGTCGTGATAGCCGCCGCTTTCCTTGATTTTCTGAGTCGTTCCCGTTTTTCCGGCAACGTTGTAGCCGGAAATATCCGCGTTTTTTCCCGTGTTTCTTTTTTCCGGAATATCGGCGACGGCTCCGCGCAACATCGCCGCCATTTTTTTGGCGGTTTTTTCCGAAATCACACGCCGGCGCAACGGCGACGGAAGCGTGAACGCAGTGTTGTTTTGCTCATCGACGATGCGTTCAATAATTTGCGGCTCAAACAAAAGCCCGCCGGAGGCAATGACACCCATCGCACAATGCGCCTGCAACGGCGTAACCGCGATTGCGTGCCCCATCGGCATGCGCGTGATGGTGAGCCCGTCCCACGCGCGCGGGCTGTGGACGATCCCGCGCTGTTCGCCGGAACCGCCGACCAAACCCGTCCTTTCGCCGAAGCCGAATTTGCGAACATAATCCACATAGGCATCTTCGCCGAATTTTTCACAAAACTTCATCGCGATTTGAGCCGTGCCGCGATTTGACGATTGCTCGATGATTTGAACCACGCTGAGGGTTTCCATCTCGTGGTCTTCCCGCGGCAAGCGGCGCATTTTTCCGCGATACGGGACGCTGGTTTTTGCACAGTCGAAAACGGAATTTTCGGTGATGACGCCTTTTTCAAGAGCCGCCGCGACGGAAACGATTTTAAAGACGGAACCCGGCTCGTAAATATCCGTCAGCGCGCGATTACGCTGATGCTCGGACGGCTCCGTGTTAAATTTGTTCAAATCGAAACTCGGCGCATTCGCCAAGGCGAGAATTTTTCCCGTCTTCGCCTCACTCACGATAATGGAGGCGGAAACCGGCGTAAGCTCCCGAAGAATTTTTTCGCAGGCTTCTTCGGCGAAACCCTGAATTGCGGAATCCAATGTCAGCTGCACCGTGAAACCGTCGCGGGCGGGAACGTCGCGGGAACGCATTCGCGGTTGTTCCTGCCTGCGACCGTCGCGCTTGCTTTCCCGCCAGCCGTCTTCCCCTTTGAGAAATTCGTTCATCGCAAGCTCCACGCCCTGAACGCTTTTGTTTTCCCGATTAATGTAGCCGATAATGTGCGAGGCATGTTTTCCGAGCGGATAAGTGCGGACAAATTTGCGCTCAATTTGAATCGGAAAATAAGAGCGCGAGGTCTTTTTTCCCTTCGCGTTCACGACCGTTCGGGGCAAAAGTTTAATCACGGCTCTCGCCGTCTCTTCCGAAACATCTTCCTGCAACAAAATATAACGGTTCGGACGCGCCCCGGAAGCCGCCGGCGGATCCAATTTTTCGCGCAATTCCTCTTCCGAAATATTCAGCAACTTTGCAATCTCCGGAAAAACAGCGCGATCCTCCGCCGTAACAAGCTCCTGGTCTCCGCGCAGGCTGAACACTTCCCGATTTTGCGCCAACACGTTCCCGCGGGAATCAATTATTTTGCCGCGGCTCGCCGAATACGTTTCGCTGACGCTCCGGTTTTCGTCCGCCGCCCGGCGGTAACGCTCACCCGTGTGAACCTGTATATACCAAAGCCGCCCGACAACCGCACAAAAACAAAGGCTGATGACAAATGTCGTCAGCCAAAATCTCCCGCCCGATGTCATGAGATTTCTCATGCGCGTCTTTTCGGAAGGCAATCTCATTTTTCCCCAAGTTCAATCAGTGCCCGCTCTGCAACGCAAGTTCGTTCAGCTCAATCGCAAGAGCTTTGGGCGTTAGCGACGAAGCGCGGCGGCTTGTCCCGTAAGGCGTGCTCATCGTGCGGACACGGATAATGCTGTCGGAAGAAATTTCTTCCTTAAAATCCTCCGGCAAATGCGGATTACGCTCCAAAAGCGCCGCATTTTGCTGGCGGTCTTTCAACGCCTCCAAGGATTTGATTTCCTCCTTGAGCTTGACGCAATCCTTCTCGATACGACGAATCGCGTTGCTTTTCGCATCGCGCGTCGCATTGACGGAAACAAGCTGAAAAACGAAAACCAAAAATGAAACTGCGATGACGCAGCCCATTAAAAAACTCGGCAAATGTTTGGAAATGTAATTGGGCATGGCGGAACAACGAAGATTAAATTTTTTTGACGGCACGCAGACGGGAACTGCGGGAACGGGGATTAACGGAAAGTTCCTCCTCCGACGGACGCACCGCCTTGCGAGTCAACATTTCCGCAACGCGGGAACGTTCGTCCTGCGGACGGGAATCCGAGCGGTCTATCGGGCGACCGCAAATTTCGTTGAAAAAACGCTTCACGATGCGGTCTTCCAGCGAGTGAAAACTAATCACGGCAAGAACCCCGCCGCGTTTAAGCGCGGAAAACGCTTTGGGCAATGCCCGCTTCAATTCTCCGAGCTCGTCGTTTACCGCAATGCGCACACCCTGAAACGTGCGCGTTGCCGGATGGATTTTTTCGCCCGGACGCTTGCCCGCGGCGCGTTCAATGAGAGCGGCAAGTGCCGTTGTTGTGGAAAGTTGCCCCGTGCCGCGCGCGTCGATAATCGCGTCGACCACACGCCGCCAACGCAATTCTTCACCGTAGTCGCGCACAGCCTCCACCAAGCGTTCCCGCGAAGCCGTTTCGAGAAACTCGGCGGCATCGCAACCGGAACTCGTGTCCATACGCATATCCGCACGCGCTTCCTTTCTGAAAGAAAATCCGCGCGCATCATCATCAAGCTGAAACGAGGAAACGCCGATGTCCATTAAAATCCCGTCAAAAGGCGCATCCGGCACTTCATCTAAGCGGGAAAACGGCAAAGCATAAAAACGAAAATTCTCTCCGAAATCCTTTTTCATGGCTTCCGTGCGAGGAAGAGCCGCGGGATCGCGGTCTATCGCCGAAAGCGTCGCGTTCCCGCCCGCACACTCAAGAATGGCTCGCGAATGCCCGCCGCCGCCGAAAGTGCAGTCCAAGTAATTCCCGCCCGGCTTCGGCGCAAGCGCCTCCAGCGTTTCTCTGAGAAGCACGGGAATGTGTTTGGGGGTAAACATTGGGGAAATGTGAACAACCTGTGGATTTTGTAATTAATTTTTAATTACATTTGTGAATAACCTGTGGATTTCGTAAATAAGTTGTGGATACAGTTTATAAATTGTTAAAGTCCGAGCTCAGCCAACGTCGCAAACATTTCTTCCGCAGAAACATTTTTCGCATCTTCTTCCGCAAGCTTTTCCGGATTCCAAATGTGAAATTTTTTAAATTCGCCTACCAAAACCGCATCGGCGGAAATTCCGGCATGCGCCAACAAACGACTGTCGAGACTGATGCGCCCCGCCTTATCGCAGGTAACCTTGCTCGCACTGCGGGCAAGCATCATCAGCGCGCGCTGCTTCGCCGGAGCACTCAAATTCGATTGCGACGCCGCTTCTATCAGCTTTTGAACCACCGACGGAGGACAAACGGTAATGCATCCGTTCGGATTCGGAATCGCCAAATACACGGAACGCACGTCTTCACTCGCGACAAAGCGCCAGTCAGACGGGATCGTCAGACGGTTCTTCGCGTCGAGCTTGTGTCGGAATTCTCCGACAAATAACTGTGCATTTTCCGTGAACATCGATGAACTTTTTAGGGAGTGCGCCCCAATGAGAAACACTTTCTCCCATTTCGCCCCACTTGTCAATAAATCAAGACCACTTCACGCCAAAAATTTGTTGACAAATTATTCACAAACCCAAAATTCGCCGCCGCTTCGGCGTTCCCGCCCATAAAATTTCAATAAAAAATATACTCGCAATCGAAATTAATTACGGGAACGATAAACCTCCTATGAAAAACACCGTTCTTGCCTTTTTTTTCAGCGTTGCCCTGCTCTTGGCAACTCCCGCAATTTTCGCCCAAAATACCACACTTTCTACCGGACAAAAGCCGCAACAAAGCATACTCCGCACACATTACAACACGACACAACGACTCGTTAGCGGACTGTCTTTAAACTTCGATTTCGATATCGATACACTCCAAAACGAACCCGAATTTAATCAACTTCTTTTAAACACAGCACTACGCTTTAACGCGGGAACGCACGTTCCCGACAACGCCATCCGGAAATTTGTGGAGACCACCCGACAAAAACACCCGTCTCCGAACGGAATTATCAACGAATTCTTCTTTCGGGCATCCGCAAAAATTGAGTCGCCCGCTCGCCCGAATATTGCGTCCGCGTTAATTTCTCGCTACGAATACACCGCCGGCGCGCACGGTGAGAACACCTTTTCCTGCATAAATTTCGACCTTTCCGAAAAAAAACAGCTTTTCTTTAAAGATATTTTTAAAGCAAACTGTGAAAAAAAACTAACGGAGCTTTTGAAAAAGCACGATCCCCGCAAAAAAGCCGACAACTTCGAATACGCAAAAGAAGAAAACGAAATTCCGGCTCAGCCTCATCCGACAGAAAATTTTCTTCTCCGCGCCGACGGAGTTCTGTTCGTTTACGGACCCTACGAAATCGATTGCCATGCCACCGGAGCCATCTTTATCCGCGTTCCCGCCGACGAAATTGCACCGCTCCTAAATTTCCGACGTTCCCGTGCGCAAAGAATAGACCACGAATAAACACGAATGTTTTAACGCAAAGAAATTTGCGTCGCAGGGCGTTCCCGTGCGAAGCAAAATTTTCTTTCGCGGGTAGAGTAAAGATTCTCGCGCAAAAACGCGAAGACACGAAAAAATACTTTACCGTAAAAAAAATCCGTGTGATTCCTTGTTCATCCGCGGTTCCAAAAAACTTTGCGGCTTGGCAACTTCGCGCGAGCTTTTGGCGTGCGAGGAAATCCGCGTTGCCTCATGAAAAAGTGCACCGAATAAGTCATGCGACAAAGAGGTCCCACGATGAGCAAATCTGCAAAAAAGCGTTTTTAAGAAAGAAGCGTTGGGAGTATCGGCTGTGCGTAAACAGGCGG
>SUVQ01000008.1:0-25258 GCA_015061905.1 Verrucomicrobiota bacterium
CAAAACGCGCGATCCCCTCAGCGGCGTTACCCGTTCGCGCTACGAAAAAGCCGCCACGCCCGTGGAGCGACTTCTTTCCTTCGGCGGGCTTTCTGAGCGTTCCCGCATGCGGGAACGCCATGCCTTCCGCCCCTCAACTTTCAGTGCACTTTTAAATGAGGCATCACGCAACTCGAAATCGGTGATGAATGCCGGAGATAGTTCACGCAAGGCAATATCGCTTACCTTATAACGGTACTTGATGAACTCCTCCAAGTGGTTGTAAACGGCACAATACTTCCAATAACTGCGTTGGCTTTTCATCTTACCGACTTGTTTGGCATAATCCTCATTGTGTCGTCGGAATAATGCAAGCAGGGTCTTATGGTTCTGTCCCATACCCAAGAATACGTTTCTGACTTTTTCGGCTGATACATAACCATCCCTAGCAATAATTTCCTGATAAGCCTTGTTGATTCCTACACGGATTTTATCCAACATTCGGTTGGCTTCTTGTGAAACAACGCTTCTTCCTGACATTCTGCCGAGATTGACATTCCATAACTTTTCCTCCACATCCAGTTTGCAACTGAATTGGGAAATCTTGCCGTTCACGGTAATACGGCACATCACAGGCACAAGCCCGTTCTTCTTCGGGGCATTTCGTTTGAGATAGAATAATACTCTGAAAGTGCTTCTGCTCATAACTCTACTTTTTTGTTTGCGAAATTATTACTTGTAGAGTTGAGTGGCGGTATGCAAAACACAGCGTATCGGTGCAAAAGAATCAGCTGAAGCGAAACCGGAACGAAGATATGAGAAACTTTCCTATATTTGCACCCTAAATCGTCATACAGATATTGTTCTTCAATCCGTTAAGGCGATCGAATAAGCCTATTGGAATCAAGAATTAAAGTAACGGTATAGTAACGGAACTTTGTCATTTCTTGGCTTTTCATTGGCATTTGATGGCACAGCAACATCTTGGCAAACACCGTTAAATCGCTAACAGACAACATTCTTTCCCCATTTCGCACTCACTTTCGTTTCTTTGTTGTATCTTTGTATGAAGTCGACAGGCGGGGCAGAAGGTATCGGCTACACTTCCGGCGAGGCAGGCTATCTCCCGTGGATTCGCTTGAGCGTTGCCGCCGTTCCCGAGCCGTCGGCGTTCGGAATGCTTGCAGGGCTTGGCGCGCTTGCGTTGGTGGCATCGCGCCGCCGCCGCTAAAAAACGCCCTCACCGCTGCGCTTCGCTTGCGGTCCCCTCCCTCTTGGTAAGAGGGAGAGCTTTTTAAAAATCTAAAAAAAGAAAATCAGAAGCTCCTCCCCTTGGTAAGGGGAGGGGAACCGCGCCGCAGGCGTGGTGAAGGAGTCAAGACTTTCCCGTTAATCACGGGATGATTTAGTAATATGGTTATAGCGTTCCCGTGGGAATATCCCGCGGGAACGTTTTTTTCGCGCCAAGCCTCAATGCATTTGAAAAAGCTTTGTGGCTTTGTGTCTCCGTGAGAGAATTTTTTTCGTTTATTTTATAAAAACGACAACGGCGGCGGCGAGCTCGCGGGTGTGCGTGAGCGAAAGCAACGCGCGGGAAGCTCCGCGTGCCCGCAGGGCGGCTTGAGCGCGGGCGGAGAAATTGAATTCGGGCGCACCGAGGGTGTTGTTGACGATGCCGGCGTCCGTCATCGCGAATTTTGCTCCGATTCCGGTGCCGAGTGCTTTGGAAAACGCTTCTTTTGCAGCCCAGCGTGCGGCGAAAGAAGCCCATCGGGCGTTCCCGCGTGTTTCGCAGAGGGCAATTTCTTCCGGAGTGAAAACTTTTTCCAAAAAATTTTCTCCGTGGCGTTCTATCGCGTTGCGGATGCGAGAGACGGATTCCATATCGATTCCGACGGAGACGACATTGGTGCCCGGCGGGAACGCGGGAAAAGGCGGAAGCGCGGAAGAAGATTCGGGCTCGGACATATATTTACGGGCGCGGCGGCGTGGTGAGCCCGGCGCGGATTCGCTGTTTCATTTCGCGAACGGCTTCTCCGATTCCGAAAAGAACGGCACGACACAGGATGGAGTGTCCGATGTTGAGTTCGTGCAGGTGCGGGATATCGACAACTTCCGCGATATTGACGTAGTTAATGCCGTGACCGGCGTTGGACGTGATGCCGACGTTGGCGGCGGCTTCCGTGGCGCGGCAGAGCCGACGAAATTCGCGGGAACGCGCTACCGTGTCGTAATACGCGTTTGCGTAGGAGCCGGTGTGAAATTCGATAACGGGGGCGGCGATGGCTTGCGCGGCATCGATTTGTTTTTGGTCCGGATCAAGAAAAAGGCTGGTGATGATTCCGGCGGCGGTGAATTTTGCCGTGATGTCGCGGAGTTCTTCGATGCGGGAGGCGGCGTCGAGCCCGCCTTCGGTGGAAACTTCTTCGCGGCGTTCGGGAACGAGGCAGACGGAGTCCGGCTTGACGGCGAGCGCGAAATCAACCATTTCCGGCGTTGCCGCCATTTCGAGGTTTAAGCGCGTTTGGATGGTTTCGCGCAAGCGGATAACGTCGCGATCCTGAATGTGGCGGCGATCTTCGCGCAGGTGAACGGTAATGCCGTCTGCGCCGGCCTGTTCTGCCGCGAGAGCCACGGCGACGGGATCCGGCTCGACCATTTGCCCGCAAGTGCGGGAATAATTGCGGTAGCGCGCTTGGCGCAAAGTCGTGGCGTGGTCGATATTAACACCGAGGAGAATCGCTTTTTTCATCGTAGAGGAAATTTCTCGTTTTTCGGAAATCGTTCTGTTTGGTACCCGGGACAGGACTTGAACCTGCACGCCTTCCGGCAAAGGAACCTAAATCCTTCGTGTCTGCCAATTTCACCACCCGGGCAATTAAACTGATTCGGCAAGTAAATGGAACTTCTTGCGGGAACGCAATGCTCAGTTTACGCGAAAAATTTTGCGAGAGCGGAAAAGGCTTTTCCGCGGTGGCTGAGGCGGTCTTTTGTGAAACCGTCGATTTCGGCAAATGTTTTCGAAAAACCGGAAGGAACGAAAACGGGATCGTAGCCGAAGCCACCGTTCCCGGATTCTGCGGCGGCGATGGTGCCTTCGCATTTTCCTTCGAAAACGGTTTCCGTGCCGTCGGGCGAAATCAGAAGTAACAGGCAAACGAAATGTGCGCCGCGGGAGCTCGCGGGAACGCCGGAGAGCGCGGCGAGAAGCTTGGCGCGGTTTTCTTCGGCGGTGGCTTTCGGCCCGGCGTAGTAGGCGGTTTCGACTCCCGGCGCGCCGTGAAGCGCGTCGACGCAAAGCCCGCTGTCGTCCGCAAGCACGAAGCAATCCGCGGGAACGCATTTTTTCAGCGCGTGCGCTTTCAGGCGGGCGTTGCCGAGGAAGCTTCCGGAATCTTCCGTGACAGGCGGCATTCCTTCGGCGCGGACTTCTTTTGCCGAGACGAAGCGGATTTCGGGAAGCGAAAAAACTTGGGCGAGGCGGTTAAATTCTTCGACTTTGTGGGCGTTCCCGGTGGCGATAACGACGGTTTTTTTCATTTTGGAAAATTTGAGTTGTTGGGACTAAAGGGCGTTTTCCGGTTGGCGGGCGTTTTCGGTTTGAACCGTTTCTCCGATAAAATCGTGTTCCCGCGCATAATCGGAAATCCCGCTAAGAATCATTTGCACGGCGATGAGAATTAACAGAACGCCGACGAAACGTTCGAGCGCGATGCTTCCCCGACGACCGAGCTTTTTTACGATTTTCGGAGCCAAAAGCAAAATGGCAAGGCTCGCCGCCCATGCCGTAATCAGGCTTGCCGCGAAACTGAAGAAATTCGGCGTATGTAAAAATTTGGATCCGTTGAGCATTACAATGGCGAGCGAGCTGGGGCCGGCAAAAAGCGGGATCGCAATCGGAACGATAAACGGCTCGGTTTCGCGCGCCGCGACATCCGGCATCGCATTGGTCATCGCCGCAATTCCCGGGAAAATCATGCCGAGCGCGATAAGAAACAGAACAATGCCGCCGCTTATGCTCAGCGTAGACGGCTCTAACCCGAAAAACCGCAAAATCTGCTCGCCCGCAAAAAGAAACACGAGAAGCAACCCGAGCCCGAAAAGCATTTCTCTGACAATTACGCGGGAACGCCGCTCCGGCGGAACCATGCGCAGAAGCGAGGGCATCATTACCGACAGCGCGAGCGGGTCCAAGACGATGAATAAAAGAAATGTCGTCGACAGAAAATCTTTCATGCCGGGCAAGATTAAGGCTTCGGGCGGGCGCGATAAACAGAATTTTGAGGCGGAAATCTTTTTCTTCAGATTTTTTTTATTTCGATAGCGGGCGGAATCGCGTAGTTTTCTTCGCCGAAAATATTCTCATGAACAGCATTGGTATCCGTATTTTAATGATTTGCGCTTGCGCCTGGCTTTTGTCCGGTTGCGCGGGAATGAGTTCCGGCGGGAAAAATCCCTGGGCCCCGCCGGAAAAGAAAAAACCGGCGGCGGAACGCTGGGAAGAAAAGGCGACCGCCGAGAAGAAAGAGGATTCTGCGTCGAATGCCGTTGCCGAAAAATTGCCCGCCGTTACCGTTGCGGAATCGCACGAAGTTGCCGAAATCGTTTTCTCCGACAATCGAATGGCGGTCGCGTATCGCCTCGGCGGCATCCGCGTTCCCGTGCAAGAAGGCGAATTTTTTGCGCTGCGCACGAAGGAATTGAAATTGTCCGGAATTGTTCGTTTGGACGTTCTCGACGGCGAAACGCTTGGATTTGAGCTGGTCGCGGGAACGGCAAGCGTCGGAGATTTGGTTACGATTCCGGGAACGCGTTTGCGCGAGGAAATGAATGTGGCGTTCCCGGGCGTGCTTCCGCCGGAGCCGGCAACGAATTAATTTTTTTTTGAGAAAAATGGGTGAGCAAAAATCACTGTTTGTCGGGGTTGACGGCGGCGGCACGAAAACCCGCGCGCTGGCGGTTTCGCGCGAAGGCGTTTTTTGCGGGAACGCGCTCGTCGGCGCGTCCAATCCGAACAGCGTCGGCGCGGAAACGGCACTCGCGAACCTGCGCTGCGCGTTGCTTGAAGCCGCCGGTTCTCCGAAGGACGGGAACGCAATTTTCTCCGCCGGTTTTTTCGGAATTTCCGGCGTAAACGACAGTGTGGCGGCGCGGTATCTTCGCGAAAAAATTGCGGCTTTGCGGGAGATTCGCCTCGATAAATTTTCGGTGGAAAATGATACGCGTTTGCTGTGCGCGGCAACCTTCGGTATGGAGAGCGGCGTCGTGCTCATCGCGGGAACGGGCTCCAAGTGCTACGGGCGCACGCGCGACGGGCGGGAATGGGAAACCGGCGGTTATGATTTTCACGTTTCCGACGAGGCGAGCGCATTTGACCTCGCGCGGCGCGCTTTGACGGCGGCGGTGCGTGCGGCGGACGGTCGCGGCGAACCGACGGTTTTGAAAGACATTTTGTTTAAAGAATTGCAAATCGTTGAAACCGGGCAAATTTCTCAGCGACTGCATCAGGATTCCTTGAAAAATCCGGGAAAGCCGATGTCAAAAGACGAAATTGCGGCACTCGCGCATTTTGTCGGCGATGCTTACCTCGCGGGAGATTTTGTCGCAAAGCAAATTCTCGAATCGGCGATGGACGATTTGGTGAAAATGGTAACGACGGTGATTGAAAAGCTTGAAATTCCTGCCGGGTCGGCGCGGCTCGGGATTACCGGAGGCGTTATTTTGAATGAACCCTGCGGAGGGATTTTCCGGGCAAAAGCGGAAGCCGCCGTTCCGGGGATTGAAATTGTCGTTCCCGCGTTCCCGCCGGTGTTCGGCGCGGCGATTCGCGCGCTTGCGCTCGGTGGAGTTGAAATTACGCCGGAGGTGACGGAAAACCTTAAGCGCACGTTCCCGAAATTTTAATCGCGGGGGAAATTTTTTCTTTTAATTTTACGCAATGCCTGATTCTGCACATTTTATCCTAATCGTGGGCGATGACGATTTTCTCGTCGATCGCGAGGCGCGTTCCCGCTTTGAATCCCTGAGTGCGAATGCGGAGGACGAGATGTCGCGTGAAATCATCGACGGCACGGCGACAAAAGTGGCGGAGGTCGAAAGCGTGATGTCCGCCTTCTTGTCGGCAACGCGCACGGTTTCTCTTTTCGGCGGGAAAAAATACGTTTGGTTGAGGAATCTGAACTGGCTGGCAGACGGCGTAATTCGCGTAAAATCGGCAGATTCCGGTGACGTTCCCGCCAAAAAAGGCAGGGGGCGGTCTGCTCCGAAAAAAGATATCCTCGAAGATTCCGTCGATAAAATTGCCGAGGAGTTTGCCGCGAGCGATCCCGCGTCGCTGTGCGTCGTGATTTCCGTGGTGCGTCCGGACAAGCGACGCACGCCTTGCAAAAAACTTTTGAAAATCGGCGAGCTCGTTTCCGTCGCTTCCATGAGCGATTCGGAAGAATTGATTTTTACGCTGGAAAAAGCGGCGCGGGAGCTGGGCGCGGAGATTGACGAAGACGCGGCGCGGCTCCTCGTCGGAAAAGTCAACGGGCACATGCGGATGACATTTTCCGAATTGGAAAAACTGGCTTGTTACGCGGGGCGCGGCGGGAGAATCGACGCGGAAACGGTGATGAAGCTCGTTCCCGTTTTCGGAGCCGGAGATTTTTTTGAGCCGGTGGAATTTTTCTTCAACGGAGATTTGGCGGGAACGCTGGCGGCGTTGCGGCGTTTTTTCTTCAACAATACATCGGCGCGCCCGTTACTTTCCGCCTTGCAGAATCGGAATCGGTTGCTGATTCAGTTGCGCGCGCTCGTCGATGCCGGAGATGCTAATTTGAGCTTCCGGGGCGGTATTTCCAAAAGCGCAATCGAAGCGGCGGGAACGCGCTACGGCGGACTGTTCGGCGGGAACGACGAAAAATCTTCGCTCAACCTTTTTTCGCAGAACGCGTGGTATGTCGGCGAAAAAGTCGCGGGAACGACGCTGAAAAACAAATCGATAACGCTAAAGCGGCTGATTGACTGGCAACTTGATTTCGTGCGCGCCTTTGAGGAGCTGATTTCGCGCCCGGGCGAAGATGAGGCGGTGATGCGCGAATTGGCGGCGCGATGCTTGGGAAAATAAACTTTCTTTCGGAGAAATTTTTGGGAATTTTTGAAAAATTGCCGTTGACAGCGTTTTGTGAAAAAGGTTTGATGAACCACTCATTCAATTTTTAAGGGACAGTATCATGAAAGTTTCATCTTCACTCAAGTCGCTCAAGAGCCGCCATCCGAACTGCCAAGTCGTTCGTCGTCGTGGTCGCGTCTATGTCATCAATAAAACGCACCCGCGCTACAAAGCGCGCCAGGGTTAATTTTGCGCGTTATTTCACCTTTTTGCGAAAAGGATAAAATATTATGAAGAAAGATCTCCATCCTTCCGTTAATTTTGTTTGCTTCCGCGACGTTTCCACGGGACGTAAGTTCCTCACGACGTCTACGCTTTCCTCGAAGGAAAAGGAAGTCATCGACGGCATCGAATATTGCGTGATTCCGCGCGACGTTACCGCGGATTCCCACCCGGCATACACGGGCGAAAAACGCTTTGTTGACACCGCCGGTCGTGTTGACAAGTTCCAGAGCAAGTTCGCTCGCCGCCGCCGCTAATCGATACTGTCCGCCAACGGCGAAAAAACTCCCGCAGAAAACCGGCGGGAGTTTTTTTTGCCGTTTACTCTTTTGTGAAATCGTTTCAAAATGGCGGGCAACTAACAACAGTTATTCCCCTCTTTTTCTTTTGAAATACACTTTATGAAAACACTAATCAAAAATGCACACATCATCTCGCCGGGCGTCGATATTGCCGGCGGTTCCGTTCTCGTCGAAGACGGAAAATTCACGCAGGTTCTCGGCGTGGGCGTTCCCGTTCCCGCTGCGGACGAAGTGATCGATGCCGGCGGGCAAATGCTCATGCCGGGCTTTATCGATATTCACTCGCACGGCGCCGGCGGCGCGGATACCTGCGACGGCACGGTCGAAGCACTCCACAAAATCGTGGATTGCAAAGTCAAAGAAGGCGTAACGAGCTGGCTTCCGACAACGCTCACGCTCGGCTACGACACGCTTGAAAAAGTCATGAACGCCGTTGCGGAATATCGCAAGGCTCCGCGTTCGGTCAAAGTTCCCGGCGTGCACCTCGAAGGTCCGTTCGTGAATCCGAAAATGTGCGGTGCGCAGAATCCGGACTTTTTGAAAAATCCGGACTACGAAATCGTCGAAAAGCTGAACAAAATCGCTCCCGTTCTCGTGATCACGATGGCTCCGGAACTCGACGGCGCGCTTGATTTTATCGCGAAGGCGACCGCTCTCGGCGTGCGCTGCTCCGCCGGACACAGTGCTGCGACTTACGCGCAGTTCAAGGCGGCAAAGGCTGCCGGCTTGGCGCACCTGACGCACTTCTGTAACCAGATGTCTCCGCTCCACCACCGCGAAATCGGCTTGGTCGGCTCCGGTTTCCTCGATTCCACGATCAAGGCGGAAATGATTTGCGACAAAGTTCATCTTTGCCCGGATATGCTCGCCACCGCGTTCAAGGTGATGACGCCGGAACGCATCATGATGATCACGGACTCGCTCGCCTGTTCCGGTTTGCCGGACGGACCTTCGCAACTCGGCGGTTTGCCGATTATGGTCAAAAACGGCGAAGCGCGCCTCATGTCCGGAAATCTCGCGGGATCGACGCTCAATTACTCGCTCGGTATCCGCAATATTCGCGAAATCACGGGATTGCCGCTCAGCGAAATCGTCAAGGCAACGGCGTGGAATCAGGCGCAGTCGCTCGGGCTTTACGATGTCGGGAAAATCGCTCCGGGCTACGCGGCGGACTTCGTCCTGCTCGGCGACGATTACCTCGTCACGAAAACCTTCGTTGACGGCGTTTGCAAGTTCACGCGCTAAGCGGGAACGGGAATTAAAAATTAGGAATTAGAAACCGGGAAGCACTCTTTCTCATTTCTGATTCCTAATTTCTAATTTTACGGAGCAGTGAAAAAGGTTTCGGTCATTATTGTCGGCGGCGGCGGACGCGGCACGATTTACGCTCAGCTCTTGCGGGAAATTTCTGCAAAAGCCGAAGTCGTTGCCGTGGCGGAGCCGCGCGATTTTTTCCGGAACCGTATCGCGCAGATGCACGGCGTTCCCGCGGAAAACTCCGTCTCGGATTGGCGGGAACTCGCCGCGCGACCGAAGTTCGCCGACGCGGTGATTATTGCAACGCAAGACCGTATGCACCTTGAGCCGGCTCTCGCTTTCGCCGAAAAAAAATATCACATTCTTTTGGAAAAACCGCTCGCGACGGACCTTTCCGGATGTCGCGAATTGGCGGCTGCGGCGGAGCATCACAACATCGTTTTTTCCGTTTGTCACGTTTTGCGTTACACGGAATTTACGCGCAAACTGAAATCTCTGATTGCGGCGGGAGAAATCGGGAAAATTCTTTCCGTGCAGCATCTTGAACCTGTCGGGCATTGGCGTTTTGCGCACTCGTTTGTGCGCGGGAGCTGGCGTAGGGAAGAAGAATCGTCTTCGGTTTTGCTTTCAAAATCGACGCACGATTTGGACTGGATCCGCTACATCGTCGATGCGGCACCGAAGCGCGTTTCTTCGTTCGGCTCGCTGATATTTTTTAAAAAGGAAAACCGTCCGGCGAACGCGGCGGCGCGTTGCCTTGATTGCGCGATTGAAGCCGAATGTCCGTATTCCGCGCCGCGATTTTATCTGGAACGTATCCGCTCCGGCGATACGGGAGCGTATGTGGAATCCGTTACGGGAACGCCGACGGAGGAATGTTTGATCGAAAATCTTCGCACGGGTCCTTACGGGCGTTGCGTTTTTGCGTGCGACAATGATGTCGCCGATCATCAGGTTGTGAACGTCGAATTTGAAAACGGAGCGACGGCGGCGTTCACGCTCGCCGGGTGTTCGAAGTATGGCGATCGCCGCGTGACGATTTTCGGCTCGCTTGGTGAAATTTACGGCGACGGCGAGCGGATTTCCGTTTTTTCGTATTTGACGGGCGAAACGCAGGAAATTTGCGTTCCCGCGCCGGCGGTTGCCGATCGCCATGGCGGCGGCGATTTTAACTTGCTGAATGAATTTGTTGATGCCGTGCGAAGCGGCGATACAAGCGGAATTGTTTCCGGCGCGGAGGTTTCTTTGGAAACGCATGCGCTTGCGTTCGCGGCGGAGCTTGCACGCAAGCAAAACCGCGTAGTTGAAATGAAAGATTTTTTGTCGAATGAGTAGCGAAAATTTTTTGATTTCCGAGTTTCCCGTGCGCATGAACGAATGCGGACCGGACGGATTTCTGCGCCAGCAAATTTGGTTTGATTACCTTCAGCATGCGGCGGCGGTTCATGCAGAAAAAATGGGCTTCGGGCTCAGCGCCGTGCGGGAACGCCGCATGATTTGGGTGCTTTCGCGTATCTGCGTGAAAACGGATTCCGCGCCGACACACGATGATGTCGTGCGTGTAGAAACGTATCCGAACGGATTTGAGCGGCTCTTCGCAAAGCGGCAGTTTATTTTGTCTTCGGCGAAGACGGGAACGCGTTTCGGCGTGGCATCAAGCTTTTGGCTTAGCCTTGAATTGCCGTCTCTGCGCCCGCGCCCGCCGGCGGCGGCACTCGGAATTGACGCGACGCTGAACGCCGATCGCGAAGACTTTTTCCCGAATCTCGGAAAGCTTTCCGGAGACGGGCTCGGCGACGAAGTCGTGCACAAAATTCGGGCATCGCACATCGATTTGAACAAGCATCTGAATAATTCCTACTACGCCGAATACACGATGGATTGGGTCGCTCAGAAGCTGGGCGCGCCGATGCGGTTTAAGCAGTTGCAAATCAATTTCAACCGCGAAATGGTTTTTGGCGAAAAGCTGGCGATGCGCGGAAAAATCGACGGGAACGCATTTTTCGTGGAGGGCACGGATTGCGATTCCGGGAAAAATTCTTTTCACGCGCAAGGCACATTTTAAACGTTCTGCGATTTGGGGATTTTTTTTCAAAACGTGCTTGTTGGCGGGCACGTTTTTTTTGTGATTCGTCCGAATTTCGGGGCGCGCTTTGTGTCTCTGTGGAAAAAATAAAAAAAACCACGGAACACACGGAATTCACGGAAATTTTAAGTAAAATCCTTCTGTGATTCCGTGGTTTTATTAAAGGAGAACAGCCGTCCCGGCTGTTTTTTTTATCGGGAGAAACGGCTGGAATCCGCTTCTCCTATTTTCAAAAAATCTCTGTGTCTTTGTGTCTCCGTGAGAACTATTTAAAAACTTTGCGTTTTCGCGCGAGATAAAAAAGCGTTCGCGTTCCGCTACGCTAACGGGAACGCCTTTACAGAAGCGCCAAGCAAAGTAGGGTGTTGGCGCGAAAAAGCCCGCGAAGCTTTTGTTTAAGCGAGTTCGCGGGCTTTTAAAAATGGTGCTCAAGAGGGGACTCGAACCCCTAAGCCTCTCGGCATATGCACCTCAAGCATACGTGTCTACCAATTTCACCACCTGAGCAATGGAAAAATGTGAGAACAAATAAATCGGTTTTTTTGTGCGGATGCAAGTAAAAAATAAAGTTTTTTTTTATTTGCGGGATTTTTTGACGAAAATTCCGAGCAATGCGGCGGCGGAAAGCGTTCCCGCGATCCACGACGGAGTGTAGGGCAGGGCGAGCCCGCCGAGGTTGTGCGGAGCATTTAGGAAATAGGTGATGCAAACGCTTGTAAGGAAGGCGGCGGGAACGCTCAAATACCAGTGCGGTTTGCGTTCCCACACAAGCCATACGGCACTTGCCCAGAGGGTAATTGCGGCAAGAATTTGATTCGCCAGCCCGACGTAACGCCAGATGACCTCAAACCGGATTTGGCTTAGAAAGAGCGCAACGGCAAAAATCGGAAGCGAAATCCAAATACGGTTGCGCATGGGTTTTTGCGAGATTTTGAGTGCGTCGGCGGCAATGAGGCGCACGCTTCTCAGCGCGGTGTCTCCGGACGTAATCGGGCAGACGATAACGCCGAGAATGGCGGCGACCGCGCCCGCCGTGCCGAGCCATGCCGTGCAAATTTCGTTTACGAGAACCGCCGGAGTTTTTCCCGATGCGTTGAGCTCTTCCGCTCCGCCGCAGTAGGTGATGGCGGCACTTGCCCAAATGAGAGCGATAATGCCTTCTGCAATCATGGCTCCGTAGAAAACGGGGCGAGCGTATTTTTCGCTTTTGAGACAGCGCGCCATCATAGGAGATTGCGTGGCATGAAATCCGGAAATGGCGCCGCAGGAAATAACGATGAAAAGCGTCGGAAAGAGCGGGTTAAAATCGGGGTCGGCGTGAAAGTTTTTCAAAGAGGAAAAAGTCAGCTCCGGCATGGAGAGCGTTCCCGTAAAGTCTTGCCAAAGCATGGTGCCGGCGACTCCGACTGCCATAAAAATCAGCGCGACGCTGAAAATCGGGTAAATGCTTCCGATGATTTTGTTGATGGGCAAAAGAATCGCGAGAACGTAATAAACAATGATAAGGCTTGTCCATATCGGGAGCCATTCGAGAGAAAAGATGCCGGAAACTGCAATGCCGTTTGCCGAAATGAAACTGCCGGCGGGAACGTCTTTGAGCAACGATGCGGACTGTGTGGCGAGAAGCCCGGCGGGACCGTTGACGAAGGCGATTCCCACGGCGAGAAGCATGATGCCGGAGAAAAGGACGAGAAAGCGTTGCATGCCTTTGCCGAGGAGGTTGCCGACGATGTCCGGTTGGCTACAGCCGTCCATGCGCATTGAAATTGCGCCGGAGAAAAAGTCGTGAGCGGCACCCATGAAAATGCAACCGAGGACAATCCAGATGTAGGCGACGGGACCGTAGGCAGCTCCGAGAACGGCTCCGAAAATAGGACCGAGCCCGGCGATGTTCAGAAGCTGAATCATGAACGTGCGCCACGGCTTGATTTCGATGTAGTCCACGCCGTCGGCAAGCCGTTGTACGGGCGTTTCGCGTGCGGGATCGACGCCGAAAAGTTTGGCGATGAATTTTCCGTAAAAAGCGTAGCCCAAAATCAGGCAAAGAAGAGCGGTAAGGAATGTAAGCATTTTTTTTAGAAAAAAAAGGAAACGCTTATTGCATGACTTTTGAGGCGGGAAAACAAGGATTTTAGCGTGCGGGAACGTGATTCCCGTCAATTATTCGCGTTTTTGCGAAAACAACGGACTCAAAATTCCGTTTGTTGCAGAAAAAGATTGAAAAAAGTAAGCCGGAAGGCTCTAATTTCCGCCAATAACCCCCAATTCTCCCCATGAATATTCCTCTGAAGAAATACTTGTTGGCGGCACTTGCCGTTGTTGTTGCGTGCGTTCCCGCCGCGTTTGCTCAAGATGCGAAAAAACCGCCGCTGATTGAAGTCGAAAAAGTCGATTTCAAAACGGAAAAAATGCCGTATTACGATCAGTCTTTAAAATGGGCGATGACGGAAGTGCGTTTCCGCGTAAAACCGTATGCGCCGACGTATGTGCAGGACGCATATCTTAATAACGTGAAGATGACGCTTACCTTGGTTTACCCGAAATCGCTCGGCGCGGTTACCGGCGGACGCGCGTCCGGAAGCACGGAAGCTCGTGAAGCCGCGCTCGATGCCGCCTCCGAAGAAGCCGGAAGCAATGCAAAATATTCTTATTATCGCGCGGAAGTTTCCCTTGCTCCGTTGAAAATCGGCGGTTCTTCCCGTTATCTTCGTTTCTTCGTTCCCGGCGAAATCGTAGACCGCGAGGTGCGCGGCGGCGGTGAAGCGGCTCGCTATTGGAGCGGTTCCGCAAAGCCGATGGCATACTGGGTTTCCTTTACGTATGACGGTGAAGACGTGCCGCTTTATAAGCCCGACGGAAAGCTGATGTTCCCTGCGTCGATCGGCGGAATGGCTTCGTGGGCGCGGAATATGACGAAAACCAATTTTGAAAGATTCAGTTCGGAAGCGGATTCCGCAGCATCGGAAACGAAAGGGCTTCTGATGCCGCAGATTTATCTCCCGTATCAGGTTTGGCCGAAGGATACTCCGACGATTCTTCGCGAAGAAATTCAACAATAAACGGACGTTCCCGCGCGGGAATCCTTTCTCGTCGCGGGATTTTCTTTTTTTAACATTTAAACATTGAATAGCCGATGGGCAGTAATGCAAAAAAAATTACGGTAAATTGCGGGACGACCCACGTTTCCGTGTCGGTTTTTTCGGAAAAGGCAGGAAGCCTTCTTCTTGAGAAACTCGTCGTCGAAGAACTTGTTTACGATTATACGGAAGAAGAGGCGTGGGCGAGTGCCGCTTCCGGTGCGCTCAGCAATATTTTCAAGTCGCTCAAAATCAAGGGCGCGGCAACCGTGATTGCGCCCGGACACTTGATTCTGACGAAAAACGTCAAAGTCCCGCAGGTGGAAGCCTCGCGCCAGCGTCAGATTATTGAATTTGAAGCGCAGGAAAAGTTCCCGTTCCCGCCGTCGGAATTGGTTTGGGACAGCCAAATTATTTCGACGGACGGCGTTGAAGCGGAAGTCGTTTTGTTTGCCGTAAAGCGCGAGAACGCCAATCGTTTTGCGGAGCAAATGATGCGTGCCGGCATTACGCCGGAAGTGATTCAGCCGTCCACGAATCTTGATTATCAGGCGTATCGCTTTCTGAATGTGGATTCGGCGGAAAACGTGCTCATCGTCAATGTCGGTGCGCGAACGACGAATCTTACCTTCGTTACGGAAGAAGGTTTCAGCATCCAGAATTGTGCCGTAGGCGGAAACTTTTTGACGCAGTCGATTGCGGATTCCATCGGGAAACCGTTCCCGGCGGCGGAGCGTCTGAAAGTGAATTATTTTACGGGCGTAATGGATGTCGCGGAAGACGACCCGCACGTTCTCAAAATAAAGGAAAATGCGCAGGCGTTTTGCCGGCGTTTGAGCCAGGAAATTACCCGTCGTATCGTAAATCAGAAACGCCAGAATCCGAAAGGCGCGCCGACGAAGATTCTTTTGACCGGGCGCGGTTCGCTTCTGCCCGGGCTCTCGGATGCGTTGGCGGAATCGCAACGCGTTCCCGTGGAATATTTTGAGCCGACCGTTCCCGTTCAGGTCGGGGCGGGCGTGGATACCGGATATTTTGACTCCGTGCGCTTCCAGCTCTCGGAAGTTGTCGGTGATGCGGCAGAGCTCCTTGACGCTTCCTATACGCAGGTGAATTTGCTTCCTCCGCAAATGGCTGCGGACATTGCTTTTTCGAAGAAAAAACCGTTCTTTATTGCGGCGGCGTTGCTGTTCGCTCTGGCTCCGTGGCCGGCATACGTCGGTTTGTGCGAAACCGAAAAGACACTTGTCGCAGAAAGCAAGAATTTGATTTCGGAAGAACGAACCCTGAAGGACGTTCAGTCCCGCCTGACGGAGTTTGCGAAAGCGAATCGCCCGCTCTCCGCTTATGTGGAAACGCTTGACGGCGTTCTCGCTTCCCGTGAAACGTGGGCGGCATTTCTTGCCGACATGCAAAAATGCGTGGATTCTTTGCAGGCTCCCGTCGTTTCGGAGGAAGGAGAAAAAACGTATTCCTCGCACCGCCACGTGTGGGTCGACTCGCTTCGCGTTTCTCGCAATCTTGTTGCTCCGGACGCGATGTCGGAAGATGAAGACGAGTTGCAAAAACCGGTTTTGCGCACGGAAGTTGAACTTAAGTTGCGCCTGTTGATTCCGGAAGTGGACGGCTTGAAGCCGGAACACAATGCGGCTGCGTTCAACAGCCGACGCCGGGCTGTTCTCAATGCGTTTAAGAAATCGGATTTCGTGGAAAAAATCAGCGATCAGGCGAACGTTTCCCAACCGAATTTCCCGACGCTTACGCTCAAGCTCGTTCTGAAACCCGAGAAAGGAATTTAACGAATGAAAAAAGATAAAGTTTTTACGGCTATTATCAGTGTGTTTGCGTTGGCGTTTCTCGCCGGCGTCGGTCTTTGCGTGTGGGAATATCTTTCCATCTCAAAGACAAAAACGGCGATTGAAAAAACCGAAAAATCGCTGAAACGACTTGCAAATCAGGGAGAGTCTCCCGCTCTGACGGAAGAAAATCTCGCGGTCGAATCCGCAAATTCGAAAAAACTCTCCGACGCTAAAAACCAAAAGATTGTGGCGGTAAAAGGTAAGCGCGCCGCAGATTTTCTCCCGAAGCAAACGGCGGACGGTGAAGAGTTTAAAAGCTCTTTGATCAGCACCGTAAACAATCACATCGCGAAGATTGAGTCCGACAAAATCGTCCTCGACTCCGATGCGCGGTCTTTCGGCTTTTCCCGCTATCTTTCGGTTAAACCCGACGAAAAAGCGCTCCCGCTCCTCGGAACGGAGCAGAAAGTGGTGCAGTTGCTCGTAGAGAAGCTTGTCGGCGCGAGAAACAATGTAGAAAACACGTTGCGCAATGTAAATCTTTTGCCGGCGGACAAGCGCGTGTTCCTTTGGGTTAAAGGAATCCGCCGAGAAGCCGCAGAACTGCCGAAAAAAGACGGTGCGACCGGTGCGCCCGTCAACAAAGATGAACTTTCCGTCGTTCCGACGGAAACGTCGGCGGAATCCGGACTTTATCGGCTCGCGTATGCCGGCAATTCCCGCGGAGTGCCGTTCCCGTCGTTGCGCGTTCCGAACGCCGTGGATGCCGTGGCGTTCCAAGTAGGGTTTGTCGCTCCGACCTCGGTGTTGCGGGATTTTGTTTCCGCGTTTTCCGGGAACGGAGATTATCCGATTTACATTCGCGATATCGCTGTTTCCCCGGTAAGTGCAGGAGATGTTGATGCGAAGAAAAACGAGCTGAATCCTCCGGCAACGGTTCCCGTTCCCGGCGTGGATGCCGCTCCGGCTCCTGCGGCAGACGACTTTGATATTTTCGGAACCGCTTCTGCGGGAACGGATACGACTGCCGCCGCTGCGCCGGTTGCTCCCGCTGCTCCGGTTAAATCCGTGGTTTCTCCCGAAGCGCTTTCTGAATTTTGGGTAACGCTGGAATACGTTACGCCCGTCGAAAATCCGGTATCCGTTGAAGAGAACGAGGAGGAATAATTTACCATGAAAAATTCGGATAAACTTCTTTTTGTCGTCGGGTTGCTCGCGTGCGTGGGCGGGTGCGCCGCTTACGCTTTGCTCGCGCCTCAAAATTTGAAGAAAAGCTCTTCTGCGAAATCTTTGAACGGGGCGGAAGTTGAAGCTTGGGCAGATGCCTCCCCGGAAAAGGGAAAGATCGCGTGGGGCACTCCCGCGCTCGATCTTGAAGCCGGCTGGAACTACGATTTGTTTTCCGCTCCGGAAATCAGCTGGGATTCCAAGCAAAAGCAGTATTTCGCAAAAGAACTTCCCCCGCCTCCGGAAGAGGTGTTCGGCTTGACTCTGAAGTCGCTCTCTCACCCGAAGTTCCGTCTCGTCATCAATTCGTATTCGGCGGGAACGGAACCGGTGCCGGAATCCACGACTCCCGGTCGTTATGCCGCCGTGCTGAATATTTCGGATATTTCGGGAAAACGCCCGGTATCAAGAATCTTGAATTTCGGCTCGCAGAGCATGTTGCCGATTACGCTTAAGGACGATACGATCAATGGTGTGCGCACCGTGCGTCTCGTTCCCGAAAAACCGGTAACCATCGAAAAGACCGGCGCAAAGCTCAAGGAATTTCGCATTACGCAACAAATGAGCGCGAGCGGATTCAGCAAAAAATACTCGGCAGTCGTTATTGATGAGTCCGGGCGCGCTCCGCGTGAATTCATCATCGGCGTCGAGCCGATTTTAGATAAAAACAGAACGGAAGCCGTGTTTACGGACGGCGCGACGGAATGGCTCTACAGCGAAACCCGCGTTCCCGGACGAAAAGAGATTGTTCGGGAAATCGCGTCCCGCGAATCTCCTTCCGCTCCGTTTAAATTCGTTGAAACCGGCAAAGAAATCCGCCTCGGAGAGGACGTTTTTCGCATTAAAGGACTTGACATTTCCGCTCAAGAAGTAAGAATTGAAAAACAATCCTCTGTGTTGGATAAGAAAACAAAAGCTCCGAAAACGACGGAGCGTGTTCTCTCTCCCGAGCGATAACATATTTCAAAATACTCCATAGTTTTTAAACCCCTTAATTAAACCTCTCACCTCGAGAAATCGCCCCTCGCATGAATAAGCTCCTGCGCCTCCAAAATCTGTTCTCCTCAATCCTCGTCTCGACGACGGTCGCTTCCGGTGTCGTTGCGCCTGCCGCCTTTGCGGAAGAAGGAGAAGCTCCGGTTAACAACGCCGAGTCTAATGCTCCCGCGCCTGCCGATTCTGAAGAAACGGCACTTGAACGCGTCGTGAAGCGTTATTCTGCCGTATTCAAAGAAGTCGATGCCGCACTTTTTAAAGCGAACGGATACATTGCGCAAGGTCGCACGGATGATGCGCTTGCTCTTTTGAGCGAAGCGGAATCCGCGCTCCCGGACAACGTTGCCGCCGTGCCGTTCAGAGATAAAATCTCTCTTATTCGTCAGCGGGCATTGGAAAAACAAAACGGAGTATCGGACGCGTCGGTGGCGGAAGGGATGATTGACGATGCGCGCGTTCGCAATCGTAGCGCAATTCTCATGGCGGAACGCCATCTTGAAGAAGCGAACGATCATTTGGCACGCCACCGCCTTCCCGAGGCGATTTCGGCTGTGGATCGTGCCCGCACGGTTTTGCCGGTGCTCCCGTCTACCGTCGCCGAGCAGGACAAAATTAAATTGGTGCGAGCCCAGATTTCTGCGGCGTATCTTCAGGACGCAATTTCCAAGCGCGCTCCGAAAGAAGCGGAATCTTACCTGAACGAAGTTAAAAATATCGTCGGAGAAAAACACCGCCTCTATCTCAGCCTGAAAACCTATTTCGATGCATGGTGCAAAACGCCGGACGCGTATGATCCCTACAATCTGAATCCTACGCTCAAGCGCGACGAGTCGGAAACGGAAACGCTTCTCGCGAAGGCAAATTCCCTCTATCTTTACGGCGATTACGAAGGAGCTTTGCGTTACTACGATAACGTTTTGCTCTATGATGCGAACAACATGCAGGCAAAAGCCAAGAAGCTCCGCATCAACGAAATTCTCGCGAACTCCGCCGCTTACAACCACGAAGTAACCCGCACAACGATGCTCAACCACGCGTCGGAATCCTGGGGCTTCGGGCGTGCGTTCTCCGTTGAAGCAAAAGCCGCCGAAAAAGATCCGAATCAGGATCCGCTTAAGCTCAAGATGGATCGCCTGCTCATCACGGTTTCTCTTCGCAATGCGGACCTTCAGAGCGCGATTGATACTTTGAACGAACTCGCAAAGAGCTACGACCCGACCGGGCGCGGGCTTGACATCGTTATCGCAGAAGGCGTCCAAGGACTTGCGGATCTTCCGCCGATTAATCTTTCCATCCAAAGCCAGCCGCTTTCGAAGGTGCTTGATTTGATTCTCCGCCGCGCAAATTATTCCTATGATATTCGCGACGGGATCGTCGAAGTCCATCCGGCGATCGGAAATACCAATCTTCTCGAAGTCGAAATCCCGTCGACGAATGCAATCGAAAAGATGAAAAAATCCGTGATGCGCGCTTCCGCAACGGCGGCAACGGCTGATGCCGGGAACGATCCGTGGGGCGGAGCTGCCGCAGCAGCCGCGCCGGAAGTCGATGAAACGGATGTGCCGAAACTTTACTTCCAAAAGCGCGGGATTAAGTTCGGGCCGGAAGACACGATTACCTGCGACGAAAATGTCTTCACCGTCGTTCACTCCGACCCGAAGACAATCGAAAAAATTCGCCGCACGATTCAGAAGCTCGACGAAGACTCCATTAAACAGGTCAACATCGAAGCCAAATTTATTGAAGTCAGCGACACGGCACTCCACGAAGCCACCGCTAACTGGCGTCTCGCAAAGGACGGCGTCGTTCGCGCGGGAACGTATAATCGCGGCTCTCACGAAACACACGCCGTTGACGCGGGAACGAAGAAAATCCAAATCGGAAATGCTCCTCAGTATATCTACGATGACGAAGGAAACGTTATCGGAGAAAATGACGGAGAAATGCGTTGGACGACCTTCGACAGCCCGGTGCCTGCCGCGCGCGGTTCGCTCTATTTCGGTCCGTCCGGTGTTTCCAATCCTTCCGATGTCGCAGACGGCGTCTTCGGTAGCGCGGTTCCGAGCTTCGTCGGCAAAGTCGGCACGCTTGATGATTACGATGTCTATTTGCTCCTGAACCTTCTCGATAACAAGTCCGGAGCGGACATCATGGCGGCTCCGAGCTTAACGGTCGAAACCGAACAGCCGGCGGAAATCGAAATTGCTCAGTTGATTAACTTCCCGTCCTCTTACGACGATCCGCAGATGGAAGTTTCTTCTTCCGGCGGAAACAATAATAATAACAATTGGAGTAGCGGTAGCGGAACGGTTACGATTGCTCCGGCTGTCCCGCAATTCGACCGCACGACTTCCGAAGAATTTGAAAAAGTCGGTATCATCCTCAATGTTACGCCGACCGTGAACGCGGATAACTCTATCAAGCTCACGATTGACGACCTCAAAATCATGGAATTTGAAGGCTTCATGGACTACGGCGGAACGGCTGTCTCAATGGTCGGTTCCACGATTGTTACGACGCCGATGACCTACTATCAACCGGTGTTTAATATCCGCCGCGTTAAAACTTCCGTAACGATTGCGGACGGTGCGACGATGGTGATCGGTGGTTTGATGCGTGAAGAAATCCGCACGGTGGACGACAAAGTCCCGATTCTCGGCGATCTCCCGCTTATCGGATCCGCGTTCCGTGGCACGTCTAAGGCTGTTCAGAAGAAGAACCTTCTCGTGTTCATCACCGGGAACCTGATTTCCCGCGGCGGTTCTGCGGCAATTTCGACCTTCCGGGGAACAAGCCCCGCCGAAATCTACTCGAACCCGACGTTCATGACTTCCTCCGGCGTGCTTTATCGTGAATCCACTCGCCCGATGGAAAATGCCACCGAAGAGGCGGCAAACACGCCGAGTTCTGCCGGTTCGCTCTAAGTAGCGTTCCCGAAAAATTAAAAGCGTTCCCGCGAAACATCTACATCGCGGGAACGCTTTTTTTCGCATCAAAGAAGTGAATACAAAAAGGCTTCCTCTAAAAGTTTGCTTTTTGAGGAAGCCGATGGGGAGGAAGAAATTAAAAACGGTGATTTCCGGTTTTCGCCTTTTCTTTCTTCCGGAAAAATTTGGCTTATTCGTCCCAGTCAAGCCCGATATCGATCCACGGAACGTTGTGGGTGAGTGCTCCGCAGGAAACGAAATCTGCGCCGACGGTTCCGAGGATGGGAAGACTTTCGAGCGAAACCCCGCCGCTGATTTCCGTCCACGCTTCGTCGCCGATGAGTTCGACGGCTTTTTTCAAATCTTCCACCGAAAAATTATCGAGCAGAATAATATCGGCTCCGGCTTCCAGAACCGGCGGAATCTGAGAAAGCGAATCAACCTCGACTTCACAGAGCAGGTCGGGACGCTGGCTACGGGAATGCCGAACAAGATTTGCGAGGCGCGTTCCCGCCGCAGATTCGTCCGCCGCAAGGTGATTGTCTTTAAGCATGAGCCGATCGTAAAGCCCGATGCGGTGGTTCCATGCGCCGCCGCAACCGACAGCGTATTTGTCGAGCACACGGTGCCCGGGAGTCGTTTTCCGGGTATCCAGCAAGCGCGTTTTAGAGTTGCCGAGCGCGGCGACGTATTTTGCCGTCTGCGTGGCGATTCCGCTCATACGTTGGAGAAAATTCAGCATCACGCGCTCGGCGGTGAGCATTTGTGCCGCGTCGCCGGAAATGGTGCCGACAACGGTGCCGGCGGGAACGCTTTCTCCGTCCGCAACATTCATTTGAGCGGAAACTTTTCCGCCGTAGATTTCGAGAATAACGGGAACGAGCGAAAGTCCGGAAAGGGTGCACGGCTTGCGGGCAACGAAACGCGCGGACGCGATTTTCCCTTTCGGAGCCGTCGTTTCCGTGGTCGGGTCACCGGCGTTTTGCGGACGCATTGCGGCGCAAAGCCCGGTGCCGGCAATATCTTCGTCGCGTGCGAGTTTGACGATGGTTTTGAGATAATCGGGATCGATTTCGTCCCAGCTTAAGCGGTGGCAGAGTCCCGGCGCTTCTTGCAGAGTTTTCTTCATAATCGAAAAGAAACTCTTTCCGCCGCGTTCCCGCAAGGTGAAAATGAATTCAATGTTTGTAATATGCAAAAAAACAAATTACAGTAGGAGCATACTCTGTATGAACAAGAAAATTTGGCTTTCGCTCGCGCATATGGGCGGGCATGAACAGAACTTCATCAAAGAAGCTTTCGATACGAATTGGGTGGTGCCGCTCGGACCGAACGTAAACGCGTTTGAAGCGGCACTCTCGGAGTATCTCGGGGAAAATCGCCACGCGGTCGCGCTCAGCGCGGGAACGGCGGCGTTGCATCTCGGGCTGATTCAACTCGGCGTCGGTGCGGGCGACGAGGTCATTTGCCAAAGTTTCACTTTCGCGGCGAGCGCGAATCCGGTTGTTTATTGCGGCGGTGTTCCCGTGTTCGTCGATTCCGAGGAAGAAACGTGGAACATGGATCCGGTTTTGCTCGAAAAAGCAATCCTCGACCGCAAGGAAAAAACCGGGAAGGTTCCGAAAGCAATCATTCCCGTGCACCTTTACGGCATGCCGGCGAAAATGGACGAAATCTGCGCCGTTGCGGAAAAATACGGCGTTCCCGTGCTCGAAGACGCCGCCGAAGCCCTCGGCGCGGAATACAAAGGACGCAAATGCGGCACTTTCGGCGATTTCGCCGCACTTTCGTTTAACGGAAATAAAATTATCACGACTTCCGGCGGCGGCGCGCTCATTTGCCGCACGCAGGAACAAGCCAAGCGCACGATGTTTTACGCAACGCAAGCGCGCGAAAACCGCCCGTATTACCAACACGAAAAAATCGGCTACAACTACCGCATGAGCAATATTTGCGCGGGAATCGGGCGCGGACAAATGGAAGTGCTCGACGCACACGTGGCTCGCCGCCGCGAAATTCACGCGCTCTACACGAAACTGCTTGCGGGAACGCCGGGAATCACCGTTAAGCAAGCACCGGGCGCGGAATTTGCCTCGAATTTTTGGCTGACTTGCATTCTCGTCGACCCGGAAAAATTCGGCACGGATTACGAGGCTCTCCGGCAGAAACTTGATGCGGCAAACATCGAAACGCGTCCGCTTTGGAAACCGATGCATCTGCAGCCTGTTTACGCGTCGGCTCCGTTCTACGGGAACGGCACTTCGGAAAAAATCTTCTCGCAAGGGCTTTGCCTGCCGTCCGGTTCATCGCTTTCCGACGACGATATCGCCCGCGTCGTCAGCACTATCAAAGCGTAAAATTCCGACGTTACTTTAGGTTTTACGATGAAGCTCTATCGCGATTGTTTTAAGCGCATTTTTGATGTCACGCTCGCTTTGTGTGTGTTAATTGTCGCGTCTCCGCTGTTGCTGGTGCTTTGCATTTGGCTACATTTTGCAAACAAAGGTGCGGGGATTTTTTTTACGCAAGAGCGTCCGGGTAAACACGGAAAAGTTTTCAAAGTCATTAAATTTAAATCGATGACGGATGAGCGGGATGCCGAGGGGAACTTACTTCCGAATGAGCAACGTATTACCCGCGTCGGACGCTTCATTCGTTCGACGTCTCTCGACGAGCTTCCGCAGCTCATCAATATCTTGCGTGGCGATATTTCTATCGTCGGTCCCCGCCCATTGCACGTTTGCTATTTGCCGCTTTATTCGAAGGAGCAGGCGCGCCGACACGATGTTTTGCCGGGGGTAACGGGCTGGGCGCAAGTGCACGGGCGCAATGCTATCTCGTGGACGCGCAAGTTCGAGTTGGACGTTTGGTATGTCGATAATATTTCGTTTTGGGTGGACGTAAAAATCCTATTTTTAACGGCTCTCAAAGTCTTAAAACGCGCCGATATCAACAGCGGCACGAAAGAAATCGGCATCGAACCTTTTAACGGGAGCAACTGAGTGAAAAGTGTCATCATCGGAGCGGGGACTTACGGTGAAGTTTATCTTGCGTATTTGCAGGAAGCCGGAGTTGATGTTGTCGGATTTTTGGACGACTCGGATTCAATGCAAGGGACGACCGTTCGCGGCGTTCCCGTCCTCGGAAAAGTTGACTTGCTTGAAACGCTCGCGGGAACGCATGGCGTTCGTGCGGTCTATTGTCCGCTCGGCAACAATCGCTTGCGCGTTCAGTTTTTGAAAAAAGCTCGGGAACTTGGCTACGAAACGCCGAATTATATTCATCCGTCCGTCGTTCTTTCTCCGAATGTAAAACTCGGGCAGGGCGTTTATATTTTGCTCGGAACAACGATTATGCCTTACGCGGAAATTCGCGACTTTGTGATGATTTCGATGAGTGTTCATCTTGCGCATCACACGGTTTTGAACGAAGGAACATTTCTTTCAACCGGGGTGAATTTCGGCGCATCTATGGTCGCTGAAAAATTCGCCTATGTCGGAATCAGTGCGACAATTATGACAGGCGTAAAAAATCTCGGAGAAGATTGCCTTGTCGGCGCAGGAGCGGTGGTTATTAAAGACGTTCCCGCGCACGCGGTGGTCGCCGGCGTTCCCGCGAAAGTTTTGAAATTTAAGCAGCCCCCCCCCCAATTTGAGTATAAGTTAATTGTAAAGAATGTCTCATTTTTTGCGGTAAATGAAAGGCTTGCCGCATGAGCGGGGCATTTTTACTTCGGCGGCTTGAGGCGCGCGATTTGCCTGCTCGCGTCGCGTGGATGAACGATGTTCGCATCCATGCTACGCTGAATATTCAGGTGCCGGTAACGCTTTCGGGAACGGAAGCGTGGTTTGAGCGAGGGAGACAAAATCCGTCGCGAGCGGATTTCGCGTTTGAAAACGAGCGAGGCGAGCTTGTCGCAATGGGCGGCTTTACCGATATTGATTCGGAAGTAAAAAAAGCGGAACTTTATGTTTTTGTTTCTCCGGATTTAAAAGGACAGGGCATCGGAACACGGATCGTAAAGCTGATGTGCGAGTATGCGTTTTCCGAAATGGGGTTGGAGAAGGTTTACCTCAACACGAACGCGGATAACGTTCCCGCGCGTAAGGTTTATGAGAAATGCGGCTTTGCGCTGGAAGGTGTTTTGCGTCGGGAAGTGATAAATAACGGGCAAATAAAAGACCGTTTGCGCTACGCAATTTATGCTACCCCCCCCCCCCCCGGGGGGGG
>SUVQ01000008.1:25268-135500 GCA_015061905.1 Verrucomicrobiota bacterium
GCATTTTTCCCTACTGTATCTACGTAATATCCTCTACACCAGAATTCACTGTTTCGGTACTTGTATTTTAACTTTGGGAATTGTCTGTAAATAATTAGACTTCTTTTTGCTCCCCCCCCCCCCCCCGGGTGGGTGCCGTTCTCAACGCCTCAACGGGAATTCTTCCTCTGTCATGATATGAAGCTTTCCGGAAAATACATAAAAATTGTGCGCGACGATCTGTTCCCGGGAATCGGCGGCGGCAACAAAGCACGCAAAGCAGCGGAATATGAACGTGAATTTCGGGCGTGCGGCTTTGATGCATTGGTTACAACGGGCGGTATTCAATCGAACCACAATCGCGCGATGGCGGCACTTGCCGCAAAAAACGCTTGGGCATGCCATATCGTTTACCATGGTTCGCGGGAACGTTTTTTGCGCAGCGGAGGGAACGCGGCACTCGTGCAGGCTTTGGGTGCGAGTGCGGAATTTGTCGAAGCGGAGCAAATTTCCGGCGCGATGGACGCGGCGATGCAACGTTTTCGTGATGCGGGGAAAAAACCGTATTATGTTACCGGTGGAGGGCACGATTTGCCCGGCGGGAATGCCTATGTAAACGCCGTGCGGGAGCTTTACGCCTACGGTGAAGCGAACGCGTGGAAACCGGAGGTGATTTTTCATGCGTCGGGAACGGGTTCGACGCAGGCGGGAATTTTGGTCGGCTTGGAAAAAGTCGGCTGGGGCGATGTCAAGGTCGTCGGCGTCTCCGTGGCACGCCAGCGTGAACGCGGTGCGCAGGTCGTTGCCGAATTTACGAAAAAGCTCGCTGTTGCGCATGGAATTTCTCCGAAAATTTTTGACGATCGTATTCACTTTTGCGCGGATTTTCTCTGCGGCGGATACGAGAAATTTTCCGGGGAGATGAAAACTTTTTTGGAGAAAACGATACGCGAAACGGGAATCGTTTTCGATACGACGTATTCCGGAAAAGCACTCTTCGGCATGAGCAAGATTCTCGAAGGAAACACCCGCTACGGGAACGTGCTTTTCTGGCACACCGGCGGAATTATGAACTTTTTAGCGAGCGGGGAAAAATAAAATGAACCTACTTTTTTCATGTGCGGGAAGGCGCGCGTATTTATTGAAATATTTTAGAGATGCGCTTGACGAAGTCGGCGGCGGAAAAATTTTTGCGACGGATATGTCGCTTGCCGCACCCGCGCTTGCGTTTGCGGATGTGCCGTTGCGCGTTCCCGCCGTTTATGCGGAAAATTATTTGGATGTGGTCGAAACGATTTGCCGTGAAAACAAAATTGATGCGCTGATTTCTTTGAACGACTTGGAGTTGCCGATTTTGTCGGCGGCGCGGGAACGTTTTGAAAAAATCGGAACTCGGCTTATCGTGTCATCGCCGGAAGTGATTGACGTTTGTTTCGATAAATTAAAAACGGCGCGTTTTGTTGAATCGCTCGGGTTGAATACTCCGAAAACTTTTGTGGTGTTGAGTGATGCGCTTTTAGCACTTGAATGCGGAGAACTTGCGTTCCCGCTCATTTTGAAGCCGCGGTGGGGCTCCGGCTCCATTGGGATTGAGCTCGTGCGCGATAGGGAAGAACTTCTTGAAACTTATGAAATCGTCCGCCGAAAAGTGGCGCGCTCGATTTTGGCAAAGGCTTCGGCTCCGAAAGAAGAAATCTTGATTCAGGAGGCAATCACCGATGCCGAATACGGTTTGGACGTGATGAACGATTTGGGCGGGAACACGATCGCCGTTTCCGTAAAACGAAAACTCGCCATGCGTGCGGGAGAAACGGACAAAGCGGTTACGGTCGATAAACCGGAAATTCGCGAAATCGGCTTCGCAATCGGACGCGCGTTGCGTCATGTTGCCAACTTGGATTGCGACGTGCTTGAGCGCGCTGGAAAATATTACGTTTTGGAGCTTAATCCGCGCTTCGGTGGCGGCTATCCGTTTTCGCAGGAAGCAGGTGTGAATCTTCCGTTGGCGATTTTGAAATGGCTACGCAACGAAAGCGTTCCCGCCGAGTTGCTTGTAGCCAAACCGAATGTCGCTTCGGCAAAATGTGATATTTTAGTTTCTACCCCCCCCCCCCGATCGTAGGTTAGGGCGAAGCGTTGCGTTCCCGGCGGGTTTTTGTCGCGGGAAAGCGTATTTAAATTTCGGGATACAAAATTGCTCAGCGAAAAAGGTCGCTGTGCGTTCCCGTGCGGTAGAGAAGCAAGGTGCCAGCTTCCGCTTTGTAAATCAAAAGCCAGTCGGGGCGAATGTGGCATTCGCGAAATCCTCGCCAATTTCCGGCGAGTGCGTGGTCGTGAAATTTTTCGGGAAGCGGAACTTCCCGGGCAAGAAGCGCAATGGCTTCTTGAAGGAGCCCAATTTCAAGCCCTCGTTTTTGAATGAGTTTGAAGTCGCGCTTAAAGCGAGTTGCGTATTCGAGAGACAACATATTTTAGGTTTCCAAATCTGCAAAAAGCTCTTCAACGGTGTTGAAGCGCGGGATGCGTTTTCCGGTTTTGATTTCTTCAAGGAGCCTGTCTCCTTCCGCCATTGCGGCGAGTGTTTCGTCGTTGGGGATTTCCGGGCGCCCGAGGTGCGGCCGAAAAGGAAGCGCGCGGTCGTTGACGCACTGATGCAGAAACAGGCTCATCGCTTCGGACATCGAGATGCCGAGATGCGCGAAAAGCTTTTCCGCCTGCGATTTGATTTTGGGTTCAATGCGAATACTGAGGGTTGCGGTTTTTGCCATGATAATGTTCTCCGATTTGATTTTTTCGAATTGTCATACAATAAAAAGGCAATCGCAACACGTTTTTCATCCAAAGAAAGGCTTTCCGCATGAGCACGAGAACGCGAAATAACATTCTGATTTCTTCGGCGGGAAAGCGCGTTTCGCTGGTGCGCGAATTTCGGTCCGAGCTCAAAAAAGTTTTTCCGGACGGGAACGTTTTTACCACGGAAATGAATCCGGCAATGTCGCCGGCGGCGCAGGTTTCCGACGCTTGTTTTCGCGTGCCGCGCGTGACGGAGCCCGGATACATCGACGCGCTTTTTGAAATCTGCAAGGAAAACGGCGTTCGCATGGTTGTTCCGACGATTGATACGGAACTGCTTGTGTTGGCGCGGGCGAAAAAACGCTTCTCCGATGCCGGGATTTTCCTGCTTGTTGCGGATGAAGATTTCATCGCAACGTGCCGTGACAAGCGCAATACAGGTGCGTTTTTTGAATCGCGAGGGATTCGCGTTCCCGCGGCGATTGACAAATCTGATCCGACGTTTCCGCTTTTTGCGAAGCCTTACGACGGCTCGTTGAGCAAGGATTTGTTTGTCGTGCGTTCCCGTGAAGAGCTGACGCCGGAAATTCTCAATCACCCGAAGCTTATGTTCATGGAATACATCGATAAATGTATTTATAAAGAATATACGGTTGATATGTATTTCGGGCGAGACAACAGGATTAAAGCGGCTGTGCCTCGGGAACGCATTGAAATCCGCGCCGGAGAAATCAACAAAGGTCGCACACGGAAAAATGTAATTGAAAAAACATTACGTGAAAACTTTTCGGAAATTCCGGGTGTCGTCGGTTGTATTTGTGCGCAGTTTTTTCTGAATGAAAAAACGGGCGACCTTGTCGGGATCGAAATCAATCCGCGCTTCGGCGGCGGCTATCCGCTGAGCTACGGCGCGGGGGCAAACTTCCCGCAAAATATTGTCCGGGAATATTTGCTCGGCGAAACTGTCGATTTCTCGGACGCGTGGCGCGATAACACGCTGATGCTACGCTATGATGCGGAAATTATCGTTCCCGAAAAGCGCCGCGTCGTCGTTTTTGATTTGGATGATACGCTTTGCAAGGAAACGGATTTTCTGAAATCGGCATTTCGCGAAATTGCGGAATCGTTGGCGGGAACGCGCGGGGACGTTGCCGCCGAAAACCTTTTCGCGGAAATGCTCGAAATGCGTTCCCGCGGAGAAAATGTTTTTGAAAATCTTTCGCAAAAATACGGTGTTTCCGTGGCAAATTTGCTCGCGCGCTATCGCTCGCATTTTCCGCTCGGAATGAAATTGCCGGCGAAAACGCGCGCGGTTTTGGAAACGCTGAAAAATTGCGGCGCGGTTCTCGGAATCATCACGGACGGACGCTCGCTGACGCAACGCAACAAGATACGCGCGCTCGGCTTGAGCGAATTTTTTGAAGACGCAAACATCGTTGTTTCCGAGGAATTCGGCTCCGAAAAACCGTCGCCGGAAAATTACGAATTTTTTATGAAAAAATACCCGGATGCGGAATTTTGCTACGTTGGGGACAATCCGAAAAAAGACTTTATCGCGCCGAACGCGCTGGGCTGGGAAACCGTTTGCCTTCTCGACGACGGCGGGAACGTCCACCCGCAGGATTTTTCCGCCGTTCCCGCCGCCGCGCTCCCGCGCCGAAAAGTGAAAACTCTTTGTATGCTTATTTAAAATGGATAACGATAATCGATATGGAATATTGCAGGCTCATAAAGAGCTACTGTCGATGATGAAAATTCTTCATGACTTTTTAGAGCGGGAGAAAATCACGTATTGTCTCGCATATGGTTCTCTGCTGGGGGCGGTTCGACACCAAGGTTTTATTCCTTGGGACGACGATATGGATATCATGGTTGATCGTGAAAATTATGAGAAAATATTAAAAAAGTATCAGTCGTGTCCTGATTTAAAATTCAGAAAAATCTTATGGACGCTTCGGGTAGAAAAGGCTGGAGATGAAAAATCCCCGATGATTGATATTTTCGTTTGGGACAGTGTTCCGAAGAGTTCTTTTGTCCGAAATTTTAAGTTGCTTTTGATTAAGATGTTACAAGGAATGCTAAAAGAGAGGCTTTCTTTATCCGGAAATTCTGCAATTTATAAGTTTTGCTCGGCAGGAACGTTTGTTTTCGGACGTATATTTTCAACGTCAATCAAACAGAAAATGTATGAGGCTGTATCAAGACTTGGTAAGAAAAGCGGGCTAATCTGTTCTTATAACTCGGATTTTAGAGATATTCACACCGTGCTTCCGGAGAGCTTAATGAAAGATTTTGTTAAGAAAAAATTTGAAGATGCCGAGTTTTTTGTGCCACGGGATTATGATCGTTTTTTAACGGCATTCTACGGCGACTATATGGTTTTGCCTGAAGAAAGAAAAAGAGTCCCTGTGCACGGGAACGGCGAGTAGCTTCTTTTTTACCGAAAATATTTATGCAGAGAGCTTATGCGTTTTGTTCCGTCTGAGAAATAGAAATTTTGAGTATTGAAACTAAAGGCTAAATTTTTATGAGAAACTTTACAGTAGGTCCTGTGGCAATGAGCCAAGATATATTAAATATTGGTTCGGAGCAGATTCCGTATTTTCGAACGGCGGAATTTTCAAAATTAATGCTTGAAAATGAAGCGATGATTTTGCGCGCGGCAAATGCTCCCGCAGGAAGTCGAGCCGTGTTTTTGACCGGCTCGGGGACGTCCGGAATGGAAGCGGCGGTTGTGAATTTGTTTGATGAGGACGACAAAGTTCTCGTTGTAAACGGCGGGAGCTTTGGGGCGCGTTTTGCAGAGATTTGCCGTGTTTATGGTATTCCGCACGAAGAAGTGAAATTGTCTTTCGGAAAACAAATTACAGCGAATGATCTCGCTCCGTTTGAGAATCAGGGTTTTACGGGCTTGTTGGTGAATATTCACGAAACGTCGACCGGAGTTCTTTATGATGCCGAGTTATTGTCGGCGTTTTGTCGTCGGAATAATCTTAAATTTGTTGTCGATGCGATAAGCTCTTTTCTTGCGGATCCGTTTGATATGTCGAAGATAGGAGCGGATGCGGTAATTGTCGGTTCTCAGAAAGCGATTGCGCTTCCTCCGGGGATTTCCGCAGTGTTACTTTCTTCCCGTGCATGCGAAGTGATTTCTTTGCGGGAACGTATTCGGTGTTTCTATCTGAATTTAAAAGAGGCGTTGAAAAACGGAGAGCGTGGGCAAACACCGTTCACTCCGGCTGTCGGAATCTTGCTTCAAATGCACAAACGACTCTCGGGAATTTTGACAAGAGGTGTTGCCGAGGAAATTCGAAAAGCAAAGCGATTAGCACAATATTTTCGGGAACGTATCGCCAATTTCCCTTTTGTCGTCGCATCCGAATCTTGTTCGAACGCAGTAACGTCGTTGCGCGTTTTGCCGGAATGTAAAAGTACTGCGTTTGAAATTTTTGAAATCTTGAAAAACGAATACGGGATTTTTGTTTGTCCGAATGGCGGCGACTTGCGCGATAGCGTTTTTCGCGTGGGGCATATCGGAGAATTAACGGCAAATGATTACGAGGCATTGTTCTCCGCATTTGAGGATATGAAATCTTCCGGAAAAATTTAGAGCGAGGGAAACAAATGATTAACGGGAAAACAGTAGTTTATACGTCGGGGACGTTTGATATGTTACATATCAATCATTTGAAAATGATTGAGTACGCGCGTTCGCTTGGAGACATTTTAATCGTTGGAGTGAATACGGACGAATTGGTTGAAAGCTACAAATCACAGCCGATTATTCCGTTTGAAGAGAGAATCGGCTTGATGAAGGCAATCAAAGGTCCGGATATTGTGATTCCTCAGCGGAGCTTGGATCACACGGACAAGGTGAAGAAACTTCATTTTGATGTCTTTGTCGTGGGCGACGATTGGGTCGGGAAATATGACTACTTAGAAAAACTTGGCGTTACTGTTATTTATTTTCCATATGGGGCGGGAATTAGTTCTTCGTCGCTGAAAAAACGCATTTACGAAAATTATGAGAAGTTGAAGGCGAAGGCGGACGGGCATTTGCCGATGGACGCAGATACGGGCGCGGGAACGCAAGGTGCGTAAAATGGACGGGGAGCTTGAAATAAGATTTTGCGACGAGGTTTTTCTGCGTGAGCACGCGAAAGAATTTGCGGTACTTTGTCGGGAGGCGTTTTGTTCTCTTTTGCGCGAGAATATACGAGTTGCTGACGGTTTCATTACCACCGATGAAATGTGCGCTCGCGTGAGAGGAAAGGAGCTATTGGGTGCTTATCTTGGCACTAAGTTGTGCGGTTTTCTCATTTTCACGGAACTTACGAAAGTAAAGATAAAGGGCGGGCATATTGATTTGGTTGCCGTTTCTCCGGCGTGTCAGGGGAGAGGGATTGGCAAGTCGTTGTTAGAGACAGCAGAAAATTATTTGCGGGAACGCGGAATAGGGAACGTTACGGTCTGCACACCGGAAGTTGCGGCGAAAAATGTCCGGTGGTATTGCCGCTTAGGTTATGAGCCGCTTTGGCTTGGTCGCGGTAGTGGTAATTATCGGAGTATAGGATTCTATAAGGCACTTTTTCCCGATTTGAAAATGCGAAAATGGAGAGTAAAGAAAAGTTTTTGGGTTTCATCTTTTGTTTGCCGGTTGAGACTTCGAAGAGACGGCTCGGAGCGCCTTCCGGGAAAAATACTTAAGATTTTGTTGAGGAAATAAAGGCAATTTTAACTGTCGGAAAGGGTTTCGCAAATATCGCAGTAGGAAGAGGCGGAGACTCATCTTGTCGTTCTTGCAGATATTGCTCCGTTTGCGTGCAGGAAATTTTAGGCAAAATCCGGATTTTTGAAGGGGCGTAATTTAGTAGGTTTTAGGAACTTTTAGGTGGTTTTAGTGGGTTTTAGGTGATTTTTGCTAAAACCGCCTAAAACTTGCTAAAACTGTCTAAAACTTGTTAAATCTCCTGCAGTAACCCTTATTTGTTTAACTATGGATCCTGTACGCAATCCCTTTTCCCCGGGCGCGGGAACGCCTCCGCCGATGCTTGTCGGGCGGGAAGAAATCTTAATGCAGGGCGATATTTTATTTCGTCGTATTTTAGACGGGCGCTCGGAAAAAAGCATGATGCTAACGGGATTGAGAGGCGTAGGAAAAACGGTTTTGCTGGGTGTGCTTGAGCGGCAGGCGAAAGAGCTTGGGTTTATGACGATATTTCACGAGGCGGGTGAGGATAGCCGTGTGGGAGTATTTCTTGCTCAGGGGTTGAGAAAGATTCTTTTGACGTTGGATTCGGCGGCTTCGATGAAGAAACGCGCGAGGAAGGCGTTGCTTGCGCTTAGAAATTTTGTGGGAACGCTTCGCGTGAATGTCGGGGAGTTCGGGATAAGTGCAGAGCCGCTTTTGGGATATGCGGATAGCGGGAACTTAGAGGCGGATTTGACGGAACTTCTTGTTTTAGTCGGGGAAGCGGCACAAGAACAGCGAAAGGCTGTAGCAATCTTCATCGATGAAATTCAGTATTTTGAGAAAGAGGAGTTCGGCGCACTAATTATGGCGTTTCATCGAATACAGCAACGGAATTTGCCGATGGTATTGGTCGGTGCCGGGCTTCCGATTCTTCCCGCTCTTGCGGGGGAACTGAAGTCTTATGCAGAGCGTCTTTTTGCGTTCCCGAATGTCGGAACGTTGACACGGGAGGATGCGGTAAAAGCACTTGTTGTTCCGATTCAAAAAGAATCGGCCGAAATTACGTTTGAGGCGGCAGAGGTTATTTATGAGAAAACGAGCGGGTATCCGTATTTTATTCAAGAATGGGGCTCTCGCGTTTGGATAATGACTCCGAATGGCGAAAAGATCTCTTCTGATATCGTTGAGCAGGCAACGGAAAGTGTAATTGTTCGGCTGGACGAAAGTTTTTTTCGAGTCCGTTACGATCGTTTGACGTCCGGCGAAAAGGTATTTTTGAGATATATGGCTGAAATATATCAAGGAGTTCCGATAAAAATGGAAGAGATGGTCAAAATTGCGGGGAAAAAGTCGGGAACCCTGTCGCAAGTAAAAAGATTGCTGGAAAAAAAAGGTGTAATTTATGCCCCGCGTTACGGCGTGTTTGATTTTACTGTGCCGCTTTTTGATGCTTTCATGCGGAGAGTGGTGCCGAAGCTTCCCGAAAATAGGAAGTTTTAGGGACTTTTAGGTGGTTTTAGTGGGTTTTAGGTGATTTTTGCTAAAACCACCTAAAACTTGCTAAAACTGTCTAAGCCCTGATAAAAGCGGAAAGTATTTCTCGGTTTGTTCGAGGCGCGATTTTTTTTCGCCGAGTTTTTAGACAAAAGCGGCGGGGCGTTGCGCTTTCGGGGTGCTATGAAATATCGGTGCAGTGTATGTAAATTTGTTTTTGATGAGGAAAAAGAGGGCGTGAAGTGGCACGAGCTTCGCGAGGAATGGTGTTGCCCGCGTTGCCGCGCCCGAAAGTGCTCGTGCGTTCCCGTGCGCGCGCCGGCTTCCGATGCGTCTCCTCCACCGAAATGTTCCGGCGGGAGGTAACGCCGCTCCCGCAGGGATTTTAAAGCGGAATAGGGCGGCTCTCCTTTGAAAACTCAAAGTTCTTTCATGATTTCGGCGGGAGCGCGTCCTTGGTCGAGAAGTGTTTTCATGCGACTCATTGTCGGACCGACGTGCGTGAAAAACTTTTTGTAGGCGGCGCAGAAATAGTTGAGTCCGGGTTCGCCTTCGGGAGAATACAAAAAGCGGTGTTTCGGGCATTCGCCGTGGCAGGCGAAACGCACGCCGCATTTCCGGCAGACGCGGGGAAGCGAGGAAGCTTTGAGCTCGCCGAATTTTTTTTGCTGCGGGAGAGAGGCGAGTTTGGCGAGGGAATCCGTTTGCACGTTTCCGAGTTTGTATTTCGGGTAAACAAAGTGGTCGCAGGAAAAAACGTCGCCGTTGTGTTCGAGCGCGAGCGCGCTTCCGCATTTTTCGCGAAAAACGCAGAGCGGCGCGGGAACGCCCGCCCAGGCGCAAAGCGCGACATCGAAGAGTTGCACAAAGGTTTGCCCGACATCGCGGCGCACCCACACATCGTAAATTTTACAGAGAAAATCGCCGTAATCGTTCGGTTTGACGGACCACGGCGTAACGAGCGGATCTCCGAGCGTTCCCGTTTCCAAATCCGGCGGTCCGGCAAAGCGCATCGGAGCGTCGGCGGCAGTCGCCGGGCGTTCTACCAGCGGGATGAATTGAATAAAACCGGAGCCGCTTTCGCGCAAAAATTCGTAGACTTCGAGCGCGTGGCGGACGTTGTGCTCGCCGACGACGGTGAGCGTGTTGAACTCGACGCCGAATCTTTTGAGTTGTTGCATACCTGCAAAAACAAGGTCGAAGCTCGGCGTTCCCGCCCGCGTAACGCGGCGTGCGTCGTGCAGTTCGCGCGGACCGTCGATACTGAGCCCGACGAGGAAGCGGTTGTCGGCAAGAAACGCGGCCCAGTCTTCGTTGATGAGCGTGCCGTTGGTCTGGAATGCGTTTTCGATTTTTTTCCCGTCGGCGTATTTTTTTTCGAGTTCGAGGACTTTTTTGAAGAAATCTATTCCGAGTAGCGTGGGTTCGCCGCCTTGCCAAACGAATTGCACCTCGGGAACGTCTTGCGCTCCGATATAATCGCGGATGAAACGTTCGAGCACTTCGTCGCTCATGCGCGGCATTTTCGTTCCCGCGTAAAGCCCGTGTTTTTCAAGGTAGTAGCAGTAGGTGCAGTTGAGGTTGCACAGCGCGCCGATGGGCTTGGTCATTACGTTAAATGCGCGCGGAGCTTTTGTTTTTTCGGGCTTCATGGTTGAAAAGGGAGCAGGAATTTCCGCATTAGTCTGAAATGCGGATTGCGTTCCCGCAAATTGAAATTTGTATTTTCGGGAGACAAAAAACACGCGCCCCCTGCGGGAACGCGTGTTTTTGTTCGCGATAAAAGCGAAGCGGATTATTGTTTGGCTTCTTCGATAACGGCTTTCGCGTCGGCGGCGAGGGAAGCGTCTTCCGCGGCTTTTTCAGCTTTGAGGAATTCTTCTTCGTTGACCTGCGTGTAAAGCTTGGATTCTTCGACTTCCATAAGGTAGTCGCGAGCGAGGGAGAAGCCGTAGCGTTTCGTCATTTCTTCGTTGTTTTTGACGAGCACTTCTTCGGCTTTCTTCATATCTTCTTCGATTTTGGCTTTTTGTTCGCCGGAGGAAGCTTCAGCCGCCTGTTTCATTTGAACGAGCTGGTTGCGTTGCGCCTGAACGAGCTGGACGTTGCGGCGGAAATCGTTGTTCGCTTCAATCGTCGGGATGACGGCGATGAGGCGGAACTTGTCGTCGCCCTTAACGAGCAGATCTTCCGGCTTGGTTTCCGGATCGTCTTTCGCTTTTTTGTATTCTTCGTCCGTGAGTTTGATGAAGACGCGGGTTTTGACGATTGCGTGGATGTATTTGCGGTCGAGAGAGTAGCCGTAGCTCTTCGCCATCGTCGTATTGTTTTCACTCAGCTTCTTGGCGGCATTTTCGATTTCCTTGGCGAGAGCGTCCTGAGCTTCCTTGGTGGAAACGAGCTTGCGGGCTTCGTCGAGAATCGAGATTTGGCGGCGTTGCTGGTTCACGAGATTAACGTTCTGCATGAACTGGCGGTTGGCGTCGACCGTTCCGATGGTGGAAACGTGGATGAATTTCTGTCCGTTTTGTTCGATAAAATCGAGCTTGGAAGTGGTGTTTGACATAGTGTTGTTATTATCGTTTTGGGAAATTTTTTCCGTTTCGGGAGCCGGTGCTTCGTCCGCGGCGAACGCGGAAACGACGAAAGAAGCAACGGCGAGGAATGAAAGTAATTTTTTGCTCATAAAGGTTTCAGATGTTCGAAAGCAAAAATCATGCGTTCCCGAAGCTCAAAAGACAAGAGAAATTAAAGCTTTTTGCCGCGCACCGTGCCGCCGAAAAGCGAGTTCTCCGCCGCCGACTCGATTTTTGAATCGCGAAGCGGGGCGGCGCGCTTCAAACTCTGCAAAACTTTTTTCCTATGGACGTTTTAAGAATCAGAGGCGGGAACGCTTTGCACGGCGAAGTTACGGTCGGCGGGGCAAAAAATGCATGTTTGCCGCTTTTGGCGGCGACGCTTTTGACGGACAAACCCTGCGTGTTGCGCAACGTTCCCGATTTGAGCGACTCCCGCTTTATGATTGAGATTTTGCGCCATCAGGGCGCAACCGTCGAGCCGCTCGGCGGGAACGCTTGGCGGATTACCGCGACGGAGGTTCAGCCGAAAACGCCTTATGAGCTGGTGCGGAAAATGCGCGCGTCCATTTGCGTCATGGGCGCGCTGGTCGGTCGGCTCAGCCACGCGGAAATTCCGCTCCCCGGCGGTTGCGTCATCGGGCAGCGTCCGATCGACTTGCACATTAAGGGGCTGAAAAAACTCGGCTGTTCCATCGAAAACCACGCGGGCATGATGCGCATTGACGCATCGAAGTTGCGCGGTGCTTACGTTTTTCTCGGCGGTCGCTACGGAAGCACCGTCACGGGAACGGCGAACATTTTGATGGCGGCGGTGCGCGCTCCCGGAATTACGCATATTGACTGTGCCGCGTGCGAGCCGGAAGTGCAGGACCTTTGCCGAATGCTCGTTAAAATGGGCGCAAAAATTTCCGGAATCGGTTCTCCGATGCTCGAAATCGAAGGTGTGGAAAAACTTCACGGATGCGAATATACCGTGATTCCGGACCGCATCGAAGCGGGAACGCATTTGCTTTGCGGCGCGATTACGCGCGGCGATGTTACCGTGCACGGAGCCGTCGCCGCGCACCTCGGCGCATTTTTGGACAAAATGGACGAAGCGGGAATCCCCTTCGAAACGCTTTCCCCGAGCGATATCCGCGTGCGCGGAGATATGATTAAAACCCTTCGCCCGATTGACATTGTTACGCTCCCGCATCCGGGCTTCCCGACGGATTTGCAGGCGCAATTCTCCGCCGTGCTCGCGTTGACGCCGGGGCTCAGTATTATCACGGAGCGCATTTATCCGAACCGCTTCATGCACGTTCCCGAGCTTTTGCGCATGGGCGCGGATATCGCAATCGAAGGTCCGAGCGCAATCATCAAAGGCGTTCCCGCGCTGTCGGGTGCGCCGGTAATGGCTTCGGACTTGCGTGCTTCGGCGGCGCTCGTGCTCGCCGGGCTCGCCGCAGAGGGCGAAACGTGGGTGCAACGCATTTACCACCTCGATCGCGGCTACGAAAAATTCGAAGTGCAGCTCGCGCACTTGGGCGCAGACATCGTGCGACTCAAGCACACCGACATGCCTTCGGAGTTTTTGGGCGAATAAAATTTGCCGCACATCGTTCGAAGTGTTAGCGTTCCCGCCATGGTTTTTTCAAAATTTTTCAAAAAACTTTTCGCGGGAACGCTGTTCGGATGCGTCGCTGTTTTAGCGGCTTGCCATTTCCTCGGAAGCACGAACGACGTTTCCGATGCAGAAAAAAATATTCGCAAAGAAAATCAACCAACAATGAACAAAAATATGACGGAAGTTGCAGTAATCAACACAACGGAAGGCGCGATGACGGTCGAATTTTGGCCGGATGTCGCCCCCAAAACGGTCGAAAACTTCAAAAAACTTGCCCAAAGCGGTTTTTATAACGGCACCTGCTTTCACCGCATTATCAGCGGCTTTATGATTCAGGGCGGCGACCCGAAAACCAAGGACAAGGCTCTCGAAGCCGAATGGGGAACGGGCGGTCCCGGCTATACGATTAAGGCGGAATTTAACAAAAAACAGCATGTGCGCGGCGTGCTCTCGATGGCGCGCGCCATGCATCCGGACAGCGCGGGAAGCCAGTTCTTTATTTGCCACGGCGACGCACGCTTCCTCGACGGGCAATACACGGCGTTCGGAAAAGTAATCAAGGGCGACGATGTTTTGGAAAAAATCGCCACGACGCCTTGCGTTTCCTCCGGACGCGAAAAAAGCAAGCCGGTCAAACGCATCGAAGTTTTGAGCGTCGAAATCGTCCCCGCCGATTCCGCAAAATAATCACGCATCTTTCGGGGAAGCCCGCCGCGCTCGGCGTTGCGCCGTTGCTTCCCTTAAAAGTTCTCCGGTGCTCTTCTGTTCGGAAGAGCACTTTTTTTGCGGCAATCTAAAACCGGATTCCCGGCTTTCCGGGTTTTCCGGTTTTCTCACAAATATACGCCGCCGCCGAGAAGCACGTTCCCGTCGTAGAGCGCGAGAATTTGCCCCGAGGCGATTGCGCGTTGCGTGTGTTTGTAAGCAACATGCGCGCCGCCGTTCCCGTCGGGCGTGAAAACAATCGGCGTGGAGGCATCGCGGTAGCGCACGCGGGCGAGCAATTCGCATTTTTCCGTAACGGGCTTGTTTACCCACGAAAGATTGTTCACGAAAGATTCGTCCGTATAAAGCCCGGGAACGCCGGGGTGATCAAACGCGACGACGAGTTCGTTTTCCTCAAAACGTTTCGCAACAACGACGTAGTATTCATTGTCGGTGTTCGACGGAATGTTGATGCCGCGCCGTTGCCCGATCGTGTAGCGGTGCAAGCCTTTGTGCTCGCCGAGAATTTTTCCTGCGGTGTTGACGATTTTTCCCGGCTTTTCGGGAATGTATTGTTCGAGAAATTCGTTGATGCGGATTTTTCCGATAAAGCAAATCCCTTGGCTGTCTTTGCGCTTGGCGTTGGGAAGCCCGGCTTCTTCGGCGATTTTGCGCAATTCCGGTTTCAGCAGATGCCCGACGGGAAAAAGCGCGCGCCGGACTTGCTCCTGTTTGAGCAGGGCAAGAAAATAGCTTTGGTCCTTGTTCGGGTCGTTCCCGCAAAGAATATCCGCCGAGCCGTCGGCGTTCCCGCGCCGTTGCGCGTAATGCCCGGTGGCGACAAATTCAAACCCGTCGGCAAAAGCTTTTCGCGCGAATACGCCGAATTTCATTTCGCGGTTGCAGAGCACGTCCGGATTCGGTGTTACGCCGTTTTTGTATCCGTCCACAAGATACGAAACGATGTGTTCGCGGTAATCGTTGATTAAATCGACGACTTTGAACGGAATCTCCAGTTTTTCGGCAACGGCGCGCGCGTTAGCGACATCGTCTTCCCAGGGACATTCGCCGTAAAATTTTCCGCCTTCTTCGTTCATCCACGTGCGCATGTAGGCGGCGTGAACGTCGTGCCCTTCGCGCTTGAGAAGAAGTGCGGCGACGGCGCTGTCCACACCTCCGGAAAGAGCTACCAAAACTTTTGCCATAGCGGGAAAGATTAAATGCGAACGGTTAAAGGTGAAAGATTAAAGAACGAAGAACGCCGGGCGTTTGTTTCGCTTTTTTTAGCCCAGGAAGATTTTCGGGCGCGGCAGAATCGCGTAGAGCGCGCGCACGGCAAGGTAGGCGGCGGCAAACGCGAACACGGCGGAAACGGGAATTTGCAACTCGAGCGGCACGCCGATTTTAACGGCAAGCACATAGCCCGGACCTACAAAAAAGTAGTGCGCGAGGTAAACGCCGAAGCCGAGTTTTCCGAGCGTAGCGAGAAAGCCGGAAAAACGCCCGGGCGTAATTTTGATTTTGGAAATCAGCAAAAACAGAGCCGCGCTCGAGAGCACGACATTAAGAGAGCAATACGTCCAGAAAAGTTCCACCATCGGTTCGGCTTGAAACATTTTGGCGGTGGCGGAAATTTGTTCCGGAGACGTTCCCGCGAGGGCACGCGCGGCATCGGCGAGAAGGGCGGCGAGGCTTCCGCCGTTTGCAAGCGCGTCAAAAACCGCCGGAGAATCGAGGCTTCCCATGAGGCGCACCCAGAAAAAGCCGAGATAAGTCAAAAGCGTTCCCGCGGCGAGTAGCGGAAGCCCGACGGCGAGCGCTTTTTTCAGGCTGATGGCGGGAGCCGCCTGCGCGAGAACGTGCCCGAGGAGCAGGTAGCCGTTAAATCCCGCAAAAGCGTAGAATGTGCCGAAGGCGTTCCACGAGCAGGTGCCGAAAAGGTAGCCGCTTCCGAAAGGCAGGTGCGGCGTGAGGAAAACATCCGCGTAAGGAATGAGTAGCGTTCCCGCCCAAATGCCGAGAAAAGCCCACTTGGTTTTCATTGAAACTTTTTCCACCCAAGCGGAGAAAATAGGCAGATAAAGATACAGCCCGATCAGCATGTAAACATACCACATGTGAACGGTAAAATAGTTGAACGAAAACGGCACGGTCGCCAGCGTTTCAAGCGCGGCGGAAAGTGTGGTTTCCGGACCGTTCCCGCCGTTCATAAATCCCGCGTAGGGAAAAAACGTAAGGACGAGTTCCTTCGCCGCTTCGGGTGTTGACGAAATCAATCCCGCAAACCACGGGAACAGCGTATAAACAACGGACCAAATCAGAAACGGAAACAGCACGCGCGGAATGCGTTTTTTGTAAAAACCTCCGAGAGAAGTTTCGCGAATCGGCAACAAAAGCGCGCCCGTAATCATTACGAAAAGCGGAACGCTCGGACGTAGCATGGAGCCCCAAAACGCGCCCCAGCGCAGAAATTCCGGATTGCTCGTCGACTCCGGACTGCAGTTGAACGGATCGCAGGCGTGGCAGGCGATGACAAGAAACATCGCAATCCAGCGGGCACAATCAATCCACGCCAAGCGGGAACGGCTTTCCGCGAGCGGAAAAAGTTTATCGGTTTCTGAAAGCATGTTTTAGTCCAGAGTTTCGGCTTGTTGCAAGGCTTCGGCGGACATTCCGAGGCGCGTGTAACAAAAGTTTCTCATGTCGTCGGGAAGAGGGGCGAAAAAAGTGCGTTGGAATTCCGGGCTTTTAAAAATGAGGCGCGCGGCATGCAAGGCTTGGCGCGGGAGCGCGAGTTCGGCATCGTGGCGCGCGGTCCAGCCTTTTTCGCAAAAATCCAGGTAAAGGCGTTCGTTGTGCCCGTAAAGTTTGTCTCCGACAACGCAGTGCCCGATGTGCTGCGCGTGGGCGCGGATTTGATGTTTTCTTCCCGTGTGAAGCTCTACGCGCGCGAGTGTGTATCCGTTTCCGCGATACAGCGGTTCGAAAAATGTAACGGCGGTTTGTGCGTCCGGACCTTCGCCCACGCATTGTTTGACGAGAACGGGGCTTGCGGTGTCCGGGCGCAGCGGCGCATCGACGAGTTGCGGCTCGCTCATTTCTCCTTCAAGAATGGCGAGATAGGTTTTGGAAACCCAGCGTCGTTCGACGGCTTTTTGGCTTTTGCTTGCGGCTTCGCGGTTGAGCGCGATGAGAATGATTCCGCTGGTCTCGCGATCAAGGCGCGAAACAAGGTGCATGGTTTCTCCGCCGCGCCACTCGCGCACGGCTCCGACGAGGCTCGACCACGGTCCGTTTTTTGACGGATGGCAAACGACCCAGCCCGGTTTGTTAAACGCGAGGAAATCCGCGTCTTCCTCAATAATCCATGTCGGCAATTCTTCCGGCTTTATCAGCGGCGCGTTTTTTGCCTGCGCTCCCGGCGGCGGGAACGCGCAACAATCGGGATTGCGTTTCGGAGAAAACATTTTGAGAAAAAGAAACCGGAAAAGATGAATCGGAAAACGGTGTTCCCGGGTTTCTTTTTTCCGGCTTTCGGCTTAACGCCGGCGGGTTAATTCACCTTGCGGCAAAGATAAATCGCGTAGGCGAACATGAGCAAATTCGGAGCCCAAGCGGCGACAACCGGCGGCAACCATTGGCTCGCTCCGAGCATGTTAAAAATATTGGTCAGCAAATAATACGCGGCAAAAAGTCCGATGGATTTGGAAACCCCGACCATCGGATTGACGCGCACTCCGGCGACGGCAAACGGGATCGCAATCCCGACGACGATAAGGCAACAAAACGGGCTCGCCAAAACCGAGTTGTAGTAAACTTCGTATTCGGAAATGCGCGGATTGCTTTGCGCGTCGGTTTCGTTGAGAATTTGGCGGATTTCGGGAAGCGAAAGGTCGCTCGTCTTGCGTCCGATGAGTGCCATGAGCGAAGGATTTTCCGAAAATTCGGATTCTTTGCGCTCGGAAAACTTCGGTTGACGCAGGAGTTGCCCGTTTTCGTAAAAAAGTTCCTTGCCGTTTTTCAGCGTCCACGTGCGTGTGGCTTCGTCAAACGAGGCGGTTTCGGAAACGAGCGCGTGAGAGATGCGCCCGCGCTCGTCGTAAGTGTAAACATTCATCCCGTAGGCTTTGTGCGTGTAGGGATTGTAGTTGGCGATATACCAGTTGCGGCGCGCGGAAGCGTTGTTGAAAAAAAGCGTTTCCCCGCGAACGCTGGCGCGGTTGAAGTCGCCTTTGCTTTCGCGGTATTTGAGTTCGCCTTCGGAAAGAATCGTCGCGGCGCGTTCCGTGGCGTAGGGCACGAGAGAGGCGTTTAGCGCAAGCATCAGAAAGGAGAGCGCGGCACCGGCAATCCAAAGGGCGCGCGTGATGCGGAAAATCCCGAGCCCGGCGGCGCGCATCGCCGTCAGTTCCTGGTTTTTGTGTAAATGCCCGAGGGCAAACAAAAGGGAAACGAGAAGCGAAACCGGAATGACGATCGGCAGGAAGCCCATCGCAATCATCGCGAAAAACTCGACGGATTCCGCCGTGGACACGCCCCAAGTCAACAAATCCTCAAGGTTGTTGTAAATTGCGGAAATGAGCAACATGCCAATCATCGCAATGAGTGCCATTGCAAAAATTTTCAGCCACTCCCAAAGAATATGTCGGTCGATTAGAGGCATTCCGAAATGATGAATAACACCGGCATATTTAGAAAGATTTTTTTTGCGGAAAAATTCACGCGCGGCGCGAAAAGCATTAAAAAATGCGTTCCCGCCGGAAATTTTCCGCGTTCCCGAACGTCTGTGCCAAAACGGGCGAACGGCTCGAACTTTTTTGCTCGCGCCGCAATCAGAACGGAAACTTGCCGCCCATGCCGGGAAGTTTGCCGCCGAGACCGCGCATGAGCGCCTTCATTTTGCCGCCTTTGAGCATTTTCATCATCTGGCGCATTTGTGAAAATTGCTTAAGAAGCGCGTTCACGTCCGAAACCTTCGTTCCCGAGCCTTTCGCGATGCGCGCGCGGCGGGAGCCGTTCAGGATTTCCGGACGGGCGCGTTCTTTTTTCGTCATGGACTGAATTATCGCTTCGGTGCGTTTCAGCTTCTTTTCTTCTTTTTCTCCGACTTGGAGCCCGCTCATGCCCGGCATCATTTTCATGATGCTGCCGAGCGGCCCCATTTTTTTCATTTGCTGAAGTTGGGCGAGAAAATCTTCGAGGTCGAAATCCGCCTTCTTCATTTTCTCGGCAAGGCGCTCGGCTTCTTTTTGGTCGATGGTTTCCTGGGCTTTTTCGACGAGTGAAACGACGTCGCCCATGCCGAGAATGCGTTGCGCCATGCGGTCCGGATGGAAAGGCGAAAAATCTTCGAGCTTTTCGCCCGTGCCCATGAACTTAATCGGCACGCCCGTAATCGTTTTCATCGAGAGCGCCGCGCCGCCGCGCGCGTCGCCGTCGAGCTTCGTGAGCACGATGCCGGTGAGGTTGACGGCTTCATGAAAATGCTTGGCGACATTCACGGCTTCTTGCCCGAGCGCAGAGTCGGCAACGAGCAAAACTTCGTCCGGCTGAATGCGTTCCCGCAGGCGTTTGATTTCCTCGATTAAATTTTCGTCGATTTGGAGCCGCCCGGCGGTATCGAAAATAATCAGGTCGGCGGAGTTGTTGACGGCTTCGCGTAAAAATTTTTCGCCGATGGCGGGAACGTCTTTCGAATCGCGGTCGCAGTAAAACGGCGTTCCCGTGGCGGCGGCGAGCGTTTCAAGCTGGTCGATGGCGGCAGGGCGGTAAACGTCGCAGGCAACGAGCGCGGGGCGGTAGTTGCCGTGAGAGCGCAGGTAGCGCGCAAGCTTTCCGGCGGAAGTCGTTTTCCCGCTCCCGTGAAGCCCGACGAGCATGACTTTGAGCGGGCGAACCTGTGAAAACTGCGTGGAATTTTCGCCGAGAAGCTTGACCAATTCGTCGTGAATGATTTTCACCGCCATTTGCCCCGGCGCGACTCCGGCGAGAACGTTTTGCCCGAGGCAGGTTTCTTTGACGCGGTCGCAAAATTCGCGCGCAACGCGGAAATGCACATCGGCGGAGAGAAGCGCGGTGCGCACGTCGGCGAGAGCATCGGCGATATTCGATTCGGAAATTTTGCCGAGTCCGCGCAGATTGCGCAGGGCGTTAGTCATGCGATCGGTCAGATTTTCAAACATGAGCGCAAATAAAACAGATTTCCGCCTCTTCCCGCAACTCACTATTGGCGAGTATTTTTCGCGTCGCGTCTCCGCGTTCCCGCGAAACAAATCTCATCTGTGTCGCTCTCAAAAAAAATCGTGGCGTTTTGCGGAATTTTTTTTGTATCGTAGCGGCGTTTATGAGGAAATTTCTGGTGCGACTGGTGGTTGTCGGCGGGTTCGCTGTGCTTTGCGCTCTCGCGCTTCTTGCATGGGCGCGTTTTGTCGAACCGGCGATGCTGACGGTTACGGAGATTGAGGTTCCCGTCAGGCAGTGGGCGGGAACGCAGATGAATATACGCGCCGTGGCACTTTCGGATTTGCATTTGGGGCGCGGAAAAGGAGAGGAAAAACGCCTTGCCCGCATTGTGAAAAAGGTGCTTTCGCTGAATCCGGACGTTGTCTTTTTGCTTGGAGATTACGTTAAGGGAACGAAAAAAGAGGAAATGATGTCGCCGGAGGAAATCGCGCGCGGCTTGCGTCCGCTTTCCGCGTGCGTTCCCGTATTGGGCTGCTTGGGCAACCACGATGCGTTTGGCGGAAATCATGCGTTAATGAAAGCTTTCAGGGCGCAGGATATTCACGTATTTCGAAAAAAAGTGATTTCTTTCGGAGCACCGCGCACGGGAGCGCAAATGCAGGTGGCGGTAACCTTGGATCCGGATTCTTTCGGTGCCGTTCCCGATATTTTCCCGGAGTTCGAAGCGCAGGAGAAAATGCCGACGGTCGTGCTTACGCATTCGCCGGATGTTTATCCCGTGCTCTCCGGGAAAAGTGCGGTGGATTTCACGCTGTGCGGGCATACGCACGGCGGGCAGATTTGCTTGCCGGGCGGGTTCGCTCTGGTCAGCTCCACGCGCCGCGTCGGAACGGATTTCGCCTACGGGCTCAAAGACGTTCCCGGGAGCGGGCGCATGTTTGTTTCCCGCGGCTTGGGAACGAGCATTCTGCCGATGCGCCTGTTTTGTCCGCCGGAAATTCTCGTCGTAGACTTCGTCGCCTCGAAGCCGTGAGACCAAATTTCAATTTGCGGGAACGCAAAGCGGACTTTATCTTCTTCGAAATTTTTTATCGTATTTTTTATTCATGAACGCCCGCTACGTTTCTTTCGCTTTTTTTTGCGCCGCCGCATGGCTGTCGGCAACGCCGGCTTTTGCCGTTACGGAAATTTCGATAAATAATCTCGGCGGGAACGGGCTTCGGGAAGTGAAGTCCGACGAGCGGCTTGTCGTCGACCAGCAAATAAACGATACGTTTTCCGGAGATTTGACGGGCGGCGGCTCTCTTGTTAAAACCGGAAGTGCCGGGCTGACACTCGACGGCGGCATTGAGCTCTCCCGAATCGAGGTGCTCGACGGCACGCTTACGCTCGGAAGCAACATCACGTTTTCCGGAACCGCAAACCCGACGATTTCCAATAAAGCGACGGTCGCGCTCGGTTTTTCCTCTGCGGATTCGAACCTGACAATTGAGGACTCGGAGCGCGTCGGCACGGTCGTTTCGACGGGAACGCTGACGGCGACGCGGCTCGCCGGGAATCTCTTAAACGTGAACGCGGGAACGCTGACCGTGGAGATGGACGCGGCATTTAAGCAAATAAACGTGCTTTCCGGCGCGGCTTTGCAAATCGGCACCGGCGAAACCGGCTCGCTTGCGACGCTTGCCGGGAACGTGAATCTCGAAGATTCCGCGAAATTGATTTTCAACAGAAAAGCAACTTCCGGCGCGGATAAAATTGATTATTCCGGAAAAATTTCCGGCAACGGAGAACTCGTTTTTAACGGCTCGGCAATCACGTATTTTAAAAAAGGTATAGACCAAACGTATACGGGAAAAACCACCGTCAATGCGGGCGGAATGCTCTTTGTCCGCGATACGGTAACCGGTTCTGACGGGCGGGAATACTACAATCCCGAGGCAAAGGCCGCCGAGCTCGCCTCTCCGGAAATACAGGTTAATCCCGGCGCGCATTTCGGCGGGCACACCACTGTCGCCGGGAACGTGAACGTTGCCGGAACCGCGTTTTCTTCCGTGGCGGATTGGAACGCAAAAGTCGGGCAAAATACTTTCGGCGCATGGCAACTCGGCGCGGGAACGCTTTACGCGACAAGCGGGGACACGCTCACCGTCAACGGAAATCTCAAAATTGCGAAAACCGAATACGGCGTCTATTTCCCGACGGAAACAAGTTTTGATTACGCCGGTAATTCCGGCGGCGCGCTCCGCGTCGATGTCGATGTCGTTGCCGGAGCCGTGCGTGCGGGAAATGTCGTCGCCAACGGGAACGTTGAGCTGGGCGGAACGCTGATTCTCGCCGGCGGGCAAAATCTTCCCGCCGGGCATCGTTTCGTTATTTTTGAATCCGATCCGGAAAAGACGACGGGTGCTTTTGAGCAAGTCGCTTACTACTCGGATAACGTTACGCTGTTGTTGCCGGGCGTGGGCGGAATCGCCGAAGGGCAATACGGCGCGGCGACCGTCGAAAACCGGAATGTGCGCAAGCGCGCTTCGTTTGACGAACACGACGGAATTTCGAGTTTCGTCGATTATCTCGTCGGGCAATCGAACGAAATGAACAAAATTGCGCAAGCCGTTGCGCTTTCCGATGCGGCTTCCGTGTCGGATACGGTAAATAATTTTTCCGCGCTCCCGTATTGTTCCCTCGCCGAAATGGCGATTCGGCAGTCCGGCGCGGAACTCGATATGGTTTTGCTCGAAATCTCCCGCGCGCGCCGAACGCCGCCTCCGTCCTCGGACGGCGTCCGCGTTCCCGCAAATTTCACGTTTTTTTCCGGGCTGATTACGGATTTTGTCGACCACGAAAAAAAGAACGACAATCCGGTTTATGATTTTGATAATCTCGGTGCGTATTTGGGCGGGCACAGTTGGTTGGATGACGAGCGCATCGCGGGTTTTTCCGTCGGGCTTCATCACGGTTCCGCAAATCCGCACGGGAACGGCGGCACGCTTGAAGATATTGCGGCTCGCGCCAAAATTTTTGCGGTGTTCACTCCGAAGTTTTCCAATTGGTTTTTGACGGTCGGCGCTTCCGTCGGCGTGCATCATTACGATATTAATCGAAAAACTGCGCTCGGAGAAAATTTCGGAAATACCGACGGCGTCGACGCCGGGCTTTTTGTCGCCTACAACTATCGCGCGGAGATTGAAAAGGATTTGTATTTCACGCCGTATTTGCGTTTTGAATACAATTTTTCCTATGCCGGCGGATTGACGGAATCCGGCTCCGCGAGCCGCTTGGATTTGAGCCGTCTGATTTATAACAATTACCGCTTGCGTGTCGGTTCCGGTTTTGAATATTTCGCGGGCGAGGGAAAAGTTTTCGGAATTGATTTCGGCTTTGTCGGCTCGTTCGGGGAACGCCCGGAAATTACTTCGGAATTTGTGGAATATCGGGGCTCCCGCAATAAAATCCGCGGAACGGTCGATGAGCCGATGTCTTTTGAAATCGCTCCGCGCGTCGGTTTGATGCTCGGCGACGATTGGACGGCGGACGCCGTTTACCGCGTTCAGACTTCGTTTTCCGGAAGCCTCAGCCACATGTTCGGAATCGGCTTAAGTAAGGAATTTTAACGATGGATTATTCGGAATCCACGCGGGAACGCTTGCGGGAGCTTGAAATTAAGCTGACGTATCTCGACGATTACGTTTCCAAGCAAAACCAAACACTGGTCGAGCTTTCGCGTGAAGTGGACAGGTTGCGCCGCGCGCTACGCTCCCTCGCGGAAAAAACGGAAACGCTCGGCGGCGACGGGAACGTCCCGCCCGCCAACGAGAAGCCGCCCCACTGGTAGGCTTCCCGTTTTGCGGAAAGAAAAGCGCTTTCGCAATCGCTTACGCGATGCGGTGCGTTTGCAGGGCGAGCAATTTTTGAACGACGGCTTTGTCGTCGAACGGGAGCGTAATGTCCGCAAATTCCTGATACGTTTCGTGTCCTTTTCCGGCGATGAGCACGCAGTCGCCTTCGCGTGCGGCGTCCAGCGCGAGCCCGATGGCGCGGCGGCGATCCGGCTCGAATGCGATTTTTTCGGGAAAAATAACGCCGCGCTTCATGTCGTCAAAAATTTGCTCGACGGGCTCTTTTCTGGGATTGTCGGAAGTTGCCCAAGCGAAATCCGCAAAATTTTGAACGGCGCGCACCATTTTCGGGCGTTTTTCGCGATCCCGGTTTCCGCCGCATCCGAAAACGGCGAGCACGCGTCCGCGCGTGATTTTTTTCAGCATGCCGAGCGCGTTTGAGAGCGCGTCGTCCGTGTGCGCATAATCTACAAAAACATCGAAGGGGAACGGGTTTTCGGGAACGCGTTCCATGCGCCCGGGAACGCCGGGAAATGCGGCAATGTTCGCCGCCGCCTGCCGCACGTCGCCGCCGACGGCGCCGACTAACGCGAGCGCGCACAGCACGTTGCTGACGTTGTAATCTCCGGGAAGTTGTGTTTTCACCGCGAGCTTTCCCGCCGGGCAATTCAGCGTAAACTCGCTTCCGTTAGAAGAGAGCGAAATTTTTTCCGCCCAAAAACCGTCGCCCGCTTCTGTGTTTTTTTCGTTTAAGCCGAACGGGAACGCGCGCGTTTGCGGAGGCAGTTTTTTCAAAAGTTCCCGCCCGCGGGCATCGTCGGCATTGATGACGGCGGCGCGCGGGAACGCGCCTTGCGAGCCGTCGAAGAGGCGGCTTTTTACGGCGAAATAATTTTCCATGTCGCCGTGGTAATCGATGTGATCCTGAGTGAGATTCGTGAACGCGACGACGGAGAAGGGCAGGGCGAAAACGCGTTTTTGGTCAATCGCGTGGGAGCTGACTTCCATTGCCGCACCGGCGCAATTCGCGTCGCGCATTTCCGCAAAAAGAGCCATCAGATCGAGCGATTCCGGCGTGGTTTTGTAGGAAGGAATGCTTCGCCGCCCGAGTTCGTAGCGCACGGTGCCGATGAGCCCCCACGGCGCGCGGGTTTGCTTTGCCATCAGAAAGCGCACAATCGAAGTAACGCTCGTTTTCCCGTTCGTGCCCGTTACGCCGATCAGCGGGAACGCATTGACGGGATCATCGAAAAATTCCCTTGCGGCGACGGCGACGGCTTCGGCAACGCTCGGCACAATAATTTGCGCGACACTTTTCGGGAGCGGCAGGCGTTCCCTTGTCGCTACGGCGATTGCTCCGCGCCGGACGGCATCTTCCGCGAAGTCCCGCCCGTTTGTCCGCAAGCCGTCCATCGCAAAAAAAAGTGCTCCCGGAACAACGCGCCGCGAATCCGTAATCAGCGTTTCCGGGCGGCAGGTTTCCGGAGCCGTTCCCGCAAACTGCGCGTTCGGGATTTTTGCAAAAAGTTCTCTGAGCGTTTTCATTTTTTTTTTGATGCGATTGCGAAAAAAGGAGACGACGCGTGCTTTGCGCGTTCTCCTTTTCTCGGCGGATATTGCGCTTCGGTTATTTTTGCTCCGGCGCGAAAGCGGAATCCGCGTCGAACGCGATATCGGAAATCTCGGCGTCGACGGCGTAAGCGTTCCCGATGTCGCCGATGAGGAAACTGTTTTTATACGCATCGACAACGGCGGGATTCGTCGTTCCCGACAAAGCTTCTCCGACGAGCTGGTCTCCGAGCCAAACGTAAAATCCGCCGGCGGTTTCGCCTTTCGGTTTCCATACGATGCGGATTTCCGCCGGGTTTTTTACAAAAATTTTCTTTTCCCGCACACCCGGTTTTGAGCCGTAGAGAAGCGTGTTTGTATCGTTCCAGTAAATACCGCTTTCGCTGACGAAAAGTTGCCCGACTTCGTTCGCGCCGTTCCCGCAGAAAACGCCGAGCACGTTGTCCGGGCGACCGGTTTCCTTCATTTTAAATTTAAACGAGAACGTAAACGGATGCGCGTTCCCGTTTTTCGCGTCGGACCAAGTTTGGCGAAAATCGCTTCCGCCCGGAAGTTGCGTGGCAAGAACGAGGCGTTTCCGGTTGTCGAGCTTCCAGCCGGCGGGCTTTTTTACGGAAGCGAGATCCTGCTGCGTTTCAAGTTTTTCGGCGTCGAGCCGTTTTAATCCGGCGTTGCGTTGCCCGACGCCGAGCACGCGCGCGATATTGCCGCCGACGATGAGCTCTCCCTGCGCGTTCGGGTGCGCCCCGCGCGCGGTGTCGACCATCGAGCCGTCTTCCGCGAAAAATCCCTGCGCAATATTGTCGCAGGAAACAACGGATTTACCTTTGCTCCATTGGGCGGCGACGCTTCGCAAATGCGCGTTGTAAGCATCGTAATTGTTTTTCCCGTGTGTTCCCGTGCCGTTGTGTCCCGCCGTCGGGAGAAGTTCAAAAACGTGAACGCGCACCGCCGGATTGTGCTTCTGGTAGGCGAGAACGATGTTTTTGACGTGTCCGGCGATTTTTTCGTCGGATTCCCACGCGTCGTAAAGGTCGTTGATACCGATGAGAATGCAGAGCGTGTCGACTTTCTTGTTGCCGTAGAGCGATTTGTAGGTATCGCCGGTGTATTTTTTTAATTTCGTGCCGTCAAAAAAAGAATCGCGGGCGGCTTTTTTATCTTTGATAAACGGGTTCGGTTGACCGAGTTTGAGCGTGACGGGACCGCGGTTTCGGGGCGGGTGCGCGGTGCCGGGATCAGCTTTGTAATCGCGTCCGCTTTCCGTTTTTTCGTTGCCGTGTCCGGCATATTGATAGGCGCGCCCGCTGGCGGCGGCTTCCGAAACGTTTTCGAATTTTTTTCCGCGATAATCCGGCGTGAGCGCGGAAACGTCGGTTTTCCACGCCGCGCCGCGTGTCATTCCCATGGGGGAAAATTTGACGTCGTTGTCGACAAAGGCTTTGAAAAGCTGATAGCGGTAGCTCGGCACGGGTCCGGCGAGATATTTTCCGCCGTTGGTGATGGAATCTCCGATGAAAACGATGTTCCCGGGATCGGATTTTTCGGGAGCGGCAAAAATCGGCGCGGCACACGCACAAAGGGAACCGAGAAGAAGGGGGATTTTTTTCTGCAGGAGTTTCATGAGCGCAGATTTTTTTATAAAAATACGAAGAACGCAACGCGGGAAAAATAAAGAACCACGGAAGAACGCGGATTTTTTACAGCAAAGAATTTCGCGCCAAGCCGCCAAGCCGCGAAATTAAAAAAAAGAAACCACGAATAACCACGAATTTTCACGAATGATTTTAACGCAAAGAAGAAATCAGGGCATCTGCGGAAATCTATTTTATCCGTGGGAAAAATAAACCGCAAAAAACTTTTGCGTCTTCGCGTCTTTGCGTTTTCGCGCGAGAGCCTTTTGTGTAATTGGTGAAATTTGCGGTTTTTTTTTTCAAAAAAAAAATGCTTGACGGAGACGTTTTTTTTTTTGCGACAATCCGCAACAAGAATTGGGACAAATCGGCGGGAACGCCGCATGTGTCTCGGTTTTTACCCGCAAAATACTTTTTAACACTCACAATTAAACTTAATCATTATATGAAAAAATATATAACACTCGCGGCTCTCCTCGCCGCCGGAACCGCCTGCGCTAACGCGGCAAAAGAAGAACTCACGCTGACCTCGCCGACAGACGGCTCGCTCACGAGCAGCAATGCCGCTATTGCATGGGAAGACGCAGAAGTCACAGGAGCCCTTCAAAGCTGGGAAGTTACGTTTACTGTGGCTTCGCAACGGTCGACACTTGCCGATACAGATCTTGTTTCAATCTGCGGCAAGTGGAAATTTGCTTTCAATGCTGATGGTTCTATTGAATTTTATTCTGGTGTCGGTCAAAGCAACTATAGCGACGCCGGGTGGGTTTCTGTAGAGCCTGTTACCATTACCGTTTCGTTTGTCGGCGACTATGATATGAATGGAGTTTTCCAAGACAAAGGGGAGCTTTCCGCAACAATCGGTGAAAATACATATGCTTTGAAGGTAACTGACAATCTTGCAATTACTAGCGGTAACGTCGATACCGGATTTCGTCTTTGGACTAATAATAAAAACGAACATTACTCGGGCATTTCGGTCGCGAAGTTAGACAACCATATCGTTCCCGAGCCGTCGGCGTTCGGAATGCTTGCGGGACTTGGTGCGCTTGCGCTCGTGGCATCGCGTCGCCGCCGCAAATAATTTTTTGATGTATTAATTCATACGTTATTAAGTGTGGCGTTCCCGCGGCTTCGGTCGCGGGAACGTTTTTTTTTCGCGCAAAGCCGCAAAGTCTTTTAAGAAGTTCTCACGGATTCGCAGAGACACAGAGCTTTTTTTGAGTGCTTAGCGTCTTCGCGTCTTTGCGCGAGAATCTTTACTCTGCCAGCGAAAGAAGATTTTGCTTCGCGCGCAAAACGTTTTGCGGCAAGAGTTTTCCGTCGAGGCGGAAATGCCCGGCGTTCCCGAGCGGCGAGAGCGTTCCCGCGAGTGCGGCGAGGTCTCCGCGCTCCCATTCTGCGGCGATTTTTTTGACTTCGCTTTTGGAAAGCCCGCGTGTCGGGATTTCGACGGATTTTTTTTCTCCGGCGGGATTTATTCCGGTAAAGCGCAGGCAGGTTTTAGTTGCTTCCAAAGGCGAGACCAAGCGCAAAAGCTCTGTGGCTCCGGCGGGAATGTCGAAACGTTTTCCCGGTTTTTTCCCGAATGCGCTCCATGCAAATTTCAGGCAGGAAATATCGCGGAAAAGCGTGCGGTTGAGAAATTCCAGCGTTTCCGGCGGAGACCATTTGCGCACTTCGTGTTCCCAAAAAATGCCTTCGCGAAGGAGCGGGCAGGCGTGGTTTCCGAGTTCCGGCGCAAGGCGGAAAAACGGGGTTCCGGGGTTTTGTGCGACAGTGTCGCTTGCCCGGCGCAGGCGTTCTGCCGTGAGCTTCAGCGCGGGCTCGAGAACGACAATCGCACCGTTTTTCGAGAGGAGCGGCGCGAGGTTTTTTAAAAACGGGAACGCGTCTTCGCTTGCGGGAACGGCTTCGTTCAAGCTCCAGCCGAGCAGAATTAGATCCTGGGGCGGAAGCCCGAGCTTTGCGGGAACGAGTTTTTTCAAATCGCCGACAAGCGTTTCGACGGAAACTTGCGGGCTCTTCCCGCTTCCGGCGTTCTGCGCGATTTCTCGGGCTGCTTGGACGGCGGCGCGGGAACGGTCAAAAGCGGTAATGACGATTTTTCTTTCGGGGAATTTTTCCCGGAAAATTTCGGCGGCGGCAAAACCGCAGGGCGAGGCTCCGCTTCCGAGGTCGAGAATGCGAAGCGGCTCCGCGTCGCTTCCGAGCGGATTCCACGCGTAAATGTCAAGAAGCCGGCGAACGGCGAAACTTGCGCGCGCGAAACTTTGCGGAAAAAAGAAAAGCCCGTAGGCGGCAAGCAGTTTCGGGGCGCTCATATAATCGCGGAATTTTCCGTTGACCGGGCGCTCTGTGGTAAAAAGGTCGCTCAAAGCTTCGACGGCGGGTCGCACTTTTTCGAGCAAAGTTCTGTCCGGAGTTTCGGCGGGAACGCTCCATGCTTCGCGTGCTTTTTTCAGCCAAAATTTTTCCATGATTCGGGGGTTTTGCCGGGTTATGCGTAGACGGTCGGGTCGGGAAGCCCGGCTTCGCGAAATGCGGCGGCGCGCTCAATGCAGGTTGCGCATTTTCCGCAATGCGCGTTCCCGCCGTTGTAGCAGGACCAAGTGAGATGAAGCGGCGCGCCGAGCTTTGCACCGAGAGCTACGATTTCGCCTTTGTTCATACCGACAAACGGGCGTTCAAGGCACACGGGATGCCAATCCGAAATGCGGACGACGGCATCGAGTTTTTCCGCAAATTCCTCGCGGCAATCCGGATAAATCGCGTGATCTCCGCCGTGCGCGGCGTAGGCGATCGTGTCGCATTTTTCGGAAATCGCCCAAGCCGTGGCGAGCGAGATGAGTAAAAGATTGCGGGCGGGAACGACGGTGTTTTTCATGCCGTCTTCGTTGTAGGCGCCTTCGTAAACGGGAACGTCGCCGTCGGTGAGGCTGTTTTTTCCGAAAAAAGCGGAAACGGCGCGTAAATCGGCGAGGCGGTATTCTACGCCGTAGTGAGCGCAAACGGCGCGCGCCGCGTCAATTTCCCGGGCGTGTCGCTGTCCGTAGTGGATGCCCAAGGCGAGCACGCGGCGCTTTTCTGCAACGAGTTTTGCCAAAAGCACCGTCGAGTCCAAACCTCCGGACAAAAGAACGATGCTGCTTTGCGGATTTTCCAAACTCATAATTGTATCAATTTATTTTTTACACGCCGTTTCGGCAAGAGTGGAGGTGTGGAAAAGTGGAAGAGTGGAAGAGTGGAGGAGTGGAAGAGTGGAGGAGTGGAAGAGTGGAGGAGTGGAAGAGTGGAAGAGTGGAAGAGTGGAGGTGTGGAAAAGCTTAAGAGCTTAAAAGTTTAGTTGTTTCGCAAAGGAAACAAGGAAAAGAATCCTTTTTTTTATTTTATAAAAGTAAAACCCTCGGCTCCGTCGATTAAACATTTCAGCTTCTCAGCTCTTAAACATTTGCCGAAGCGTGCTTCGGCAAATTTCAATTTGCGGAAACGCGGGCGGCTCGCGTAGAATTTGCCCGTTATGACAGAAGTTTTCTTTTCGGCGGCAGCTCTGATTATCGGATATTTTCTCGGCGCGATCCCGTTTGCGGTCATCGTCGCAAAACGCTACGGCGTAAATATTTTGACGGCGGGAAGCGGTAATCCCGGCGCGACCAACGTGAAGCGCACTTGCGGGAAATTTGCCGGCAATCTCGTTTTCATTCTCGATATGCTCAAAGGCTTTGTCGCGGCGTTTTGGCCGTGGTTGCTGATGGGCGCGCTGGAGCCGACCGATCCCGCCGCCGCGCAAAACTGGCCGCACGCGATCGCCGTCGCGCAGCTCTGCGGCTTTGCGGGAGCGCTTCTCGGGCATTGCTTCTCGATTTTCCTGAAATTTAAAGGCGGGAAGGGCGTTTCGACGACTATCGGCGGGCTTCTCGGCGCGATGCCGATTGCCGTGCTCGTCGGCATTGTCGTTTGGCTTGCGGTTTATTTCCCGACGCGCATCGTCGCTGTCGCTTCAATGGTTTTCGGGCTTTCTCTGCCACTGACATCGATGATTTTGGCGAAATTTTTCCCGTCGCTCGGCTATACGACGATTCATGTCGGCTTCTGCCTCGTGATTGCGGTTTTCATCATCATCATGCATCGTTCGAACATTGTTCGTTTGATGCGCGGCGAAGAAAATTCGTTTAAGAAATAGGATTAAAGTTTAAAGATTAAAGCTTAAAGATTAAAGAATAGGCGAAAGATAAGAGCTTAGGAGTGATAGGAATTTGCTGATTTATTTCCCGAAAATACCTGTAAGCACTCATCTATCCTCCATTACCTAAAATAATTAGCTATGAATAAAACAAAAATCGGTATCGGATTTATCGGCTTCGGCACGGTCGGGCAGGGCGTTTGGAAGCACCTGCAATCACAACGCGAAGAACTCGAAGAACGCCTTGGCGTTTCGATCGCGTTCCCGAAAATCGCCGTGCGCGATCTCAAGCGCGAACGCGGCGTGAGCGTTCCCGCGGAAGTTTTGACGCTTGACCCGACGGAAGTCGTCAACCACCCGGATGTGAACATCGTTTGCGAACTCATGGGCGGCACGACGAAGGCGAAAGATTACACGCTCGCCGCACTCAAGCTCGGCAAAGTCGTCGTTTCCGCGAACAAAGCGCTTATTTACGAATTCGGGCGCGAAGTTTTCGACGCAGTCAAGGCGCACGGCGGGCATTACTACTTTGAAGCATCCGTTGCCGGCGGGATCCCGATTATCAAAACCCTGCGCGAAGGCTTAGTCGCCAACCGCTTTGAATCCATCGCGGGTATCATCAACGGCACCTGCAATTACATTCTTTCCCGCATGGAAGCGGAGGGAAAATCCTACGAGGAAATTTTGCAGGACGCGAAAAAACTCGGCTACGTCGAAGCGGACGACCGCCTTGACCTCGACGGCTGGGACGCGTTTCACAAAGCCGTCATTCTCGCGTTCCTCGCTCACGGGAAATGGGTTTCCGAGCGCGACGCACTCGTCGAAGGCATTCGCAACGTTACGCTCGAAGACATGCACCGCGCGCGCGACTTCGGCTATCGCATCAAGCTGCTCGGCATGATTCGCCGCAATTTCAAAACCGGCGCGCTCTCGCTCGGCGTTTATCCCGCGCTCATTCCGCTCGACAAGACACTCGCACGCGTCGACGGCGTTTACAACGCGATTAAACTTTCCGGCGACGTCGCGGGAACGACAATTCTCATCGGGCGCGGCGCCGGGCAGGACGCCACTTCCTCCGCCGTCATCAGCGACATCGTCGACGCGATGATCGGCATTCGCGACGACGCGCACAAATTCCTCACACCCAGCGACATCGACGCCTGCTACCGCCTCGGCGAAAGCGCGCGCATGGCAACGATGGACGAAATCCGCTCGAAGTTTTACCTGCGCATTTCGATTTTGGACGAGCCGGGAACGCTCGTCGGATTCTATTCCGTGCTCGCCAAACACGGCGTTTCCGTCGCCCGCGTCGTTACTTACGAACATCCGGGCGAACGCCGCGGCACGATTACGCTCGCGACGTATCCGACCTCGGAAGCCGTCATGGAACGCGTTGTCGACGAGCTTAAAACGCTCCCGCAAATTCTCACCGCGCCGCTTCTGCTCCGCATCTACGAGCCGACCCGCGAGTAAGACACTTTTTTACGGAAGCGACACAGAAACAGGAAGCCGCTTTTTCATAGGAGAACAGCCGTCCCCGGCTGTTCTTTTTTTTTGTCTAAAATACCTGCGGAGTCATCGTTCCATTGCGCCGCGGGAACCTCGGGGCGCGAATGCGTTCCCGTCGCGGCGCGCTTCTATATTCCTTTTACCCGGGGCGGCGACTCGCTTCGCTCGCCTGCCCCGGGTTGATTTCTTACGCCCCGTTGGGGCTTGTTTTTACCTTAAAAAAATAAAAAAGCTCCTCCCCTTGATAAGGGGAGGGGGCGCCGCAGGCGTGGCGGAGGAGTCAAAAATTAACTTCGCGACCTTGCGTGAAATGTTTTTTTGAAATCTCGCGCCAAGCCGCCAAGCGTTTGGAAGATTTTTAATAAAAACTCTGTGGCTCTGTGTCTCCGTGAGAACTTCTTAAAAAAACTTCGCGACCTTGCGTCTTTGCGCGAACTTCTCCTCAAAAAAAACACGTTCCCGCCGCAAATTTCCCTTGCGTCCGTTTTTTTTTTTCATAAAATCCAAAAAATAAAAGGGACAAATATGCCATGTCCCTTTTCCCAATTTAACAATACTACACACCACTTAATCATTACAAGCTATGAAGACCTCAAAATTCTTCTTTTCTACCCTCATTGCAGCCTCCGCAATGACCGCCACCGCGTATGCGGGATATGTATGGAATGGAGGCGAAACAATCACGCAGGATCTCTGGCAAGCTCAAGATAGTTGGTCTTTGACTGATAGCTCTACTTGGACCGGTTCAGGGACCGGTCCGGGAACACCAGACTCTAACATGTGGGAACTGATTAGCATTTCTAACTCCAAGGGTGAAATTAGCGTGTTGGAGGGCTGGAATCTTCGACTTTCTCTTGTCGGGAGTGAGCTTACGGTTGATTCGTTGAAAAAATTCCAAGGCGGCTCCTGTTCCGTTAGTTTGGATGCGGACTCCGTCCTTACAATCAGCAATTTTAATGGAGGAAATGACGGCGGTTCAATTACCTTAGATAACGAAGGCATTTTTAATCTTGCTTACGGCAAAAGCCAAGGGGGAGAAGGATTTGTTGCAGATCTTGGAGAGACGGGGATTATGAAACTCACGTCTGTGAGTGGTTCGTACACGGCGAAGATTAAGAGCCTTTCTGCGGTGTTGGGGACAACAGAAGAAACTGAAACTAAAGGGGGAGTTGTTCTTTCGAATTATCGTAATTTGATTACGCTTGGCTCAGGAATGTCGTTTGATAACACCGTAACAACATTTTCTTTCACAAATGCCGATGGCGCAGATATTACGGTGAGGGATTTATCGGAGATTTTTGAAGCCGGAATTTCTAAAAACGACGACGGAACCTACGGAATGAAGGTCGAAGAAGGATGGTTTCTACTAAAAGACACCTCTGGCTATTCCGTGGGGTATACAGCAGGCGATTCGGTACTCGCTTTGATTTGGAACGGTGTAGATGGATCTACATGGAATACGACGGATGCTAATTGGACAGAATCCGAAGGAGGGGAATCTAAGGTTTTTGCTAATGGCGGGAACGTTGTCTTTGATAAAGATGCAAATGTTGTGGTAGATTCCGCAGGTGTATCTACTACTTGTGTCGGCGTGTTTGGCGGTACGGTAACGTTGTCTGGCGGTAAAGTAACGACTCAATATATTTCTATCGAAGAAGGTGCTACATTAAAACTTGGTGGTGAAGAAGTCGTTTCCGGAACGATTGTTGTGAAAACCGGAGGAACGTTTGACTTGAATGGTTCCTCTAACGGATTTTCGTATGCAGGAGGATCTGTTGTTCTTGACGGAGGATTTTTGACAAATACGGGAGACTCTGTTGGAATCGGGGACAGGCAATTGTATACGCTTGTTTTGACGGCTGATTCGACGATTGGCGGTGGAAACGAGTTTGGTATTGTCGGGAGTGGTCATGGGGTAACGACTGCAAGCCTCGGAGGTTTCACACTGACAAAAGTCGGTTCAGGAACGGTATTATTTGCGAACAATACACTTTCAAACGGCGTTTTGGATGTCGCAGAAGGTGTCATCTCCGATGGAGGAAAAGGGCTGACGATTGCGAACGATGCGACGTTGAAAGTGTCTGGTGGCTCCCTGAATATTACCGGTGGTTTCACGAATAACGGAACGTTGGAGTTTGCTGCGGATTATACCTATTCAGGATCAACACTTTCCGGTGGAACCCTTAAGGTTACTGGTGGAACGGCAGAGATTGCCGGAACAGCAAGTGTCAAAGTTGTGAATATCTCCGGCGGAACATTGAATGTCGGAGACGGTGGTATTCTAACGGTTAATGATAACACTAGCCTGTCCGGTGGGGATGCCGTAATCGGAACGATTAATGTTCTGGCAGGCGGTACTGCCAAATTTTCTGGGCACGACCTCATGGGTTGGAGCCGACGAGACAATGTGATTGCTAGCTTGACTGGTTCTGAAGCGAAGACAGCGACGCTCATGCTCAACGATACGGGAAATCTTACGTTCACTTCTGATATTGAGCTGAACGGGAATGCGCGCGTTACGACAGATCGAGCCGAAGGTTCGATGTTGAATACCTTGGGCGGTCGGTTTATTGCAACCGGAACAAACAATGAAATTTCATCTATTGAGATTCAATTAAGAAATGCAGACCTCGAAGTGAAGGTTACTGACCGAGGTGATGAATTGAAAATCTCCAGCGCGATTGTAAATCACGCCGAAGGTTCTTCCGGCTTGAAAAAGACTGGCAGCGGGACATTGGTTTTGTCCGGAGAAAATACATATACGCGTGCAACGGTCGTTGAAGCGGGAACGTTGGTTGCGGCAAGCACAAGTGCGCTTGGTAGCGGAACCGTTTCTGTGGCGAATGGTGCTAAGTTGCAGATTTCGGTTGAAAACGTTGATGCGGGAACAATCAATTTGGCTTCCGGCGCAACGCTTGTTGTCGACTTGGCTGATTTTGCGGATGTGCTTGATGCAGACAATGAAATGCTGACGATTCTGACGGGAACGACTTTGTCCTTTGGAGATGTCGCTGCGGCATCGGACACGCTGACGACGGAGCAATTGGGTTATTTGTCGGTTACGGACAGCTCCGGGGCATTTTCCAAATATGTAAATAAGGAATGGTCGTATGCCGGAAATACGCTTTCGCTCACACTTACGATTCCCGAGCCGTCGGCGTTCGGATTGTTGGCGGGCGTGGGCGCGTTGGCGTTGGTGGCGTCGCGTCGTCGGCGTTCCCGTCGCTAAAGAACGCCCTCACCATGCTTCGCATGGACCCCTCCCTCTTAGCAAAAGGGAGAGCTTCTGATAATCCTTAAAAATAAAACAAAAAACTAAAGCTTCTCCCTTGGTAAGAGGGAGTGCTTTTTAAAAAATCTAAAAAAGGAAATCAGAAGCTCCTCCCCTTGGTAAGGGGAGGGGGACCGCGCCGAAGGCGTGGTGGAGGAGTCAGAAAGACTTTTCGGAGCGGGGCTTAGCCTTGCTTCGGATACATAGATTAATGAAGTTAGTTGTGGCGTTCCCGTCTGTTTGGCGGGAGCGCTTTTTTTTTTATCCACAAATTTTCACAAAGTTCACGAATTTTTTTTTGTGGTTTTATCGGGAGAAAAAACTCGCCGTTCTATTGCGCCGCGGGAGCGTCGGGGAGCGAATGCGTTCCCGTCGCGGCGCGGTTTTTTTTATTCTGTTACCCGGGGCGGCGACTCGCTACGCTCGCTTGCCCCGGGCTATTTTCTTTCGCCCCGTTTCGGCTTGTTTTTACCTTAAAAAAACAGGCGGGACGCCTGTTCTCCTTTAAATAGCGGGTTGCTCCTCCGGTGAAAAAATCAAAAGAAAAACAAATTTCCGTGCGGGTCCGTGTTTTCCGTGGTTCATAAAAAAAACTCTGCGTTTCTCTACGTGTTCTGCGAGAGATTTTTTGTTTTTCTTCCGAACGCCCTCACCGCTGCGCTACGCTTGCGGTCCCCTCCCTCTTACTAAGAGGGAGAGCTTTTTTTTTTGTCCGAAATGTAATTTATTTTTATATACACATTTCCGCGGCTGATTTTTTTTTCAAAAAAATACGTTCCGGCATAAAGTCTCTTGCGTTCTCTTCGTTTTACGTTTTAATCAATGCGGTAGCCCGAGGATGCGCATTGCTCCGACGGTGAAAATTTTCTATTTCAATCGATTTACCAAAATATATGGCAAAAAAAGCTCCGGCCGAAAAAAGCACGAAATTCGTTTACGAATTCGGCAAAAAGACTGACGGGAACGCGCAAATGCGCAATTTACTTGGCGGGAAAGGCGCCAACCTCGCTGAAATGGCGCGCATCGGCTTGCCGGTGCCTCCGGGTTTCACAATCAGCACGGAAGTCTGCACGTATTATTACGAAAACAAAAAGACTTATCCGAAAACGCTCATGGCGGACGTGCGCGATGCCGTTGCCAACATTGAAAAGCAGCTCGGCAAAAAATTCGGCGATGCTACCGGGTTCCCGCTGCTTGTTGCCGTGCGTTCCGGTGCCCGCGAGTCGATGCCGGGCATGATGGACACGATTTTGAACCTCGGTTTGAACGACGAAACCGTTGAGGCTCTTGCCCGCGTTACGAACAACGAGCGTTTTGCTTGGGACTGCTACCGTCGCTTCGTCCAGATGTATGGCGACGTCGTTCTCGGTGTGCAAAAACTTCCGAACGAAGATCACGAACCGTTTGAAAGCGTTATCGAAGCCGTTAAAACGGAAATGCTCGAAAACCCGAACGCGAGCGATACGGAACTCGGCGTTGTCGAACTCCGCGAACTCGTTTTCCGCTTCAAAAAATTAATCAAAGACCGCACGGGAAGTGATTTCCCGACGGATCCGTGGAAGCAACTTGAAGGCGCAATCGGTGCGGTTTTCGGCTCGTGGATGAATGAGCGTGCGATTATTTACCGCCAGAAATATCACATTCCGTCCAGCTGGGGCACGGCGGTCAATGTTCAGTCCATGGTTTTTGGGAACACGGGCGACAAGTCCGGCTCCGGCGTGGCGTTCACGCGCGACCCGGCGAGCGGAGAAAAAGTTTTCTACGGAGAATTTTTGATGAATGCGCAGGGCGAAGACGTGGTTGCCGGCGTGCGCACGCCCGATCCCGTCGCGCATCTTGCGAGTGTAATGCCTTCCGCGCACAAGCAGTTGCTCGGCATTTGCAAAACGCTGGAAAATCACTTCCGCGACATGCAGGACTTTGAATTTACGATTGAAGATTCCAAGGTTTTCATGCTTCAAACCCGCAACGGCAAGCGCACGGGCGTGGCAGCGATTCGTATTGCCTGCGAAATGGTTCGCGAAAAGCTTATTGACTGGAAAACGGCAGTGCGCCGCGTTCCCGCCGATCAGCTCGACCAGGTTTTGGCTCCCGTGTTTGACCGCAAGGCACTCAAGGGCGCAACGTCTATCGCGCACGGGCTTCCCGCCGGACCGGGTGCTGCCTCCGGAAAAGTTTATTTCAATGCGGAGCGCGCGGAAGCGGCTGCCGCCAACGGCGAAAAAGTTTTGCTCGTTCGCCTCGAAACCTCGCCGGAAGATTTGCGCGGCATGATCGCGGCGGAAGGGATTTTGACGGCGCGCGGAGGCGTTTCCTCGCACGCGGCACTTGTTGCCCGCCAAATGGGTAAGGTTTGCGTCAGCGGCGCGTCTGCAATCGATATCGACTACGCGAACCGCGCGCTTTCCGTCGGCGACGTTTCCGTCAAGGAAGGCGAATGGATGAGTATCGACGGCACGACCGGAGATGTTTATCTCGGGCAAATCGCCACGGCTCCGAGCGACGTTATTCTCGGTGTCGTTCGCGGGAACGAAGAGGCGAAAAAATCCGCCACTTACAAAAATTTCGCTCAGTTGATGGCGTGGTGTAAAAAGGTAACGCGCCTCGGTGTCCGCACGAACGCGGACGCACCGTCGCAAACGGCTGTCGCGGTTGCTTTCGGCGCGCAGGGGATCGGTCTTACCCGCACGGAACACATGTTCTTCGAGGGCGATCGTATCGACTCCGTGCGCGAGATGATTCTCGCGACGGATTTGGAAGGGCGTCGCACCGCCGTCAACAAGTTGCTTCCGTATCAGCGCGGCGACTTTGAAGGCATTTTCCGTGAACTGAAAGGCTTGCCGGCAACGATTCGCCTGCTCGACCCGCCGTTGCACGAATTCCTTCCGCAAACGAAAGAGCAGCAGCTTGACCTTGCGAAAAAGCTCGGCGTTCCCGTCGAACACATTCAGCGTCGCGTAGCCGAGCTTCATGAATTCAATCCGATGCTCGGGCATCGCGGTTGCCGCCTCGGAATTTCCTATCCGGAAATTACGGAAATGCAGGCGCGCGCGATTTTTGAAGCGGCGGCAAATTGCATTAAGGAAAAAATTCGCGTTGCTCCGGAAGTGATGATCCCGCTCGTCGGTTTTGCGGCGGAATTTAAAAATCAGGCGGCAGTCGTTCGCCGCGTCGCCGCCGAAGTCATGGCGGAAAAGAAGGTGAAAATTTCTTACAAGGTCGGCACGATGATTGAAATTCCGCGCGCTTGCGCGACGGCGGACAAGATTGCCGAAGATGCGGAATTTTTCTCCTTCGGAACGAACGACCTGACGCAAACCTCGCTCGGTATGAGCCGCGACGACTCCGGCTCGTTCCTCGGTGATTACACGCGCTTGGAAATCGTGAAGCGCAATCCGTTTGCGTCTATCGACCAGGAAGGCGTCGGCGCGATGATGAAGCTCGGCGTTTCGCTCGGGCGCCAATCGCGTCCGGACATCAAGCTTGGTATTTGCGGCGAACACGGCGGCGATCCCGAATCCGTGAAATTCTGCCATCGCATCGGTTTAACCTATGTCAGTTGCTCTCCTTACCGTGTGCCGACGGCTCGCCTCGCGGCGGCTCAGGCGGCGATTGAGGAGGAAATTTCGTTAACCCAACCCCAAACTAATACTATGGCTACAGCAAAAACCACGAAGAAACCGGCTGCCAAAGCGGCTCCGGCGAAAAAAGCTCCGGCTAAGAAGGCGGCTCCCGCCAAGAAACCGGCAGCGAAGAAGGCGGCTCCGGCGAAGAAACCGGCTCCTGCCAAAAAACCGGTTGCCAAAAAGGCTCCTGCCAAAGCGGCTCCGGCGAAGAAAGCTCCGGCTAAGAAAGCGGCTCCCGCCAAGAAGCCGGTAGCGAAGAAAGCGGCGCCTGCGAAAAAAGCTCCGGCTAAAAAAGCAGTGGCTGTAAAGAAAGCTCCCGCTAAGGCGGCTCCGGCGAAAAAGGCTTGCTGCAAAAAATCCTGCGCAAAGAAAAAATAACTCTTCGCGCTGAATAAAAAACGGCTTCGGGAACGTTCCCGGAGCCGTTTTTTATTTGAGAGATAAGAGGCGTTCCCGACCACCGGCTCCCAGCTCCCAGCTCCCAGTTACCAGTTCCCAGTTCCCAGTTCCCAGTTCCCGGAACCTCTATTGCAGGGCTTGCTTCAGGCTTTTTTCTTATCCCAAGGAAGTTTTACGTTTACGGGAACGCAATCCCAAACATTGAAGGGGAAAAACATTTTTCCGCGACCGAGAATATTGTTCGGGTCGAGGGCTTTTTTTACGGCAAGCATCGCGGAAATCTCGCCGGGAGAATGCTGGATTTCGAGAAACGGAGATTTTGCCAAGCCGATTCCGTGTTCGCCCGTGATGACGCCGTCGAGTGAGACGACGGTTTCCATCACGCGCCTTATTGCCGTTTGCGCGGCTTCGCGTTCCCGTGTCTCGTTGCGGTTAAACATCACGTGAACATGCAAATTTCCGTCGGCGGCGTGACCGAAAACCGGAGTCGCCAAGCCGGTTTCTTCGGTGATTCTTCGCAATGTTTTCAAAAGCGGCACAAAATTTTTGGCGGGAACGGCGATGTCTTCGTTTAATTTTGAATCCGCAATCAGGAACATGGATTGTGAGCAAATGCGCCGCACTTCCCACAGCGATTCCGCTTCTTCCGCCTCAGCCGTTTCCCGGAAATCCGTTGCGCGGGAACGCGCCCAGTTGCGCACGCGCTCCGCCTGCGCGGGAACGCTGAGGGCGTCGCCGTCGACTTCGACCAGCAAGACCGCCGATTTTTTTTCGAAAAAACATTTTCCGCTGTAGCGTTGTGCGCACGAAACGGAAAGTGTATCCAAAAATTCACATACAGAGGGAACGATGCGAGCCTTTATCAGCTCCTGCGCCGCGAGCAGGGCCGCTTCGTCGTCGGAAAACGCACACAAAAACGTGTGTTTCGCTTCGGGCTTCGGAACGAGGCGGAGCGTCGCTTGAGTGATCACGCCGAGCATACCTTCCGAGCCGACCCACAAATCGCGCAGGTTGTAACCGCTCACATACTTTTTTACGGGAGCTCCCCAGCGCACTTTTTCCCCGGTCGGCAAAAATCCTTCGAGTGCGAGCACATAATCGCGCGTAACGCCGTATTTTGCCGCGTGCAAGCCTCCTGCGTTCGTCGCGATATTGCCTCCGATTGTGCAGTGTTTCACGCTCGCGGGATCCGGCGGATAAAAAAGCCCGCATTTAGCCGCTTCGTCGTTAATTTTTTGAGTAATCACGCCCGGCTGGGCGATGGCGATTCCGGCATCGGCGTCGATTTTAAGCTCCGTCCAATGAGCGAGTGAAATCACCCAGCCGCCGCAAACGGGCGCCGCCGCCCCGGTCGTTCCCGTTCCCGCGCCGCGCACCGTCACGGGAACGTCGTTTTTGTTGGCGAGGCGAAGGGCGGATGCGAGGTCCGATTCATCTTTCGGGAAAATCACGGCTTCCGGCAAAAAGGAAAGCTTCGTGTTGTCGAACGAGGCGGCGAAGCAGGCTTCGGTGTCCGTGCGCACTGCGTTGTCTCCAAGTTCTTTTTTTAATATAGCCGTTGCCTCCGTGAATTTCCGCATAGCCGAAAAAATGCGATTCGTTGCGGAAAACGTCAATCGTATGTTGCGGCAGATTCCCGGGTTTTTCTCATTGCGGGATGATGCGGGAACGCTCATCTTGTGCGTCGCGTATGGAATCCGAAAAAATCAGTGCCCGGCAAGCCGATATGCGTTTGGCGAAGAGCGAGGGGCACGTTGCCATTTGGGGCAACGTTGTTCTTGCCGCGTTCAAGTTTGCCGTCGGTTTTTTCACGGGATCGCTCGCCGTGATTGCCGACGCTTGGCACACGCTTTCCGACAGCCTTTCGTCCGTCATTATGATTATCGGGTTGAAGATTTCGGAGAAACCGGCGGATGCGGAACATCCGTTCGGCCACGGCAGGGCGGAGCTCATTACTTCCGTTGTCATCGGGATGATGCTCGCCGGGGTCGGCGTTGAGTTTACACGTAGCGGAATCGAAAAAATCATCGATCACAAAACCGCCGCGTTCGGTTGGCTCGGCTACTCGGCAATGATACTAACCATCGTCGTCAAGGAAGCCATGGCGCAATACGCGTTTTATACGTCAAGAAAAACCGGAATGATTTCCCTGCGGGCGGACGGCTATCATCACCGAAGCGACGCGCTCAGCTCCGTCGTTATTCTCGCCGGAATGATTTTGACGGACGTTTTCGGGGCGGACGCTTTTTGGTGGATGGACGGCGCGCTCGGTGCTCTCGTCGGGCTTATGCTACTACACATTGCATGGACCGTGCTTCGCGATGCGGGAAACAAGTTGCTCGGCGAAGCCGCTCCTGCGGAAATGAAAGCGCAAATTCGCGAAATCGCCCGCCGGGTTAGCGGGAACGATGATTTGCGCCTGCACCACATTCACCTGCACGCCTACGGTGCGCACAGGGAAGTTACATTTCACATTCGCCTTGCGCCGGAAACCACTTTGCTTGAGGCGCATCGCTGCGGCACGCGCATTGAAAAAGCCATTCTCGAAGAACTCGGCATCGATGCGACAATTCACATTGAGCCGAAAAAGGCTTGAAAACTTCCTTGCGCGCGTAGCTTTTCCCGAAAAGCGGGGCGCGTTCGCGAAAGCACTATTTAACGCAGGAAAATCCGGCGGCGGAAAAAATCGCCTTTGCGTGAGCAACCGCTTCGGATGTCGGCTCCGGCGTTCCCGCCAAAGGATCTTTTAAGCCGAGTTCCTTCCACTTGTAGGCACCGATTTTATGGAACGGCAGAACATCCACACGCTCGATATTTCCGAGCGCGGACGCAAATTCGGCAACGCGCTTCACGTTTTCCTCGCTGTCTGTCAGCGCGGGAACGAGCACATAGCGCAACCAAACTTTTTTGTTTAGTTTTGCGAGCCGCTGCGAAAATTCCAAGGTCGGATCAAGGTCTCCGCCCGTCGTTGCGCGATATGTCGCGGGAACGCCGGCTTTAATGTCGAGCAAAACCAAATCAACGAGAGACAAATACGCATCGTCCGCGTCCGCGCCCAGCGCGCCGGACGTATCGAGTGCCGTGTGTAAGCCGAGTTTTTTGCAACCGTCCAAAATCGCCCTTGAAAATTCGATTTGAAAAAGCGGATCTCCGCCCGAAAGGGTTACGCCGCCGCCGCTTCCTTTTAAAAATCCGGCGTAGCGCTCAATGTCGGCAAGCACTTCCTCCGCCGTCATCTCCTTGCCGCGCCGCACAAACGACGTGTCCGGATTATGACAATATTTGCATCGCAAACTGCACCCGGAGAGAAAAACGATGTAGCGGATTCCGGGTCCGTCCACCGTTCCGCAGGTTTCCACGGAATGAACGAGCCCCTTGGCGGGAACGCCGATTTCAAGCGAATTTAACGACATAAAATCCATTACACGCAGAAAAAAAAATATTGCGAATAAAAAAAAAAAAAAAACGCTTGCGCTCGACGCAATAAAAATTTTTATTGGACTCTCTTTAAATTAATTCGGAAATGAAAACAACTTTAGCGAAGACATCCAACGCCGCCGATAAGACTTGGTTCGTAGTGGACGCAACCGACCAGCCGGTCGGTCGCCTTGCCGTCAAAATCGCAACGATCCTGCGCGGACGTCATAAGCCGACTTACACGCCCCACGTTGACACGGGCGATTTCGTCGTCGTCATCAACGCCGACAAAGCGAAATTCACGGGCAACAAAGAAACCGACAAGACCTATATGTTCTACACGGGCTGGGTCGGAACCGCTTATCGCCGCACGGCTGAATTTATGCGCGGACACAAACCGGCGTTCATTATTGAACACGCGGTAAAAGGTATGCTCCCGAAAAACCGCCTCGCTAATGCGATGATGAAGAAACTCAAAGTTTATGCCGGAGCCGAGCACCCGCACGCCGCGCAAAATCCGGTTGAGTATAAAATCTAATCTCAGTTTTTTCAGAATATGAATAAAGACGTTCCTGTTTTTGTCGCCGTCGGGCGCCGTAAAACTTCCACCGCACGCGTTCGCGTTGCCAGCGGCTCCGGCAAGATTCTGGTTAACGACAAGCCGGTTGAAGAATACTGCTTCACGGAAGCACTCGCCAAAACGGCGACGCTTCCGGTTTCGGTTGCCGGGCTCGAAGGCTCTCTCGATATTGAAGTTCGCGTGAACGGCGGCGGTTGCAACAGCCAAGCGGGTGCTATCTCCCACGGCGTTGCTCGCGCGATTGAAAAATACAATCCGGAGCTTCGCACGGTTTTGAAAAAAGCCGGGTTGCTCACACGCGACGGTCGTTCCAAAGAACGTAAGAAAAGCGGTCAGCCGGGCGCGCGCAAGCGCTTCCAGTTCTCGAAACGTTAATCGCGTTTCGCGCTTTTATCAAAAAAACCGCGTTCCCGCACGGAGCGCGGTTTTTTTTTGTGTATTAATTTTGTTTCGCCGGGTTCCGTTTCTCTTTAGTCTCTTTATTTATGTTTTCCGAGGATTTTTGTTCCCGCTTTGCCGGCGTTGCCCGGCTTTACGGAGAGGAAGCTTTTGAAAAAATTGTGCGTTCCCGCGTGTGTCTTGTCGGGCTCGGCGGAGTGGGTTCGTGGACTTGTGAAGCACTCGCCCGTAGCGGTGTTTGTGATTTGACGCTTGTCGATATGGACGATGTTTGTGCGACAAATACCAATCGTCAACTTCATGCGCTAAGCGGAAATTACGGGCGCTCCAAGGCAAAAGTTCTTTCCGAGCGCGTGCGCGCCATCAATCCGGAGTGCGGCGTTTCCGTTCATCAAATATTTGTTACCCGGGAAAGCGCGGCATTATTTTTTGAAGAAAATAAAGGGCGTTTTGATTTTGTTGTCGACGCAATCGACGGCGCGATGAACAAGGCGGCTCTTATTGCCGCTTGCGTTGCGGCGGGACTTCCGATTATTTCCTCCGGCGGTTGTGCGGGCAAGCGCGACGGCACGCGCGTCGAATACGGAGATCTTTCGAATGTTGAAGGCGATTCGCTCTTGAAGTTTGTCCGCAAAGAATTGCGTTCCCGATACGGATTTCCTAAAGGAAATTCCGGAAAAGAAATGGGCGTTCCCGTTGTTTTTTCACGGGAAATTTCGAGCCCGCCGGAAGCACTCGGCGATGCGTTCCCGCAAATGATTTCACCCGCAGGCGGAAAGCCTCGTCCGGGAACGGTCGCGTTTACGACGGGCGCATTCGGGCTCGCTCTTGCGCAACTTGCGATCGAGCAGATAATCCGGAGTCGAAGTTGAAAAAACAAAGCGGGCGACTCCGTAAAACACGAAATCGCCCGATATTGAAAAAAGAATCTTTTTCTACGCGTTTTTCAAATACGCGTCCATTGCCGCGCCGAGAATTTCTCCGTTTGTCGCAGAAATTTCAACGAGTGGCAACCGCACTTCGGGCGACTCGATGATGCCGGCACGCGCAAGAGCGAATTTTGCGGGAACGGGATTCGGCTCAATAAAGAATTTTTTGAATAAATCCGCCATCGCGTTGTGAAGTTTTTGCGCTCCCGCTAAATCTCCGCTCCGCATTTTCGCAACCATTTCCGTTACTTGCGCCGGAAGCCAGTTTGATGCGACGGAAATCACGCCTTTCGCGCCAAGCGCGATAAACGGAAGTGTCAGTGAATCATCTCCGCTCGTTACGATAAATTCCGGATCGAGCGCACGGACGAGCTTTGAAACCTTATCGCAGGAGCCGCCCGCTTCCTTAATCCCGACAATATTCGGGAACGCGTTTCGGAGCCGCACCACGGTTTCGACGGCAATTTCAATGCCGCAACGTCCGGGAATAGAGTAGAGCATAATCGGTTTATCCGTCGCGGATGCGATTTCGGCGTAGTGGCGATAAACGCCTTCCTGATTCGGCTTGTTGTAATACGGAGCGACGTGCAGAAACGCCTGTGCGCCGAGCTTTTCGGCCTCTTTGGTGAGCGAAACCGCTTCATGCGTAGAATTTGCACCCGTTCCCGCGATGACGGGAACGCGCCCGGCAGAAAATTCGATTGTTTTCGCAATCACTTCGAGGTGCTCGCTATGCGTCAGCGTCGGCGATTCTCCGGAGGTGCCGACGGAAAGGATTCCGTCAATTCCGCCTGCAACTTGGTATTCCACCAGTTTTTTTAAATCGGAATAATTGACTTCGCCGTTTTTCATCGGCGTAACCAGTGCCGTCCACGCACCCGCATAAATGGAAGAGTCTGCAATGCTCATAATCAGCTTCCAATCAAACGCTTTTTTGCTCCGAAACGCAAAATAGAAATTCAGGAAATGTTTTTTTTGAAAGCTCCTTGAACAAAAAAACAGGGCATCAGTCGTTGGCTTCGGCGGCGAAAAAAAAACGTTCCCGCGACTCTCGCCACGGGAACGCTTTTGTATAACGATTAATTACCGCTTATTTGCAGCAGCAGCAACCGCCGTCGACCTTAGCCATGTGCTGGATGAGCATGAGGACCTTGTTGGAATAGCCCCATTCGTTGTCATACCAGGAAACGACTTTGACGAACGTATCCGTAAGAGCGATACCTGCGTCCTTGTCGAAGATGGACGTGCGCGGGTCGCCGAGGAAGTCGGAAGAAACAACGGCGTCTTCGGTGTAGCCGAGAATGCCCTTGAGTTCGCCTTCGGAAGCAGCCTTCATCGCAGCGCAGATTTCGTCATACTTCGCCGGTTTCGCGAGATTGACCGTGAGGTCAACAACGGAAACGTCGAGGGTCGGAACGCGCATGGACATACCGGTGAGCTTGCCGTTGAGTTCCGGAAGAACTTTGCCGACAGCCTTAGCTGCGCCCGTGGAGGACGGGATGATGTTGCCGGAAGCAGCGCGACCGCCGCGCCAATCCTTCTTGGACGGACCGTCAACCGTTTTCTGCGTAGCCGTCGTGGAGTGAACCGTCGTCATGAGACCGTCCTTGATGCCCCAGTTGTCATTGAGAACCTTGGCGATCGGAGCGAGGCAGTTCGTCGTGCAGGAAGCGTTGGAAACAACCTTCATGTCCGGCGTGTATTTGTCGAGATTGACGCCGCAAACGAACATCGGAGCGTCCTTCGACGGAGCGGAGATAACGACCTTCTTGGCACCCGCTTTGATGTGGGCTTCGGCCTTCGCCGTTTCCGTGAAGACACCGGTGGATTCGACGACGTATTCTGCGCCGACTTCGCCCCACGGAATTTCTTCCGGATTCATTTTCGCGAAGAACTTGATTTCCTTGCCGTCAACGATGATGGAGTTGTCCGTGTAGGAGATTTCGCCCTTGTATTGACCGTGCATCGTGTCATAACGAAGCATGTAAGCCATGTAATCCGGCGTCATGAACGGGTCGTTGATGCCGACGAATTCGATTTCAGGATTGTTCAAACCGGCGCGGAAGACGAGGCGTCCGATACGGCCGAAACCATTGATACCAACTTTGATAGCCATTGTGTATGATGTTTGGTTGTTAAAAAAAACGATAGTGTTAGCCTCTCTGCAAGGAATAACCTGCGTGAGATTGCCGAATATCAAAATTCTTTTTTGAAAAAACGGCAAGAGAAATTTCGACAAAGATTGCGTTCCCGTGCCGCTTTTTTTATATCGACGCAGTTTTAAAATTATTCCATTTTATCGCCGATAAATTAATCCTACGAAAACGATGAAAAATAAAAATACACTCCTGAGCAGTCTCTTCGCCGCATTCGTTCTCGCGGCAACGCCCGCTTGTGCGGCGACGGAAATTCCGGTTAACGGACATCCGGAAAGCGTAGCGGAAGACGATGATATCTTCTACATCACCTGTATCGGACAGGAAATGAAGCCGACGGAAAAAGACGGGGACGGTTTTATCGTTTCTGTCAGCCCGCGCGGGCGTATTATTTCCGCCAACGCGTTCCCGGGCGTCAAGCTTGATGCGCCGAAAGGTATTCTTGTCGAGGACGACACGCTTTACGTAGCCGACGTGGATCGCATTGTCGGAATTAATCCCCAAGCCGGCATCGTAACCCAAATTTTTGATCTTTCGAAAGAGGGCACGAAATATCTCAACGACATCGTTGAAAGCAACGGATTTCTTTATGTTTCCGCCACGGATATTAACAAGATTTTCCGCATCAATTTGCGAAACGGCACCTACGAAGAAATTCTGACTGCCGAACCGTTGAATGCTCCCAACGGGCTTGATATCGAGGACGGCATTCTCTATGTCGCCGAATATGCAACGGATGCGCAGGGCAATCCTTCGGGAAAAATAAAAGCAATTCCGGTCAACGGCACCAGCCCGCGCCCGGTTTCCGTTATTTACAACGTTCCCGGGCTTTATGACGGGATTTTGGTCAAAGAAGAAGAGGATCTTTTCGATAACGAAACCACCTATTTGTATTTCTCTGATTGGGCGGCAAACGGAAAACCGGGTGTCATTAAAAAATTAAACCTGCGCACCCGGGAAGTGGAAAATGCTACGCGCGTTCCCGCCAACGGACCTGCGGATTTTTTCATCGAAGACGGTGATATTTGGATTCCCGCGATGATTGACCGAAAAGTTTACATCGATTAAAACGCGTTTTTAGAAAAACAAAAAAGCGTTCCGGGATTTCGGAACGCTTTTTTTTTGCTTTGGGTGAAACTCAATTATGCTTCAACCGGAGCAATCGAGACTTTGCGATGTGCTTTGTCCCAGACAACCGTGCCGTCCTTGAGTGCGAACAGCGTGTAGTCGCGACCCATTCCGACGTTTTGACCCGGATGCATTTTTGTGCCGCATTGACGGATCAGGATGCTACCGGCGCGAGCAAACTGCCCGCCGTAAAGTTTAACACCGCGGCGCTGTGCATTCGAGTCGCGCCCGTTGGAAGAAGTTCCTCCGCCCTTATGATGTGCCATTTTTTATCCTTCTGTTAAATTTTAAATCGCTTACGCGTTGATGGATTCGATCTTGATAACCGAGAGTTCCTGGCGATGACCGCGCGTGCGGCGATAGCCTTTGCGGCGCTTCATTTTGAAGATGATAATCTTGTTCCCGCGCTTGTTTTCAAGAATTTTAGCCGTAACGCTTGCGCCCGGAATCGTCGGCGTGCCGACCTTGGCGTTTTCGCCTTCGCCTGCGAAGATGACCTGATCAATCGTGACGGTGTCTCCCGCTTGTGTTTCGGGATAGCGGTTGACGGAAAGAATATCGCCTTCCTTAACGGTGAATTGGCGTCCTTGCGTGATGATTGTCGCTTTCATTGTTGCTGAAAAATGTGAATAGCAAAAAAACAGTTTTCGTTGCCGCTTGGCAAGCGTTTTTTTGAAAAATGAGAAAAACGCTTTGATTTATCGGCAGAGGTGATCGGGCGATTCCCGGAAACTCTGTTTACGGAGATTCCTTCAATTCGTAGACGACGGGAACGACGAAGGCGGCGGGAAGCGCGGAGCGCAGCTCGGCGGGAACGCAAAAATCGGCGGCGACGCGACGAAGCGTTTCCTCCGCTCCGGAAACAAGCGATCGGTGCGCTCCGGATTTTTCAGTCTCGATACTTTTGATTTTCCCGCAAATACCGATTGAAACGCGAAGAAAAACCGTTCCCGAGCGTCCGTTGCGTCGTGCCGCCTTCGGATAGAATTTTTTGCGGGAGACGGCTTCGGCAAGTGCGCCGTAAATGGTTTGCTCGGCGGCGGCACGTGCGGCTTCGTCAACTGCGGGAACGCTTTCGGGCGGCGGCTGACAAGCCTGCTTTGTTTGCGGTTGCGGCGCCGGCGGCGGGATTTTTTCCTCCGGGCTTTCCGTCTCTTCCGGCATTTCTTCTGCCGTTTTTTCCTGTTGGATTTCCGCTTTCGGCACTTCTTCCGCAACAGTTTCGCGCAAGGCGGATTCGTCAATTTTTTCAAATCCAGCTTCCGGCGGCTCCGGTTTTTGCGAAACTTCCGGTTCGGGCTTCGCAGGTGAAGATTCCGCTTCGACGGGAGGCTCTTCCGGCGCGGTTTCGATTTCTTCGGCAACAGGCGTGGGAACGTAATTTTGAAAACGCACGGCGATGCGCGCGGGAACGTATTGCGCCGTTTCTGCGGCTTCATTTTCCGCTTCCGCGCTTTTTTCGGCAACCAAAGCGAGCGTTCCCGCAAACAAAAGCGTGCAGACGGCAACGGAGCCCAGAGAACTCAGGCGCTCCGCGTCTTCAGTCGTTTTTTTCAACCATGAAAAGCAGATTTTCATTTCCCTGTTTTTTAGCTTCGTCCATCAGGTTCATCACGGAGCCGAACGGCGCGGTTTTATCGGAAAAAACTTCAAAAATTTTTCCGGCGTTTTCCCGAAGGGCAGTTTCCAAGTCGACGGGCGGCGTTTCGACTCCGTCGAAAAAAATCGTTCCCGCGGCATCAATCGTAATCGTGCAAACGGGTGTTTTTTCTTTTTCGTCAACGTGCTTGGCACTTTCGGCGTCGGGCAAAAGCACGTCAAATGCGGGCTTGGCGAAAGTCGTTGCGACGATGAAAAAAATTAAAAGCATGAAAATGACGTCGATGAGCGGCGTCAGCTCGATGCTGATTTCGTCGTCGATTTCAAAATCGTTTATTTCGTGGCAATGCATCTTTTTATAAGTGATAGGGGATGGTTGATAACGGATAGGTAAAAACTGATAACTGATAGCTGATAAGTAATACCGAAAGCTCATCAAAATGATTACGACTTTTCACCTGCCGGTTATCAGCTTTCCCCTATCCGTTATCAGTTTTTACTTATCAGTTGTTCCTTATCATTTTTCTTATTTTTCGCGATGGCGGCGGCGCGGTAAGAAAATTCGACGGCGACAATCATGTAGCCGAACAATTTGTTGCGCAGGTAAAACAAAACGGCGAGCGTGGGCACGGCGATAACGATGCCGAGCACGGTCGTCCAAAGTGCTTGCCCGATACCGAGCGCGAGGCGCGCGCTGTCCGTAGCGGCGTTCCCGCCGGAGCCGAGCACTTCGAAAACTTGGATAATTCCGAGCACCGTTCCCAGCAAGCCGAGCAGCGGAGCCGTTGCCGTAATCAGGCGCAAGGTTGTGAAGCTCCGTTTGGTTTTGTAAAAGTATCGATGAAAAAGATACGCGGATTCGGCGCGCAAATCGTCGGAATGGTGACGGTGTTTCGTTGCAATGTCTCGCACAACGCACACGAGCGGATTGTTCGGCAAAACGGACTCGTCAAAAAGCAAATCGGCGTTCCCGTCTTCGACGTTTTTGAAAAATCGGCGAAACTGAAAATCGACGAGGCAAAGTTGCAGATAAATTTTTACCGAAAGAAAAACGGCAAGCAAAAGCGCAGCGGCAAGCGGGATTCCCACAGGACCGAGCTTTTCGTAATATTCGGCGCAGTAGTGTTGTATCATTGGGTTTTGTAAGTTGAAGATCGGTTTATGGAACCACGGAATACACGGAATTCACGGAAAGATTTTTTTTGTTCGGAGTTTCCGTGTTTTCCGTGCATTCCGTGGTTCTTTTTTTCATTAAATTTCAATTTTGTAGGTGGCAAGTAACGACAAAAATTCGAGGTCGTGCGTGATGAGTAGCACTGTGTTCCCGCGTTCGGCGTAGGTGTGAAGCATGCGCGCGATGATGCGCATATTGCGCCCGTCGAGCCCGCTGGTCGGTTCGTCGAGCACGAGCAGCGACGGTTTTTTCATCAAAACAGAGGCGATGACGAGGCGTTGTTTTTCGCCGCCGGAAAGCGATTGCGGGTGGCGTTCCCGTTTGTCGTCGAGCCCGATTTCGCGGAGCAAATCAAGAGCCTCGCGCTCGGCTTCCTTTTCCGGAAGCGGCGAAGCGGAAACGAGCTCCTCAAGCACGTTGCGCATGTAAAGCTGAATGTCGGTGTTTTGCATAACGAAGCCGCCGTCGTCGAGCAGGCTCGCGGCTTTCGCGGGAACGCCGTTTCGGAGAATCGTGCCGCCGTTTTTGCGCGGAAGCTTCAGAAGCCCCGTAATGATTTTTGCAAAAGTCGTTTTCCCTGCACCGTTTTTTCCGACAACGGCGGTAATCGCGCCGTGCGGAATCCGAAAATCCCGCGTGCCGTCAAAAATCGCTTTTTCCGTGTTCGGGTATTTGAAAAAAAGATTTTTGCAAACCAACGCGGCGGGAACGCTTTCCGGAATTTCTTTGAGCGGCGGATTGGCGGAAACGCGCACGTCGCGCAAACCCAAGGACGCATCGCCGTTGTTTTCAAGCTCGTCGAGTGCGTTCCCGCCGGGTGCTTCGAGGCGGCGCACGATTTTCCCTTCGTTCAAAATCAGAATTTTGTCCGGCACGCCGCGAAGCCAGTAAATGCGGTGATCGACAACGACGATGGTGAATCCTTCGCGCTTAAGTTCGCGGCAGAGCGCGGCGAGCTCTTCCGTCGCTTCGGGCGAAAGATTCGCCGTCGGCTCATCAAAAACAAGCACGCACGGGCGCATCGCGATAGCCGTAGCGATGACGGTTTTTTGCTTTTCGCCGGACGAAAGCCCGAAAAGGCTGCGGGAACGCAAATGCTTGAGCCCGAGGCGCTCAATCGCTGCGTCCGTGCGGCGCAAAATTTCTTCGCGGGAAGCAAGCCGCCATTCGAGGCTTCCGGCAACTTCGCTTTCGACGGTCATCGACAGAAACTGGCTATCCGGATTTTGAAAAACGGAACCGACGATGCCGGAAACTTCTTCGAGCGAAGCGGGCGCGTTCCCGCCGATTTTGACGGTCCCGCGGAGCTCGCCGCGAAAATGAAACGGAATCAGCCCGTTGAGCACGCGCAACAGCGTGGATTTTCCGCAACCGGACGGACCGGAAATCAGCAACACTTCGCCCGCGCCGAGCGAAAAGGAAATGTCCGTCAGCGCGTCTTTTTTCGCGAACGGATAACGGTAAGAAAGGTTTTCAATCAAAAGCATGGGAAAAAAGTCGGAACCGCGAATGAACACGAATTTTCACAAATTGTTTTTGAAGTATGTATTTTCAAAGATGTTTCATTTAAAAACTTCGCGTTCATTCGCGGTTTCTTTTTAGTGAAGAAAAGTCGTTGCGGGAACGGGCAGCATGAATTTTAAGGTTAAAACGGCTACAGCGGCGGAAGTCGCGAACGCGAGCACGCACCAATCGCGGGAACGCATCCGGTGCTCTGCCGCACAAATACAACGCTCGCTGCAACCGACGCGCCGCACTTCGCACATCAGCACAAGATTGTCCGCGATGCGCAAAGTGCGCACGCATACGGGAACGACAACATAACGCAAAAAGCTCAGCGGCGACGCGACGAGCGAGAAGAAATTCATCTTCCGCCGCCGCACGCGCAGGCTTTCGTAAAGTTGGCGAATGTCGTCGACAAAGCTCGGCACAAAACGGCAACACACCGTCAGCGGAATAAAAATGATGCGCGGCAGGCGCATTTTCCGCATTACGGAAATAAATTCCTGATTGTCAAACGTCAACCCGAGCGCGAGAAAAACATTCATGCTTACCGAAATCCGCAGAAACGGAAGAAGCACGGTCGCGAAACCTTGGTCGCCGAGCACAGAAGCTAAGCGCAGAAAGCTTTCCCGCGTGCTTTCCTCCGGCAAAAGCGGCGCGCATTCCCGCAAAATCCAAACAAAAGCGGGAATGAAACAATACGCCATTCCGAGCATGAGAAACGTTGCCGCATACATCGCGAAAACGGGCTTGAAGCGACGCAAATTCAGCACGTAAACAAAGGTCAGAAAATTGACGGCAACAAGCAGACGCCAATCATTCAGCGCGACCGAGCAACACGACGCAAGCAGGGAAACGACAAGCTTAGTGCGCATGTCGAGCGTCGCGACAAAAGGCTTTTTTGTATTTTCGGAATCAATACGTTTGGGCTTCATCTGATTTTTTGAAAGAAAAATTAACGAACAGTGAATAACGCATTCTTCAAAATTCATCGTTCCCGGATGAGCCCGGCATGACGAAGTTCCTTCACGAATTTGTAGCCGGCGGGAAGCCCGACGAGCACGCTCCCGCAATAGCCGAGCGCAATCATGAACGCTCCCGCCGCAAAAAGTTGCGCATTTTCCCGCAGGAAAACAAAGCTCATGCCGAGCGCGATCCCGCGGGAAAACAAATCATACATCGCCACGCCGACCAAGACACTCAAGGTGTTTTTGTAGCCGCCCGTCGCCGCAATGATCCAATCACTTAAAATCGCCGCGAGCAAATTCGCGGGAGCGAGAACAATCATCAGCGAACCCGACATAAAAAACGAAATCACGACGTTGATCAGGCAATACAGGCAAAGCACGCCGAATTTGCGCACGCGGCAAACCAGCACGACGAGTAGCGCCGTCGTCAACCCGTTGCGGATAAAAAGCGCAATCGGATTCGGACCGCCGCCGACGAGGCTGACGGCAAGCCCGGAAATGCGAATGAGCGCGGAAAAAATCCCGACGAGCACGAGATGCTCCGTCGTCCAATAAAATTTTTTCAACGCGGGAACCGTTTTGGCGGGAACGTCGCTCATGCGTTTGCCGCCTCCGCCGGAAGCATTCGCGGGCGATTATGCCCGCCGTGCGAGCCGCGCCCGAGCGGATTTGCGTTCCCGTGCGGCGGCGTTGCGCTTCCGGTCGCGTTCCCGCATTTTCCGAAAAGGATTTTTGCGATCATTCCCATGACGAGCGAAATCAGCGTCACGTGCCAGTATTCGCCGAGCGGAGAAAGCTTGTAGCGGTTTTCTCCGTCGGGAACGAGAATACCGGCGCGTATCCAGTTTTTCCATACAGCTTGCGCTTCTCCGGAAAGCAGTTCCGCCGAAATTTTCCCGGGCTCGAGAAATCCGAGTTCGAGCTGATGCGTAACAACGTTTTTGAAACGGATTCCCGGATTGTCGGGAACGGCGACCATCAGACCTTTTTTCCCTGCGGCGACGGTTTCCGTATATTTTTTCAAATCCGGAATCTGCATAAAACTGTAGCCGCCGAGGAAGCCGCCCGCGCGCGAGCCGAACGGCACGAGCTCCATGCCGGTTTTCGTCCCGTGGTTATACCAATTGCGTTCGAGCGGCGTGCGTCCCCAGTGCGTCATCGAAAGGCGCTTCCAACCGAGGCGCGTCAGGCGTTCCCGCGCCGTCATAAAAAGCGCGTAGCGTTCGTCATAGCTCAAATCTTTTCCCGCGCGCGCAAGGCTCGTTCCCGGGAGCAGTTTTAGCTGGTAAAGGTCTGCGCCGTCCACGGGAACGACTTCCGTAATCATGCGCAAATCCTCGTCCCAAAGTGCCGGCGTTTGTCCGGGAAGCCCGTAAATAAAATCGAGCATGAGCGCAATTTTTTCTCCGCCGATTTTTTTGACGAGCGAAAGGCGATCGACGAGTTCTTCCTTCGACATGATTCTGCCGAGCTTGCGGCGCAGCTCCGTGTCGAAAGTTTGCACGCCGAAGGAAAAGCGGTTCACGCCGTTGTCGACGCAGGCGCGGATTTTTTCTTCGCCGAAATCGCTCGTGCGCCCTTCGACGGTAAACTCGTAATCCGGCGCGATGCGGAAATTTTTATGAATAAACGAAACGAGCGCGGCGAGGTTTTTGGCGGAAAGATCGGTCGGCGTTCCTCCGCCGAAATAAACGACGTCGATCGTTTCTTCGGCAAGCTGCGGCGTTCCCGCGAGCGCGTTTTTCATTTCCGCAAGCACGCTTGTCGTGTAGCCGTCGAGATCGGAAGTGCGCGTTGCGTTGGAATAAAAACTGCAAAACGAGCAGCGATGCAGGCAAAACGGCACGTGCAGATAAATCGCGCGGCGTACGGTGCGTTTGGGTGACGCGGCGGCTTGCGCCCACGCTTCCTGCGGGTCCGGCGGCGGCGCGTTCCCGTGGCGGCGGAAATTCTCCGTGTGATTGAAATGCTTTTTTTCTTCAAGCCGCGCAATCACGTCTGCCGGAGCTTCGGGAAAAAGAAAATCTTCAAACATAAGAAGCTTGGTCGAGGGATGGTGAATAATGAATAACGAATTGAATTCGGCTTCCGCCGAAAAAAGTTCTAAAAGTTTTCGCGAAGCGAACGCACTGCGTTATTCGTTATTCACTATTCATTATTCACTAAAAAAGATTTCTGAAAGCGGACTGAGCGGCTTCAAGATCGGCGGCATCGGGATGCTTCGCGGCTTCTTCCCAGCGGCGTAAGCGTTCCGGGTTCGGCGAATGCGGATGCTCGGCGGGAAGTTTCGACATCCACGAAGTCAGCTTCGGATCAATCGCGCCCTGACACCAGAATTTGGCGACGACTTCGCAGCCTTCGCCGAGCAATTTCGTTCCCGCCTCGAACGAATCCGTCGCATGTTGCGAATGCGGATACGCTCCGAGCGTGAAGAAAATGCCGACTTTTTTTCCTCGAATTTTCGGCATGTAAGCCGCCATTTCCGTGTTCGCCGTGCCGCGATCCACCCAGTAGCCGACGACGACGAAATCGTAGGCGTCGGGCTCCGGTGCTTCGCTCACGGGAAAAATGTCCGTTCCCGCGGGAAGGACGGCGTGAATGGCTTCCGCGATTTTGCGCGTGTTGCCCGTTTTTGAAGAATAAACGATGAGGGTTTTCATGTTTTTTGGGTAACTGGGAACTGGTAATTAGTGGTTGGGAATTGGGTTAAAATTCATATTTGAGCGACGCCCAAAAGCTGCGCCCGGGCTGAAGGTAATCGAGGTGCGGGAGCTCGTAGCGTTTGTCCAAAATATTGTCGATGCCGACTGCGAGCGTAAGCTTTTCAAAAAATGCGCTGTCGCTTTTGTCAAAAACATCGAGCCCGATTGCAAAATTAAGCGTTGCCCAGCCGGGCTTGCGCTGAGTTTTTGAGCCGCCGGGCGCACTGACATCGGAGATTTTCTCTTCGGCGGCGGCGTTCCCGCGCAGATTAAAATCCGCCCACCAGTTGCGATTGCTTTCGGTGTAAGTCGCAAGCACGCCGGCTTTTCCGAAAATTTCCGGCTGCCCGGTGTCGTAAGTCGAGCCGGAAGCGTTGTCGAAGCGGCGGCGCAAAAACGTGGCAACGGCGTAGGGTTTTATCGCGGCATCTTTCCCGAGTTCGAAAAGATAAGCCGTCGAAAGTTCCGCACCGAAGCTTTTTGCGGAATCGTAATTGACGAACCAAACGGACGTTGCGCCCGTTCCCGCGACGGCTCTGGTTTCCGTGCCGATGTAATCGTCGGAATCCGTGTAAAAAACGGTCGCGTCGAGGCTGAAGTTTCCGTTGTCGTAGCGTGTTCCGAGTTCGTAGCTGATGCTTTTTTCCGGCTCGAGATTCGGGTTCGCGTGTGTTTCCGTGCTTGCCATCGCGGAGCCGATATAAAGCTCATTAATCGAAGCGTAGCGATAGCCTTGCGAGACGGTTCCGCGAAACGTCCAATTCTCGATTTGCGAGTTTACGAGCGAGAGCGAAAATGTCGCGTCCGCGTCTTCCTTGCTTTGTTGCGGGAGCGTTTCAACGGTCGTTCCCGCGTTTGTTCCCGCGCGGCGGACGACGTGCGACGTGCCTTCGTCGAACTCGTTTTTGACGTAAGTGCCGCGCGCACCGAGAACAAGATTCCAGCCTTCGGCAAAATTCCATTCGTCCTGCGCAAAAAGCGCGGCGGTCAAAATGTCCGCGTCGTAATCATTCGTGCGCGTCATATCGACGACGTAACGCGTTCCCATCGGGAGCGTCATCCAATTTTGGGTGGTCGTTTCTTCGTGCGAATCTAATTTTACGTAATCAATTTGCGCGCCGACGATGAGATAGTGCGTGTCCGCAATCGAAAAATCCGCCTGTATTTCCGCTCCGTAGGCGTCGTGGAGGTTGCGGCGATCTGCGTTCACGTTAATCGTCATCGGCGCGACCGTCTGCGTAATGTCTTGGACAAAATGTTTGTCCGTTTTTTGAAAATAAGCGTCTGCGCGGAATTTCACGAAAGTTTCGGAAATATCTTTTACTTCAAGAAAAAGTCCGATTTTTTCGCGGTCCCAGCGCGGGAGCTCCATGAATAGTAAGTCGTCGCCGGAAGCGACTTCCGAGCGACCGGCGAAAGATTCGATTTTTAATCCGAAGCTCGCATTTTCCGAAATGTCGTAGGCGAGATAAGCACTTGTGTTTTGAAAACGATAGGACGTGCGGTCCACGCGCCCGTCGGGCGATTCGATGTCGCCGTGGTCTTCGTCGGAAAACGAAACGCGCGCGGAGAAATCGCCGTAGCGCGCATTCAAATCGTAGTATTGATCAAGCCCGCGCGTTCCCGTGTCGCCGCGCACGCTCGCGCTCCCGTGAACGCCTTCTTTCCCGGATTTCTTCGTGATAATATTAACAACGCCGCCGATCGCCTCCGAGCCGTAAAGCACCGATGCCGGACCTTTGATGACTTCGACGCGCTCAACGTCCTGAACCGACATTAAAAGCGGCGCGCCGTTCATGCCTTTGGTTTCCGAAATTCTTTGCCCGTCGACAAGAATCAGCACGCGCTGATTGCTTTCGCCGCGAATATTCACCTGCTTAAAACCGGGCGTTCCATTGGCTTCGACCTGCACGCCGGGGACGTCGTCGAGCAAATCTGCGACCGTCGCGGCGGAACTTTTCGTGATTTCATCTCCGCTGACAACGGCAACGCTCATTGGCACGTCCGCCATTTCCATTTCGTGCTTGGCGGCAGTAACGCGCACCGCTTTTCCGGTGATTGCTTTTTGCGCGGGAACGTTTTCCGCCTCCGCTGCTTCGACGCTTTCATTCGCCGAATTTTCCGGCGGCGTTCCTGCCGATTCCTGCGCCCAAAGCGCAACGCAGGGTAGCCACGCTACGCCCGCGAAGATTAAAAAAGAAGGGTTGATTTTCATGTTTTTCTCGTCGTGTCGCGCACTCCGGTCTGTCCGGTCGCGGGCGAGAAAGTTGTTTTTGAGTCGCTCCGTGTTTCGGTCGCGTTATTGAGTGAGTCGGATTTTTTCCTTCACTTCGATTTGAACGACCTTCCCGTCGTGAACCACCACGGTCAGTTCGCCGAACTTCAGCGAAGCGAGCTGATCCGCAATTTTTTTCATAACTTCCTGCGAAAGCGTTTTCATCGTAAAGAGCTTTCTATTAATAATGAGACTAAGTCTCACGTCAAGATGTAAATCGCAACCGTTTTGGTTTGTTTTTTTGTCGCTCTACGGTTCTCGCGGGAAAAATTTTCATTTTTTCTTTCGGAAATCTCTATCCCTCCTCAATTTTTACGCTAAAAAAAACGCGCTCCGCTACAAAGACGCGAAGCGGAAAAACTTAGCGAATTTGCGGCGGGAGCGCGCCGGGGAAAAGGAATGATTTCCCGTTTATTGCTCCAGAATTTCGAGGATTTGCGGGAGCGATTTTTTGCCGAAGGCGATAATTTTGCCGTTTACGGCGATCGCGGGAACGCTCATGACGTTGTAGCGTTCGCGGATTGCGGGGAAATGCGCGATGTCGAGAACATCGGTCGAAATTTCCGGATTTTCCAGCGCGATGCGTTGCGTCGCGACGACGACTTCCGGGCATTGCGTGCAGGAAAGCGAAACGAGCACTTCGATTTTGCGCGGCGCGAGCGCGCGGATGCGTTCCCGCGTGGCGTCGTCGAGTGCTTGCCCCGGTCCGGCGGCGTTATAAAGAGCGATGATGAAGGAGTTGATTTCGTGTCCGCCGGGAACGCCGTGGAAACTTGCTCCGAGCGATTTTCCGTCGGCATCGCAAATCGTGACGCAAGGGCGAAGCGCAGTCGCGTCCGTTCCCGCGGGAGTGCCGAAGCGTAATTCGATTTTGTCGGAAAGTTCGGTGATTTCTTCGAGGAAATTTTTCAGCTCGTCGGAAACGGCGTTGTTGTCGTCGAGTTCCGCCGCGAGGACGATTTTATTTTCGAAGCGGGCGAAAACACCTTGAAGTTGGGCGCGTGCGGCTTCGTCGAAGAATTTTCCGTCGCTGTCGGCGTTTTCGGAATCTTTTGCGGGAACATTTTCCGTTACAGTCTGCTTTTCGTCGGCGGCGGGCTTGCGGATTTCGCGGGAAGCGCGAGTCGTAATGCCGGCAAGTTTGCGTGCGTCGGACAAATATTTTTCGAGCGCGGTGGCGGAAGTCGCACCGTCGGCAACGGCGGTAACGACTTGGCGCAAGCGTTTGCGGCGCAAATCGCCTGCGACGTAAACGCCGTCGATTCCGGTTTTTCCTTCTTCGTCGCAAATCGCGAATCCGTCCTTGTCGATTCCGATTTTATCTTTGATTAAGTCGCTCGCGGGAGCGTAGCCGACGAAGACGAAAACGCCGAAAGAGTCGCCGTTTTCCGCGCGGTATTCCTCCGTTTGCCCGGTTTTGTTATTTTTCAAAATCGCGCTTTCGGGAGCGGCGTTCCCGCGAATTTCCAAGAGTTCCGTGTTGAAGCGCACCGAAATTTTCGGATTTGCCAAAACTTCCTCCGCGACGCTTTGCGCGCAGGAAAATTCGTCGCGACGCACGAGCATCGTAATTTTTTTCGCGTAGCGCGTGAGGAATATTGCTTCTTCGCACGCGGAAAATCCGCCGCCGATGACGAAGAGCTCTTTTCCCGCGAAAAATTCTCCGTCGCAGGTCGCGCAGTAGGCGACACCGCGCCCGCGAAATTCAGCTTCCCCTTTGAAACCGACCGCGCGCGGACGCGCTCCCGCCGCGATTACAACGCCGAGCGCGCGAATGTCTCCGCGCGTCGTTTTGACGGTTTTGACCGTTCCCGTGAAATCGAGTTCCCGCGCTTCGGCGGCGAGAAATTCCGCGCCGAAATTTTCCGCCTGCTGCCGCATCGTTTCCGTGAGCGCCTTGCCGGAAGTGCGCAAAACGCCGGGATAATTGACGACCTCGTCGGTGATGGTGATTTGCCCGCCGATGTTTTCGCGCTCGAGCACGAGCACGCTAAAACGCGCGCGGGAAAGGTAAATTGCGGCGGAGAGCCCGGCGGGACCGGCGCCGATAATGACGGCATCGTAGATGGAATCGGAAAAATTCATCACGTTTTTCGGAGAGAAAATTGAGAGAGGTATAACGAACAGTGAATAATGAATAGTGAATAATGAACAACGCGGTGCTTAAAATTTTTGCCCTCGAAAGGGCAAAAATCTTCGCAATAAACTATTCGTTATTCATTACTCACTATTCGTTGATTTTACAAAGCACCGACGAGGTCGAGGCTCGGCTTCAGCGTTTTGGCGCCGGGTTGCCATTTCGCCGGGCAAACTTCATCGCCGTGTTCGGCAACGAATTGCAAGGCCTGCACGCGGCGGAAAAGTTCGTCCGCATTGCGCCCGATATTGCCGGCAACGACTTCGTAGGAAACGATTTTGCCTTCCGGATTGACGATGAAGGTTCCGCGTTCGGCGAGCCCGACGCTTTCAATCATCACGTCGAAATCGCGGGCGAGCGCGGCGGTCGGATCCGCGAGCATCGGATACTGGATTTTTTTGATGATTTTGGAAGCATCGTGCCACGCTTTGTGAACGAAGTGCGTGTCGCAGGAAACGGAGTAAATTTCGCAACCGATTTTCTTAAATTCTTCGTATTTGTTTGCGAGGTCTTCGAGCTCGGTCGGGCAGACGAAAGTGAAGTCCGCCGGATAGAAGAAAAACACGCTCCATTTGCCGAGAACGTCTTTCTTGGAGACGGGAACGAACTTGTTGTTCTGGTAGGATTGGACGGTGAAGTCCGCGATTTCTTTATTAATCAATGACATGATTTTATGACTTTCTATTTATTTTTTGCTGGTTGTAATGAAATTTAAGATGTTTGAAATTTGTAATAACTACAAAATAATGTCAACGAGAAATTTGTAATTATTACAATTTTTCTTGCAAAGTCTTAAATTTTGTCAAAAATAAAGCGGCATCGGCGGGAACGCTTTTACGTTCCCGTGCATTTTTAAACAAAAAACGATTACGAAACGCTTAAACTAAACAGAAAGAAATAAAGTTATGAAAAAATACGAACAAAAACCCCTGAACTACGCCTTGGACGCGCTCGAGCCGAACATGCAGAAGTGCACGCTCGAATTTCACTACGGAAAGCACCACGCGGCGTATGTTGCGAACCTGAATGCCGCGCTGGAAAAAGCACCGGAGTTTGAAGCACCGGAGTGTCCGGCACGCTTGATTCACCACTTGCACCACGTTCCCGAAGCGATTCGCACGGCGGTGCGCAACAACGGCGGTGGGCACGTCAACCACGCGTTTTTCTGGAAAAGCCTTACGCCGAACGGGCAGGGCGCGCCGGTCGGCGAACTCGCAAAGGCGATAGAAAAAGATTTCGGCTCGTTCGATGCTTTCCGCGAACAGTTTGAAGCGAAAGCGATGTCGCATTTCGGCGCGGGCTGGGCGTGGCTCATTCTGAAAAAAGACGGTTCGCTCGCCGTTTGTTCGACGCCGAATCAGGATAATCCGCTCATGCCGGAAAGCGTCGTTCCCGGAATTGAGCGCGGACGCCCGATTCTCGCGCTCGACCTTTGGGAGCATTCCTACTATCTGCAGTATCAGAACCGCAAGGCGGAATACGTTAAATCGTATTGGAATATTGTGGATTGGGAACAAGCGGAAAAGGTTTATCAAAAGGCACTTGAGCACCGCCGCGCGAAGGCGGAGGGCGGCTCCTGCGGATGCTCCGGAAAAAGCTGCATGATTTAAACCCGAAATTTCTTAAAAATAAACGCATGGCGTTCCCGCGGGGAGATTCCTCGCGGGAACGTTTTTTTTTATGTGAATTTCGCGCGAGAAAATAAAAACTTTCCTCCTCGCGCAAAGACGCAAAACTGCAAAGCCCTTTGTTTTAACCAAAACAAACCAACCTAATCTTAAAAAATCTTCGCGCCTTCGCGTCTTCGCGGCTTCGCGCGAAAACAAAAACTTCTCCTCGCGCAAAGACGCAAAAATCGCAAAGTTCATTCCTCCAATTCGTTCACAAGGCGAGAAACCGCCTCTTTAAAATACCCTTCACCGAAATTGATTAGAAAACCAAGCTTTAAGCCTGTTAGTTTCAAATAAGTTTGAAGCTGTTTTTTGTGAGAACGATTTATTTTTTCCACCGATTTAAGTTCGACGATTACACGATTCTCAACAATCAAATCCGCGCGAAACGCATTTTCAAAGCGCAATTCTTCAAATTCAATTGCAACAGGAACTTGCCGCTCCACCTGAAGCCCTTGTGCTTTAAGGCGTTCATACAAAACCGCTTCATAAACGTTTTCCAAAAGCCCGACTCCCAATCCCCGGTGGATATCAAATGCCGTATTTACGATTATTTTTCCGATTTCGTTTTCTGTTTTATTCATAGCGTAAAGATGAGACGAAAAGGAGTAGACACGTTCCCGTATCCTTTCGCGAGTCCTTTTTTAAGTTTTCACATCGCGCAAAGACGCTAAAACGCAAAGCATTTTATTTTAACCAAAACAAACTAACCCAACCTCAAAAAAAACTTCGCGACTTCGCGGCTTAGCGCGAAAACAAAAACTTCTCCTCGCGCAAAGACGCAAAACTGCAAAGCCCTTTGTTTTAACCAAAACAAACCAACCAATCTCAAAAAATCTTCGCGGCTTTGCGCGAGATTTTTCGGAACGTTCTCCCTTCGCGCGCAAGAGGGTGCACCTTTAAGAATCCGTGTTTATCCGTGAAAATCCGTGGTTTTTGTTGCGGATAAATTTCCGCAGAAGTAAAATGTTTCGCGATGGAAGAAATTCTCGTTATTAAACCCTCTTCACTCGGCGATATTATCCACGCGCTTGTCGTGGTGGAAACTCTGCGTCGCCGGCGCGGGAACGCAGTGCGTGTAACCTGGCTTGTCCGTGATATTTTTGCGCAGGTTTTGGAAGTTTGTCCGACGGTGGACCGCGTTATTACTTACAATCGAGGCGGAGGCGTGAAGGAGATTTTTCGCGTGGGAAAACAGCTCCGGCGGGAACGCTTTGATTTGGTGTTGGACTTGCAGGGACTGGCGCGCTCGGCGTTTTGGTCACTTTGCGCTCGCGCGCCCCGGAAAATCGGGCGCGGCGACGGACGGGAATTTTCCCGATTCGCATTCCGGGAACTTGCGCCCGCTCCGGCTAAAGGTTTTAAAAAGGCGCACGCCATCGACATTCTTTTGCAGTTCTTAAAACCGCTCGGGCTTGAGCCGGAAGTTTGCGGGAACGTGGAATTTTCACGTGCGCAGCTTTCGCCGAAAATTCGTGAAATCCTCGCCCCGGACGGCGGGGAATTTGCGGCTCCGATTTTGCTTTTCCCGGATTCCCGCCGCGCGGAAAAGGAGTGGAAGGGTTTTAAGGCGTTGACGGCGTTGCTGTTGGCAAAATCTCAGGGCACGCCGATTGTTTGGGTCGGCGGCGGGGATCTCGCTCCCGACGCTTCTTGGGACGCCGTTTACACGGATTTTTATTCGCTGATGGGAAAAACTTCCCTCATTGACGTGCTGGCATTGATTTCGCGCGCAAAATTTTGCGTAACGAACGACAGCGGACCGATGCACATTGCGGCGGCGATGGGCGTTCCCGTGCTCGGCGTGTTTGGTCCGACTTCGCCGGAACTCTACGGACCGTTCCCGCCGTCTTCCCCGAAAAACCAAGTGATTTGCGCTCCCGGCGGCGATCTTTCCAAGTTGCCTGCGGAGGCCGTTTTTGAAAAACTGCAAACTTCGTTTGGCATTTAATCAAAAAAAGTAATGGCTTTGCGCGGGAAATTTATCAGTTTCGAGGGAATCGAAGGCGTAGGAAAATCGACGCAGGTGGCGCGATTTCGTGCGTTTCTTGAGGCGCGCGGGAATGCCGTCGAGTTCGTGCGCGAACCCGGCGGGACGGAACTCGGCGAGGACGTCCGGAAAATTCTGAAATTTGCCGATTACGGCGATCGCATGAGCGCGGAAGCGGAAGCTTTGCTTTTTTCTGCGGCGCGCGCGCAACTTGTGCGGGAAAAGCTTTTGCCGGCATTATCGGCGGGTGTTTGCGTCGTTGCCGACCGTTTTACGGATTCTTCCGTCGCCTATCAGGGCGCGGGGCGCGGCTTGGGACCGGAAAAAATTGCCGCGATGAATGAATTTGCAACGGGCGGACTTGTTCCGGATTTTACTGTTTTGCTCGATCTTGCGCCGGAGATCGGTTTCGCGCGCACGCGTTCCCGCGCCGGAGAATCCGCCGAAGGGAAAACCGACCGCATGGAAACGTTCCCGCGCGAGTTTTACGAACGCGTTCGAGCGGCGTATTTGCAGCTCGCCGCGCGCGAGCCGCAACGCTTTTTTGTGGCGGACGCCTCGCTTTCGCCCGACGAAATTTTTGAAAAAATTTGCATCGAATATGAGCGCCGATTTGCCTGAGAACCTTGCCGCTTCGCGCACAATTCAAACACTACTGGCGGCGGAGGCGGAAGGGCGTTTGCCGCACGCGCTTCTTTTTTCCGGAGAATCCGCCGAAAATTTGGAGGCGGCGATGTTCGCGCTTTCCGCAAAAATTCTCGGCGGGAACGCTGTTTCGCATCCGGATTTTCATTACGTCCGCCCCGAAAACAAAATGCGGCGTATCGGCATTGAAAATACGCTTCAGCTGGTGCGGAAAATCCAGCAGTCGCCGCTTATCGGGGAGCGGAAAATTGCCTGCGTTTACGAACCCGAACGCATGGGGCGAGACGCGGCAAACGCGTTTTTGAAAACGTTGGAGGAGCCGCCGGCGGGAACGACGATTTTTCTGCTCTCCGGCGCAATTAATCAGGTTTTGCCGACGATACGTTCCCGCTGCCTGCATTTCCGGATTCACGGCACGGCGAATTTTGAGGATGCGCGTTGGTCCGCGTGGCTGGAAGATTTTTCCCGTTGGATTTGCGCTCTGCGCGAAGGAAAAATGTTGCGCGACATCGGCACGGGGATTTTTTCGATTTACGGCTTGGTAACGCGTTTTGAAGCCATTCTTGACGCGCTGACAGAAGAGGCTTGGGAAAAGCTTCTGGTGCCCGAAACGGCGACGGCGGATCAGCGCGATGCGATGCGCGAGGGAATGTCGCGCGGAATGCGCCGCCGCCTGCTCGCCGGAATTGAAGACGCGCTTTTGAGTTTTGCCTGCGATCCCGCAAGCGGAAAAGTTTACGTTCCCGAAACGGCAAAATCCTGCGAATTGCTCGAACATTTTTCCGGCTTGCTTGAGCTCAATGCGCAAGTTTCCGTCGCACTGGAGGCATTTCTCTTGAATTGCCTGCGCATTTGGACCAAGCGGAAGTGAGTTTGTGGGGAGCCGGTAGCTGGGAACTGGTAACTGGGAACTGGGGACTGGGAATCGGTAACTGGGGACTGGGGACTGGTAACCGGGAGTTGGTGAATGGGAACTGGGAGATTTTTCTAACGAATATTTCGGGCGGATGCCTTAAAGGAGGCTTTTCATCGTTGCAAGATGGGGCGGGAACGTGGAAAATTCCGCGCCATGTCGCACTCTGAGACGGACGAAGATAATTTGCCTTTAACAGCGGAAGCAGCAGAAAATCCGCCTGCGGAATCGGGCGGGGATTGCGTTCCCGCCGAGCCTGTCGCGTCGGAGGAAATTCCCTCGGAAAAATTGACGGAGGAAATGCTCGGGCTTTTGCGGCAAAAGCATAAAAACGGGCTTTCGTTTGAAGAGGCTTTGGCGGCGGCGGAACTTGGAAAAGATACGTTCTCGCCGGAATTGGTTTGGGAAAATCCGCTTGCGGACTCCGTCAATATTCGGGAACGCAAACGCCGGACTGCGGAGGAATTGGGCGAGCGTTTCCCTCAAACGGGCGGGTGCTTGGAGCGTGCCTCAAGCGCGATTTGCGTTTTGAAATGGAATCCTGCGTGGCAGAAGGAAACGGAGCAGGCGGCGGAAAATTTGCGCGCGGCGGCGTGTGCGCTGGCGGAGGTTTCCGCCGGGTTCGCGTGCGTTTCCGGATTGATTCCGCCGGGCGGCACATTGTCGGCGATCCGGGATTTGCAGAATTTGACGGGCGCGCTTTTGTCCGTGCGCGGGGAAAATGCGGAATTGGTTTTCGGAGCGAAAGCGGAAGATGAGCTTGCCCGCTTGCGTGAAGCGGCGGCGTTGGCGGAAAACTGCGCGCGACACAAGTCGTTGCTCTCCTTGGCTTATCCGGAAGATGCCTGGAAGGAACCGGAGCTTGATCTTTGGCTGAAATGGTGGAACGAGGCGGCGTTTTCGCGGGCGTTCCCGCGGTGGTTCAAGCGGCGAAAGGTGGTCGCGTCTTTGAGAAAACTTGCCGGAGAAAAATCGAAGTCGCCGTCGGATCCGCGCGTGGATTTGGGAAATCTGATTGCGATTCGGGTTTGTAAAAAAGAATTTGCGGGAAAATATCTCGGTTTGACAAAAACGTATCCGTCGATTTTGCCGGGCATGGAGCCTTGCGGCGCGCCGGAAAAAATTGCGGCTTTGGAAAAAGCGAGAAAGGCGGTCGTTGCCGTTTCTCAGGCTCTTTCAAGCGTTCCCGAGAAGCAGGAAGCGTGGCTTGCCGTGCTTTCCCGATGGCTTTCCGGAAAAGATCCGGCATTTGCTAAGGCGGGACCGGTGGAAAAAGCATTTGAAAAAGTCGGGAAGGCAATGGCGGCGGTAGGCGAGGCGCGGAATGCGCTTGCGGAGCTTTTGGGCGGCGACGGTTTCGCGGGAACGTGCGAAACGCCGGAAGCCCTGGCGGCTTTTGCGGCGGAATTATACGCGGACCGCGAGCGTTGGTCCGCCGTGTGCGCTTGGAATGTGTCGGCAGTTGCCGCCGAACGGCGAGGCATGGCGGCGTTGGCGAACGCCGTGCGCGCGGGAACGCTTGAAGCGGATGCGGCAAGTATCGCATTTGACGCGGAGTATTGCCGGCTCTGGCTTATCGCCGCGGCAAAACTCGGAGAATGCGGAAAAACGGAATTGCGTTCCCGCCTTTTTGAATCTTTGAAAAAGTGCTCGGACGCGCCCGACGAAAGCCCGCAAAGTCTTTAAACGTAAGCTTTTGCTTGCGAATCGGCATAAAATCAAGGAAACTAAACAGGAATCTAACCCACGTTTTAAAATCTTATGCAACTCACACATACACCCCGTGTTGCTCTCGTTACGGGAGCGGGAAGAGGAATCGGTAAGGCGATTGCCGAACAATTGGCGGCGGACGGGCACACCGTTATCTGCGTTTCTAAAAATCCGGCATCTTGCGGCGGTGTCGCCGATGCTATTCTCGCCGCCGGCGGAAAAGCGGTCGCTAAAGCGGTGGACGTTTCCGACGGCGCGGCGGTCGCTACGGCATGTGAGGAAATTTTGAAGGAATACGGCTGTGTCGATATTCTCGTCAACAATGCCGGAATCACGAAAGACGGATTGATGATGCGCATGAGCGAAGACGATTGGTCCGACGTGATTTCGACCAATCTTTCCAGCGCGTTTTACTGGATTAAGGGTTTAATGCGCCCGATGACGAAAAAACGCTGGGGACGCATCGTGAATATTTCCTCCGTCGTCGGCGTTCAGGGCAATGCCGGACAGGCGAATTACGCGTCCGCAAAGGCGGGAATGATCGGATTGACAAAATCGCTCGCGAAGGAATTTTCCACGCGCAATATCACCGTGAACGCCGTCGCTCCCGGATTTATCACAACGGATATGACGGCGGTGCTTCCCGAAGAAGTTCAACAAAAAATTAAAAGCGTAATTCCGCTGGCGCGCTTCGGCGCTCCCGAGGACATCGCCTCCACCGTGGATTTCCTCTGCTCCGAAAACGCCGGCTACATTACCGGACAGGTTTTTTCGGTTGACGGCGGAATGGCAATGTAAGACAATCCCTGCGACGTCTGCGGGGGCTTTCTCCTCCTCGGATAGTTTCGTTCTTTCAGTTATTTACAAACCCTATTTTTTCTAACAACCAATATCCAAATTATTATGGCAGATCAAACAATCGAACAACGCGTCAAGGCAATCATCGTCGAACAGCTCGGCGTTACGGAAGACCAACTCACGCCGGAAGCCTCTTTCATGGGCGACCTCGGAGCGGACTCGCTCGACACGGTTGAGCTCGTTATGGCTTTCGAAGAAGCTTTCAAGGACGACATCAAGGGTGAAATCCCGGAATCCGACTCCGAAAAACTCAAAACCGTCGGCGACGTCGTCAAGTATATCGAAGAGAAAAAGGCTGCGAACTAATTCGTAGCGCACGCTCTTCGTCCGCGTTTATTTAACACCAACCTCCAGTTCCAAGTGCAAAACGAATCGAAGACACCGAGAGTCGTCGTCACCGGGATTGGCGTCATTTCCCCGCTCGGGAACGATAAGCAGACCTTTTGGGATGCTCTCGTCGCCGGAAAATGCGGTATCGGGAACGTGACGCGTTTCGACGTGACGGATTATACGTGCAAAGTCGCGGGAGAAGTTAAAGACTTTTCCATCGACGGTTACATGGACCCGAAAGAAGCCAAGCGTAATGACCTTTACGCCCGCTACGCCGTTGTTGCGGCGATGAAGGCGATGGAAGACGCCGGGCTGAAAGTCGGAGACGTTGAGCCGAGCCGTATCGGATGTATCATCGGTTCCGGCATCGGAGGTATGGAAACGATTGAAACGCAGTCGCAAGTCCTTTTTGAAAAGGGCGCGCGCCGCGTTTCCCCGTTCATGATTCCCGCCCTCATTTCCAATATGGCGGCGGGACTGGTCGGCATTCTTTGCAAGGCAAAAGCCGTCAATTACAGCACGGTCAGCGCCTGCGCGTCGGGTTCCCACGCCTTGGGTGAAGCTCTTCGCCACATGCGCCACGGGGACGCCGATGTCATGATTGCCGGCGGCGCGGAAGCCGCGATTACCCGCCTCGGCTTCGCCGGGTTCGGGAACATGAAGGCTTTGTCCACGAATCCCGATCCGATGACGGCTTGCCGTCCGTTTGACGCGGATCGCGACGGCTTCATCATGGGAGAAGGCGCGGGGATTCTCATTCTTGAAACTTATGAGCACGCCGTGGCGCGCGGAGCCCGCATTTATGCGGAGTTCGCCGGTTACGGCGCATCTTGCGACGCTTATCACATCACCTCTCCGGATCCGGAGGGTGAAGGTCTTGCCATCTGCTTCAAGCAGGCGATTGACGATGCCGGAATTAAGCCGGAAGATGTGGACTACATCAATGCGCACGGAACTTCCACGCCCTACAACGATAAGTTTGAAACGGCGGCGATTAAGCGCGTATTCGGTGATCACGCAAAGGAACTCGCCGTCAGCTCGACGAAGTCGATGACCGGGCACTTGCTCGGTGCCGCCGGCGGCGTTGAAGCTGCCGCCACCGTTTTGGCAATCGCCAACGGGATTATTCCCCCGACGATTAACTACCGCACGCCGGACCCGGATTGCGATTTGGACATCGTTCCGAATGAAGCCCGGAAGGCGGAAATCAATGTCGGGATAAGCGACAATCTCGGTTTCGGCGGGCACAACGCGGCTCTTGTTTTCAAGAAAGTTTAATGCGCGTTTAGCAAAAAAGGCGGAAGTAAAGCTCACTTCCGCCTTTTTTGCTACCGCCAAAAGCCGACTTGCGGGAACGGGCGTTCTTGACTCTGCGGGAACGCATTCCGCCAATTTCTTTCTGACAAAAAAATCATGATAAAACTTTTCAACAAGCTTATCGGAAAAGACGATAGGTTTTTCAGCCTTTTGGAATCTGCGGCGGAAGAAGCTCATAATTCCGCACAAATCCTGGAACAGCTCTACGACGAAGTAAGCGGCACGTCCGAGTTCGAAAAAACGCTGGAAAATCTGAACATTTCCCGGAAAAAAGAAAAAAAGCTGATGCTTGTTATTTCCGAGCATCTTTGCACAACGTTTTCCACGCCGATTGACCGCGAGGATATCGAAGCCCTCGCCAACGCGCTTTCCAAGGTGCCCAAGGGAACTTACAAAATCGGCGAACGCCTGTCGATTTGTCCGGAACAATTTTCGTCCGATATTATTAAAAAGCAGATTTCCATGCTTTCCCGCGCTACGGAAATTGTTGTGCGCATGACAAAAACCCTGCGCGTGATTCGCGATGTGGAAATTATTCAGGACGATTACGAACTCGTTCAAACCATTGAGGGCGACGCCGATCGCCTTATGGTTGCCTTGTTGCGCGACCTTTATCAGGGAAGCGTTGCCGCGAAGGAAGTTATCATTTTGAAAGACATGTATGAGCTTCTCGAAGCGACGATTGACCATTGCCGTGACGCGGCGAAAGTCGTGTTTCAGGTTGCATTAAAATATTCGTAATCGCCCGTAAGAGCGTTCCCGTTTTATTTTTTTGCGAAACGCGTTTCCGCTTCGTTCGTTTTTTTTTGAAAATGACAATTTTCCTCATCGTTCTTTTTGCCGCGCTGGTGTTTGAATACATCAACGGATTCCATGATTCGGCAAATGCGATTGCGACCTCGATTTCGACAAAAGCACTCACTCCGCGCACGGCAATTATGCTGGCGGCGGTGATGAATTTGCTCGGCGCGCTTTGGGGAACTGCCGTGGCGAAGACGATTTCCGAAGGTTTGGTCGATGCGGTTGCCGTCAATATGCACGTTATCGCGGCGGCTTTAATGTCGGGAATAACCTGGAATCTTATCACTTGGTGGTTCGGGATTCCGTCCAGCTCCTCGCACACGCTGATCGGCTCGCTTTGCGGAAGCGCACTCGCCAAAACCACGGAAAGTAATTTTGCGGAGCTCGCGGCGGCGGCAAATCACGAACTGCCCGCCGGCTACGTTTCCGGCGACATCGACTGGAGCGTGCTTTTTTGGTCGATAGACAACGGAACCAAAGGGCTTTGGCCGAAACTTGTGATGCCGATGCTGCTTTCCCCGATGCTCGGATTCCTGCTGGGCATCGTCGTCATGCTCCTGTTCTTTTTCATTTTCCGAAACCGCAAGCCGGCGATGGTTCAGTATGTTTTCAGTAAACTCCAAATTTTTACGGCGGCAGGAATGGGGTTCGCGCACGGGACTTCCGACGCTCAGAAAACGATGGGGATTATTACCCTCGCTCTAATCGCGGGAACGGCTGCCGGGCTTTTTGAAAACAATCCTTCATGGCTCGGATTTCTCTCACTGGACGAAGGTTCCGATGTGCCGTTGTGGGTAAAAATTCTTTGCGCCGTCGTTATGGCGGCGGGAACGGCAGGCGGCGGCTACCGCATTATCCGAACCATGGGACACAAAATGACAAAGCTCCGTCCCGTAAACGGCTTTGCGGCGGAGCTGACTTCCGCCACAATCCTCATCGGCACCTCTCAGCTCGGGATGCCGGTTTCCACCACGCACGTTGTTTCCTCTTCAATTATGGGCGTGGGCGTCGCCAAAGATATGCGGCGCGTTAATTTTTCGACAATTACGCGAATCCTGTGGGCGTGGACGCTGACGCTTCCCGTTTCCATGTTCCTCGGCTACAATATTTACAGTATTATTGTTCGCCTTTTGCCGTAGCCGGAAATTTTTGTTGCACAGGCTTCCCGGGAACGCTATCTTCCCCCAATCATATTTTTTTGCGGCTGTCGTATAACGGCTATTATGTGACCTTCCCAAGGTTGAGACGAGGGTTCGACTCCCTCCAGCCGCACCACTTTCAAAAGCCCGCGAACCCGCATAAATAAAGGGGTTGCGGGCTTTTCCGTGTCTTTTTGCGATTCGTCAAATACGCCCCAAAACGCCTTAAAATGCCCTTTTTTTGCAGAAGAATTTACGATTTTTTTACGTGCGGATTTCAAGAGGATAATCCCTGTATTTATGCGGGTTCCATGGCGAAACAAGTCAAAATCTTGCATGGAGAGATTTGTGCTATTTTTCCCTTCAAATCACGTAAAAATCACGTAAATTTTTAACCACTTCTGTTATATGCAAGGATAGCGAAACTCTCTTCCTTCTCGCCCCACGCCATCCTCGTATGCGGTGTGAGGGCTTCTTTGGTAGATGTGTGAGGGTTTTGTCAGCAGGGATTGTAGTATTTATGCGGGATAGAAGGCAGAATGAGGGATATGAGGGTCTTCTCAAGTACTTTTTTAATATTTTTTCTTTCTTCTTATTTTTTCTTTTTTACTGAATTAACCCTCATAACCCTCAAACCCTCATTTAAAAAAGAATAATAAACTAAGAATCCTTTTGTTTATGCGGAATAGGAACCGATTGTCTTTTTAGCGATTTTTACCAACCCTCATCCAACCCTCACTTAACCCTCATTGCTTAAAATAAAACAACGGGAACGCCCGCCGAAACGCTCCCGTTTATCCGTGTTTTTATGATTATTGGGGCGGCGGATGCTTCACGTGCCTCCCACGAGTGTGCAAAATCAGGGAAAAGTGAAAGAAGCGACCTCTTCTGGTGTATCGCCTTCAAAATTACGTTTGCAAGGTATCGCTTCCCATGAGGATGTTATCACTTGCTGGAAAATAGCCAAACAGGGTGATAAAGTAGCTCAAGAGTGCCTCGAGCAAATGGCGCCAAATTTCAAACGCTTTCTTGGATCGAGCCTTTTTCATGGGCATGGAGTCTTCGGGAATAAAGAAGAAGGCGTTATTTGGTATTGGAAGGCTTTGAATCAAGGCAATGCTAATGCTCAGGCCCACATAACAAACGGATTTTATAGTACGAGTTTTGGAGGAAAAACCTGATCGTGAGTGCGAATGAAAAACAATCCCCGAATGCACTTCTGATGGAAGCCGTATCATCGCTGGATGCCGATAAAATGACACAGGCAATAGCCGGTGGTGCTGATGTGAATTTTATACAAGACCCCAACGCCCCCGGGCTATTGGAAGAAATGTGTGTTGAAAGTCATTTTTGGTTTTATGGGGGCGAAGCAGAGATTCCCCGGAAAGAAAAATTCAAAGAAAGCGAGGATCGACTGTTCAAGTGTGTTAACATTCTGTTGGAACACGGATTTGATTTAAATAGAGTGCACAGAGATGTCAGCACGAACGTGTCCGTTTTCTGCTACGCGACGAAATGGTGTCCCAGTTTAAAGGTCGTGGAGTATTTACTTCAGAAAGGGATGAATCCCAACATACTGACTTATGAGCAGTATTCTGCCTTGGATAACCTGGAAGGAGAAATTTGGAGCGAAGAAGCTTGCGATCGACCGAGAGATGCCAAATACATATATCAGAACGCGAGACTTGCTATTGCCTATGGCGCTCGCCCCGGATGGCTATTGGACGATATTCGCCCTAACAAAGAGCAGGAAATACATGCCTCTGCGATGAGCCTAGATGTTCCGGGAATTGAGAAATTGGATAAAGAAACAATATTGGAATTTCATTTAGACCGAGCCTGTGTCGCTGATTCAAAATATGCCTTTCCTAAGGAATTTTATTTTGAAACTCCGAAGATAGAGAAACGGATAATATCTGCTCTGCGCGTTATCCTTAAAAAGATCGGAAGTGTTAAACTTTTGGATGAATCATTACTACACGAATGCGTGGAGTTACAATACCCTGCTATTTTAGAGTTTTTACTAAATGCCGGAGTAGATCCGAATTTAAACTGTTTCAATGAGTCATATTCGTTTGTTGCATCATCAGCTCTCTATAAATTTTTAAAGCGCCGAGATTATTACATTCCGGAGCGAGCAGAGCAGATGGAGAAACTCCTTCTTGGTGCGGGGGCTGTTCGGCTAAGGGCATAATCTTTGTCTTCTTATTTCAACTTGCTTCGTAAAATCGGGGTTTAATCAGATTTTAGAACTCAGAGGCGTGTTCCCGGAAGAAATTGAAATAGGTGCGCACGTTTTAAACCAGTATCAGACGGTTATTTCGCGCCATCTACTGCGCAATTCCTCTTCTTTTATAAGCATTTCTTTATTTCTCTTGAATTTCTTCTCTTCCTTAAGAGCTAAAAAGTGAGTGAATAACCCTAAAAAGGGAAACGTTCCACAAATATATACGTTCAGAAAAAGTTTCCGAAAAGTGAATTTACTTATTCACTTTTGCTACACTCCCCATTCTTCAATCTGCAAATAACACGAAGATATTGAGTCTTCGTCGCTAGATCTGCTGTTTTAATCGGTATTTGTCTCGTGCGTATTTCCGCTCCCGGGTATCCTCCGATTTTATCCCCCAAAAAAGCAAACTATAGTCAGTAAAATCACCCTGATTATACCCGGGAACAAGTTTGGATAAGTTGGCGAATTGAGAAAACAAAAAAGTCAGCCGATGCCTTAGATACAACTACGGGAAAATCCCGCATCCCCGGGGCTAACGTCCAAAACGACTCGGCTGACATAGAAGAGGCTAAGAAAGACCTCGCGGAAATCAAGGCTTATCTTTTGGGTGATACGCGCTTCAATCCGGATTTTCGCTACAGCTCATCTTCTGCACTTGCTCCCACGCAAGAGATGACGCGTGCGCGGGTGGAGAAGATGAACGGCTTGCTTTCTCGTATCACTAAGACAGCGGGGATTAAGATTGTCCGTGAGAGTTCGGAGCAGATTCGCAAGAGCGCGGAAAAGGCGCAGGGCGGGACGGTATAAAATCGAAAACGACCGCTTTAACGCCGAACTGGAAGCATTTAAGGCGGGAACACACAAGGGAGTTCTTCATCTTGGCGTTCCCGGTGCGATTCTCCGTGCAAGCGGATTAAATGCGACGGAGATAACGATTGAACCCAAGGTTTTAAAAGAGCATTTGGGTAAGCACGACATCGCCATTGACGAAATTCAAAATCTTCCCGTGTCATTGAATAATCCGCTCATGGTTTATGAGTGGGGGACGAAAGCCCGCTCACTTATCGTGATTACGGATTTGACGCTTAAGGACGGTCGTAAGATTACGGCGGCTGTGAAACTTGAGCGCGGCGGGAAGCGTGTAGAAATAAACGAAATCGCAAGTGTCCACGGAAAGTCTATTGAACGGCTTCTCGAAGAAGCGGTCGACAAAGAGCCTGATTTTGGTAAAAACAAATTAAAGTATGTAAACAAAGAAAAAGCCGTCGAATGGCTTGGTATCGCTCCTCCCGAAGGGAGCATCAACACAAACCGCTCAACGGCTTCATCTGATTGACATCATAGAAAACTTTGAGAATCCGTCAATTGAAATTCGGTATTCTGCGGCGTTTCACGGTTCTCCGCACAATTTTGCGTCAGAAGAAGATGCGCCGTTCGGGCGTTTTCGTGATGACAAAATTGGAAGCGGCGAGGGAGCTCAGTCGTTTGGTTGGGGGCATTATCTGACGAGCGAGGAGTGGATTGCGCGGGAATCGTATGCTGAAAGATTGGCGGAAGGAATCGAAATCTTCAGCTCTTTCAATTTCCGCACTTAATTCCTCAAGTACCATTTTTTAAACATAGCATTTTTCCACGAATATTGATTCATTTGCCCCTGGTAAACCACATTTTCATCTATGCTACCTCGTTCTGAAAAAGCCATGGCGACTTCCTCCAATGCTTCGAAGCAGCTCATGTTCGTAATTACACGAGTTCCCTCTTCCGTAGTGCATGCTTTTTTCGGTTCTTCGGGCTCAGGAGGAACACTAAGCTCATTTTGGAGAAATACACCGAGAAACACGCCTAAAACCAACATTATCCCCGAGATAAAATAAGCTCTTTCTGTGAACAATATTTACATTTCATCGTCATACAAGTTTCCTTTAAACACGGCTTTGGGAAAATAATCCGGTACTATTCAGGATGTTTCATTTTTTCCGACACATAGGTCAAAACATCTTCCGTTTTTGAAATATTATAGGCTGTTTTCAGTTTTTGGATATAGGAATCAGACCAAAGCGGGTGAATTAACAATATTTCCCCTTCGACTGTTTCCACAATCGGCTTAGTAGGGGCAATCTTTGGCAAATAGCGACCAAAAAACTGACTCCAATGCGGTAACGTAAAGTCAATTTGTGTTTCTCCGTCTACGGCAAGGTAAATTAAATCTACGCCTAAGCGCCAATTTAAGTACTTGTGATAATACAAATTGCTATAGTCCTTGATGCAATCATAACACGCCAAGAAACACTCATGCCCTTCAATCATTTTCTTGAATTTCGACATAGAATTGTTTCCAACAAAGACATCCAACAGCTTTTCCCGTATTAATTCCTTGCGTCTAAAAAGAAAATCGCAGAATCCGGCACCATTCTCTAGCGTGTCAGAAAGGAAAATTTCTCCTACCCATTTGTCGTTTCCGACAGAGACAATGCGAAAATCCACGGTTAGTTCAGATAAATCGACGTCGAGGTAATCACATGCTGCTTTCCTCAAGAAATAGCCCATAGATATATATGCGGAACGGACGCATTCTTTTATTTCGCCGTCTTTCAGGGGACTTAAATCTAAATCTTCAGTACATTTCTGAAGTCGAAAGCTTAAAATGCCACTTATTCGGCTTGCTAAATACCCAGCTTTTTCTTTTTCGCCGGTTCTAAAAAACATACCTTGATTTTGACACTGAAATTCCGGAACAACCCAATAGCCGTTGCGATCTTTTTCAAATTCGAACAAACTCCCGCCATTATTGTTCACGAGATAAATTTGGGCATCCTGTTTTGAAAAGATCCTCAAATTTGTTTTAGGAACATTAACCAAGTCATTTTCAAGAATGCCACAACCCAATTGTGTCGCATAATCCTGGCACACCCGATTCGAAATCCCATTGTAGTCTTCAGATGTATCTTTATTTAAATTTACACAAAAACCTTTGGGCGTATAGGTCCGAATAAACACACCTTCCGAACCACAAACCGGACAGGATTGCCTCACCTCCACCATATTTTCGTCTTCAACTTTAATGTATCCGCACGAACAAGAAAATACGGCTCGAATAGTCCCCCGTCCGTCATCGATTTTGGCGCGCCCTTCTTCGCTTTTCCACGACACGACCCCTGTTACCGTATAAAGTCTTTTGTCTCGAACAATCTGAGTTCCAGGAGCGAACATACTAATCGCCATATCTAAATTACGATCGACAACATCTTCACGTTTTAATAAATCTCGCCTGTCCTTTAATCGTTTCAAATACAAATAGCGAATTTTTGTCGGGAACCCGAACATCGGAAGGGCTCCGCCATTTGCAAGTCGTTCACTCAAGTTTTCTTGCGGGAATTCAATATTGTCCTTTGCAATCCGATCAATATCAGAGCAAAGATTGCTTAAAATGTCGGAACAGATACTTTCTTTTATCTCTTGGGTTAGCGGAATGCCGAATGAAACAACATCTATGAGACGGAGGATTTCATGCTCGTCCATTAATTTTTTCAATTGTGCCGAAAGCGTCGGGCTCCAATCCTCCGCAGCCCCAAATTCTCCGTGAACAGAGTCTCCGCCTGATTTTGGATTTAGTTTTTTGAAGGTTACTCGCAAAATCTCCTTTTGCACCATACGTTTGATGATAACAGCATTTCCGCAATCCACATAAAGAGGGCGAGAAGGAGCCGAGATCATGCGTTCCGGATCCGCGAAGTGCGCATAGTCATGGGAGTTATTTCGCGCAACAACCAAAGCGAATGCCCATGCGTTCCCGCGTCGCCCCGCACGCCCCACACGTTGCTGGTAATTCGAACGCTGTGGTGGCATGTTGCCGAGCATGACAGCATTCAAAGACCCGATGTCAACCCCAGCTTCCATTGTCGTCGTCACACTCAGTATATCTATGCTTTTGGCTTTCGAGAATTTTTCTTCGTCGGTCAAAAACACATCCTGAAAATGGCGCTGACGCTTAATCGTTTCAGTCCGCGCTGTCTGCCCCGTCAGTTCCTCGCAATGCAGACGAAACGCATTTTCCCGATGGGCTAACGCATAGTAATAATTATCTTTGATATCGTTAATGACATCTTCTGAGCGAATTTCTTTTAACCCTCCATGGCAATTTACACATTTTTCGTTCGATCGGTGTAAATGAATTGTTCTACACCTTTTACAAACCCAAATAGAGGTCGCAGAAAGACGCGGAACAATAATCAATCCTTTCCCGGTCAAAACAAGCGGGTCTTTTTCTAATACACCTTTTTCAATCAACTTCTCTTTAATTTCGTTATGAGTAATAGAACCTTCGAGTCTCTTGAAATAATCAGCGATATTCCGGGGCACACTTACTGCATTCGCGTATTCGTTCCCTTTAATTCGTCCTTTTTCCCCCATCATTCGAATGAAGACATTGATTGCTTCGTTGTCCGGTTCTTCCCTGTAGCACACGAGCCCTAATCCTAACCCTTCAAATGAGCGCCGTGCGGCAGGAAAGAGAATTCGAAGTATCTCATAAGACAGCATTCCCAGTAGACGATCCTTTTTCGATTTTTCTTCCAAGTCAAGGTCGCTATCGCTTCTGAATAATTCCATCCAATTTGAGAATTCGCCCCTTGGTCCCACCGGGCATACACCAAGCTCTGCCAATTCATCTTTTATCGTTTCAGAAATTGAATTCACAGGAATCCCGGCTAACAAGAGTTTCTTAACTTTCTCTGTGATTCTTTCATATCCGGGATTTTGATCTAAAATATCTTCGATTTCATTTGAAGGGATCGAAAGTGCTTCTAATTTTTTTTCTAACTCTCGCGCTTCTTTTCGGGAAAGCAGGTCTACTTGACCAAGCATCTGAGCATACTTCTCCGCAGTTCCAATACTTAATCTTACATGCTTCCAAACGAGCTGACGAAGCAAGTCTTGGTAGTGGGCAAATTCGATTCCCGCAGAAAGTTTTGCCGCCCCCTGACGGCTGTCGGAGAATAAAATCAACTTTGCATTTCCCGTCCCTTCTTTTTGCAAAACAGAAAATAATGAATCCGCTAATAGCTGATTCACTTTCTGTGCGCCTGTCCCGTGATTAGAGAACGGCGGCAAGCTTCGTTCTGTTTTTTTTTGGGCTTCACATGCAGGACAAACGTCCGGGTATTCTTCTCCTTGCGAATAATATACTCTGTAGTCGCCGGTATTTCGAGGGTCTCTAATCGGCAAAACCTCTCCAGAAAACGCATCAAAATTACAAACGCTCCACTGGGACACTTCATCCTTGGATTTTGTTGTTGTCCTTCGTTCACAGAGTTCCATGTTCGGATTGTTCGGCAAAACAAAAGTTTTCCTGTATTCAGTTGCTTGCACACTCGGAGGTTTCGCGTCGACAAATTTTTTCTCCGTATTCTTTTCATATCCGTCCAAGCAAACTTCTCCGCATGTGCGACAGATCGCAAGAGGATAGACATGTCCCCCACATCGGCAACGCTTCACCGGAGAAAAGTACAATTTGCCCAATCGCCGGTCGTCATATCGGTAAGCGTCGGCAACTTCCGAACAGTTCGGATTCCCGCATGCATAAAGCATATCTGCATTGCGGAAAAAATAATGAACTCGCAAAGGTATCTTTGCCTCCGGAGATTCTGCGGCAATTTTTACTAAATTCAACAAACCACGGGTCGCTTCTATATTTTTCTCTCCAAAAAGTTTTTGTGATAAATCCGACAGCAGCCTTGGCGCGTATGTATTCGTCGTGTCATCCCAAAATGCCCTTTTCAGGGTATCTCTGACGCGGAAGCGCGTGAAGACGTCTTTGGCTTTTTCCGCATCAACACTATCAGAACAAAATTCTACAAATTCGGCAGGAGAAAGTTTTTGTGAACCCCCGGGAATAGACACATCCGGATTGCGGATAATTTCAAATTTCGAGATATCACAGCCAAAAAAATCTCGGATAAACTCAAAATTTTCCTCTTCCAACGATGCACTTGTCGCCAAAAAACGCAATTGACTCGAATCCGGAGTTAACCCGATTCGATCCAAAAAAAGACGAAGTAGCAACGCGACCTCCGTCCCCGGGGTTCCTCGGTATGTATGCAGCTCATCGATGACGATATAAAAAACATTGGAATCCGACTGCTTTAGCCACTCACGTGTTTTTTTAAAGATGCCTTCTTCCCGCGTACGCATCAGCATCACATTGAGCATCGAATAATTTGTAATTAAAATATCCGGCGGCGTTTCCCAAACCTGCTCTCGGGTCCAAAGCTCTGCAGACTCTTCATCCGTGTTAATGAAGCGTGATTCCAAATCTTCTAATTTCCCACCTTCTCTTTTAATTGTTTCCCACGCAGACTTCAGCTCTCCCGCAGCCAAATCTTTCGAATCTTTAGGTGTGACACCCGTATATCTCGCAAAACGAATGACATCACCGTAACAATGAGATGAAATCCAAGCCCGTGTTTCCTTCGTATTGCATGCTTTGCGTAGGCGCACAAGTTGGTCTTCTACAAGCGCATTTAAAGGGTAAAGAATCAAGGTTTTTACAGCGCATTCTTCTTGCCGCTTTTGTTTTTCCCGAATTAATTGAGCAAAAAGCGGAAGCATGAAACATTCCGTTTTCCCGGACCCTGTTCCTGTCGTCACGACTAAATGTTTTCCGGCTTCAACGGCACGAAGCGCGTCCTCCTGGTGTTTGTAAAGTCGTTTCGGCGAAAACAAACCAAGCTTTGCAAATTCAGCAAATCCTTCCGGAAGGTCCGCGATTTCACTCAATTTCGCGCCACTCGGATAAACCGGCATTACCTCAAAGTAAGGTTCGTGCCATAAAGCATCCGCACGATGATCTTCTGCCGCGCGGCAAAACAGTTCGTTGCGTTCGGCATCCAAGCATGGATGAGATAACGGAATCCCCGTTTTCAAATAACGCAAATAGTTGTTCTTTAGTTCTTCCCAAATAGAAATAGGATCATTCATTATTCTAAGGTTTTCCTGTTAATCGTTTTCGATTTTAATTTTACTTTCAAAAATTCGGTTTAATTCACGAATGTGTTCTTGAGAAATTCCGTAATACGTCCCGTTCATCTTGGGAAAAACACCGCGAGACAGTTGCTCTAAAAATAGAACCCGAGCTAACAGAAACGGTAAATCTTGCCAAAAAATGAGTTTCTGTTCCCGCGAATTATAAGTTGCAACATCCTTTCCATTGTCCATGTTCGCACGTAATTTTGCCCAAAAATTGTTTTCCGGGAATCGATTTATTCGATACCCGATACCCGATTTGTCACGATAGGCACGATTAGAGTAGAGACCTTTTACACGATACAAGCCAGCGCGTTCACGAAAGCGTGCTTGTTGCCAACCTTTGCCGGAAATAAAAACTTCTGAATATTTTTCCCAGTTAATCCCGGGATCTCGGACACCAAAAACTTCCGGTTTGCACGGCTTGAAAAGTCTCAACAACGCAAGTGTTGACGGATTTTTCACGACCGGTAAGCCATCCTCGGTAATATCAGTTCCCGTAATCCATTCGGAGATATTCAAATAATCAAAACACATCGGCCCTTGAATACTTCCTTTTTGTGCATCACTTAAATTGATTCCGGTCCAAAAACGTTTTCCGCCATCATCTCGAAAAAAGACACATGCGGGAGCAAGCCCCCAAAAAATTTTCGAGTCCTCTGTTTTAAGCTCAACAATTCCTGCTCTTACAAGCGGATATAAATACTCGTAAAGCGCGTATGAAAACTTTTTTATGTCCCCTCCTTCTTGCTTTTGCAGAGCCGGGACACCCTCTGCTATACGTTTCCCTGTATTACAAATCGCCCGCATTTTTTCATGCGAAACCAATCTCTCCTGAGTCCCTAACCATGACAAAATTAGCTCCCAAACTTTTTTCTGCCTCTCATTTGAATCGTTCGCCATTACCACGTCTTCTCTTTATTACAAGCGTACCGGGAAAAATGCTTTCTTATTAAGAGCCGGAAGCTCTTCCTCAAAAATATCTCGCCAATCCCGATCAGATTTTACCCGGACGTCGAGCGATCTCCAATTATCGGCAAGTTTTGTCGGCAATCCTAAACTATCCGGATCATTGCACGAAGCCACGGAAACAATGATTCGTAAATTGTCGGGAATGGTCGGTGTGTTTGCGCATGGCAAATGCGATGTCCACCCGTTAATCAAATTCCAAAGCGGTTTTCCCCAACAATCGGGGGAGGCGATATTGAAATTTTCAATCAAAAGCACGTGCCAAACATCCGGATTTGCATGCGCCGACTCCCAAATCCCCTTTAATGCTTCCCTCCAAAAATCTTTAAACTCAAACCACTTCGGAGATGGTTGTGAAAGGATATAAACTGTATTTCCGAGGGCGCGAGCAAGAAGGAGCCCCGTTCGGATATCCTCGGTTTTCAACACCTTATTTTTACTGATTTTTTGAAAATGTTCTTCGTTTAAAAGAATCGTCTCATCAAATTTCAATTCCGGAATCCCGCCGATAGCTTCTTCGCTTTTTCTCAACACTTCAAGCGGGAACGCAAACTCGTTTTCGGCATCTGAAATTCCGGACTGAATCCGCATCAACGCAACCAGTTGATTCCGATTTTCTTTCAACTCTTGAATTTCTTCTTTGAGCGGAGAGTATTGCTTTTCCAAAGATTCCCGCTCTCTTCTTAATGTTTCCTGTAAAGCCCGAAGCGCTTCAGCCTTTCGTTCTTCCATTTGTTTATTCCAAACTTCAATACTTTCCTGAATTCTCTCTTCCTCCCGTTTCTTTTCGGCAGAGAGTGCAACAATCTCGGCACGAAGGGCATTACATCTTTCTTCAAGCTTACGTGCTTCTTCGTCTTGTATCGAGTTTGATTCAATTCTGGAAAAACGTTCAGTCTCCATGCTGTCGTTCAATTTACAGAGTATTGGGGCATCCATAACGTCCCCCGACGTTGTTCGTTCACCATTCGTTCCCTGTTGTTCAGACCGAATTGCATTCTCTTCTTCGACGGATTCTCCTTCGACAGGTAATTTAATAGGAGGAAGACCTTGCTCATTTGAGATTTGCTCCTGCGCAAAATTATCGTCAGTTGACGTGTCAATAGGAAACACGATATCAGCGGAACGATTTGCTTGTTGAATTTGTTTCCACGTCAAATTCTTAGCTTTGGAAAAATCAATCTCGGAAATATCTTTCCCTGTAAAAGACACACCAGTAAAATCCATCCCTTCCGGCAGTCTAATTCTTCGAAGCTCCCTAGCTCCAGCAATCTGGCTCCACGTCAGATTTTTCACTTTGGAAAAATCAACCCCGAAAATATCGTTCCCATAACAAGACTCGCCAGTAAAATCCATCCCTTCCGGCAATATAATTCCTCGAAGCTCCTTAGCTTCAGCAATCTGGCTCCACGTCAGATTTTTCACTTTGGAAAAATCAATCCCGAGAATATCTTTCCCTGTAAAAGACACACCAGTAAAGTCCATGCCTCCTGGTAATTTAATTTTCCGAAAATACCAAGCCTCTGCGATCTGTTCCCACGTCAGATTTTTCACTTTGGAAAAATCAATCCCGAAAATATCTTTCCCTGTAAAAGACACACCAGTAAAATCCATCCCTTCCGGCAATATAATTTCTCGAAGCTCCTTAGCTTCAGCAATCTGGCTCCACGTCAGATTTTTCACTTTGGAAAAATCAATCCCGAGAATATCTTTCCCTGTAAAAGACACACCAGTAAAGTCCATGCCTCCTGGTAATTTAATTTTCCGAAAATACCAAGCCTCTGCGATCTGTTCCCACGTCAGATTTTTCACTTTGGAAAAATCAATCCCGAAAATATCTTTCCCTGTAAAAGACACACCAGTAAAATCCATCCCTTCCGGCAATATAATTTCTCGAAGCTCCTTAGCTTCAGCAATCTGGCTCCACGTCAGATTTTTCACTTTGGAAAAATCAATCTCGGAAATATCTTTCTCTGTAAAAGACGCATCGGTAAAGTCTATCCCTTCCGGCAATGTAATTCCTCGAAAATACCGAGCCGTTGCAATCTGTTTTCCTGTCAAATTCTTAGCTTTGGAAAAATCAATCCCGGAAATATCTTTCTCTGTAAAAGACGCATCGGTAAAGTCTATCCCTTCCGGCAATGTAATTCCTCGAAAATACCGAGCCGTTGCAATCTGTTTTCCTGTCAAATTCTTAGCTTTGGAAAAATCAATCCCGGAAATATCCCTCCCATCAAAATACGCATCGGTAAAGTCCATGCCTTCCGGCAATATAATTCCTCGAAGCTCCTCAGCTTCAGCAATCTGTTTTCCTGTCAAATTCTTAGCTTCGGAAAAATCAATCCCGGAAATATCCCTCTCATAAAAATACGCATCGGTAAAGTCCATGCCTCCTGGTAATTTAATTCCCTTCAGAGACGCAACCCAAGCAATCTGTTTCCACGTCAGATTTTTCACTTTGGAAAAATCAATCCCGGAAATATCCCTCCCACAAAAAGACACACCGGTAAAGTCCATGCCTTCCGGCAATATAATTCCTCGAAGCTCCCTAGCTCCAGCAATCTGTTTCCACGTCAGATTTTTCGCTTTGGAAAAATCAATCCCGGAAATATTCCTCCCCGCAAAAGAAAAATTGGAAAAATCTCCACTCGGAAGCAAGTGCTTGTAGGATCTCATTTTTATGTGTTCTCCCAAACTTTAGTGTTAATTAGATTCCTGTTTATAAATCTTCGATTAAAAGTTTCGTTGGCGCTTTTGATCCATGCTTTTAGAGGGGATTGTCCGAGCGACTCCGTTGCCGGCAATAGTGAAAAATTGAGTCCGCAAGATGAAGTTTCTTCCTTTGCGTCAATAAACGGATAAGGATTCCACCCCAGGTTTTTTCTCGAAGGAGCATCAATAAATTTAGGGTCTACGATTTCGAAATGAATTTGAGGAGCAGTCGCATTGCCTTTTAGTAGGTACAAACCCGCTGGCAAATTGACCAGCGGATTCTTTTGGAGATTGATCACGTTGTATTTGCCGTCTTGTGCGGAAACAAGCCCTGCGGAACTATTTGAAGAGCCGATGGTTTCCGGTCCCCCACCTTGCATCCATTGGCGCCATCCGATTTTAAATCCCCCACTCAAACTTATTCCGGATTTTGCGTCTGATTTTTTCTGCAAGGGAACTAATTCCTCGGGAACGACGATCAGGCGATAATGATCAAATTCTTTGGGAAAGAAGTCTTTCTCGATAATTATTTTTTTCCAAAAGTCTGTTGGTGCTTTACATGAGCAAATGTACAGATACTTGCTGATCGATTCTATTTTTTCAGAAACCATTCGCCAGCATATAGAGTCGTCTGACTCCCGAACAAAAAATGCTCCTTTTTTGTAGAGGCTTAGAATCGAATCGAGAGGAACTGGAATCCCATTGCATTCCAGTTCCGGAACGAATTCGCCGAGATCGTCCCAATAAAGTAAATATTCGTTGGTGCCCGGTTGCCGAGATTTGATCTGGTCGTATTTTACGGAAGCTTGTGTCCCGTCCCAATTTTTGTATCCGATAAATATTTGAAGAAGAATGGCGTCTCTTGTGTGGGACCCTTTCTGCCTAATGATTTGATTTATTTTTTCTTCAACCTTTATAGGCAGATATGGAGGGAGATAGCGCCCCCGTAAAATCCTCTGTTTAAATTTGTCAAAATCGATCTCTTCCCCGTAAACGAAGTCCCGCTTGAAGTCGATTTGTTTTAGATTTTCCTTGTTGAGCAATGATAGAGAGTCCGGATACTGAACATACCGATTTGACCCTTTTTTCTTTGGTGGAAGGGAAACAGATAGCCCGTTTTTTTCACACCAAATCCCAAAGGATTCATATATCTCGTCTTGTCCTGAAAAAACACCGTTCCCCTTATATCTCTTTTGGAGCTCACTTAGGGAAATATTGTCTAATAATTTACAAAGCTCGGGGTTGTATGCTCTGTCTGTCTTCTGTTTATCAGCATGGCATTCGAATGCAGCTAAAACTTGAATCGCGATGAGGCCGATGTAACGGGGAGTATTTCCGTCAAGATTATCTAATCCGTGCCAATCCTCGGTCCATGACAAGTGTTTGCATGCCTCACCGAACGATGGATGATTCCGGATTTCGTCCACTTCTGCTAAAAGCGCCGCAACGCTTACTCCGGAATGTAGATTGGGCGCAAAAAAACGTTCATAGACCCAATTATTAAATTCTACATATTCTGAATAGAAGCCAAACATGCTGCGCGGGGTAAGGGGACGTGTAGGAAAGGGGCCTCCTTACGAGCCTATATACAACTGTATTTTTGTCAATTCTACCTTCGTTTAACCACACCTCTTTCTCTTCTCCCGCCTCATTCTCTCCTTCGCCTTTGTGGTGAGCCTATTCATCAGTAGCACCTTTTCTAATATTCGCCTTGCCGGGGACCAGCATTGCGACGGATCTTAAAGCTCGAATCAAAAACCTTTCGAAGCGTGAGATTGATGATTTATTTTGGGATGATTTGCAGGATTTGTATGAGCAAAGACATGTAGACATCGATACGTTTTTAGAGAATCCTTATTTTATGAGGGGAGCACTTTGCGGATCCTAATACGGGGCGTGCACGAAATATCCTTTTGGGCGAGAAAAATTATTTCTCAAAAAAAAGACCGGACAAGTTAGGGTCGATGGAGGTAGTACGTACGGTCTTATGTACAACAATTACAATCCTACAAAACCTTGGACCGGAGGCACCTACTTCACCTTTCTCGATTATCCCGATATCTCCCTGTTCGTAGAGTTCGGGAACGGTTCTAACGATGACAATGTAGCAGAAGGCTGTGACGGCTACATCATCTTTGGCATTATAGAACCCGGAGAAGACGGAGTATTAGAAGTATGGGGAGGAATGTTAGACTTTAACCGTGAGACTTGCGGGTATGACGGCAACATTAACAACGCCCTAAAGGATGTATTTTCTCTTATCGACAAACCGGAAAGGCTTAAGCCTCTAAAAAGACCTGAATCATTCTTTAAGAAACTTCGAAACAAGCTCCGGTAATAGCCCCCTTCTTTCCCGGAGCCACTTTCCGCACATCTTTTTTTTTCATTCAACAAACAAATCCGATGACAAATCAACAATCAGATACACCACGACGTAAACAATGGTTTAAACGAGCGATTAACCCTTCGATCCTTAAACTCCGCTGCCACAAATGCGAGACCAACCAAAGCCAAATGCTTCAATACGAGAGCATTCGCCGCTTTCGGGACTCTATGAACATGTTCCTTCCCGACGTAATGGAAATGGAAGAGAGCGGGAATCTTTTCCGCTTTACCATTGATATAGCCAAGATAAGAAAACCGAGCAGGTGGCTGCTTGTGAAAGCCATTTTCAGCAAATAAAATGAGGAAAGGGTATTTTAGAAAACGGGAATACGAGGACGGAACGTTCCCGTTATCGTGCGGTGCGACCTTCTCCGTCAAAAACGTAACCGCTTCTGCACTGATAAACTTGTTCGACGATTACGGACATAGACCATCGTACTTTCTCGCACTTACGGAGTTTGTCGATTTTGAATTTTTACGGAAGGAAGTTACGAGAGCCGTTGAATCCGATCCGAAATACAAAATCATAAAGGGGTGCGTAGACTTTGACTCGATAACAAACGGCGAAGAGATTGTCCGTATGCTCCGTTACCACCTTTGCGGGAATACGTCTCGGACATTGTTATCGGAACTCGGGAGCATCGCTATAGGTAATGCGAAAGAGAAGACACACTTCTTTCGAAACCGGATTTCAGAGGTTTCCCCGTTTGATCATGTTGCAAGGTTCTTCTCTCTTACGGAAGAAGATACTCGAGTTCTGGCTTTTTTGTCCTGCCGGGACAAGATAAGACACTTCGATTCGTTGTGTACGGAAATTGCCGGACCACGGGAACGTTCTAAAATCCTAACGTTTATCGCAAAAGCATTGGAAATCAGTCCCGGGGACGTCAACAAAGCCCTCAAGACTTTAAAGGGGAAACACATTATCGTGAACGGTCGCCACGCCTTGCCGGACTTATCCTGTGAAATTGAAGACTTTCTTTTTGAGTATGACGGGGATGATCTATCAAAGAAGTTCAGTGCCGTGATGAGTGTTGAAAAGGTTTTTCCTTCAAGCTCCTTTGACATTGAGAAAGAAGACATCTCCATTATCTCAAAACTACTCAACGGCGGGAACGCCCATATCTTGCTCTACGGAACTCCCGGTAGCGGCAAATCGGAGTTTGCTAAAGCAATAGCCTATGAATCAGGGAAAGCGATTTTCATTCCCTCCCGCAAAGGAGAAGAAAAAAGAAACGCATTAACGCCGATGAAGATCAACGCTACACTATTTGCCGCAAAAAACGGGAACGGGGTTGCACTCATTGACGAAGCGGATGATTTTTTAGAAACAGAGAAAGTTTCGTTTTTCGGCATGGTTTCCTGTAATGCAGAAAAAGGATCCGTGAACACGCTCTTGGACAAAAGCCGGGCTCCCGTTATTTGGATTACCAACAGTATCAAGGGCATTGATGAGTCGACACGTCGCCGCTTTGCCTACACCTTGGAGTTTTCCGGTGTTTCCGAGAAACAAAAGCGTTCCGTTCTGGAGACGACTTTAAAGGAGAATGATATTCCCGTGGAGTTGTCTGATAAGATTTTCCCTATTGTGAAGCGTTATGCTCTTTCTCCTGCAGGAATTGCCTTAGCTGTTTCAAATGCAAAGGTGGTTTCTGAAGGCTTTGGCGAGGTCTTTATGGAGAATGTCTGCCGTATTGCCTCTCGTCACTATACGTTAATTACGGGAAAGCAATCTACAGAAAAAGTGTTACCCGTAGATGAGCGTTTTGACCTGAGCTTACTGAATACGACTCCTTCTTCAGAAACAATCACGGGATTTCTGAAAAAATACAGGAGTGTGGCTCGTGTAAGTAAAAATCCATTGCCTGTTGCGATGCTTTTCTCAGGGGTTAGCGGGTCGGGAAAGACACAGTTAGGGCGCTTTATTGCGCGGGAACTGGGCAAAGAGATTCTTATTCGACGCATGAGCGATATCAAAAGCCCCTATGTCGGAATGACGGAGAAGAACATTGCCGCCGCATTCCTTGAGGCTACGCGGGAAGATAAGGTTTTAATGATAGATGAGGCGGATTCTCTTTTCACCGATCGGGAAACGGCAACGCGCTCATGGGAAACAAGTGAAACCAATGAGATGTTAGCGCAGATGGAAGTCTTTAAAGGTGTTTTTATCTGTACAACCAATCTTCCGGAGAAGTTAGATTCTGCCGTAATGCGAAGGTTTCAATGGAAGGTTAATTTCCGGGCGTTGACGTTAGAGGCAAGGATTAGGGCGTTTAGGAGTTATTTTCCGGAGCTGAGCGTTTCTGAGGATGAGTTAATGCGGGAAATGTCAGAGCTTGAAGGCGTTTGTCCCGGAGACTTTAAGGTGGTGCGGGAACGGATGCGGTATGACGATGCCCCGAGCGCAGAAGAGGTTTTTAAGGGGTTGTGTCAGGAACTGGTTTATAAGAACCACGGGAATGCCTTACGAGTTCCTATAGGGTTCTCTGTGTAGAGGGAAAAATTGCAGGGGGAAGCACAATCCAAAATAAAAACGCCCCACTGAGTTTCTTCAGTGAGGCGTTTTTATTGTTAAGCTTTAAAAGTCTTAGCGACGGCGGCGACGCGAAGCCACGAGTGCAAGAGCACCAAGCCCCGCAAGCATACCGAACGCCGAGGGTTCAGGAACCGGAGCTGCGTAAAGAATCTTTACTCCTCCATTTCCTGCGGCATACGAAACAATCCTAGGAAATATCAGCCTTGGAGGGCATGAGAGTTAACCGTTCCAACTCTCTTCCTCGCACCAGTTCTCGTTTTGAGCCTCTTCCTCAAGCTTTCTCCATGCTTCCAACTCTTCTTTCGTGGGAGGCTCCGGTTTTTCAAAATGAGGTACGGGTAGGCGCGAGATCCATTTTGTCTTCAAGTCAATTGCACGATCTTGAAGCAACCTATCTCGGCGTAACGCAAGGTCCATCCCCGCTGCAGAACCGCCTGCATATACAGAGCGCTTAGACATTTCTTTTTCAAAAACTTTTTTCCATGCCCAATACTCTTTCTCGAATTCCTCTTCTATGAGGTGAAAATCTTTCGATAAGCGAAGCTCTGCTTCAAGAGAATTTACCCAGCCTTCCCTAATAGTTGATGCCAATGCAGAATAATCGTTTAGCTCCCATTGGCGAAGGCGTCCGTCACAAAAAACCTTTTCTTCAATTAAATCCGCCGCTTTTTCCAATGCATCCAAATAGGCAAATCCGTTTACCAACTCTTGTGAGTCATCTCTTGCGCTTTCGGTCTCTGAGAATCTCCCTGCAAGAAATCCGGAAATAAAAGCTGTTGCTACTAATATCAGTAATTTAAATTTGTTCATCGTAAATCGTTCTCAAATAGAAGATAGAATAGTACGGATTGTGTTATGATTGTCTGGTCGGTTATCTCACTTAAAACAGATACATGTTACCACATCATAAAATACCTCCGAAAGTCTACATTAGGCTTAGATATCCCGCAACGTTACAAAGGGGAATATTGATGAATTTGGGAGCTTTGGTGCGTTGACAAGGAGTTTCATTCTGCGCGGGGATTTGTCCTGTGGCACAAGTATAACCGACAGCGTAATTCCCTTTATCGGTTTGTTCGAAAAAACCTACAGAAGAAAAGTCCCCGTAGCCACTGAACACCTCCCGCATTAATAACTATGTGGTAGAGATTCTGATAGAAGTTCCTGTTGAATCTTAAAAACGAACGGCAACTATCACGCCACGCCGCCCGGCGCCAAAATGGGCTGTTTTTGTGCGAATACGGGGTGTTTAAATCAAGCGCCACAGGCGCCAAGCTATATAATTAATATATTGGGGCGGCGCGGGGATTTATCAATTAAAGATAACAGGTGCAGGGGAGGCTTTTAGGGGAACAGGGAAGTTGAGATAGGTGTTAAAGAAAGTAACACAAAGAAATAAATATAATAATATTATATATATAGATTTTTAATTTTTAATACATCTACAAAACGCTTAATTACATTAAGCATTTGTAGTAGCTGTATTGTAAAAAACTAAAGAAATCCCTGTAATTTACACAAAAAACGAGCTTCCCGATCTCCGTTCCTGTCTCAAGATTTGCCCCGAAAACTGAGATACTTATTTACTCCGTCTCTCCTGTATGCAAATTTTCCCTGTGATTTCACGCCTGTATCTACTTCGTCCCTTAAAATCATAATTTGTGAAATAAAATTTCACGCCCGTATCGTGTGTTTTTTGCAGAGACAAGTTCAAATTTCACGCCCGTTCTTAAGTTACACTCAAAACATACTATGTGTATACAAACAGAAATTCCCCGCATGTCCTAATGCGAGGTCTGATTTTTGTCGGGCTATCTACCGACCACGGAGTCTAATTCTCCAAAGAACAGATTGGAATTACGGTCCAACATCACGGGGAATCTCGCCCCCTTAACAGTTGTGTTTGGCTTTGCGGTTTCGTCTGAGTTCGTTGCCTCCTATCGCCGCTGTTGCTATCGATGCTTTCGTCTTCCGGCTCTTCCTCCTTCGACTAGGCTCTGTTAAGTCATTTTTAAAGCTTGTTTTGCTTGAGTGCCAAACAGGTATGCATTCGTCAATCTGCGCGCCTGACGGTTCCTGTTATTATCTCGAACTAAACTACCCCTCATGTTCTCTCCGTTATCTCTCTGTTTCAAGTGATCAATACGGAGGCGAGCTGTTATAGCTTAGAACGCCGCGTCATTATTTTTTATTATGTGTATGTGTATGTATGTATGTGTATGTGTGTGTATGTGTATGTGTGTGTTTGTGGGATGCTGATGCTTAATTACATCAAGCATTTGTAGTAGCTGTATTTTTAGATGATTTGTCCGCCCGGCGCTGCGTCGCTTTCGCTCTCGGTTCAGCCCTTATATAAATTTGCTCCTGTAACCTTTAATCAAACTGAGGCTTCGGAGGCGGCTCTTGCCCCAACTCCTTACTAATGGGTAAGTCTGTTGGTTTCATAACGTGCCATCTTGCGGGGGAGTGTCCGCAAAACCCGTTAATCACCTTTAAGCAACTCCTATGCATGTCCTTCCTTCAGTAGGGTAAACTACGGAATCCCGACAAACATGAGCAACCTGACATATCAGGTGCTAACGTTATCTATTACTTTGAAAGAACAGAGGCTTGTCGCCATCAGCGGAGTCGAGAGATTGAACAAATCCGGATTACCCTATCTGTCCGTCTCTTCCCGTCCGTTTCCACTCTCCCGTTAAGAAGGGCGCTTTCCGTCCGGTCTTAGACTCATACGTCACTTGGCTGTAGGCGTCGACTGCGACCTAGATGTTTTTGATAAAACAAATAAACCTGTAATAATTACAATATCATATAATCTCTCTGGTTCAAGTGTAATCATTCCAATTTCTTAAAAAAAGATCTTATGAAGATTGAAAAAGGCGTACTCATCGCTTCGCGACCTCCGCTTTAATTTCAATCCAGTTTTCGACGTCAGAGATACGGAATCTGGGGTCTCCGGTTCCGTTTCTACCGATTCTTATGCAAGGGCAATCATTAGCAAGCCACCTGACGATGGTTCGTTCTGACACACCAAATACTTTCTTGAGGTATTTACGGGTTACGTAGTTTTCAAACTCTGCCATTAAATTCCTCCTTTCTGTAAGGAAGAAAGCCACGTGGCGACTTCTTCAAGGACAAATCTGACGTTTCGTCCAACCCCGTTCCCGCCAATCTTGCGGAACGGACAGCCGTATGTCATCCATCTGTCTATGGTTCGGAGGGAGACGCTGAACGCCTCCGCTAGTTTATCTTTAGCCACATAGTGTGGGATTTGATTTTTCATTTTAGTTTAAAAGAATTTTTCCCCGATTGCGGAATTGCGCGCCGAGGAGCGCTCTCAAGAGTCCGAATTCGACTCTCGCCTACTTAAATATATAAATAAGAATCTATTAATAGATTCCGACTGAGTGGTCACCATCTACACCGCATAGATAAAGGGATAGCGGGCAATTTGAAAATTCAGAGAAATCGATTTCTCTTTTTCAAAAAAGGAACGAAAAAGCATCTAAAAAGGATTATTTTTGAACCACGTTTCCCTTGCCGGATCCTTCAAACAAAGCAACTTGTAGATTTCGTATAAACAGGAAATGTTCGATATAGTAGACTTCCCGTTCCCAATCCCAAGCATCACCAAAACCTCATTGTAGTCGTTGTAAAAAGGAGACGGGTAAATTTCTCTGAGCTTCTCCCGCCAAAAAGGATATATCTTGCACGCCCCCGTATTAGGATCCGCAAAGTGCTCCCCCATAAAATAAGGATTCTCTAAAAACGTATCAATGTCTACAGGTCTTTGCTCATACAAATCCTGCAAATCATCCCAAAATAAATCATCAATCTCACGCTTCGAAAGGTTTTTGATTCGAGCTTTAAGCTCCGTCGCAATGCCGGTTCCCGGCAAGGCGAATATTAGAAAAGGTGCTATCGATGCATAGGGCTCACCACAAAGGCGAAGGAGTTTCCGGAGTCGTGCCGCCGCCCCGGCACGAGTAGGAACACCTTCGCCTTTGTGGTGAAGAGAATAAACCGAACGCAAAGCAAAAATTTTGAAAAACCTATTGACAAGGTTTTTCAAAACCTTAATAATGGGTATTAATTAATCAACGGAACAAGTTTTACAAAATCATGCTTCAAGAAAAACAACTCAAAGAAATTGAAACAATGTTCGCATCGGTTCCGAATGTCTCTTTTGTGGGGAAAGTAGGAGTCGCATATATCCTTCTTTTAGCGCGAGAAAATAATTGTTTCGATATTGCATCGATCCCGGAGTTCACACGTAAATACATTGACGACGAACTGGTGTGTCAGTCTTTATGCAGCGAACTGCCAGAAAAGCACTGGAATTCGTATTACAGAAAGCGAATTACAGATTTCGATACAGATTCTCTAAGACGCTATATTTTAGACGCTAACATCTCACCGAAGGGGGCGGAGGCTCTCCCTCCTGCTATTGCCAAAATCGTGCTCCACACACTGCAATGCAAACCTAGAGAGACGCTCGCAGACATGGGGGTTGGGTTCGGAGGATTCCTTCAGGAAGCATACAAGGCTCTTCCCGGAATAAAATTTTTTGGGGTAGATAGTAACGCGGATGCAGCGGTAGTGTCTCGCATCAAAGCGAAGGTTTCGGGAGTAGAAAGTGAGATCGAACAAAATGATCTTTTTTCCATCATTCCTTGTTTTTATCGTTTTGAAAAGATTTTCTGCTTCCCTCCGTTTGGAAGCACAAAATCAATGGAGCGAAAAATTATTGAATTCATGCCCGCGATGCCGGAAGGCTTACCCTCTTTGAAAATGACGTTTTCTGCAGAGTGGCTTTTCGCAATTAGGTGTATCGTAGACTTTTCTTCTTCGGAAAGCAGAGCTACTGTCATCATGACTAATGGCGCTCTTTCTAATTTGTCGGACTCCCCTATCAGAAAATACTTCGTTGAACGGGGAATGATAGAGTCTGTTATTTCTCTTCCCGCAGGTCTCCTGCAGTGGACTTCAATTCCCCTAAACATTGTTGTTTTCAGTAATGGGAATTCTGCGGTTCGCATGGTTGATGCGCGAGACCTCGGTGTTAAAAATCGTCGAAATGCCGAATTGACGGACCAGGATGTTGAAACCGTGATTGCTCGTTTAAATTCTGGGGATGAAAAATACGTAAAATCAATTCCTGTTGAAGACATTTTAAAAGAAGATTCTGTTATTTATCCGGAACGATACCTCTGCACACGAGCCCCGTTAGAATACGAAGTGAAATTTGGGGATGTTATCGAGTCAATTACTCGAGGAGCGGCGTTGACAGCAAAACAACTAGACGATTTAGAATCCAAAGAATCCACAGATATTTGTTATTTAGGTTTACGCGACATTTCGTCAAGCGGCATCATTTCCGAGGAACTTCCATGCCTAAAAAAATTGGATAGAAGTGCAGAGCGAAGTGTTCTTAGAGAAAACGATTTAGTCATTTCCAAAATCGGGAATCCGATGAGAGTTGCGTTGGCTCAAAATTTACGGAAGCGGCAAATTGTTGTCAGTGCAAATATGTTCATTGTTCGGCTGAAAGAGAAGCTCGCCAACCCCGTTTACATTAAAGCTTTTCTTTCAAGTGAAATTGGACTGTCGCTTTTGAAAAGTGTCGCGGTCGGAAGTACAATTTCCTGCATTAGTGCTGAAGCCTTGAAGAACATGCCGATTTCTCTGCCGCCTATGGAACGGCAGCAAGAAATTGCCAATCGGTATTTAGCGAAGCTTGATGAAATTGAAATTCTCAAGAGGAAGCTCGACAAGGCCGTTGGGAGTCTGAGCTCGTTGTTGAACATTTAACCTCGGAAAAAGAATCAATGTCACTTACTACAGAACAGCTTGAGGATTTACTCGAAAAGATTCAGGGGCGGATTTTCATCGCCAATCGTGATGGATCGTTGTGTTCCATTCTCACAAAGATTGGATGGCAAGATTTGTTGGACGATCCTGGAGACGATTTTGGCAAAGTTACGTCCTATCCCACAGGCAAAATCATCGTAATCGGCGCTTCTTCTGTGAAAAAAGAACATCTGCTCGGAATAGCAAAGGGGTTTGGTATTAGCAAGAACCGTTTTGAATTTATTGATTTTGAAGAAGCGAAGACGTTCAACTATGGCAAGCTCCAATACAATGGCGTGTACCGGGTCGTTTTAGCGGGTCCTATCCCCCACAAGACAACCGGAACGGGCGATTCAAGTAGCGCGATTGTTGCTATGGAAAAAGGCTTGGGCTTCCCTCGGGTTGTTCGATTGCGCTCTAGCAACGAACTCAAAATCACAAAGCAAAGTTTCAAGGAAGGTCTCTCCAGTCTTCTCAGTGAAGGCTTCCTTCAGGCTGTGTAAGCGACAATCTCATTACAGTATTTAGAAAATAACCGTTTAACAACTTGGGAGTTTGCCAATGAAACTAATCCATTTATCTGATTTGCATATCGGAAAGCGCGTAAATGAAGTGCCCATGATTGAAGACCAGAAATATGTCTTGAACCAGATCCTCAACATTATCGAGCATGAGAAACCGGATGCCGTATTAATTGCAGGGGATGTATATGATAAAAGCGTACCGTCAACAGAAGCAGTCGAACTTCTAGACAATTTCCTCTGTCGCCTGGCGAAAATCTCCAATGCCGTAATGGTAATTAGCGGAAACCATGATTCCCCGGAGCGACTTGCATTTGGGAGCCGTCTGATGAAAGGAGCGAAAGTCCACCTGGCGCCTGTGTACAACGGGAAGGTGGAACCCATTTGCCTCCCTGACGCATGGGGCAATGTGTGCTTTTACCTACTTCCTTTTATAAAACCGATACACGTTAAACGTTGGTATTCCGATGAGAAGGTTGAAAGCTATACCGATGCTTGCAAGGTTGCGGTTGCGAATATGAACGTCGATGAGAGCTGTCGAAATGTGCTTCTAACACACCAGTTCGTCACCGGCGCATCTACTTGCGAGTCAGAAGAAATTTCTGTGGGCGGGAGTGATAATGTGGATGCCTCTGTGTTTGATGCCTTTGATTATGTTGCTTTGGGGCATATACACGGACCGCAAAACATCGGTTCCAACAACAAATTGCGATATTGTGGTTCTCCGTTGAAATATTCATTTTCGGAAGCGGAGCATATTAAAAGCGTAACGATTGTAAATCTTGGAGCGAAGGGAGAGCTCAATCTTCATGCCGTTCCGCTGAAACCTAGACACGATATGCGTTCAGTTCGCGGAAGTTTTTCGGATGTAATGGAGCACCGTGTAGATGTTGGGATGGACAAAGACGATTATGTACACGTAATCCTAACCGACGAGGAAGATATCCCGGAAGCTATAGGAAAATTGCGTTTGGTTTATCCGAACATCATGAAACTCACTTATGATAATACTCGGACACGAACCAATCATGTCATCGATGCTGCTCAGGACATACAGGAAAAGTCCCCGTTAGAGCTGTTTGACGAGCTTTACAAACAACAGAATAACCAGCCTATGAGTGACGAACAGCGGACGTTCGTACAAAAAATGATTGAATCTATTTGGGAAGACAACAAATGAGACCTTTGAAACTGACAATCGCCGGATTCGGCCCTTATGCAGATGAACAGCAGATAGACCTTGAGCGCCTCGGCGACCGGGGACTTTATTTGATTTCCGGGGACACCGGCGCAGGGAAGACTACGATTTTCGACGCCATTACATTTGCGCTTTTTGGAGAGGCAAGCGGGGATAGCCGAAAAGCCAACATGCTTCGCTCAAAATATGCTAAAGCAGAGAGCCAAACTTACGTTAAATTAACGTTTCGTCATAAAGGATGCGATTACACCATACGTCGCGAGCCTGAATATGAACGCCCCAAGGAACGCGGGACTGGTACAACGAAGCAATCGGCCAGAGCCGAGTTAACCATGCCGGACGGCGACGTAAAAACCAGAATAAAGGAGGTTGATAATGAGATACGTAATATTGTGGGGTTGACGCGCGATCAATTCGCTCAGATTTCTATGATTTCTCAAGGAGACTTTCGAAAGCTTTTGGAGGCGAATACGCAAAAAAGACAGGAAATATTCCGAGAGATTTTTCATACATCTCCGTATCGAGTGCTTCAGGATCGCCTCAAGGCAGAAGCAACAACAATAAAGAAACAGTGCGATGACGAAAGAAACGGCATCCGCCAGTACATGACCGGTATTGCCTGCTCAGAGAATTCGGCGTTGCTTGACGATGTCCAAAAAGCGCGTAGCGGGACTTTGACTGTATCTGATTTTGTTCGTCTGCTTGATAATCTTGACGCTGAAGATCGTACGGAAGATGGCAAACTTACGGAGCAAAACAACGTGCTCAATGAGCAGGAAAGGACCGTACTTATCCAACTTAATCAAGCGGAAGCTTATCGAAAAGCTAAGGAGAAATTAGAAGACCAGAAAAGCACCGAAATTCAAGCAGAGGCGGATTTAAATCAAGCCAAGAAAGATTTAGAGAATGCGGAGAGACATGCTCCGGAGATAGAAGAATTACAAACCAAGATTACTGAGATTGACATGCGATTGCCCGAGTACGATGAACTGGAGGCGAAGGTCAATGAGTGTACTACACAAAAAGAGGAGCTGAAAAAAGAAGAAGAGAAAAAGACTCAAGCAGAACGGCAAAAAGACACACTGAGAAGTGAGATTGCAACTTTAAGAGGCGAGCTTGATCTTCTTAGTAATGCTGGAGTCGAAAAGGCGAATTTGATTGCCCACAGTCAACAGATTTTGGAGCAGATTGGAAAATTCCAGAAGCTGATTCGCGGCATCGACAAGCTCGGCAGGCAAGAGAAAGAACTAACGAGCCTTCAGAAAAACTATCGCGAAAAAGAGAAAGACAAGGAATACGTATGGAAAGCGTATGAAGGTAAGAACAAGGCTTTTTTGGACGAACAGGCAGGTATTATTGCATCTGGGCTTAAAGAAAATCAGCCTTGTCCGGTATGCGGGTCGGTAGAACATCCGTGCCGTGCGGAAAAATCTGAAAATGCACCTACCGAAGTTGAGGTTAAAGAAGCAAAAGCTAAGTATGAACGGGCACAACAAGAGGCTGAAAATGCAAGTAAAAAAGCAGGGGTGCAAAAAGGCATTGTTGATTCTTCTAAGCTGTCGGTGAATGAGCAGTTGGCTGAACTTCTGCCTGGGGTAAAGTTAGAAGAAGCAAAGCAAGAAGCCGTAGTTCAAGAATATCGTCTTGGTGAGGAGTCTGAGAGCTTGAAAAAACAAATTCGTGATGCGGAACAGCGTGTAGCCCGCAAGGTTAATCTGGAGCGAGAGATTCCCCAAAAAGAAAAAAGCCTTAAGGAGGCGGAAGACTGTTTTAATTGGGCGAATACACAGATTGCCTCACTGTGCGCCACTTCTGTCGAATTGGACAATCAGATTGAGGGTTTTCGCGTGAGGCTGAGATATGTCAATAAGCAAGATGCGATTAAGGAAAAGGAAACTTACGCCACAAATCTCCACAAGCTGAAAGAAGATATTGAAAAGACCCGAAAGGCTGTCGTTGTAATTGAAAGGAAGTTGGCTGTCATCCGTGCAACCATCGCTGAGCTTGAAAAGCAGTTAGCCGAGGGGAAGGAAGTAGATGTTTCTGAGTTGAAGGCAGAAAAAGACAACTTGGAGAGCCAAAAAGAAGGAATCAGTCAGAAACAAAGAGAGATTCACACTCGCATTACCGTAAATGCTTCCATAAAGGAGAATATTTGCGAAAAGGCTGGGGAGTTGGATGCTCTTGAATCAAAGTATACTTGGGTTAACGCTCTTTCGGAAACTGCAAACGGAGCTCTTTCCGGCAAGACCAAGCTCATGCTGGAAACCTATATTCAGGCAACTTATTTTGACCGCATCCTCGATTATGCCAATATCCGGCTGAGAAAGATGTCCGGAGGGCAATATGAGCTAAAACGCCGACGGGACGCAGAGAGTCGCGGAAGTCAAAGCGGCTTGGATTTGAACATTGTCGATCATTTAAATTCTACGGAGCGTAGCGTAAATACCCTATCGGGCGGTGAGTCCTTTCTGGCTTCTCTTGCTTTGGCGTTAGGGCTTTCGGATGAAGTGCAAAGGTCCACGGGCATTCATTTGGACACGCTCTTCGTAGATGAAGGTTTCGGATCTTTGGATTCTGAAGCGCTTTCCAAGGCGTACATGACGCTTGCCGGCCTGACGGAAGGGAATCTCCTCGTGGGCATTATTTCTCACGTCAGCGAGCTGAAGGAGCGTATCGACAAGCAGATTGTCGTTACTAAAAACAAGTTTGGGGGAAGCAGTGCTGAAATCGTATTGTGAGCGCCTCCGCCCGTTTATCGGTCTCGCTTCCAACTCGAAAGGCTACTTCCGAGACGAAGAAATTTCCACTCGGAAAAATTCTGAAAAAATTTAGAATTCCACTGAATAACTCACCCTCCATAGGCAAAGAAACAAGTGACAAAAACGGAATAAGTTCTTTGTAAGGCTTTCTCCGCTCGACGAATTCTAGGCACTACGATCGAAAACCCTTCTAACATTCAATTTTTATCCACATGAATAAGCAGCAGCTCGCGTCAAAAATTTGGGAGTCCGCAAACAAGATGCGCTCCAAAATCGAAGCTAATGAGTACAAGGACTACATTCTCGGCTTCATCTTTTACAAATTCCTTTCCGACAAGGAGCTTCGGTTTTTAAGAGAAAACGATTGGACAGACGACGATCTGCCGTCCGTGACGGAAGATGATTCCGACACGGTAGAATATGTCCGCAGGAATATAGGATACTTCATTGCTTACGAGCATCTGTTTTCTACGTGGATTGCCCAAGGTAACGATTTTAATGCCTCCAATGTAACGGATGCTCTTTCTGCATTCAGTCGCTTAATCAATCCCTCGCACAAAAAGGTTTTTGATAAAGTCTTTGCGACGCTGGAAACAGGGCTTTCCAAACTGGGAGAAACCTCCGGGGCTCGTACCAAAGCTATTCGAGACCTCCTGTACTTGATTAAAGACATTCCCATGGACGGCAAGCAGGACTACGATGTCCTTGGCTTCATCTACGAGTACCTGATCAGCAACTTTGCAGCCAATGCCGGTAAGAAAGCGGGAGAGTTTTACACCCCGCACGAAGTGTCTTTGCTGATGTCCGAGATTGTGGCAGACCATTTAAAAGACCGGACAGAGATTAAAATTTACGACCCGACTAGCGGTTCCGGTTCATTGCTCATTAATATCGGCAAGTGTGTGGCCCGCCACATGAACGGCGAGGATAACATCAAATACTTTGCCCAGGAGCTTAAGGAAAACACCTACAACCTGACTCGAATGAATCTCGTTATGCGTGGCATCCTGCCGGACAATATCGTTACTCGCAACGGAGATACGCTTGAGGAAGACTGGCCGTACTTCGATGAAAACGACCCGGTGAACACCTACGACCCGCTCTATGTGGATGCCGTCGTTTCCAATCCTCCCTATTCTCAGGCATGGGGCCCCACAGATAAGGAAACGGATCCGAGATACGCCCGCTTCGGTCTCGCCCCTAAAGGCAAGGCCGACTATGCCTTCCTGCTGCACGACCTTTACCACCTAAAAAGCGATGGCATTATGACCATTGTTCTCCCTCACGGCGTTTTGTTCCGAGGTGGAGAAGAAGGAACTATCCGCAAGAATCTTATCGAAAACAACCACATCGACGCCATCATCGGGCTCCCCGCCAACATTTTCTTCGGCACGGGCATTCCGACCATCGTCATGGTGCTGAAGCAGAAACGCGAAAACACGGACGTTCTGATTGTCGATGCTTCCAAGGGATTTGCCAAGGTCGGCAAGAACAACGTTTTACGTGCGTGCGACATTAAGAAAATCGTGGATGTCGTAACTTCCCGTTCAAGCGCAGAGAAGTTTTCCCGCGTGGTAAGCCGCGATGAAATCCGGGCGAACGAGTACAATCTCAATATCCCTCGCTATGTCGATTCCTCCGAAAAGGCAGAGAGCTGGGACATCTATGCCTCCATGTTCGGCGGTATTCCGGAAACAGAACTCGCAGAGCTCCACGAATACTGGACTGCGTTCCCGACCCTAAAACCGGCACTGTTCACAGCCGTCAACGCCGCTTATTGCCAAGCCGCAGTAACTGACATTAAAGAAGCCGTTTTCAACCATCCGGACATAGTCGCGTTTTCCGATAAATACCGCCAAGCGTTTGCTGACTTTGACGCGTTCCTTTCCTCGGAATTGCTGGACGGCATGGCAGAGATAAATCTCACGAAAGAAGAATCCGTGCTCAGCGACAATGTCTTTACGCGCCTAAACGGAATTCCCCTTGTCGATAAATATGCGGCGTATCAATTACTTGATGAGATTTGGAAGAAAATAGCCGTTGACCTCGAAATCATCCAGACCGAGGGATTTGTAGCCGTTAAACAGGTCGATCCGAACATGGTCATCAAAAAGAAAAACGGCAAAGACGAAGAAGTGCAGGAGGGATGGCTCGGACACGTTCTGCCGTTCCCGCTTGTCCAGGAGACCTTGCTCTCAGCTGATCTTGCTGCTCTCAATGCCAAAGAAGCCCGCTTGAACGAGATTGCCGCTGAATACGAATCTCTGTTGGAGGAGCTGAGCGAAGAGGATAAGGAAAAATCGTTTGTTAATGACGACAAAGATGCCTTTGTTCCGAAAGAGGTTGCCAAGACAGTCAAAACGAAAGATGCCGAGCCGGAAACTCTTGCGATTCTGCGCAAGGTCAACGCCCTGTTAAATGAGGAGAAAACTCTCAAGAAGCAGGTCAAAGACGACAGCAAGGAACTCCATATCCTTACCAAAACGACAATCGAAGAATTGGATGATGCTCAGGCAAAATCCATGCTCAAGCTCAAGTGGGTAACTCCGCTGGTGGAGAAGATGGCAGGCTTGCCAGCCGCTATTATCAATGACTTCATCGCCAAGCTCATTGCTCTGAGTAAAAAGTATGAAACTACGTTTGCCGAGGTTGATCACCAGATTTCTGAGACTGAATCATCTCTTGCCAATCTTCTTGGTGAATTGACCGGCAACGAGTTTGATATGCAAGGTATCAATGAGCTGAAAAAACTGCTGGGAGGAGAGCAATATGAATCCAAATAACGATACTCCTTCCATTCGGTTCGCCGGATTTACTGACGCTTGGGGACAACGTAAGCTTGGGGAGGTTGCCCCGCTGCGCGGTGGATATGCATTTCAGAGCAGCCATTTTAAGTGTGAGGGGATACCGATTGTTAAAATTTCAAATATACTTCAAAACGGTGAGGTTGGGGGCGATTTTGATTATTACGATGAAATATCGAGTGATGAAAACGTTACGTTACCTGATGGAGCCGCTGTTTTAGCCATGTCTGGCGCAACTACTGGCAAGGTATCTATTTTATCAAATAAGGAGAAGAAGAAAATATACCAAAATCAACGTGTTGGCTATTTCTCACCCTGTGAGAATATCGCTTATTCTTTTATCCAAACAATCACAAGGTCTCACTTATTTACTGAACAGCTTAAGTCAGTATTGGTCGCAGGTGCTCAACCTAACGTATCCTCTAAAGACATAGATAACTTCGAGTTTTATTTCCCAACATCAATATTTGAGCAGTCCAGAATTGGCGCATTTTTAACAGAAATTGACTCCCTCATCACCCTTCATCAGCGTAAGTATGACCAGCTCGTGAACATCAAGAAATCGATGCTGGAAAAAATGTTTCCGAAAAATGGCGAGCTGGTACCCGAAGTTCGCTTCGCTGGATTTACTGACGCTTGGGAACAACGAGAGGTTGGAGAATTACTTACCGAGAGGAATGAGCAATCGCCAAAAAGTGAGGATTATCCATTGATGGCGTTTATTGCTTACGAGGGCGTTGCCCCCAAAGGTGAAAGATATGACCGTAGTTCGTTAGTTAACGATACGGAGAATAAGTTATACAAGCATACCGAAAAGGGCGATTTCATTTATAGCTCGAACAATCTAGAAACTGGTTCGATAGGACTTAATAATTATGGTAACGCTTGTATATCGCCAGTTTATAGCATCTTCTCATGCACAGAACTAAGTATTCCTGATTTCATCGGTCGAAGGTTGTGCCGTAAAGATTTTATCAGTGAGATGGTAAAATGGAGGCAAGGAGTAATATACGGGCAATGGAGAATCCATGAGGATGACTTCGTTAAAATTAAAATTGAGGTGCCAACCGTCCAAGAACAAAAGAAAATAGGACAGCTACTTCTTAGCTTAGATACCCTCACCACCCTTCATCAGCGTAAGTTGGAACGGCTGCAAAATATAAAGAAAGCCTGTCTGGAGAAGATGTTTGTGTAATCTTCGCGCCGACTCAAAGTCTCTGTTGATTAAAGCGATTAACGCAATAGTATAAGCCTATGCATACTGGAGAAAAGCAAACGCTCACGCAAATTGTCCGGGCATGGTATAAGGACAGGAACAAATGGACGGAAGCGACGTGGGGGCTGGAATTTAAGAGCGGAAAGGGAGGTTTCCCCAAAGGAATGTGGGAAACCTACAGCGCGTTTGCGAATACCAATGGCGGTATCATCGTTATCGGCGTTAATAACGACGGCTTGTTGGAAGGGATCGGGACGGCAGAACAATTTCGCGATGAGTTTTCCAATATTCTTAGTGGGGGCTCCAAATGCAGTTCGGTCCAATGCGGAGCGAACGACATCGCTGTTGTGGATTTGGATGGGAAGGAAGTACTGGCGATTCGGGTTAACGCGGCGCCGGTTTCGCAAAAGCCGGTGTATTTAGACGGGGCGCCTATGAAGTGTTATATCCGCAGAGGCGAAGGTGACAGGCGGTGCACTGAGGCCGAGGTGGGCCGGATGTTACGGGATAGAGATACGGTGCTGAGCGATTATTCCGCAGATGCTGAGATTATCCCTAACAGCGGTCCGGAAGATTTGGATCCGCAGACGCTCTTGAAGTATCGGAACAACCTGAAGCGAAACCGAGAGCTGCATCCGTGGGCGGATTTAGATGATGAAGCATTGTTGGTTAAGCTTGGGGCTTACCGTAGGGATAGGAAGACCGGAGAAAAGGGACTGACCTTAGCCGGCTTGCTGATGTTTGGGCGTGATGAAACCATCAAAGAGCTTCATCCGATTTTCCGCGTCGATTATTTTGAGTTCGACGGTGAGGAAAAGGGGGATTCTCGGCGGCGCTGGGAGGATCGTATTACTCCGGACGGGACGTGGGAACCCAATCTGTATCAGTTTTTCTTCAAGGTCTTACCGCGTTTGACGGCAGATCTGAAGCGGCCTTTCCAATTGGACGACCGGATGATGCGTAAGGATGATTCTACGGCCTTTGAAGCGGTTCGCGAAGCACTGGCAAACGCAATTATTCACGCCGACTACAGGGAACCCGGCGGCGTTAAAATCATGAAGTCTCCGATTGGCTTGGTTTTGGAGAATGCCGGGACGCTGCTGATGAGCGAGGAAGAGGTGTACGCCGGCGGCAAGAGTTTGTGTCGTAATAAAAATCTGCAAAAGATGTTCAAGCTTATCGGCATTGTTGAAGATGCCGGATCCGGAGTGGACGTTTTGATGAGGGGGTGGACTGAAAACTTCTTGTGTGTACCCAAGGTGGCCGAGGACCGAAACGCTCTCAAGGTGGTGTGGCGCCTTCCCTATCTTGCCATGCAGAATAAGAATGTCATGTATGTGCAACAGGCTTTTTTAGGGCATGAAAAATACGCCCGCCTTTCTGTCGCAGAGAAAATTACGTTGCTGCTAATGCCTACCAACGAGGCGGTAAGCAACCAAGACTTGCGGGTTTATATGCCTGGGGTGCACGCAGTAGACGTGCGCAAGATACTGGCCCATTTGCGTGACGAAGGCTACCTACGAAGCACGGGGCGTAGCAGTGCCACGAAGTATGCTTTCACGGAGGATTTGGCCAAACAGCTTCGTAAGCTTGAAGCATTGCTGGAGCTGCAAGCATCCAACGTAGGTAGTAACGTAGGTAGTAACGTAGGTAGTAACGTAGGTAGTGTGGATATGGTCGAAAAATTGGGAGCGGAACTAAATTTGCCGGAAGAGCTGTTGGGGCGGATTGCCGTTTACCGTAGCAAGAGCAGAAATACCCGAGCGGCGACCGATAAGTTGCTGTTGGACATATGCTCCGGCAGGAGGGTGACGTTGTCCCAGCTGAGTGTTTTATTAAAGAGAGAAGCGGAGCCGTTGAGGCGAGATTTTGTTTCTACCTTGGTGCGCCACGGGAAGCTCAAGTTTACAGCCCCTCAGAAGACCGATGTCGATCAGGGGTATACGGCTGTTTTGCCTGAATAAACAGGCCCTCTCTCGGGCATTTATCTAAATATTCGTCTTACGAAGGAAGAAATATTCGTCATGACATTTAAGACCGAAGCAGACTTTGAAGAAGCCGCCATCAAGATTTTATCTGAGAATGGCTGGGAGAAGAACGTCCTCAAAAACTACACAGAGAAGCAACTCATTCAGAACTGGGCAAATATTCTGTTTGAAAACAACAGAACGATCGACAAGTTAAATGACTATCCTCTTACCGAGGGGGAGATGCAGCAGATCCTGGAGTATCTGGCGGGACTTAAAACGCCCTTGAAGCTCAACAGCTTTATCAATGGGCATTATGTGTCGATCGTTCGTGATAATCCCGATGATGCCTTACACTACGGGAAAACGGTTTCCTTGAAGATTTATGACCGCCGAGAGATTGCAGCCGGGCAGAGCCGCTACCAAATTGTGCAGCAGCCAAGGTTCTCAGCTAAGTCAAAAATGCTTAATAGCCGCCGTGGCGACCTCATGCTTCTGATTAACGGTATGCCGGTTATTCATATTGAGCTGAAGCGGAGCGGAGTCCCGGTTACTCAGGCATGTCGGCAGATTGAGAAATACTCTGCGGAGGGTATCTTTAGTGACCTGTTCTCCCTTGTGCAGATATTTGTGGCCATGAACCCGGAGGAGACGTTGTATTTTGCCAATCCCGGAGTGGAGGGCAAGTTCAACCAAGATTATTACTTCCATTGGGCGGACTTCAACAATGAGCCTATAAACGATTGGAAAACAATTTATTCCACGCTGTTGTCCATACCGATGGCGCACCAGCTTATCGGGTTCTATACTGTGGCTGATAACTCGGATGGCGTGCTCAAAGTCATGCGTAGCTACCAGTTCTATGCGGCCAATGCCATATCTGACAAGGTGGCCAAGACCAAGTGGGATGAGAAGAACCAGCGCGGCGGCTTTATCTGGCACACTACGGGTTCCGGCAAGACCATGACCTCGTTTAAGTCTGCACAGCTTATTGCATCGTCCAAGGATGCTGATAAGGTGATTTTCCTGATGGATAGAATTGAGCTTGGCACGCAGAGCCTCAAGGAATACCGGGGATTTGCAGATGACGACCAAGATGTGCAAGCTACCGAAAATACCGATGTGCTTGTCGCAAAACTTAAGAGCAATAACCCCACAGATACGCTCATTGTGACCTCTATTCAGAAGATGAGCAATATTCGTGATGAGGCTGACGGAGGATTAAAGGCTACCGACCTTGCTCAGATGAGCGGAAAGCGTATCGTATTTATCGTGGATGAATGCCATCGTTCAACCTTCGGGGAGATGCTCCGCGTTATCAAAATGACATTTCCCAAGGCTATTTTCTTCGGATTCACAGGAACGCCCATTCATGAGGAGAATCAGAAAAAGTTTAATACGACCTCAGATGTGTTTGGAGATGAGCTCCATCGGTATAGCATTGCGGACGGGATTAGGGATAAGAACGTGTTGGGCTTCGACCCCTATAAAGTCCTAACTTATCAGGACGCGGACCTGAAGAAGGCGGTTGCTCTTGAAAAAGCAAAAGCAATATCCGTGGATGAAGTCTATTCAGATCCTCAAAAGGCAAAGATCTTTCACCATTACATGAATTTACCGATGGCGGGAGTAATCGATGCCAATGGAGATTACGTCAGAGGGATAGAGGATTATTTGCCCGACTGCCAGTACGAATGCGAGGAGCATCAAAAGGCGGTCATTCAGGATATTTTGGATAATTGGCTTATGCTGAGCCACGGGAATAAGTTTCACGCTATTTTTGCGACGGGGAGCATTGCCGAGGCGATTCAATACTACAGGCGCTTGAAAGTGGTCGCTCCGGAATTGAAAATAACGGCTCTTTTTGACCCGAGCATTGTTACCAACGGAAACGGCTTAGTAAAGGAGCAAGGTCTTGTTGAGATTATTTCCGACTACAATCAGAGGTACGGACAAGATTTTACGATTCCTGCCTTTGCAAAGATGAAGAAAGACATCGCAGCGAGGTTGGCTCACAAAAAACCTTACGAGCGCATTGAGCGCAATCCGGAGTTGCAGATCGATTTGCTTATCGTGGTCGATCAGATGCTAACAGGATTTGACTCTAAGTGGATTAATACCCTGTATATGGATAAGGTCCTGCGATATGAGAATATCATTCAGGCGTTCTCTCGCACCAATCGACTCTTTGGCATTCAAAAGCCTTTTGGTACAATTCGCTATTACAGACGCCCGCATACGATGGAGCAGAACGTCCAAAAAGCTGTCAAGCTGTACTCCGGTGATAAACCGTTGGAATTGTTTGTCGTGCGTCTGAATAAGAATCTGGAAGCAATTAATTTACACTTCCGGAGTATTAAGAGTGTATTTGAAAATGCCGAGATTAAAGATTTCATGTCCCTCCCAAAAGACACGGCAGATAGACGCAAATTTGCAGAGCTCTTCAAAGAAATGAACGATTCGTTGGAAGCCGCAAAAATACAGGGATTTCGCTGGGACAAGCTCACATATGACTTTAAGAATTCAAAAACCGGCGAGAAATACGTTATCGAAGTAGAATTAGACGAAATAACCTACAATATGCTTCTGAGGCGGTATAACGAGCTTTTCGGAAACGGCGGAGGAGACGGTGGAGACAATGTGCCGTATGATGTTCTCGGATTCCCTATTCCGATTAGTACAGGGGTTATTGACAACGAGTACATGGACTCCCGTTTCGAGAAGTTTAAAAAAATCCTGCGTCAGGAGAGTGTAGCAGGAGAAGAACTGGAATACGCCAAGGAAGAATTACACAAAACCTTTGCGTGCTTGTCGCAGGAAGAGCAAAGGTATGCCAATATTTTCCTCAACGATATTTTGCGAGGGGATGTTGTTCCGGAGAAGGGGAAGTCGTTCAGAGACTACGTAACAGAATACATGACAGAGGCCCAAGATGATCAAATTCACCGCGTTGCTTTAGCTTTCGGGCTAAACGAAGAAATGCTCCGATGCATGAAGTCTCGTAAAGTAACGGAAGGAAATATCAATGAGTTTGGACGCTTTGAAATGTTGAAAGAAACGGCCGACATCCGGAAGGTTGGAGAGCATTTTGTTCGTGAAAGGGGGATGAAACTTCCGTCCTCGAAACTGCGAATGAAGCTCGATGCCTTGCTAAGAGCGTTTATCATAAACGATGCTTGGAACGACGGGGAATAATGGAATCAGAAGACATTAAAAACGATCCCTCCCCGCAAGAATTTGTCTTACTTTTCGAATACCAGAAAAGTTTCGTTCCCGCGAGTGAAATCTTACGGCATACGAATCACTGTAGCCTTGGCAGAAGCAGGGAGAGGTGGACTTTTCTCGAAAATTCGCCTCCTCTCCATAAAGGAATTACGAAAAGCCTTTAACCACGCTCATGCAGACTTCGGGAAGTCGGTTGTCTGGAGTTAATTCGTATCGTCGTTCTCAGCTACGTTTTGAGCCGGAAGATTGGCAATCATCTTCGCAATCGTAACCGCTATTAAACGGTCGCCTCCTCGTGTCGAAAGTGTGACTATTTTTTCAAAATCTCATACAGAAAATGTGTGATTATCACCAAAATCTCGTATAGAAAACGTGATTTTTCCTTTTGTTTTTCTCATGATTCTACTATTCTGAGTTCTATAACACAGGAGAATAGGT
>SUVQ01000009.1 GCA_015061905.1 Verrucomicrobiota bacterium
GACAGCGCGAGGTCCCCTTCTGGTGATCACAGGTGAGGTGTAACACACGTTCCCATCCCGAACACGCTCGTTAAGCCCTCAACCGCCGATGGTAGTGCAGCCACGCTGCTGTGTGAGAGTAGGTCGTCGCCAGTCTATACGGAGCCCGTTCTTTTAATAAAAAAAAGAACGGGCTCCTTTCGTTTTTAAGAAAAGACGTGAGGCGAAAAAAAACGTTTCCGGTAAATACGGGATTGCAGACCTCCTTCGGGCACTATCGTTTAAAATCCGGAGTAGCTTCTTCCCAAAATCCCGCGACCACACGAGCGCTCCTGCAACATAATGTCGCTTTCCGTTGTCGCGCGCAGATTACGCAATTAGTTCGCGGGTGCAAATACTCTCAAAAAAACATGTTCTCGAGGAATGAATCACAGGAACGCGATAAATCTATGGAACAATGTTTTCGTTAAATTGACGAAGCTCGCAATGACTCGTTTCTTTACGGAGCATACCAGGTGAAATCAAGGCGTCCTTGGGTGAATTTGGCATAGAGCGAAAGAAGGTAGCCTTTTACTTCATATTTGACTATTCCGTGTGGTCCCAATCCTAACCCGATATCGAAAGCAGGTAGTGTATATCTTGTGTTGGGAAACAGTATTTTGTATGGGTCTTTATCTCCATCGGGCCATGTTATGCAGACGGTTAATATTTCGTCGGAGGTATTTTCAAGTGTCACCGTGTAAAAAATAGAACCTCCTTCTTCGTAGAGTTTTACGGGAGGTTTTATGGGAAGCCATCCAGTAAAAAAAGATAAGCAACTGAAGCAGCAAACAAAAACGAGTAATATTTTGAACTTCATTGTAATAGTTAATTTTCAATGGAAATTTGATTTGTTATGAAAATCTGTGCCCTTCGTTTTCTTTAGAAGGGTATTGAAATACGAAATCGTAAACATCAGATTCGAGCATACGATTCGACAAAAACTTGGCGGAATTATCGCATTACCTCATCATAAAATACACCGAATGTTTTTCTAAAATTAGTTCGCAGAGCTGATAAGCAGAAATAAAGAGGGATTTTGGAAAAGTTTATTTTTGAAACGTAGTTATCAGCCTAGGTCGGTGTAAGTTAGGCTCCTGGACGTATAATATATTTCGTCATCATCGTGCCAAGTGCGAATCTCAATCTCCCCGACTGCGCCCTGCGCTCGTAGAATAATTTTTTTATGCTTGAGCCTATCCACACTGAACGTGTAGCTCGAGTATGAAGGAATCAAAAAATGTGAATCAGAATCGGGATCTCCAACAAAGTAGAGTGTACAGCGAATAGCCTTGTTTAGGGTGTTCCGGAGTGTGATTTCGTCTGCGTCTTGATTTATCCTTACTATCAAGGGAAACGGGAACGCGCATTTTATGAGTGTCGAAATTGTAACATATGACAGTATAGCTACTGCCAGTCCTGCAAGCAATCCCCACCACTCGAGTATCGGATAGAACAGTACGGAGAAAAACCCAAAAATTCCCCAAAAAAGCAAATTACGAATGAAATCAATCATTATTGTTAAGTTTAGAATTTTTTTACTAATTGATCAAAAAACCGTCGCCGCGAAGATAAAAAAGAGGCTCCATAAATTTTGAGTCCAAGATCCAGAAAGAATCCCATGACTCCTTTCTGAAAAATAAAAATTTGTCCGCCCTCAACTTTCAGTGCACTTTTTTATTGAGGCATCACGCCGGTCCCGATTTGCGACTATGTATGCAACGAAAACTACCACCACTCCTTGTTACCCAAGTGATTCGGATTACTCGCTTTCTCGATGTGATAGTCCCGTATTGAGTCATCCAATTCCGAGCTTTGGTTCTTAGCGGCGTTTAGGCTCTTCTTGAGATGATTTATTTCCAGCTGTAAACTCTGTTTCTCCTTACGAGCCTTTTCAAGTTCACACGTCAATTGCTTTTCTCGGGCAATTTCTGTGGGACTACTGCAAGCAGAGCAAGTCAATAAAATCCCTAAAAATAAAATAAAACAATTAAACGTTTTCATTAAAATATGAGATCTATGAGAATTGTCCACAGTCCAACGCTTGCCCTCACGCCGTTCTCTTTCTTTACTTTTTCTACCTCAGTCGTAAGATTCGCTTTTTGAGATTTGAGTTTGCTGACTTCTTGCTTTTCACGGATTAATTCTCGTTCAAGCTGATTGTTAGATTCAACCGTCGCGCACCCGACAAGCAGGAGCAACATTCCGCTATTTAGTAGTATTTGTTTCATTTTTAGATTTTATTTGGTCTCCTATACGTCGATTTTGTTTTGTCTCGAAGGCGATATTTATGGCTAAAACAAGACAGAGCTCCGGAAAAAATTGTGGAAATATGAACCGGAATGTGTTGTAGATTGCCATGATTCTATAAATGTTTTTTTCGTTTTCTTGTGAATTTTCAAAGAAAGGAACTATCCCTTTGAACTCTTCGAAACGAAGACCACTTAGGAGTGTGTCATAAGTCTTTTGGATATCCGGATTTATATCCTTCCATTTGATCTGAGAGGAAGTTGCCATTTGGCGTATTTTTTCTTCTGAAGGAGATTGAAAAACAAAATCGTAAACATCAGATTCGAGCATACGATTCGTCAACAATTTAGCTGAGGTGTTTAGTGTTAGCATAATTAGTGTTCATTGGGTTCTATAATGGAAATAGCTATCAGTGTGGGCGTTTGTTCCCGCGTCAAAAAGGGTTTGTTTTTGACAAGGAATGAGGTTACAAAAAAAAAACGGATATCAAGAGAAAAGCGGAATTTGGGCGTTTTAGGCGGGAAAGCGGGGCGATTAAGGCGGCGACCACGAAGTTTTGCGGGAACGCGGGACGGTTCGGGGATCTTTCTGAAATTTTCTTTGCGGAGAGCGATGAGAATGCTACGGAAAATTTTGCGTTTCGGCGTCTTGCGCGAGCTTTTTACGCATCTTGAGCGGATGGATTTTGTCGCGAGCGGGAACGTTACTTGGCGAAAGTTTCTTTCCGAAAAATCAGTTTTCCCTATCGGAAATGATGGTTGTGCGGACAAAACGCTCAAAACAACTTTCCGTGCTTCCCGTGTTTTCCGTGGCTCAAAAATATCACCGCATGAACGCCACGGCTCGAAAAACACGTTCCCACCTGACGCCGGCACTTTGCAAATCATTCTTTAGCCAAATCAAAAAAAAAATTAGAAAAAATGCGGGAACGTGTGCGCTTTTCTTCCAAAAGGAGTTACTATGAAGAAACGATATATTGGAAGCATCGCTTTTTTCGTTGCCGGATGTTCTTTGGCTTGCGCGGGAACGGTTACGGTTGAAACAGCGGAGAAAGATAATCAGGGAACGTATTACGGATTTACGTTGGCTCTTGGAAGCGGCTCGGCGGCACTTACGGATCCGGGGAATATTTTGGCGGAACATGCCGGAACGTTGGTCTCCCTCGATAGCGTAGATGTGTTGGCGCGCTCAAACGGCTCCTATGAGGAATCTCGCCTCGCGGTTTATTCTTTCGTCGAAGACGGGAACGTGGGCGATTTTGTCGGGCTGTCCGAAAGTGTATCTTTTTCTCCCGATACAAATTTGAATTTTCAATTTGAAGGCATAGAACTGGAACTCGGGAAACGTTATCAGTTTTTGTTTGTAGATAAAAACGCGACGGCTACGTTGCTGACAAATTCCGATGAAAGCACGATCCCGCTTCTGACCTTGTATCAGCAACATGCCATGCCGTTGGGAATTGCCGTGACGGCGGATCAATACACCGGTTCGATGCTTCCGAGCGGATGGGGAATTTATAAGAGCTCCGGGCTAAACTCGTGGGAAGGTCATCGCATGCCGGTTGCGTCGGTTACGGTTTCTTCGGTTGAAATTCCGGAGCCGGGAACGTTCGGCGTTCTCGCCGGTGTCGGAGTGCTTTTGCTTGCGATTTCCCGTCGGCGACGGAGGAAAAATGCTACTTCGGATTCGCGGGAACGCGAGATTTCGCCGTCTTGAAGCTCTGATATTTCCCGGAGTGATTGCGCGCGGAGAAGGCGGCATAAATCGCATTTTCCGTGTCGCCCGCTTCTTCGTAAAGCTCGGAAAGCATGCCAAAATACGCCGCCTGATACGGCGTTCCCGCCGCAAGAATATTTCGGCAGGCGAGGATGATCAGCGGGAGATTTTGCGCTCTAAGATTGGGCGATGAGCAGAGCGTCTTCATCTGGTATTCGGCAACGTATATATTATCCGGATACTTTTTTAGAAGACGTTCACAAATTTTTCCGACTGCGTCAAATTTGCCTTTAGAAAAAGGTTCGCTGATGAGCAAGTCTGCCGCGGCGATTTCAAGTGTCGGGTGCTTTTCGATTTCCTCCTGCAATTCCGCGATGCGTTCCCGCACTTCGTTAAATTTTGATTGGCGCACGAGATTACGTATTTTTGAAATTTCTCCCGACGTGCGGATGAAATTTTTATGTTCTTTCGCCCGGAGGGCAGATGCGCTTTGGTGGTCGTAATCGGTGCGAGTCGCTTCCTCGAAAATCCATTCCGGCAAATCCTGCTCGGAGCCGGACCAAATCACCTTGCCGTCGCGAAGTGCGGCGACGGCGGGAACGGCGGAAACGTTAAAAAGTTTTTCCAATGTTTGTCTGTCGGCGTCCGCAGGAAGAACTGCAACGGCATGCGGAGTTTCGTTGCGCGGGAACGTGAGTTCTTTTTGAGCTCTTCCCGGCGTTTTTTCGACGGCAAGCACAACGATTTGCGCGCCGGGAACGCGTGCCGATTTTTCGTCAAACCACCGTGCCGGACCCCGGCGGAAGAACGAGTTTTGCGAGGTTTCGGAAAGCGGACCCCAAAAATCGACAAAAAGTATTCCGTTCTGCGGGAGCGTTTCCGGGCATTGTCCGCGAAGCCATTTAAGGGAATTGAAAAACTTGATTACGTTCCCGGCATCCGGCGTGGTTGAAGCAACTCGCGGCGGATTTTCCGCTGACGGAGCGGACGTTTTCTCGGGCTTGAACATCGCAGAGAATCCCTCGGGAACGCGTTGCTCTTCTGCGTCCAGTTTGTCGAAAAGGCAGAGCTGTTGAGGATTCTGCGAGAGTTTTTCGCGAAGTTTCCGGAGGCGGGCATATTCTGCGGAAAGCTCCCACGCGTTTTTTCGCGCGAAGAGCGCGTCGGAATCATCTCCGCGCGCTTCGTAAACATCGGCGATACGCGTGAACAGGAAACTGCGTTGCTCCGGCATGTCGCCGCAAAGCGCGAGTGCTCGTTCTAAGCATTCGAGCGCGAGGGCAAGATCTTTCTCTTCGGCGGGAACGTCGTCGGTGTTTTGAATAAAATTGGCGACGCGCAACTGGCACTGAAAGCTTTCCGGAAATGCGTCTGCGAGGCGACGGAGGCAGGCGTTAAGTTTTCGAAAATCTTCATTTTTGAGTGCCTGATAAACGGGGATTTCAAGGGCTTCTATTTTTTGTCGCTCGGGAACGCTGAGGTCGCCGAGGAGTTTTTGAAGTTCCGTTTCTGCGGTTTCGATTTTCCCTTCGGAAAAAAGCGTTGCAATTTCCTGCACCCGTTTTTGCGCTTCCGAGGCGCGTTCCCGCGGAGATTTCGCAAAATCTGCGGAGAAATCCGGACGCGTCATCGCGTTTACAATTTCGGAAGAGAGGCGCATCGGATGCCCTTTCCAGAGCACGTTCCCGTTTTTGACGGCAAATGCAAAAGGAATCCCGACAACTTTTAGCGGCTTCAGCCACTCGGTTTCCGTGTTCTTTTTAGTGTCAACTGCGATGGTGTAGGTCGGTGGAGTGTTGCGTTTGGCGAGAAAATTTTTCAGCGTTTTCGGATCTGCACGATCCCGGATATTTACGCCGATGATTTGAACGGGAAGTTTTTTTCGAAGCACGTCCTGATGAATGGCTTCGATGTGCGGAATCGCCGCTAAGCACGGACCGCACCAGGTTGCCCAAAATTCAAAGATGTAAACCTTGTCTTTTTCCCATCTCGAAACGGGCGCGCCTTGAAGCCATTCTGCCGGGAGTCCGCTTTCCGGCAACAAAAGCGTTTGCTGCGAGGTCTCGGACGTGCTTGGCGCAGAGGGCACTGTTTGCGTTCCCGCGCCGACGGAAAACGCCGTGGCGGCAAAAAGAGAGAATGCAACGAGAAATGTTTTTTGCAACATGGGGTAGAAAACAGAAGAGGGTAATGATTTTTTATATACGAAAAAAACGTTCCCGCGCGGATTGTTTTTTTTGCGGGAACGTTTTTCGTATTAAACGGAGTTTATTCTTTTTTACCCCAAAGCCGTTCAAGGCGGGCAACGGTGCAATCTCCGCAGGACTCGTTTGTCATGATTTCGAGCGCGGAGCGTCCTGCCGGAAGGAAGGGCAAAACGTGTTCGCCGTAGGGAACGACGACGTCGAGCACGAAGGGACCCGGCGTGTCGAGCATTTCGCGCATGGCATCGTGCAATTCTTCGCGCTTGATGACGCGGCGACCGTTGACGCCGAAGCCTTTCGCGATGGTTACAAAATCCGGATAAAGCCCGGGAACGTTATCCGGAGAGCCGATGTTATTGACGTCTCCGAGCAGGGTTTGCCCGCGGTTGGAACCGTAGAAACAGTCTTCCCACTGCGCAACCATTCCGAGGAACTGATTGTTCAGAATAACGATTTTGACCGGAAGCTTTTCAACCGACATCGTCGCAAGTTCCTGAATGTTCATGAGAACGGAGCCGTCGCCGTCCACGTTGACGACGATTTTATCCGGATGGGCGGCGGCGACACCGCAGGCGGCGGGAACGCCGAAGCCCATTGTGCCGGAGCCGAGCGAGCTGATGAACGTGCGCGGATTTTTAAAGTGATAGTATTGCGGCGTCCACATTTGGTGTTGCCCGACACCCGTGCAGACAATGGCTTCGCCCTTTGTTTCTTGGTAAAGAGCTTCGATGGCTTCCTGCGGCATGATGTGCGGCGAGCCGTGGCGGTCGTAGCTGAACGGGAACGGATGTTGTTTTTTCCATCCGTCAATGATTTTGAACCATTCGGTCAGATCCGGCTTTTTAAAGTTTGTGCGTTCGGCGAGGTCGATTAGGCGTTCGAGCGCGTCGTGAATTTCGCCTTCAATCGGGAATTGAACGCGCTTGTTTTTGTTGTGCTCGGCGCGGTCGATGTCGAAATGAACGATGGTCGCGTTCGGCGCAAAGGTTTTGACCGGACCGGTGATGCGGTCGTCAAAGCGCGCGCCCATCGCAATCAGCAGGTCGGAATGATAAACCGCCCAGTTGCCGGCGACGGTCCCGTGCATGCCGAACCAATAGAGCGATTGCGGATCGTCCGGCGGGAACACGCCGAGCCCCATCAGCGTGGATGCGACGGGAACGCCGGTGAGCTTTGCAAATTTGCGGAAAAGCTCCGTCGATTCCGACGAAATAATCCCGCCGCCGATGTAGAGCACCGGTTTTTTTGCGGAAGAAATGAGGTCGAGAACGAGCTTGAGCTCGTCGTCCATCGCGTGCTTTTTGCCGGGGATTTTTGCCGGAAATTCGTCCATGGATTTCGGGAATTTCGGCGTGAAAAGGGCTTGTTGGACATCTTTCGGAATGTCGATAACGACGGGACCCGGGCGTCCGCTTGTCGCGATTTTAAAGGCTTTGAACATGATTTCCGGCAGTTCTTCCGCCTTGAGCGCGAGGAAGCTGTGCTTGACGATGGGAAGCGTCATGCCGAAAAAGTCCGTTTCCTGAAATGCCTGCTTTCCGATGAATTGCGAGAAAACCTGCCCGGTGATGAAGACGACGGGAATGCTGTCCATGAACGCGTCGGCAATCGCGGTAACGAGATTGGTCGCGCCGGGACCGCTGGTCGCGAAGCACACGCCCGGTTTTCCGGTGGAACGCGCATAGCCGCTTGCCATGAAGCCGCCGCCCTGTTCGTGGCGGGGGAGGATGATGCGCATTTTTTTCGTTTTGGAAAGTGCCTGGTTCAGTTCGATGGCAGAACCGCCCGGATAGGCAAAAACCGTGTCTACGCCGAGAAGCTCAAGGCAACGAACGACGACATCTGCGCCGCGCATTTTCGGGCTGTTTTCTGCAGCTCCTGCTTTCAAAAGGGTCGGTTTTCCGGAGTCGGTTTCAGTTTGGCTCATAGCGATTTAGTTCAGTAAAAAACCGAAATTTTAACGCAAAGCGTGCGTTCCCGCAAATTGAAATTTGCTGAAGTTTGCTTCAGCAAAAGTTGAAGTGCAGAACCGCTTAAAAGTTTAACCGGCTTCGCCGGGAGATTTACCTGTTTTTAGTTTTAAAAAAGGATTAGACCCTCGTTTTGCTGGCAAAACGAATAAACTCTTCTGCACTTAAGCTTTTAAACTAAATTGAAATTTGCCCGAGGCAAATTTCAATTTCCCGCGAGGAATTGCGCGGTAAGGTCGTAGAGCCGCTTGGAATCGAGGAGAAACGAGTCGTGTCCGCTGACGGCTTCGATTTCGGCGTAGCGTGCGTCTTTGCCGGCGCGTTGAAGCGCGAGAACGATTTCGCGGTTTTGCCAAGGCGGATAAAGCCAGTCCGTTGAAAATCCGATGACGAGCGCGCGAGCCTTGATATCGGCGAAAACCTGGTCGAGGGAACGTTTTTCCGAAAGGTTGAAGCGATCCGTTGCCTGCGTGATGTAGAGGTAGGAATTGGCATCAAAGCGATCGAGGAATTTGTCTCCCTGGTGATGCAAATAGCTTTCAATCGGGAACGTGATTTTTCTCAAAAATTCGCTGGTGGCGATGCGTCCTCCCGGAAGTTCGATACGCGGATCTTTGCGCGTTTTCATCGTCAGGCTGAAATCCGAGAGATAGGTGATGTGCGCCATCATGCGCGCGACGGCGAGCCCGGTGCGCGGTCCCGTGCCTTCGAGTTCGCCGTAGTAGCCGCCGAGCCAGTTCGGATCTTGGACGATGGCGGCACGGGCGACGGCGTTGAAGGCAATCGCTTGCGTGTTTTGGCGTGCCGTGCATGCCATTGCGACAATGTTTTTCACGGCATCGGGATATTCAATCGCCCAAAGAAGCGTTTGCATTCCGCCCATAGAGCCGCCGATGACAGCGTGAAGTTTTTTGATTCCGAGAAAATCAACCAACGCTTTTTGCGCGCGCACCATATCGCGCAAGGTCAGCACGGGAAAATCGATACCGTAGGGATCTCCGGTAGCGGGATTGACGGATTTCGGTCCGGTAGAGCCGCTACAACCGCCGAGACAATTGGAGCAAATGACAAAATATTTGCGTGTGTCGACGGCTTTGCCTTCTCCGATGAAGTGATCCCACCAGCCGGGGCGTTTGTCTTCCGGGCGGTGTTTTCCGGCGACGTGATGGTCGCCCGTAAGAGCGTGGCAAATCAAAACGGCGTTCGACTTATCGGCATTCAGCTTGCCGTAAGTTTCGTAGCGAATGGTAAATTCGGGAATTTCTCCGCCGAGCTCGAACGCGAATTTTTTTTTGCAAACGAAATCCTGCGGGGAAACCAAAAGCGTTTCCGCACCGTCGTTTTTACCGGGATTCGAATCTTCGTCGTCGGTCATGAGGAGAAAATTTAGCCGAGGGTTTTTAGAAAGGCGATCAGTTGCGGGAACGCGGAAAGAATGGCGTTGCGCGCGGCGCGATAGTCATCGGCGTTCCCGCCGAACGGGTCGGGAACTTCGCGCGGGAACGTATTTTTCGGAAAAAATTCTCCGATACAAAAGACCTGTGCCGGGAGCGTTTTCAGCGCGTGAACGTGTCCGGGGGTCATTCCGATAAAAATATCGCCTGCGTTCAGTGCGAAATCCGAAGCTCGGCGGGAACGGTGCGCGGACAAGTCGCCGCCTTTCTCTTTTACCGCCAGACGGGCATTTTCGGTGGCGGGTTCTCCGCTCGCTGCCGCCAAGCCGAAAGATTCCGCGTGAAATTTTTCCGCCAATCCGACTTGCGCCAATTCCGCCCGGAAAAGTGCCGCCGCCATCGGGCTCCGGCAAGTATTGCCGGTGCAGACAAAATAAATGGTGCGGGAAGGAGGCATGGAGAAAGTTTTTTAAAGGTAGCGCGGTGGCGGGAACGCCGCAATGCGATTTTAACGGCGGCGTAGCGCGCGGCGCACGTAGCGTTCGTCGTCGCGCTTTTTCATGTCATTGCGCTTGTCGAAAAGTTTTTTCCCTTGGGCGAGCGCGATTTCGACTTTGACCAAGCCGTGGCGAAAATAAAGTTTGGTCGGCACGATGGTTTTTCCGCCGGAGCGGATTTCGGCGACGAGCTTGCGGATTTCGCGCGCGTGCAAGAGAAGTTTTCTCGGGCGGTAGGGTTGGTGATTATTGGTGTTTCCGAAGTCGTATTCGGAAATGTGAGCGTGGTAAAGAATCGGGATCGAGCCGTTATCGATGCGGACAAACGCGTCGGCGATATTTGCGCGTCCGAGGCGCACGGCTTTGACTTCCGTTCCCGTAAGCGCAATGCCCGCTTCAAAGCGGCTCTCGAGAAAATAATCTCGCGAGGCTTTAGGGTTGCGGACTTCCGCAAGTCGCTTGTTGTCTTTTTTTTTGCTCACGAATTTTAGAAAAAGAAAAGGGCAGACGATTCGCTCCGGTGTTTGGAACGCCGCGTCCGCCCGTTTTCCGCTTTTTTGTCGAAGCGCGTTTTAGCGCGAGGTTTCCGGCAATTCGTAGGAGAGCTTGCCTTCGATGATTTCGCGGAGGGCGATATCTTCGGGTTCGAGTTTCTCAAGGGATTCGATCAGCGGCGTCATGCCTTCGTGCTGAAGCTGATGAACACGGTGAGAAACGACATTGATGAGAATGTTCGGATCCTTGATGACTTTGTTCGCTTGTTTCAGATAATCTTCTCTCACGGCTGTAAAAATGTTTAGTGAACGAGAAAAGATGCCGAATTCCGTCTCCTCTTGCAAGAAATTTTAAACCGCGTTCCCGTATTATTTTGAAAAAAAACCGGGCAATTCCCGTGAAGTTCCCGCGCGACACGGGAACGCGCAAATCAAAGGCGGGGAACGGCGGCAAGCAACGTTTTCGTGTAATCGGATTGCGGCGAGCCGTAAACTTCTTCCGGCGTGCCGTGTTCAACAATTTCTCCGCCGCGCATCACCAAAACGTAGTCGCTTAAATCTTCGACGACCGCCAAGTCGTGCGCGACAAACAGATACGCGACGCCGGTTTGCGCCTGAATTTTTCTCAAAAGTTCTATGATTTGCGCCTGAACGGAAACGTCCAGCGCGGAAACGGGCTCGTCGCAGACGATGAGTTCCGGCTTTACGGCGAGCGCGCGAGCGATGGCGATGCGCTGGCGTTGCCCGCCGGAAAATTCGTGCGGATAGCGCAGGCGATGGTCCGCGCTGAGCCCGACTTGCTCCAGCAGCGAAACAACTTCGGCGTCGCGTTCCCGCGCCGACATTTTCGGAAAATGAATTTCGAGCGGCTCGGAAAGAATGTTGAAAACGGTTTGGCGCGGGTTGAGCGAGGCGTAGGGATTTTGGAAAATCATTTGGATTTTCCGTCGAAGCGGGAGCGGCATCCGCGCTGTCCGGAAGCGCGAAATTTCATCGTTCCCGCAAAATATTTTTCCGGAATCGATGCTTTGAAGGCGCAGAATTGCGCGTCCGAGCGTGGATTTCCCGCATCCGGATTCTCCGACTAAGCCGACGGTTTTCCCGGCGGGAATTTCAAACGAAACTCGGTTCACCGCCGTGAAAATTTCCTTGCCGCCGAACCCGAAAAATTTCCGCGTTCCCGTGCGTCTTAAAAATTTTACGGAAACGTTTTCAACACGAAGAATAGGAGACGGATTCGACATCGGAGCTCTTTTTTCTTTTTGCGGATTTCGGTGATTCTTGCGGAAAGCCCGATTACGCTTCGTTTAAAATTTCGTTCAATTTCATCCACGCCGGCGCGGGAACGCATTCCGGACGGGAAAGCGCATCGACGCCGAATTGCGGAAGAATTTCCAGCCAAGCATTGATTTTTTCCGACGGGAAAAATGCGTCCGCCGCCGTTCTTTTCAGCGCGGAACCGAGTTGCTTGCGTCGGTAAATGAAAAGTTCCCGAATAATTTTGCGTGCCGCCCGGCAAAAAATGACCGGATTTTCCCGACGTCGCAGATGCAACAAATACGAATCAACTTTCGGCGGCGGGAAAAAGCATTGTGCGGGGACTTTGTGCCCGGGAAGACGCTCGTAAGCGGCTTCGAGAATGACGGAAAGTGCGCCGTAGTTTTTCGTTCCCGCCGTCGCGGTAAATCTGTCCGCAGCTTCTTTTTGAAGCATCAGAACAAGTGTTTTCGGTAAATTTCCGCTTTCCAAAACCGCATCCATCCACGGCGTGGAAATCGCGTAGGGCAAATTGGCAACGATTTTGAAAGGCGTTCCCGCCGATTTTTTTTGCGGGAACGCGGCAAGCGGAAAGTCCATTGCGTCGCCTTCCGTTAAATCAAAATTTTCCGGATAATGCGGAGCAACGCGTTCCCGCAGATGCGCGGCGAGGGTGGCGTCGCGTTCAACTGCGAAAACCTGCGCGCCCGCCTGTAGAAGCGTCGTCGTCAAAGTGCCCAAGCCGGGACCGACTTCTACGACAACGTCTCCGTCTCGAATTTCGGCAAGCTCAAGCGATTTGCGAACGATGTTGCCGTCCACGAGAAAATTTTGTCCGAGCCATTTTTTCGGAGAATGCGAAAGGAGCGCGAGCAGTTCCCGCGTCGTGTTCAGATTGTAAGGTCCCGTCAGCATTTTTTAGTGAGAGAAAAAGCCTAGCTTTTTTTCCCGACTTTTGCGAGCAAGACCATGCCGGCAACGAAAAGTAAGGCGATGGCGGCTATGCCCGCACGCGTGGAAAACAAACCGTCGCTCCCGCTTGGAAAAACGGCGGCGATGACGGCGAGAAGAATCGGACCGAGAACGGTTGAGCAACGCCCGATCATGCTGTAAAAGCCGAAGAAGGAAATTTCCCGTCCGGCGGGAATGAGCGTGGCGAAAAAAGAGCGCGACAGAGCCTGGACACCGCCTTGCACCATGCCGATAAGCGCGGCAAGAATGAACATCGGCGAGGTTTCAAAACCGAAAAGCGTCAGCGTTCCCGTCGGCATCATTGAGCCGTAAAGCGCGACGCCGATATAGATTGTGAGCGCGGTGAAAAGCACGGGCTTTGCGCCGAAAATTTTTCCGAGCTGTCCGAAAATCATTGCGCAGGGAACGCCGAAAATCTGGACGATGAAAAGCGCGAGGAACAAATCGTTTTGAGAAAATCCGAGAGCGTTCCCGTAACGCACGGCGCTTGTGATGATAGTGTGCACGCCGTCGATGTAGCAAAAATAGGCGAGCATGAACCAGCGCAGGCGGCGTTCCCGCCAAAACGCAATGCAGGTTTCGCGCAGGTTAAAAAAGTGGTGTCTCCGGCTCGATGCTTCGGAATTTTTTGCCTGCAGCGGTGTTTCCCGGCGCAACAGCAACGGGAACGCAAAAACCAACCACCAGAGTGCCCCAAACACAAAAAGCCTCCCCGCGCCGAATGCTTCGCTATAAAATTGCATCCACAAAAAAATCCCGCCGAGCAAAAGCACGCCGCCGAGATAGCCGAGTGAAAACGCAACGCCGCTGATAAAATGACGCTTCCCGGGCGCGGCGACATCGAGCAATAACGAATCGTAAAATAAATTTGCCCCGAAAAAACCGATGGCGGCGAGAACGTAAATCAGCGATGCCGCTTGCCAGTCTCCCTCTCCGATAAACGCAAGCCCCGCCATTCCGGCAATGCCCGTTCCCGCGAGAACGCGGAAAAACTTCATGCGCAAGCCGCCGGATTGCGCGACAACGGCGAGGAGCGGAGAAAGCAAGGCTACAAAAATGCTCGCACCCGCAAGCGTGACGGAATACCAAAACGTTTTTGCTTCTGGCTCCGGTAGCGAGGTGCTCCAATATTCGTTGAATAAAATCGGAAACAGCACCGCGAGCACAATCATCGAAAACGCCGTGTGCCCGAGGTCGTAAATCGCCCAGCGCGTTGCTCCGAAATAATTTTTTGAAGAAGAGGAATCTTCCATGTGGGGATTTTCCGCGTTCCCGCCTCTTTCCGCAAATTGAAATTTGTTGCTCGAAACGATCAACAAATGCTGAAAAGTTTAAGAGCTTAGAAGTTTAGTTGTTTCGCAAGCGAAACAAGGAAAAGAATCCTTTTTTTATTTTATAAAAGTAAAACTCTCGGCATAGCCGATTAAACCTTTCAGCTTCTCAGCTTTTAAACATTTAGCGAACGCAATGCGTTCGCTAAATTTCAATTTGCGGGACGCGCGGGAACGTGATTTTATCGCCGGAACGATGAACAAAGTCCTCAAACTGATTCTTGAAGGCGAGCAGCTTTCGACTGAGCAAATGGCTCGCATCCTCGAACTCACGCCCGCCGAAGTCGAAGCCCAAATCGCCCATCTTAAGGACGAAAAAATTTTGCTCGGATGGCGTCCGGTGCTCAATCCCGCATTTGACGAAGAAACGCGCGTTCGCGCCGTTATCGAACTGAAGGTTTCTCCGGATGTGAGCGGCGGGTTCGACCGCGTTGCCGAGCGCATCAGCCAGTTTGACCAGGTGGAAAGTTGCTACCTGATGTCGGGTGCCTACGACCTGCTCGTCATTGTCAACGCGGATAATCTTTACAAGGTTGCCAACTTCGTCCACAACCGGCTCGCGCGCATTGCCGGCGTTTTGTCGACGGGAACGCACTTCATGCTCCGCGCGTATAAAGAATCCGGATACACAATTGCCGCACCGGAAAAACCGGAACGCCTTGCCGTTTCGCAATAGTGAACAATGAACAGTGAATAACGAATAACGCAGTGCAAGGGATTTTGCCCAAGCAAAATCTTTGAAGAGAGAATTATTCACTATTCGTTATTCATTATTCACTAAAAAAACTTTCCCCATTCGTTTTATACTTTTTCAAAAATGAGAGATTTTCTTGCTTCTCACGTGCGCACGATGCCGAAATCCGGCATTCGAGATTTTTTCGCGATCGTTTCACAAATGAAAGACGCGGTTTCGCTCGGGATCGGCGAACCGGATTTCGTTACGCCGTTTCATATTCGCGACGCCGCTATTTCTGCGCTTGAACGCGGACACACCAGCTACACGGACAACCGCGGTTTGATTGCGTTGCGCAAAGAAATTTCCAAATACGTCGCCGCCAATTACGGTCCGGAATACAATCCGGAAACGGAAATTATCACGACGGTCGGCGTTTCCGAAGCACTCGATGCCGTGTTGCGCGCAATTCTTAATCCGGGCGACAAAGTCATCTATCACGAGCCGTGCTACGTTTCGTATTGCCCGTCGATTAAACTTTGCCACGCGGAAGCCATCGCCGTGGAAACAAAGGCGGAAGACAAATTCGCCATCACAATCGAAGCCCTTCGCAAAGCCTGGCAACCCGGAGTAAAGGCTCTTTTGATTAACTTCCCGACGAATCCGACCGGCGGCACCGCGTCGCGGGAACTACTCGAACAAATCGCCGAGTTCGCCATCGAAAAAGATATGCTCGTCATTTCCGACGAAATTTATTCCGAGCTGACTTTCGACGGCAACCACACGTCTATCGCCTCGATTCCGGGAATGCGGGAACGCACCGTTTTCCTGCACGGTTTTTCCAAAGCTTACGCGATGACGGGCTTCCGCGTCGGTTACGCTTGCGGTCCCGCCGACATTATCGACGGTATTTTGAAAATTCACCAATACGGCATTCTCTGCGCTCCGATTGTTTCGCAGGAAGCGGCAATTGAAGCTCTGCGCAACGGGAAAAAATCCATGCTCGAAATGCGCGAAAAATATCGGGAACGCCGCGACTTTATCGTGCGCCGCTTCAATGAGCTCGGGCTCAAATGCCACTCGCCGCGCGGCTCGTTTTACGCGTTTCCGGACATTTCTTCGACAGGGCTGAGCTCGATGGAATTTGCCAAAGGCTTGCTCAACGCCGAGCGCGTCGCCATGGTGCCGGGAACGGCTTTCGGCGCATGCGGCGAAGGTTTTTGCCGAGCGAGTTTCTCGACATCCTACGCGAACATCGACGAAGCCTGCATGCGCATCGATCGCTATTTAAAAAGCTTAAAAGCGTAGCGTTTTCAGATTAAAAAAAGGCGTTCCCGTCTGTCGGTTTTGGCAGCGCGGGAACGCTTTTTTCTTAATAAAAAAGGTGCTTCCGCTAATTGCGAAAACACCTTTTGAGGCTCTGTTCTTCCGGCTGTTTTACGCCATGTTCGCCTTGCGCATATCGCCTTCGGCAAGGAATGCGCGGTGGAATTCGAGTGCTTTCGTAACATCGCAGGGCGTGTGGTAGCCCGGCGTGCGCGCAATGTAATCGCGAAGCAACTGTTTGTATTCCGGATGAACGCATTTTTCGATGAGCTCTTCGGCGCGTTCCCGCGGAGATTTGCCGCGCAGGTCGGCAACGCCCTGTTCCGTGACGACGATATCGACATCGTGTTCCGTGTGGTCGATGTGCGAACACATCGGGACAATGGAAGAAATCGCGCCTTTTTTCGCGACGGACGGGCAGGTGAAGATCGTGAGATACGCGTTGCGAGCGAAGTCTCCGGAGCCGCCGATTCCGTTCATCATTTGGCGGCCGTAGAAATGCGTGGAGTTGACGTGTCCGAAAAGGTCCACTTCAATCGCCGTGTTCATGCAAATCAAACCGAGGCGGCGCACGATGCCCGGATTGTTGGAAATTTCCTGCGGGCGCAAAACGATTTTGTTTTTGTAAAAATCGAAGTTTTCGTAGATGTGCTTGAGGCAATCGTCCGAAACGGTCAGCGAGCAACCTCCGACGAAGGTGCAACGACCGGCGTCCATGAGCTTGATGACGGAGTCCTGAATGACTTCCGTGTGCATGCGGAACGGCGGAATTTCGGTGTTGCGACCGAGGGCGGCGAGAACGGCATTGGCGATGTTGCCGACACCGGACTGAATCGGGAGAAATTCTTTCGGCAAGCGGCCTGCGCGAAGCTCGTCTGCCAAGAAGTTGCAAACGTTTTCGCCGATTTTATCGGTAACGGGATCGCTGTCCTTGAACGGCGCGATGTGGTCGTTTTCGTTGGTGTTGACGATGCCGACAATCTTGGCGGGATCGACTTGGAGCCATGTCGTTCCGATACGGTCCTGAACGTGGGTTAGAGGAATCGGCGCGCGATGCGGCGGGTTTGCCGGTGTGTAAACGTCGTGCAAATCCTTCAGCCCGGGGTGGTGATACGCGTTGAGTTCGACGATGATGCGATCGGCAAGCGCACAGTAAGTCGCCGTGTTCCCGCCGGCGGTCGTGAGGGCGATTTTTCCGTCGTCTGTAACTTCCGTGGCTTCGACGATTGCGGTCTGAACGCGCGGGATAAAGCCATAGCGCATATACATTGCGGTATGCGAAAGGTGCATATCGTTGTAGCGCGTTTTTTGCGAATTAATGTTTTTGCGCAAATCGGCATTGGATTGATACGGCGTGCGATAGCCGATGGCGTCTGCTTGCGCGAGCACTCCGTCTGTCGAAGCCGAAGTTGAAGCTCCGGAGAAAAGATTTACCTTAAACGGGCGTCCGGCGGCGTGTTCCGCATTTGCTTTTTCGGCAAGCGCGCGCGGAACGGCTTTGGGTGCGCCGGCAGCGGTGAAGCCGCTGAGACCGATGTTTTCGCCGTTCCCGATAAGGGCGGCTGCTTCTTCAGGAGTGAGAGTATTGAATTTCATTGGAATTTTCAAAAAAAGGAATTTTTCGCTGTTTTTTTGCCGCGTCCCGCAAAGGTAAACGCTTTCGCAAGCCTACTCCGGCAAATGCGTTCCCGCAAGGGAAAATGATTTTCGGATGTCGGGAAATTTCCGGACGAAAGGGCGAAAAAGGGGCGCGTTTTAGCCGAGTTCGGCAATTTTCAGGCGGGAACGTATTTCGTCCTCCGTCAGTTCATAAAGCGCATCGAGCAATTTTGCGGCAAATGTGCCGGGTGCGCCCGAATTTTCAAAAGCTATTTCCCCGGCGATACCCAGGATTCCCGCAGAGGCGGCGGCTCCTGCGAAAGGCGATTCCGCGACGGCTACGCAGGCCGCTGTCAGAGCTCCCATGGCGCACCCGATACCCGTTACGCGCGTCATCATTGCGTGGCCGTTGGAAAATGCCGTCAGCAGACGTCCGTCCGTAACGTAATCGGTTTCTCCGGTAACCAACACAATCGCTCCGGTTTTCAATGAGAGTTCTCCTGCGGCGTTGACTGCGGCATCGCTTTCGCAGGTGCTTTCCGGTCCGCGCGGCTTGGCGTCGTAGCCGGCGAGGGCGAGAATTTCGGCGGCGTTCCCGCGAATCACGGAAGGCTGCAACGCCAGTAATTCTTGGGCGAAACGGGAACGCAAGCCGAGTAACCCGACCGCGACGGGATCGAGCACCCAGGGAATTTTTTGCGTGTTTGCGGCATTGACGGCGGTGCGCATGACTGCTGCCTGTTCGTGCGAAAGCGTGCCGAGATTGACGAGGAGCGCGCTTGCGCAACTGTGAATGAGCTCTTCGCATTCCGAGGCGTCGTTAAGCATCACGGGTGCTGCGCCGACAGCGAGCAGGAGATTTGCCGTAATCTGCCGGACGACGGAATTGGTCAAAGCAAGCACGAGCGGCGATTTTTCGCGCAGGCGCGTGAGCGTTTCGGAAACGATGTTTTCTGTGTTTTTCATAAATGTTTTTTTTTATAAATTTTCGGGAATAAAAAAGCCGCCCTGTTTTTGCAGGACGGCTTTTTGCGGGAAAAATTACTTTTCGCTCGGAAGGTTCGAAGAAATCTTCGAGATGATTTGGAGCGAGGCTGCCAAATCTCCCCACGCGCCGTAAGAGACGCTGACTTCCGTGTAAGGAATCGGAGCGCGATCCGTGCCGCGCGTCGAAACCTGACGGCTGACGATGTCGACCGTTACTTTGTAGTCGCCGACGGCGCGCCCGTAGAGCGTATAACCGCTTTTGAACTGCGTGTAGCCGGTAACGAAAATTCCGAGGTCGCGAAGGGATTTTTCTGCTGCTTTGTAAACGGCGTCGACATCGCTGTTGTAGTAGCGGACGTCCGTGAGCGTTCCCGTAACGCTGTTCCATGTGCCTTCCGGACGGCGGGAGCCGGGCTGGTCAACGGGTTGAGACGTGCAACCGGAAAGAACGATTGCGGCGACAAATGCAGAAACGGCGAGGAATACTTTTTTCATAAAAGAATACAAGAATGATTTAAAATGTATCGGCGATTTTGTGTGTTTCCCGTGAACTTGGCAAACGGAAAGTTAGAAAACGGGAACGCAGGTTGTTTTTTGGATTACGGCTGCGCCGGGACGACGGAGTAGAACCCGTTTTTTTCGGAAACGGAGAGCGGGAAATCGAAAAGCTCGGAAAGGCGGGCGGAGGTCAGAGCGCGTTCCCGAGTGTCGTCGGCGAGAACATTTCCGTTTTTTAGCAAAATAACACGGGAAAACTCCGGCGTTATTTCTGCGAGGTTATGAGTAACCAAAATAACGGTGGTGCCGGCGGTCATCAGTTCCCGAAGTTTTTGTAAATACCGAAACGCCGATTTCAAATCCAGCCCGCTTGTCGGCTCGTCCAAGACGAGGGCTTCCGGAGAATTGACCAGTGCGCGCGCGAGCAGAAAGCGGCGTTGTTCGCCGGTGGAAAACGTGCCGAATTCCCGCTGTGACAAAGTTTCGATTTCGAGCATGCGCATCACATTGCGCGCCAGCTGCCGCTGTCCGCGCGAAACGGAGAGATCTCTCCATACTCCGTAGGTGGAGAAAAAGCCGGAAAGAACGACATCGCGCCCGAGCGCGTCTTCCGGGAAGTGATGCTGAAGGTCGTTGGAAACGATCCCGAGGCGGGAACGCAATTCCCGCACGTTCCAAAGTTTTTCTCCGAAAATTGTCAGCTCCGAATCCTCGGCGGCAACGGGATAAATTTCCCGCGTGAGAAGCTTCAGGAAGGTGGATTTTCCTGCGCCGTTCGGTCCCAGAATCGCCGTGTTGCATCCGACGGGAACGGAGAGCGACAATTCGGAAAAAACGGTTTGCCTGCCGCGAACAACCGAGAGATTCCGAAGCGTTAAAATATTTTTCTCGCTCATTAAAATTGAACTTTTACGGCTTGGCGCGCTTCCTCGTTTTCAAGCCGGAGCAATTCCGCCGGCAAAAATCCGCAAACGTTGGCAACAACGGACGCCGGGAACATTTCGCGCCCGTTATTGTAAGCCGTTACGGAATCATTGTAAGCTTGGCGGGCAAACGAAATTTTATTTTCCGTGGAGGAAAGCTCTTCCATGAGCTGAGCCATGTGGCGGTCAGACTTTAAATCCGGGTAGGATTCGCATACCATCATCAGGCGCGAAAGGGCGGAGCCGAGTGCGCCTTCCGCCCGGGAAAGTTTGCTGATCGCCGCTGCGTTAGCGGGATCGCCGCTCGCGGTCTTCGCGGCGGATTGTGCAATATTGCGCGCTTCCGTTACGGCTTGAAGCGTTTCTTTTTCATGCGCCAAAAAACCTTTTGCGGTTTCCACGAGATTCGGAATCAAATCGTAACGCCGTTGCAACTGAACATCAATTTGAGCAAAGGCATTTTTGAATCGGTTGCGCAGGGAAACCAAACCGTTGTAAACGGAAATGCCCCAAAACAAAACCAAAAGAAGAACTGCAATGATAATCAATACGGGAATCATACGGAGCTAAGCGTAGGCGGGAACGGCGAGGGCGTAAACAGAATTTTAGCACTACGAAAATGGTGCGCGCTTTTGAAAAATTTCGGCGGGTAGGCGGGAACGTAAAAAAAAAAGACTCGCCCTTGCGGACGAGTCTTCGTAAAGCGAAACAAAACTTATTTCGCCTTGGCAGCGATAGCCTTGAGAGCAGAGCCGGCTTTGAACTTGACGTTCTTGGAAGCCTTGATGCTGATCTTTTCGCCGGTCTTCGGGTTGATGCCCTTGCGAGCGGCACGCTTGGCAACGGAGAAGGTGCCGAATCCGATCAGTTGAACGGAGGAGGTCTTCTTAATGCCTTCCTTGATGCCTTCGAGAACGGCTTCAACGGCGCGTTCGGCTTGGGCTTTGGAGGCGTCGGTGCCGAGTTTAGCTTTTACTGCTTCGATGAGTTCACCTTTATTCATAGGAGTTTTTGGGATATTTGTTGTAGTCTATAAAATGTTAACCGTGTGTTAACGCAGATAAATACAGGCTTAGAACGGCGTTCCGTCAATATCTTTTCTAAAAAATATTTTTTAGAAAAAAACAAAAAGCATTAAGAAAAGTCTTGTCGTTCCCGATAAGAAATGATTGCCGACCTGTTTCGGGCATAATTTTATGCGGAAGGAATAAAAACTGCGGGAACGCGAATTGTATACAAAAATAATATACGTGCGGTTCCCGGAGCGTTTTTATTCGGAGCTTAGTCCGCTTGCGGTCTCATTTCTGCCGCACCTGGGAGAATGTTCGACGTCGGCAGCAGGTAGGCAGCTTCTTTATTTTTTACCCAAATTTTTTGTTCGCGAAACAGTTTCGCGGGAACGCGTTCGCAGGCTTCTCCCACGGTCTTCGCGGGATCGCGGCGTCCTTTTTTCGAGCGATTGTATTCGTAGGTCGCGGCGAAAATGCGTTCTTCAACGGAAAATTCGCTTTGGTCTTCCGGAATTTGAACAACCCAGCCGACGAGTTCTTTTCCGTCCAAAACACCTTCGGGATCGCTGGCGACAAAGACGTATTTTTTCTTTGTCGGCGGCTCTCTTTCTTCCGCTTCCATTTTTTCGATTTTCATTTGTTCCTGAATATCGGAAAGAATTTGAGCGGTCAGGCGCGCGTCGATGGAGTTGCGTTCCAATACGAATTGTAAAAGGTCTAAGTCTACTTTTGCCATAAGTGTAAAAAGGAGAATTTTTTTAATCGAAAAAAGCAAATTGAAATTTGTGAAAAGAAAAATCCCGCATCAACTTGCGTTGCGCGGGATTTATAAAGTGGCTGCCCAGGTTGGGGTCGAACCAACGACCAATTGATTAACAGTCAACTGCTCTGCCACTGAGCTACTGGGCAATCAAAAGTAAAAACGATTAAGACGTTTCTTTTGGTTGTTGTCAAATAGTTTTTTGTCGCCGGGATAAAAATAAAGACGCCGAAGCGAACGAAGGCTCGGCGTCTTTATCTTTTTACGAAACGAACTTGCGTTTAGTCGGCAAGAATCTTAGTGAGCCGTGCGACGCAATCCGCCTTCGCTTCTGCGGAGAGGTTGCCGAGCGGCGGGCGAACGCCGCCCATGTCGAGCCCGTGGTAAGCCATCATAGCTTTGCCGCCGGAAACGCCGCCGTATTGCACGAGAATGTCGACGATTTCGCAAACTTTCGCCATGCCTTTCGCGATTTCCGCTTGGTCGCCTTTTTTATAGGCGTCCCAAATTTTGTAGTAAAGCGGTGCGGAGTAATTGTAAGTCGAACCGATGGCGGATTCGGCACCGCAGGCGAGTGCTCCTGCGAACCATTCGTCGATGCCCCACGTGATATCGTATTTTCCGCCGCAGGCGCGTTGGCAACGCTGGAACATGTAAAGGTCCGGATAGTTAAACTTGATGCCGGCGAGTTGCGGGATTTTTCCGTCCGCTTTAATCAGGAACTGTTCCATGTCGAAATTAACGCCGGACATGCTCGTGTGGTAGTAGTAGAAGGGCAGGTTCGGGGCGGCGACGAGAACGGAGTTGATGTAGTCGATCAAGCCGTCGATGGAGCCCGGTTTAAAGAAATTCGGCGGAACGATGGAGGTGGCGTCCAAGCCGAGTTCTTGGGCGTAAGCGGCAAGTTCCCGCGCGTCCGCAATGGAAAGTGCGCCGACGTGAACGATGATGAAAAGTTTTCCTTTGCCGTAGTCTGCCCAGGCTTTCATGACGGATTTGCGTTCGTCAACGGAGCAACAAATGCCTTCGCCGGTCGTGCCGCAAATGTAAGCGCCCACAACGCCTTGTTTGACGAGCAAATCAATTTGCTTCGGGATTTCAGAGAGGTTGACGCTCCCGTCGGCATTGAACGGCGTATGCGGTGCGGCAACAAGTCCTTGGAGTTTCTTAGCCATAATCTTGAATATTGGTTTGGGTGAATTTATAAAAAAATAACAAAGTGCGCCCGGTATTTGTTTCGGCGGGAACGCTCAGTCGCAACGTGCTTTCATAATCAGCTTGCGGAAGGGGCGGTCGGAAATGGCGGGAGCGTGAATGTCTTCCGGCCAATAGACGATAAATTCTCCGGGTTGAACTGTCGTGTAAACCTTCGCGGCTCCTTCGTAGAGCTGGCAGTCTCCGGCTTCGTCGTAGGGCGTTTCCGGAATGTCGCCGCGCGGAGTCCACCCGAGGGTTTCCGGTGCGTCAATCGGGACGTGAACGTCGAGGTATTTTTGGTGGCTTTCGAGCTTTGCCGTTTCCTTGGTTTTTCCCGGATGATCAACGACATTGATAAATGCGTTGTCTCCGTCGATGACGATTTTCCCGGCGGGAACGCTCTTTAAATCGTGCGTTTTGACGTAGTCAAAAAGTTTTTTGAAATAAGGGTTCAGCGCTTCGTAGCGCGCGGAGTCTTTAAGAGGGGCAAGTATCATAGCTCGTTAATTCTCCGTCTGTTTTGCGGAGAATGCAAATTGAAATTTGCCGAGTAAGTGTAAATGCGTATGATGAAACCCGATATGACTTTGTTTCAGGCTTATTTGATTGCGGGCGGTTCGCTTACGGTATTGGGCGCGCTACTCCTGTTTTTCGGCGAAAAAATTTCCCCGGCGCTTCTCGCGCTTCCGCGTTCCCGCGCGGCGGCTTTGGTGCTTTGGGGCGCGGCGTTTGCGTGGTTCATTTATCACTTGATGACAATTCCGAATGTGGATCTTGCCGGATTTCCCCGCTCGTGGCTGATTGCGTTGTTCGGCGGCGCGGGGCTTCTTGCGTTCAAATATTTGCCGGATTTGCTTTCGCTTCGAGGGCTCGCCGTGTTGATTCTTTTTGCCTGCAATGAATTTCTCGGTGCCGGTTTCGGGCAACTTCCGTATTCGCGTATCCTCGCGGGAACGTCTTATCTGCTCATCATCGGCGCGCTCTGGTCGGGAGCGTCTCCGTATGTGTTGCGAAATGCTATCGAGTGGACAACCCGTTCGCGCCGTAATTCGCGACTTGTCGGCGCGGGGCTCGTGCTTTTCGGTGTCGCAAATCTTTTTGCCGGTCTTTTTTGGCTTCCGTAAAACCCGAATTTTAAATTCCTAATTTTTCATTTATGTCCTCCGAAAATTTTAAGCCTTCTCCTGTTCTACTACTCGTCTCCGGTCCCGCCGGAAGCGGAAAAACCACGCTCTGCGATCGCATGACGGAGGCGTTCCCGCAAAACATCCGCCGCGTCGTTACCTGCACAACGCGTTCTCCGCGGGGAACGGAAAAAAACGGCGTTGATTACTTTTTCCTTTCCCGGGATGAATTTGAACAGGGCGTTTCCGCCGGAGATTTTCTCGAATACGCTCAGGTGCACTCTAATCGCTACGGCACCCGGCACGCTCAAGTGCGCGAAATTCTCGATGCCGGGCGCGATGTTTTGCTGAACCTCGATGTGCAGGGGGCGGAAACCGTTCGCCGCGTCGCGCAAACAGACGACCGCTTGGCGCGTGCACTCGTTTCCGTGTTTATAATGCCGCCGAGCGTAGAAGAATTGCGTTCCCGCTTGACCGGACGTGGGACGGATGCTCCGGACGAAGTGGAGCGTCGCATGCGTGTTGCTCTCGACGAAATGGCGCGCTGGCGCGAATACGACTACTGCCTTGTTTCCGGCTCGCGGGAAGCGGATTTCGAGCGCATAAAAGCAATCTATTTTGCCGCTAAAATGCGAACACGATAGTGGCACATCCGGAGAAGATTTTTTTGCAAATTAATTTTCGGGATTGACGAAAATAATAATTCCGCGTTTAATCCCGCCTCAATTTTCGGCTTAACGGAGAGATGACAGAGTGGCCGATTGTGCAGCACTGGAAATGCTGTGTACCGCAAGGTACCGAGGGTTCGAATCCCTCTCTCTCCGCCACTTTAAAAAGCCCGCAAACCTGCGTAAATACAGGGTTCGCGGGCTTTTTTTTAGTAAAAATTGGCGCGCATTTGGTCTGCAACGGAGAGGCAATAATGCGCCGCTGTCGGAACACGAAGGACAAACGGACCGAGACGCGCGGGGAGAAAACCCGCGTTCCGCGCCGCAGAATATTCCTCCGGCGTCAAGTCTCCTTCCGGACCGACGAGCCAGAGAATTTTCTCCGGCGGATTTTTCCGCGCTTCGTTTTCTATTTCGCGGCAAGAGCGCGTTCCCGCTTCAAGGCTTGCCGTAAGTTTTAGCGTTCCCGCAGGTTCGTTTTCGATTTTTTTGAAAAAATCTTTGGCGGAAAGCACCGGAAAAATCTCGGGAACAAAGGGATTCCCGCTTTGCTTGCAGGCTTCGACGGCGATGGCGTTCCAACGCTCCAGTTTGTGCGCGGCGCGCGCGGGATCGAGCTTCATTTCCGAGCGGGAGCCGAGAATCGGATAAAATTCGGAAAGCCCGATTTCGACGGCGGCGCGGATAATATCGTCCGTCAGCGAGCCTTTCGGCAACATTTGGGCGAGGGCGAGTCGGCATTTCGGCGGGGAAAAACATTCGTGCGAATCGACGGAAATTTCCAATGCCTTAGCATCGGAATTAAGCATTTTCCCCGTCCATACGTTCCCGAGTCCGTCGAAGGCGGAAATTTTTTCGGAAGTTTTTGCGCGCAAAACCTTTACGATGTGAAAACTTTCTTCGCGCGAAAGCGTGATCGTGTGCGAATCGGCGGGAACGTCAAAAGGATGGTAGGCGCGGAGCATTGGGAAGTGAAAGAGTGGAATAGTGGAGGAGTGGAAAAGTGGGGAGTGGAAATTACGGGAGTGCCGCTTCGGAGGCAGTTTTGAAGTGAAGTTTCACAAATTCTCCGAAGCGTGCGGCTCCGAATTTGCGGAAAATTTCCGTTGCCGCTTTTTTTGCCTCTGCGCCGGAGCCTTTAGGCAAACGCGTTCCCGCAAGTTCGGAGATTTTTTCGAGTTCGTGGACATAAACGGCGCGCGCGACAATGGAAGCGGCGGCGACAACGGGATCGCTTTCCGCTTTCGTGCGCATCCGCAAGTCAAAATCAATTCCGTTGCGGGCAAGGTTGCGCTGCACAATCGGGGATTTTGAAAATTGGTCGAGAAGCCCCCACGCCGGAAGCGCGTTCCCGTTTTCTTCCGCTTGCGCGAGTGCTTCCTTGAGAGCGAGAAAATGCAAATGCCCGAGAAGCGTATTCAGGTTTCCGAATTTTGTATAAAGTGTATTGTATTTTTCGATACGAGCAAATGCCGTTTTGACAATTACTCCGGGCGTGGCGCGAATTATTTTTTCGAGTTCCAGAATTTTTTTATCGGAGGAGATCTGTTTGGAATCCTTTACGCCGGCGGCGAGCCATTTTTCGACGGCGGATTTTTCCGCGATAACGCAGGCGGAAACAACGGGACCGAAGAGGTCGCCTTTTCCCGATTCGTCCAATCCGGCGTGGTGTTCAAACCATTCCGGATTGTGAACTTCGTCGTAGCCGAGCCGGGCGATTCCCGTTACCTGCGGCTCCAGTGTGTTTACGACAAAATCTTCCGTTCCTTTCCCGGAAATGACGACTTTCCCGGACGTGTAGGCGGCAATCGTTACGCCTTGAGATTTTGATTTGTATGAAAAATGTGTATACGCGGTTTGCGTGGCTTCAAACGCCGAGTTTTCCGCACAGATTTTACCGAGCTTCGCGATTTGCTCTGTGTCGAGCGTCAACGTGTAAAGCGCGGTTTTTTGGGGGGACGAGTCCCCGGAGGGAAGTTTTGTTTTCTTCGGCATAAAATTTTTAGGAAGACCATTCTACGCGTTCCCGCGGAAAATGCGATGCTCATTCCTGCGGCGTTTCCGGCGGAAAAACCGCTACCGTTTCCAAAAATTCCGCCAACGCATTTTCGATGCGGGAAGGAGAAAAGCGTTCCTGCACGCGCGCGGCTCCGTCCGCCGCCGTCAGCGCCCATTCTTCCGGGGAGATTTTTACGATGAGATCGCTCATCAAACGCACGGTTTCCGGCGCGCAGGCGTTGAAAAGCAGCGGGCTGTCCGGAGAGGACAAATCCTGCATTTCTCGTGTCATGGAGGCAAAAACAAGGCATCCGCAAGCCATCGCTTCGGCAGCCGCCAGCGGGAACGCCGTTTCGTCCTGCGGAATGTAAACGTAAAGCCCGATGCGGTGCAGGAAATCCCGAACACGATTCTCCCGGCTCACGCTCCCGATGAAATCCACGCGCTCAGCCAAGCCGGGAACGCCGCGAATGCGGGACCGCAACTTTTCCGCCTCCGGCGAATTTTCATCGCCGACGAGCAAAATCCGCATATACGGGTGCGCCGCCGCTTGGCGGGCAAACGCGTCCAGCACTACAAGCACGCCGGATTTTTCGGAAAAACCGCCGTCCCAGCCCCATACGCAGGAGCGCTCCGGGGACGTTTCCGCAAATGTGAAAATTGTATTGTCCACGGGCGGAGGAATGATTGCTGAGCGTTCCAAATTGGGGAAAACGCCGGCATTGCGTTCCCGCAAATTTTCCGTTGCGAAAATAGCCGCGCGCACTCCGCAAAAATTTTCCGGCGCGGGGCGAATTTCTCCGTAAAGCGAGCGAATCAGCGCGGAGGCGATTAATGTTGCCGGCGAGAGCGAATGCCGGTGCTTCATCGCGAGAGTCCAAAACGGATCGCATGCCGGATAATTCCGGGGCCAATCGGAATCGACCCACGGAATTGCGGCTTGTGCCTGCGCGAGGGCGAGCATCCATTCCTGTGTGGAAAGCCCGGTCGGATTCAAAATCAAAAAGGCGTTCCCGCGGCGCGACATTTGAGCCACTTTTTCCGCCGTTGCCACCGAGTTCGCAGAAAGCATCCGGTAGCCGCGCCAAAGCTTTGCGTCGGCGGAATTTCCGTTCATTCGGGATAGAATCGGCAAAAACTCTTCCGTTTCTTCGCCTGTTTCAAACTTGCCGCAGAATTTTCTCAAAAGCCAGTTGCGGGACTCTGCGATTTTTCCGATTGCGGAAAACGCCGCCGCCGCAAATTCCCCGCATTGAGAATCGGGCGGGAACGCATTTGAAAGGCAAACTGTCCGCAACTTCGGCATTTCCGAAAAGCTTTCCGTTTTGCCCGGAAAAGGCAACGTTTAAAATAGAACGCGCGCGTTCCCGTTGGACTCTTCAGGGCGTTGAGTGGAAATTTATTTTTTTGTCGCTTCTTTTTGCGAGCAAAGGTTCCGGGCGGAAAATTTTATTCGCGGGGAGGGGCGGGAACGCGTTAGATTGCGGCGTATGAGCTCCGAATTTAAAGAACCTTTTTCCGCTTACATTTTTGATTGCGACGGCACGCTTGCCGCGTCGATGAAGTTGCACCACGCCGCGTGGGAATATTCCGTGCGCCGCCAAGTCGGCGAGAGTTGGGCGTTCCCGTGGGATTTTTTCTGCACTCTCGGCGGCATGAACACGGCGGACACGATTGCGATTTTGGAAAATCGTTACGGTTTTAAAATCAGCATCGAAAAACTGCTTCCGGATTATCACGCGTATCTTGCCGAGCACATTTGCGAAGTGGAGCCGATTCCGGATGTTTGTGCCTACGCGAGAAAACTTGCCGCGCGCGGCGCAAAGCTCGCTGTCGCCTCGGGAGGTTTTCGCAAGGAGGTTCACGAGATTTTAAAAACTATCGGCGTGGCGGAGCTTTTCCCGGTGGTCATCACGTCGGAAGACGTTGCCAATTGCAAACCGGCGCCGGATTTGTTTTTACTCGCGGCGGAAAAGCTCGGCGTTCCCGCGCGGGAATGCCTTGTCGTCGAAGACAGTCCGAAAGGTTTTGATGCTGCCGAAGCCGCCGGCATGGCGTGCATGATGGTTTATCCGCAATAGCAGGAAGCTGAAGAGCTTAAGAGCTGAAAAGTTTAGCCGACTTCGCCGAGAATCTTACTATGGAAGAATTTAGGTTTAATTTTGAAAAACTAATCGTTTGGCAAAAAGCAAGAACGTTGGCGAAAGAAGTATACACGGCTACGGAAAATTTTCCGGCGGAGGAACGTTTCCGGCTTGCGGACCAGATTCGGCGCGCCGGAATTTCCGTAGCGTCGAATATCGCAGAAGGCTCAAGTAGGAGATCATTTAAAGACCAAGAGCGTTTTCTTGAAATCGCTTACGGTTCGCTCATGGAAGTTTGCTGTCAGATGCAATTATCCGTGGATCTTGGTTTCATTTCCGAGTCTGATTTTGCTCGTTTTCGGGAACGTTTTCGGGAGATTTCCCGCTTGCTCGTTGCACTGAAAACAAGTTTGGCGAATCGGCAATAGATGTGCACGTTCGGTGAATCCGACTTTGTCAAAAGCCGAAGAGCTTATAAGTTTAGTTGTTTTGCTTGTAGAAAAAGAATCTTGTTTTAACCATATAAAGGAAAACATCTCGGCTCGCCGACCAAACTTTTCAGCTCCTCAGCTTTTAAACTTACTTTCAAAATGCTCCACCTCATTCTTTTTAATCCGGAAATTCCGCAAAACACGGGCAACATCGGGCGTATGTGTGCGATTACGCGTTCCCGCCTGCACCTGATTCATCCGCTCGGATTCACGATTACCGACGCGCATCTGCGCCGCTCCGGCATGGATTACTGGAAATCGCTCGATGTCGTGCACCACGAAAACTGGGACGCATTTTTGGCGTTCCCGCAACGCCCGACGCGGCTTTGGCTTTTGACGACCAAGGCGGAAAAAGGGCTTTGGGACGCGGATTTTCGCGACGGAGACGGGCTCGTTTTCGGCAACGAAGGTCACGGCGCTCCCGCGTGGCTCCACGATTTTATCGGGAAAGATTTTGAAATCAAAATCCCGCAACCTGCGGAAACGTTGCGTTCGCTGAATCTTTCCACTGCCGCCGGGATCGCCGCCTACGAAGCTCTCCGGCAAATCACACGCGGGAAATAACGCAGAGAAGCTCTTCGCGAAAAAAAAATTCAATTTGCGTTTTTCGGGGAATGGGAATTTCTTTTGAAACCCAATGAAATCGGGCGAAAAAAAGCCGATGCTACGCATCGAAAAAGACTTTATCAGCGCGTTGCCTCTCATGCAATACGAGGGGAAAATTGTCCTTGTTGAAGACGAAAAAACGGCAAAAAAGGCGGTGCGTGCGCTTTCCCGCGAAAAAATTCTCGGGTTCGATACGGAAACGCGTCCGTGTTTTCGCAGGGGTGTCGGCTACATGGTTTCGCTGGTTCAACTTTGCGGGAAAAAATGCGTATATCTGTTTCGCTTGGATTTTTGCGGCGGCGTTCCCGTTTTGTTTCCTTTGTTCGAAAATCCGAATATTCTCAAGGTCGGCGTTGCCGTTAAAGACGATGTGCTTCACCTTAAGATGCGGGCTCCGTTTGACGATGCGGGTTTTGTGGATGCGAGCAAATTTACCCGCGCCGCCCGCATCGAAAATACCGGCTTGCGTGCGCTGACGGCGCATTTTCTCGGAGGGCGCATTTCCAAAGCGGCGCAGGTTTCGAATTGGGCGGCGAAGGAGCTTTCTCCGCAACAAATCGTTTATGCGGCAACGGACGCGTGGATTTCGCGGGAGCTTTTCCTGAAACTGCAAACTCTGGGAATTGCTCCGGAAATTTCCTCGGTCGGCTCCATTTGCGTGCGCGATGTCGGAGCGGACGATGCCGGAGAAAAATCGGCGGGCGTAAAACTTTTCAAAGAGAAAAAATCACTTTCTCCGGAAAAACTGCGGCGTTCCCGTGTGCGCGGAGCTTTGCCGAAAAAATCGGGCGTTGCGAAAGACAAGGGCGCGGAAAAATCCGAAGAAAAACGCCCGCGCCGTCGGCGTTCCCGTTCCTCTGAAAGACGCTCTTAGACGCTTGCCGTTTTAGGGGCGGACGCGAGCGAGCGGCGCAACGCTGTCGCGTTGCGGGAATTTCCGTGCGTGAACGGCGTTCCCGCGCCATCGCGAAACCGTTGCTTTTTTACGTTTGAGGTAGGGCGTAAAGGTCGGTTAAAAAGCCTCGCCCTGGGGGCAAGGCGGGTATTTCAGTTCGAGACATTCGGTTCTTGGTGCTTTTATGACCTTTCTCGTGGGATGCCAATTCGGGATTCACAATCATTAAATGGGCAGACGAGTTTTCCGTCTACGCCCACGTTTTTTTTTTTAAGTTTGCGAAAAAGTGCTTGCAGAAGCCCTTTTTTTTTTGCGAGAATCCGTGTTAAGAATTGAGACATTTGGGTAACATAGCTGTTCCTGCGCGTTTCGCTTCTTTTAACTCTCAAGTTTTAACAACAAACATCACTATTATTATGAAAAAATATATTATGGTCGTAGCTCTTCTCGCAACGGGAAGCGTTTTCGTTAGTGCTGCAACTTCTGTTACTCATCTGGATATGGAAGAGGGGAGCTCATTATCAAATCTTTATGGGGGAGGGCAAGATAACTACTCCACGGAAAGCGAAGGAGGAGTTGAAGGATTTGGAGATTGGGCAAATATCACGGGGGCTCTTTGGAGCGGGAATTCGACAGGTTATTCTCAGAGCGCAATAGCTGTTTCCTTTTGGATGAAAAGCAATTGGGACGCGACAAATCTTGTGTCCTCTTCCGCCAATCCCCAGTGGAGCTCTCAGTGGCTTTGGGAGTCTTGCGATCCTACTACGGCTAATGCATTGTCGTTCGGTCTTTCTGCAGACGGTTCTCTTCGCTTAAATGTCGAAGGGAAGGCTGCGATAAATACGGCGGAGAAACTTATCAAGAAAGATGTGTGGACTCATGTTGGCTTTGTCTTTTTTGAAGGTCAAATGCGTATATATGTAAACGGAAAAGAGGCCGCGTCGGGAACGGCTGGGGTGACATCGATTGCTTATTATAATTCGACTTCTCTCCGTGTCGCGGAAAAGAACAAAAACATGACTACAACGGAAACTTGGACAGGCGGTATTGATGAATTGAACGTTTGGACAATCACGGATGTCGCAGATGGGCATAGAGCTATTGCATCCGCTGTCCCCGAACCTTCTGCGTTCGGTATGCTTGCTGGCTTGGGAGCGTTAGTGCTCGTGGCTTCGCGTCGCCGTCGCAAATAAGCTTTAACTACGCTTAATAACAAAAACGCTTCACTGAAGAAACTCGGTGAAGCGTTTTTGTTTTGGATTGAACGAATCCGAAATTATTCCCTCTACACAAAAAACCTACAGGGGGACGGAATGCCCGTGCTTTCCATAAGTCAACTTTTGAAGAATTCCTTAAAAAACCTTGTCTACGATCGGCGCATCGTCATGTATCATGCGTTCCCGCACCGCCTTAAAGTTTCCGGGGTAAATGCTTTCACGCTCTGCCATTTTACGCTTCAGAACAGAATCAGAAATAGGCAACTTCGGAAAACAATTCCTATCCGCCCTTATTTCTGAATGAGACCACTTTCAAAAGCCCGGGAACTCGCTTAAATACAAGTTTTTCCGGATTTTCCCCGTTCGGGCGACGAACGTTTAACGGTGTCGGAAATGGCGGAGATTCTCTTTCTGCCAAATAGAAAACAGGGCTCTCTGTTTGGCAGAAAGAAAAAATCTTTTGAAACTTTCGTTTGATATTGTGGGGCGTTTCTATAGGATAGTTCCCTCAAATTTTATGAAGATGAAAGCAGCATTGTTTTTGGGAATTTTTTTAGCCTCGCTGACGGGAACGCCGCTTGCCGCCGAAGAAGTTGCGGTGGAAAAGTTAGAGCTTGTGGCGGCGGGAACGGTGCAGGAAGCGGAAAGCATTATTACGCGCCGTTACCCCGGGCGCGTGGTTTCTCCGGCGAGCATTGCGGTTACGTCGCGCGTTTCCGGGGATTTGCTCGAAGTGGCGTTCAAGGAAGGTGATTTCGTGAAAAAAGGGCAGTTGCTTTACCGCTTGGACGACATTCGCTACATCGCCGCGCGGAAGAGCGCCGAAGCCAAAATCGCCGAGTATCGCGCCCGTGTGGCTTATTCCAAGGCGAATTTTGAGCGCACGCAGCAACTTTTCGACAAGGAAGTTTCGACGCAGGACGAACTCGAAAGCGCGCGCAGTGAATACGAGGCGAACAAGGCTTTGTTTTCTGCGGCGGAAGCGGATTTAATCGTCGCGTTGGACGATTTGAAAAATACGCGGATTTATGCGCCTGCGGACGGGAGAATCGGGATTAACGCAACCCCGGCGGGAAGCTACATTACGCCGGCTTCGGGAACGCTCGCAACGGTCGTTCAGCTCGATCCCGTGCGCGTGCGTTTTTCGCTGAGTAATCGCGATTTTCTTTCGATTTTCGGGAACGAAAAAACATTGAGAGAACAAAGCCGCATCGCACTTTTGCTGGCGGACGGAAAAAATTATGAAACGGTCGGCGCGGTCGATTTCATTGATAACACCGCCAACGAGCAAACCGATACGGTGCAAATTTACGCAAAGTTTTCCAATCCCGATGCAAAACTTCTTCCCGGAAGCACGGTTTCCGTGGTCTTGGAATGCCGCTCGGGAACGCTGATGCCTGCCGTGGTTCCGTCCGCCGTGATGTATGACACGCAAAGTCCGTATGTCTACGTGCTTGACGGGGACAATCGCGTGGCGCGCCGCAACGTCGTGCTTGCGCAGACGACGGACGAACTCCAATTCGTTGAATCCGGGTTGAAGCCGGGCGAACGCATCATTACGGACGGGACGCACAAGGCGATTCCGGGGCGAAAAGTCAAGGTCAGCGAATAATGAATAGCGAATAATGAATAGCGCGGCACCAAAATTTTGGGCGGAGGAAAAAATTTTGAACAATAAATTATTCACTGCCTGCTATTCGTTATTCATTTAATTTTTTTTCCTGAAAAAATTCGATGTTTTCCAAAATTTTTATTGAACGTCCGCGATTCGCGGCGGTTGTCAGTTTGGTGATTTTTCTCGCCGGGATGATTTGCCTGTTGCGCTTGCCCGTCGAAGAGTATCCGGAAATTGCGCCGCCGAGCGTTCGCGTTTCCGCCAGCTACACGGGAGCGAGCGCGGAAACCGTGCGCGACGTTATTGCAACGCCGCTCGATGCCGTTATCAACGGTGTCGAAGACATGCTTTATTTTTCGTCCACCTGTAGCAACGACGGGCAATATTCGTGCTCGATTTCGTTCAAAACCGGCGTGAACGACGATATTGCGATGGTCAATGTTCAAAACGCCATCAAGCAGGCGGAGCGGAAATTGCCGTCGGAAGTCCAGCGCACGGGTGTGCAGGTGCGCAAACGCAGCAACGATATTCTCGCGATGTTCTCGTTCACGACGGACGGCACGTCGATGAATACGATGCAGTTGAGCAACTATATTTCGAGCACGGTTGCGGATGCGATTTCCCGAGTGGACGGCGTTTCTTCCGCCGACGCGATGGGCGGGGACGTTTATTCCATGCGTATTTGGCTCGATCCCGTCCGCCTTTCCGGGCTCGGACTCTCTACGGACGATATTTCCAAGGCGGTTGAATCTCAAAATATTCAGGCGGCGGCGGGAACGCTCGGTTCCGAACAGGGCAACGAATATCTTCAATTCAAAATTAATGTTCAGGGACGCTTAAAAAATGCCGAGGAGTTCGGCGATATTATCGTGCGCACGGCAGAAGACGGAAGCATTCTTCGCCTCAAAGACGTGGCGCGCGTGGAACTCGGCGCGCGAACTTACGCCGGACATGCGAATTTTAACGGGAAAGAATCCGTCGGAATGGCGATTTTCCGCAACAGCGATTCCAATGCGCTTGCGACGGTGAAAAAAGTGCGCGCGGTGCTTGACGATATGGCGACGCGCTTCCCTCCCGGCGTGAGCTACGACGTGTCGTATGATCCGACGCAGTTTATCGTTGTTTCGCTGGAAGAAATCGTCGAAACCATCATCATCGCGCTTTTGCTCGTCGTGCTCGTAACGTATGTGTTTTTGCAGGATTGGCGGGCGACGCTCGTTCCCGCGATTGCGATTCCGGTTTCCCTCGTCGGAACTTTTACGTTCATGTATTTGCTTGATTACAGCGTGAACGTGCTGACGATGTTCGGGCTGATTTTGGTTATCGGTTCTTTGGTGGACGACGCGATCGTCGTTGTCGAAAACTGCCAGTCTCTGATGGCGCGGGAACGCCTTTCGGCGAAGGACGCGGCGATAAAAAGTATGTCGCAAATCACGGGTGCGATTATTGCAACGACGCTTGTTACGATTGCGTGTTACGTTCCGTTGGCGTTTTACGGCGGAATGGTCGGGCGCATTTACATGCAGTTTTCGGTAACGATGTGTATCGCGCTGGTGCTCTCCACCGTGGTGGCACTGACGCTCAGCCCGGCACTTTGCGCACTGATTATGCGCCCGCCGCGGGAACGTGTTTCTCCGATTTTTAAACCGTTTAATGCGCTTTTGGACGGCACGAAAAAAATCTACCTCGGCTTCGTGCTCCGTCTTGTGCGCCGGGCTTCTTTGACCGTCGGCTTCATGGTGCTGTTTTTTGCCGGAATTTGGTATTTTTCGGAAAAAATTCCGGGTTCGTTTTTGCCGGAAGAAGACAAAGGCTCCATCACGATGAATATCGAACTCGCTCCGGGAGCGACCATCACGCGCACGGAAGCGACTCTCGAAAAAGTGCGGGAACGCATTTCGAAAATTCCCGGAATTAAAGCCGTGATGACAATTCCGGGACGAAGCCGTATCGGGAGCGACGGCGAACACGTCGCCATGGGATACGTCCGCCTCAAAGACTGGTCCGAGCGCACGACTCCGGAAACGCAACTCGATGCCATCGTCAATAAATTACAGGAGGCAACGGCGGATATTCCCGAAGCTCGCATCATGTTTTTTACCCCGCCGGCAATCATGGGGCTCGGCGCTGTCGGCGGCGTTTCCGCCGTGCTTTGCGCGGAAGGCGACGCTTCCCCCGAAGAACTTTCGAATGTGGTAAAAACGCTGGTCGCGGACTTAAACGCGCTCCCGCAGGTGCGCCGGGCAAGTTCGTCCTACAACGCGGACACGGCGCAACTTTTCCTTGATATCGACCGCGTGAAAGCGGAGTCGCTCGGCGTTCCCGTGGATCGTATTTTCTCCACACTGCAAAGCCAACTCGCATCGTTTTACATCAACGACTTCAACTACGCGGGCGATGCGTTTTACGTTAAAATGCAGGCGGACAAAGCTTACCGCGTAACACAGGACGACATTCGCGGGCTACTTGTTGCGAGCAACTCCGGAGAAATGGTGCCGCTCAATGTGTTTTCGAAATTGCGTTTTACGGTCGGACCGACGGAAATTCAGCGTTTCAATAAACTGACTTCCGCCGATATTTCCGTGCAGGTCGCCGAAGGCTACACCAGCGGCGAAGTGATGGCGATTTTGGAAAAAATGAAATTGCCGCAAGGCTACCACATCGAGTGGAAAGGGCAGAGCTATCAGGAACGGCAAAATCAGGGGCAAATCGTGCTGATTATGGTGCTCGCAATGCTTTTCGCGTATTTGTTCCTCGTCGCACAATATGAAAGCTGGACAATTCCCGTTCCCGTGATGCTGACGGTGTCGATTCCGACGCTCGGCGCGCTTGTCGGTTTGTTGGTTTGGGGGCTTTCGCTCGGTATTTACGCTCAGCTCGGTTTGGTGATGCTTATCGGGCTCTCCGCGAAAAACGCTATTTTGATGATTGAGTTTTCCAAGCAATCCCGGGAGGCGGGTTATTCAATTAAATCCGCCGCGCTTCTTGGAGCTTCGTTGCGTTACCGCGCGGTGCTCATGACGGCGTGGTCCTTCCTCTTCGGCGTGTTCCCGCTGGTTATCGCAACGGGTGCCGGCGCCGGTTCTCGTCGCGCCATCGGCGTAACGACATTTACCGGAATGCTTGCCGCAACGCTCGTCGGCATTATTTTCGCGCCCGCGCTTTACGCGCTTTTTCAGCGCATACGGGAACGCTGCCGCCGCACCGTAAACCTTCCCGACGGAACTCCGGAAAACGAGCAAGCCGAATGAGCCCGATTCAAAAAATAAACTTCGGAAAAAGCCTCTTCCGCAAAACGCGAAATGAGGGGCACTTCTTCCGTTAAAAAATGAAAACTTTGTCTGATATGAAAAAAAATCTTTGGTTAATGCTGGCGGCGGGAACGTTGCTTGCGGGAACGGCGTGCTCGACGGTGGAGGAAGCGCGCGATGCGCAAAATCCCGACAATCGCCTGCGCGGCGAACGCACGGTGGAGTATTCGGAATACGGATACGCGCCGGGAATGGTGCTTTCGCTTGCAGACTTGGAAACAATTGCGCTCGATGCGAATCCGAAAATTTTCCAAGCCCGCCAAGCCGTGATTTCCGCTCAGCTTGCCGTCAAAAATGTTTGCGCGGATTATATGCCGACGTTAGATGCGTCCGCGACTTACGCGCGCTCGACGCATAATGATTCGAAGCGCGGGCAGAGTTTTCACAATAACGGCGGGAACGAGCTCGGGCTTTCCCTGAATCTTTTGCTGTGGGACTTCGGAAAAACCGATGCAAAATTCGAACAGGCGGCGGCGAAACTGATTTCGGCGGAAAAAGATTTGCTTTCGGCGGAAAATCTCGTGCGCTACAACGTGCGCAAAGCCTATTTCGAATTGCGCCGAAACATCGAGCTGAACGTCGTCGCCGAACAGGCGGTTGAACAATACAAAGAACACTTGGCGCAAATGCTCGCGTATCGCGATGCGGGAAAAGGCACCAAATACGCGTGCACGAAGGCGGAAGTGGACTACAACAACGCCGTGCTCGAAAGCATTCGTATCGCGAACAATGTCAAAACGGCGCGCGCCGACCTAAACCTCGCTCTCGGGTTTGCCGAGTCTCCCGATTACGAACTGGGCGGGAACGTAATGGGCACCTTTGAGCCGAACGTCGATGCGCTGATGAAAATCGCGCGGGAACGCGAACCCGGCTTGGCGTCTCTCATCGCACTTGAAAAAGCGGCTTCCGCGCATGTGGACAAAACGATCGCCGATTTGTATCCGTCTCTCGGCTTGAATTTTTCCGCAACGCTCGAAGGAAACGAATTGGATATGCCCAAAATCTGGAATCTGATCGGCGCGGGAACGCTCACCCAAAACGTTTTTAACGGCGGGCGAAACGAGCGCGCAATCGAAGATGCCGTCGCGCAGTTGCGCACGGCGCGCAGTAAAGTCGCCGCCTACGAGCAAAATCTTTACGCCAAACTTTGCACCGCCGTGCTCACGCAAACGCGCGCGCAGAAACAACGCGATGTCGCACTTCTTTCCGAGCGCGCGGCGCGCGAAAATTTTGACATTGTTACCGCGCAGTTTGATGTCGGAAAAGCCTCTTCGCTCGACCGCACGGACGCGCAGGTTTCGCTCACGGAAGCGCGCGCCGCCTCCGTTTCCGCCGAATACGATTACCGGGAATCCGTTTCCGCGATCGCCTATCTCATCGCGACCGATCCTATTGAAGAACAGGTCGGCGACTAATTCATTTTTTCAAAAAAAAGAAAAATCAATGCTTTCCGTTCGAATAATTCCCTGTCTCGATGTTAAGGACGGGCGCGTCGTCAAGGGCGTGCAGTTTGAATCCCTGCGCGATGCCGGCGATCCCGTCGATTGCGCGCGTGCCTATGAAAAGCAGGGCGCGGACGAACTCGTTTTTCTCGATATAACAGCATCTTCCGACGGGCGAAACATCATGCGCGACGTCGTCGAACGCACTGCCGATCAGGTTTTTATGCCGCTGACCGTCGGCGGCGGTTTGCGCACGGTCGAAGATATTCGCGCCATGCTCAATGCCGGTGCCGACAAAGTTTCTCTGAACTCGGCGGCGATTTCCAATCCGAATCTTGTTTTGGAGTCGGCAAAACGCTTCGGCAACCAATGCATTGTCGTCGCGATTGATGCGCGGCGTAATGCGGGAACGGATACATGGCAGGTTTATTCCCACGGCGGGCGCACGCCTTGCGGGATCGATGTTGTCGACTGGGCGAAAAAAGTCGTTTCTCTCGGCGCGGGAGAAATCTTGCTCACCAGTATGGACTGCGACGGCGTGAAAACCGGCTACGATTTGGAGCTGACGCGCCGCGTGAGTGAAGCAGTCGGCGTTCCCGTGATTGCTTCCGGCGGCGCAGGAAATTTGCAACACATGGTCGATGCCGTGAAAATCGGGAAAGCGAGTGCGGTGCTCGCCGCGTCGATTTTCCATTTCGGAACGTATTCGATTCGCGAAGCGAAAGAAGCGTTGCGTGATGCCGGATTGCCGGCGCGTCTTTAGCTTTTTATTTTTTTCAAAAACAAAAAAAACGTTCCCGCACGGCAAAAGCCGTTTTGCAGCGGGAACGCTTTTTTTACGAAGCCCGTAGAGGGCTCCAATCTTTAATCTCTAATCTTTAACCTATCTTCCCTTACTCCCATTCGATAGTGCCGATGGGTTTCGGTGTAAGATCAAGCAGAACGCGGTTGATGCCTTCGACTTCGTGCGTGATGCGATCCGTGATGCGGTGCAACACATCGTAGGGAATTTCTTCAATCGTTGCGGTCATTGCGTCTACGGTATTGACGGCGCGAACAATCGCGGGCCAACCTTCGTAGCGTTTGCTGTTGCGCACGCCGACGCTTTTAAAATCGGGAACGGCGACGAAGTATTGCCAAACTTTTCCCGCGAGTCCGCATTTGTCAAATTCTTCCCGCAAAATCGCGTCGGCTTCGCGGAGCGCGTGCAGGCGGTCGCGCGTGATGGCACCGAGGCAACGCACGCCGAGACCCGGCCCCGGGAACGGCTGGCGGAAAACCATCTTGTCGGGCAAGCCGAGTGCTTTGCCGACGACGCGGACTTCGTCCTTGTAGAGCAGTTTGAGCGGTTCGACGAGTTCCATTTCCATATCTTCGGGAAGCCCGCCCACGTTGTGGTGCGCTTTTACGCCGTCGCTTTCGAGAATGTCCGGGTAAATTGTTCCCTGAGCGAGGAAGGAAATTCCGGAGAGCTTTCCGGCTTCTTCGTCGAAAACCTTAATAAATTCGTTCCCGATGATTTTGCGTTTTTTTTCGGGTTCGGCAACGCCGGCGAGCAAATCGAGGAAGCGATCCGTGGCGTCGACGTAAATGAGGTTCGCATCCAATCCGTTGCGGAAAACCTCAATCACCTGTTCGCTTTCGCCTTTGCGCATCAGCCCGTGGTTAACGTGAACGCAAACGAGTTGTTTGCCGATGGCTTTAATCAGTAGGGCGGCGACCACCGAGGAATCGACCCCGCCCGAAAGTGCCAAAAGCACTTGTTTGTCGCCGACTTGGGCGCGAATTTCTCGGATTTGCTCCTCGATAAACGCGTTCGCCAGTTCCGGCGTGTTAATACGTGCCATAGATTCAGGACGTATGTTGCTTTGACTCATTGTTTTTGTCTCCTTGTCTTAATAACTAAGAATGAAATGCGCTTGGAAACATGGTGCCGAAGACGGGACTCGAACCCGTACGCCCGAAGACAACGGATTTTAAGTCCGCAGCGTCTACCATTCCGCCACTCCGGCACGATGGAGCCGACAATTTTGACTTTCGCCGCGTTCCCGTGCGAGTTTTTTTTTCAAAAAAATTAAAAACACGGCGGGAGCGTCCGGAAGCCTCCGCTTTCTTTATAAAAAACTTTGTGAAGAAAGAGAAATCCCGTTGACCTTTGCGAGCGGGAAGAATAAAACGTTCATTCTAATTTATGATGAGAAAAAGCACAGTCGTTCGCGAAAAAAGTCTGCGAACCCAAGAACGTATTTTGGAAGCTGCGGAACGCCTTTTTGCCGACAAGGGATTTTCGGGTGCGTCGATGCGCGATATTACGTCTTTGGCGAAAGTGAATCTCTCCGTTGCCTATTATTATTTTAAAGACAAGGAAGCCTTGCTCTTTGCGGTATTTGACCGCTATGTGAAGCCGTTGATGGACAAGCAGCTTGAGATGCTGGAGCGTGCGAGGAAAGAGGCGGGAACGTCTCCGATCACACCGCGTCGCTTGCTGGAAGCGATGATTCTTCCCCGCACGGAAAGCGTCTCGGAAGTCGTTCATCAGCTTTTCACGATGTTGCTGGCTCGCCGCGGCGTTTTTGAACAGCGCGTGTTCGAATCCATCGAAAATGCGACCAAGGAAATTCGCGAAAAGTTTTTTACGGAATTTTCAAAGACGTTCCCGTTGCTTCCTTCGGAGGAAGTGCGTTTCCGCATTGAAAGCGTTCACGCAATGCTTGCGGGGTGGACGGCGATTGCTCCGTTTAAGAAAGGCACTTACCCGAAAGATATTACGCGGGAAGACCTTTTTGAAATGTTCATGGCGATGGTGCTGGAAATGTTTGGCGCGCCGCCGACGCTTTCTCGGAAAGCATAAATCTTTTAACGACAAAAACAGGACACAACTTAAATTTATGAAGCAAAATAAAATGAAGAAAACCTTCTTTCTGACCGCTTTTGCGGCTCTCGCGGGAACGCTCGCGTTTACCGGTTGCGATGAAAAGAAAGCCGCCGAGCAGGCGCCGAAAGGCCCGGCGGAAATCGCCGCTGCCGTCGAAACGGTGAAATACGAAGAACTCAAAATCGTGCGCGAGCTTCCGGGACGCGTCGATGCCGTGCGCCTTGCGGACGTTTCCGCGCGTGTAACGGGAATTTTGCTCGAACGCAAATTTGAAGAAGGCGCGAAAGTCGAAAAAGATCAGGTGCTTTTCCAAATCGATCCCGCGCCGCTGAAGGCAGCACGCGATGCCGCCGCTGCGCAGGTCGAAGTCGCCAAAGCAAACTTGAACGGCGCGCAAATCACGTTTAACCGCTTTTCCGAGCTCGTCAAAACCGGCGGCGTGAGCCGTCAGAATTACGACGACGCGATGATTGCCGTCGATACGGCAAAAGCCGCTCTTTTGGCGGCGGAAGCGCAACTTCAATCTGCGGAAATCAGCCTCGGCTACGCGACGGTGACGGCTCCGATTTCCGGAATTATCGGTGCGGCGCTCGTCACGGAAGGCGGCATGGTTTCCGGGAACGCGCTCACGAAAATGGCGGTCATTCAGCAGATGGATCCTATCAATTTCGACTTTACGCAGTCGGCAACCGCGCTTCTCGAACTCCGCAAGGCAATCGCCGTGGGAACGGTTGAAAAAATCGACGAAAATACTGTTCCCGTGAAACTTATTTTTGACGACGGAACGGTTTACGAACACGCGGGGAAGCTCAAATTCTCCGAAGTCTCCGTCGATAAATCCACGGGCATGTATACGCTCCGCGCGGAATTTCCGAATCCGGACAATCTTTTGCTTCCGGGAATGTTCGCCCGCGCCGTTCTCGAAGAAGGCGTGAACAAGCAGGCGATTCTCGTCCCGCAGAAAGCCGTTTCGCTCGGTACGGCGGGCAAGGCGACGATTTTCACCGTCAACGAAAACGATATGGTGATTCCGCGCCCGATTACCATCGGGAAAATGGAAGGCGACGCGTGGACGGTAACTTCCGGCTTGAAGCCGGGCGACCGCATCGCGGCGGACGGTTTGATCTCGATCGGCATGGCGCTTTCCCAAAATCGCGAAAACGGCGTGAAAATTGTCGCACCCGCACAAACTCCGGCTCCGGCGGAATCCGCTCCCGAAGCGCCTGCGGAAGCCGAAAAATAATGATGTTTCGCGGAAGCGTTGCCGTTAATGCGGCGCGTTCCCGCGAGCGATTTTCTTCTCTTGAATTTTTTATAGAAACAAGGAATTTACATGGCAAAATTCTTCATCGACCGCCCGGTTTTTGCGTGGGTGCTTTCGCTGATGATTATCCTTTTCGGGATCATCGCGATTAAGTTCCTGCCGATTGCGCAATATCCGACTATCGCGCCGCCGTCTATTTCCGTTCAGGCTTCCTACGCGGGCGCTTCTGCGGAAACGACGCAGAAAACCGTTACCGCCGTTATCGAGCAGCAGCTCAACGGGATCGACAACCTGCTCTACATGACGTCTTCGTCGGACTCGACCGGGAACGCGGAAATCACGGTTTACTTCAATCCGGGAACGGACGACGATACGGCGCAGGTTCAGGTTCAGAACAAGGTTTCGCTCGCCACGCCGCAGCTCCCGTCCGACGTTCAACGCACGGGCGTTACCGTCAAAAAGGCGGCGCGCAACATGTTCCTCGTCATTTCGTTTTATTCCGAAGACGGCACGATTCCGAAAGCGGAAATCGGGAACTACGTCGCGTCCAACATCCTCGACCAGGTTCAGCGCGTGAACGGGATCGGACAGGTGGACTTCTTCGGCGCCGAAAACGCGATGCGCATTTGGCTCGATGCGAACAAGCTCAACGCTTACGGCTTGACCTCGACGGATGTCGTTGCGGCGCTTCAGGCGCAGAATGTTCAGGTTCCCGTCGGCGAAGTCAACGGCTCGCCCGCCGTTCCCGGCGCGCAACTCGGCATCACGATTCAGGGTCCGGGAACGCTGGAAACGCCGGACGAATTCGGCGCGATCTTCCTGCGCACGCTCGAAGACGGTTCCCGCGTTTATCTGCGCGATGTCGCCCGCATCGAACTCGGCGAAATGAATTATCAGTTTGAATCGCACTACAACGGAAAAATGAGTATGGGCTTGGGTTGCAAGCTTGCGACGGGAGCGAACGCGCTCGAAGTCGCCAACGCCGTGAAAGCGAAAATCGAAGAACTTTCGAAATACTTCCCGGAAGGGCTGAACTACGCGTTCCCGTATGATACGACGCTCTTCGTTCGCATTTCCATTCACGAAGTTATTAAAACCCTCGTGGAAGCGATCGTGCTCGTCTTCATCGTCATGCTCGTCTTCCTGCAAAATCTTCGCGCAACGTTCATTCCGACGATTGTCGTTCCGATCGCCTTGCTCGGAACTTGCGCCATGCTTTTTGCAATGGGTTATTCCATTAACATTTTGACGATGTTCGCGATGGTGCTCGCCATCGGGATTCTCGTGGACGACGCCATCGTCGTCATCGAGAACGTCGAACGTATTATGACCGAGGAAGGCTTGCCGCCGCGTGAAGCGACGCGCAAGGCGATGGACCAGATTTCCGGCGCACTCGTCGGGATTACGCTCGTTTTGACGGCGGTGTTCATTCCGATGGCGTTCTTCTCGGGTTCCGTCGGCGTTATTTACCGACAGTTCTCGCTCACGCTCATTTCGTCGATGGTGTTCTCGCTCTTCCTCGCGTTGACGCTGACACCGGCGCTTTGCGCTTCGATGCTCAAACACAATCCCACGGGAAAACACGGCGGGCTTGCCGGTTGGTTCAACCGCAATTTTGACCGCATGACCAAGGGTTACAAAAGCATCGTCGCCCGCATGATTAAGCACAGCATCATCGGGATTGTTTCCTTTGTCGCCATCGGAGCGGGATTCGGTTGGCTCTACCTGCGCTTGCCGACCGCGTTCTTGCCGGACGAAGACCAAGGCAACATTATGGCGCTCGTTCAGCTTCCGCAAACGGCGTCGCAGGAACGCACGCTCAAGGTGCTCGAAGATTTTGAAAACTTTGCGCTCGCGCAACCGGAAGTGGATTCAATGTTCGCCGTTCAGGGTTTCTCCTTCAACGGTCGCGGACAAAACGTTGCGATGGGCTTTATCAAACTCAAAGACTGGAGCGAACGCGAAGGTCCCGAACATTCCGCCGAAGCCATCGCCGGCCGCATCTCGCAGCACTTTGCGGGGCATCAGGACGGGATGGTGCTTTCCTTCAACTTGCCGGCAATTACCGAACTCGGGAACGCCACCGGCTTTGAATACCAGATGCAGGACCGCGGCGGGATCGGGCACGAAGCGCTCGTTAGCGCAATGAACGAAGTTTTCAAAAAGGCAAATGCTCCCGAAAGCACCATGGCGGGCGTGCGTCTCCAAGGCTTGAACGACGGTCCGATGCTCAAGATGAATGTCGACCTCGAAAAAGCACAGACACTCGGCATTGATGCCAATTCGCTCTACAGCACGATTCAGGTCGCATTCGGTTCGGCTTACGTGAACAACTTCGTGCAGGGTTCCCGCGTTCAGCGCGTGATCGTGCAACTCGGCGCGGAAGACCGCACTTCGCCGGAACAGCTCGGAAAAATGTTTGTCCGCACGAAAACGGGCGCGATGGTGCCGCTTTCCGAAATTGTTTCCTTTGAATGGATTATGGGCGCTCCCGCGCTCAAGCGCTACAACGGTTTCCCGTCGCTTAATATCGTCGGTCAGCCGAAGCCGGGGCGCTCCTCCGGGGAAGCGATGAAAGAGTTTGACGAAATTATCATGAATTACCTGCCGTCGGTCGGCGTGAACGGCGTCGGCGGGGAATGGACGGGTCAATCGCTCGAAGAACGCACGTCCGGAAGTCAAGCTCCCGCGCTTTATGCGCTTTCGCTCATCATCGTCTTCCTCTGCTTGGCGGCGTTGTATGAAAGCTGGTCGATTCCGTTCGCCGTGCTCCTCATCGTTCCCGTCGGGATTTTCGGTTCCGTTTGTGCGACAATGCTCGGCGGGCTTTACAACGACGTTTACTTTAAGGTCGGCTTCCTCGTCATTATCGGTCTTTCCGCGAAAAACGCTATTCTCATTATCGAATTTGCGAAAGACTTGCAGGAACAGGGACGCAATCTTTACGACGCGACCTTGGAAGCGGTTCAGCTTCGTCTGCGCCCGATTTTGATGACTTCGTTCGCGTTTATTCTCGGCGTGTTGCCTCTTGCCCGCGCCTCGGGCGCATCGTCCGCCGCGCAGAACTCAATCGGGGTCGGCGTTATCGGCGGGATGTTGGCTTCGACGATTCTCGGCGTCTTCCTGATTCCGTGCTTCTACGTCATCATCCGCAAGGTGTTCCGCGCCGCCGAACGCAAACCGAACGCCATCGTTAAGCACTAATGAAAGATGAGAGATGAGGGCTTAGAGATGAGAGGTCATTGCGTTCCCGCAAGTGGGAAAAGTTTTTTGAAAATCTTTTTCCGGTAATACCTCTAAGCTCTAAGCTTTAAGCTCTCAACCATCCTTTAAAAAAGAAAAAATCATGTTCAAATATCTTTCCGTTCTTCCGTTTCTTGCCGTCGCAACGGCGTGCACGACAATGGCGCCCGATTACGAACGCCCCGACGTGGACAATATCATCGCCGAAACCTATGCGGGAATCGCCGCGACGACGCCGGACGAAACCGCCGTCACGCGTCTCGGCTGGTCGGAATTTTTCGCCGACGAACGCCTCAAAGCCCTCATCAAAACCGGGCTTGAAAACAACCGCGATTTGCGCGTCGCCATTCTGAATGTCGAACAGGTGCGCGCACGCTACGATATTCAGTGGGCGGAACTGCTCCCGAATGTCGGCGGGAACGGCTCGTTTACGCGTTCCCGCACAAACGAATATCTTTCGCCCTACGGAAAGGCGGTAACGTCCAACACCTGGCAACTCGGCGTTGCCGCTTCCTACGAAGTCGATCTTTGGGGACGCGTGCGCTCGATGACGGATCAGGTTTTTGAAACCTGGCTCGCCGCCGCCGAAAACGAACGCGCCGTGCGCCTCTCGCTCGTCGCCGGAATCGCGCTTCAATACTACACGCTCCAGCTCGCGAACGAACGCCTTTCGCTTTCGCAAAAATCCCTCCTTACGACGCAGGTTTGGTATAACATTATGAAAGACCGCTTCGAAAAAGGCGCGATTACCGAAATCGATCTCGCCTCCGCCGAAGCTCAATACCAAGCGATGGTTTCCGCAACGGAACAACTCCGCGAAACGCAGAAACAGGCGAAAAACGCGCTCGCGCTCCTCGTCGGCGGAACCGAGCTTCCGAAGCTTAGCGGCGTTCCCGCGCTTCCGATCGCTTCCGCAAATCTGCTCAAGCCGCTCGAAGCGGGAATCCCGTCGTTCGCGCTCGTTTTGCGTCCGGACGTTCTCTCCGCCGAACGCATGCTCCGCGCCGCCAACGCCAACATCGGTGCCGCCCGCGCCGCGTTCTTCCCGAGCATTTCGCTCACGGCAACGGGCGGTGTCGCCTCCGTCGAGCTCGACGACTTATTCACGGGCGACGCGCGCACGTGGAGCTTTGTGCCGAGCGTGAACGTGCCGATTTTCGATTACTTTAACGGTCGCCTCGAAGCGCAACTCGATGTCGCCGAGCTCCAAAAAGAAATTGAAATCGCCAACTACGAAAAAGCGATCCAGACGGCGTTCCGCGAAGTGGCGGACGAGCTCGTCGTGCAGGAATCCATCGATAAGCGCATCGCCGCAAGCGAAGCCGCGCTCAAAGCACAACTGCGCCGCTACAAGCTGACTTCCGCAAATTATCGCGGCGGCGACGGCGTGCTCAGCTACACGGACGTTCTGCTCGCGCAAAATGATTTGTTCGCCGCCGAGCAAACACTCGTGCAAACGCGCTTTGCGAAAATCGCTTCGATGATTTCGCTCTACAAAGCCCTCGGCGGCGGCTGGACCGAACAATCCGTTCCCGAAGGCGAACAGGTCGCCGCTACGGAGTAGCACAACGAATAGATTATAGAAAACAAAACGTTCCCGCGCGACGAAAGTCGGTTTTATGCGGGAACGTTTTTTTTTCGCGCTAAGCCGCAAAGCCGCAAAGTTTTTTTAATCTTTCAAATACTTTGCGTCTTTGCGTCTTTGCGCGAGATTTTTACACGGACCACGAAAGAAAATTTTGCTTCGCCCGATTTTTTCGCGCGAGAGCTATTTGCGTAATTGGTGAAATTTGTGGATTTTTTTCAAAACGTGCTTGACGGGAACGTTTTTTTTTTGCGAAAATCCGCGCTAAGAATTGGGACAAAACGGCGGAAACGCCGCATGTGTCCCGCTTTTTACCCGCAAAATACTTTTAACACTCACAATTAAACTTAATCATTATATGAAAAAATATATCACACTCGCGGCTCTCCTCGCTGTAGGAAGTGCTTTCGCAAATGCCGCTTCTCTCGGCTACAACAGCATGACGGACGCGCAGAAAGAAGGTGTTGTCCTCGCATGGGATTTTTCCGGAACCCCGCCGACGGGGATTCCCGTCGTGGGGGCAGGGAATGATGATTGCTTTACTGTAGTGGATGGTAAAGCTGTTGTGGACGAAGGAAGCGGAAATCCCTGGACGGATAGCCTCACGGATAACTTTTCCGACGGGAACTTTACGTTCAGCCTTGATGTCAACAGCTTCACGGCAAGCAATTGGCAGACGCTTGTTGCGTTGTATTCTGTCGGCGGGCATGGCGATGGAAAATCACTCCAAATCGGAGTAACAAGCGATGGGGAATTGTCGGTTTTCAACAAAGTTGCCGGTGAAACGGGCTATGCAAGCATTGAAACAAGCGAGAATATTAGTACCGGCTTGATGAGCGGATATTCCGGAGATGCGACCGTAACCGTTGTTTCCGATATGACAAATACGAAAACGTTGTCTGTCTATGTTGACGGGGAACTTAAAGGAAGCCATTCGAATTGGACGGCATCGACTGACCAAGCTCTTATGGGGCTCCAGATTGGAGCGGCTTTCGGAGGCGGGCGTGTTTTCCCTGAGGCGACAATCAGTAATATCACGCTTTGGAACAAGGCGTTAAGTGCAAGCGAAGTATCTGCAATCGTCGTTCCCGAGCCGTCTACGTTCGGATTGTTTGCGGGCTTGGGCGCGTTGGCACTCGTGGCATCGCGTCGCCGCCGCAAATAATTTCTGTAATATATTAATTCATAGATTATGGTTAGCGTTCCCGTGGTGAAAACTACGGGAATGTTTTTTTTTCGCGCTAAGCCGCCAAGCCGCAAAGTTTTTTTTATCTCTCAAATACTTTGCGGCTTCGCGTCTTTGCGCGAGAATTTTAAGCTTTGCGGGAAGTCTCACTTTACTTCGCACGCAAAATGTTTTTGTTGCGGAAATTCCTTTGCGTTCTTTGCGGTAAAAACATTCGTGAATATTTGTGTTTATTCGTGGTTTCTTTTTTTAGCACGGGAACGTTCCGAAATACGTTTTTTGCGGATTTTGACTTTGGAAGTCAAAAAATCGGTTTTTCGTCAAAAAATTAAAATTTTTGCTTCGTTTGGAAGTGAAAATTTGGAGTTTTTGTCGAAAAATGCAAAATTTCGCTTCATTTGGAAGTAAAAATCGGAAAACCCGCTTGACGTGCGGGAAGGCGCGGGCGTATCTTTTTTCCAGCTTATGTCTTACATTCGATTTCATGCCGTAGAACGTGCTTCCAACCGGAAAGTCGTCGTTGTTCCCCCGCCGCAGGCGAAAATTTCCGAATTTTTCGGGTGCAAGGTTTTCAACCGCAAAGCGATGGCGAAATATCTCTCGAAAGAAACGTTTCGGGCGATTACGCATGCGATTGATTTCGGCGAGCCGGTTTCTTTGGAGCTTGCCGCGCACATCGCTCCCGCGATGCGAATGTGGGCGATGGAAAACGGCGCGACGCATTACACGCACTGGTTTCACCCGCTGACGGACGGCACGGCGGAAAAGCACGACGCGTTTGTCGAGCGCGACGGGAACGGCGGCATGATTGAGGAATTCAGCGGGAAGATTCTCGCTCAGCAGGAGCCGGACGCGTCGTCGTTCCCGAACGGCGGTTTGCGCTCGACGTTTGAGGCGCGAGGCTATTCGGCGTGGGATCCGTCGTCGCCCGCGTTCATTGTAGGCGATACGCTTTTTATCCCGACGATTTTTATTTCCTACGCGGGCGAGGCTCTCGACTACAAAGCGCCGCTTTTGAAGTCGCTGGAAGCGGTGAACAAGGCGGCGGTCGGAGTTTGCAAATATTTTAATTCCGACGTAACGCATGTGCAGTCGTCGCTCGGTTGCGAGCAGGAATTTTTCCTGATTGACGAGGAATTGTTCAACGCGCGTCCGGATATTGTTTTGACGGGGCGCACGCTGATGGGGCACGAATCGGCGAAAAATCAGCAGTTGGAAGACCATTATTTCGGGGCGATTCCGCGCCGCGTTCTCGCGTGTATGCAGGAGCTGGAATACGAAGCGTGGAAGCTCGGCATTCCCGTGAAAACGCGCCACAACGAAGTTGCGCCGAATCAGTTTGAGCTCGCGCCGATTTTCGAGGAATGCAACCTTGCGGTGGACCACAATTTGCTTTTGATGTCGCTCATGCGAGATGTCGCCCGCCGGCACAATTTCCGCGTGCTTTTGCACGAAAAACCTTTTAAGGGCGTGAACGGTTCGGGCAAGCACAACAATTGGTCGCTCAGCACGAACACGGGCGTTAATCTTTTTTCCCCGGGGAAAAACTCGATGGAAAACCTGCGTTTCGTGACTTTTGTCGTGAATACGCTGATGGCACTTTACAAAAATAACGCGCTTTTTAAAGCTTCGACGGCATCGGCGACGAATGCGCACCGCCTCGGCGCGAACGAAGCACCGCCGGCGATTATTTCTTCCTTCCTCGGAAAACAGGTCAGCGACATTCTCGATGCGTTTGAAAAAAGCTCGGTTGACGACGCGATCAAGGTGGACAGCAAGAAGCAGATTAAGCTCGGTGTCGGGCAAATTCCGGAATTGCTTGTCGATAACACGGACCGCAACCGCACGTCGCCGTTTGCGTTCACGGGGAATCGTTTTGAGTTTCGCGCAATCGGCTCGATTGCGAATTGTGCGTCGGCGATGACGGCGGTCAATGCGGCGGTTGCTTATCAGCTCAAGGAATTTAAAACGGAGGTGGATGCGCTTATCGCGGGCGGAATGTCCAAAAAAGAAGCGCTTTACACCGTTATTAAAAAATACATCAAGGAGTCGAAGCCGATTCGCTTTGACGGGAACGGCTATTCCGAAGAATGGCGGGAAGAGGCGGCGCGGCGCGGCTTGGACTGCGAGACGAGCGTTCCGCTGATTTACGATGCTTACACTTCACCGCAGTCGGTAAAGGTTTTTGCGAACGGGAACATCCATTCCAAGAAGGAGCTGGAAACCCGCAACGAGGTGAAGTGGGAAATTTACACGAAAAAGCTTCAGATTGAGGCACGCGTTCTCGGCGATTTGTCGCACAATCACATTATTCCCGTGGCGATTCGTTACCAATCGGTTTTGCTGGACAATGTTGCGAAGCTCAAGGCGGTGTTCCCGCCGGAAAAATTCAACGAGCTGGCGACGGAGCAGTTGCGCCTGATTGAGGCGATTAACGAGCATGTCAGTGCCGTTACGAAAAATGCCGAGGAAATGATTGAATGCCGCAAAAAAGCAAACCGGATTGAAGACGCCCGCGAGAAAGCGATTGCGTATCACGACACGGTTTTGCCGTATTTCGACGCGATTCGCTACCATATCGACAAGCTCGAATTGCTCGTCGATAACGAAATGTGGCCGCTCCCGAAATACCGCGAGTTGCTTTTCGTGCGTTAAGGCGAAGGCGTTCCCGCAGAAACAAAAACGCGTTCCCGTGAGATTTGCGGGAACGCGTTTTTTTGCTTTTATTTTCAGCAAACCGGCGTCTTAACGGCGTTTGGTTTGTTTGGACATAAAGTTTGGACCTTCAACTTTGTATTTTCCTTCGATATAAAGGATTTCCTGAAGTTCCGGCTCGATTGCCGCGAGCTTGAATACCGAGTAGGGCGCGTTCGGATCGGCACGCTCACCTTTCTTTTCGATGCCGAGAATTGCACCGGCATAACCGCCGGCACCTTCGCCGAAGGCGATACAGATTTTATACTTTTTTCCTTTTTGAAGCTTCATCCAGCTTCCTTTGAAAAGGTGGTTCTGAATCGTGCTACCACTTCCGGAGCCTCTGCCGTCGTTCTTGCAGTGGTCTTTCGGTTCCCAATTGGCTCCGGCAGGTTCGCGAACGGCACGCCCGTGACCTTCGCCCGGCCAGTAGGCGTAGAAAACGGTTTTGCGGTCGATCCCGACGATGATGACGTCGTCGCCCATGCCGACGAAGCGGTATTCTCCGGTTTCCGGCGGAGTGATTTCGCCTTCGTAGACGACCATCCAGCCCGGGGCGGCGAAAGGCGGTTTCCCGTCTTCTCCGGCGAATGCTGCAGTGGCAGCCGTTGCCTGAATGATGTTTTTCGTTTTTACGTCTTTGTAAATGTAAACCTGGTTGGCGTTGAGCTTTGTCGGTGCTTCGAAATAACGTTGCCCCAGTTTTCGGACATCGAAGCCGTTGTTGTCGAGCATGCCGATCGCTTTGTGGAGCTCTTCTTTACGTTTTCCCTTGTCGTTGTTGTTGATCGTGCAGTAGGTAATTTTTCCGTCGCGGGAACGCTTGAGGTCAAACAAAGTTCCTTTAAGAGTCGGCGTTTTGGAGAAGCTGGTTCCGAATGCGGAGAGGAACGAGCGACCGTTGCCGATGCCGGGACCGATGCCTTTGCCGATCCCGCCGCCTGCGCCGCCGCCGAGCCCGGAGGAGCCTCCTGCCTTCATGCCGCCCATAGAGCCCATGGAGCTGCTCATCTTCGGCATTTCCGGAAGAGTGAGCGTAGCACGCGTGCTCTTGGAAGTGATTTTGTTCTGCGTGTTCATGTCGCGCGGTTTCGGGCGCATGCGGTGCTTTTGGCGATTAGCATTTTCCCCGTTGCTTCCGCCGCCGGCGCCGGAAACGAATTCGGCGGGTTCGGGCGGTTCGGGGCGCACGGTTGCTACGACATAAAAGAGCGCGAAAACGATGAGTGCCGCGTGAAGGATAACGGAAACGATAAAGCCGTCTCCCCCGAATGATTTCCACGAAAACTTTGTGTGTCGCTTTAGCGGGTCTTCGCCGTTTTCGTCAACGGCGGGCATATCGTTGTAATAATCCTCTGCCGCGTTGTCCTGCGGCGGGAGCGGATATTCTTCGTTAGGATTTTGGGGTTCCATAGCTATTTAAAGGTGAAAGAAAAACGGGGAAAACGTCCGAACGGACAAAAATATTATTATTTAGCTTACGCCTTGAAACTCAACTCTTTTTTGAGACGGAGAAAAGAAATCCGGGCTAATTTTTCCGTTTGGCGTAACGATTTGCGAGAATCGTGCACACGAGAAGCTGGAGTTGATGGTAAAACATAACGGGAAGGACGATGAGCCCGATTTGCGGCGAGCTTCCGAAAATCAGTTTCGCCATGGGAACGCCGCCCGCGAGCGTTTTTTTGGAGCCGCAAAAAACGGCGGTAATTTCGTCGGTTTTTTTGAAATGCAGAAGCCTTGCGACAAAGGTCGTTCCCGCGAGCGCGACCGTCAGCAGAATCGCCGCGCCGACGAAAGTTTCGAGCAAGAGACTGATTCCGTATTTCGTCCAAAGCCCGTTGTAAACCGAGTCTGCGAATGACGAAAAAACAAGCAGCAAAATGACGATTTTGTCGAAAATATTAATGTAATTTTTGTAGGGGAGAATGATTTTGTAGAAAAAGGGATTGAGAATTTGCCCGAGCAGAAACGGCAGGAAAAGTAAGATGAAAAGGTTGGTAACGGTTTCTCCGAGGGGAAGCGCGTTCCCGCCCGTCGAGGCGAAAATGCTCACAATCAGCGGCGTGAGAAAAATCCCCAAAATGCTCGAAAGCGAAGCGTTAAAAATCGCGGCGGGAACGTTCCCGCGTGCGACCGCCGTCATGGCAACCGACGAAGAAATGGTCGAGGGAATTGCTCCGAGGAAATAAAATCCGAGTGCCAAATCGCTATGGATAATCGGCTTTGCGACTGCGCAAAAAAGAAACGCGAGAATCGGGAAAACGACAAAAGTCATTACCTGAACGCAAAGGTGGATTTTCCACGACAAAATGCCGTCGCGGAGATTTTTTCGCGAAATTCCCAGTCCGTGGAAAAAGAAAACGAGTGCGATTCCGAGGTCGGAAAGTTTTTCCGCGTGAATGGTGCCGCCGCTACGCCCGATGTTCGGGAAAAGCGTGGCGAGCACGACACAGGAAACCATGCCGATGAGAAACCAGTCTTTGAAAATATTCGGGATCGGGAATTTTTTTGTCCGGGCGGCGGGAACGTTCATTTTTAGAGGAAATTACGGCTAAAAGTATCAAATCGTTAATTTTTGTATCCTTTGCGCAGAAAAAAAACGCGAGCGGTTTAAGAAAACGGTGCGGCGGGACGGAAAGACCGTTATTTTGCGTTCCCGCGCAGGCGTTCCCGCAAATCATTCCAATGCGCGAGACGCTCGGCGATGGCGGCTTCCGCTCCGTTGGTTTTCGGGTTGTAGAGTTTCAGCGGCGTTTCCAAATATGTTTGCCCGGAAATGCCTTCGGGGAACTCGTGAGAATACAAATACGTTTTTCCGTGTCCGAGGGATTTATTTAATTTCGTGTGCGCGTCGCGCAAATGCACGGGCACTTTTTGCCGCGGCAAATCGCGAACCGCCGCTTTGGCGGCAAAAAGCGCTTCCGTTGCCGAATTGCTTTTCGGGCAAGTCGCAAGAAAAATAACCGTGTGCGCAAGGTTGAGCGCGCACTCGGGAAGCCCCACGAAATCACAGGCTTGCTGGCAGGCGACGGCGACGCCGATTGCGCGGGAGTCCGCCAAGCCGATATCTTCGCTCGCCAAAATCACGAGCCGCCGAGCGATAAAGCGCGGATCTTCGCCGCCTTCGAGCATGACGGCGAGCCAGTAAAGCGCGGCGTCGGGATCGCAACCGCGCACGGATTTGATAAATGCGGAAATCGTGTCGTAGTGCTCGTCTTCGCCGCGGTCGTAGCGGATTTGGCGTTCCCGCGCGAAGGCTTCGAGGTCTTTTTCCTCGATAGCGGTTTTCGGCGGGCGCGAGAGAGCCAGCGTTTCCAAAGTGTTCAGCGCGCGGCGCATGTCGCCTTCGCACATTTGCGCAACGGAGCGGAGGATTTTTTCGTCGGCGGAAATTTCGAGCAAGCCGAGCCCGCGCTCCTTGTCCGAAAGCGCGCGGGCGAGCGCGGAAACGACGTGCTTTTCCTCAACCGGTTCCAAGCGGAAAAGGTGAGAGCGCGACAGTAGCGGCGGAATGACGTAAAAGCCCGGATTATGCGTCGTGCAACCGATGAGGCGGACGTTCCCGGCTTCGACATCGGGCAAAAGCAAATCCTGTTGCGCCTTGTTGAAACGGTGAATTTCGTCGATGAGCAAAAGCGTGCGGCGTTGCGGGAACGCGCGCGCGATTCGCAAAATTTCGCGCAGTTCCCCGGTGTTTGAAAGCACGGCGTTGACGTGTTCGCAACGGCAATGCGTGACGGCGGCGATGGCTTCCGCGAGCGTGGTTTTTCCGCAACCGGGCGGACCGTAAAAAAGCAGGCTCCCGAAGTTGTCCGTTTCGATGAGGCGGGGCAAAAGTGCGCCTTTGCCGAGAATTTTTTCATGACCGAGAATTTCGCTCAAATCGCGCGGACGCATGCGCGCGGCGAGCGGGCGACGAAAGCCCGCCTGCGTTCCCGTGTCGCGGGAGCTCGCCGTTGCTTCCTTGCTTTCGGAGAAATCGCCGGCGTTCCCGCCGAAAAGTGAATCTTCAAAATCTTCTGCCATGAATCGCCCAAAACGCTACGACTTCCCGCGTTCCCGCGCAAATTGAAAGTTTCCCGCGTAAATTGAAATTTGCCCGGCGGTGCAAACTGTGATTTTCTAAAAAAACTCGCATTCAGATTCTTTTGTTTTTTTATGAAAAAAGTTCTTATTCCGACCAAACTTGACGGCGTCGCCTCCAAAATGCTTGCGGCGCAAGGTTATGAAGTGGTTCAAAACTCGGAAACTCCGCTTTCGGAGCTCGTCGCGACGCACCCGGATACGCAGATTCTCATCGTTCGTAGCGAAAAGGTTACGCCGGAAATTATCGACGCGTTGCCGAAGTTGCGCATCGTCGTGCGCGCCGGCGCCGGTTTTGACAACATTGACATCGTTTATGCGCGCAAGAAAAGTATCGACGTTATGAATACGCCGGGCGCGAACGCCAACGGCGTTGCCGAAGAAGTGGTGGCGATGATTTTGGCGACGTTTCGCCACATCGTTCCCGCAGACGTTTCCACGCGCGCGGGGCGTTGGGAAAAGAAAAAATACATGGGGCGAGAACTCACGAAAAAGACCGTCGGGATTGTCGGGCTCGGCAACATCGGACGCCTTCTCGCGAAGCGGCTTCAGGGGTTTGAGCCGACGCTTCTCGGCTACGACCACTTTCTCGCAAAGCAACGCGCGATCAATATCGGCGTGCGTCCGGTTTCGCTGGAGCAGATTTTTGAAGAAGCCGATGTGATTTCTCTTCACGTTCCCGGCGGTGCCTCCACGCAAAAAATGATTTCGACGGATTTGCTTTCCCGCATGAAAGACGGCGCGCTTCTGATCAATTGCTCGCGCTACGGCGTTGTGGACGAGGAAGCATTGGCGGAGCTGAAGGCTTCCGGCAAAAAAATTCTCTACGCGACGGACGTTCATCCGAAAGACGCGGAAGGCGAAAAACCCTCGGCGGGTGTCGCCGATCTGATTCTTCCTCATTTGGGCGCAAATACGAAAGAAGCGAATTTTAACGCGGCAAAGCGTGCCGCGGAAGAAACGATCGCGTATTTTGAAAACGGAGATACTTCCTGCGTCGTCAACGCGGAAACGCCGCAGGGATTGCACCCGATGCAATTGCGCTTGGCGCGTATGCTGGCGACGCTCGCGCGCCTCGTCAGCGGCAACCGCCCGGTTCGCAAAGCAAACTGCACGTTCTCGGGAAGTCTTCGCGAGTTTCGCAAATGGTTTACACCGAAAATCCAGGAAGGCTTGCTTCCGGAATCCGAGAAAAACCTGCCGCCGCCGGCAGCGGAGCTTTCTTTGCGCGAACACGGAATCGATTACAAGGCGTGCGAGCCGCTCAGCGGGAACGTCGAGGAAGATTCCATTACGCTTGAGATTTTCACCGAAAGTAGCGGACGCTACCACACCGTTTCCGTGCACGGAATCGTGGCGGAGGACGTGCCGATAATTTCCCGCGTGGACGGATTCCGGAGCCTCTATTTCGACCTGCGCGGACACCTGCTTTTCGTGCGTTATACGGACCGCCCGGGCGTGCTCGCCCGCATCGCCAGCGTGCTCGGCGACGCGGAAATTAATATCGAAAACATTTCCGCGCCGATTGACCACGATGTCGGGGAAACGCTCGCCGTTATTAAAACCAACAAGCCCGTAACCTCGGCTCAGGTTTCCGCGATTACGACGCTTATCAAGGCACTTGATGTTTTCGCGGTTACGTTTTAACCCAGCGCTCCCGTAACCGAAACGCGTTCCCGCACGGCAAAAGCCGATCTTGCGGGAACGCGTTTTTTTTGTATGTCGTCGCGGCTTTTCGCGAAACTTTTTTGAATTTAAACTGAAATAGTATTGCTTAGTTTTCAAGCCAAAGCGGAAGCTCGGATTCGTATTGTTGATTTTCTTCTCTCTTTCCTGCAAACGAAAACGATTTTTTTTGAAAAAGTCTACTTTTTAGGTGTTGTTTGTTGACGGTTGGTTATAAACATTTTAATACAAATATTCGAGTCTTGTGGCTCTTCTAAATTTAAACAAAGCACAGAAAGGATTATACTAATGGAAACACCACAACCCATGCTAACTCAAACCGGTTCGTTTTCAGAGGACGGAACGAGTGGGCGTATCACAACGACACTCAAGTTCTCCGGGGGAACAAAGACTGGTCCGGGATTTACAAGTGACTACACAATAACTGTTCCCGCAGGAAATATTTATGAGATATTTGTTTCGGCAGATGATTATGCAATTGTTTCCGGGGCGGGAATTTCGGCAAGTTCACACTGGGATGCTTCAAAAAAAAGCATTGTTTCCGGATTTTCAAAATCTACATGCAAATCACTTGAGAACATACACCAAAAAGAAACTTTTACGATCAATTATAGAAACGCTGGCGGTCCGTATGTTTTGACCGTAGAGATTACATCAACGAGAGAAGTCCACACGCCTTGTGAGTGTACCCAATCTTCGAATTGGGTTCAAAACGGCGATGTTCAAGTTGTTTCAATGACACCTGTCGACGTTCATATAGAGCACTTAGATGGAGGAAGTGGTGGGGACTTTATACCCTACGGAATAATTACATGGGAAATAACGGGAAAAGTTACCTGTATTTGCCGTAATTCGACGAGAGAAGTCTTCGTGAAAAAGAATGTCCAAAGAAAAAAAACGGCAAATATTAATACCGTAAAGCTCGTGGGTGCTCTTCCTCCTGGGGCGACAACGATTCCTCAGCTACTATCAAGTATTTTTGCAGAAGCAATCTTATGGAAACTGAATGAAAAATTTATAAATCATTATATCCCGCATGAAGGAAAAGCTGCTTTCGAGAATTTTTTAAATAGATTAAATACTCCACCAAGAATTGATTCCGGATTTTGGACAGGAGATTTGTGTAATGAAACTCAAAACAAGTAATCGATATTTTTTAGGTGCGGCGGCAATTTTCGGACTAGGACTGCTCGCGGGAACGTTCCTGTCGCCTGTAAAACGAAACACCGCAAGGGAACATTACGACGAAAGGACGCTTCGGGATCTGTATTATCACGTTTGGGAATCCGGCACCGGAGAACTTCGCTTTTATGCGAATGTTTTGTGGGGCAATCTCGGACGCCGGGCAACCATTAGGCAACTCGAGTTTTTTATCGCTATGTGGATATACTACGGCACGAGAGCCTCGGACGAGCGATTTCAGAACATTCTCGAAAAGAATGCCGACATCGTTTTCCGCTATATGGAGAATCGGGAACGTCGCGATTGGTTTTTTTCGACCTTTGATTTAAGCGAAAAACAAAAAACGCTCATCAACGACGCTTGCGTTCTCGGCGAATCCAGAGAAAAATCACCATTTGAAGAGAACGAAAATTTCCGCGTCCAAACACGTTCCTCCTACAAAGAAGACGGACTTTCACGGTTTAGTTTCAAAAAAAATGTCGTCGAAGAAAACAACAAATTTCGTTCATACGGTGATGATGTTTCCGAAACGGAAATTGAGTACTCCACATATTACCAATACGAAGCTAAGGGGAAAACGAAATGCCGGGAGGACGGAACTTACGAGCTTCTTTACCTGATCCCGGAAAATCGCCTTATTGTTTGCCCAATGGACAAGTGCGGATTTTTGCGCGACGAAATTTATATTGTCCCGTTTGCCTGCTTATTCATCGACGGAGACGGAACTTGGTCATTTGAAAAATAATTACTCCGCCGAAAAGCCGATGCGTGGGCAGGTTCCATTTTGATCGGGAACGCCTCGCGACGAAAATTTATTTTCTCACAGATGCTTTGTGCGTTGAACAAGACAGGTAAACGAGGAGTGGAGACATGACACGTTTTTTTTCGCGCAAAGTCGCGAAGACGCAAAGTTTTATCTGTGTTTTTGTGTCTCCGTGAGAGTTGCTTAAAAGCTTTGAGCTTTAGCGGCTTTGTGCGATTCGTGTTCGTTCGCGGTTCCTTTGTTGGCGCATTGCGCCAAAGTTCCGTTCGGTTCTTCGTTTTCTTAAAAAAGTTTTGCGGGAACGCGCGGGAAATTTTCTAATGAAGGTTCACGATTTTTAATCCATGACCTTGACTGAAAATTCTCCCGCGCCCAAAAAATCCCGCTTCCCGCGTTCCGTTTTCTTTATCGTCGGAACCGAGGCGGGCGAACGTTTCAGCTTTTACGGAATGCGGAGCATCCTCACGCTTTACATCATTTACGAGTTGATGAAAGACCTTTCCGCAAGCGGTCCCGAAGGTTTGCGCGCAGCGGAGGATTACGCGACGACAATCGGGCACCTTTTCACGATGGGCGTGTATTTTATGCCGCTTTTGGGTGCGTGGATTGCGGACAAGTTTTGGGGTCGCTATTGGACAATCGTCGCCATGTCGCTTTTTTACGTGGTCGGGAACGCGACGCTGGCGCTGACGGTCGGTTCGCAGCTCGGGCTGGTGGTCGGGCTTTCGTTGATTGCGTTCGGCTCGGGCGGGATTAAGCCCTGTGTTTCGTCGTTTATGGGCGAACAATTTTCGAAGGATCAAAGCAACTTTATCGCCCGCGCGTTCGGAATGTTTTATTGGGCGATAAATTTCGGATCGTTCTTTGCGTTTTTGCTGATTCCGGTGATTAAAGATTCCGTCGGCTACGCGTGGGCGTTCGGGATTCCCGGAATTACGATGGGCTTGGCGACGCTGATTTTTGTTGCGGGAACGGCAAGCTACAAGCGCAATTCCGGCGAATGGATTAACGAGCCTTCAGCGGCAATTGCAAAGCGCGTGGCGAGCTCCTCCGTGCTTTACGGCGCGCTTCCGGCGTGGTTTTTCTGCGCGTTAATTATGCTTGTGAAGCCTCAGATGCTCGGTCCGGTCGGGCAATGGGTGGGCGGAATGAACGCCCTCGGGAAAACTTTGTTTGTTGCGGGAACGGGCGCGGCGGCATTTTTGGCGGTGCTTGTAATTTTTGCGATTGCGGCGTTTTTGCCGAAGTTTTTAGGAAATTTGGCGAAAGAAGCGCATCCGGAGCGCGCGCTCCCGAAAATGCCGTCGGCGGATAGCGTTCCCGCCGAAAAGGACGTTCCCGCGCCCTCGATGACGCTCGGCGAACGCTTCCGCGCCATTCGCGGAATCCTGTTGCTCTTTGCCGTGATTCCGGTTTTCTGGGCTTTGTTTGACCAAATGGCGACAACCTGGGTGATTCTCGGCGGGCAAATGACGGCGACAAGCCTTTTCGGCTACCCGATAAACACGGAGACGATGCAGAACATCAACCCGATTTTCGTGATGTCGCTCATCCCGATTTTGTCGTTTTTCATTTATCCTGCGCTCAACCGCACGCGCTTTTTTAAAACCACTCCGCTTCGCCGCATGACGGTCGGCATGGTGCTCGCCGCGTTCTCGTTCGTGATTTGCGGTTGGTTGCAAACGTCCGTCGATGCGTCGATTGCGGCGGGAACGCCGCCGATGTCCGTGTGGTGGATGGCTTTGCCGTATTTTGTGCTGACAATCGGCGAAGTGCTTTTCTCCGCGACGGGCTTGGAATTTGCGTTCTCGCAGGCTCCGGCGGCGATGCGCAGCACGATTACGAGTTTGTGGAATCTGACGACGACGGTCGGGAATTTTCTCGTTGTGCTCGTCGTTGCGCTAACCGTGAATTACACGGCTTCGGATCGCTTTTATTTCTTTGCGGTGCTGATGCTGGTCGTTGCCGTTATCTTCGGGCTTTTCTCCGCCTGCTACAAATATAAGAATGAATGAGGAATCAGAAATGAGGTAAATTAGGAATTAGAAAAAAAAGTTTCATTCCTAATTTCTAATTCTTAACTCTTAATTCATCTTATTCCTAATTTTTTCAAAAAAAATGCTTTCGATAAAACCGTTCCGCCATTTTCGTCGGGCAAGCGTAACGCCGCCCGGCTCGAAAAGTATTACGAATCGTGCGCTGATTCTCGCGGCTTTGCGCACGGGAACGACACGCCTTGCGGGAACGCTTTTCTCCGAAGATACGCGCACGATGATTGCCTGTTTGCGTAAGCTCGGGTTTCGCGTCGAAGCGAACGAAGAGGAAAAAACGGTTGAAATCGAAGGGCTCGGCGGAGAAATTCCCGCTACCCGCGCCGAACTTTTCGTTGCCAACGCGGGAACGGCGGCGCGCTTCCTTACGGCGATGCTCGTTTTGAAAAAAGGCGGCGAGTTTTTTCTCGACGGAAGCGACGCGATGCGCAAACGCCCGATGTCGGGCTTGCTCGACGCGCTCGCCCGCCTCGGTTGCGAATTTGAGTTTCACGGCGAGCGCGGATTTTTCCCGTTCACGATGAAAACGCACGGCGTTTCCGCGCGCGAAATCACGGTCGACGCGCGCGCTTCGAGCCAAATTCTTTCCGCGCTGATGCAAATCGCGCCCGTCGCGGGAACGCAAAACGGCACAGGAATTTTTGACGTTTTTCTGAAAGGCGAAACGGTTTCGCGACCCTTCGTCGAAATGACGGCGCGCATGATTGCTCAGTTCGGCGGAGCCGTCGAAGCGCGCGGGAACGCATTTACCTGCGGCGGCGGTTATGCCTGCGGGAATTTTGATTATGCGATTGAGCCGGATGCGACCGCCGCATCTTATTTCGCGATTTTGCCTTTCGTTCATCGAAACAGCGAGGTTTGTATTGAGGGATTGAATACAAACGGATTGCAGGGCGACGCCGCTTTTGCCGTCGAGCTCGCCGTTCCGCCGCGCGACTTGCTCTCCGTCTCTCTCCAAGAACGGGGCGGAATTGCCTCTTGCCGCGTTTCCGCCGGGACTTCAACGCGCGGATTCGACATCGATTTCAACGCGATTTCCGATACGTTTCTGACGCTTGCCGCCGTCGCTCCGCTACTCGACGCGGGAACGCCGCTCACGATTCGCGGCATCGCCCACACGCGCAAGCAGGAAACCGACCGCGTGGCGGCAATGGCGACGGAGCTTGCGAAAATCGTCGGTGCGGAAAATGTTTCGCAAACGGAAGATTCTCTCACGATTTCTCCGGTTTCCCGCAGCGAATTGCGTTCCCGCGCGGATGCGGCGCCCGGCGGAAAGATTCGAATCGCCACTTACCGCGATCACCGCGTGGCAATGAGCTTCGGGATTCTCGGCATATTCGATTTGCGGGGCGACGGCTCTCCTTGGATTGAAATCGAAAATCCCGAATGTTGCGGAAAAACATTTCCGGATTTTTTTGAGGTGCTTGAAAAAATCCGGGCGTAATTATTTTTTAACGACAAAATGGCGTTCCCGCAGAAAAAAATGAACATTCCGGAAGATACGCTCGTCGGCGTATTGGAACGTATCATTTTTTTTAACGACGAAAATTTTTATACCATCGGCGAAGTTTGCGAGGAAGCAACGCGCGAAACCTTTACGGTCGCGGGAACGCTTCCGTCCGTTCAATGCGGGGAGACGCTCGAATTGCGCGGTGTTTGGACGAGCCATCCGACGCACGGGCGGCAGTTCAAAATCGCCTCGTTTTCGTCGAAGCTTCCGTCGAGCGTTCACGGTATTCGCAAATATCTCGGAAGCGGGCTGGTGCGCGGTATCGGAAAAACCTACGCCGCACGCATTGTCGAGCACTTCGGCGCAGACACGCTTCGGATTATTTCGGAAGAATCCGCGCGTTTGCGCGAAATTCCCGGCATCGGCGCGCAACGCGTTCGCGCCATCAAGGAATCCTGGGACGAGCAGTTCGCGTTGCGGGAAGTGATGATTTTTCTCCAAACCTACGGCGTAACCACGGCTCAATGTCTGCGCATAGTTAAAGCTTACGGCGCGAACGCTAAAAAAACTTTGCAGGAAAATCCCTACCGCCTTGCGCAGGATATCGACGGTATCGCGTTCCCGACGGCGGACAAAATCGCCTCTAATCTCGGGCTTCCCACCGAAGGGAAACAACGCATCGAAGCCGGCGTTTTCTACGCGATGCAACTCGCGGAGGCGGAAGGAAATACGGCGTTCCCGAAAGACGAATTGATTGCAAAAGCAACGGAGCTTTTGGGAACGGATCCGGGGTTGCCGGAAAAAACGGTCGCCGAAATGCTCGAAAACGGGCGCTTTGTCTATGCCGACGTGCCGCGCTATGTGCGCAATCCGGACGGCTCGCGTTCCCGCGAGATTATCCGGCTTTTGCAAAAACGCGATTACGCTCACGCCGAGCGCGATATCGGTGCCTGCGTTTCCGCGCTTTTGGAAACGCCGAACCGCTTGCCGCCGATTCACGTCGAGCGTGCTTTGGTTTGGGCGCAAAACCGTGCGGGCTTTGCTTTTGCGCCCGAGCAGGCGGATGCCGTTAAAACGGCGCTTCGCGAAAAAATCTCCGTCATTACGGGCGGTCCGGGAACGGGAAAAACAACGATTCTTCAGGCGATTTGCTCGATTCTTCGTGCCAAAAACGTGCGGGTTACGCTCGCCGCGCCGACGGGACGCGCCGCTCAGCGCATGAGCGAAACCGCCGGAATGCCGGCGGGAACGATACATCGGATTCTCAAGCCGGAACCCTTACTCGGCGGTTTTTCTTTTAACGAAAAAAATCCTCTCGCGACGGATTTCGTCGTGGTGGACGAAGCGTCTATGCTGGATACCAAGCTCGCCGCCGCGCTTTTTCGTGCCGTTCCCGCGGCGGCGCATCTCGTGCTTGTCGGCGACGTAAACCAGCTTCCGAGCGTGGGCGCGGGCAATGTATTGAATGATTTGATACAAAGCAGGCGCGTGGCTGTTACGAAGCTCAACGCGGTTTTCCGTCAGGGCAAGCGCAGCGGGATTGTTACGACCGCGCATGCGATTTTGCAGGGCGATGCGCATACGCCGCAACCGGTTCAGGAAAGCGTTTTTGAGTTTGATCCGGAGGGCGACATTCATTTTATCCGGGCAAGCGGTGCGGAAGACTGCGTAAAAAAGACGCTCGCGCTGGCAACGCAGGCAATTCCGCGCCTTCTCGGCATTCGCTCTGCGGAGGAAATTCAGGTGCTTGTGCCCGTTCATCGCGGGAACGCGGGCGTGCAAAATTTTAACGCCGTTTTGCAGAATGCTTTTAAAAAAAGCGGTGCGGTCGGCGTTCCCGCCGCCGGAGGCACGCGCCTTGAGCTCGGCGACAAGGTTTTACAAAATCGCAACAATTACGACAAAAACGTTTTTAACGGCGATCTCGGACGCGTAGACGATGTTTCGCCGGAGGCGGGAACGCTTTCCGTAAAATTTGCCGATGTGCGTGCGGATTACGAGCGCGGCGAACTCGGTGAACTTCAGCTTGCTTACGCCATTACGATTCACAAATCGCAGGGCTCCGAATTTCCGGTAGTGATAATTCCGCTTTTGAAAGCGCATTTTATGATGCTTAAGCGAAATTTGATTTATACGGCGATTACGCGCGGGCGGAAAAAAGTATTTATTGTCGGCGAGCCGGCGGCGTATTCCATGGCGGTGCGCAACGCGGATTCCGCCAAGCGTTGGACGGGTCTTCCGGCACGATTGTAAAAAAAATAGGAATGAGGAATTAGATATAAATCTTCCTCATTCCTAATTTCTAATTTTTCCGATTACCAATTTTCGGCGAGGAGCTCGAAATGCGCTTGTGCGTGCGCGCAGGCAGGGCATTCGATCGGGGCTTTTTCCGCTTCGCAAATGTAACCGCAATTGCGGCAACGCCACCAGACTTTGCCGTCTTTTTCAAAAACGGTGCCGTTTTCGATATTAGCGAGAAGCCCGCGATAGCGTTTTTCGTGCTGCTTTTCGGCGATGGCAACATTGCGGAAAACTTCGGCGATTTCCGGAAAGCCTTCCTTGTCGGCGGTTTCCGCGAACGCCGGATAATCGACGGACCATTCGCCGTGTTCGCCGTCGGCGGCGGCTTTCAGATTTTCCGCCGTGGAGCCGATAACGCCCGCCGGGAACGAAGCGGTGATTTCAACGCAACCGCCTTCGAGAAATTTGAAAAAGCGTTTGGCGTGTTCTTTTTCCTGATTCGCGGTTTCTTCGAAAATATCGGCAATCTGGACGAAGCCGTCTTTTTTCGCCTTGCTCGCGAAATAGTTGTAGCGCATGCGCGCCTGAGATTCTCCTGCAAACGAATGGAGCAGGTTCTTTTCGGTTTGGGTGCCTTTTAGGGATTTCATGTTAATCAGATGGGTTAAAAACGAAGCGCAATCGTAAGCTTTTTTTGCTTGAGAGGGAAGCCGGGAAATACGAAATTGCTCGCAAATTTTTGCGGAGAGCCGCAGCTTGGTGAGGGAAATTCAGTTTCCGAGCGTGAGTTTTTGTTCCGCGTCGCGGAGATGTTCCGGCGTGTCTGCCTGAAGTTGCAAAATGTCTCCGGCTTGCAAGACGACGTTCCCGCGCGGCGTGAGAAAGTTTTCTCCGCGCTTCATCATGACGACGAGTGTTCCGTGCGGGAACGCGAGTTCTGCAAGTGTTTTCCCCGTTCCCGCGTCGTTTTTCGAGAGTGTGATTTCGGCGTTTACGGTGTTGATGTCTTCCGTAGAGCGGTCAAAGGCGGAGGGCGGCGGCGTGTTTTCGTCCACGGTCAGGTGAAGCCATTTTGCCGTTTTAAAAAGTGTGGTTCCCTGCAAGACGAGCGAAGAAACGGAAATAAAGAAAACGATGTTGAAAATGAGCGTTGCCGTTTTTTCATCAAAACCCGGCGTGGAAAGCGGAATGAGCGCGAAAACAATCGGAACGGCTCCGCGCAATCCGACCCACGAGACGAATGCGAGCGCACGCGTTCCCGCCCGAAACGGAGCAAGGCAAAGCGCGACCGCAAGAGGGCGGACCGCGAAAATAAGAATCAGCGAAATGATGATGCCGACAACTGCGACGGCTTTTATCGCCGCAAAATTTGCGAAAAGCCCCAGTGAGATAAAGAGCAAAAGTTGCATCAGCCACGCGAAGCCCTCGTGGAAGTTCAGCATGGCGCGTTTGTGAATGAAATTTGCGTTCCCGAGAATGAGCCCGGCGAGATAGACGGCAAGAAATCCGTTCCCGTTAAGCATTTTCGTAGCGGCGAAAGCAAATGCCGTCATCGCCAAAATCAAAACCGGGTAGAGCCCCTCCACGTAAAGTTGGGCTTTGTTAATGACAAAAACCATGAGCTTTCCGAATGCGAACCCGAGCGCGGCGCCGAGCCCCAAGCTCACCGTAAGCTGAAAAACCGCCGTGCGGATTTGCGGAATTTCCGTTCCCGTGTTTTGCGCAACAAGGTAAGTTACCAGCGAAACGGTTAAAACATACGCCATCGGGTCGTTTGAGCCGCTTTCCAGCTCAAGCATCGGGCGCAGGTTGTTTTTCAGCGTGGTGCGCTGTGAGCGAAAAATCGAGAACACGGATGCCGCGTCGGTCGAAGAAACGATTGCTCCCAGCAAAAGGGACTCGGGAAGCGTGAAATGGATGGCTACGAAGGGCAAATTTGATAATCCGAAAATCGCGAATCCGAGTAAGCCCGCTGTCAGCAACACGCCGAGCGTGGATAAAATAATGCCCTGCGGCAAAACCGGACGCACATCGCGGAATTTCGTATCCAAGCCGCCGGCGAACAAGATGAAAACGAGCGCGAGTTCGCCGATGAGGCTTGTTGTCAGCGTGTTTTCAAATACGATTTCCTGTCCGGCGAGAATGCCGATGCCGAGAAAAAGCAAAAGCATCGGCACGCCGATTTTGTAGGATGCCTTGCTTGCCAAAATGCTGGCGAAGAGCAAAACGGAGAAGATGAGCAGGTAATTGTCCGGGGTGAAATTCATGCGTTTTTTAATCATTACCAAAACCGTTCCCGTCTGTCGATAGCGCGTGAGTTTAAAAGGAAAATTCCTTTTTTTTCGCACGTTCCCGCCCGTTGAAGCGGGGCGGCGAACGCGTGCGCCCGCAAGATTGCGCGTCCGGTCGTCTTTTGTGCGAAAGTTTTTTGTGTCGGCAGGAATTGTGATTTTCGGCAGAATGCATTCCCGCTTTTTTTTTATGAAAAAATCTATTTCCGCCATTTTGTTTTTTTTCGCTTGCCTGAGCGTTCCCGCGTTTGCGGCGGGACCCGTTCCCGCCGAGGAGGTTTTCGATGCGAAAAACGCGGCGATTCTCGGCGTAGTCGAAGGTTTGACGGAATATTTGCCCGTTTCTTCGACCGGGCATTTGATTTTGGCGAATGCCGCACTGGAATTGGATTCGGATGAGGCGATTATTGCGCGCGGCGGAGACGGCGTCGTGCGCGAGAAAGACGGCTCGGATTTTACGGTAAAAGAGGCGGCGGACGCGTATTCGATTATCATTCAGTTCGGCGCGATTATTGCGGTGCTTTTTGCGTATTGGAAACGTTGCACGGGAACGCTTGTCGGCGTGTTTCGGCGCGATCCCGCGAGTTGGCGTCTCTCGCGCAATCTGATGGTTGCGTTTGTGCCGGCGGCGGGGCTCGGGTTTATTTTTTCGGATAAAATCGAGGAATATTTGTTCAATCCGGTAACGGTGGCGGTGGCACTCGTCGTCGGGGGCGTTTTGATGCTTGTTGTCGATAAACGCCAGAAAAAACGCGCGGCGCTCGGCGAAGATGCGGGAACGGAAAAGCTTGATTTGCAGGATTTGTCGGTGAAGCAATCGCTGACAATCGGGCTGATGCAGTGCATCGCGCTTTGGCCGGGAATGAGCCGCTCGATGGCGACGATTGTCGGCGGCTACGTTGCGGGGCTTTCGCCGCGGCGCGCGACGGAATTTTCATTTTTGCTGGGCTTGATTACGCTTTCTGCGGCATCGGTTTATAAAACGCTGAAATGCGCGCCGCAGATGCTGGAATCTTTCGGCGCGGAAGTTTCGGCGGTCGGCTTGGCGGTGGCTTTTGTTTCGGCGTTTGCCTCGGTGAAATGGATGGTGAACTGGATTTCCAAGCACGGGCTTTCGGCGTTTGCGTGGTATCGCTTTGGTTTGGCGGCACTCGTCCTTGTTTGTTGCTTGGGTTTCGATATATTGTAAAACGGATTTTTTAGAAAATTTTACTTCGGGCGGGCTATTTTCTCGCTTGCATAAGTCGGGGGAATCGGGAATGCTTGGAGCGGTCGGGTCCCATACGATAAGTGCCGGCGAACCCCGTCAGATCCGGAAGGAAGCAGCGGCAGTCAGGTTCCTTGTGCGTTGTGGCAAACCCGGCTTTTTTGTGCTTTTTTCGCGGGAACGCGGGCTTTAACTTTGCGGCGGGCGGCTGAGGTTTTTTTTTCTCGACTAAAAAGAGCAAGGGGCATCTAATTTTCCCTCAGAGGTCGTTGTGAGAATTTCCTCGCGGGGCACTCTTAATTCTGATGCTAGAAAAATTCCTCAAGCAAACATCGTTTGTCAGCCAAGAAGATTTCGTCGAGAACTTTAGAATTAACGTTCCCGAAAATTTTAACTTTGCTTACGACGTAATCGACGAATGGGCGAGAACGCATCCGCAGAAGCGCGCGCTTTGCTGGGTGAACGATCACGGCAAGCATATTGATTTTACGTTTGCGGATTTGAAGCGGGAAAGCGACCGCACCGCCTCGTTTTTTAAAAGTTGCGGAATCGGTCACGGCGACAAGGTGATGCTCATCCTTAAGCGTCGCTATGAGTTTTGGTTCGCGATTCTTGCTCTTCACAAATTGGGCGCGGTTTGCATTCCGGCAACGCATTTGCTGACGAAAAAGGACATCGTTTACCGTTGTAATGCGGCGTCGATTAAGGCGATTGTGTGCGTCGGAGATGCGCTGGTTACCGAGCGCGTGAGCGTGTCCAAGCCGGATTGCGAAACGCTTGAAACGCTCATTTCCACGGGACCGATGGTGCCGGAAGGATTTAAGGATTTTCACACGGGAACGGAACACGCGCCGGAGTTCGTGCGTCCGGAGTTCGTCAACCGAAACGACGATATTTCGCTTCTCTATTTTACGTCGGGCACCACCGGTAATCCGAAAATGGTGGCGCACGACTACGCGTATCCGCTCGGACACATCGTTACCGGCGCGTATTGGCACAATCTTAATGAGGAAAGCTTGCATCTGACGGTGGCGGACACCGGTTGGGGCAAGGCGGTTTGGGGGAAACTTTACGGACAATGGTTCGCCGGAGCTACGGTTTTCGTTTACGACCATGAAAAATTTACGCCGGCAGACATGCTTCAGGTGATTCAGGATTACCGCATTACCTCGTTTTGCGCGCCGCCGACGGTTTTCCGTTTTATGCTTCATGAAGATATGTCGAAATACGACTTGTCTTCTCTGAAATGGTGCACGATTGCGGGCGAAGCACTCAATCCGAGCGTTTACGAGGATTTTTACAAAATCACCGGAATCAAGTTGCGTGAAGGCTTCGGACAAACCGAAACAACCTGCTCGATTTTGACAACGCCGTGGATGGAGCCCAAACCCGGCTCCATGGGAAAACCCAATCCCGCCTACAATGTCGATTTGGTGGACGAAAACGGAAACTCCGTTCCCGCCGGACAACAGGGCGAAATCGTCATTCGCTGCGAACCCGAAAATCGTCCCGCCGGACTTTTTAAAGGATATTTCCGCGACCGGAATCTTACCGCAAAAGTTTATCACGACGGCTTGTATCACACCGGCGACGTGGCAACGCGCGACGAGGACGGTTATTTCTGGTTTATCGGGCGCAACGACGACGTGATTAAAAGTTCCGGCTACCGCATCGGTCCGTTCGAAGTCGAAAGCGCCGTGATGTCTTACGACGGCGTGGTGGAATGCGCGATTACCGGCGTTCCCGACGCGATTCGCGGGCAGGTGGTGAAAGCAACCATCGTGCTTTCGAAAACCTTCAAGGAAGCCGTTAAGGATTTTGAAGATTTGAAAAAGAAAATTCAGGATCACGTTAAACGGGAAACCGCGCCTTACAAATATCCGCGCGTGATCGAATTTGTCGAAGAACTCCCGAAAACCATCAGCGGGAAAATTCGTCGCGTCGAAATCCGCGACCAAATGAAGAAGCTTTCCGAAGCCGTCGCTCCCGTCGTGGATAAAACAAAGGACATGACGAAAAAACTTTCCGAAATGTTCCCGAAAAACAAAAAGAACGCTTCGGTCGACGACGAAAAGGCTCCGCAGGCAAGTTAATCGAAGCCTGTTCGCTCGGAAAAAAAATCCCCGTCCGAAATTAACGGCGGGGATTTTTTTGGGTTTCGCGTTCCCGCCGATGAACGACCGGAGCGGATTCTTTTTTTTGAAATAAAGCCTACTTGTTTTGTGGCAATTTATATTGACATTTTCTTTTTTTTTTCGCGAAAATGGGAACGAAAAATTGGGCAATTTGTCAAAGATAGTCTTTGCACCCGGTTTTTCTTAACTCAAAACAAAAACAACAAAAACCATGAAAAAAAAATTACTTACTGCCGCAATACTTTCGGCTTCCTGTCTCTTCGCGTCGGCGTATACATTGGAATCTGCTGCCGGATACTGGGGCGAGAATGGAAGTAGCAAAGACGTGACAAAACAGACAAACGGAGACAATGGTTTCACTCTCACGGCAACGGGAACGAAGTTTACTTCGCCTACAAGTACGCGCGACGAAGTTTCGTTCTCGTTTACGATTGACTGCACCAAGCTCGATTTGAACACGGGGACAGACCTTCTTTTATTTCACTTTGACGGGAACGCGAGGTATGATTTCGGAATAGGCTATGATGCCGAAACGGATCGTCTTTCTTTTACGTGGGGAAGTAATTATGAGTATGCGAAATTCGGTAACGCTCTGACGAGCGCAGATAAGATCAAAACTTTTACGGTTTCTTTCGGTGATAATGGGACGAGAGCATGGGATGAGTCCGGAAACTTTTGGTCATCGCATAATCTAAGGGGAAATATCGATAGCGGAGAGATTTCTTCGATTGTCGTTTCTTCTGCCGGAGCCAAAGCATTGAATAGCTTAGTCGTTTGGGACAAAGATATTGATTATGGATCGGACAATGGTGTTTCAACTGCGGCTATTGCAACACAGGTGGCACAGTCGATCGTTCCCGAGCCGTCGGCGTTCGGATTGCTTGCGGGGCTGGGTGCTTTGGTGTTTGTTTCGTTTCGCCGCCGCCGCTAATAAACGCCCTCACCATGCTTGGCATGGTCCCCTCCCTCTTGGTAAGAGGGAGAGCTTTTTAAAAATCTAAAAAAAGGAAATCAAAAGCTCCTCCCCTTGATAAGGGGAGGGGGACCGCGCCGAAGGCGTGGTGGAGGAGTCCGGACTTTCCCGTTAATCCCGGGATGATTTAGTAATATGCTTACAGCGTTCCCGTGAGAGTTTTTCTCGCGGGACGCTTTTTTTTTTCAAAAAAAAGCTGTCGCGCGGGAACGCAAAAATCTATGAAATAGCGCGCAATTTTTTTATGGCTGAAACATCTACCGAAAACACCCTTGCAATTTCCGATTACGTTTTGCGCATCGCGCAGGAAAACAACTTTGCCGTGACGCGCGTCATGGCTGTCGCCAAGCTCCTCGCAGAGGGCGCGACCGTGCCGTTTATCGCGCGCTACCGCAAAGAAGCCACCGGAGAAATGGACGAAGTGCAAATCGCAACGATTCGCGACCGCCTCGAACAACTCCGCGAGCTCGACGCCCGCCGCGCCGCAATTCTCAAATCGCTCGAAGACAACAAACACCTCACGCCGGAACTCAAAGCCGCTGTCGAAAAAGCCAAAACCGCCACCGAGCTCGAAGATATTTACGCGCCCTACAAACCGAAACGCCGCACGCGCGCTACGATCGCGCGGGAACGCGGACTCGAACCGCTCGCCGATTTTATTTTTGAAAATCAAAACGCCGATCCCGCCGCCGAAGCCGCAAAATTCGTCGCGCCCGACAAAGACGTTCCCGACGTCGCCGCCGCGCTTGCGGGCGCGCGCGACATTCTCGCCGAGCGCATTTCCGACGACAAAACGGCGCGCGCTTCCTGCCGTGAAATTTACGAAAAAACCGCCGAACTTTCCTCCGAAGTCATCAAAGGCAAGGAAACCGAAGGCGCGAAATTCAAAGATTATTTTGAATGGAGCGAGCCGCTTGCGTCTGCCCCGTCGCACCGCGTTTTGGCGATTCGCCGGGGCGAAAAGGAAGGCTTTCTGTTTTTCCGCATCACGGTGAATGAAGATGAAGCGTTTTCGCGTTTGGACAAAATTTTTGTCGGCGGGAACGGTGCTTGCGGGAACGAAGTCCGCGCGGCTTCGCACGATTCGTGGAAGCGCCTGCTCGGTCCGTCGCTCGAAACCGAGGCGCGTCTGAAGTCGAAGGAACGCGCCGACGAAGAGGCGATTCGCGTTTTCGCGTCCAACGTTTCCGAGCTTCTCATGGCGCCCGCGCTCGGGCAAAAAAGCGTGCTTGCGCTCGACCCGGGTTTCCGCACGGGCTGCAAACTCGTCGTGCTCGACGCGCAGGGAAAACTGCTTCACCACGAAGTGATTTACCCGACTGCCGGCTCGTCCGCGCAATACGCCGATGCGGAAAATCGCATTCGCCTGCTTTGCCACCAATTTAAAATTCAGGCAATCGCGATCGGGAACGGCACGGCTTCCCGCGAAACGGAAACGTTTGTGCGCGGTTGCGGCGTTCCCGCGTCGATTCCGGTCGTCGTCGTCAACGAAAGCGGCGCGTCGATTTACTCGGCAAGCGAAGTGGCGCGCGAGGAATTTCCGAATGAAGACGTTACGGTGCGCGGCGCAGTTTCCATCGGGCGTCGCCTCATGGACCCGCTCGCGGAGCTTGTTAAAATTGACCCGAAAAGCATCGGCGTCGGGCAATATCAGCACGACGTGAACCAAGTTGCGCTCAAGCGCTCGCTCGACGACGTGGTCATTTCCTGCGTGAACAAAGTCGGCGTTGAAGTGAACACTGCCTCGAAGCAGCTTCTGAGCTACGTTTCCGGCTTAAACGCGAGCATCGCCGCCAATATTGTCGCCTACCGCAACGAACACGGCGCGTTCCGTTCCCGCAAAGATTTGAAAAAAGTGCCGCGCCTCGGCGAAAAAGCCTTTGAGCAATGCGCGGGCTTTTTGCGCATTCGCGACGGCGAACATCCGCTCGACGCCTCCGCCGTGCACCCGGAACGCTACGCGCTCGTCGAGCAGATGGCGGCGGATTTGGGTTGCGACGTTCCCGCGTTGCTCGCCGACGGGAAACTGCGTTCCCGCATTGATTTGAAAAAATATGTTTCCGAGGATGTCGGCTTGCCCACCTTGCAGGATATTTTGAAGGAACTTGAAAAGCCCGGACGCGACCCGCGCGAAAAGTTTGAAGTATTCTCGTTCAAGGAAGGTGTGCACGAAATTTCCGATTTGAAGGAAGGGATGCGCTTGCCGGGAATCGTTACAAACGTGACGGCGTTCGGCGCATTCGTCGATATCGGCGTGCATCAGGACGGGCTCGTTCACGTATCGCAAATTTCGGATACGTTTGTGAAAGATCCGGCGGAAGCGGTAAAGGTCGGGCAAAAAGTTTCCGTAACGGTGATGGAAGTCGATATTCCGCGCCGCCGTATCGGGCTTTCGATGAAGACGAACCCGGAAAAAGCGGCACGCAGCGCGCGGGAAAGTTTTGCCGAGCGCGACGGGCGCGGGAACGCTCCGCGGCGCGGCGGCTTCGGCGGAAACGGGAACACCTTCGGGCGTCGCGACAATCGCGGGAACGACGGTTCTCCGCGTCGCTTCTCAACGGGCGGCTCTTCCGGCGGCAGCTTCGGCTCTCTCGGCGACTTTTTTAAATAGAAAATCGTCTCCGCATTTTCGCAAAAAAAGCGTTCCCGCAAAATTGCACGCGGGAACGCTTTTTTACGGATTTTCAAAGCCTCAGAATATCGACGATGCGGTCGACGATTTCTGCGGGCGGAGCAAGTTTCCCTTTGCCGGAATCGCCGCACGCGAGCATGCCTTCCGCCGGCTCAATGATGATGTTTCCGCGTTCCCGCAGAGTTTGAATATTGGCTTGCGTGGCGGGATGCGTGAGCATGTTGACGTTCATCGCGGGCGCGATGACGACGGGCGCACGCGTTGCCAGATAAACGCAGGAAAGCGTTTCCGGCGCAAGCCCGTGAGCGAAGCAGGCGAGAATGTGCGCGGTCGCGGGCGCGACGAGGAATAAATCCGCCCAAGAAGCAATGTCGATGTGTCCGGGCTTCCACGAAGGGGAATTTTCCCACAAGCCGGAAATGACCGGACGACGGGAAAGCGTTTTCAGCGTAAGCGGCGTGATAAATTTTTCCGCTTCTTCGGTCATCAGCACCTGAACTTCCGCGCCTTCCTTAACGAGGAGCGAGACGATGTCGGCGGCTTTGTAGGCGGCGATGGAGCCGGTAACTCCGAGCGCAATTTTTTTTCCTTCGAGAAACGGCATAATGGCGAGATTCTAAGCCCGTTTTTTATCGTCTGTAAAACGGAAAAAATGTTGTCCGGAAATGCGTTCCCGCGGCTTTGAAGTCTTGATTTTCCCGGGCTTATGTGCTTCAATTCCGACTGTTTCGAGGGCGACTTCGAAAAACGATAAAATCTTATAAATTACACCCAAAACCCCATCGTAAAAATATGAACGGACAAGTTAATATTACCGGTATCAATCTCGAGCTTACGGAAGCGATTAAGAATTATGTAAGAGAAAAAGCTGCCAAGCTCTTCGAGCACAATGACCGCATTATCCGTGCGAATTTCGATTTGGAATATATTCCGACGAAAGCTCCCGAGCAGTCGTTTGTCGCGAAATCGACGATCGAAATCGCAGGTCCGAATATCGTGCTCAGCGTAACGTCCGCAGACCTTTACAAGTCCATTGACGAGCTCATGGATAAACTGATTCGCCAAATCCGCCGTGCGCACCGCCTCGAAAAGGAAAAGCGCAATCACCCGCAGGATATTGACATCGGCGAAGATATCCCGAAGACGAAGTAAAGCGGGAACGCGAAGCAAAGAGCCGGGAGCCTCGATATTTGCGGGGCTTCCGGCTCTTCGTTTTTAGCTGCAAAAATGCGGCGGGAACGCGCTAATTTTTTATTCACTTCCCGCCAAAAAAACTGTTTTATTGTCATTCCAATGAGAACTCCAACACCGTCAGTTTATATTCGAGGAATGGGCGTTTATATGCCGGAGCGCCGCTTGACAAATGCCGACTTGGAACGCCTTGTCGAAACCTCGGACGAGTGGATTCGCACGCGGACGGGAATGGTCGAGCGCCGTATCGCGGCTCCGGAAGATTCCACTTCCGATCTCGGCACGCGCGCGGCGGAAAAAGCAATCGTCGATGCCGGAATTTCCAAGGAAGATATTGATCTCGTGATTGTGGCGACGGTAACGGCGGACCAGACGTTCCCGTCCACCGCCTGCAAAATTCAGGCGAAACTCGGTTTGCGCACGGACATTCCCGCGTTCGATATGGTCGCCGCCTGCTCCGGCTTTGTTTACATGATGCAGGTCGCGAACCACATGCTTCGCGCGGGCGATTATAAAAACGTTCTGATTATCACGGCGGAAAAACTTTCCTCCATCGTCAATTGGGAAGACCGTAGCACTTGCGTGCTTTTCGGCGACGGCGCGGCGGCGTTTGTGCTGACGAAGTGCAACGAGCCCTACGTCGGGATTCTCGGAAACATTCTCGGCGCGGACGGTTCGCAGGGCGATTTGCTGACGCTCCCGGCGGGCGGAAGCATGAATCCGGCAAGCTACGAAACAGTGCGCAACAAGGAGCACTGCCTTACGATGGCGGGCAATCAGGTTTTTAAAATTGCGGTTCGCACAATGTCCGAATGTTGCATTCGCCTGCTTGAAAAATGCAACGTTACGGCGGACCAGATTAAGTGGGTGATTCCGCATCAGGCGAATCTCCGTATCGTGGATGCGGTGGCGCGCCAAATCAAAGTGCCGCTTGAAAAATTCTGCATCAATATCGAAAAAACGGGCAACACCTCGGCGTGCTCGATTCCGATTTGCATGGAAGAAACGTATCGCGCCGGTAAAATTCAGCCCGGCGATTTGGTGTTGCTGACGGCGTTCGGCGGCGGGTTCACTTGGGGCGCAACGCTGATTCGTTGGAAATAATTTTTCGAAAAATGAGAAATGAGGAATTAGAAATGAACAGGGATTCCGTTTCTAATTTCTCTTTTTTCATTTTTGTTTCTTAAAAATGCGGAAAAAAATGCGGACGAAAAAACGCTCGGCTTGGCTCACGGTCGCAATGGCGGCGGGAACGTTGGGCTTAATCGGGCTTTCCGGTTGCGCTTCAACGGGAACGTTGGAGCCGCTTTCCGTTGCGACGGGAACGTCCGAGCCCGTTGAAAAAGAACAGCTTCGCCGTGCCGTCGCGACGCTTATCAAGGCGGAAGCTGATAACTCGGGAATCGATGAAGCCGTTTTCGCGTCGGACAAAAATATCGCCGCCTATGCGGATTTCCTTATGGATTCCGCGCTGAAAAAAGGCGTTCCCGTCAGGGATTCGGGACTGCCGATTGCGATGTCGGTTGTCGCGTATGCGCAGGCGCAAGATGATGCTACGGATGCGGCGTTAAGTTCATTTTCAGAAATTATCGGGCTTTTTCCGGACAGCGACTTTGCGGCGGAAGCGCTTTATCAGCGCGGGCGAATTTATTCCGCCCGGCGGCAATTTGCGGATGCGTTCGATTGTTTTTCGGCCTTGGAAGATGCGTATCCGGCGTCACCGCGCGTGGACGATGCGATTATCCAAGCGTATTTGGTGACGGAAATGGTGCGCAAAGGCGTGCGCCCGCTCAAAGGCGGTTGGCTTCCGTGGTTTAAGGATCGCACGAAAGCACTTGAATACTACGATCGCCTTTACGAAATGGCTCCGCATTTGCCGATTTCTCCGCGCCTGCTTTATCACAAGGGAAAATTTGCGTTTGAGCTTTCGCGGGAATGGTTTTCGTTTGATAAAACTTTGGACGCAATTGATGCGTTCGAACGCATGATCAGCATTTATCCCGATGCGAAATTCGTTCCCGAAGCCTACATGGAACTCGCGAGAACGTATGAAGCCGGGATTGTCGGAGCGGACTGGGATCAGCTTTCGACGCGCCGCGCAATCAATTATTACACGGATTTCTACTCGCTTTTTCCTGAGCACCCCTTGGCGGAATTTGCCTACGAAAAAACGGTTACGCTGACAAATTTGCTTGCCGCAAATCGCCTCGTTTTCGGAGATTTTTACTATTCCCGGCACAACAACTTGCGGGCGGCGATGACTTTTTATAACGAAGCCGTAACGCTCGCTCCGGATTCGCCCGCCGGCATCGCGGCGCAAGATCGCCTCGCTCGCATTCGCCGCGGGGAACGCTCGGAGCGCACTTTGGTCGACTGGCTTTTCGGGCGTTATCCGAATTACGACGCGACGGATTATCTGGACGCTCCCTCGCAAAAACCGCTCGACGAAATGGGCTTCCGCAGCACAAAAACGCCGGCGGAAACGGAAGACGCGGGAACGCCGGCAAACCCGGCGGGAGAAGGCTTCCAAGATCCGGGAGAAAACTGATTTTCGTTACTTTCTTTTTTTTTTCACACAAAAAACGTTGGAGACTACGCAAAATGCGAAAAATTTCTTGGCTTCTTTCTATGATAGTTTTGGCGGGAACGCTCTTTTTTTCCTCCGGGTGCAGCTATTCGCTCGGCTCAAGCGGGAAGCTTCCGTTTTCCACGATTGAAATCGCTCCGATTGTCAACAACGCGGATATTCCCCAAGCGCAAGCGATGTTGGCACGCGATATCGCGGGAACGCTGAACCGTGAGCCGAAGCTGAGCACGGTAATTGAAAACGGTGCCGCAGAACTCAAAATCGAAATTACGGATTTCCGGCGCAACACGGTGGCAACTTCTTCCGAAGACTCGGTGCTCGCCAGCGTGAGCCAACTGACCTTGGTATTAAATTGTTCCCTGCTCAACACGCGCTCCGGAAAATACTATTTTCGCAACCGGAAAATCTCGGTTTCAACGGACGCCTACGCGGGCGAGTCTCCGGGCTTGAGCGAATCGCAGTCGTTCCCGGTGCTTTCGCGCGAAGCGGCGCGCAAGGTGCGGGATTTGGTGGTCGGCGTGTGGTAAGCGTTTCCGTTTAAAGCAGGGCCTGCGTTCCCGATGTTCGGAAATTTTCAAAAGAGAATGATTTCCTCGGCGCTTACCTGTTTGGCGGCGCTTGTCGTGGTCGGTTTCATTGTCGGGATTTTCGTTCTTGGGGCGAAATTTCTTGCGGCTTTCAGCACGGTTATTTGGCCTCTGGCGATTGCGGTTATTCTTTCTCTGCTGTTGCAGCCGGTTTGTGATTTTTTCGAGAAAAAATTTCGTCTGTCGAGAGCTTTTTCCGTGTTGGCGCTTTTCGTTCTCGTGGTCGCGGCGGCGGCGGGCTTGGCGTTTTGGCTGATACCGTTGTGTGCGGCGGAAGCCTGCGAGTTTTTTCAGCATCTTCCCGTGCTTTGGGAGCGCATGGCGGAGCGTTTTCCGGAGCTTTTCGGGTGGATAGAGGAACATTTTAAAAAAGAAAATATCCGGGAAGCTCTCGCGCAGAGTGCGAGCGTTCCCGGGCAGGTAAAAGCATTGATTTCTGCGGCGTTCCCGCATGTGAAAGCTCTTTTCCAAAAGTCCGGCGTGCTTTTTTCCCAAATTGCGGCGGCGGCATCCGTCCCGATTTATTTGTATTACCTGATGGCGGAGCGGCGGGATTTAATCGGAATCGTGGAGCGGGAGTCGCGCGCGTTTTTTTCGGAAAGAGTCGCGCAGGATATTGCATTTTTGGTGCGACAGTTTCGGGATATTCTCATCGCTTTTTTTCGCGGGCAAGTTGTTATCGGGTTGCTTTACGGCGTGATTCTTGCCGCGGGATTCGGTGCGTTGAAAATTCCGGGCGGCATGCTTATCGGCATGGGAATAGGCTTGCTGAATATTGTTCCGTATTTGGGGACGTTGGTGGGGCTGTCGCTTATTTTGCCGCTCGCTTTTTTGTCGGGCGGAATTTGGTTGGCACTTGCCGCGCTTGTCGTTTTCTGCGTCGCACAGCTGATAGAGTCTTATTTCCTGACGCCGAAAATTATGGGAACGCGCACGGGTTTGCACCCGATGGTGATTATGGTGGCGATTTTTTTCTGGGCAAATGCGCTCGACGGCTTGCTGGGAATGGTGCTCGCGGTGCCGCTGACGGCGTTTTTCGTCGTGTTTTGGCGTTTGTTTAAGGAGCGTTATTTGCCGACGATTGTGCGGCACTAAATTTTTTTCCGGCAAAGAAAATGACGCGCCGCCGCGAAGAGCCGAATTACGTTCCCGTTCCCGCCGTTCGCGAGGGAATTGACGATTTTACCGCGTTTCTCGGACTTGAGCGCGGTTTGGCAGGACACACGGTGCGTTCTTACGAAAAGGATTTGTTGCAGTTCGGGGATTTTTTGCGGCGAAAAAAAATGGCGGGAACGTGGAGAGCCGTGAGCCCGGAGCATTTGTCCGCATGGCTCGCGGAGCTTAACGACGACGGCGTTTCCGCGCGTTCCGTGGCGAGAAAACTTTCTGCGGTGCGCGCAATCGCCAAGTTTTGCGTAGCGCAGGGAATACGCGGCGACGATTTTTCCGAAGTTATTTCCCGCCCGAAATTTCGTAATGATCTTCCGGATACACTTTCGGTGGAGGAAGTTTCGAAAATTCTCGAGACCCCGCATCCGGAAACGCCGCAGGGTTTGCGGGACCGCGCGATGCTCGAACTCATGTATGGAAGCGGTTTGCGCGCGAGCGAGCTTTGCGGGCTTGAAATCCAATCCGTGAACTTTGACGAAGGCGTGGTGCGCGTGCGCGGAAAGGGCGCAAAGGAGCGCGTCGTTCCCGTCGGTCGCCAAGCCGTTCGCGCGATTTTAAATTACCTTTCCGAGGGCGGGCGCCCGCGGCTTGCGAAGCCGAGAACCGGGAGCGCACTTTTTATCAGCACTTGGGGAAAAGCGATTTCGAGAAAAACGCTTTGGCATTTGTTGCAGGAACAGGTGTTGCGCGCGGGAATTAATAAAAAAATTCACCCGCACCAATTGCGCCATGCGTTTGCGACGCATTTGCTCGCCAACGGAGCGGATTTGCGCGTGATTCAGGAAATGCTCGGGCATGCCGACATCGGAACAACGCAGATTTACACCGCCGTCGAGCGTTCCCGTTTGACCGAAGAGCATCGCCGCACGCATCCGCGTTCCCGCAACCGTTAAGGTTTCTTTCAAAAAATTGTTTTTTGAGGGCGTCTTAGCCTTGCCTTATTTGCGTTTCGGCGTTCACTTATTTCCATGAAAGATTCTCCTCTGCAAAACAACCCCAAGCTATTTTACTCGCTCGACGCCGCCGTTGCCCGCCGCGCCGAATTAAAAGCTCAAGGCAAAAAACTCGTATTGACCAACGGCTGTTTTGACCTTCTGCATTGCGGGCACGTGTATTATTTGCGCGAGGCGGCAAAACTCGGCGACGAGCTTTGGATCGGCTTAAACGGAGCGGAAAGCGTGCGCGCTCTCAAAGGTCCGACGCGCCCCGTGCAGGGAGATTATGAGCGCGCGTTCACGCTCGGCGCGCTTGAATTTATTAAGGGTGTTTTTTTCTTCCACACGCCGCGCCTCGATGCGGAAATCCGTGCGCTCGCTCCGGATGTTTATGCGAAAGCGGGCGACTACACGCTCGAAACGCTCAATCCCGACGAGCGCGCGGCTTTGCTGGAGGCGGGAACGGAAATCCGCTTCCTGCCGTTTTTGCCCGGATTTTCCACGACTTCGCTTATCGCGAAAATCAACGCGGCGGCACGGGCGGGAACGATGTAGTTTCGAAAAAAAAAACTCTGCGGCAGGATTTTCCCGTCGCAGAGTTTTTTTTAATTGTCTCTTACGATTTTTCGCGAACCGTAGCGTTCCCGCAGGTATTCCGCGAGGTTGTAGAAATCCGGCGGGAGCGGTGCGCGCAAATCGATCATTTTTCCCGAAATCGGGTGTTCGAGGCGAAGGCGTTCGGCGTGAAGCATAACGCGCGGCATGGGCCAGCCTTCGTGGCGGTGTTGGGTGCGCCCGTAGGTTTTGTCTCCCAAAATCGGGTGCCCGAGATGCGCGAGGTGAACGCGAATCTGGTGCGTGCGTCCGGTGTGCAGAACGCAACGCAGAAGCGCGGCGCGATCTCCGAAACGTTCTTCGACGAACCAATCCGTGCGCGCGGGCTTTCCGTTTTCGCGCACGCACATTTTCGTGCGGTGCGTCGGGTGTCGGTCAATCGGCTCGCGGATTACTCCGGCGAGCAAATCCGGCGTGCCGTCCGTGAGAGCGACATATTGCTTGTCGAGTTCGCGTTCGGAAAATTTTTCAATTAAGGCGTAGTAAGCGGCATCGGTTTTTGCAAAAAGAATGACGCCGGAAGTTTCCTTGTCTAAGCGATGGACGACGCCGGGACGGGCTTCTCCGCCGGCGAGCGCGAGTTTTCCGTTCGTGTGGTGGAGCAGGGCGTGAACAAGCGTGTCGTCTCCCGTTCCCGCGCCCGGATGCGTTACGATTCCGGCGGTTTTGTTGACGGCGACGAGGTGCTCGTCTTCAAAAAGAATGTCGAGCGGAATATCGGCGGGAACGAGGTCCGTGGCGGGTTCCGGCGGGAACGTGATTTGAAGTTCCGCGCCGGAGGGAAGTGTTGTTTTTTTTGCGACGGGTTTTTCGTTCCAAATGACATCGCCGGCGTCAATGATTTTTTGGATACGGGAACGGCTCATTTCCGGGAGCATTTCCGCGAGCGCTTTGTCGGCGCGCATGCCGTCGCATTCCTCGGGAACGATAAAAATTTTGGGCGTATCGGGCATTCGGATACGTTTTTTGCTGTTATTTCGTAACGAGAAGCGCGCCGTTTACATTCGCGTGCCAGAAGAGTGCGAGATCGTATCCGGCGAGCCCGAGTCCGGCGATTTGCCCGATGCAAACGGGAGCGATGAGCGAGGTGTGGCGAAATTCTTCCCGCGTGTAAACGTTTGAAATGTGCACTTCGACGGTCGGAATGTTGCAGCCTGCGATGCAGTCGCGAAGGGCGATGCTCGTGTGCGTGAACGCGCCGGGATTGAAGACGATTCCGGAAAATCCCTTGTCTGCCCATTCGCAAATTTTATCGACAAGCGCGCCCTCGTGATTGCTTTGAAAACATTCGATTTCTACACCGAGCGTTTTGGCGGTTTCGAAAAGGTTGTTTTCGAGGTCTTCAAGCGTGGTTTTTCCGTAGATTTCAGGTTCCCGCAACCCGAGCCGATTTAAATTTACGCCGTTCAGAATTCCGATTTTCTTCATAACAAACATTAGTTTATAGCGGGAAGCGTTCCCGGGAAATGATTTTTTCTGTTTTTAATTTAACGAAGCGGAAGCGGGCGGGAACGCCGACGACGGGAAGCGGCAAGCACCAAGGCGCACGTTCCCGCAAGCAAACCGAATGCCGACGGCTCGGGAATAGCCATGATTGCGTTGATTTGCGGAGCGTATTGGGAAAGATCGGCGAAAAAGGTGGCGCAGACAGAATTTTCTGTTTCTTTGTAGCCAACGGTTGTTGCCGTTTCCGAGTTCCCGCCGATACCGATTAGCGTTCCCACAAGTAACCATTCCCCGTTTTGGTAAACGAAAACGCCGCTTCCGGAATCTTGCACGGTTCCTTGAAAACTCGTTTCCGCGTTAGAGAAAAATTCCGTGTAGCACGCGGTTGTTCCGATGACGGTTCCGTTGCCCGTTGTCGAGTCTACAAGTTCGGATACCTTTTGATATGCGGTAAATTCTGCCCATTGTTTTTCGCGCGGATACGTTCCGGATTCATCCATGGGATTTCCTCCGATTTTTGTGGAGCGACCGGTTCCTACTGCGTAAAGTGTGCTCGGTTGTCTGCTCGGTTGTCCAAACCAATCTGTTTGGGTCGTGATTTCGGAGGCAATTTCAATGTTCCCGAGTGTTTCTAAAAACTTTTCTCCGGCAGAAGTATTCGCAGTGACTGCAATGATTTGCAGGTCTGCTTTCGAGCTGTCGCTAGTGTTTGTAAGTCTCCAGGACGTGCCTGCGGAAGTCAGCTTGTAGGTGTTATTATCGGCAGAGGTGATACTGAGACTGCTTGCGCCAACGTGGGCTGCAGTAAGGATTAAGTGTTGTCCGTTCGCATTTTGTCCGAGGTAGGTCGCCGTTCCGTTGCCGGTCCAAACCGTGCGGTTCCAGATTTCTGAAATGTTTGCGGTCGCGCCGGAATAATCGGTGTTGTGGGTCTCCGTGATTGTCGGTGTAGACCAAATATGTTCTTTCTCGTAAATCGACGCCACCATCGCATTTGCGGCGGGAACGCAAAAAAGCAACGAGAGCGCGCCTGCGGCGGCGCACCGGAAAGGGGCGTGTGTCAGTTTCATAAGTAGTATGCCGACTATAAAAATCGGTTTCCGACAAAAATTCCATAAAATTTTGGCGTGCGAAGCTCAAAGCTTTCGTGATAGACTTCCGAAAAATCCGGAATTTTTCTAACAAAGCTTTTTCATTTCATTCTTTTTTTTTTTCTATGAAGACAGGCATTGATTGTGAAGCGCTTGCGGCGGCAACGGGATTGAAGCCCGAAACGCTTGCGAAGGCAGACAAAATTGTCGCGAAATATCCGCAGAAACGCAGTGCGACGCTCCCGCTCCTGCACATTGCACAGGAGGAGTTGGGCTACGTTACGGATGCGGCGATGAAATGGATTGCGGCGAAGCTCGAAATTGAGCCGATCAATGTTTACGAAGTCGTTACGTTTTACCCGATGTTCCGCCTGAATCCTATCGGGAAACGCCATGTTAAGGTTTGTCGCACGCTTTCCTGCGCGCTGCGCGGGAGCTACAAAACGATGGAAGCGCTCGAAGCGGAATTCGGTTGCAAGCGCGGCGAAACGAGCGCGGACGGGAACGTTACGCTCGAATTTGTCGAATGCCTCGCGTGCTGCGGCACGGGACCGATAGTCCAAGTCGATCACCTGCTTTACGAAAAAGTAACTCCGGAAAGCGTTCCCGCGCTCGCGGAAAAAATCCGCGCTTCGCTCAACGAGCCGGATTACGGCAAAAAGGCTCCGACCTTCGGCGACCGCACGGAATGGCTCGGATAAGCAGACGGAACGAAAAAGTTTAACCGCAAAATTTTTTTAGAGCATGAAAGAAAATCTTCCTCTTCACGAAAAGGAAACGCTCATCGTTTACAAGCGCGTAAAAAATCCGGATTTTAAACCGGATATCGATTCCTACATCGCCGCCGGCGGTTACGAAACGCTGAAAAAAGCGCTCAAGGCGGGCGATACCGCAGCACTTTGCTCCGAAGTCGAAAAAGCCGGTATCAAAGGGCGCGGCGGCGCAGGCTTTCCCGCAGGGATGAAGTGGAAATTTCTCGACCGCAAATCCGGCAAGCCGATTTATTTTGTCGTCAATGCGGACGAATCCGAACCGGGAACGCACAAAGACCGCTGGGTGATTTACTACGATCCGCATCAGCTCATCGAAGGAATCGTGCTTTGCTCTTACGCAACGCAGGCGAAGCAGGCGTTTATTTTCATTCGCGGCGAATTTATCCACGGCGCGCAGATTTTGGAAAAAGCCATCGAGGAAGCGCGCGCGAAAAATTTGGTCGGCGACAATATTCTCGGGAGCGGTTTTTCGCTCGAAATCGTTGTTCATCGCGGCGCGGGAGCGTATGTTTGCGGTGAAGAAACCGGCTTGCTCGAAGCGCTCGAAGGCAAACGCGGTCAGCCGCGTATTAAGCCGCCTTACTTCCCGGCGGTGCTCGGTCTTTACAATTGCCCGACGGTTGTCAACAACGTCGAAACCGTTTGCCAATGCTTGAACGCCATCGAAATGGGCGGCGAAAAATACGCGGCAATCGGCGCGAAAGGCGACGCGGGAACGCGTATCATGAACGTTTCCGGCTTGGTCGCAAAACCGGGAATTTTCGAAATCGCTTCCGGCTCCGTAACGGTCGGCGAACTCCTTAACGATATGTGCGGCGGTCCGCTCCCGGGGCGCAAGTTCAAGGCGATTATTCCGGGCGGCTCTTCGATGAAACCGCTTCGTTTCGACGAAAAATACAAAATCAAAGACGCCGACGGGAACGAAAAGGAAGTTTACTTGGAAGACGTTCCGCTCGACGCGGCAAGCCTCATGGCGTGCGGTTCTTCCATCGGAACGGGCGGCATGATTGTTTTTGACGATTCCGTCGAAATGATTCAGGCGCTCGCGAATTTGAACGCATTTTACAAACACGAATCCTGCGGGCAGTGCACGCCTTGCCGCGAAGGCTCGATGTGGATGGCGCGCATCACGCAACGCATCTGCGACGGGAACGGCACGGAGGAAGATATCGATACGCTTAAAGACGTTGCCGATAATATTTGCGGGCGCACGATCTGCGCGCACGGCGAAGGCGAAGCTTGGCCGGTGCAGGGCGGGATCGCGAAATTCCGCGACGAATACCTTGAGTCCATTCGCCGCCGCAACAAAGGCGAGCCGTCGCCGTTTACCGGCTATCCGCTGATTTAATCGGAGTAAACCGACGATTTACAGTCGTTCATTCTCGGCTTGAAATACATCAAACGTAAAATTTGCGCGTTCCCGTAAAAGCGGAGAGCGCGCAAGTTTTTCTGAGTTTTTATTTTTTCTGACGCTTATCTATTATGGAAAACAACCAATCCGAAATCGAATCCGTTCCCGCCGACAACGAAAAACCGAAGAAAAAGTGCCGCTGGCTTCGCCGTATTTTGTGGGCATTGCTCTTGGTCGTCGTTCTCGTTTTGACGATTGTCGCGTTCTTTTTGGGACCGATTGTTAAATTCGGCGTGAACACGTTCGGCGCATCTTTTCTCGGCGTGGACAAATGCTCTATCGAATCGGCGAAAATTTATCCGTTCACGGGGCATGTGCGCTTCGAGAAAATTCTCGTCGGGAAGCCGATTTTATACGGTTCCGAATTTTCACATGATGTTTTTTCCGTCGATTTGATTGATGTGGACGCAGATATTTTTTCGCTTCTTTCACAGAAAAAAGTTTTTGATCGCGTAGAAATTTTAAATCCGAGTGCTACTTACGAACAGTTGCGTTCCGGTATCGCCAACGTTGACGTTATTTTGAAAAACGCATTAGGCGAGCCGAAGCCGGAAGCGGAAGCCGTCGCGGGAACGCCGAGCGAATCCGAAAAAACAGAAGAGCCGGGCGAAGAAATTTACATCGGAGCGCGTTATTTTGTCATCAAGGATGTTCGCCTCGCAGCGTATTTGCGCGGAATGCCGGTTGTGTTCCCGCCGATGTCCGCCGATTTCAGCCAAGGAATCGGCATGGATGAAAATCTTACGCCGCTTGCGTTCGGCACCAAAGTCGCCGGCAATTTTATGAGCGTTATCGATTTCTTCCGCAAATCCGCAATCGGAGATATGACGGGAGCGGCGATGGGCGCGGTTTCCGATGCCGCCGTCATGGCGGGAGACGCGGCGAAATCCGCAACCGACGCTGCGGTTTCGGCAGTTTCCGGGGCGGCGGAACTCACGGGCGACGCGGCGAAGGCAACCACCGATGCCGCCGTTGATGTTGTCTCCGGCGCGGCGGAATTTACCGAAGACGCCGTGAACGCCACAACGGATACGATTTCCGATTCCGTCGATGCCGTTTGGAACTTTTTCGGCTCAGGCGAAAAAGACGAAGAAAAATAAATAAACTCTGTGCCTCCGTGTCTTCGTGAGAAAAAAATAAAGCTTTCTCACGGAGCCGCAAAGACACGGAGTTTGATATTGTCGGCATTTCATGATTTTTTTGACGTAAAAACATCATGAAAGAAAACGATATAGGAACAATTATTGTGGACACGGCATTCCAGATTCACCGGAACTTGGGCCCCGGCTTGCTTGAGAGCGTGTATGAATTGGTTTTGGCAAAAGAGCTTGAAGCGCAGGGGCTTTCTGTTGCCCGGCAAGTTGCGGTTCCCGTTATTTTTAAAGGTATCCGCTTTGAACAGGGATTTCGTGCGGATCTGCTTGTGGAGGATAAGGTGATTGTGGAGTTGAAATCCGTTGAAACTCTAAACAATTCTCACAAAAAACAATTACTTACCTATCTTCGATTAACCGGAAAGAAGTTGGGGTATCTAATAAACTTCGGCGAGGCTTATTTTAAAAACGCGATTGTCCGGACGATTAACGGAATTCTTTAAACTCTGTGCCTCCGTGTCTTCGTGAGAAATGAAAAATTTTCTCACAAAGCCGCAAAGACACGGAGTTTGATATCGTCGGCATTTCATGATTTTTTTTTGAGAAAAGTCATAAATGTATCGGCAAAAACAGGAACAGGCGCACGATAAATGGCAGGAGCTTTCATCTGCCGTTTACCGTGCGTTTTCGTGGAAACGCCTGGCGGCGGCATCCGTGCTGACATTGGCGATTCATGGTGCGATATATGAAGCCGCGCCGGAAACGCTTTCGTTTTTGACGCATACGATTGTGCCTGCCGAACCCGTTAAAGTTTTGCCGAAGGAGCTTTTGGAGGAAATTCCGGAAGAACTTTTACCGCAGGAATTTCGCCGCAAGCCGCAATTCGTTCCCGTAAATCCGGAGGCACCGACGGCAACGCCGAAAGATGAATCTCATTTCTCCGCCGCGGATCAGCGCGCCGCACAGGAAAATCCCGACCCCGAGTCGCGGGAACGCATTCCGACAAATGACGGCGAGCTTGAAAATTCCCGCGCCGTCTCCGAGGTCGCCTTGCCGAGAGAGCTTTTGCCGCCGGAATTGCGTTCTCGGACTCCCGTTCCCGCCGCGCCCGATTCTGCGCTTCCTGCAAAAACTCCGGACGGAGAATCTTCCGAAAAACAGGGCGCGGACGTTCCCGCGCTTGATACGGGAACGCTTTCTTCCGGAAAAACCCCCGCGAAGGAAGGCGCGCAGGGCAATGATGAAATTCCCGAGCCCAAGCCGCGCCCGCGTATTGTTCCGCCGGCGGGATTGCGCTCGGTTACAATGCGCAGTAACACCGCCGTCAACGAAATCGGAGCGTGCTCTCTGGATGCGAAATACAGCGAGTTCGGGGATTATACTCAGCGGATGCTTGAAGCCATTCAAGCCGCTTGGTATATCGCGGTGCAAAGAACAAAGCTCGTGCAGCCGCCCGCCGTGGTCGTCGTTGAATTTACGTTAAACGCTGACGGCACGGTAACCGATGCTCGCATCGTCGCGTCCGACGCTTCCGCTCCCGCCGCCTATGCGTGCCTCGATGCCGTGGAATCGCGCGCGCCCTTTGATCGTTGGCGTGCCGACATGGTTGCGTTTATCGGAAAAAACAGCGAAACTTCGCGCATCACTTTCTACTATCGCTGAAGGGCGGGCTCAGAGCTCTAAGGACGAGTTTTAATCTCCCGACTCGCTTTGCGGGCGAAAATGGTCGCACGGGGCGTGTTTTTTCAAATAAAACGGTTGCGCCGCAGTAGTCTCTCCGTAAAATCGCGGTTTATGCCAACCTCCGCGACTGTTTCCGAGCTAAAAACGTTCCCGCCGAGCAACTGTTTTTCGGGTGTGTTTATTTTAAAAAAAATCGCAACGCGCACGGCGCGCACCGGAGCTCCGTTTTACATGTTGGATTTGGGAGACAGAACGGGAACGTTTTCCTGCACGGTTTTTTCGGACAGTCCGGTTGCGGGAGCATTGAAAAATTTGAGCGACGGCGCCGTCGTTCGCGTCGAAGGCGTAACGGGAACGTATCAGGGGCGCTTTTCGCCGAAACTTGAAGATGTTTACGCGATTGACGATGAAGAAATCGAGCGCGACGGGCTGGCGGATTTGCTCGTAGAGGTTTCGCCGGAAAACTTTGACGAACTTTGTGCGGAGCTTGAAGACCACATTAACGCGATTGAAGACGATGGCTTGCGGCGGACAACGCGCGCGGCGTTAGAAGAGTCCGGCGAGGTTTTTAAGAAATCTTCCGCCGCGATTTCCATGCATCATGCGTATCGGCACGGATTGCTGGAGCATTCCTGCCATCTTGCGCGTGCGGCGCGTGCGCTTTTGCCGCTTTATCCGCAGGTGAACCCGAGCCTTGCCATTGCGGGAACGCTTCTTCACGACATCGGGAAAACCGTTGAATACACGCAGGGCTTGGCGACGCGGAAAACGCGGGCGGGAATTTTGCAGGGACACGTTGTTTTGGGCTATCGTTGCGTGCGCAAACACGGTTTGAAAAACCATCTCGCGCCGGAAATTTTGGAACGTTTGGAACACATCGTTTTGAGCCACCAGGGAGAATTGGAGTGGGGCGCGGCGGCTCTTGCGGCGACGCCGGAAGCGGTTTTTGTTTCAATGATTGACAATTTGGATGCCAAAATGGGAATGGTGCAGGCGGCGTTGCGCAATACGCCGGCGACGGAGGAATTTTCGGAATTTTTCCCGGGATTGAAATCGGCAGTGTTGGTTACGCCGCCGTTCCCGCCGTCTAAAAAGGCGGATTCTTCCGAAAATGCGGAGCTCGGAGGGCTTTTTGAAAATGAGTAAGAAATTAACGGTCTTGGTGGCGTGGGCGGTGCTCGGCGTTGCGGCGGGAGTTTTCGCCGCGCCTCGTCCGGCAAATCATACGGTTTTTAATGAAATTCCGCCGTTAACGGCATTGAGCGTTCCCGAGGAAAAATCTCCGCTTCGGCTCGAAGCTTACGCGAAAGCGGATGTTTCGCGGGTGCCGGAGGGCTCCGGCTTGGCAAAGAGCGCGCGTTATTCGGATGTGATGTGGACGGTTTCGGACAGCGGAAATGCGCCGGTTGTGTTTGCCTTGCGGGAATCCGGCGAGGCGGTCGTTCCCGCTTCGATGCGGAAAAATTATTCCGGGATTCGCGTGACGGGAACGCGCAATCTTGACTGGGAATGCGTTGCTCTCGACGAAAAGGGCACGCTGATTATCGGCGACGTTGGAAACAACATGAGCAATCGGCGAAATCTCTGTTTTTACCTTGTGCCGGAGCCGAATCCGTCGCGCGATGTCGTAACGCCGCAACGCAAGAAGGTTTCTTTTTATTATCCGAGCCAAAATGAGTTTCCGGCGTTTTCGCGCAACTACGATTGCGAGTCGTGTTTTGCACTGAACGGGCAAATTTATTTTTTTACGAAACACTGGTCGGACACGGAAACGGTGCTTTGGCGTGTGGATCCGTCCGTCGAATCTTATCAGGCAGCCGTTCCCGTGAGCCGTTTTGACGCGAAGGGAATGGTTACGGACGCGGCGCTTTCTCCGTCGAGGCGGCGGCTTGCCGTGCTGACTTATCACGGCGTTTGGGTTTTTGAACTTCCGTCTCCGAATGCGCTCGGTAAAACGGATGAAAGCCGCCTGTTTACTCACGCTGCGCCGAAATTCCGGAGAGTGGCTCCGCCGAAAGAGCAATGGCAACTTGAAGGTATTGCGTTTCTTGACGAAGATACGCTGGTGCTGGCGGCGGAGCAGGGCGGGCTTTTTCGCGTTCCCGTTCGCGATTTGTGAGCCCCGGATTTTCGTGCGCCTGCGGTTTTCGGAAGGTTTTTCCCGATGAGGTGAAAACGGGAACGCTCTCCGGCTTGGCAAAAAGTTTTTGCTTTCAAAAAGAAGCCTGTGGCGATACGATAAATCCACGTTTTTTATTACAATCATTTAAGGCTGTTTTATGAAAAAAGAACTGATCGAAAACTTGGAAGCACTCCGCCAAAAGGCTCTCGCCGGCGGCGGGGAAGATAAACTTGCAGCGCGCCGCAAAAAAGGTTTGATGACGGCGCGTGATCGCATTGCGGGATTGGTTCAGCCGGGCTCATTTACGGAGTTCGGAATGCACATTAAGCACCACTGCCAGGACTTCGGAATGAAGGGCAAGGATTTGCCTTGCGACGGCGTGGTTACAGGCGTCGGGAACGTCGACGGACGTTCGGTCGCCATCTATTCTCAAGACTTTACGGTGCAGGGCGGCTCGCTCGGTCACGAACACGCGCAAAAAATCTGCAAAATGCAGGAATACGCGCTCAAGATGGGAATGCCGATTATCGGGATTAACGACTCCGGCGGAGCGCGCATTCCCGAAGGCGAAATGGCGTTGAAAGGCTTCGGCGACATTTTCTATCGCAATGTTCAGGCGTCCGGCGTCGTTCCGCAAATTTCAATTATCGCGGGACCGTGCGCAGGCGGAGCGGCGTATTCGCCGGCGTTGACGGACTTTATCATCATGAAAAAGTCCAACGCCCAAATGTTCATCACCGGACCGGAAGTTATCAAGGCGGTAACCGGAGAACAATGCACGATGGACGAAATCGGCGGTGCTGCGGCGCACGCTTCGATTAGCGGAAATATTCACTTTGTCGCGGAAGACGACGCTCACGCGCTCGTCATCGCCCGTCGTTTGCTTTCTTACCTTCCGGCAAACAATATGATGGATCCTCCGCACCAGCCGACATCCATTGTCTCCATGCAGGAAGATCCGGGTATGGCGGATCTCGTTCCCGACGATCCGAAATTGCCGATCGATATTAAGAAAGTCATCGCCCGTCTCTTTGACGAAAATTCCTTCTTCGAAGTGATGGCGGATTTTGCGAAAAATGCCGTTATCGGCTTCGCCCGCCTGCAGGGTGTCGTTTGCGGGATCGTGTCGAATCAGCCGACGATGAAAGCGGGCGTTCTCGACATTGACGCGGCGGACAAATGCGCGCGCTTTATCCGCTTCTGCAACGCATTTAATATTCCGTTAGTTACGCTTGTGGACGTTCCCGGCTTCCTTCCCGGCAAGGCGCAGGAACGCGGCGGAATTATTCGCCACGGAGCGAAAATGCTTCACGCGTATTCCGCTTCGACGGTGCCGAAAATTACGCTCGTGCTCCGCAAAGCCTACGGCGGCGCATATATCGCGATGTGCTCGAAATCGCTCGGGGCAGATGCCGTTTTCGCGTGGCCGACGGCGGAAATCGCCGTGATGGGACCTGCCGGCGCGGCGAATATCGTCTTCAAAAAAGACATTACTGCAGCCGGAGAAAAAGCCAAGGCGGATGCGCTCGCCGAAGGGAAAACCGAAGAAGAGGCCGAACGCCTCGGCAAGGAAGCTTCGCGTGCACGCGCCGCCGTTTATGCGGACGAATACAGCGCGCAATTCGCAACGCCGTATCGAGCCGCCGCCAACGGAGTCGTTGACGATGTTATCACGCCGGCGCAATCCCGCGCGGTGCTTTCTCAGGCACTCCGCAATTCGCTTTCGAAGCGTGCTACGCGCCCGCCGAAAAAACACGGAAATATGCCGCTCTAATCGGGCGCGTTCCCGAAGAAAATTTCGAGAATTTGTAAAAAAGAAAAATTATGGTTATTCAGCCTTTTTTAAGTGCAGTTAATTGGGGCGTAGTCGGCTGGGTTTTGGTCGGCGCGGTTGCCCTGATTGTGGTCGTCGCGGCGGTCGGTCGTGCGATTGCGGCGGCGTTCCCGCCGAATCCGGAACACGTTTCTTCGTTCCGCAAGCCGACGGCTCCGATGCCGGTTGCCGCGCCGGCTCCGGTTGCGCCTGCGCCCGTCGCTGTCGCTCCGGCTCCCGCGGCTCCGGTTGCGAATGCGATTCCGCCGGAAATCATGGCGGTTATCGCCGCTTCCGTGGCGGTGGCACTTCGCGGTCAGCGTTTCGCGATTACCGGCGTTCAGCCTGCCGTTCCGAAAAATCCTGCGGACATTGAGCGACTGATGTCGCTTTGGTCGCTTGAAGGACGCCGTCAGGTTTATTCTTCGCATACGCTCCCGCGTTAATTTTTTCAAAGTGTTTTTTGATTCATTTAAAATATTAAGAAAGTAAAAGAAAGAAAATCTATCATGAGAAAACTTAAAGTTACCGTTGACGGCAAAGTTTATGAAGTTTCCGTTGAAATTGAAGGTGAAGCTTCCGTTCCCGCCGCCGCTCCTGCGCCTGTCGCTCCCGCTCCGGTTGTTTCGGCTCCCGTGGCTCCCGCTCCGGTTCCGGTCGCTCCGGCTCCCGTAGCGGCTCCGGCACCTGCCGCCGTTCCCGCCGGGGCTTCCGGCGTGCCTTCCCCGCTCGCAGGGAAAGTTGTTTCCATCGACACGAAGGTCGGCGCGACGGTGAAAGACGGCGACCAGATTCTGACGATTGAAGCGATGAAGATGAATACTTACATCTACGCGAACAAGGCGGGAACGGTTTCCGCGATCAACGTCAATGTCGGCGACGGCGTTGAAGAAGGTCAGGTGCTCGCGGTCATCGCGTAATTTTCGCTGAAACGTCGCTATGTTTTCTTTGCTTGCAGATGCATCTGCGGCTGGCACTTCTTCGGAAGTGTCGCTTAGCGTGGCGTTGGAATGGCTTCCGTGGATTATCCTCATTGCGGCGTTGGTCGCCGTCGTGTTGGCAGTTCTCGTGAAAGGGATTTATCTGTTTTTGCATATTTTCAGTAAAAAGGGCTGATGAGGCGAGGCTGACCGGCGAACGCAGAGGCGTTCCCGTGTCGGACTCCCAAAGAAAACTCAATGAACAATATTGACTTTATAGATATCGTCCGGCGCCTTTTCGAAGGCATCACGACACTTGCAGACTCGCCTTCCGTTCAGTGCTGGACGGGTGTGGGGCTGATTATCCTCGGCGCGCTTCTCGTTTTTCTCGGAAAACGCGGTGTGCTTGAGCCGTTGCTGATGATTCCGATGGGCTTGGGAATGATTGTTGCCAATGCCGGGAATCTTTACTTGGACCCGACGACGGCGATTGAATCCGAACGCGTGACGGAAGCACGTTGGATTAACAGCGAGAACCGCTCGGACGTGCGTTACTTTACGGTAGAGGGTTCTGCCGATTTTTCGGAAGAAGCGGCCCAGACGGACAAGTTCATTCACGTCAAGAACGAAGAGGCAATTGCCGGCTTTCTCAAGGCGGGAACGCTTGAAATCATTGATGCCAAGACGCAAAAACGCCTTGTCGGGAACGTGCTTCTTCAGGGCGACCTCAATGTTGAACCTTTGGTTCAGGGCGAAGAAAACATTGTTGCCCTGATGCAGAAGGATTGGATCCAGCCGATTTACAATTACGCGTTCAGCAACAATCTTATCGCGTGCTTCATTTTCATGGGAATCGGCGTGCTTTTGGATGTCGGCTTCCTCATGGCTCGCCCGTTCCAAAGCGTATTTGTTGCGTTTTGCGCGGAACTCGGGACGATTATTACGTTCCCGGTTGCGATTGCCTGCGGGCTTAATTACGGTGAAGCGGCTTCCATTGCGATGGTGGGCGGCGCGGACGGTCCGATGGTGCTTTTCACTTCTTTGAAGTTGGCGAAAGATCTTTTCGTTCCCGTAACGGTGGTCGCGTATCTGTATTTGGGAATTACTTACGGCGCGTATCCGTTCCTGATTCGCTTCCTCGTTCCGGAAACTTTGCGCAAGGTGCGTAATAAGCCGCCGAAAAAACCGATTAAGGTTACGGCGGATGAAAAAATCGCGTTCACGGTGGTTACGTGCACGGTGCTTTGTCTGCTTTTCCCGGTCGGGGCTCCGCTTTTCTGTTCGCTCTTTGTCGGAATCGCGGTTCGTGAGGCGGGGATCCAGTCGTTCATTCGTTTGATTGACCAGGTTTTCCTCTACGGCGGAACGTTCTTCCTCGGGCTGATTCTCGGATTGCTCTGCAGTGCGCGCACTTTGCTCGACGAAAAGGTATTAATCCTGCTCGTTCTCGGCATTTTTGCACTCACGGTTTCTGCGGTCGGCGGCATTATCGGCGGCTACATTATGTATATGATTACCGGTCGCCGCTTTAATCCGGTTTGCGGGATCGCGGGAATTTCCTGCGTGCCGACGTGTGCGAAAATCGCACAAAAGGAAATTTCCCGTGTCGCGCCGGACGTGATTGTGCTTCCGGACGCTTTGGGAATTAATATTTCCGGCGTGATAACTTCCGCGATTTTCACGGGTGTTTATATTGCGCTGATTCCGATGATCAGCGGATAATTTCCTTTGCAGGAACGACAAAAAACGGGTGCTACGAATTTTACTGTAGCATCCGTTTTTTTGTTTTGCGGGAACGCGTGCTTTTTCTTTTTGTTTTAAAAATATGAAAAAGATTCCTCGGTATTGGTTTACGGGAACGGCGGTCGCTCTAATCGGCGTGCTTACGGCGCGCGTGATTGCTCCGCATTTGCAGGATTCTCACAGCGTTTACATCGTGGTTAAAACCCTGGGACATTTGGTTGCATTCGGCGGGATTTTCCTGATAGCGCGAGGCATTTCCAAGAAAAACGAAAACAACGGGTAAGCCAATCGACGCGCGTTTTTTGACGCTTCGCCGGGCGGGAACGCGTCTTCGCTACTTTGCGATTTTTTCAAAATTGCGCCCGCTGGGTTCCTGATAAGGCGCGAGCCCGAATTCCGAAATGACGGCGAGAAGATGGTCGAAAATATCGGACTGAATATTCTCGTAATTAGCCCAGCGCGTGTCGTTGGTGAAAACGTAAATTTCGAGCGGGATTCCCGTCGGCTTCGGGTCTAATTGGCGCACGAGCAAAGTCATTCCCCGGTGAATGCCGGGATTGGCTTTCAGATACGCAACGCAATACGCGCGAAACGTGCCGAGGTTGGTCAGGTTTCGTCCGTTGGCGGGAGATTCGCTTCGCTCCGTCGGCGAGAGGCGGGAGTTGGCTTCGCTGATATCCTTGAGTTTTTGCTCAAGATAGGGTTTCAGAAGCGCGATTTTTTGCCAACGCCTGATTTCGTTTTCGGAAGCAAAATGAACCGTTTGCATATCGATGTTGATGGCGCGCTTGATGCGCCGCCCGCCGGAAGTTTCCATGCCCCGCCAGTTTTTGAATGCGGTGGAAATGAGCGTGTAGGCGGGAACGTTGGCAATCGTGTTGTCCCAATTGCGGACTTTGACCGTTGTCAGCGAAACATCGAAAACTTCTCCGTCCACGTTCGTTCCCGGAATTTCAATCCAATCTTTGTTGCGGACGAGGTCGTTTGCCGAAATCAGAATCCCGGCGGTGAAACCGAGCAACGTGTCTTTGAATACAATGAGAATAATCGCCATCAGCGCGCCGAGTCCCGACAAAAAGTAGGCAGGCGATTTGTCGGACAAAATAGAAAGCACCCAAATGGCGACCGCCAGCGTGAGCAAAATTTTCAGAGCCTGAAAAAATCCTTTAATAGGGACATCTTTGAGCCGATCATTATTGGTGCCGATAATCATTGCCGCATTGACGGCGGAATAGGCGATTCCGGCGACGGCGACGGCAAAATAAATATTCGTTCCCGCGATGAAAATTTCCGAAAGTTGCGGATTGTGAGCGAAAACGATTCCGCAAAGATGCTGAGACAAAATCGCGATGATCAAGTGTGCAAGCCGCCCCGGAAAACGCGCTTCGCAAAATGCGTCGTCCCAGGTATTGCGGGAACGTTTTGCCCAAAGATGCGTTCCCGTGCGGAGCAGAAGCCGAAGCAGCCGCTGCAAGCCGAAAAGCACGATGACGAAAATCAGAGCGAGAGCGCCGGAAATCGCCGCTTGCGTGTATTGCGGCGGCAAATTCATTCCGCCTAAAAAATCCGTGAGTGCATTTAAAATTTCTTGCATGCACACAAAATGCGCCGCGCTTGTTTGAATGTAAATTGAAAATAAAAGGACCGCGCATCTCGAAACGGTTTTTCCGCACGGCAAGGCTCCGGATTTTTTCTCTTTTCCGCTCCGTAATTTTTTGTTTTGCGGGAACGCAGGAAAACGGATTTTCTTCACAATATCCCGAATTTTTAAGAAGAAAATTAAATTTATGGCAAAAGAAACGGCTTCCAAACAAACGACGGCGGACACAAAAAAAGCGCTCGAACTCGCGCTCTCCGCAATTAACAAAACTTACGGCGAAGGCACGCTCATGCGCATGGGCGACGCGACGAAAATGGACGTAACGACGATTTCCACGGGCTCCGTGGCGATTGACCTCGCACTCGGCGTCGGCGGGCTCCCGCGCGGACGTATCGTTGAAATCTACGGTCCGGAGTCGTCCGGAAAAACCACGCTTTGCCTCAGCGTAATCGCGCAGGCGCAACGCGAGGGCGGCACGGCGGCGATTATCGACGTTGAGCACGCGCTCGACCCGCGCTACGCGAAAGTCGTCGGCGTGGATTTGGAAAATCTCCTCGTTTCCCAGCCGGAAAGCGGCGAAGACGCGCTCAATATCGTAGAAACGCTCGTGCGCTCGGGCGCGGTCGATGTCGTCGTGCTCGACTCTGTCGCGGCGCTTGTTTCCAAGCAGGAATTGGACGGGCAGATGGGCGACACGACGGTCGGTTTGCAGGCGCGCATGATGTCGCAGGCAATGCGCCGGCTCACGGCGGCGATTGCGAAATCGAAGTGCCTCTGCATTTTCACGAACCAGATTCGCGAAAAAATCGGCGTGATGTTCGGTTCGCCGGAAACGACGCCGGGCGGGCGTGCGTTGAAGTTCTTTGCGTCGGTGCGCATGGATATTCGCCGCATCGGGCAAATCAAGGAGCCGTCGGGCAAAGTCATCGGCAACCGCACGAAAATCAAAGTCGTGAAAAACAAAGTGGCGTCGCCGTTCACGGAATGCGAGTTTGACATTATGTATAACGAAGGCATTTCGCGCACGGGCTCGGTGATTGACCTCGGCGTCGAGCACAAGATTTTGGAAAAGAAGGGCGCGTGGATTGCTTACAACGGCAATTTGATCGGGCAGGGACGCGAAGCGGCGAAGGAATTTTTGAAGAAAAATCCGGCGACGCTGACGGAAATTCAGGACAAAATCATGGAAAAAGTCCATCCCACGGTCGGCGAAACGCTCGGCGCGAACGCCGAAGAAAAAGCCGCGTAGTGTTACTTTCCTAAAAAATGAAAAAAGCGTTCCCGTGCAGAAAAATTTACGAAACGGGAACGCTTTTTTTATGCGTTTCGGGTGTTTTCTTAATTTTTTTTTGAAAAAATAAAAAAATCAGACAAAAAACAAAGACGGGAACGCTAACACTACAAACAACTACAACAGTGCAAACTACCGGCGAGACTTTAGGGCAGGAACAATGGCGCGAATGGCTTAAGCAAAACGGGCGTCGATTATTGCTTTGCGCTCGCCAGTGGACGAGTTCCTTGGCAGAGGCGGAAGATGTTTTACAGGACGCTTTTGTTCGTTACTGGAAAAATCAGCGGCATCTGCCCGGAAATCCGAACGCGCTTATCATCACCTCCGTCAGGCGGGCGGCGATTGATCACGGACGTTCCCGAACGCGCCGAATCAATCGCGAAACGCAAGCCTACGAGTTGGAAGACAAAGTGACGTTTTTTGAACCCGGCGAGGGCGAGATTCAGCAGGATCTCGAAAATGCAGTCAGAGCGCTTCCCGACGAACAGCGGGAAGTGGTGGTTATGAAAATTTGGGGAATGTTGACGTTTGATGAAATCGCACGTCAGCTCGGAATCTCTCAAAACACAGCCGCGTCGCGGTATCGCTACGCGCTTGCGACTTTGAGAAAAACAGTCAAACGTTGAGTCGGTCTTCGGGAGAACCGATTTCGTTAAAGCTTTTTTTGCTATGCAGAATTTCGAAAAACAAGATGATGATTTCGCCGACATTGAGGAAGCATTGATGAAAATGCGTCCGGTGGATTTGTCGGATAGGTTTTATGCGTCCGTTGAAGCGGCGATGAACGAGCAGCCGGATAATACGGTAAGGCTTCCGCATCGCGGCGGGCGGCTGAATTTGCTGTCGTTCCGTCGGCTTGCGGCGTCTGTCGCGATGATGGCGGGCGTCGTCGGGCTCGGGCTTTGGGGATATTCCGTTTTGCCCGGGAACGCCGTGCGTTCTTCGTCCGGCATTGCTACGATTTCGGAGTCCTCGGCGGTTATGCTTTCCGCCGGAGGCGGTGCGTCTTTGCTCGGTGCAAACGCTCATCAGAGGGATCCGCTTTTGCGCAAGCGACGGGATCGCGGAAACTATAATCTTGTAAACGTGGAGCGGCGTATGAACACGGTGGCTCCGATCGAAGTTATTGCATCTTCCGACGGTTCCGTTTCGCGCCGCATGCGCTATGTTTACATGGACGAATACCGCTGGGAAAACAGTGAAACCGGGAGCGCGTTTGTCGAATTGCGCCCGCACGAAGAAGTCGTTTGCATGGAAATGCCCGTGTATTGATTTTATAATTACGGAACTTCTTAATCCGCGAAAATTAAAATTCTTATGAGCTTAAAAAATCGAAAATTATTTTTGAAAAAACTTATTCTCGCGAGTGTTCTGCCGCTGTGCGCGGGAACGTTCGCCTGCTCAGAGCAGGTTTCCGCGGCTCCGGCGGAAACGCAGGAAAAAACCGAAGCGGCTCCGGCGAAAACAAAATCGTTTTCCGAAAACGAGCAGGTGATTTCCCGGTATTCCTACCTCGGTGTCGCGCTGGATACTTTGCCCGCCGCCACTTATTGCGACAGCTCCGTTCCCGGTGTTCAGGCAGTTTACGTGCGCGCCGGTTCTCCGGCGGCAGAGGCGGGAATCCTGCCCGGCGATATTTTGATTTCTCTGGACGGACAAAAACTTTTTTTCCCAAACCAATTTTCGGCTCTCGTGCGCTCTTATAAACCGGGAACAGACGTAGAAATCGTGCTGTTGCGCGGAGGAGAAAAAATGATCAAAAAAGCGACAATCGGAGAACGGTGCATTACGGCGCCCAAGCGTATTCGCCACGGAGAAACATATGCCAAAGACGACGTGCGCCTTTACATTAACGGAAAAGAAATTTTGCTCGGAGACGGAACGGATCTCGGCGGCTGGATCAGCCTCACGCCCAACGGCGTGCTGATTCGTGACGAGCTGGACATTCCGGCGGAATTTCGCCGCTTGGTCAACCGCGCGCACGCCAAATTGCCAGATTCCAAAAAGATGCTTTCCTTCCTGCGCCGTCAATACGACGATGCCCGCAAAGCCGCTCTCGGAAAAGCGCGCCAGACTTTTTCCCAGGTCTTTTTCGGACAGGGAAATTCCGTAATCGTTGTCGGCGACGAAAACGGGCGTCAGGTTACGGTTTCCCGTGCCGGCGATGACGATATTCTTTTCCGCGGTCCCTGCACCACGCAGGAAGACATCGATTCCATTCCGGAAGACGCAAAAAAAATCATCGATGCGTTCACGGAGCTGAAACCGATGCCGATTGAAAAAGTTGAAGAAATTACCGACGCGGTCGAAACGCCGCCTTCGGAATAAAGAAATCATATTTTTTTTCGGAACGTTCCCGCCCGGCGAAAATCGCTTCGGCGGGAACGTTCTTCTTTCTGAAGACGAGTGCTCGGTGCGTGTTCTCGTGTTTTTCGAAACTGAAAAAAAACTTTTTTCTTCGCGTTCCCGGGGCATTTTCTCTTAGAACGTTGCCACGATAAATTTGGTGAATGGATTCCGAGGACGAGATTTTTAGAAAAAACTTAGAGGAAACGCTTCCTCTCGGGCGGGGCGTGCGCGTCCTTGCGGCAAATGTCGTCGGGATTTTTGCATTGGAAAAGCCGGCGGGAACGCAAACTCACCCGAATGCGCCGGGAATCGCCGCCGCGAAAAATGCCCTGCTGGTCGCGGATTACAGTTTGAAAGCCGAGTGCTATTTTTGTCGCGTATCCGGCGGGAAAATACAGAAAGTCTTTATTTTAAATCGCCTCGATGCGCCGACGAGCGGCGTGGTGCTTGCCGCGACGGACGAGAAAATTGCGGCGGCGGCGCGGCGAGCCTTCCTCGGCGGGAACGTATATAAAGTTTACGTCGCCGCCGTTTGCGGGAATGTAATTCCGGAAAAGGGAATTTGGCGGGATTTTCTGCGGCGCGTGCGCACGCGCGACGGCTCTTTGCGTGTGGAAATTGCGCGGGGAAATTCCCGCGACGCGCTTTTCTCGGAAACGCATTATTCCGTGATGAAATCGGGAACGCTTGGCGGCGGCGAGCGTCCCGTTCCCGTCGCACTTTTGCGCTTGGAGCCGAAAACGGGGCGAACGCATCAGTTGCGCGTGCAATGCGCAACTCGGAAATTTCCTATTTTGGGCGATAAAACTTACGGAGATTTTCACCGCAATGCAAAGCTCGGCGAGGCGGGAGCCCGGCTTTTTCTTCACGCGGAGGAAACGGCAATTACGTTCCCGTGGCGCGGAAAAAAAGTGGAGTTTTCGGCAAAATCTCCGCTCCCGCCGGCGTTCCCGTCGCTTCTTGTTTCGCCGTGAATTTTGTCCGTTTCTCTGCGTTGAAAATTTTTACGGAAAGTGATTAAATCGAACGCATAACAGCGTCATCACTCCAATGAACTTCGACCTTATCGTTATCGGTAGCGGAATCGCGGGATTGAGCTTTGCCATCAAAACCGCCGCCAAGGGTTTGCGTGTGGCAATCGTTACTAAAAAAGCCTCGGCGGAATCGAATACAAACCACGCGCAGGGCGGAATCGCCTGCGTTTTCGATCAGGCGGACGATTTTGAAAATCACGTTCGCGACACGCTGGTCGCGGGCGACGGGCTTTGCGACGAAGCCGTTACGCGTGCCATCGTCGAAGCCGCTCCCGCTCGCATTCGCGAATTGATTGATATCGGCGTGAATTTTTCAAAGGGCGAAGACGGTGCTTATGATTTGACGCGCGAAGGCGGACACTCGCATCGCCGCATTTTGCATGCGCACGATCTGACCGGAAAAGCAATTGAAGACGCTTTGCTCGCCGTCGCCGCAAAAAGCGAAAAAATATCGTTTTTCGAATATCACATGGCGATAGACCTGATTACGACGGCGCGCCTGAAAGATTCAAAAATTTCCGCCGATTCTCCCGAAAATCGCGTTCTCGGAGCCTACGTGCTCAATGTCGCTTCGGGAAAAGTGCTCACGTTCCGCGCTCCCGCCGTCGTGCTCGCCTCCGGCGGAATCGGGCAGGTTTACCAGTATACGACGAATCCCGATATCGCGACGGGCGACGGGATCGCAATGGCGTATCGCGCCGGCGCGATTGTGCGCAACATGGAGTTTGTGCAATTTCACCCGACGGCAATGTATGCGCCGGACGGTTCCCGCGAGCTTATTTCCGAAAGCGTGCGCGGAGAAGGCGCGATTCTGCGCGACATACGCGGTCGCCCGTTTATGAAAGACTATGATGCGCGCGGCGATCTCGCTCCGCGCGATATTGTGGCGCGCGCCATTGATTCCGAGATGAAAAAATCCGGAGCGCCGCACGTTTGGCTCGATATTTCCCACAAACCCGCCGAGTATTTGCGGGAACGCTTCCCGCATATTTACAACACTTGCAAGGCGCACGGAATTGATATGGCGGCAGAGAAAATCCCCGTCGTTCCCGCCGCGCATTATCTTTGCGGCGGCGTGAAAACCGATATGAACGCGGCGACATCCGTGCGCGGGCTTTACGCTTGCGGCGAAACGGCGTGCACGGGGCTTCACGGTGCCAACCGCTTGGCCTCAAACTCTCTGCTCGAAGCTGTCGTGCTTGCCCACAACGGGGCGGAGGCTGTTGTCGAATTTTTGAAAAACAATCCGGCTCCGGAAACGGACGTTCCCGATTGGCAGGACGGGAACGTGCATGAATCCGACGAGCGCGTTGTGCTCTCGCATAATCGGGACGAGCTTCGCCGCGCGATGTGGGATTACGTCGGCATTGTGCGCACGACGAAGCGCCTGCATAGGGCGTTCACGCGCGTGCAAATGCTCAAAAAAGAAATCAACGAATACTACTGGAATTTCAAGGTCGAGGCGCAGTTGCTTGAATTGCGCAATCTTGTCCAAATCGGAGAAATCGTTATTTTGTGCGCGCTTCAGCGGCATGAATCCCGCGGATTGCACTGTACTTTGGATTTCGCGGAAAAAGCGGACGAAATTTATGATTCTGTGGCGATTCGACCGGATTTGACTCCCGCCGACCGCGCCGCCAACAAGCTTTAACAAAGCGTTCCCGTCCGTAGAATCGAAAAATTTTTACAAAAAAAACGTTCCCGCCTAAAACGGCTTTTGCCGCGCGGGAACGTTTTTTTATTTAGAAATCGGAAAGAATCGTTTCCGTTTCTTCTCTGATATTAGCGATTGGAGAGGCGGCGGCGCAAATTGCGGTTTTGGTTTTCCAAAGTTTCAATGCGCTTTTTCGCTTCTTCGAGCTCGGCGTTAATTTCGTCGGCGCGAGAATCTGCGGCGGCGGAGCGATCGTTTGCCGTTGCGACTTGCGCTTGGAGGCGTTGTTGCAAATCGGCGATTTCGAGTTTGCGGGCGGCGAGTTCTTCGTCGAGCGCGTCGCGTTCCTTGGAAAGTTCCAACAATTGTTGGTCTTTTTCTGCGATTTGAGCTTCGAGTGCTTGGCGGTCTTCGTTGCTGCGGAGGCGGACGACTTCGCCGTTGAGCTCTTCGGTGCGTTTGCGTTCTGCGATAAGCGCATTTTCCAACTCGGCAATCGCCGCTTTGTCCTTGTCGGCGGATTCCTGAGCGATTTTTGCGGCAGATTCTTTTTCCGCGATTTGTTGCTGTTGCGCGATGTCTTTTTGAGCGGCTTCTTCAAGCGCTTTTTGGCGGGCTAACGACTGTTCTTCGGACGCGGCGAGTTGTTTTTCGAGTTCGCGATTTTTTTCGCGAGCCTGCGCAAGATCCGTTTCCGCGATTTTGTTTTTGGCGCGGAGGTCAAACGTTTCGTCGTTGGCTTTGCGTTGCGCGTCAATTTCCGCCAAGTTCTCGTTTTCCTTCTGCAGGTCGCTGTTTTGGAGGAAAAGATAGGCAGACGTTCCCGCGAAAACAGCGGCGATGATGAATAATACGATGGATACTTTCTTCATGGATTGAAAAAATAGAAGCGCATAATCATGAACAATTCCGGGAGCGGGTCAAATTGAATTTTGTGCGGGGAATCGGTAATTGGTAACCGGAACCGGGGATTGGCTCCCGGTTAGCGGTTTCGCGTTCCCGGGTGCCGATCACCGATTTATTTTTTTCGGCTCGATTTTCGTTTCGCGCTCGCGGGAACGAGGTAGGATTTCGCCTTAATCAGTTTTTCGTAAAGAGCGAGCATGGCAACACCTTCGCGCGGGCGCACTTTGTCCGCCTTGGTTTCACGGTCGATGCGGCGTTTCATCAAGCGGCAGAGATCCTCGGCATCGTATTGGACCATGGCGAGGATTTTGTCCACGGAATAGCCCGAAACGGCTTCTTCAATGTAAAAACCGTCTTCTTCGTCTTCTTCGAGGAAAACGTGAACTTCGTCCACGCGTCCGAAAAGGTTGTGCAGGTCGCCCATGACGTCCTGATACGCGCCGACGAGGAATGCGCCGATGTAATACGGTTCTTTTTCGCGAAGCGGGTGGAGCGAGAGCGTGCTGCGGATGTCTTCAAAGTCAATAAAATCGGAAACTTTTCCGTCGCTGTCGCAAGTGATGTCGACGAGTGTGGTTTCGACCGTGGGTTTTTCGTTGAGGCGGTGAATCGGCGCGACGGGGAAAAGCTGGTCAATCGCCCAGTGATCGAGAAGTGATTGAAACACGGAGAAATTGCACACGTATTGCTCCGAGAGCATCGCGTCCAGATCGGCGAGTTCTTCGGGAACGTTGCCTTCGAGTTTCGGAAGTTCCTTGTGAATTTCGCGGCAAATTTCCCAGAAAAGGCGGTCGGCTTCCGCGCGATTTTCGAGATTGAGATAGCCGTGCTGGAAAAGCGAGAGCGCTTCGTCGCGTTTTTGCCCGGCATCGTGGTAGCGTTCGAGCAAGCCGTAGCGTTTGCCGTCTTTTAAAATGCCTTCGAGTTCGCGCACAATCGGAGCTTTTTTCGTGCGCACGAGCGGACCGGAGTCCGAGGATTCCGGCGTGATTTTGCCGACGGCTTCGAAGATGAGAATCGAATGCGGAGCAACGATGGCGCGCCCGCTTTCCGAGGTGATGTTCGGGTGCGGCACGTCGGCGTCGTCGCAAACGGTTTTGATGTTGGAAACGATGTCGCGCGCGTAAACTTCCATGGAGTAGTTCATGGAACTTTCGTAGTTGGAGCGCGAGCCGTCGTAATCGATTCCGAGCCCGCCGCCGACATCGATATTTCCCATCGGGAAGCCCATTTTGTAGAGCTCGCAGTAAAAGCGTGCGGCTTCGGTAACGGCTTTTTTGATGGTTAAAATATTCGGAACCTGTGAGCCGATGTGGAAATGCAGAAGTTGCAACGTGTCCTGCATTCTGGCGCGTTTCAGTTTTTTCGTCGCGATGATGATTTCGCTCGGAGAAAGCCCGAATTTTGCGTTCTCGCCGGTGGATTTCGCCCATTTGCCTTCGCCGCTTGTCATGAGTTTTACGCGAAAACCGATCGCGGGAACGACGTCCATTTCTTTCGAGATGCGGATAATTTGATCCACCTCATCGAGTTGCTCCACGACAATAACGGTGCGTTTTCCCAAGCGGCGTCCCATCAGCGCAAGGCGAATGTATTCTTCGTCCTTGTAGCCGTTGCAGACCAAAAGTGCTTTTTTGCTTTCGAGCAACGCGAGCGCGATTAAAAGTTCCGGCTTTGAGCCGGCTTCCAAGCCGTAGTCGTAATCTTCCCCCGCGTCGAGAATTTCTTCCACCACTTCGCGCAGTTGGTTGACTTTTATCGGGAAAACGCCCCGATAAATTCCGTCGTAAGATTCGTCCTTAATCGCCGCGCGAAAAGCCTCATTCAACTGCATGACGCGGGAACGCAACAAGTCCTGAACACGAATCGTCAGCGGCGGGCGCAAACCCATGGATTCCGCTTCTTTGACGATGTCCATAATGCGGATGCGGCGTTGGTCGCCCATCGGATGGACATTAAGAAAACCGTCGTCTCCGACGGAAAAATGCGACGCGCCCCAGCGCTTGAAGCCGTAATAATCCTCCGCTTCATGCGGAGCCCAGGGAATGACGGAATTTTTTTTGCTCACGGTCGGTTAAAGGTTACGTGGGAAAAAAGGTTTTGGAAAAGAACCTCATTAAAACGCTTGCGGCGTTTCCGTGCAACGCGTAATTCCGCCGCATGCCTTGCCCGCGTTGCCTCATCATAAAGTGCACCGAATGTTTTTTGTAAAATTAGTGCGTTCCCGTTTTTTTTTTTTCGCGCGAAGCGGCAGTGTTCCTTTGCGTTCCCGCTCCGAAGAAATCTTGACCGAAAGCCGTTCCGAAAGTAAAATTAAAGGCTCAATTATCCCTCAAACTTTATTGTTTTTTACCACAAAAATTAACCGACATGAGCAAATCGAATATTGTCACGAAGGTTTCCGACACGAAGGAAGAAGCCGTTAAAGAAGTCGCTGCTGAAATCGCAGCCCTCATTCGCGCACGCGCCGCAGAAGGCAAGGAAGCCGTTCTCGGTCTTGCCACGGGTTCGACGCCGGTTGTTCTCTACAAGGAACTCATCCGTCTCCACAAGGAAGAAGGATTGAGCTTCAAGAACGTGACCAGCTTCAATCTCGACGAATACTACGGACTTCCGGGAACGCACGACCAGAGCTACCGTTACTTCATGAACACGGAGCTTTTTGACCACGTCGACATCGACAAGGCAAAAACTCACGTTCCCGACGGAACCGTTCCCGCCGACAAAGTCGCCGAAATGTGCGAAAAATACGACGCGGACATTAAGGCAGCCGGCGGCATCGATATTCAGATTCTCGGCATCGGTCGCACCGGGCATATCGGCTTTAACGAACCGCCCTGCGGCCCGGACACGCGCACGCACCAAGTGACGCTCGACGAAATCACCATCAAGGATAACGCGCGTCTTTTCTTCCACGACAAAATCGAAGAAGTCCCGACTTCCGCCGTTACGATGGGCGTCGGCACGATTCTCGAATCCAAGAAAGTCATTCTTCTTGCTTGGGGCGACAACAAGGCGGACATCATTTACCGTTCCGTTTGCGAAGCTCCGACCGAAAACTGCCCGGCAAGCTGGCTCCAGAACCACCCGAACTGCGTGTTCGTGCTCGACAAAGCTGCCGCCGCAAAACTCTAAAACAAGGCAAAAGTGATAGTTGATAACGGATAGGGGAAATGCACCTTGTCGGTTGTCAACTATCAGTTTTTAGCTTACAAAAACCTATCAACTGTCAGTTTTACCTTTTCCCGTTATGATTAAAGTTTCTCCCAAATTCGTTCCCGAAATCGATCCCGCGTTCGTTCCCGCCGTGTTGTGGAACCGCGAATACCGCAAACTCGCGGCGGCAACCGCCGATTCCGCTCCGCTCGCCATCGGACTGGAACGCCCGGACGGAACCGCTTCCGTTTTCCGCACCGTTTGCTTGCCGTGCACGCCGGATTTTGCTCCGTTGAACAAAATTTACGTCGAACGCCTCGTAAAATTCCTTCTTTGGGCACGCGGCGGAACGAAAGTTTATGTTTCCGGAAAATATGCTCCGTGTATCGCCGAAATGCTCAAAAAATGCTACTGCAAGGGCGGTGAACGCGAATTTGACGTCGGTTTCGTAAAACAACTTTTCGGCGAAGATCTCGAAATTCTCGCCGTTGACGAAGCCGGACTCCCGAAAGAAGCCGCTTCCCACCTGCCGCTCGGCCGCAATCTCGACGGTTGCCGCATCGGCTTCGACCTTGGCGGTTCCGACCGTAAGTGCGCCGCCGTTATCGACGGCAAGGTCGTTTTCTCCGAAGAAGTTAAATGGGATCCGTATTTCCAAGCCGACCCGGAATATCACTACGAAGGCATCATGCACTCGCTCAAGCTCGCGGCGGCGCACCTTCCGCGCGTCGATGCGATCGGCGGCTCTTCCGCAGGCGACTACATCAACAACCGCGTCGGCGTCGCTTCTCTTTTCCGTGGCGTCAAAGATCCGGAACTCTTTGAAAAACGCGTTAAAAATATGTTCATCGAAATCGCCAAAGAATGGGGCGTGCCGTTTGAAGTTATCAACGACGGCGACGTTACCGCGCTTGCCGGCTCGATGAGCATGAACAAAAACGCCGTTCTCGGTATCGCGATGGGAACGTCCGTCGCCGCCGGTTACGTCGATCCGGAAGGACACATGACGAACTGGATTTCCGAACTCGCGTTCGTTCCCGTCGATTACCGCGAAAACGGTCCCGCCGACGAATGGTCGGGCGACCTCGGTTGCGGCGTGCAATATTTCTCGCAACAGGGCACGGGGCGCCTTATTCCGATGGCGGGCATTGAACTGCCGGCGGAAATGCGCCTCCCGGAAAAGCTCGAAGAGCTCCAAAAGCTCATGAAGGACAACGATCCGCGTGCGCGCAAGGTTTACGAAGCCATCGGGATTTGCTTCGGCTACACGCTCGCGCACTTTGCGGAATTTTACGCTTACGAAAACCTTCTCATCATGGGACGCGTAACGTCCGGCGAAGGCGGCTCGATTATCATCGACAAGGCGAACGAAGTCCTCAAGACCGAGTTCCCGGAACTCAAAATCAACCTCGTCGTTCCGGATGAAAAGGACAAGCGCCACGGTCAGGCAATCGCCGCCGCTTCGCTTCCCGCCATCCCGAAAGCGTAGGAAAAGCTTAGAGATTAAAGCTTAAGGCTTAAAGAAGAGCGTTCCCGCGAAAAACGGTTTTTGCCGCGCGGGAACGCTTTTTTGTTTTCTCCAGAAGAAGAAATGATACATCATAAAAACTCGTTTCTGAACTCCATGGACAAAACTCAAAACAAAGTCATCTTTTTTCGGGAAAAATCCATTCGCCGTCTTTGGTATGAAAACGAATGGTATTTTTCGGTAATTGACGTTGTCGGTGCGTTGACCGATAGCGTGAACCCGCGCGATTATTGGTTTAAAATGAAAAAGCGGGTTCATGCAGAGGACGGATTTGAGTTGTCGACAATTTGTCGACAACTCAAATTACCGGCACCGGACGGAAAGTCATATGTAACCGACTGCGCTTCCGTGAAAGGAATTTTCCGTATCATTCAAGCAATTCCGTCGCCCAAAGCCGAACCGTTTAAACAATGGTTGGCACAAGTCGGCTATGAACGTGTTTGCGAAATTGAAAATCCGGAGTTGGCGCAACAACGCATGAAAGAACTCTACGAGCAAAAGGGGTATCCTAAAGATTGGATTGATAAGCGCTTGCGCGGGATCGCCGTTCGGCAAAATCTGACGGACGAATGGAAAGAGCGCGGAATTTTCGCTGAGAAAGATTTTGCGATTCTTACTGCAGAAATTTCCAAGGCAACATTCGGGATGACTCCCTCTGAATATAAAAAACACAAAGGGCTGGCCAATCCCGCTCACAATCTCCGCGACCACATGACGGATTTAGAGCTGATTTTTACAATGCTCGGAGAAAAAGTTACAACGGAACTTTCTCGGCAGGAAAAGCCGACCGAAATGCCGGAACACAAAGCGGTTGCGCGGCGCGGCGGACGTGTTGCGGGAACAGCGCGGAAGGAAACGGAAAAGGAGCTCGGACGAAGCATTATTTCTTCTTCAAACTATTTGGATACTGACGAATTCCCGAAAAAACTTTCGTAGAATTTCTCTCAGGTTTCAACGCGGATTTACGCTGAAGCGTCGACAGTTTGTTAACGCTTCAAATTGTCGGAAACGGGTATGCTCGGGAACGCTTTTTTTGCGCCATTTTCTCTGCCCGAACTCGAAAAACACTTTGCTACGGGAAGGTTTTTTTAGGAAAATAAAACCTGATGACCAAGCCCCCGTTTACAGTCTCCGCAAAAGCCGTCAATCTCGTCGCCGAAATCTCCGGGCTGATTGAGCGCTACGCCATTCGCTTGGAGCAGGCTGACGCGCTGCTTCTGCGCAAAGTTAATCGTGTGAAGACGATTTACGGTTCTTTGGCAATTGAGGGGAATACGCTTACCGAAAGTCAAGTCAGCGATATTTTGGACGGGAAACGCGTTGTCGCACCGATTCGTCAGATTCGGGAAGTTAAAAATGCAATAAAAACCTATGAACTTTATCCGCAGCTGAATCCTTTTTCCGTTCCCGATTTGCTGAAGGCTCACGGCGTGATGATGGAAGCTTTGGCGGACGATGCGGGAAGTTTTCGTCGCGGGAACGTCGGCGTTTTCGCCGGAAAAGAAATTGTGCATATCGCTCCGCCTGCAGATCGCGTTCCCGGGCTTATCGAGGATTTGATGCTCTGGACAAAATCGGCAGAAGATCATTGGCTGATCCGCAGTTGCGTTTTTCATTACGAATTTGAATTTATCCACCCGTTCAGCGACGGGAACGGTCGCATGGGGCGTTTGTGGCAATCGCTGATTCTCGGTCAACTGCATCCGCTGTTCGAACATTTGCCGATTGAAAACATGGTTTACGCCAACCAGCAGGCTTATTACGACGCAATTAACACAAGCACGGATCAGGGCGAGTGCGGCACTTTCATCGATTTCATGCTTCAGGAAATCTTTGATGCGTTGAGCCTTCGTTCGCAGACATTCCGCCCCGATGTCGGAGCAAATGTCGGAGTAAATGTCGGTGTAAACGAGCAAAAAATTTTAACTCGCCTCAACGAGGACAGACACATCACGGCAAAGCAACTTGCTGTATTTTTGTCTATAACGCCGCGCCAAGTGGAACGCATTTTGAAAAAGCTAAAAGAAAAAGAGCTGATTCGGCGTGTCGGTTCCGACAAATCCGGGTATTGGGAAATTGTGAAGCGACCGTAGCGTTCCCGCGCGGGAACGCGGGTGTTCTTCGAGAGGATTTTTTGAAAATTATGTTTTGAAAACGGAAATAACCCGCAAGGTTAAGGAAAGTTAAAAAAGAACTCTCACGGAGACACAGAGCATCACGGGAACGACTCACTGTTTGCTTCCAATCTACAATTCCGCGAGCTCGGTTTGAAACGGAGGCAAATTTTGTGCTTTTACTCTCTGCGGCTCTGCGTCTCCGCGAGAGAACAAAAGCCTAACGAATAAGAAAACCGCTTGGCGGCGGGAAGCCGTTTTTGAAATGAGTTGGCGGGAAAACACAGCTTTCGGACGAAATTTTCAGCGCGTTCCCGCCGGCGGGAGATGATTTTTTCCTGCGGGAAGAAGCACCGGAAAATATTCCGTTTTAGCCAAGCTCCCGCCGGAATTTGCGTGTGGCGGATTCGGGAATCAGTAGGCGAAAATCAGAAGAAAAACGCAGAGCGTAAGCGGCGGGAACGTGAAGCGCAACCACGGGTTTTCCCGAAATTTCGGGATCGTTTCGCCGAAGAAAAATGTCGCAAAAACAATCAGGCTACCGGCGATGCCGAAGCTTTTATGCGGAAAGGAGAGCTCTGCGATTCCGGGCAACGCGGAAAGCCAAGCCGTGCCGAAATCCAGCAAAAGAAGCGGAATCAGGCTCAGCAGAAAGAAAAATTTTCCGAGCGCGATTCCCGCAAGCGGCAGGCAGGCGGTTAAAAGCGCGAAGGCACCTGTCCACGCCGCGAGCGAAACCGCCGGAATCAAAATCACGTTTGCCGCGAGAGAAATGAAGGAACACACGCCGAATTCCGCAATGACAATCGGCGTTCCCGCGAGAAATGCCGCGCCTGAAATACAAAATCCGGAAACGGCAGCGTGCTGTATTTTGAACAATATTTTTTGATGAAACCGAAGCGCTCCGAGCGGAATTTTGCGACGGGAATCCAGGGCGTTTTCAAAAAAATCCGCTAACGGAATTCCGTAGAGCAAAATGGCGGCGACGACCAAATACGAAAGGCGAAAGCCGGTATTTCCCAGAACCGTCGGCTCAAGCATCAACGCAAAAAACGCCGAAAAAAGCAGCCCGTGAAAAGCCATGCGCCCGCGCCCGAAAAGCGTTCCCGCGAACAAAAACACGAGCATCGTCCACGCGCGCACGGCGGAGGGCGGAGCACCGACGATTTGCACATAAAACCAAAGCGAGCCGAGCATCAACGTCCACGCCAAGCCGCGCGGCATCTTCAGCGCGTGAAGCAGCGCAAGCATTCCTGCGGCGAGAACGGAAACATGAAGCCCGCTTACGGCGAAAATGTGCATCGTTCCCGTGAGCAGGAAATTTTCTTTCTGTTCGGGTAAGAGCAAATTGCGTTCGCCGAGCAGCATCGCGCCGAGAATGCGTCCGGCGCGCTCCCGCCGGGGACTTTCGTCCGAAATTTGCTCCAGAGCGGTTTTCAGTTTTTTGTTTATTCGGGCGCAGAAGCGCAGGAAAAAATTGCCGTCGCGAGCACGGATTTCCGCGTTTTCCACGCGCGTGAGCATTGCGCTGACGCGTTCCCGTTTTAAGTAGGAGAAAAAACCTTCGCTACCCGAGAACGCTTCCGGAGAAAGTCCGCTCAACACGCCGCTTGCGCAGATTTTTTCTCCCGGAGCCGGAGCATTTTCCGGGAAAAGTTTTTTAGGAACGGAAAACCAAATACGCGTTCCCGCGAGCGCGCCGAGCCCGTCTCCGGAAATTTTTTCGATACGCGCCAATCCGTTAAAATTTTTTTCGGAGGCGGAAAACATACGCTCCGTGTAAAATTCAACTTCGGCTTCGCGCGGGGATTTTTTTGACCAATCTTCAAGCGGCGGCGCATGAAAATTCCACCACGCGCAAAACAGAAAAAAAGCGGCGATCGGGAAACAGATTTTCCAAACAAGGCGGAATTTGGAATTTACCTCTTCCGACTTCGGGGAAAGCAATTCAAGCCCGCTTGCAAGGCTCGCGACAAAAAGAAAAACCAGTCCGGCGATAAACCGGCGAAATTCCGGAATTTCGGAAAACCAAGGCGCGTTTTCACAAAATGCAAAGGCGCAAATTTGCGGAAGCAACAGCCAAAGTAGCGGGAACGATGAAGGAAATCGCGCCGGAGCTTGCGGCGGTTTCGGGTCGTCGTTCCCGTAGTGCTCCATCGTCAGGAACCGTTGTTTACGCGGAAAACGCCGCGCTTGGGAGTAACGATAAATTGCACGGGAACGTCTTCCTGCGAGGCGCAGGAAATTTCCGGAAGCACCTGGCAATCGTAGGCGAGCCCGAGTGTCGGGATGGATTCGGGAAGCCCGCTGAGAAAGCGGTCGTAGTAGCCTTTTCCGTAGCCGACACGGTTCCCGCGCTCATCAAAAACGACGCCGGGAATCAGGCACGCGCCTGCGGCGGCGGGATCGACTTCTTCGCAGCTGTCCACCGGTTCGAGCACGCCGAAGGTGCCGCGGTTCAAATCGTCCGTCAGGCTTTTGATTTTGAAAAAACGAATTACGTTCCCGAAAACTTTCGGAACGATGACGGTTTTTCCGCTTTCCATCGCGCGCAGAATAATTCCCGGAGTCGGCATTTCGCTACGCACGGAAACGTAGCAACAAACACAATCCGCGTCGCGAAACGGCGTCCACGAGCGCACGTGTTCCCGCACCGCGAGCGCGGATGAGAGCACTTCGGAGTAGGGAATCGCGTCGCGCAGGGGAAGAATCCGGTTGCGCAACTGCTTTTTTGTTTGCGGCGAAGCGTCTCCGCCGACGGCTTCCGGATGAATGATTTCGCGATGAATCGGGCAAAAATTCATAATACAAAAAAGCGAATTTCGCGTTCTTTTTTTTCTGAAAAATTATTCGCCGAACGCCTTCGCCAATTTTTCCAAGAAAAAGTTCGGCGGGCGAATCGCGATCCCGTCACGGTTCATAAACGCGTGAACGGTGTAGCCGGTCGTGAGAATTTCGTCTCCGCGCAGCACTTCGTAATCAATGCGAATGCGCGCGCGCGGGAACGTCTTCATCATTGCGTGAATTTTTAATTCGTCGTCGTATTTGGCGGAATTTTTGTAATTACAATGCGCTTCGAGAACGGGCAACATGAAGCCGGCGTCCTGCAATTCGCGATACGGCAATCCGATTTCCGTCATGAGCTGCGTTCGCGAAACCTCGAACCACGGCAGGTAGTTGGCGTGGTAGACAACGCCCATGGCGTCGGTTTCCGAAAAGCGGACTCGAATGTTGGCGGTGGACTCAATCATTTTTTTTACAAATAACGATGACGAAAAATAATTGCGAAAAAAATTATGTATTTCGGAAATCGCCTGCAACTTATTTTGTGAGATGCGAGTGCTTCTTTTTTGCGAGTTTGCGGAGGAGGGCGGGGCGCAACGGGCGGGCAACGATGTAGCCGACGCAGTTGCGCGCGCCGCAACGGCAGGGATGCTCGAAAAATCCCGCAAGCCCGAAGCCGTAGTCGAAGGAAATTTCTTCTCCGGGGGCGATATTTCTTAGCGCACGGATTTCCATTCGGCGTTCCCGCGTGTTCCAAACGGCTTCACAATTTTCGTCGCAGGAATGATTGATGAATCTTGCCGGATTTTCCGTTCCCGTATCCGTAGCGTCGATACATAAATTTTCGTCGATTTCAAAAATATAAATCGGCGCAAGCGGAGTTTCGCGGGAACGTGCTTCGCTTCTTTTTTCGGCTTCTTCCGAGGAAATGAGTTCGCCGATGTAAATGCAGACAAGCGTTCCCGCCGGAATTTTTTCCGTGGCAAAAACACCGCTTCCGTGAATCGGAGATTGGCGAACGGAAATCATCTCTTTAACTTTTCCACTCCTCCACTCCTCCACTCCTCCACTCCTCCACTCCTCCACTTTTCCACTTTTCCACTCTTCCACTCTTCCACTATTCCACTCTGCCGGAGAGTTCCGCAAGCTCCCGTAGCGTTCCCGTGTGTGAGGCGAACGCTTCGTCGAGCTGCGCATCGGTAAGCCGCCATTGCCAGTTGCGTTGTGCGGTGCCGGGTTCGTTGAAGCGCGCGGCTTCTCCGAGCCCGAGAATGTCCTGCATGGCGACGACGGCGATTTTGGCGTGGGCTTTGAAGGCGGCGTTGATAAGTGTCCAATGCGGCGTTTTCCCGTCTGTCCAAAAGTAGCGGCGGAAGTGGTCGCGGGTGTGTTCGCTTGTCGAGTTATACCAGCCGACGCAGGTGTTGTTGTCGTGCGTTCCCGGGTAGGCGATAGTGTTGGAGCCGATGTTATGAGGAAGATAGAGGTTGGAAGCGTCCCCGCCGAACGCGAATTGCAAAACCGCCATGCCGGGGAGCCCGGAGTCGGCGAGGAGTTTGCGCACGCCGTCGTTCATGTCGCCGAGGTCTTCGGCGATGAGGCGAACGTCGCCGAGGTTTTTTTGAATACTTTTGAAAAACGCCAATCCGGGACCGAGAGCCCAGCGACCTGTTTTCGCCGTGGGAGAATCGGCGGGAATGCTCCAGTAATCGTAAAAGCCGCGGAAGTGGTCGAGGCGCACGATGTCGTAAAGCTCGAAATTGGCACGGAGGCGGCGCATCCACCAGTTGTAATCGGTTTTGGCGAGCGCGTCCCAATTGTAAAGCGGGTTGCCCCAAAGTTGTCCGTCGGCGGAGAAATAATCGGGCGGGACACCGGCGACGGCGGTCGGCGCGCCGGTTTTATCGAGCTGGAAGATTTCCGGATTTTGCCAAACGTCCGCGCTGTCGAGAGCGACGAAAATCGGAGTGTCTCCGATGATTTTTACGCCGTGTTCGAAGGCGTATTTTCGGAGAGCTTTCCACTGCGAGAAGAAAAAGAACTGGGCGATTTCGAACATTTCGACATCGGCGCGAACGCTCGGCGGGAACGCGAGTTTTTTTGCGGAGCCGAAATTTCTCGCCTCGGCGGGCCATTCATACCAGGGCTTGCCCTTGTAGAAATTTTTTAGCGCGGAATAAAGCGCGTAGCCTTCGAGCCATTCGCGGTTTTTTTGTCGGAACGCTTCAAAATCTCCGAATTTTTTCAACGCGCCCGGGTTCTTCCCGACCTTGGCATGAAGCTTTTTTAATACGGGGAAAAAAGCGTTCCAAAGCGCACCGTAATCGACGCGTTCCCGCGGGAGCGCGGCAAGCGGCGCGAGGTCTTCCGCTTCAAGAAGCCCGGCTTCGGCGATCAACTCAAAATCAATTAAATACGGATTGCCGGCAAACGAGGAAAAACACTGGTAGGGCGAATCCCCGAAACCCGTGGGACCGAGCGGGCAAACCTGCCAAAGCCCGAGGCGACATGCCGACAGAAAATCAATAAAGCGAAATGCACTTTTCCCGAGAGTGCCGATGCCCTGATTCGAGGGAAGGGAAGTGGGGTGAAGCAGGACGCCGCCTGCGCGTTTTTTAAGCCAATTAAAAAGAGGTGCCATCGGCAAAATTTCACCAAGTCCGCCGTTCCCGCGCAACGGAAAAAGTTCGGCGCAAGTTTGTTGAAAAAACCTTTGCGCTAAGAAATCCGCGTTCCCGTCGCGGATAGAGAACGCCCTCACCGCTGTGCTTCGCTTGCGGTCCCCTCCCTCTTAGCAAGAGGGAGAGCTTTTTAAAAATCTAAAAAAAAAATCAGAAGCTCCTCCCCTTGGTAAGGGGAGGGGGACCGCGCCGCAAGGCGTGGTGGAGGAGTCAAAAAACTTTGCGACTTTGCGTGAAATGTTTTTTTGAAATCTCGCGCCAAGTCGCCAAGCCGCCAAGTATTTAAAAGATTTTTAATAAAAACTCTGTGGCTCTGTGTCTCCGTGAGAACTTCTTAAAAAAACTTCGCGACTTTGCGTCTTTGCGCGAACCTCTCCCCAAAAAAACACGTTCCCGCCGCAAAAAAGAACCACGGAATCCACTGACCCACACAGAAGCTTGTTTCGCGGGAGAATCAGTTATCGCGCCAAGCCGCTAAGCGTTTGAAAGATTTTTAATAAAAACTCTGTGGCTCTGTGTCTCCGTGAGAACTTCTTAAAAAAAACTTCGCGACTTTGCGTCTTTGCGCGAACTTTTCCTTCAAAAAACACGTTCCCGCCGCAAAAAAGAACCACGGAATCCACTGACCCACACGGAAGCTTGTTTCGCGGGAGAATCAGTTATCGCGCCAAGTCGCCAAGTATTTAAAAGATTTTTAATAAAAACTCTGTGTCTCTGTGTCTCCGTGAGAACTTCTTAAAAAAAAACTTCGCGACTTTGCGTCTTCGCGCGAACTTCTCCCCAAAAAAAACACGTTCCCGCCGCAAAATTCCCTTGCGTCCGTTTTTTTTTTTCGTAAAATCCGAAAAATAAAAGAGACAAATATACCATGTCCCTTTTCCCAATTTAATACTACACAACTACACTAATCATTACAAGCTATGAAGACCTCAAAATTCTTCCTCTCTACCCTCATTGCAGCCTCCGCAATGACCGCTACTGCGTATGCGGATGACGCACTTCTTACGATTGGTAGCGGAGAAACAAAATCGATTTCCGAAAATCTTTCTTACGAAAAGGTTTTTTTTAATATTCAGAGCGATGGAGCGGCTACGACGACATTAAATATTTCGAAAAATGCGTCGTTAACGATTACGGGAGATACGGCAACGAATAGTGAATCTAGCGATTCGGCTGTTTCATTGGGACGAGCGGGGTTTGCTACTATAAATGTTGATGGAACATTCAATGTTTTGAATGCTAGCGGATTTGGCTCCAAGTGGTCCGGTGTAAATATGAACATTGGAAACGGAGGGGTGGTCAATTTAAAGAAGCTGTCTCTCGTATCTGAGTGGACAAATACGACAGTGAGCACGTTGACGCTTTCGGAGGGTGCTACGTTGAATTTAGGAAGCGGAGGGTATGTACCTACATACGGTTACAATGGATACAATTCTTCCCAAGGTTTGCTGAATTTAAATCTCACAGGGGGAACCCTCGGCGCACTTGATAGTTGGTCTACAACTGGGATGCTCTCTACAGCGGGAACAGTAACGTTGAATACAACAAAGTATGATGCAAATTCTGCAACATACCTTTCAGAGGGAGCAACCATCGTTGCAAACGGTGGGCTATCCGGCGAAGGAAAATTTATTATTTCGGGGATAGGCACAGTAGAGACAACCAATATTTCTGTTAAAGATTTGGAAATCCGTGATGGTGCTACGTTGGCACTTACGAATCAGGTAGCACATTCGTACATAGCAGACGACGAAGCAAATTCAGGGATTCAGAGCAGTATTGCCGTTTATGAAATAATGTCAGGAGAGGGCACGCTTTCCGGTTTAACAAAGGATAATCTTAAGGTTAATAACTCTGCCGTAACAGAGGTCGACTTATCCGCAAAGACAGCGACAGCGAAAGCAACCATCTACCACATTGCTTTTAACGATAGCAAATTAATTACAGATGTGCAAAGCGCAGGAGATTACTCCGTGATTAATGTCGCAGGAACGTTGGATTTGGGGAGCGGGACCGGAGCGATTGGGATTGCGAATGCTCCTCTCGCGGTCGCGGGGACAGGTACGATTAAATACACATTCTCTCCCGACAATGCTGGTGGCAGTGGCTTTCACCTCTCTCAAGGCTTCCAAGGAACGCTTGATTGGACCGGAGGGTTTAATTGGCCCGGAAGCTATAGCACCGGCGTTTCCGTGAACAGGGATGTGTTACTTCGTTTTTCTTCTCGAGCCGGGAAAACAGATGAGATGTGGGGAAACACTTCATGGGCTCTTGAAAATGATGTTGAATTTGGATCGGACTATGGGATAAACCTTAATGGTAATTCTTTGACCTTTTTAGGTTCTGTTCGTTCCGAGGAGAATACTACTCTTTCTGTGAAAGGGACGAACACCCTGACGTTTGCCGGAGGCGCGACTTTAGGAGGGCTTTCAATTTCTGGTGGCACATTGTCGGTTTCCGGCGGGAACGCGTCTATTGCAACCCTTAATGCAACAGGCGGAACGTTGTCGGTCTCCGGAGGGAGCTTGGCTGTTGGAACATATAATGTCTTGAGTGGCACGTTTACGTTCGGGAGATTTTCCTCTGATTCTTTTGGGGAGGATTCTACAATCAATGTAAAATCTGGTGCGACGGTTTCCTTTAATCTTTCGGACACCGGTAGTAAGACATTTTCCGGTAATGTCGTTCTTGAAAATGGCGCGATTCTTAAGAAATTTGACGGAGGACTGGTTCTTAACGATATTCAACTTGGCTCAAGTGAATCCGATACGGTAACTATTCTTGGAAATTGGTTTAAGAATGGGACGGAAATTAAAGGCGTTCTTTCCGGAGCAGGAACGGCGTATTTCTCAAGTGCAGGAAATGCTAACACAAATTCTAATTTGGGGGCTACAGATGCAGAAAGATTTACAATTTCCGGTTCGAGCAATACTTATTCCGGAACATTGGTGGTTGGGAAATCTAGTGCAGACACAATATCAGGACAAAAAACAATCCTCGTCGTTGGCGCCGATACCGCACTCCAATACGCGAAGGTAAACCTTGCCGGCGGAGACAATGCGGAAATGAAATTGGTAGCAAAAAATGTAACGATTGCCGGACTTGATGGTAATGACGGATCGAAAATTACGGGAGAGGCGGGGTCTACGCTTACTATTAACGGCGGGGGGACGTTCGCAGGAGCAGTCGCTCCCGGAGGCGTTTCAATGCATTTGATGAAAACCGGAGACGAAATTTTGACACTTTCCGGAACAAATAATTACTCCGGCGGGACGACGATTTCTGCGGGAACGCTGGTCGCGGGTAACAATTCTGCGCTTGGCACGAATTTCGTTAAAATCTCCGGCGGGAAGTTGGAAATTAATTCCGGTGTAACGGTTTCGAACAATATCACCGTGGTCTTGGGGGATACGCTTGATGTAGCAGTAATCACCGGTGACGGTTCTTTTGATGGAAAAATCACTTTGGATTACGCCGCTTCCGCAGAAAATGTGGCGTTGGCACTCGCTACGGAAGAAACGACGAAAACTTATACGCTTTTGAGCGGGAACGTCGGAAGCACGTTGACGACGAACTCTTTTGAACTCGGCACGGGCTGGGCAGACGGCTGGAAGATTTCCGGCTATGTTTACGATTCGGAAACAAGAGTCGGGACTTTGACACTCGGTATTCCTGAGCCGTCGGCGTTCGGATTGTTGGCGGGAGTAGGTGCGTTGGCGCTAGTGGCGTCGCGTCGTCGGCGTTCCCGTCGCTAAAGAACGCCCTCACCGCTGCGCTACGCTTGCGGTCCCCTCCCTCTTAGTAAGAGGGAGAGCTTCTGATAATCCTCAAAAATAAAACAAAAAAATTAAAGCTTCTCCCTTGGTAGGAGGGAGAGCTTTTTAAAAATCTAAAAAAAGGAAATCAGAAGCTCCTCCCCTTGGTAAGGGGAGGGGGACCGCGCCGAAGGCGTGGTGGAGGAGTCAAAAAGACTTTTCGGAGCGGGGCTTAGCTTTGCTCCGGATATATAGATTAAATGAAGTTAGTTGGGCGTTCCCGTCGGTTTCGGCGGGAACGCTTTTTCGAAGCAATTTTTCTATATTTCTGTTTATTTATCGCGGGAACGTGATTATTCTTTTCCCTTTTCATGCTATGAGCGAAGAAACCATTTCTCCTGAAACGCCGGCGGTCAATCGCCACTTCATTCGTCAAATCATCGACAACGACCTCGCCGCGGGAACGGTCAAAAGCATCGTTACGCGTTTCCCGCCCGAGCCGAACGGCTACCTGCACATCGGGCACGCGAAGGCGATTTGCCTCGATTTCGGCATGGCAAAAGAATACGGCGGAAAATGCCATTTGCGCATGGACGATACGAACCCGACGCGCGAAGACGTCGAATACGTCGAATCCATTCAGGAAGACGTGCGCTGGCTCGGTTTCGATTGGGGCGAAAATTATTTTCACGCGTCGGATTATTTCGACAAAATTTACGATTACGCGATTCAGCTGATTAAGCTCGGCAAAGCCTACGTTTGCCATCTTTCCGCCGAAGAATGGAAAGATTATCGCGGCGTTCCCGACAAGCCGGGAAAAGCCTCGCCGTGGCGGGAACGCTCCGTCGAGGAAAACCTCGAAGAATTTGCCAAAATGACGCGCGGCGAATACGACGAAGGCGCGGCGACGCTTCGCGCGAAAGTCGATATGTTTTCGCCGAACATGCACATGCGCGATCCCGTCATTTACCGCGTGCGCAAAGTCGCTCACCACAACACGGGCGACAAATGGTGCGTTTACCCGATGTATGACTTTGCGCACCCGCTCGAAGATGCGATTGAGGGCGTAACGCACTCGATTTGCACGCTCGAATTTGAGGTGCATCGCCCGTTTTACGATTGGGTAATCAACACGCTGAACACGCCTGCGAAACCGCATCAATACGAATTTGCACGCCTGAACCTGACTTACACGATGATGAGCAAGCGCCGCCTGCTCGAACTCGTGCAGGAAAACCTTGTCAACGGTTGGGACGACCCGCGCATGCCCACGGTTTGCGGGCTGCGCCGCCGCGGCTACACGCCGGAATCCATTCGCAATTTCTGCGAAATTATCGGTGTGACGAAATACAATTCGCTCACGGATGTCGCCTTGCTCGAACACACCGTGCGCGCTGATTTGAACAAAACCTCGCCGCGCGCGATGGCGGTGATGAACCCGGTCAAAGTCGTTATCGACAATTATCCGGAAAACCAAGTCGAAGAACTCGTCGCCGTCAACAATCCCGAAGACGAAGCGGCGGGAACGCGCATCGTGCCGTTTTCCCGTGAAATTTTCATCGAACGCGAAGACTTCATGGAAGACGCGCCGAAGAAATTTTTCCGCCTCACGCCGGGACGCGAAGTGCGTCTGCGCTGGGCTTACGTCGTCAAATGCGTTTCCTGCGAAAAGGACGCGGACGGGAACGTCTCCGTCATTCACTGCACTTACGATCCGGAAACGCGCGGCGGGAACACGCCCGACGGACGCAAAATCAAGGCGACGATTCACTGGGTTTCCGCAGCGCACGCCAAGCCCGTCGAAGTGCGCCTCTACGACCGCCTTTTCACGAAAGAAGAGCCGGCGGACGTTCCCGAAGGCGGCGACTGGCGCGACAATCTGAACCCGAACTCGCTCACCGTGGCGACCGCGCTTGTCGAACCGTCGCTCTTGGACGTTCCCGCCGGCGCGCGTTTCCAGTTTGAGCGCATCGGCTATTTCTGCGCCGACCCGGATTCCAAGCCCGGCGCGCCCGTCTTTAATCGCACGGTAACGCTCAAAGACTCCAAAAAGTTTTAATTCGCAAAAAACGTTTTATGAACGAAGTCGTCGCAAATAAGACAAATTGTCCCCCCCCCCCCCGATGCGCGCTCTGAATTTTTACAGCAAATTCGCGGCTTGTGCATTGTCGCGGTTGTATTAATTCATACGGTCGGAATGCCGATAAATGATGAAACCTCGTATCTTCTCGTTTTGATGCGAGGTTTCATCAATTTTCCGGTAGCCGTATTTTTCTTTCTTGCCGGATTTTTTAATAAATCTGCCGGCTCTTATGCGGGAACGGAAAGGAAAAAACTGTTTTCCCGAATTATACGATTGCTTGTCCCGTATATTTTTTGGACGGCATTTTATCTTTGCGCGTATTATTCGCTTAGTGTTGTTGCCGGAAAGCCGTTTGACCTGTTACGTGTGCCGAAAGCATTTTTATTCGGGAGTGCAACCGCTCCGCTTTATTTCTTACACGTTTTACTCCAACTTACGTTAATTACACCGATTCTTGTTGCGATAATCAGGGGAGAATCGCTCTTTTCAAAAGTTTTGAAATGGGGACTTTTCGGAACGACTCCGTTGTATATTTTAGTTCGATATGGGTATGATTTTTGCGCGGGAACGGACTTGCCGCATTATGAGTTGCCTTGTTTCGCGTGGTTTACTTATTACTACCTCGGATTGTTTTGTGCTCAGAATCGCGGCTTGAAAACGAAGACCTTAGGGCTGTTCCCGTCTGTTCTTATTGCATTTTTAGCGCTGTTCATTGCAATTTGGGAAGGATTTGCAATCTACAACCAAGCCGGATCGGAAATGTTTTCTCTCGCAGCCTCGCAAACTCGTTTGGGGTCAATGCTGTTCTCTCTCGCAATCATTAATCTGATTTTAAGAATAAAAGATACAAATCCGAAACCTAACGGAGTTTTGTCTGCTCTCGGAGATTATTCTTTCGGTATATATTCGTTTCATATGTTCTGGATGATTCCTCTGGCGTTTGTCTTTTCCCGAATGATTTTTACTCCGGAAATCCTTCCGATTCTTAAGGTAATTCAAGCTTTTATTTGTTTAGGAGCTACGTTTTTTGCGTGCAAGTTTACGGAGAAAAAAATCGGTAGCAAAACGGCAAAGATTTTGGGACTGAAGTAGATTCACAGAACTTTTTTTTCGCATAGCGCGTTTTAAGAGGCTTGGCGGCTTGCGTTTATGCCGATTTGAGGTTTTGATATCCGCTACTTCTAAAACTTGCAAACAGATATGAATACGAAAAAACTGCTCTTCCTCACCTCGGCGGCTCTGATTTCCGTTGCGGCATTTGCGGACGAAGTTGAATGCGCGGACGGTTCCGTTTACGTCGGGAAAATTGAAAGTATCTCCGGCGGCGTCATTTCCGTTGCGACCAATACGGCGGGAACGGTGAAGGTTTCCCAAAGCGAAGTCGTCTCGATTACGACGGATGATCCGATTTTTGTGCGCACGCCCGACAAAAATACCGTGCGCGGGAAAATCGTTTCGGAGTCGGACGGACGCGTGAAAATTGACGGCGGAAGCCTTACCGCCGACCTCGAAATTTCCCAAATTCAAACGTCGTGGCAGGACGGGGAACTTTCTCCGGAGGAAAAACTTCTCGCCAGCAAATGGGCTTATTCGCTCGGTGCGTCGATGCTCGGAAAAACCGGCAACACGGAAAGCCTTACCGCCGGCGTTTCCGCCGAAGCCGTTCGCACGACTTCCGACGACACGCTGAAGTTTTACGCCAACTACAATTACGGCAAAACCAAGGAAACCTCGGGAACGAAAGATTGGTCGAAATCCGCCGACGACCTGCATTGCGGCGTGGATTACGAACACAATATTTCTGCGATGACGTTCTGGTATGCGCGTGAAGATCTCGGTTTCGATCGCGTGAAAAACATTCGCTTCCTTTCGACTTCCGCCGCAGGTTTGGGCTACAAAGTAATTGACGAGGACAACTGGCATTTCTCGCTTCGCGGCGGTCTTTCCTACCGCTACGAAACCTACAAAGACTACATGCACGACGGGAACTGGGACAATCCCGACGATACGTCCGCGCTCGGTCTGGACTTCGGCTTGCATCACGACTATTCGTGGGACTGGGGAAAAATCGTTACCGACATTTCCTATACGCCGGCGTTTGAAGATTTCTTCGGCGATTACGTCGCCACGCACGAATCCTATGTGGATTTTGACGTGGAAAGCATCGACAATATGAGCGTGCGCATCGGCATGAAAAACGAATATCGCGCGGAAACTACCGCCGCCGATCATTTGGACACGACCTACTACGCAAAAGTTATTTTTGTTTGGTAAAAAAACGGAGAATAGCCGTTTCGGCGTGTTTTCTGTCGGAAAAACTGCCGAAACCCGCTTTCTTCGCCCAAAGCGTTCCCGCGAATCGACATCGGTTTCGCGGGAACGCTTTTTTTATTTCGGTTTACAAAAACCGGGAGAGACTTTTTTTTGTAGCGCATGTCTCTTCGGTTCCGCTTTTCGTTTTACGCCTTTGCGGTTTCGCTTTACTTTCTAAGCACCGTAAATTCAATGAGCACTCCCATTTCGCCGGCTCAACGCATTGAGCAACTCCGCAAAGAAATCGCCGAACACGATGAGCGTTATTACCGCAATGCCGCTCCGGTGATTTCCGATTTTGAATACGATTTACTGAAATCCGAGCTGAAAGCCCTTGAGTCCGCTCATCCGGAATTTTCCGCGGAAAATTCGCCGACGCAAATTGTAGGCGACGACCGTTCCCGCGGTTTCGAAAAATTCCCGCATCGCGTTCCGATGCAGAGCTTGGACAATACTTATTCCGAGGGCGAATTTCTTGAATTTTGCGCGCGGGTCGGGAAAGACGTTCCCGCCGGGGAAATGAATTTTCTCGTCGAACCGAAAATCGACGGCGTTTCGGTGTCTTATACTTACGAAAACGGAAAATTCGTGCGCGCGCTCACGCGGGGAAACGGAGTGGTTGGCGACGATATTTCCCGGCACGTGGCAAATATTGCGGGCGTTCCCGCCGCGCTTGCTCCGATATCCGGAAAGCCTTTTCCGAAAATTGTGGAAATCCGCGGCGAAATTTACATGCGCAACGATGAGTTCTTGCGCATTAACGCGCAGCGCGAAGCCGAAGGGCTGGAGCCGTTTGCAAATCCGCGCAACCTCACGGCGGGAACGATAAAATCGCAAAATCCGGAGGAATCCGCCCGGCGCAGGCTCGATACTTTTGTTTACGGATTGGGCGCGTGCGAGCCGACGGGAACGTTTGCGTCCCTTTCTGAATTGCGCAAAACGCTTTGCGCGTGGGGTTTCCCCGTTACGGAATTTTGCGGGAACGTGCTTGGCGGAGACGCCGCCGCAGAAAAAATTCGCGAGCTCGGAGAACTGCGCAAAAATTATCCGTTCCCGACGGACGGCGCGGTCGTCAAACTCAACAGCTTGGCTCTCCAGCGCAAACTCGGGGAAAAATCCAACGCGCCTCGCTGGGCAATCGCGTTTAAATACGCGCCGGAGCAGGCTGAAACCACGCTTCGCGCCATTACGCTACAAATCGGGCGCACGGGGAAAATCACGCCCGTTGCCGAGCTCGATCCGGTCGAAGTCGCGGGAACGACGGTTTCCCGCGCCACGCTTCACAACGAAGACGAAATTGCCCGCAAGGATTTGCGCGTGGGCGATCGCGTCATTATCGAAAAAGCGGGAGAAATTATCCCGCAGGTCGTTCGCTTTGTTCCGGAAAAACGCAGAGCCGATGCCGAGGTCTTTTCTTTTGAAAACGAACTGAAAAAACTCGGAATCGATGCGGAGCGCCCCTTGCGACCGGTTGACCCGAAGCGACCGGAAAAAGGCTACGAGCGCGCAGTCGCGTGGTATGTGAAGGAAAAAGATTCTCCGGAGCTTCGGAAGCGGCGCCTGATTTATTTTGCGGGAAAAACCTGCATGGACATTCCGAATTTGGGAGAAGCCGTTGCTAATCAGCTCGTCGACCTCGGATTCGTGAAAACTCCGGCGGATCTTTATGCGTTGAGCTTGGAACAAGTTCTCAAACTCGAAAAATTTAAGGAAAAATCCGCACAAAATCTCCTCGCAGGAATCGAGGCTTCGCGTTCCCGTGAGCTTTGGCGCCTGATTAACGGCTTGGGGATTCCGAATGTCGGAGAAACCACCGCAAAGGATTTGGCAAAAAAATTTAAAACGCTTTCCGCGCTCGCGGCGGCATCCGCAGAAGATTTGGCAACCGTTGAAGGCATCGGCGAAATCGTCGCCTCCAGCGTCGCCGAGTTTTTCCTGAAACCCGAAAATCGAGCACTCTGCGACGCTTTTATCGCCGCCGGACTGAATACGGAAATCGCGGGAACGCCGGACGATTTCGCCGCAGTCGAACAAATTTTTGAAGGAAAAATCTTTGTGCTGACGGGAACGCTCCCGACGCTGAAACGTGACGACGCGAAGAAAATGATTGAGGCTCGCGGCGGAAAAGTCGCCGGCTCCGTCAGCAAAAAAACAACCTGCGTGCTCGCCGGCGAAGAAGCGGGAAGCAAGCTCGAAAAAGCGCGGGAGCTCGGCGTCGAAATCATCGGCGAGGCGGAATTTTTGCGGCGTTGCGGCGAGGTAAGCGTTCCCGCCTCAGAACCCGTTCCGCCCGAAGAACTTTTGCTCGATTTGAATTAATTTCTTTGCGGCACGTTCCCGCGTGATATCGCTAAAGATGGAAGCGGTAGCCGGAATTTCTGCAAGATTCGATTTTACAGAGATTTTCGACTTTTCGGCGTAAGCGGGAAATAAGCACTGCGGGACTTGTTGTCGAAATCTTCTCGGGATCGATGTCCCACACATCGGAAAGAATTTCTTCTATGGAAACGGTTTTCCCGATATTTTTTGAAAAATGGATTAAGAGGCGAAATTCTTTGATGGAGAGCGGGATTTTCGTGCCGTCGTCCTTGTGAATACAGGGATGAACAAGGTCTAATTTCCCTCCGTTAAGCGGGAAAAAGGTCGCTTCGGAGGACGGAGTGTTCGGTCTTGTGCTTCTGATGACGGCGTGAATCCGTGCAATGAGTTCTCGCGCGCTGAACGGCTTGGAAAGATAGTCGTTGGCACCGGATTCCAATCCGGAAATACGCTCATCGACGATTTCGCCCAGCGCGGAAAGGATAATGACGGGCGCGTTGTTTTTCCTCCGAAAACGAAGCTCGCGGAGCAAATCCAGTCCGTTCCCGTCCGGCAGGAGAACGTCCAGTAAAACCAAATCGAAGTCTTCCTGCTCGAACGCGATTCGGGCTTCCGCCGCCGTCGGGATTTCCTTCACGGAAAATCCGTTTTCGCGCAGAGTTTCCGAGAGCCGTTTCCGAATGATGACATTATCCTCTATGTAAAGGAGTTTAAGGTGCATGGTGTTTAGATTTTTAAAAGCGGAATTTCAAGCCTGAAAGTGGTTCCCGTGCAGTCGCTTCTGAGCAGGGAAAGTTTTCCGTTGAGGAGGCGGGCAATGCGAGAGGAAATTGTCAGCCCGAGCCCCAGACCACTGTGTTTTTCGTGGTTTTTCCCTCGCTCAAAAGCAATAAAAATATTTTCCCGAAGCGGCTCGGGGATTCCTGGTCCTTCGTCTTCCACGTCAATAATCAGTATGTTTTTTTTCACCGAAACTCCAACGGTAATTATGTTTTCTGCTCCGTCTCGATAAGCATATTTTACCGCATTTTCGGTCAGATTGAAAAGGATGCGGGCAAGCATTTCCGGCGAAGTTTTGAGTTCCCGCGCTTCGACTTCGTCTGCAATGTCGAGAACCATGTCCATATTTGCGGAAACAAGGCGATTCCCGATGCGTTCGAAAATCGGAAAAAGAAGTGCTCCTACATTGTGCTTGGAGAGCGCGAAGTGCAAATTCCCGGTGCTTATTCCGGAAAAAATCATCAGATTTTCGACGATGGTTTCTAATTCCTGAGAACTGGCTCGAATGGCGGAAAGTTCGTGTATCAGTTCTGCGTCTCGGCAATGAGCCCGAGCTGTTTCGGCGCAGGAACGCAATTCCGCAATCGGCGTTTTCAGTTCGTGCGAAACCGAGGCGGCGAACAGGTAGCGTTTTTCGCTCAAGGCAAGAACCCGGAGAGCCAGTATCAGAATAAACACCAACATGAGTCCTATCCCGATTCCGGCGAGGATTGTTGCGCGGCGCGCCGCTGTTGATTCCGCGCGTTTTCGCGGGAGGATGTCTATTTCGATTTTCGCACCGGGAAGTCCGCGGATTATCCCGAATCCGGTTTTTTCCGATACGGGAACGAGGCGCAATTTTGCATTCCCGTCGGGGAAAAGTGTTCGGGACGCTTCTGCTTCTATTTTTTCAAAAAGATCTTTTTGTGAAAACGAGATTTGTTGGATTTTTCCACCGGGGACTTTTCTTGAAAGTAGGACGTTTCCGTTGTCGGTTCCGAGCGAAAAATTGAGAGATTTCGAGATTTCCCGTTTCCCGTCCGGTGCCGAAACGGAAACGGTTAAAACTGGAAATTTGAATCGTGCCTGTGCAGATAGTCCGGAAACGGTTTTCAGGGAAAAATCTTCCGGTGTGAGCGTGTTCAGGCTGTTGAGAAAATCCTTCCAGTCACGGGAAACCGCCGTTTCGGCATTATGCGTCAACGCCACGATGCGTGCGGCATGAATTTCGGCATCTCGCATCTTGTAGGTTTCGAAAACTTTCTGTCCTAACCACACGACGGAGGCGACAGATACGGCAACGCAGAGGCATAGAACGATGCCGAAAACCCATGTCCCGGATTTTATCACGATTCAAATTCTCCGTTGGCGGGAACGGGAAAGGTCGCATTTCCTTCCCGAAGCGGCAGGTTCTTCATCTGGCGCACGGCATCGCTCGGAAAATAGTAAACGGGAACGCTTTTCAGTCGCGCGAAAAGTATTCGGATTTCATCCGCAAGTTCGAAAATCTTCCTCGTTTTTCTTATTTCCCGTTGGTAAAAAACGTATCCGGATTCGTCTGCCAAAAATAAAAGATTTCCTTGCGGGAGGACTTTTTCGAGTTCATTTATCCGAGCTTTTAGTCGAGCGTATTCGGTTTCGTTACTCGGTTCGTGGGCGAGCATCAGAAGCGCGCGGCGGCGTTGCGGGGAGAGTGAAAGTGTGGAGAAAAGCGCACACCCGTCACCGAATTTTCGATACAGACCGGATTCCGATACCAGCATTCCCGATGATTCGTTTTCTTGGGAAATCTCGTTCAGAATCAGAAATACGGAAACGGATGCCGCGCAGAAAATGAGCGCAAATGAGAAAAACACGAAGAATTTTCCGAAGAAAAAACGCATAGAACTAAAGATAGAGATGTTTTTTCTAAAAAAAATCAAGAATTGTAATATTAAATTTTTGCAATAAAAGGGGGATGGAATGTTTCAAAATTTTAATATTTGGGAGCTTGCGTTTTGTTTTTTTTGGGATTGGCATATAAGGGGCAGAGGGAGAGCGGGTGG
>SUVQ01000010.1 GCA_015061905.1 Verrucomicrobiota bacterium
TGGCGCGCGTGAACGGCGGTTCCTGCCTGCCGGAAGTGAGCATTCTTTATCTGGAACTGCTCGAAAATCTTCGCAAGATTTACAAAAACGTTGCGAACATTATCGACCGCGCGGAAATGTTCTACGAAAAACTTCCGAAGCAACGCGCGGGCGCTCCCGTTTAAACATTGCACTCGCGTAGGGCAGGCATTCTTGCCTCAAACAGGCGAGACGCCTATTCTCCTTTTAAAACAAAAAAGCGTTCCCGCGACCTATCTCGCGGGAACGCTTTTTTGTTTGAATCCTCAAACTAAGGTAAAAATCTTTGCGCTTTTTTTGCGACTTTGCGCGAGATTCTTTTTCCCGTTCGCCTGCGTGCGCCTGCATCACGTTCCCGCGTGCCGGAAAACCTTATTTTTTATTGGAAAATCAGGGCGCACGGGAGTATCGTTGCCCGCAGTATTTCTTTCAACTATGCGATCCGATCTTAAACCGAAATTGCTGACCGTTTTGCGGGACGGCTACGGAATAAAGGATTTTAAATCCGATTTAATTGCCGGGATTATCGTCGGCGTAATTGCGCTCCCGCTGGCGATTGCGTTTGCCGTCGCTTCCGGCGTCGCTCCCGAAAAAGGCTTGTATACGGCGATTATCGCCGGATTCGCGATTGCGCTCTTGGGCGGAAGCCGCACGCAGGTTTGCGGTCCGACGGGCGCGTTTATCCCGATTATTTACGCGATTGTCGCGCAATACGGGCTGAGCGGGCTGGCATTTGCAACCGTGATGGCGGGCGTAATTCTCATTGCGCTGGGGCTTGCCAAAATGGGTGCTTTGCTCAAATTTATCTCGTATCCGGTTATCGTCGGTTTTACGGCGGGGATTGCCGTTACGATTTTTTCCACGCAAATCCCGGATTTGTTCGGGCTGACGATTCCGGAAAAAATCCCGGGCGACTTCATCGGAAAATGGTCTCTGTATATCCAATATTTCGATACGGCGAATTGGAAAACCTGTGTTATTTCGCTCTTTGCGACGATTGCCGTGTTTACGTGGCCGCGCCTGACCTCGAAGATTCCGGGCGCATTGTTCGTCATTGTTGCGGCAACACTCGCCGTAATTTTTCTCGGCTGGGGCGCGGGAACGCAAAATCCGAACGGTGTCGTTACCATCGGCAGTAAATTTTTCATGGATAAACCGTTCCCGTCCGGATTCCCGACTCCGGATTTCGGGATTTTTTCGGATTTAAGTTTCGAAAAAATGCGCGAACTGATTGCGCCTGCTTTTCTGATTGCGCTTTTGGGCGCGATTGAATCGTTGCTCTCTGCGGTGGTTGCCGACGGGATGACGGGGCGGCGGCATCGCCCGAACGCGGAACTCGTCGCGCAGGGCGTGGGCAATATTCTTTCGCCGATTTTCGGCGGTATTCCTGCAACCGGCGCGATTGCGCGCACGGCGGCGAATATTAAAAACGGCGGGCGCACTCCGGTCGCGGCACTGATTCACGCCGGTGTGCTTTTAGCAATTTTGCTTTGTCTCGGCGAATACATCGTTTGGGTGCCGATGTGCGCGCTCGGGGCGGTTTTGGTGTTGGTTTCCTACACGATGAGCGGTTGGCGCTCGTTTTACGGCTTGCTTCGCACTTCGCCGAAGAGCGACATCATCGTGCTGACGCTCACGTTTTTGCTGACGGTCTTCGTCGACCTTTCCGTCGCGATTGAAGTCGGAGTTGTGTTGTCCGCGTTCCTCTTCCTCAAGCGCGAATCCGAAACTGCGGAATTTCATATTTTCTCGCGCAAGCAACTGGGTGAAAATGAATTTGACCCGCACGGATCGCTCGCCGCGTGGCGTGAAAAATTGCCGGACAACGTTGAAGTCTTCGAAGTTTTCGGTTCGCTTTTCTTTGGTGCGGTTGATCAATTTCGCGAAAATTTCAAGCGCGTCGGGCGCAAACCGAAAGTCTTTATTCTTGATTTGAGCAACCTTATTTCTATCGATGCGACGGGAATCCATGCCATTTCCGAAACGCATCTCGACATGTGCGCCAACGGAACTTCGCTCGTGATTGCCGGCTTGCATCCGCAACCGAAACGCGCCATCGAACACGCCGAGTTGGATAAAGTTATCGGCAAAGAAAATATTTGTCCGGACATGCAAACGGCGATTGACCGTTCCCGCGCTCTGCTTGAAGAAAGAAAGCGTTCCCGTCAAAAATCCGCCACCGGAGAATAATCAAAAAGGTTTGCGCCAAATCGCGAAGCGACAAAGATTATTTTCTCCTTGGTGTTTTGGTGCAAATTTCGGGTAGGTCGGGATGCCCGGCGCAATCGAGTATGAAGTGACAAAAAAAAACAGGCAGAACGCCTGTTTTTTTTTGGGGGGACTCGCGTGTTTTTTACGCCAAAAGTTTGCGCATGATTTCGTCGACCTTGGCGGGATTGGCTTTGCCGCGAGAAGCTTTCATTACCTGACCTTTAAGAACGTTGATAACTTTCTCGTTCCCGCCTTTGAAGGAGGCGACGGCATCGGCGTTTTTCGGGTCGGCGATCACGGCGGAAATCATGGATTCGAGTTCGCCGGAATCGGAACTTTGCGCCAAGCCTTTTTCTTTGATGATGTCGGCGGCGGATTTTCCGTTTGCCCACATATCGGCGAAAACTTCTTTCGCCTGCTGCTTGGAAATCGTTCCCGCTTCAACGGCTTCGACGAGACCGGCGAGGGCTTCCGGGGAAATTTTGCTGTCGGCAATCGTTGCTTCCGTTCCCGCGGCGGCGATTTCGCGCAAAATTTCGTTCACGATAAGATTCGCCGTTTGTTGCGGGGCTTTCGGGAACGCGGCGACGGATTTTTCAAAAAAATCGCAAAGCGCGCGGTCGGGAATGAGCACGGACGTAATCGTGTAGGGTAAGCCGAAATCCGCCATGTAGCGGCGTTGGCGGTCGAAGGGTTTTTCCGGCAAATCGGCGCGAAGGCGCGCGAGCCACTCGTCGTCAACTTTCACCGGCATCAAATCCGGATCCGGGAAATAGCGGTAGTCGTGCGCATTTTCTTTGGAGCGCATGGAGTAAGTATGCCCGGTTTCGGCGTTCCAGCCGCGCGTTTCCTGCACGATGCTTTCACCGTTTTCGTAAGCACGGATTTGGCGCTTGATTTCAAAATTGATGCAGTTGCGCACGCCGGTGAGCGAATTGACGTTTTTCATTTCGGTGCGCGTGCGCAGTTCGGACGAACCTTTCGGGCGCACGGAAACGTTCGCGTCGCAACGCAGCTGACCTTTTTCCATGTCGCAATCGGAAAGCCCGGCGGCGTTCAAAATCATGCGGAGCGCGTTCAGGAGGGCGACGGCTTCTTCGGCGGAATGCATGTCCGGCTCGGTAACGATTTCGAGAAGCGTCGTTCCCGCGCGGTTGTAATCGACGAGCGAAGTCGTGCCGCCGTGCGTGAGTTTTCCGACGTCTTCTTCCAAGTGCGCGTGGTTGATGCGAATCTTTTTGTGCTCGCCCATCACGTTGCGGGACGGACCGGGAAGCTCGATTTCGACTTCGCCGGGACCGACAATCGCTTCCTCCGCGAGTTGCGTGATTTGGTAGTTTTTCGGGCTGTCCGGATAAAAATAATTTTTGCGCGACCAACGGGAAATTTCCGGCATTTTTGCGTCAATCATCAATCCGAATTTCACGGATTTTTCGACGGATTCGCGATTGAGCACGGGAAGCGCGCCCGGAAGCGCGAGCACGGTCGGGTCAATCAGCTTGTTCGGCGGTTCGCCGAAGCCGGCGGGCGCACCCGCGAAAACTTTGCTCTTGGCTTTGAGCTGAACGTGAATTTCCAAACCGATGACTGCTTCGTATTCCATTGAGAAAAAAATAATTGCGGGAGACGATATGCTTTTCGTCGCGTTCCCGCAAATTGAAATTTGCCGAACGCCGCGAGGTTCGGCGAATGTTTAAAAGCTGAGAAGCTGAAAAGTTTAGTCGGCTTCGCCGAGTGTTCTACTTTTAAGAAATTAAAACAAAACAGCGTTCCCGCAAAACACTCGACTCACGCCACACTCAAATTGAAAAAAAAGATTCTTTTCCTTGTTTCGCTGAGAAACAACTAACCTTCCAAGCACTTCAGCATTTGTTGATAGGAACGAGCAACAAATTTCAATTTGCGAAAAAGGGCGGGAACGCGCTATCTTTCTTGAAATTTTCCGATGGCGAAGAAAAAAACAGAGCAGAACGCATACGCGGACGACGCGCCGCGCAGTTATTTCGAAGACGCGCTCGCGCGTAAGGATGCGACCTTGGATCAGGCGTTGCGTCCGCCGAATTTTGACGATTTTACCGGACAACCGCGCACGATTGAGCGACTGCGCGTCATGGTCGGCGCGGCGCGGCGGGAACGCCGGGCTCTCGACCACATTTTGCTTCACGGCCCGCCAGGTTTGGGAAAAACCACGCTTGCGCTCATTCTTGCCGAAGAAATGGGAACGAAAGTGAAAATTACTTCCGGTCCCGTCATCGAAAAACCTGCCGATCTCGCGGGTTTGCTCACCGCGCTTGAAGAGGGCGAAATTCTTTTTATCGACGAAATTCACCGCATTTCCAAAGTTGTGGAAGAATTTCTTTACTCGGCGATGGAGGATTTTCGTATCGACATCATGATTGACCAAGGTCCGAATGCGCGCAGTGTCCGCCTGTCGATTCCGCGCTTTACTTTAGTCGGCGCAACGACGCGCACGGGCTTGCTCACCGCGCCGATGCGTTCCCGCTTCACGCTTCAAACGCGCCTCGATTATTATTCGCACGAGGATTTGTTCAAAATCGTCAAACGCAACTGCGCGAAGCTCGGCATTGCGGCGGACGACGGCGGCGCGATGGAAATTGCCCGTCGTGCGCGCGGCACGCCGCGTATCGTAAACAATCTCATCCGCTTCGCACGCGACTATGCGCTCGAACGCGGGAACGGCTCGATCGACCAAAAAACCGCCGCCGCCGCGCTCGAATTGCTCGAAATCGACCGCCACGGCTTGGACGACATGGACAAGCGCATTTTGCGCACGCTCGCGCAGAATTACAACGGCGGTCCCGTCGGGCTCGGCACCATCGGCGTTGCCGTCGGCGAAGACGAGCACACGCTTGAGGAAGTTCACGAGCCGTATTTGATACAGGAAGGCTACATCGCACGCACGCCGCAGGGGCGCGTGCTTACGGAAAAAGGCTGGGGCGTGTGCGACGTGGAGCGCACTTTCGGCAAGCAAGGCTCGCTTTTTTGATAAAAAATTAAAAATCGGGAATGATTTTTTTTCGTTACCGATTCCTCTTTCTCAATTCCTTTTTTGATGAGCGAAATTTTTGAAAACAGAATCTGGTTCGCCTGCGCGGGCGTGATTTTCGGGGCGGCTTGCGTTCTCGGACTCTTTGCCGCAAAGCGCACACGCGAGAACGCGACGGCGCGCGGTGCCCGTTTTTCGGAACCGATTCTGGCGATTGCGGGCTGGTTGTTTTTGACATTTGCGTTGGGGCAACGCGTTTCCGCAAGCGGACATTTGCCGTTTTCAAATATTTTTGAAATTTTCCAATCGTTGGGCTGGTGCGCCTTGTTTTCAACGGTGCTTTTGCGGGCGGTTTGGGGATTGCGCGTTCCCGTATTTGCGGCGACGGGAACGGCGGCTGTGCTTTGTGCGCTCAGTTTTGTAAATGCGAAAACTTGGGACTTGCCGCCGGCTTTTTCCGAATCGGCGGCGGGAACGCCTTGGATTGAGCTTCATGCCGGATTTGCGACGGTCGGCTATGCCTGCTTCTCGGCGGCGGCGATGATTTGGTGGCTTTTCCTTTTGCAAAATTCTGCGTTGCGGCGTCGCTACACACATCGTTTTTTCGCGAGATTGCCGGATTTGGCGGCGTTGGAGCGCATCGGCGGACGTCTGTGTTCCGCCGGATTGGTTTTCTTCGGATTCGGAATCGGTGTCGGTGCGGTCGCGCTTTCCGGAAATTCGCATCTCGGTTCCCGGCTGGCAATTTACAAAATTTTGGTTTCCGCGCTGATTTTTTGCGGCTTCGCTCTCGTTCTGTTTCTGAGACGGAAAAATAAAATTTCCGCGCTCAAATTTTCCCGTGCGGGCTTGGCGATTTTTATTTCGGCAATTGTTTTGCTCGGCGGGATTGCGTGCTTGCGCGAAGCGTCGCCGGCAGCGCGCGACAGCGACGTTCCCGCGCAAACGGAGGATGCGGAATGAAATTGCTCGCTCTCTCCTGCAATTTCCGATGCACGGAGCTTTCCGTGTTGGAGCGGCTTTCGCTTTCGCGGGAACGTCTTGAAGCACTTTATAACGGTTCGGCGTTAGGCGTTTTTTCGGAATGCGCCGTGATTTCCACTTGCAATCGAGTCGAAGTTTATGCGGCAGGAAATGCGCTTTCCGAAGGAATCGCGGCAAAAATTTTGAGCGAAAATTCCGGCGTTCCCGCAGAAGCGATTTTAAAGCAGTCGGAAGTTTTTTCTGATGCGGCGGCAGTTGCGCATCTGTTTAATGTTGCGGCGGGCTTGGATTCCCGCATGGTCGGCGAAGCGGAAATTTTCGGTCAGGTAAAACAGGCTTACGAAACGGCGTTTGCTCACGGAAAAACAGGTGTGGTGCTAAATCGTGTTTTTCAAAAAAGCTTTCAAGCGGCGAAATGGGCGCGCACGCACACGGGAATCGCGAGCGGACAAATCAGCGTCGGGAACGTCGCCGTGGAGCTTGCCGGGCGCATTTTCGGGGAAATGGAACGTTGCGCCGTGCTGGTTGTCGGAACGGGAGACGCGGGACGCAAAACGGCGCAGGCTTTTGTTTCCCGCGGTGCCGGGAACGTTTTGGTGGCGAGCCGCAATTTTGAGCGGGCGCGTGCCTTTGCGGCGGAAATCGGAGCCGGCGCGGTGGAATTGGATTCCGTATCCGCGCGTGCGATACATGCCGACATCGTTGTCGGGTGCGCGAGCGTTTCCGAACCGTTGCTTTCGGAGAAAACGCTTAGGGAAATTTTGCGTTCCCGGAGCGGAAAACCGCTGTTTTTAATTGATCTGGGAATGCCGCGAAATTTTCCCTCGGGAGTTGCTTCGGACGAGCTTTGGATTTACGGCTTGGAAGATCTGGCGAGTATCGCCAACGAAAACTTGGCGGCGCGGGAACGCGAGGCTTTCGCCTGCCGCGAAGAATTTTCCCGCAGATCCGAGCGCGTTTTTGCCCGGCTTTAGCGGGAACGTATCCGTTTTTTTTATTTACCCGACAAGCCCGACGACGAGCACAACGGCAATTCCGAGCGGCGCGATAAAACGCAAAATAAAGCTATATGTTTTAAAAAAGCGCAACGGAATCGTGCCTCCGTTTGAAAGTTCCGCCGCCAGAATTTTTTTGTCCAAATACCAGCCGGCAAAGAGCGAAATGAAAATCCCGCCAATCGGCATCATCAGTTTTGCCGTAACGAAATCAAGGAAATCAAAGAAGCTCATGCCGAAAACTTTCAGCGACGAGTGGTCGCCGAGCGAATACGAGCAGAAAATTCCGAGAACAATAATACCGATTGAAATAACGGAAACGGCAAACGGACGCGCAATACGGTATTCCTGATGAAGCACGCCGTTCTCCGGCTTGGTTTTTTGAAAACGGATCGGCTTCGGAAGTGTAACGCGAACTTCCTCGTGAACAAATGCCGTGATGACTTCAAGGAGCGAAATTGTCGAAGTCAGCGAAGCCAAAACCAAAAGCAGGAAGAAGAAAACAGACCAAATTTGCGCCGCCGGCAACGACTGCAACAGTTGCGGGATCGCGATAAAAACGAGTCCGGGGCCGCCGGCTTTGAGCGTTTCGACCATGGAGCCCGTATCCGTCGTAAGCGCGAATGCCGCCGGGAAAATGATCGCTCCCGCGAGAATGGCGACGGAGGTGTCCAAGCTTGCCATCGTTCCCGCCGTTTTTACCAGGCGAACATCTTTCCCGAAGTAAGAAGCGTAAGTCATCAAACAACCCATGCCGACCGAGAGCGAGAAAAAGCTTTGCCCGAGCGCGTCCGTCAAAATCCGCATTCCCGCGCTGCTTGCGTTTTCCAAGTTCGGAGCGAAAAGATAGGCAAGACCTTCGTTCGCGCCGGGAAGCGTTACGGCGCGAGCGCAGAGAATCAGCATCACGAGAAGAAGCAGGGGCATCATGAGCTTGCTGGCGAGCTCAATGCCTTTTTTCACGCCGAAGGCGACAATTCCTGCGGTGGCGGCGGTAAAAATAATCATCCACGTGATTTGTGCAGTCGGATTGTTGCGTAAATTCGCAAAAAGGGCGTTAAAATCCTGTGTGCGTCCGAGTTCGCCGGTAACGGAAAGCACGAGGTATTCCAGCGTCCAGCCCGAAACGACCATGTAAAATCCCATAATCAAAAACGCGGCAAGAATCGCAAAATATCCGAAGTAGTGGAACTTTTTCCCGGGAGCGAGGTTGCGATACGTTCCCGCCGAATTGGCTTTGCCGGCTCGACCGAGAATAAACTCCGCCAACACAATCGGAATGCCGAAAAACGCGACGCACGCTAAATACACGAAAACGAAAATCGCGCCGCCGTCCTGAGCCGTTTGGCTGGGAAATCTCCAAATGTTTCCCAAGCCGACGGCGGAGCCTGCTGTCGCGGCGATGATGCCGAGTTTCGTGCCGAATGTTACGCGCGCTTTCTGATCCATTCGGGAATCTTCTCAATTCTTCGTAAAAAAAGAAAGGCTTTTTCTCGAATTACGGCTTGCAATTTTTTTTGAATTTCGGGAAAGTAGGAACGTTTTTAGGGATTTTGAGCATTTTGCCGTTCCCGTCTTTCCTTTTTCCGCGCGAGCGCGGAGAGAATGTTTCTTTTGAAAAGCATCTCTTTTTCCGTATTCGAAAAAGCGCATGTTCGCTTTTCGCGGAAGAAAGATGCGTTCCCGCAAAGAGGAAGAAAAAACACACTTTTACTTTTATTTTACTTAACAAGTTTTACACATTGAAAATGAGCGAAAACAATTCGCAGACACCGCAAACTCCGAAATTCAGACCGAAGTTTAATAAATTCGGGAAAAATAATAAAAAAAACTTTCGCGGGAACGCGGGTGCAAATCCGCAGAATCCGAAAGGGAAGAAGCCTTTCGGCAAGCCCGGCGGAAAAATACCGCGCCCGCCGCAGGCTCCGAAAAAGCCGAACGGCGTAGCCGGAAATCCGCCGGCTCCGAAACCGAAAATCCTCAATCCGGACCTGCCGATTGAGGATTTCGCCGCCGCCGGCGTGCTCGTCGTGGACGAACACAGCAACGGAATGCTACGCTCGCCGGCACGTTGCGGAAAATCTTACCCGACGGATGTTTTTGTCGGAAAAGATTTGATAAAGCGCTTCAAAATGAAGACGGGCAGTTGGATTGAAGGCAAGGCACAACGCAATGTCGGCGCAGCGGAATCGAAACTCGCTTACGTTGACGGAATCGACGGCGTCAATCCCAACGAACGGCATCGCCGCCCGCAATTCCAGCAGCTAACCAGTATTGCTCCGGACAAACAACTGCGCCTCGAAACCAAGGACGGACGCATGACTACGCGCGTGATCGATTTGTTTTGTCCGGTCGGAAAAGGGCAACGCGGGCTCATCGTCGCTCCGCCGCGCACGGGGAAAACAACTTTGCTCAAGGACATCGCCGCCGGCGTTCTCGAAAATTATCCCGAGTGCAAAGTGATTGTCTTGCTCGTTGACGAACGCCCCGAAGAAGTTACGGATTTCAAACGTGATTTGCCCGCCGCAGAAATTTACGCATCGTCGAACGACGAAGATGCGAAAAACCATGTTGCCGTGGCGGAACTTTGCATTGAGCGTTCCCGCCGCTTGGTAGAAACCGGGCACGACGTCGTGTTGCTGGTGGATTCGATCACACGCCTGACGCGCGCTTACAACAACGCGAAAACGGGTTCCGGGCGCACGATGACGGGCGGTTTGGATTCCCGCGCAATGGAAAAACCGCGGCAAATATTTTCTTCCGCCCGCAATACGGAAGAAGCCGGAAGCCTGACGATTATCGCTTCGGCGCTGATTCAAACCGGCTCTAAAATGGACGATTTGATTTTTGAAGAATTTAAAGGCACGGGAAATATGGAAATGGTGCTCGACCGGAAAGTCGCCGAATTGCGTATTTGGCCCGCCTTTAATCTTGCCGCGTCGGGAACGCGGAAAGAAGAACTGATTTTGTCTCCGGACGCGCTTGAAGCGGCTTCGTTTCTCCGCCGTGCCATGGTGGGCGGAAAAATTGAAGACGTCGCCGAAGCGATGATTGAGCGCCTGAAAAAAACAAAAACGAACGCGGAATTTATTCGACTAATTTGTGCAAATTAGAGAGAATCTCAAAACCTCTTTTATATATAGAAACTGATTCAAATGCATAATTTTGCAGATCAATGTTTGGACATGGCTCGCGTGATTTTGAGCCATAATATTGAAGCCATCAATGCAGATGGTTCTATCGAGCCGGCACCGGGCGAACTCGGCCGCTCCGATGAAGCGGGGCATGCGGCACTCGCACTCGGCGAGTTTTATCGGGCGACGCAGGAAACCCGCATCGGGCAAAAAGATATTGTGGAGCTCGTTGCACGTTGCGTATCTTCTCAGCTTCGCCAGGAAACGGAATCCGAAAACGGGCTCGCATACGCGGCACTCGGCGTGCTTTCTTTCGGTCCGTCAAAGGAGCGCAATGCTCCGTGGGCGCATTTGGACGAAACTACCCGCGATTTGATGGACAAGCGCTTGCTTGTGCGTTCCGACTACAACGACCATCGTCAGGCATTCAATGTCGGCAAGGCGGTAACGCGTTTTTCTCTCGGGCTTTCCAAAAAAGACGAAACCGGACGCCTCATCGAACGTTTCATTGACCGGATTAAAAGCAACAGCACGGGCGGATTTTGCGACGATGTCCCGCGCACGCCGGAAAACCTCGGCGTTCTCGGAGGTTGCTTCGATTTGCACGGCGTAATGCAATACGTTTTCATCCGCCAATCGTTGCAACTTCACTCAAACATTCACCTGCGGGAACGCAAACTCCCGACGCTTCGCACTTACGCGGAAAAATATTTGAAAATGCTGCCGGACATCGTCCGCGCAGACGGGCTCGGCTGGTGCACGGGCGCGGGAACGGGAGCTTACGGGCAAATGCACTTGATAAGCCTCGTGCTTCAATCCATGCGCGACGGCTGGATTACGAGCGACAAAATGCCGCTTTACAAAGACTTGCTCCGCAAATTGTTCCTCTTCTTCTTCATGACGTATATCGATCAGGAACAGGGTGTTTTGGTTATTCGCGACGGCGAGCGCGACACGGATGCCGCGCACACGACGCGCGTCGCCAACTTCGATGCCGCGCGCTATCTTTGCCAATGGTCCCGCCTCGCAAAGACCGTCGGCGGCGCGCTCGATGACGGAAAACCCGTTCCCGCAGTTGCGAAACCGAGCTGCCGCATCATTACGTTTGACCGCGCTTCCCGCAAAGAACAGGGCTTGTGCGTTTACCGGAATCCGGAAAACGGTCTGCACGTCCAGATTCCGTTGGTTTCGGGCGGAGCGAGCGGCGATTCCGATGCGCTTGCGTTCCCGCACATGCCGGGCGTTTTTGATGCGCCGGTCGGTCGTTACGTTCCCGCGTTTGTGCCGGAATGGACAATCGGAGAAAACACGTTTACTCCGTCGTTTTACGGCAAAAATATCGCCGTCGGGCTCGGCATGAAAAACGCCTTCCGCTTCACTTACGAACAGCCGGAACTCATTACGAAGGAAGAAAAAATCGTTCCCGGTGTCGGGTCCTGCCGTGTTGAGTGGGAGTTCCTCGGCGGGAAAATGACGGTGCGCTACACGCTTCAGGTGAAGCAACCGGCTCAGCTTTCTTCCATGCGCTTTGTTATGCCGATTGCGGCGGCGCACAGCCGTTATCATTTAGCGACTTCGTTCCGCCTCGGCGAAAAAAGCTTCGGTTGCACGGTGCCGAAAGATGATTTCCAAGGCGCGTGGCTCGATTACGAGAACGTATCGGAAGATCCGGAACAGCGCACACGCTACGGGAAAGTTTATTATTACCAGACGTTTGAGCGTTCGGAGCCGATGCGCCTGCGTCCGGGGATGCCGTATCGCATCGAAATTTCCTTCGAGCCGGATATTGCAACGCTCGGGTAATTTCCCGTCGGGAAAATCCGAAAAAAAAAGAGAGTCGCTTCAGAATGCGGCTCTCTTTTTTTGTGAAACCGGGACCTCTAAGCTCTCAGCCCTCAACTCGCATCAATTCCCTCAAAATTCAAAACTAATCGTATTTGCGTTTAACAAAAGGCGCGAGCCCGGAGGGCAGGACGGGAACGGGTTCTTTCACTTTCGTGATGAGCGACGAAGCAATGAGCCCGAAGTAATGCCAATGCTCCGGCTTTGCCGAAAAAAGCCATTTCAGGGCTGACCAGAAGAACGAAATCTCGCTACGCAGTGTTTCCGCCTGAATGCGGAAACGCCTGAACCCGAGCGCGTAAACGGCGGCAAGTTCTTCTCTTGAAAGCAAGGCGGCGTGCGGCGCATCGGGCGCGGAGGAAACGGAGACATCTTCGCACTTGGCTTCGGCGAGAAGCTGGTGGCGTTCCCGCAGCGCTTGCGCGTCCCAGGGGTTTTTCCGGATTTTTGAAAGAGCTTCGAGGTGGCGTGCGCGGCAGGGACATTTGCGCAGGCAGGAATCGTTGACCGTAATTTCAAATTTTTCCGCGCCGACACTTTCTGCGAGCTTCTTTAGAAGAGCGAGGTCGGAGATGTCGTCCGGATGAACGGCGACGACGGAAAAACGTTTTGCCGCTTCAATGTAGTAGTCCGCGTTCCCGCCGCCGTTTTCCGCGATGACTTTATTGACGTCGGCGCGCAGGGCGAGGGCGGGGAATTTTTGTCGAATGTGATTCGCCAAGCGTTCGGATGCGACGGAAACGTGGTTGCCCGGCATCTGTGTCGCGTAGTTTAAGAGCGTGTTCCCGATGGCATCGCCGAGCATTTCTTCCGAGATATACGGATTGTCGAGGCGCAGGACAAATCGTGTCGGCTTCGCGGCAAGTTTTTTGAGCGTGGCGGCAATATCGCCGGGCGGAATGAGGGTGCGCGACTGAAACCAATCGAGTGTCCACGCGCAGGGCGGCGCGCCGTGCGTTTCCGCGATGAGATGCGGTTTGGCGAAATTTTCCCGAATGAAATCGCAGAGCACGCTACGTGCCTGATCATAAAGAAAAACGCCGCCGATATTCCAGCGAGCCTCGGGAAAATCCGTATCGGCAAGCACGGCGAGCTTGTTTTCCTGCGCGGCGGGAGAGATCAGCGTGAACGGCACCTGCGTTCCCGTTCCCGTCGCGGTGGGGGAAAGAGAAATGAAATTGGTCGGAGTGGAAATATTGCTCATCGGATTAAAGAAAAATAAACGCGGATTCCTCAGACGGCGGGATTGAGCGTGGAAGTGGCTTCAAGGAACTGAAGTTTGAGGCGTTGCAAAAGATTTTCGCCGGGAGCGTCTTCGCGCAAGGCGAGGCGAAGCAAATCATAGAGAACGCCGGCTCCGTTGAGCATTCCGCGCCCCTGAACCTTAAATTTTCTGAAGCCGAGGTCGTAAAGCCGCTTGATTTCGTCTCGGGTGAGAGCGGCGCAGTTGCGCTCGGGATCGCCGACGAGCACGTTTAAATCGGAGCAACCGTTGTTTTTCCAGCGTTCGTCGAATTTTTGATCAACGTGACCGAAATAGTTTAACGCGAGGCTGGAAAGATATTTGTAATGCCACGGGCGGATTTTGCAACCGCGGATGCAATATTCGTTGACGAGGATTTCGTAGCGGTCTTTGTCTTCGAGCCGTGCGAGCATTTCGAAGTTGGTCGAATCATCCGGGTGAACCATCACTTTATCGAAACGCTCGGCGAGCTTGCGGTAATAATCGGCGTTCCCGCGTCCGTTTTCGACGGTAACTTTCAAAATGGAAGAGACGCGTTTGAGCTTGGGGTAATTTTTCCCGACGTGTTCGAAAAGGGCATCGGAAGCGCAAATAACCGCATTGTTTCCGGTCGGGTTTTGTTTGTCAAAAAAGGTCAGAAGCGCGTTCCCGGTCGGATCTTCGAGGTGTTCTTCCTTGAGAAGGTGATTGGTGAATGTGAGGTCGACGGCGATTCCCCGTTTTGCGTAGGCGAGCCCGGCGTCGCGCATTTGCTCGGCGGTGCAGGCGGCACGCGGCAAAACGCGTCCGCTGTTCCAAAGGAAAAGCGGCGAACCGTGCACGAGTTTGAGTATTTTTATTCCGGTGGTTTGCAGGAAAAAGTCGTGAAAAAGCAGGAGTTCGCGGTCGTTGACAAAAGCTCCGGAAACGTCCCAAAAGGCATCGGGCCAAAGCGGATTTACAAAAGAGGAATTTTGGGAAAGCATATCGTTGTATTAGTTCGGAAAGATACACGAGAACGCGCGTTCCCGCAAAGTTTTTTCATTGGAGAAATCCGTGAAAAATCATTTTCCGAAATTCTGTAAAAATCCGCCCTCGACAGTTTAGCGCGGAGCATTCACAATATGCGTCAAGACATGCTAAACCTTTCAAGCAGTTTGTTTCAGCTCCGGAAACGCCTTCACGACAAGTTGGAAGCACGCCTTGAGGCGGTTCCGCTTTTCAATGTTCTTCTTATCGCCGTGTTGTTTACGCTGACGAGTTCCCGCTTTGTTTTCGCGCCCGGCTTGCCGTTAGGCTTGGAGGGAGACGGAACGGGCGGATTTTCAAAAACCGTTTCCGGTGGCGTTCCCGAGCTGGTTTTACCGGAAACGCAAACCGTTTTGCCGGGCGTTGAAACCTCATTCGTTCTGACTGTAAAGAGCGACTCCATGTTTGTCTTCGACGGGCACATTTACGAAAGTCTGGAAGACGTTTTTTCCGAGAAAAATCTTCGCTTGCTCGATGCGGACGTCCGCGGCGGAATTTTGCTGGTAAAATTAGATCGCGCCGTGAGCGTGCAGGGGCTTTTTAAAATTGCCGAACTCGCAGGGAAGGTCGGCTTCGCATCGTTGCAAATTGCGGGAGAATCCCCTTCGTATCGTCCTGCGAACATCCGATAGTCCGAAAAAAAATATGACTTCAATGAATCCCGTCGGCGTTGCGCTTTTTTGCGTGGTGGCACTTTGGCTGGCGCGGATGTGGATTCGCGAAGCAAGAGAAAATCCGGACGCGAAAGCCTTGCCGGGGGCGACGCCTTGTCCGTGGCTCGCCGTCGTTATTGCCGTCGCGGGAACGCTTGTTTTGCTTGCGTTGGAAACGTGGGGCGAAATTCGTTTGGGAATTTCTGCCGATCAAAAAGATGTTTCCTGGCTCGCGCTCCCGATGTTTATCGCGGCGGCGTTTACGGAGGAAGTGATTTTTCGCGGATACTTGGTGGCGGAAAAACGCGGGAACGCGGCACGGTGGGCGAGTATTGTTTTGTTTTCGCTGATTTTTGCTCTGATGCACGACCATTTGTGGAGCTTTGAAATGCCGGAAAATCGCTCGGCGGGAACGCTCGCCGCGATTCGCGACGGCTTCTCCCTGAATTTTACGCTGAAGGGATTTTTCTCGACCGGATTTATTTTTGTCGGCGCACTTTGGTTTTATTTTGTGCGCTTTTTCAAATGGAACCCGAACGCGTCTTTGCTGGCTCCCGTCGCGGCGCACATGGCGAAAAATCTTGCCGTTTTTCTCATCAAATTGGCGCAGGGACACGTTACGTCGATTCTCTGATTTTTTTTTCAAATTTTTCAAATGCAGCTCGAATGGATTCATTGTTTAAGCGGACGTCGCGGCGTGATTTCGACTTTTCCCGCCGAAATGCTTGCCGAAAAGGGCGCGCCGGGCGTGGCATTTCGACGTTCGGGAACGGGCATTAAAATTTCGCCGGATTTTCGTGCAAAAAATATTTTCGTGGTCGCGTCCGTTTTCCTTGATCCGGGCGTTCCCGCCTTTCTGCGCATGGGAAAAATCCTTCTCGCGCTTTGTGTTACAGACGGAAAAGACAGCACTTGGACGGCGCATTACCGCTTTCCGCTGTGGACGCTTTTTGAACCGGAAACATTTGAGCCGATTGCGACCGTGCGCACGCCCGCCGAAATCGCGGGAACGCTGAAAAGCAAAAAATTGAAACCGGAAGATTGCCTCGCCGCGCCTTACGGCTTGACGATGACAATTCCTTTGCCGCAAATTTTTGATCTCTTCTGATTCTTTTTTTTGAAAAAAAATTGAAAACAACCGCATTTATGAATGACAAAAACAGCCGAACTTTGAAGAAAATTCTCTCCCCGTCCATTCTCGCCGCAGACCACGCCGCGCTTGCCGACGGGCTCAAAATCGTGCAGGACAACGCTCTCGAGTGGATTCACCTCGATATTATGGACGGAAATTTCGTGCCGAACATTTCTTTCGGTCCCGGCGTCGTTAAAGCTCTGCGTTCCCGCGACGACAAATTGTTTTTCGATACGCACCTGATGTTGGCGCGTCCGGATAAATACATCGAAAAATTCGCGGAAGCCGGCGCGGATTTAATCACCGTTCACGTCGAGCCGGATTATCCGAAAGCGGAAACGCTACGCCGCATTCGCGAGCTGGGAAAACAAGCCGGAATTTCACTTAATCCGGATACGCCCGCCGAAGCGCTTTTACCGTATTTGGACAGCGTGGACCTCGTTCTCGTGATGTCCGTTTTTCCCGGGTTCGGCGGGCAAAAATTCATCGCCGATGTTTTGCCGAAAATTGAAAAACTCGCCCGTTGGCGCGCCGAACGCGGCGGGAGCTGGCGCATCGAAGTGGACGGCGGAGTAGATTCGACAACGGCTCCGCTTTGCCTTGCCGCCGGAGCGGATACGCTTGTAGCGGGAACGGCGTTTTTTAAAGCTCCGGACAAAGCTGCGTTTATTCGTCTTTGCCAAGGAGAATAAATGCTATTAAATTTTTCTTAGAAACTCTCACAAACGATTATCACATCTGATTAAAAATCCTATGAAACACCCGAAAATCCTCCTCGGCGCATTGTTCGCCGCCGCTGTTTTCCCGTTCGTTGCGTGCACTTCCACGCAAACGGCGGCAACGTCCACGCAGTATCGTCCGGAAAATCCGGCTCCGGTCGAAATCGTTGAACCGCTCTCCGAATTTCTCCAAGACACCGACGAAGCGTTCCGCGCACGCGCGAGTGCCGAAGCAATGAGCGCAATGGCGGCTCAAAAATCTGCAGAAATGAACGCGAAAGTTTCGCTCGCCGGAAAAATCACCACAGCGATTGATTCTATGGCAAAGTCCGACGTTGCCACGGCGCAGGACGATGCGGCGATTACGACGCAGATGAATTTCCGCGAACTCGCCAAAGCGCACGTTGACCAAACGCTGACGAATATTCGCCTTTTGGGACAAAAAACCTTCCGCGATCCCGTTGACGGTCGCTACATTGTTTACGTCGCCATCGAAATCGACAAAAAAGCCGTTGCCGACGCGCTTGCCAACAAAGTTTCGCAAACAACTCCGGAACAAAAAGCAAAGCTGAAAGCGAACTTGGAAGCGGCTTTTGCCGAAAAATAATTTCGTCGGCAAAACGAATTTACGACGTAAAGAAATTCGGCAACGGTTCCGGCGGGAACGCAAGAACGGTTGCCGAATCCTCGTTTTTTAAGAAGTGAAAATGAAGCTGCGATTCTTCCTATTTTTCCTCGCACTTGCGGGAACGCCGTTCGGCGTTTTTGCGGATGAATGCGAGACGGTCGTTAAACGCGTTCGCGGCGAGTGGACGCTTTCGCCGGAATCGGACGAGTCGCCGAAGGAAGCTTTTTTCAAAGCTCTGAACGAGGCTCGCCGCAAAGCGGTTGCGGAAGTTTGCGGAGAGCGCGTTTCGTCCTGGGACGCGCTGATGACACACAATGAGCGGCAAAGCTACAGCGGAACAATCGTTACGAGTAGCGTCGGTATTGTCCGTAGAGTAACGGAATTGCGTCGAGGGTGGATTTTCCCCGAAAAAGGCGAGGCGCAGGCGCATGAATGCCCGAGTGTTTTTGTGGAAGCGGAAATCACCGTAAAAAAATCTGCGGAAACGCCGGATCCGTCTTTCACCGCACTTATCGAAGGCGGAAAAAATCTCTACAAAAACGGTGAGCAGGACAGGTTTTCGATTACGGTTGCACAAGATGCGTATTTGACGGTTTTTTGGCTGAATCACGATTTTCAGGCGGATGTTATTTTCCCGGCAAACCGTTGGGAAAATAATCATATTTTGCTTCAGAAAAAATCTCCGGAAATTCCGCTCGTTTTTGAAATTTCTTCTCCCCGCGCCAAGAAAGAGGCGGGAACGCTTTTCTTTGTGCTGACCAAACGGCATTATCCTTTTCTCAAATCAAACATTTCTCAAAGTCCCGAGCAAAACCGGGAACGCCTTGATGCGTGGATGGCGGCGATTCCGTTGCGGGAACGTTTTATTTACGCCATTCCGTTTACTATCGAACGATAAAAAATGAAACTCGCGGCATTCTTTATCTTTTGCTTTTCCGGGGCGGTTTTTTGTGTCGCCTCGGAGGATTTTTCCCTGCGCGAGCTTGGCGACGGGAACGCGGAAATTTCCGCCTATTACGGGAACGAGAGTTCTCTTCGCGTTCCCGGCGAAATCGACGGCAAGCGCATTGTCGGCATCGGCTCCGGCGCGTTTTTCGGAAACGCTAAGCTACGGGAAATTTCGTTTTCCGAAAATCTTTCCGAAATAAAATCTGCCGCTTTCGCGCATTGTGCCGCGCTTGAGAAAATCACGTTCCCGGCGACATTGAAAAAAATCGGTGCTCGCGCATTTTTTGCCTGTGAAAAATTACCGGAACTCGTTTTGCCGGAAAACTTGGAGTTTCTCGGTGAAGAGGCATTTGCTTTTTGTTCCGCATTAGAAAAACTTTCCGCGCCTCTTCAAATCGCGGAATGCGGCGAAAATGCGTTCCCGCTCACCGCCGAGGCGTTTTTTTCGAAATCGAAATTTCCGGCTTTGGAAATCGATGTCGAGGCGGCAAAAATTTTGGAACCTTCCGGAAATTTTGCCGTCGACGGAGGCGAAGTTTGCCGGATTTGCGTTCCCGTAAAAAACAGCGGGAACGCCGATGCTTACGGGTGCCGGCTTAAGGCGACCTTGAAAACGCCGCTCGCCGGACTCTCGTTTTCTCCGGCTCTCGGAATTAGCAAAATTCCCGCCGGAGAGACCGTCATCGCGGAAATTCCCGTCGCCGCTTCCCGCTTGTTGAAGCAGGGAAATGCGGAATTTCTGCTTTCTGCGGAAGAGCCGAACGGTTTCGGCTCCGAAGAAAAAATTCTTGCCGTCGAAACGCGTCCGTTTGTCGCTCCGTTAATTAAAATTGTAGATTTTTCGGTGAGCGGGCAGGGCGATTCTACGCTGAAGAAAAACGCGCCGTTGGACTTGCAGTTTTTTCTGCAAAACACAACGCCGGGAAAAGCCGAAAACGTGGCGGTCGAAATCGAATTTCCCAAGGAAATTGTTTTGCTCGACGGGAACGTTTCGCAAACATTCGAAATGCTGAAGGGCGGCGAAGCCAAGCCGCTGGAAGTTTCTCTGCTTGTGCCGCGCCGCTATCGCGGGAACACCATTCCCGTCCGCGTCAAAATTTCGGAAAAATACGGAGAATACGCCGAAAACTGGGAAACGGAATTGCGGCTCAATGCGACGATTGCGACCGCAAAAACGGTTTTGAAAGCTCAGAGCGACGAGCGCGAAGCGATTGAACTCGCGTCGTTTACTTCCGACGTGGATAAAAACATTCCCGTCAATCCGCAAAACGCCTCGCTCAACCGTTTTGTTGCCGTTATTGCGAATGAAAACTATCGCTTTGTTCCGCCCGTTTCCTTTGCGCTCAACGACGGAAAAGTTTTTTACGAATATTGCCGGAAAACCTTCGGCGTTCCCGAATCGCAGATAAAATTTTTCAAAAATGCAACTTCCGGCGAAATGAACGAAGCACTTTCCTGGCTGGAAGCGCGCGGAAAACTCGAAAACGCCGAGCTCATTTTGTATTACTCCGGACACGGCGTGCCGAACGACGAAACGCGCACCGCGTATTTGCTCCCGACCGATGTTTCGCCCGCAAATCTTGACTACGTGAAATCTCTCAACGAAATTTACACGCAACTTGCGCGTTCCCGCGCCAAACTCGTTGCCGTATTTTTGGATTCCTGCTTCAGCGGAATGCGGCGGGACAATTCGCCGGTGGTCGCCGCAAAAGCCGTTCGCCGCGCTGTTCCCGCCGGAGACATTTCCTCGCTTCCGCCGAATCTTATCGTTTTCACGGCGGCGAGCGGAGACCAAACCGCACATTTTGCAAAAGAGGAAAAACACGGGCTTTTCACCTACGCGCTTTTGAAAAAAATCAAAGAAACGCGCGGGAACCTTTCCTTCGCGGAACTTGCGGAATATTTGCACAAAGCCGTTCCCGAGCAATCGCTCAAACTCGGCGATTTCGAGCAAACGCCAAGCATTCTCTCTCACGATGCGTTCCCGTATTGGGAAGAAAAACTTTACGCGGAAAAAGAATGAAAACGCTGATTTTGAGTTTTTGTGCGCTTTGCGTAAGCGGGCTTGCGGGCTTCGGAGCCGTTTCTCCCGAAGAAATCTCCGATTTGAAATATCGCGCCAATAAAGGCGAAACTGCCGCGCTCGTCGCGCTGGCGGAACGCTGTGAGCGCGGAGAGGGCGTTCCCGCAGATAAAACCGCCGCGCTCTGCTACTATCTTGTCGCGCTGAAAAACGACCCGGGAAACAAAAATTTGCAACAGCGCATTACCTCGCTTGGCGGCGCAAAATTTTTGCCCGGCGCGCCGGGGCGCGGCGTTTCCGGAGAAAAACACGTCGTGGACCTCGGCAACGGAATCAAAATCGCGCTCATTAAAATTCCGGCGGGAACGTTCATGATGGGAAGCCCCAAAAGCGAGCAGGAATATTTTTCCGACGAAAAACAGACGGAGGTAAAACTGACCGAGCCGTTCGCTCTCGCCGAAACCGAAATCACGCAGGCGCAATGGTGCGCTGTCATGGGAAAAAATCCGTCATTCCACCAAGGCGAAAATTTTCCGGTCGAATGCGTAACCTGGCACGAGGCTCTCGCATTTTGCCGCGAATTGACACGGCGGGAACGCGCATCCGGAAAACTTCCCCGCGGGATGAAATTTTCTCTTCCGACCGAAGCTCAGTGGGAATTTGCCTGCCGCGCCGACACGCAAACGCGTTTTAGCTTCGGTGATTTCGCCGACGAAATCGCGCTTTACGGGAACGCCGCGACCGGCGGCGAAACAAAACCCTGTGCCGTGAAAAGTTTTCGACCGAATTCATGGGGCTTTTTTGATATGCACGGGAACGTCTCCGAATGGTGTCTGGACTCGTATTCGCGCCAACTTCCCGGCGGCGAGAATCCTTTGTCGCAATCCCGTTCCGCGAGCAAAATCCATCGCGGCGGGAGCTGTGATTCCGTGCCGCATGATTGCCGCTCGGCAAATCGCGCGGGACTTCCGCCAACGTCAAAAAACCGCTATCTCGGCTTTCGCGTCGCCTTGGTGAAAGAATAAGTTCCGTCGGAAACTTTGTTTTTTCTTTCGCGACAAACAAGAAAAAGGCATAATGCCCCGAAATCAGTATGCGTTTTTTCTCGTTGATGCTTATGTTCCTTTGCGGGGTCGCTTTCGGCGTTCCCGCCGCCTTGGCACAAGTCGTCAATTTTGAAACGGAAATTCGCGAAAAAGGTTTCGGCAGAAACGAATCGCGGGAACGCGGTGTCGGCAGCTGGCGCAAGGGCGGCACGCGCATCGAAATTCAGGATCGCAAACGCTATGCGTTGGTCAACGGTTCTCGGCTTTATCTCGGGCATTCGCCGAGCTACGAACACGGAAAATTTTTTGTCAAAAAACGGGACTGGGATAAGCGTTTTTCTCCGATTGCCGCTCCGCCGAAAACGAAATCTCCCCGGCGCATCGTGATTGATCCCGGACACGGCGGGCGCGACCCGGGGAAAATTAATAAGCGCGGCATGTATGAAAAAACTTATGTGCTCGATATTTCCAAGCGCGTTGCCCGGATTCTGAAAGCGCGCGGCTACACGGTGCTTCTTACGCGCGACGGGGATACAACGCTGGAGCTTCCGGAGCGACCCGCACGCGCAAATCGCTGGAATGCGGATCTGTTTGTCAGCATTCACTTAAACTCCGCGTCCTCTTCCGCCGCGCGCGGCATCGAAACTTTTGCGCTAACGCCGGTCGGCGAAACTTCAACCGGAGACCCGGGCGGGAACGCCAAAACACAAGCGGACGACGGGAACGCGCGCGATGCGCTCAATACGCTTTTCGCCTTCAAAGTGCATTCCGCGCTCGTGGCAAAAACCGATGCGGAAGATCGCGGCGTGAAATACGCAAATTTTGCGGTTTTGCGACCGCTGAAATGCCCGGGAATATTGGTCGAGTGCGGTTTTTTGACAAACGCGTCGGATACGGCTTTAGTTTCGACGAAAAACGGACGGGAACGCATTGCCGTCGGCATCGCAAACGGCATTGAAGCGTATGTGCGCGCCGTCGGGAGCGCGCCGCCTGCGGCAACTCGGAGGCGCTGATGAAAAACGGAGCTTCGTCTTATCTCTCGATGTTGGTTACGGCGGCGGGAACGTCGGGCTCGCGCCTGCTCGGACTTGTTCGCGACCAGCTGATCGCCGGATTTTTCGGTACGGGGAATTTTGCGGCGGCATTTATCATCGCGTTTCAGATTCCCAATTTGTTCCGGCGGCTTTTGGGTGAGGGCGCGCTGACATCTGCGCTCATGCCGGTAATGACGCAGGAACGGAAAGCCGGCGGGAACGCAAAGGCGTTTTCTTTTTTCAATCTCGTTATCTGCCGCGTTGCGCCGTGGATGCTGTTGATAACGGTGCTTTTCTGCATCACCGCGCTCGCCGTTGCGCTGGCTCCGGAATCGTGGGTGAGCGCGGGAGCAAAACTCATCGGTTCGGACGGCGACATTTCGCGGCATCGCCTCGCGGCATGGCTCACTGCGCTTTGCATGCCGTATATGCCGATGATTTGCATTGCGGCGGTCTTTACGGCGGGGCTGAACATGCTCGGAAAATTCACCGTCACGGCACTGAGTGCGGTTTGGCTGAACTTGGCGATGATTTTTTCGCTTGGCGTATTGGGATATTATTTCGGAGAAACGCCGACGGAGCGCGTGATTTGGCTTTGCTCCGGCGCGTTACTCGGCGGTGCGCTACAACTTGGCGTTCCCGCGATCGCGCTTTGGAGAGAAGGGTGGCGGTGGAAATGGAATCGCGAGCGCACGGAAGCGTGGGCGGATTTAAAAGCAATGTTTTTGCCTGCGGTGGTCGGCGCCGGAATCAACCAAATTAACATTTTTTTCACGCGCTTTCTGGCGTTCGCGCTCGAGGAGCAGGCGCTTTCCGTTTACTACTACGCGAATCGGATTGTCGAGATTCCGGTCGGGATTTTTACGGTTACGGTAACAACGGTCGTTTTCCCGCTTTTGGCAAAACACGCGGCAGACGGGAACGCGCAGAAGCTCGGCGGAACGTTCGCGCACGGAATGCGCCTGATTTACGCGATAAATATTCCTGCAACGGTCGGAATTATCGTGCTCGCGTTCCCGTTGGTAACCTTGTTTTTCGAACACGGAAATTTTACGGCGGAAGATACGGCGGCAACCGTTCCCGTGTTGCTGATTTTCGCCTTGGCGGTGCCGTTTTATGCGGTGAGCGGGTTGGTAGGGCGCGCGCTAAATTCGCTCAAAGATACGAAATCTCAAACGAAGATGGCGGGCGTCGCGTTCGCGCTGAATTGCGTGCTCGCTCCGACTTTGGGTTGGTTTTTCGGAGCTGTCGGCTTGGCGGCGGCGAATCTGATTTCGGCGGCGGTGCAGTGTGTTGCGCTTTATGTGATTCTGATTCGGCGGGAACGCGCTTTCCGGACGGAATCCGTTTCCGGCGCGTTTTTCAAAACCCTGTTTGCCGCTTTGCTCATGGGCGCGGGAACGTGCGGACTTTGGTTTCTTGTTTTTGAAAAAATCTTTGAAGGCGGAATGCTTTTCGGGAAAAACTCCGGAATCGTTGCCGCGCTTTTCGTCGTCGTTCCCGTCGCCGTCGCGTCCTATTTCGCGATTTTGAAAATTCTGCGCTTTCCGGAGTGCGACGAAATCCTCGCGCTCGTTTTCAAACGCTTCAAAAAATAGCGGGATTCCCGCGAGTAAAAAAATCAAGCCTGCTCGGCTTAGTTTATCCGGGCGTTATCTTCTTCAAAATAGCGGAGAAGTTTTTCGGCTTTGTCCTTTTCAAGCTCAGACTCAATTAAGAGGCGAATGGTTTCTTTAGTTTTTTCGCCGTTAAATTTTTTCGTTAAAAAACCGGCATTATTAAGAAACGAGAAAAAGACGCCCGGATCGATTGTATGGTTTTTATAAAAATCCACCATAATGCGAATTGACATCCTTCGCGCGGAATCAGCACAGCCTTGGCGTTTTTCTATTGCGAAAATTCGCTGAAGTTTTGCGTTAGTCAAAAGATAACGCTGCTTGATTTCCTGAAAGCTTTCCGCATGTCTTGATGCTCTTCGGGTTCGGGTGTATTCACCCCATGCGGCGCGTGCCGCTTGCTTCGTTTGTTTCGAAATTTTTTGGGTGCGGTCCTGCTCGTTGTTAATTTCCGCCCATAGTAGGAATAAACATTCACAGCGTTCGGGCGGCGGGATTTGATTTTCCGGATGGCAGAGAATACCGACGAACTCCAGTTTCAAAAAGTAATCAAGCCCGGCAAGATCGGCATTCGTAAAAGGAGCGGAACTTATCGAACATTTATAAGGCGAACGCTTGCGGCTAAAAGCGATTTGGTTAAAATCGCCGCCGGAGCCGGCAATGCCGCCGGAGCCGGCAATAAGACCTCTTTTATGCGGAGGGTGCCGACGCTCGAATTCCGCTTTTTTTTCGGCTTCGATAAATCTCATATAATCTTCGGTCTCAACTTCCCTTCCAAGGAGGGCTAAAACCCGTTCTTTCCACGTTCCCGCGTTTTCATATTCGCGGGAAAGCAGATATTCCAAATCCCCGGAAGCCGCAGAAATACACGCGTTCCCGAAGAACAACAGTATAAGAATAACGAGGAGAAATTTCATTCGTTTCTTTATTTAACGAGGTTTACTACGGATTTTCTCCGAATGAAGATTTGTTCTCCCACCAATATTCCACAGCACGAATAAGATATTGAACCGGACATTCGTCCATAATCCAACGAGAAAGAACGTGCTTCGGCTTGTCTGCGGCGATCAGATCTTCCATATAGCCGGTTTCGGTAAAAAAATTGAAGAGCTCTGCAAGGTCTTCCGGATAGTTTTTGAAAAAGACATATACCGTATCGTGAAAAAGAGCTTCGCGCATCGGGTCAATATTCCACATCTTCTGTTTTCGTTTAAGCAAGAGACATTGCCGATTATACTCTTTCATTCGCTCGTAAGAAGGCGCAATATTTCCGTTATCAAATTTCGAAATATATTCCCGCGCTTCTACTTCGGAGATAATCGTATCCTGCCGGATCGATTTCCAAAGCCTCGTCAAATGCCGAGTAAGCTCTTCGGGCGGAATGTCTTTGCGCATGTCGCAAAGAATGCCGACAAATTCTAATTTCGCGAGATGGTCAATAAGCGGGGTAAAGCCGTAGATACAGAGATTTTCGAATTGTTCACGAATTTTGTAGCGAGAGGGCGGGCGCTCCACAACGGTGCGCCCGTCTCCGCCGTTTCTCGCGTTCTCATAAACCAAACCGACATATTTGATTTCGTTTTTGTCTAAAATCGCCGAGATTTGCTTTTCGATTGTCTCTTCCTGTTCGTATCTGCGGTCAATAAGATATTGAGCATCATCTCTGACTTCACGCTTCTTTCTTCGAAAAGATTGTTGACGATGCGGCTTAGTTGATTCGTCCTCCGGAGCCGCATATAAACAGCTCCAAAGGAAAACGGCGAAAAAAAAGTAAAATAATTTTTTCACGGATTAGTCTCCGGCGTTTTTGAAAAGGTATTTTCGACTTGAATTTGAATACTCTCTGTGCGCCCGAATTTCATAAGGTCAATTTTTCCGCGAATACCGACGGTGTCGTAGATTCGTCGTTGTTCCTCGATGTCGTTCCCGTAAAGATATCGCAGTCCGGAGAAAAAGGTTTGAATAAAACCGTTTTCAAGAAATTCACGAATTGATTTTTGTCGTTCGTAGTTGAATTTTATATTCAAAATTGCGGTGTTTTTAGCGAGCGGAGAGAAATCGTTTTCCGTGCATTTTTCGATTTTTTCACGAAGCTGTTCTTCTACGCCCGGATGATATTCGTCGAGTAATTCGGAGAATAATTTGAGTCCGCATTCCCAGTGCATTCGTGCCGCTTGGAGATTTTCGAGATTTTTCAGCATTTCCCGACTCATGAGAACGCGCAAAACAGACTGTTTCAATAAAATGTCGCCTGTGGAAAAACGATGGCGAATTATGTTTTCTCCGCAAAATTCTTCAAACGGGATTTTCCATCCGGAAAGAACGGGAACGGCGTGTAGCGCTTGAGTGAGGCGAATCTTTGAAGATTCCTGTGCTGTTAAATCCAAGCGAGAATCTTCGGAAATCCTGCGTGCGGCGCGTTGCCAATCGTGTCCGGAAAACGCCAGAACTCGTGTCGTTTTTTCGGAAAAACATTTCTCGGATTTGGGCTGGAACGCGAAAACGGGAACGCTGTCTCCGGAAACAAATATCCGCTTTTGCGGCAAAGTTACATCTTCCTCCTGATAATTCGAGATAGCTTCTTGGCACAAATCCGGGCGATTTTGGCGTGACAGCTCCAATTTTCCTGCTATTCCGGTTTTGGCGCAGAATCTCATTTGAGCTTCAATGTCATTATTGAGAAAGCGGCTCAGCCCGGCGAGAAATGCACGAGTGATGTGTCCGAATTTTAAAATTTTTTGGAGTTCACGTTGTCGATAGTAATCGAAACGGGCACGTTCCAAAAAAATATTTTGTGTGCGCTTTTCGAATCCGGCATCGGTTTTATCTATTTCCGCTTCCAGAAAATTAGCACGTCCCGGACGAAATTCTCTGAGCAAATCGGAAAAAAGATTCGCGCCCATTTCCCAATGTTCGCGGGAACGCTCGCCGGAGGAACGGACCGCCACTTCCATTAGGGAAAGGGCAAGTTCCGATTTTTGCAGAATGTCGCAAGATGCAAAGCGGCGTCTGTCTCCGGACTTTAGGCAATAATCTGCAAAAGGCAAAGTCCAGCCGCAGAAAAAATCATAGGCATCGTCTACCTGTTTTTCCCACGCTTCCGGACTTTCATAGTTTTTGGGGGAAAACGGATGCCCCGAGAGCAATTTCCATTTTGCCTCGAAAACTTTAGTCTTCGGAGAAATTTCGCCCGCGAGCACCGGTTCCGTCGTTCCCGCCGGACGTGCGCCGGAAAGAAATGCACGGGTTCTTTCCGGCGACTCAAGCAAGGTCCATTCTCTCCAATCTTCGGCGTTTTCCCCTGTAGCGAACAAATTCGCACAAAGAGAAACGCAAATAGAGGCAAAGGCTACTCTAATCTTCATTCCCAACATGCTTTGTTGTTATTGTATCAACACCGGTTGAGATTTCATTTTCAAGCGCAGACGATACCGTAAGAGTCGTTGTATGGATGAGTAACTGTGAAAATGTCCTCTGTGGATTGTTATTGTCTGAATTTGGCTCATATAATTGCCATTTTACAGGAATTGTCCAAATAAACTTTCCTATTTCCGTACCGACTGAAAGGTTTTCCCAATCCTCTCTAACCAATGGAAATACGGTTCCGTGCCCTTCGGTTACTCCTGCAGTGTCCGTAGCGGAGTTGTATGAATCTAAGGAAACAGGTTCTGTCGGCCTGTGTGTCGTAATTGATTCGAAAATACCTCCGGCTGCAATTCCAGAACAAGAACGTTCCCCCTCTAATTCCCATACCCAAACATTATAAAAAGAAACATCTGTTGGGTGGATGCGTACAATATAGGTTAATTGATTGGCTCGAAACAAACCTTCGCTTGATACATTTCCATTGCTATCCGTTGTTTGCTTCTCTTCTGTGTATAGCGGATTGGCAATTTGCTCAAGAGATATTCCTGTCGGTTCCACTATTTCTACCGTGTCCTCAAGAATCTCTCCATCAGGACACATTGCTCGAACAAGAAATGTTCCTACAGTGTCGGTTTCTAATGTAAAAGGAGCTGATTCTGTTTTCCCATCAATGGTTATTAAGACCCCTTCATCAAGGAAGTTTTTATCCTTATCCCCGAGTCTGATATACGCAGTCTCTCCAATGCCAATCCTCCTCCATAAATTAACCTTTCCGGCTAAAAATTCTTCATGGGTTGTTGACACGCACTCCGTAATCAAAAAACGTAAGGATTTCTTTAAATGAATTATAGCCGTCAACGAATATGGTCCACCAACATTTATTAATTCCACGGTTACAGGTGTTTGGTCCGGAGCGATTGGTGTCCACTGTGCCTGATTAGGAGAGGATTCTTGAGAAATTTCATTCCCAATAGAGACGTGCGCGTTGTCATCAGCCGCGATGCTTGCAATTTCAGTCCAATTTCCTCCTTCCGGAATAAGAATCGTTTCTGTAGCAACAAACCTGAAACTACCATAGGGAGCACTTCCCGTGCAGGTTATCGCGTATTCTGTAATTTCATAGGGACCTTCTTTGAATACTCTGACTTTATTTGCCACGAAATCCACACCATAAACTTTTCCCGAGAGGGAGCGAACAATCATAACCGTTACCGTCAAATCGTAAGGACCGCCAATCGTCTCGAACGTTCCGGTGATTTGTGTCTCCGTTCCCGTGGGAGATTGAATCCAATCGCTTCGAGCCCACCCGTCCGTATGCAGAGTCGAGTTCGCAGTCTTACTTGCTGCGGTAACGCTTGCCGTATCGTCCGAAGAAATTTTTAAATCAACCATGTTTCCGCTCTTTGGGACGGAAAAGGAGTAATTCAGAGAAAAATCATTCTGCCCGCTCGGGGCGGTTCCGGCGAAAGAAAGCGTAACGGTTGTAATTTCAAAATCGTCGTCCGTTGTTACAATCGCAGTCGGGGCCGGGACTGTAAACCCGACAGGCACGTTCCCTCCAGTTATTAATTTGCAGTTCCGTTGTTGTGTTTGGGGTATTTTCGCTCATCAGATTTTTCTCCTGTGTTTGGGGTTATGTTAAGTATTTTCAAGAATCGTTCCCGAAAGCGGGAGGCATACAAACAGCTTACAATGCTTTTTTCGAGGCAAAAAAAAAAGCGTTCCCGCAAAATGAATTACGGGAACGCGTTTTCAGTTTCTGCAAATTTTCTTACGCTTTTTTCGCGTTTTCCTGTGCAAGGAATGCAAGGAGCGCCTTTTGCGTGTGGAGGCGGTTTTCCGCTTCGTCAAAAATGATGCTTTGCGAACCTTTCAGAACGCCTTCGGAAACTTCCTCGCCGATGTGCGCGGGCAGGCAGTGCATGAAATACGCGTCTTTTTTCGCAAGCGACATCAGGTGTTCGTTCACCTGATAGGGACGAAATTCGCGCAGGCGGCGTTCTTTTTCGTCTTCCATGCCCATGCTCACCCAAACGTCCGTGTAAAGCACGTCTGCACCCTTGGCGGCGGTTTCCGGATCCGTCGTGAAAGTGAAATTCGGCGCGATGCCGTCCGCTTCAAACTGCTTGTAAAGTTCCGCCGGCGGCTCGTAGCCCGCGGGACCGCAAAGCACGACTTCCATGCCGAGGTGAACGCAACCGAGCGCGAACGTGTTCCCCATATTGCAAGCCGTGTCGCCGATGAAAACGATTTTGCGCCCGCGAAGCGATTCGCCCATTTTTTTCGCGTTCCCGCCGCTCCAGCGTTCGGCGAGCGTGAACATGTCCGTGTAGAATTGGCACGGGTGGAGAAAATCGGAAAGGGCGTTGACGACGGGCATCGAGCCTTCGCGGACAAAGGTTTCGAGTAGGGCGTGTTCGTGGCAACGAATCACCATGCCGTGCAGATAACGCGAAAGCACTTTCGCCGTATCTTCCGGCGTTTCGCCGCGCGCGAGTTGCATATCGTCCGCGTTGAGCATGACGGGATTGCCGCCGAGTTCGCGCACGCCGACTTGGAAGGAAACACGCGTCCGCGTCGATTTTTTAAAGAACAAAAGCCCCCAGGATTGGTCGGCAAGCGGCTTCGGCGCGTCCGCGCTCCCGCGCGTGGCTTTCAGCTTGGCGGCGAGTTCAAAAACGTAGGCGGCTTCTTCGACGCTCAAATCGGTTTCTTTCAAGAAGTGTCTCATTGTTTTTCCAAGTTCTACGCGTAATGAATTGTGAAAAAGTAAAAATTAGAACATGCAAAAATTATAAACGCAAGTTCGGTTTTTGAAGCAAAGTTGAACAGGGTGCGTTCGTTAAATGTTTGAATGTTTAAAAGCTGAGAAGTTTAATCGGCTTCGCCGAGCGTTTTACTTCTGCAAAAATAAAAAAGACATCATTTCAATTGTTGAAAAGAGTCGAGAAAAACTATTTCATAGAACGAAATTTTCCAGAACATGACGATTACACCTGATATTCCCGCACTTTCTCGCGCTGCCAACGAAGCTCGCGGACTCGCTTTGGACGCTATCGCCGGTTGCAAATCCGGACACTTGGGACTCCCGCTCGGAACGGCGGAAATCGGTGCCGCGCTTTTCGGGAATGCGCTCAAAATCGCGCCGAAACACCCGAAATGGATTAATCGCGACCGTTTTGTTCTCTCGGCAGGTCACGGAAGCATGTTCGTCTATGCCTGGTTGCATCTTGCCGGATTCGATATTTCTCTCGACGATTTGAAAGCGTTCCGTTCCCGCGGCAGTTTGACGCCCGGACACCCGGAATTCGGCGATACGCCCGGTGTGGAAGCCACGACGGGACCGCTCGGGCAGGGCATCGGAAATATCGTCGGTATGGCGATTTCCGAAAAAATGGCGGCGGCGCGTTTTAACACGCCGGAACATAAAATTTTTGACCACGTCGTGGTCGGTCTTTGCGGTGACGGTTGCTTACAGGAAGGAATTTCCTACGAAGCGGCGGCAATTGCCGGGCGTCTCGGCTTGGACAACCTGATTTTATTCTACGACTCCAACGCGATCACGCTCGACGCTCCGACCGAGAAGACGCAAAACGAAAACACGGTCGACCGTTTCCAAGCGGCGAACTGGGACGTTTGGGAACTTGAAGACGGGCACAACATCATCGAAGTGCTTTCTTCGTTTGAACGCGCTCGCGAACACCGCAACGGTCGCCCGAAACTCATCATTTGCAAAACGACAATCGGGCGCGGCGTCTCCGAAGTCGAAGGCACGACAAAAGCGCACGGCGAAGGCGGTGCCAAATTCGCGGCGGATGCGCACAAACGCCTCGGCTTGCCGGAATCCGCATTTTACGTTTCCGTGGAAACGCGCGAGTATTTTGCCGGGCTCTGCGCTCGACGCGAAGCGAAATACAACGCGTGGACCGAAACTTTCGAAGCGTGGAAGCTCGCCAATCCGGAACTCGCAAAATTGCTCGAAAAAGGCGTGAACCACAATCACGGGAACGCGGAAGAACTTTCCGCAATCATTCCCGTTTTCGGCGAAAACAAAAACGCGACCCGCGTTTCCGGCGAAATTTCGCTGAATGCGCTCGCAAAAGCGGATTCGCTGATTCTTTCCGGATGCGCAGACCTTTTCAGCTCCGTTAAAACCTACATAAAAGACGGCGGCGATTTTGACACGGACAACCGCGCCGGGCGCAATATTTGGTTCGGAATCCGCGAACACGCTATGGGCGCAATTCTCAACGGGATCGCTTATGCCGGGATTTTCAAACCCGCAGGCTCCACCTTCCTGACGTTTGAAGATTACATGCGCCCGTCCGTTCGCGTCGCCGCACTGGCAAAACTCCCGCTGTTCTACATTTTCACGCACGACTCCGTCGCCGTCGGCGAAGACGGACCGACGCACCAGCCCGTGGAACTCGTCTCCTCCTTGCGCTGTATCCCGAATCTCGACGTAATCCGCCCGGGTGATGCCGAAGAAACCGCCGCCGCCTACGCCTACGCCGTTGCGCGTAAGGACGGTCCGGTTGCGCTTTGCCTGTCTCGCCAAAATATCGAGTCGCAGGAATCAATTCCTGCGGAAACGCGCCGAGCGGGAACGCTTCGCGGGGCTTATGTCGCCGTAAAAGAACAGGGCGCGCTGGAGCGTATTATTCTCGCCTCCGGCAGTGAACTCGGAATTGCTGTTGCGGCGGCAAGGGAACTGGGCGCGGGAACGCGTGTCGTTTCCATGCCTTCGATGGAAATTTTCGAAAAGCAAACGCCCGAATACCGCGAAAGCGTTCTGCCGGGATCCTGCAAGAACCGCATTGCCATCGAGGCGGGAATTACGCCGTTCTGGTGGAAATACGTCGGCCTCGAAGGCAAAGTCATCGGAACGGATTCTTTCGGTTTTTCCGCTCCCGGAAACGTTGTTCTCGAAGCTTGCGGAATTTCCGTCAAAAATCTTGTCGAAAAAGCAAAGGCGTAAACACTAAATCCGAACGCGGGAACGCTTACAAGTTATGATGATTCTCGGATGTATGGCTTGTTTGAGTTTTGCCGGCATTGCGGCCGTCATCGTTTCCGCGTTTTTGTTCGGACTCAAATTTTGGAAAAGATTTTGCCGACGAATCGCTCATGAAAAATGCGATTGCTGTCGGAAAAAATCTTAACTCAAAGAAAATAAATGCGGGACAAAGCGTTCCCGCTTTTTTTTTGTAAATTCGTTTTCGAATGCTTTATTGAAGCGGATTTCATATCCTCTTAAAATACGCACAATATATATTATGTCTAATTTTTACCGTGTAAAAATTAGCTTGCCCCTTTCGGTTCTGTCTGAACAGCGGCCATTCTCTACTTCTCAGGTAGTTTTGTGTTGAGCCTCAATGTTTGCGTCTGTTTATTGAGAGGAAACACAAAAACATGATGAAATTACAAACTCGCTTCAAACTCGCCCTGCTTGGGTTCGCTCTTTCGGGAATAAATTTCGTTCCCGCGTTCGCCGGAACAGACGCTTCGTTGAGTTACACGGATTCCGGCGGAACCAAGCATTCGGAAACGGATTCTTGGGGAATTTTTATTTTAGAAGATTCCGCAAGCGATCTCGTTTTCAATTCGGGAACGAATTATGATTACAGCAAAGGACTTTATTTAAACGCCGGAACATTCACGAATCTTTCCTTCTCTGCGACCGGGAGCGAAGCCGAAGCTCGGGTTTATAACAAAGCGACTATTAGCGGGAACGTCTCTATTTCCGGCTCAACGGCCTATTTTTACCAAAACGGCGGAAACATTGCTTCGGGGACGAAATTCTCGTTAAACAATTCATGCTTTGAGTTCGGAACCTCGCAAACGCATGTTTGGAATATTAGTTCAGAGGCGGATCTGAACGGTTTAATCTCGGGAACGGGAAAGGTGATGATTCGTCAGACCACCCTTTACGACCGCCCGCTCACTTCGTGGCTTGAAATAAATTTTGCAAACGAAAATCTTTTAAATAAAACGACAGAACTAAGTCTAATCGCGCCCTCTTCTACGATAACGACTTCAAGCCTTAGTTTTGAAGGCATCACAATAACCGTTGACGGTTGGTCAAAAGACGACTACACGGCGAACTTGGATTGGAATCCGAACAGCGCGAATTTCGGAAAAATATCAATCACGCACCCGATTCCGGAGCCGTCGACGTTCGGCTTGCTTGCCGGATTATGCGCCTTGTTCCTCGCGGGAACGCGGCGACGGACGACGGTTCCCCGCTTGACTTTTTGAACCACGGAAAACACTGAAACACACGGAATTTTTAAAAGAAAACGAACGCGTTTCCGGCAAAGAATCTCTTTACGAAACATCGCGCAAAGACGCTAAAACGCAAAGAATTGAAAAAAAAACAAAAAATCTTTCCTAAAAAATCCGTGTGATTCTGTGTTCATCCGTGGTTCCTAAAAAACTTTGCGACGTCGCTACTTCGCGCGAGTTTTTTTGACGAACGGGAGCGCGACGACGGACGAGGGTTCCCCGCTTGAGTTTTTGAACCACGGAAAGCACTGAAATACACGGTATTTTTAAAAGAAAACAAACGGCGTTTCCGGCAAAGAATCTCTTTACGAAACATCGCGCAAAAACGCTAAGACGCAAAGAATTGAAAAACAAAAAATCTTTCCTAAAAAATCCGTGTGATTCTGTGTTCATCCGTGGTTCCTAAAAAACTTTGCGGCTTCGCGCGAGTTTTTTTTTGACGGACGGGAACGCGGCGGCAAAAACAAAACACAAAGAGCGCAGAGAATTTTTCCGTTCTCTGCGCTCTTTGCGTTTAGTTCGTAGCTTACAGAATTGCGCCGGGCTTGATTTCGGCGGCGGCGGGGAATTTTGCTAAAAGTTCATTGGCGGCGGCGACAAAGTTGTCGACCTGCATGCCTGCCGTTCCCGTTTCGGCGGCGGCGATTTTGGCGATCGCGTCGAAATCGTCGCGGGAAAGTTTCAGGCGACCGTCTTCGGCGAGGCGGTCGAACAGGTTATTGTTCGAAATTTTGCCTTGGCGAATATCGCGCGCGGTGGCGACGGCGTGTTCCTTGATGACTTCGTGCGCGGTTTCGCGCCCCACTCCGCGTTTGACGGCTTCCATCATGATGGTCGTCGTCAGCAGGAACGGCAGGTAATAATTCTTTTCTCGCTCGATGACGGGAACGTTAATTTCCATTTGGTTCAAAATGACGAGGAAGGTTTCGAGCAACGCATCAATCGCGAAGAAGGAATCCGGGAGCGCCACGCGGCGCACGACGGAGCAGGAAACGTCGCCTTCGTTCCATTGGTCGCCGGCGAGATCCGCCGCCATAGCGAGATAGCCTTTCAAAATAACGTGCAGACCGTTCAGGCGTTCGCAGCTGCGGGAATTCATTTTGTGCGGCATCGCGGAAGAGCCGACTTGTCCCGGCAGGAAGCCTTCGCTGGCGAGCTCGTGTCCCGCCATCAGGCGCAATGTTTTCGCGAAGCTGGACGCGCCGGAGCCGATGTGGACGAGCGTGGAAATCGTCGCAAAATCGAGCGAGCGCGGGTAAACCTGCCCCGTTGCATTGAATGCGTGCGGAATGCCGAGGTGTTTGCGGACGCGGGAATCAAATTCCATCGCCTTTTCGACATCGTGGTCAAACAGCGTGAGCAAATCGAGTTGCGTGCCGACGGCACCTTTTACGCCGCGCGCCGGGTAGTTGGCGATAAGCGCGTCGAGCTCCCGCAGAGCGACGAGCATGTCTTCGCCGAACATCGCGAAACGCTTGCCGAAAGTCGTGAGCTGTGCCGCAACGTTGTGCGTGCGGGAAGTCATCGCAATGTCGCGCGTTTCTGCGGCACGCTCGGCGAGGCGTTTGACGGCGGCGACGGTTTTGAGGCGAATGTATTCGAGCGAGCGGAAGACCTGAAGCTGTTCGACGGATTCCGTGAGGTCGCGGGAAGTCATTCCCTTGTGAATGTGCTCAAAGCCGGCGAGATCGCAAAATTCTTCGATGCGGGCTTTGACGTCGTGGCGCGTGATGCGTTCCCGCGCGTTGATGGAATCGAGATTGACGTTTTCCTTGACGCGTTCGTAAGCCTCAATGGCTTCAGCGGGAATGTCGAGCCCGAGGTCGCGCTGAGCGCGCATGACGGCGATCCAAAATTCGCGTTCGAGGATGATGCGTCCGGTTGCCGACCAGATTTTGCGAATCGGTTCCGTGGCGTAGCGTTGAGCGAGAACGTCTGCGATTTGTTCCATAAGTTTTTGAAAGAAATTGAAATAAAATTTAAAAGCGTAAATTATCCGAAAAAATCGGCGTTCCCGCAAATATTAAAAATTAGCTGGCACAGGACTTGCATGAAAAATAGAATTTCACCCACTTTTTATCATGTGCGAAGAAGACAATAAGAAAAACAACGCCGAATCCGCTCCCGTAGCGGCGCAGATTCAGAAAGAATTTCTCAGGCAACGGAAAATTTTTCTTTGGGGCGCAGTCGAAGATTCCAGCGCGCGCGACATCACGGAAAAGCTGCTTTATCTGGAAGCGACGGAGCCGGGAATGCCGATTACCTTTTACATCAATACGCCGGGCGGATCGATTACTGCCGGAATGGCGATTTATGACACGATAAAGCTCATTTCCTCGCCGGTAAAAGTCGTGGTTACCGGCATGGCGGCTTCAATGGGCTCCATTCTTTTGAGCGCTCCCGCAAAAGGAAATCGTTTTCTTTATCCGCACGCGCGGGTGATGATTCACCAACCGCTGATTATGGGGCAATTTCAGGGACCGGCAGTCGACATCCATATTCAGGCGCAGGAAATGGAGCGCACGCGCGACGAGCTAAATCGCATTCTTTCATCGGCTTCCGGGCAACCGCTTGAAAAAATTCGTGCGGACACGGATCGCGACTTTTATCTGACCGCGGAAGAAGCCATCGCCTACGGGCTTGCCGATGCGATTGTTTCCCCGGAAGGCGCGACGCCGAACGCCGCCAAGAGCAAACTTCCCGCTTCGCGCAAAAAGAAATAAACTCTGCGCATGCGCCGAATCCCTTCCATATCCGAATTGCGTTCCCGCGTTCGTGATTTTTGGACGCATTCCGTTACGAACAAAATCGTGGTGCTTTGCGTCGCGATTTTTGTCGCGCAATCTCTGCATTGGTTTTTCGCGAACGCGTTTTCGCTGAACGCGGTATGGGTGCACGAGGGATTTTGGCTGAACTTTGTCAGCTACGGCTTTCTGCACGGGGACTTTTGGCATCTTGCGCTGAACATGCTCGCCCTTTACTTTGCCGGGAACGCCGTAGAACGCTATGATTCGGCGCGCAATGCGCTGATTGCCTTTTTCGGCGGAGTAATTCTCGGCGGGATCGTGTGGTATGCCTGCGTGCTTGCCTTTGCCGTTGCTCCGCTTGAGGCGACCTTAGTCGGTGCCTCTGCGGGAATTGCCGCCCTATTCGCTTATTTCTCCGTGCTCTATCGCGATTCGGAGATTCGGGCGATGATTTTCTTCGTGCTTCCGGTAAAAATGCGCGCGTGGGTGATTTTTGCCGTGCTCGCCGCGCTCTCGCTATTCGGGCTTGTGGCAGATGAATTGCCCGCATTGCGAAGCGGCTTGCAACAATCCGTTTCCATTGCGCATTCGGCGCACCTCGGCGGGATTCTTTTCGGCGCGATTTTCGCGCTTGCCTACGACCGCTTTCGTGGACGTTTCGGGAACGTTCGCTATTTTCATCGTTAAAAAAAACTACTTCAACATTTCTCATGCTAATAAAGAAAAAAATCATCTTCGGATTATCTCTTGCCTGCTTTGCCGCCGGTGCTTTTGCCGTCGCGGGAACGCTTTCCGAAAGCGCGCCCGCCATTGTTGCCCCGGAACAGGAAAACCTGCGCTACACCACGACGCAGGACATGAAAATCGAAACCTGCCTCACGGCGTTTTTCCTTGAGCGGGCGCATATTTCGCAGAAAAAAATTGCCGAGCTGGACATGGGAGAGCTCATCGAATCCGATTGCTCTTCGCTGGATTCCACGCGCTCGATTTTCCTGCAAAGCGATATCGAGGCGATGAAATCGCGCTTCGCGCCGACGTTATCGGATCACCTTTCCCGCGGAAATCTTCACGCGGCATTCACCATTTACAATCTTTTTCTGAAGCGCCTCGACGAGCGCATTGCGAAAATTGAGCTTCGCTTGGAAAAGCCGGAATCTTTCAACCTGAATCGGGAAGACTCGCTCAATCTCAACCGCAAAAAAGAGCAATGGCCCGCGAACGAAACCGCCGCCGATGAACTTTGGGAAAAACGCCTCACCAGCGAAATTATCACGGAGCTCCTCGGCGAGGAAAAAGAGGAACGCTCCGAAGCGTCCGACGACGAAGAAGGCGCGCCGCAAACAGCTCCCGACGAAGCGCACCCGACTCCGGAATCCGTTTCCGCCGCCTGCGAAAAATTGCGGGAACGCTATTCCAAATTACGCGATAATCTCAAACTTGAGCCCTGGGAAGTGGAAGAAATTTTCCTCAACGCCCTGACCACGCAATACGACCCGCACACATCCTTTTTCTCCAAGCAATCCATGGAGGAATTTGAGATTATGATGCGCAATTCGCTTTGCGGAATCGGTGCCGTTTTGACGATGGAAGACGGCTACTGCACGATTCGCGAAATCATGCCGGGCTCTCCGGTGGAACGCTCGGGAAAACTTTCCGTCGGCGACCGTATCGTCGCCGTCAACGCCGAAGGGAAAAACGAATCGCTGACGGATGTCGTAGGCATGCGCCTCAATCGCATTGTCCGCATGTTGCGCGGAGAAAAAGGCGTTCCCGTAACCTTGCTCGTGGAATCCGGGAACGATCATTCTCGTTCGATGATTACGCTGACGCGCGACGAAGTAAAACTGACGGAGCAACTCGCTTCAGCTCAAATTTTTGAAGTTCCCGAAGGCGAAAATACCGTTCCCGTCGGCGTTATCAGCCTGCCCTCGTTCTACGGGAAAGACCGCTCGGACAAAGCCTCGTTTTCAACATCCGAAGACGTTAAAGAACTTTTGGGAAAACTTAAAAAAGCCAAGGTCAAAGCTGTCGTTTTGGACTTGCGGCGCAACGGCGGCGGCTACCTCAACGAAGCCATCGATTTGCTGGAACTTTTCGTCGGTCCGGGCGTTCCCGCCTTGCAGACACGCGGCTCCGGCTCGCGCCCGAGCAAACTCGTAACCGGCGGCACATTCGGCATGGCGCGTAGTCTTTTTTCGAATACGCCGGAGTGGACGGGACCGGTAATCGTTCTCGTTTCCAAATTGAGCGCATCGGCAAGCGAAATTGTCGCCGGCGCATTGCAGGATAATCGCCGGGCGATTATCGTCGGAGACCCGCAAACACACGGCAAAGGCTCGGTTCAGGAAGTGATTCCCTTCAAGGCTTACGACTCGTCGCAGGAAGCTTCCATTAAACTCACGCGCAGCAAATGGTATGCGCCTTCGGGCAAATCGATTCAGATTAAGGGCGTCGCTTCGGACGTCGTTACGCCGTCCGTTTACAGCGTGCTTCCCGTCGGCGAAGGCGATCTTGACCGCCCCTTGCCGTGGGATTTAGTGCCGTCGGTTCTCAGCGACGAGCTTCCCGAATGGCTGAGCGCGCCGGTTTCGCCGGAGCTGATTGAAATCCTCGCCGAGAACAGCCGCCGCCGCCAAGCGGAATTGCCGGAATTTCTGACGCACAACCGCACCATCGCATGGCTGGACGAGCGCGAAAAAGACAAAACGCTCCCGCTCAGCATCAATGAACGCTTGGCTCTGCGCGATAACGACAAGGCGTTCTACGACCTCGTAAAAAAAGAATACACCGACTTGAGCGAAGAAAACGGTTTTAAGAAAACGGAAATCAAACTGGATTCCGCACTCGAACAGGAAAAAGAATCCGAAGCGAACCATTCCAAGTCGAAGAAAAAATCGCTTCTGAAGTCTAACTCAAATGCGCTTCCGGGAATCTCCGGCGAGGACGAGGAAGACGAATGGCCCGACTACGACGTGCTCCTCCGCGAAGCCGTGCGCATTGCCGCAGATTGGGTCGAAATTCTCGAAAAAGAAAAAGCCGTGCAACTTTCCGCCGTCGAAGCAAAAAATTAAAAAACGCGGAAGAAAAAATCAAATGAACGAAGCTCTTTTTTCTCCGGCTAAAACGCCGATACACGTTGTCGTTACCGGCGGCGGCGGATTTCTCGGGAACGCGATTTTGCGTCATTGCCGCGCGCACGGATGGGAGGTCGTCGCGCTCGGACGCACGCCGCGCCCGGATTTAGTCGGCGAAGGCGTAAGTTTTTCTTCACTCGATATTTCCCGCCCGGAAAATATCGAGAAGCTTGCCGAAATTTTCACCGGCGCCGATGTCGTTTTTCACACCGCGGCGAAAGCCGGTGTTTGGGGAAAATACGCGGATTTTGAAAAGGCGAACCTCACGGGAACGCGCAATGTGATAGAAGCCTGCCGCCGCGCGGGAACGCGCAATCTCGTCTACACGAGCACGCCGAGCGTCGTTTTTAACGGGAACGCAATTTGCGGCGGGAACGAGTCCCTGCCCTACTATTCGGGAAAACTTTCGCCTTATGCAAAAACAAAAGCGGAAGCCGAAGCCGAAGTGCGTCGCGCGCATTCCGGAAATTTGCGCACGGTTTCCCTGCGCCCGCACCTGATTTGGGGCGTAGGCGATCCGCATTTGCTACCGCGAGTCATCGAACAGGCTTCGCAAATGAAACTGCGTATCGTCGGCGACGGGAAAAACAAGGTCGATTTAACGCACGTCGAAAACGCCGCGCACGCGCATTTGCTCGCCGCCGAAGCCCTGCTTGCCGACAATCCTGCGCTCTGCAAAAATCCGAACGGCAACGGGAACGCGTATTTTGTTTCGGACGGAGCGCCCGTCGTTCTCTGGGACTGGATTAACAATTTTCTTACCGGGCTCGGCGTTCCCGCCGTCACGGGGAAAATTTCCTTCAAGGCGGCTTACCGCGCGGGAACGTTGCTTGAATTTTTTTGGAAAATTTTCGGTGTCGCGGGAGAGCCGCCGATTACGCGCTTCGTTGCCACCGAGCTTTCGCACGACCACTGGTTTGACATTTCCGCGCTGAAAAAAGACCTGGGCTACGCGCCGATTGTTTCCGATGCCGAAGGCGTGCGCCGCCTGCTTGAAAATTACTCACGGTAAAAATGACGGAACCCGAAACAGAAATCGCAACGGGAACGCCGCAGGAAAAATCCCGCAAACCGGAAGCTCTAAACAAAGCGTGGCTTTTCCTCGCGCTCATCGGTTTCCTCGCCGCATTTCTTTTTCAGTGGAAAAACAGCCTCGACCAAAGCTCCATCTCGGAAACCGATTCCGGCTCCGTGGTGCGCGTGAAATTTGAAGAAGGCTACTTTAAATTTTTCTCCGACAAGGAAGTTCCGCTCAAAGATATTTTTGTCTGTGATGCCGACGGGAAAATTCTCGCCGCGCTGATTCCCGCGCCGCAGAAAGCGAATGCGTTCACGCCCGAACTTCGCGTTCCGCCGGAAGTCGCCGCCGAGCCGCGCTTCGTCAACATCGTCGTGCCTTCGCTGAAAAGCGACGGAATCCCGCTTGTGCTCAAACTCGAAAACCCGCTTCGTTAATTCTTTTTTTCCATGCGCTCAGCGGTCATAGATATCGGCTCGAACTCGATAAAACTTCTCGTCGCCGACGGCGTAAACGCGACTCCGGTTTTTGAAACAATTCGCGAAACTCGGCTTTCGCCGAACACCGAAAGCGCGCGGGAACGCATTGACGATACGGCTTTTTCCGCCGGAATAAACACCGTGCATGAGCTTTTTCAAATCGCCCGAAGCCACGCCCCCGAAAAAATCGCCGTCGTCGGCACCAGTCTGTTTCGCACCGCCGAGAACGCTGCGGAGTTTGCCCGCGCCGTTGAGGTAGCGACGGGAACGCCGATGCAGATTTTGTCCGGCGAGGAAGAAGCCGCCCTCGTTGCCGCCGGAGTTTTAACGGATGAGCGGATTCATGCGCCGTGCGCGATTTTTGACCTCGGCGGCGGGAGCCTCGAATTTATCGCCCGCCCGGCAAGTTCCGATAAAAACGTTTTCGAAATCTCGTGGAAGCTGGGAGCGGTGCGCCTTTCGCGTAAATTTTTTCCGGATACAAAAGCTCCGATCTCGCGGGAACGCCTCGCGGAACTGCAAGCGCATGTCAGAGAAAAACTTGGTGATGTTCTGTCGCAACAAATTCCGAGCGCGGCACAAATTGTGTTTTGCGGCGGCGCGGCGGGAATTTCCGAACGACTTCTTCCCGAGCTGTCGGCAAGCGCGATGAAAACGCTTTTGCACCAACTTTGCGCGGGAACGCTTGCGGAGCGAGTTGCCCTCGGCGTTCCCGAAAAACGAGCAGATATTTTTCCGGCAGCCCTTGCCGTTTTTACCGAAATTTGCGGCGCAGGAAATATTTCCCGCGCCGTGTATACGACGCGAAACTTGCGCTACGGGCTTTGCGCACGATTAAATTCCGCCGCAGGCTGAGCTTGCGCTTTTGCCTTGCAAGAGCAAAGGCGCCGTCCCAAACTCTACGCCGCTCTGCAGTGTTCGACCCTTCGTTAAAACGCTCTTTTCCTATGAGTCTATTAAGGGATTTGCGAAATACGCGGAAACGCCAAACCGCCTCGCGCGGAAGGCGGGAACGCGTGCATGCGAAGCCCACCTTGCTGTAAATGGTGCAAGAGATTTATCTGAAGACGACACAGGCGGAGCTTTTTTTGTCCGCTTAGCCGAAGAACTTTCTTGACAGCGCGACAGGGAAAAGATTTTATTAGTTATATTTTTATTGCTTTGGCAATCTAAGCGGGCGTAGCTCAATTGGTAGAGTACCACCTTGCCAAGGTGGATGTTGGCGGTTCGAACCCGCTCGCCCGCTCCACTTTCCAAATCCCGTGTTACCACACGGGATTTTTTTGAACGATAAGCTCCGCTCTCTCCGCTTTAATGACAAAGGATTTTCTATGATTTACGATTTCACTTATTTCAATCCCACGAAAATTTATTTCGGAAAAAACGCCCTCGCTAATTTGGACGGCGAACTGAAAAACTACGGCAAAAACATTCTCCTGCTTTACGGGAAAAACGCCATTAAGCAAATCGGGCTTTACGACGAGATTATCGCAACGCTGAACGCCTGCGGGAAAAACATCGTCGAACTCGCAGGAATCAACGCGAACCCGCGCTACTCTCAAGTGCTGGAGGGCGCGCGCCTCGTTCGCGAAAACAAAATCGACCTGATTCTCGCCGTCGGCGGCGGGAGCGTCGTCGATTGCGCCAAAGCGATCTCCGTTTCCGCCTACGCCGAAGGCGATCCGTGGCAACGCTACTGGATCGATTTTGAGCCCGTAAACAATCCGATCGTTCCCGTCGGCACCGTTCTGACAATGGCGGGAACGGCATCCGAAATGAACGGCGGCTCCGTTATCACGCACGAAGAAAAAATCATCAAAGCCGGGCGCGTGTTCCCGCCGGAAGTTAATCCGAAGTTCTCCGTTCTGAATCCGGAATTTACTTATTCCGTGCCGAAACTTCAAATGGTGAGCGGGATTTTTGACATTTTTTCGCACCTGCTCGAACAGTATTTTTCGGGAACGGACGACAACACCACCGATTACCTCATCGAAGGTGTGCTTGAATCGCTGATAAACAGTGCCCGCGTTGCCATCAAAAATCCCACGGATTACGAGGCGCGAAGCAATATCATGTGGTGCGCGACGCTCGCGCTCAACACCGTTACCGGGCTTTCAAAAACGCAGGACTGGGAAGTTCACATGATTGAACACCAGCTCGGCGCTTACACCGATTGTCCGCACGGCTTGGGCTTGGCGGTTATTTCCGTGCCGTATTATAAATTTATTTACAAATACGGACTTCCGAAGTTTGTGCGCTTTGCCAAAAAGATTTGGAAAATCGAGTCTGACGGCAAGACGGACGAAGAAATCGCCCTCGCGGGAATTGACGCGCTCGCGGCATTTATCCGCGAACTCGGGATTCCGTCTTCCCTGCGGGAACTCGGTGCAACGGAAGCCATGCTCCCGGAAATCGCCCGCACCACCGTTAAAGGCGGCGGCTACAAAAAACTTTCCGAATCCGACATTCTCGCCATCCTCCGCGCCTGCTACTAAGCGCGGGAACGAGGTCCGAAGGAGAACAGGAGTCCCGCCTGTTTTGCGTCCGAAAACCCCACAAACTACTTTAGAAAAGCGCGGGGACGACCCGAATTCCTATTTTTCAAAATATCGGCGACAGGCTTTTGCCTGCCGCACGTAATCGTCCGCATACGCATCTGACTCTCCGTTGCCGACAAAAGCCAATTCCTCAAAAATCTTTCGCTTGAAATTTTCAACAGCACATTGAAGCCGGGCGACGCCCAAGTGTCCGCCTGTGCACTATCGAAAAGATTTGTGCCGCATATCGCATTGAGCTTTGGCAGTTCTTTTTCCCGACATTACCGGACAAGAAATAAGGGAATTAAGCTCCTTTATCTCCTTTAGGAGAGTGTGCGGGAGATGGCGTCGGCGGTGATGACGTTGTCGCGGTGGGCGGCGATGTCGTGCAGGCGCAGGCATGCCGCGCCGTGAAACGCGCCGAGCGCGCAACAGGCGGAATCTCCGCCTGTGCGTTCCCGCGGCGGCTTTCCGCCGAGAACGATTCCCAGCGTGCTTTTCCGGCTCGTCCCGAGCAAAACCGGAAATCCGAGCTCGGCGACTTCCCGCAAACGCGCCACGATTTGCAAATTTTGTTCCGGTGTTTTTCCGAAGCCGAAACCGGGATCAATCCAAAGCTGGTTCGCGGGAACGCCGCTTTTTAAAATGCGGTCGATACCGACATTTAAGTCTTTTAGAAAATCCGTCCAAAAATCCGCGTAATCGGGCGTCGGGCGATTGTGCATCGCAATAACCGGAGTGCCCAAGCTCGCGGCGAGTTGTCCCATCTCATATTTCTCCGAAGCGGCGGGAACGGTGCCGGACGCGCCGATGGCGAGAACGTCGTTGATAATATCCGCGCCGGCGAGAATTGCGGCTTCGGCAACTTCCGGGCGCGACGTGTCGACGGAAACGGGAACGTGCGGAAGCGCATCGCGAATGGCGCGCAACGCGGGAAGCAACCGCCGCAATTCCTCGTCCGCACTGATTCGTTCCGAACCCGGGCGCGTGGATTCCGCTCCGAGGTCGATAATGTCCGCGCCCGCCGCGACCAATGCGCACGCCTGTTCCCGCGCGGCTTCGGGAGCGAGAAAATTTCCTCCGTCGGAAAAGGAATCCGGTGTCGCATTCACGATGCCCATCAGCAAAGTGCGTTTCGCAAAATCACGCGGGAGCGCGCGCCCGTGCGGCGAAGTCCAAAAACCGTTTTTTGCAAAAAACGCAGGCATTTTTTAGTGAAAGAGTGAAAAAGTGGAAAAGTGGAGTGTTAATTCCTAATTTCTCTGTTCCGGCAAAGTGTTTTGAGCAAAAGATAAAGCGTTTCGAGGTGCGGCATGGAAACGCCGTTGGCGGTGCCGCGACGAAGCGGTTCGCCCCAAATAGATTCAATTTCGACTTCGCGCCCGGCGCGAAAATCGAGCAGGCTCGACGGTAAATATGCGCCGCAACGCGCGGTAACGTCGAACTGTTTCTGCAAATGCTCGTCGGAAATTTCGCAACCGCGGGAACGCGCCGCCGCCTGAATTTCGCGCATGAGAATCCAAGAAAGTTCGACGAGTTCGGGAGAAGCCAAAAGCGCGTCGCACGCGATATTTCCGCCGGCAATCGCGAGCCCGTTGAACGGAATGTTCCAGCAGAGTTTTTTCCAAAGGGTTTCTTCGAGCGATTTTTTTGCCTCGGCGGGAAGCCCGGCGTCGCAAAACATTTTCACGAGTGCGTGCGTGCGTTCCCGCGGAGTGCCGCCGTCGCCCTCGCCCAGCCACAGGCGCGTGCCGCCGAGATTGGCGATAACGCCGGGCGCGACGCGGTTGATCGTAACGTAGCACAGCCCGCCGACGACGTTTTCCGCGCCGAAAAGCGCGCCGAGTGCCTCGACGTTTCCGAGACCGTTCTGCAAGGTCAGAACCGTCGTTCCCGCGCCGACAAGCGGCGGAAGCAACTTCGGAAAAACTGCGTTCCCCGTCGTTTTTAACGCGATTAAAACGAGGTCGCAAACGCCGATTTCCTCGGGCGTTTTGTGTGCGTGCACGGGAACGGTAAATGTGTTCCCGCGATCGCGAATTTCAAAACCGCGTTCCCGCACGATTTCGTAATCACTTCGCAAAAGGAAATGCACTTCGTGCCCGGCTTGGGCAAGTTTTACTCCGTGATAGGCGCCGACTGCGCCTGCTCCGACAACCGCAATTTTCATAATTGCGGGGAATTGTAATTCCGCCGCAGGGAAATAGAAATAAGAAAAAAAGACGAAAGCTTAGTGATTAGAGCTTAGAGGTAATACCGAAACGGGATTCTTCATCGGCATTTGCTTTAGGCAAAAGCTTCAGTATTTGCCGGTTCCCGACTCCCGGTCTCTGCCTGAGGCTTGAGACTCCAAATCAGCTTTCCGCCTTCATCTGCTTGCTGCGTTTGTCGCGCGAATTGGCGATGCGAAGCAATTCGTCAACCGTCATCGTGTCCCGACAGGCAAAAAATGCGCGGGAAAAACGCTTTAGCGCGACGCGAATTTCGCGATCTCCGCCGAGGAAAAGCGGTTCGCGGAGGTTATCGAAACGCCGCTTGATTTCGGAAACGGTCATTTTCGGCACCGAGCCCGTTGTGTTGTAGCGCGTTTCGTTCCCGTCGCTCGCGAGCGGCACAATCATGCCCTGCGCTTCCAGCACGTCGACGCATTCCAAAACGTGATTAACGGGAACGCTAAGTTTTTGGCTGAGCTCGTTCGGCGTAAATCCGACGGGTTCGCGGGAACATTTGGCAAAAATGGCGAAAAGGCAGGCGAAAAAGGCTTCCTGTTTGGAGCGTGGGCTCAGCTCCGCCCACTCGCGATTCAGATTTTTCAAAAAACGCGCATTCTGAACGGCGAAGGAAAGTTGTCCGCCCAGCAACACAAAAATCCAGCCCATATAGAGCATGAACATAATGATGAAAATCACGCTAAGATTTCCGTAAATGGAATTGAACTCGGAAATCTGCCGCATATAGAGCAAAGTCAGCTTCTGATTTACGATAAATACGAGCGAAACAAAGCCGCCGCCGATAAGAGCAGGCTTCCAGCGCACCGCCGTTTTCGGCATGTATTTATTCAGGCAGGCAAACGCCAAGGTCAGAGCCAGGAAGGAAACCAGCGTCGGGACAAACGAGGTCATCAGCTCGAAAAAAGTTTCTCCGCCGGGCAAATTCGCCACCCAGTCCGGCAACACGCCCGTCATAGACGAAATGCGCTTAAACGCTGCCGAAACGGAAAGCATCGATGCCGCGACTGCCATTAGCGCGCCGCCGAAAAACAGGAAGAGAAAATAAACGAGAAACCGCTTGCTCCAGCTACGCCCGACTTTCACGTTCCACATCAGATTGTAGGCGTCTTCCACTCGCGCGACCATGAAAATGGCGAGAACGGCAAGAATGATAAAACCGATCGTTCCCGCCGAACTGGAATTTGCCATCGTGCTTTCCAAAAGATTGTTGGCAAACTCCTGAAGTTCCGGTGCGACCGTGGCGACGACCGTTTGTCCGGATTCCAGCGAAGCCGCCTCTGCCGCATTCTGTTCCGCCGCCGTCGTTTCCGGTGCAATAAGTTGCATGGTTTCCCCGATGCGTTGCTTCATCGTTTCGACCGCCTCTTCCCCTTTCACGTTCATGACGATCCCGAAAATCGTTAAACCGAACATGACAAAAGGTGCCAACGCCATCAGCAGATAATACGTCAGCGCGGCTGCCTGCAGAGGAATGCGATTGGTCAGCGTTCGCGCGACGGTGATTTCGATAACGCGCCAAAGCAGGAAAAATGTTCGCACTAAGAAAGACCGCTCGCCGGAAAATGTCGGCTTCCAGATTTCATCATAAAAATCGATGCCGCTTTTTTTGATACGCGAAAAGAGTTCGGCAAAAGAAACTTTTCGAGTTTTGCAGTCAGAAGCGTCGGGGGCTGAGGTCGGGGGCGGCGTTGTCTCGTCTTCGCTCATGCCGCCAATCATAACGCTCGGCGGCTGTATCACAATCTTTTTTACAAAAAAACGTTCCCGTCGAATGCGCCCGATTCCCGCTTGTCGGTTTCTCTTTAGGGTTCTTTCGCGGGAACGGTGTCTCCGCACATTTTTTTTCGAATTTCCCGAATGTAAGCCCGGCGTTCCTTGGGATTCATCGCGAGAAATTTTTTGCGTTCCGCATCCGCCTGTTCCGGTGTCAGCTCCGCATAATATCGCGACAGCAGATTAGCGCGCTCTTTGCGAAAGCGTTCCCGCATTTCCTTTGCGAAAGCCCGTCGCTGTTCGGGCGTTTTGGCGGCGGCGGCGCGTTCGAGATCCGTTGCCATTCGTTTCCGCTGTTCGGGCGGCATTTGCTCCAGACGGCGGATAAATTCGCGCAGGCGCACCAGTTCGGCATTCGACATCAGGAAGAGGCTTTTCAGCAGGCGGGCATCTTCTCCGGAAATCATCGGCGGCGGGGGAAGTTGTCCGGCGTCCTCAGGGCGTTCCGCAATCGGCGGCTTCGGCTTGCAGTCAGGACAGCACGGCTCAGCCTTGCCGAAAGCGAATGCGGGCAGGAAAAACGTTAGTGCCCAAGCGGAAATCAGATATCGAAGCTTCATTTTCTCTTTGTTAAATATCGGGAAAAAAGCGTTCCCGCAAAGAATTTATTTTTCTTGCGGGAACGGCATTGTTGGTTTTAACCGACGAATCGGTTCGGATTTATTCAGCAACGGGTGCCGCTTCCGGAGCCGTAGCCGCTTCCGTTTCCGGAGCCGCAACCGGTTGCGCGGGCTGTTCCGGCTGTCCGGGGAAATTTGCTCCGCAGCAGGATTTGATGCCCGGTCCGCGACGAACGTGGCGCGGGCGCTTTTTCATTTTCGGATGCGGCTTGCCGCACTTTTTCATGTGGCATTTCGGCGCGGGAGCGCACTTCATGCCGCAGCATTTCGGAGCCGGTTTGCCGTGATGAGCACAACGCGGCATCGGCTTGCAATGTTTCGGACCGCAATGTCCGCGGAAAAATTGTTTTTTCATCTTCGGATGCGGGCGGAATTCCGGTTTCGGAAGTGCCTTGAGAGCTTCCGCCTTTTGTTCCGGCGTCATTTTTTGAACGGCGGCAACTTTTTCGGCGAGCTTTGCCAAATCTTCTTCGCTGAGCGAAAGAAGAATGCGCTGAACGAAAGCTTCGCGCATTTCCTGAGAAATTTGCGGGCGCGCCTTCGGGCATTTCTTCGGCTGAGCAGGACAAACCTGCGCTTCCGGAGCGGCGGGAGTTACGGTCGGAGCTTCCGTCGCCGCTTGTGCAAAAGCAAAAACGGACGAAACGAGAAGCGCGAGAACGGCTGTGATTTTAGTTTTCATAGTATGCAAAAAAATCGGAGGCTTGTTCGGAGTTTTTGTTTAATGTCGTCAGCAATTGCGACACCGCCAAAAGCTCATTGAAGGAAAATTCGTCGTCCGCAGCAACCATCGCGGCGAGTTCGGGATCGGAATCCAAAACGCTCGCGACCTGTTCGTTCAGCGAACTTTTCGAGAGCGTTCCAGAAGAAGAAAGAGAAATTCCGACAATCGCGAGCGCGGCAATTCCCGCTGCGGAAATGCGTAAAACGCGCATTGCTCTTTTAAAACGCAACGGGAACGCAATCAGCGACGGCGTTCCCGCCGTAATCTCCGCCATGACGTTACGGGTGAAATCCTCGGACGGCTCAAGCGGCATTTCGCGCAATTTGCGCTCGGCGTAAGCATCTGCGCACGCTTCCAAAACCCGGCGCGTAAAATCCGCAGACGGCTCAAGCGGCATTTCCGCGAGCTTTGCATCTTCGGCGTTTTTTTGCGCGTCTGTAAGTTTTTTATTCATGCGACAAAAGTGTAAACGAAAACTTTTTCAAAAAGTTTCAGAACAAAAAATTATTTTTCGAGAAATACGGAAAGTTTTTCTTTCAGTGCCTGTCTCGCCCGAAAAATCCAAGTTTTTACGTTCGGAATGCTCGCCTCCATTGCGTCGGCAATCTCTTCGTAGGAAAGTCCCTGCTGGCACAGTAAAAGTATTGCCGAGCGTTGTTTTTCCGGAAGCGTTTTTACCGCTTCGGAAAAAGCCTGCTCGAGTTCGGCAACGCGCCCGTCTTCGCCCGACGTTCCGATATTCGCCAAATCTTCCGGGGCGGCAAAAGCCACGGGGCGCACGGATTCTTTGCGGAAATTGCTGATCAAAACCGAACGCGCGACACAGAAAAGCCATGTGGGGAACTTTGCCTTTGCTTCATACGTTCCCGCGTTTTTGAAAATTTTAACAAAAGTCGCCTGTGCCAAGTCTTCCGCCGTATGAACGGAATTTACCGAGCGATAAAAAAAATTGATTAACGGTTTTTGCCAGCGTTCAACCAAATCCCGCATCGCCGAAAAATCGCCGCCCGCAATAAGACGCATCCGGGAAGAATCCGGATCGGAATCGTTTATCTGATCGGGCAACATTTTGCTTTTTTATCGGGTTTCGTATAGTGAAAGATAAACGCTCAAAGAACGCAAATGTTTCGCAAAAAAACAAAAAAGCGTTCCCGCGACTTTCGCCACGGGAACGCTTTTTTTTTGAAAACGCGACAACGCGCTTATTTCTTTTTGCCTTCGAAGATCGCTTCGATTTCTTCGAGCGTGCGACCCTTCGTTTCCGGCAGGAAGAACACGGCGGTAATCCAGTAAATCACCGTGCAACCCGCGCAGAAGAAGAAGATTGTCGAGTAGCCGAAGTTGCCGACCACCGGGAGGAACGTTCCCGCGATAACCGTGGAAACCCCTTGGTTGATCAGAAGCGCAATCGACATCCCCATCGCGCGGATGCGGTTCGGCATAAGTTCGGAAAGCGCAAGCCAAACGCAAACGCCCGGTCCGACCGCGAACGACGCAATAAAGATCGCAAAGAAGAGCGTAACGAGCCAACCGTTCATCGCGCTCGGGAGCGGTCCGATTTCGAGGCTCTTGATGGCGAAAGACTGGTCTTCCTTCGCCGGAATCTTAACTTCGAGCTCGGAAGACGGCGTGTCTTCACGAACGACAAGCGTCTTGACGCTTACTTCGTCGTTAATCGTGTAAACGAGTTTAACCTGCGACGGAACAAACGTTTCCGCCTTGGTAAGCCCTTTGATTTCTTCCGGCGTTACCGCGGCAAAGAACGCGTATTTTACATCCTGCGTTTTTACCGTTCCGTCGGCATTGAGTTCTTCAAGCCCCGTCTTTTCGTTCACGACTTTTTCCACGCGAACGTAATCGTAAGCGTTTTTATTGATGAGCGACGTGTAGTCAACCATCTTGCGTTCCGAATTGAGGAAGAGGAACGCGACGCCGAGCAAGCCGACGATGATGCCGGAGGTGCCGAGCGTGAGAAGGAATTTGCGCCCTTTGCGGTCGACGAGAATCATCGCGACAATCGTCATCAGCATGTTGAGAATCTTAACGACCAAGTCGCCCTTATTGGCGAGCGAGCCTTCGAGACCGGCCTGCGCGAGAACGTCGACGATGTAAGCGAGAACGGAGTTAATACCCGTCGCCTGATTACACGCGAGAATAACCACCGCGAGCACGAACGGAATGATGTATTTCTTTTGGAAAAGAGAATCTTTCGGCTTGTCGGCTTCCTTCGAAGCGGAAGCTTCCTCGGGCTTGTCGGCACCCATTTCGGCGAGTTCGAGTTTCGCCTGTTCCGGACCGCGGGAACGCTCAAGCGCTTTGAGCGCCGCTTCCGTTTTACCTCTGCCGTAGAGCCAACGTGCGGATTCGGAAATGAAAATCGCACCGACCGTGAAGATCACGCCCGGGATCGCGCAAATCCAGAAAATAGCGCGCCATGCGAAATCTTTTGCTTCAAAAATCGCCGCTGCTTTTTCCGTAACCGAAGCGTAATCCGCCGCGACAACGCCGTCGACGTAGCCGGCGCAGAGAATACCCGCGAGAGCCGCGAAAACGAGCCCGACCGTGAGCATGAACTGGAACATTCCCGTGCCGAAGCCGCGCTTGTCCGCCGTAAGGCATTCTGCGAGATAAAGCGGAACGACAACGCCGATGAGCCCGGCAGCCGCGCCTTGGAGAATACGCCCGAGAACGAGTGCTTCAAAGCCGAACGGCGAGCAAATCACCGGAACGGAAAGCACGAAGCAGACGCCCGCGAGGAGCATCACTTTTTTGCGCCCGAACAAATCGGAAAGCGCTCCCGCAAAAAGCGAGGAAAGCACCGAGCCGAGCAAAACCGCCGCGACCACCGTCGAGAGCTGACCGGGCGTGTAGTCCGTCGTCGCCTGCAAATACGGAAGCGCACCGGCGATAACGCCGACGTCAATCCCGTAGAGCAATCCGCCGAGACCTGCGATAAAGAGCAGGTATTTGTTATAGAGTGAGGTTGATTTTGACATAAGGTTTTCGGATAAAACTGAAAGGCTAAAACACTAAAGAACGAACGCTTAAAAAACAATAGAAATTTGCCGTTGAAATTTCATGTTTGCCAAGATTTGGGGCACGGGGAAAAATCGTCCGCATGAAAAAATTACTCCTTTTACTCTCTCTCTGCGCCGGAGTTTTTGCGCTTTGCCCCGTTTCCGCATTCGCCCAGGAAGCCGCCGAGAACGCCGTAAAAGAATCCGTTTGGGAAAAAATGTTTCCTGAAGGTTTGCTTGCCAAAGCTTCTCAAAAATCAAGCGCGGCAAGCAAAAGCACACTCAAAAAGCTCGAAGGGAAATTTGTCGGAATTTACCACTCGGCGAATTGGTGCGGCTACTGTCATAAATTCACGCCGCAACTTATAAAATTTTACAAAAAAAACAAAAAGGATTTTGAAGTTGTTTTTGTCAGCGGAGACAAAACGGAAAAGCAAATGCAAAAATACGCCAAATCCGCCAAAATGCCGTGGCTTGCGGCTCCTTTTGAAAAAGAAAACGGCGCGCCGAAAGCAAGCGGCTATCCCTGCCTCCACGTGCTAACGCCGGACGGGAACGCCTTTACCACCATTAGCGGCGCAAACACAAAGGAAAAAGAAGATTCGCGCCTGCATAAAGATTTGCGCGCAAAAATGGATCAGTGGCTTAAAGAAAACGCCCAAAAATAATCCGGGAGCTTGGTGACGCGTGAGTTTTTTTTCGACAGAAGATATTTCTTTCATGCGGTGCGCGATTGCGCTCGCCCGGCGCGGGAACGGCGATACGCATCCGAATCCGATGGTCGGCTCCGTCATTGTCGAAAACGGGAAAATTGTTGCCGAAGGCTATCATGCGCGCGCGGGAACGCCTCATGCCGAGCGCAACGCGCTAAGCGCGCTCGGTCGCCGACCCGCCCCCGGCGCAACGCTTTACGTTACCTTGGAGCCCTGCTCCACACACGGCAGAACCGGAGCTTGCACGGACGCGATAATCGCAGCGGGGATTTCCCGCGTTGTTATCGGTGCAATCGACCCGAACCCGAATCACGCCGGCGCAGGAATCCGCATTTTGCAAGCCGCCGGAATTGAAACTTTATCCGGCGTTCTCGCCGAAGAGTGCACGCGGCTCAATCCCGTTTTTAACCACTTTATTACAACGGGGACGCCGCTTTTTGCGCTGAAAACGGCAATGACGCTCGACGGACATACCGCCACGCGCCACGGCGAATCGCAGTGGATTACGGGCAGCGAAGCCCGCGCGGATGTCATGCGCTTGCGGCGCTATTTTCCCGCGATCGCAACCGGCTCGGGAACGGTGCTTGCCGACAACCCGTCGCTGACGGCGCGCGTCCCCGGCAAAGCGGCGACCTGCCCTGTCCGCTTTATCTTCGATCGCCGCCTTCGAACACTCGAAAAAATTGACGAGCTGAAAGTTTTTAACGACGAGTTCGCAAGTCTGACGATTTTGGTAACGACCTCTCAAATTCCTCCCGCTTATGAGGAAGAGCTGGCGATGAGAAATGTCGCCGTGTGGCAACTTTCTGCGGAGTTTTTTTGGCAGGAATTCCGTTCCCGCCTTGCAGAAAAAAATCTTTGCGGCGTGCTTTTTGAAGCCGGTGCGAAATTGCTCGGCGGGCTTCTCGGCGCGCGGCAGGCGAATTACCTTTACGCTTATATTGCGCCGAAAATCTTCGGTGATGCCGCCGCCCGTCCGGCGTTTAACGGATGCCCGCTCGAAAAACTTGCAGACGCGCGAACGCTTTCCGAAACACACATTTCCCGCCTCGGAGACGATTTTCTCATCGAAGGAAAATTGCAATAATCCTATCCGGCTTTTGCCAATTTCAAAAACGACAAAAAAAGCGTTCCCGCTGAAACGGCTTTTGCCGCGCGGGAACGCTTTTTTTAATCGAAGATTTCGGATTAATACCAGGTATCTTCGGTCTTATACATTTTGTAGCCCTGGATATCGTTCCAGTGTCCGCGCGTGAAGTCGGGCACTTCGACGGGAGCGCAACCGTTGCTCATGGAAATGTAGCCGAGTTCTGCGAGGCAACTCCATTCCGCAAGGTCGTAAACATCCATGTCCATCGGCAAACCGTTTTGGAGGCAGTAAACCATGCGGTAGTCCATCATGAAGTCCATGCCGCCGTGGCCGCCGACTTTTTTCGCCTTTTCTCCGATTTCGAGAATGAGCGGGTGTGTGTACTTCTGAACAAGAGCCTGCTGTGCATCTGCCGGGAGGAATCCGTGAGCATTCAGGTTTTCGTGATTCGGAATGCCTTCAATCGTGGAGGTTTTGCCCTGAACAGCATAACCTTGAACCGGATATTTGTTCGCGAAACCGCTCGTTCCCGTAACCTGATATTTGCGGTTGTAGGGCTGCGGCGTCATGACGTTGTGCTGAATTTCGATGACTTTTCCCTTAGCGGTGCGCATGAGCGTCGTCGTGTGGTCGCCGTTTTCAAAGTGAGTGCACTTTTCGCCGGTGGCTTTTTCAACGAGCTGCTTTCCGATGAAGGAATCCGTGTCCATCGCAACGAGCGTGGTAAGGCGGTCGCCGCGGTGAATATCCATCACTTGGCAGACGGGACCGAGACCGTGCGTCGCATAGACGTCGCCGCGGTGCGTGCGGTTGTATTCCAAACGCCAGCCGAGCTTGTCGTTCGCGTCTTTTTTCCAGTAATAATTCCAGAAGTCGCTCAAGTCGTGAATGTAAGCGCCTTCGCCGCGGATAACTTCGCCGAACACGCCTTTTTTCGCCATATTGAGCGTATTGAGTTCGAAGAAGTCGTAGCAGCAGTTTTCGAGCTGAATGCAATGCTTGCGCGTGCGTTCCGACATATTGATGAGATCCCAGCAGTCCTGAACACTCATCGCGGACGGGACTTCAATCGCGGCGTGCTTGCCTTTTTCCATTGCGTAGAGAGCGACGGGAACGTGGTGATTCCAGTCGGTTGCGATGTAAACCAAGTCGATATCATCGCGTTCGCAAAGAGCTTTGTAGCCGTCTTCCCCGCTGTAAATTGCCGCCGGTTTGAGACCTTTATTGATAAGCTTATTGTTCTGCCCTTCCGCGCGTTCCTTCACATAATCGCAAAGCGCAACGATTTCGACATTCAAGCCGACATCTTTCATCGCCAAAAAGCGATCGACCGCACCGGGACCGCGCATCCCCAAGCCGACGAAACCGACACGGACGACGTCCAATTTCGGGGTCTTGAGTTCAAGCACGTGCTTTTGTCCGGCGGGACGGGCGGGAACGGTCGTGCGAATAACGCCGTCTTTACCGCGAGTCCACTTCGCTTTGAACTGCCAGTTCATGCCGTCATCGCTCTTCGTCGATTCCGGAGTCGGTTCGGGGCAACCGGTCAGAGTAAACACGACACAGGCTGCTGCCAGCAAGTAGTTTAGTTTTTTCATTAGTTATATCTCGTTTTTTGGGAAAGTAAAAGTTTCTGAAATAGTCTCAAAAATTCAAACGGACGTAAAGGTGAAAGATGAAATATGAAAGATTAGAGAAGCGGGAGCCCGGGAACGCGGTAATTCCCGAGCCTCCGGTCTCCCGTTCCCGGTTTTTCCTTAAATTTCAAGCCCTCTTTACAGCGAAGCGACGAGCGCGTTCATCGCGTCCATCTGCTCTTCGATGCATTCGACGAGGCGGAATTGCGTGCGGCAACGATCGAGGTTGTGATCCGGACGCGCTGTTTTGAAATACAGGTCGCCGTCGAGGTAGTCCGTAAGGAAGCGCATTCCGCATTCGAGCGTGAGAAGTTTGCCCGAGAACGGGAGCAATTCGCGTTCCTTTGCGTTGAGGAAATCTCCGGCGGAGCTGATGTAGCCTTTCGCGAGTGCTTCGAAATATTGGAACTGCATGGCGACTTTCGACAAATCGACTTCGTCTTCCTTAGCGGGAGAAGTCGAAGTGCGCACCATGTCGCCGAAGTCATAAAGCGCGGAGCCCGGCATCGACGTATCGAGGTCGATAACGCAAATTCCTTCAAGCGTATAGTCGTCGATGAGCACGTTGTTCAGCTTCGTGTCCTGGTGCGCGATGCGTTCGGGAATTTCGCCCTTCGCCATCGCGTCGAGCACAACGGAACAATCCGCTTCGCGCGCGAGAATGAAGTCGATTTCCTTTTTGACGCCGGCGGCGCGGTTTTTCACGTCGGCAGCGAGCGATTTTTGGAAAGTTTCAAAGCGTTTGCGCGTGTTGTGGAAATCCGGAATGGTTTCGACGAGGCGTCCGTCCGGAATATCGACGAGAAGTTTTTGGAAGTTCCCGAAAGCGCGAGCCGCCTGAAACGCCTGTTCCGTCGTTTCGATCACGTCGTAGCCGCGGGCGCGTTCGATGAAAATGTAGCAACGCCAAACATTGCCTTCCGCGTCGACATACCAATCCTTGCCGGTTTTCGTCGGGATGAGCGTGAGCGTGCGGCGAGAAGCGTCGGGCGCGTTGTTAGCTTTGAGTTTGTCAAACGAATGACGGCAAATACGCGCGACGTTTTCCATCAATCCTTCCGGATTTTTGAAAATGTAGGAATTAACGCGCTGAATGATGTAGCGCACGCGGCAGGCGCCTTGGTCGAATACGGCGCAAAACGTGTCGTTAATGTGCCCGCTTCCATACGGGAACGCGTCGACGAAGTCGCCGTAAATGGCAAATTGCGCCGCGATGGCGGGAACGTTGTATTTGGTGTCTTTTGCTGAGGACATAAGTTCGTGGGTAGTTTTGTTAAAAAAATAAAATTTTGCGCGGAGCGAAATCGCGTTTCCGCGTGTCTCAGAGTCTCGTCTTTCCCGCCTGTAAGCGCAAGAAAGAATTACGTTCCCGCGACGGTTAGCGGCGAATCAGCCACTCGATTTTTGCTTTTTCGTCGAAAACCGTTACCGAAAATTCGTCATCGTCAAGGCATTGCGCCTTGAGTTCTTTTTCGGTCAGTTTGTCCGCCTTTTTCTTTCCCTGATTGTAAAGAGCAACGAGGCGTTTTAACTCTGCAGAGGTTTTCTTAGATATTTTCGAAACGTTAAAAATCTTTTTTGTAAAACCTTCCCGCTCGGATTTCATTGCATCTTTGCCCTGCCGCTGAATTTCGATGGCTTCGGACGGGGAAAACTTTAGCTTTTTCAGCGTTTCCGCCTTCATGTTGTAAAGTAAAACGTTTTCGCCGCCCACAATTTCAAACACGGCGGAAAGTTGCTTAAAATCAGCTTTCCCGCCGAATGCCGTTCCCGCGTCGCCCGAATCCGGAAAATATTTTTTTGTAAACGCGTCAAAATCCTCCGGCGGCATCAAAACAAAAATAAGTCCTCCGGCGGCTTGTTTTTTGTCGCCTGTTTCAATCGGAACAACGGCGGCATCGGCGTCAGACATCACCGTTCCCGTTTCCGCAATATCCAGGACGAACGTATTTACCCGCGTCCCTTTAAAATCCTTGATTTTCGCCGCCCAAACGTCAGCGCAGGAAACTTCCGTTTCCGCTTTTTTCCCGGCTTTCTTTTTAGGCGCGGCAACAACGGAAACCGGAACGAGCAGGGAAAACAGCAGAACAAAACCGAGCGTGAGTATTTTCTTCATGATAAAAAAGAGATTTCAGCTTTCGTTTTTTATTTTTTTATTGAGAAGAACTCAGAAAAATCCACGCGCAGAAAACCAGCACGGGAACGAGAATCGGCAAGCTGTAGCGGAAAATATAGCCGAAAAAGGACGGCATTTTCACGTTTTCCGCCTCGGCGATGGATTTCACCATAAAGTTCGGCCCGTTCCCGATGTATGTCAGCGCGCCGAAGAACACCGAGCCGAGCGAAATCGCAACCACCAGAAGACTGTATGCCGGATTTTCCGTATCGGTCATCCAGTCCACCTGTTCGGTTGCCGGGATTTCGGCGGGAACGATACTGCGAATCAAATCAAAGAAATTCGCATACGTGGGCGTATTGTCCAAAAAGCCCGAAAGCGCGCCCGAGGCAAAATAATAATGCGCCGGGCTTTTGAGCATTTCCGCAATTTGCGGACCGTGCGTTGTCAGGTAAGCCAACGCCGGAACCATCGTCAGAAAGATGCCGACAAACAAATAACCCACTTCCCGGATCGGCTCGAAGTTGAAATTATTTTCGCGGTGAATTTCCGGATGCGTCTGGAAATAGGAAGCGACCGCCGCCAAAACCATTACGATTTCGCGCACGAAATACGTCTCCAAAACTTCGCGCACGGGAACGGAAACCTGTCCGGGCAAAAATACCGCGCAAACCACCACCAGCAAATACCCGATATTTTTAACTCCGCGCACGGAAAGCGCCATCCGCTCCGCCGATTTTTCCGCAAGACGGGAACGCGCTCCCGCCTTCCGGAAACTCCGCAAATCTATCAGGTAAAATACGGCAAGCAACGCCCCGACGACAAAAGCCCACGGCAAATTTGCCTGTTCGAAAATCCAGAAAAACTCCACACCTCGCAAATATCCGATGTAAAGCGGCGGATCGCCAATCGGCGTAAGCGCACCTCCGACATTGGAGACGATAAAAATGAAAAAAACAATGTGAAACGCCGAAAGCCGGTATTTGTTAATCTGCATCCACGGGCGAATAAGCACCATCGACGCTCCCGTCGTTCCGATAAGATTCGCCAACACCGCCCCGATTAACAGAAAAAGCACATTCGTTTTCGGCGTCGCTTCTCCCGGCAGGCGAATTGCGATCCCGCCCGAAATTACAAACAGCGAACCGACCAACGCGATGAACGAAATGTATTCTTTCAGCGAATGCCAAACATCGCCCGCGCCGCCCGGCACCAACGGAATGTAATACGCAGCGACGGCAAGCCCGAGAACCAGCGAAACCGCCGGATAAAAACGCTCCCAGCGGTGCTTCCACTTTTTGCCCGTCAAAGGCATTACCGCTATCAACGCCAACAACAGGACGAACGGAATCGACATCCAAAGCTGAACCGCTTCGTATTTTCCGCCCGACGCAATCAATGCAGGAAATTCCAAGATTCCTAAACTGCTCATAGATTATTCAATTCCAAAAAAAAACTTTTACCGCGACAAGCGAAATCGCCACAAAAGTTTTGTCGACAACACTCGGCGTTGCGTTCTTTTTCTTGAAAAAAAAGCGTTCCCGCACAAGACGGCTTTTGCCGAGCGGGAACGCTTTTCTACGAAAACGGGAATGACTTCTCCGGGAAAGAAATTATTCCTCCGCGTCCGAAAAATCGTCCTCGTCGGAATCGCTTTCCGAGGAAGGCGATTCGTCCCGGTTTCCGGCGGGAACGTCGGAGCGCGTAAACTGGTCGAAGCTCGGACCGGAGACGTCCTGATCCGCCTCGAAAAACCCGTGAAGCTGGCGCAGACGCGTCGGGTGGCGCATTTTTCGGAGAGCCTTCGCTTCAATTTGGCGAATACGTTCACGCGTAACATTGAAGATTTTTCCGACTTCTTCGAGCGTGCGGGAGTAACCGTCTTTCAGCCCGAAGCGATACGTGAGGACTTCGCGTTCTCGGTCGGTAAGCGATTTCAGCACGTCGATAATTTTTTCGCGCAGAAGTGCCGTTGCCGCGATGTCGTAGGGATTTTCCGCAGCTTTATCTTCGATGAAATCCCCGAAGCTGGTATCGTCTCCGTCGCCGACCGGACTCTGAAGCGAAATCGGCTGTTGCGACATTTTCATGATTTGCTGAACGCGTTCGGGCGGCATCTGCATTTCGTTGGCGACTTCTTCCGGCGTCGGTTCGTGACCGAGTTCCTGGAAGAGTTGTTTCTGCACCTGCATTACTTTGTTCAGCGTTTCAATCATGTGAACGGGAATGCGGATTGTTCGTGCCTGATCCGCGATGGAGCGCGTGATGGCTTGGCGAATCCACCAAGTGGCGTAAGTCGAAAACTTGTAGCCGCGGCGATATTCGAATTTTTCAACCGCTTTCATCAGCCCCATATTTCCTTCCTGAATCAAATCGAGGAACGAAAGCCCGCGATTGGTGTATTTTTTGGCAATGGAAATAACGAGGCGCAAATTTGCCTCTACCATGTTGGTTTTGGCTTTGTTGGCGGCGGCAAGGCAAGTGCGGACTTCGCGATAAACGTCCAGCAGTTCCGAGGCGGAAATGCGATATTCCTTTTCGAGCGCGGAGAGTTCCCGCTGAATTTGTTTCGCGTCCAATTTGCGGGCGCGGCGGTCCTTGTGCTCAATGAGTTCAAGTTGCCAAACATAATCGCGGAATTTATCCAAAACCGGCTTAAACGTGCGCAACCATTCTTCAAGCACTTTAATTTTGAAGCAGAATTTACGCAAAAGCGGGCGAATATCTTTTTGCAATTTGATAAAGCGTGCGTGCCCTTTTTTGCGAATTTCCTCGTTCGCGCCGCCGATGTGTTCCATCCATGCCTTGTCGAGCTTCGCAGAGATGGCTTCGACGGCGGAAATGGCTTTCGGAAGCATGCGGAAATACCAGTCACGGGATTCGACTTTTTTGTCGAGAACGACTCTGTCGAAGCGTTCCGTTTTTTCATTGAGGCGGCGCGCCGTATCAAGCTGGACGGGAAGCGAAAGCCAAATCGAGCAAAGTGCGTCTTGCGCTCGCGACTCGGCTTCTTCGATGCTTCGCGAAATTTGAATTTCCTGATCTCGGGAAAGTAACGGCACCTGCCCCATTTGGCGCAAATACATGCGAACGGGATCGTCAAGAATGTCGACCTGCGCCATGCGGAGCGCATCTTCCTCTTCGGCGGAAAGGCGGAGCTTGTAGGCTTCCACTTCGTCGTTGTCGAGGATTTTGACGTCGAGGTTATCAAGAATGTTGATGATGCTGTCGAACGCTTCGTGGGACGATCCCGTTGCGGGAATGATGCGGTTGATGTCCTCAATCGTAACAAATCCCTGTTGCTTCGAAAGGGAATCCAGCTCGCGCACTTTTTCATTCATTTCCGCCTGATTTACGGGCGCGGGAGCCTGTCCGGCGGCAACGTCTTCCGCAAAGTGCATTTTTTGCGACAATTCGCGGATTTTTTGTGCATCGGCGTCGGCGTGCTTGCGGCGGCGTTCCCGTTCGGCGTGTGTCAGAACGTCCGAGCGGTCCGGCGCGTATTTGATTTCGCCGACTTCCGCGACCGGCGGTTCCGTTACGACGGGAACGTTTTGCTTTGCCTTACTTTTTTTCGGCTTAGCAGGCGTAGTCGGCGCAGATTTCGGTTTGTTTTCGGAGACTTTTTTCGTGGCGGATTTTTTTTCCGAAACTTTTTTTGCCGGAGACGGCTGTTTTTTCAAACTTTTCTTGGTTGCCGGCTCTTTTTTCGCGGGAACGCTTTTTGCCGCCGATTCTTTTTTGGACAAAGTTTTTTTCGCGACTGCCGGCTTTTCAACGGATTTCGCTTTTTTCGCGGGAGCGGAGGCTGCGCTCGCTTTCTTTTGGGCAGATGCCGGAGCGGTTTTCTTACTCGCAAGCGCCTTGGACGGTGCCGGCTTCGAGGCGGCTACGGGCTTTTTTACGGGAACGGATTTGGAGGCTTTTTTTGCCGGAAGTTTTTTCTCGGGCGTTGCCTTGTTTTTTTTCTTCTCTGCCATAATTAGAATTCTTAAAAATGTTTTCTTTTTTTTTAAAGGGTTTGATTCAAATGAATACGCGGCGGATTTTTCAAAATCCGTCTCAATTCGATGCGCCTCTTTTGTAGAGCGAGGAGCTCGGGAGAATCGCCGGGCAAAGATTCCATGCGCCTGTCAAGCTCCCGGCGTTCCCGCTCGCAACTCTTTGAGCAAAGCCGAGCAAGACACTCGTTGGCGATACTTTCCGCATCTTCCGACGCATTCCGGTCAAAGCCGTTCCCGATGCGAGCGACAAAATCACGTTCTTCGTCCGTTTCAAGCAAGTCGTGTATGAACGCGGTGCCACGCCACTCCCCTTCCGAAATTTCCGCGAAAATGCGATTGAGAAGGCGGCCTGCGCAGGTAGTTGAATCAATCCAGCTCGGCGGGATTGTATGAGCAAGCAAGGGAGTAATGTCATCGTGATTGAGTGCGAGGATTAAAATGTCCTCCTCCGCAGTTGTCAAGGGGGAGTTCCCGCCCGATGTTGCTACGGCTCTTTCGGGAACGCGGACGGATGCGGTTCCGGCGCGCGCACGTTCTTCCGCAACTTTGTTGGCGGAGAATCTGGAAAAATCCCGTTCCACGGCAAGCCGCTCCAGTCCGGCAATTCGTGCCAGCGTTATCAGACAATCCGTTCGGAAAACCTCGGAAGTCGCTGCAGAAATAATTTCATAAATTTCCTCAAGCGCGCTTTGCGTCTGCGCCGGGCTGAGTTTTTCCCGTTCCGGAAAAAACTTTTTAGCAATAAATTGCATCGCGGGAACGGCACTCCTGAGAATTACGGGAACGCCGCCGACACCGTTTTTCATCAAAAATTCGTCGGGGTCTTTTCCGCCGGGAACACTCAGAAAATGCAAATCCAGCCCGGCTTTGAACGCAAGCGGAGCAAGGCGCAGTGCCGCCTTTTGCCCGGCAACATCCGCGTCCAGCAAACAATCGAGCCTGTCGCTGTAACGACGCAAAAGCAGAAGCTGATCTTCCGTGATTCCCGTTCCCTGCCCGGCAACCGCCGTGCGTAAGCCGCAAGTCCAGCAGCGAATGGCATCAAGTTGCCCTTCCACCAACACGAACGGAGCGGAAAAGGACTCGTCTGCGGGCTCGGTTCCTTTGCGCCGGTTCACAAAAACATCTTTGGCTTTGTCAATGTTAAACAGCGTTGAACCTTTATGAAAACATTCCGTTTCGGGAGAATTTATGTATTTGGCGACATTCATTCCGCGACCGTCATCCGGCGTAATTCCCGGAATTTTTCGGGCGGTAAACGCAATCACGCGTCCCTGAATATCCGATATCGGAATCATCAGCCGCGCCTCAAAACGGCAAAGCCACGCTTCCGGCGTTTTCGGTGCGCGCTCCATTCCGACAAACATTCCCGAAGCCGCCAACGCGCGCCCGGAAAAACCTTTCTTTCTCAGTGCTTCAACAAATGCCCGCGTCCCGTTTTTCGGGAGAAATCCGACGCGAAAAGTTCGTGCCGTTTCCGCGTCAAATCCGCGTTCCCGCGTCCAATATTCGCGCACCTTGGCAGAGATTTCGTTTTCTCGGCGAAAACACTCCGAAAAATATCCGGCGGCGAACTCGTGAATATCAAAAAGCTCTCCGCGCATCGAGCGCTCTCCGTTCCCGCCGGACGCGCCCTTTTCGTATTCAACGGTGATTCCGAAGCGTTTGGCAACGCGCTCGACCGACTCCGCAAAAGTCAGATTCTCACGCACCATTAAAAATTTAAAAATATCCCCGCCCTGTCCGGTGCTGAAGCAGTAATAAAATCCTTTTTCCGGATCTACAAAAAAGGACGGCGTATTTTCGTTCGCAAACGGACTGAGCCCTTTCCACTTCGAGCCGGAACGCCGCAAACCCGTATAATCCCCGATAAACGCCACGATGTCGGCGCGGGAACGGATTTCGTCAATACTTCTTCTGGAAATTAAAGGCACGGCAGATGAAAGCGCGGAATCTTGCCAAACATTTGCCCTGCCCGCAAATTGAAATTTGTTGCCCGGAACGAGCAACAAATGCTGAAAAGCTGAAGAGCCTAGAAGTTTGGTTGTTTCGCTCGCGAAACAAGGAAAAGAATCTTTTTTATTTTATAAAAGTAAAACGCTCGGCGAAGTCGATTAAACTTTTCAGTTCCTCAGCTTTTAAACATTTGCCGAAGCGTTGATGATTCCGTAAGTTTTCCCGTTATGCAAATTACCGACTTGAATTGCGCCAAAGATATCGGTGCCAATTGTCTCCTGGCAGAAATCGGAAACTTTCGCATTCTTTTCGATTGCGGACTGCATCCGAAAAAACTGGGACGGGACGCTTTGCCGCAACTCAATCTTGTGCGGGATTTGTCCATCGACTTCGTCATCCTCTCGCATTGCCACTTGGATCACCTCGGCGGCTTGCCCGTTTTGTTGCGGGAACACCCGCAAACACGCGTGCTCTGCTCGCCGGCAAGCCGAATCGTCGCCACAAGAATACTCCGCAACAGCATCGGCGTCATGTTGCGGCAGCGCGACGAAAAACACATCAACGAGTATCCGCTTTATACTTACAGCGAGCTTGACCGCGTGGATGACGCCCTGACGGCACTCCCGCTCGGTGTGCCGAAAACTTTTCACGACAACGACGATGAAATCACGTTCACGCTCTACCCTGCGGGTCACGTCGCCGGTGCCGTCGGCTGTATGATTGAATATCGTCATCGAAAAATTTTCTTCACGGGAGATGTCTGTTTTCACGATCAGGAAACGGTTGACGGAGCCGCGTTCCCGGAGGAAAAAATTGACACTCTGATTTTGGAAACGACGCGCGGGGCGTCGGAACCGGAGGAGGCGACCCGGGAAGAAGAAGTGGCTCGCCTCGTTGAAGATGTCGCGGGAACGCTTTCCGGAGGCGGTAGCGTTCTCGTTCCCGCGTTCGCATTCGGGCGCATGCAGGAGCTCGCGCATATTTTTTATCAGGCGAAGGCAGACGGGCGCATTCCGAAAGAAATTCCGGTTTTTTGCACGGGGCTGGGGCTTGACTTGGCGGAATATTTTGACCTTATGGCAAAAAAAACGGGCGATGTTAAATTTCATCGCGCCCTGATGAAAGATCTTGGCGTGCAGGCGTTGCGCACCTGGGAAGAAGCGGGTGTTGACGTTCCCGTTCAGGGAATTTACCTGCTCTCAAGCGGAATGCTTGTCGAACACACGCCCGCGTGGCATATCGCCGCGAACATGCTCGGACACGCGCATAATCTTATCGCCTTCGTCGGCTACTGCGATCCGGACACGCCGGGCGGCAGGCTCCTCACGCGCACGAATATTGACGAACTCCGTTTCGCCGACATGAACTTCATTTCCCGCGTGCTTGCCACAGTTTCAAAATACAATCTCAGCGGACACACTTCGCGGGAACGCATGATGGAATTTGTTTATTCCGTGGAACCGCGCGTCGCCGTGCTCACGCACGGAGATCCGGAAGCCCGGGAATGGTTCGAGGAAGAATTTGCCATCGAACTTCCGAAAACCAAAACCGTGAACTTAACGCCGGGCGTTCCCGTAGAAATCTGATGCTCTGCCCGTTTCAAAAAATCTTTCCCTCGGAACTTCTGCGCGACGACCGGTATTTCATGGCGCACGCGTTTAACGAAGCCGTCGAAGCCTGGAAAGAAGACGAAGTGCCCGTCGGCGCCGTCATCGTGCGCAACGGCGAAATTATCGCCTCTGCGCATAATCGCACCGTCGGGACAAAAGATCCGACGGCTCACGCGGAAATGCTCGCCATCACACAAGCGGCAAATTTCATCGGCGATTGGCGGCTCAACGACTGCACGCTTTACGTCACCAAAGAACCCTGCCCGATGTGCTCCGGAGCAAGCGTTATGGCGAGGCTCGGACGCGTCGTTTTCGCGTGGGGAGACCCGAAAATGGGTTGCCTCGGCGGAGCGTTCCCGCTTCATGATTTGCCCAAGCTCAACCACCGTGTGAGCGTTTTTTCCGGCGTTATGGAGGAAGAATGCCGCACCATTATTCAGGCGTATTTCAAAATCAAGCGACAACCCGCCGCAGAGTAAGTTTTTGACATCCGACACAAACCCTTTAAAATTGCGTTCACGTTTTTTATTTTCACACGGTAAATTCAATCGATTCCGACATGACAAAAGTCCCCTTCTTCAGAAAAGCATTCACCCTGATTGAAACTCTTATCGCTGCGGTTCTCATCGGAATCGTCGTCGCTGTCGCGGTGTGGATTTTCCCGCAATATCAGGCGTCTTCCGCATTGACGGAAGCGATTAACGACGGAGCTCGTATCGGCAACGCCGCGCAGGCGCACTTCGCGGAAACCTTGGAACGAACGGTTACCGTGCAATACAATCCTACGAACGGAGTCATTACGGGACCGGACACATTCCGACTTCAGGACGGCAACAAAATAACGCCGGGCTACCTCATTCCCGGGAACGAATTGAAAATTTCTTTCGACAACAAAGAGTCGTTTACGCTGAAGCACCCCAAGGGCGGCGTTTATACGTTCAGCGATAAAGGCGAACTTTCCCACTCCGAATAATTTTTGAAAAAATAAAACCGAGCGCGGTGTTTTTCGCCGCGCTTTTTTTGTCGGTAAAAGTATTTCGATGTTTTCTGCTCTCCTCAAAGAGTTCAAATACACGTTCCGTCTGTCGGTTCCTATAACCGTCGGATTGCTCGGACAAGGGCTTTTCGGCATCATCGACACAGTAATGATTGCGAATTTGCTCGGGGAACATGCGCTCGCCGCCGCGACCTTGGGCAACAACGTCAATTGGGTTCCGCTACTTCTCGTCATCGGGCTTTCGGTTGCCGTTCCCGTGCTCACGGCGCAAGCGCGCGGCGCGGGAACGGACGGAGAAGTGCCGGGGATTCTGCGCCACGGGCTTCTTGTGAATCTCCTCGCGGCGATTATCGGAGCGGCGGCGATTTGTGCTTTTATTCTTACCGGCGGGCTTTTGTGGCTCGGTCAGCCCGAAACCGTTTCCGAGGAAGCCGCAATGTTTTCCTGTATTATCGCGCTTTCGATCCCTGCCGCCGCCGGTTTTCAAACCGTAAAATCTTTTCGGGACGCTTGCGGCGAACAATGGATTTCCCTGCTCTGGACGATTGCCGGGTTAATTGCCAATATTTTTCTGAACTGGGTGCTGATGACCGGCGCGCTGGGTTTTCCGAACTGGGGCTTGGAAGGTGCGGCGGCGGGAACGCTTTTCTCCAGAATCATTTCGCTTGCGGGAATCGTTTTGCATAAACGCTTGATTTGCCGCTGGCATCAAGGCTTTTCGTTGCGGGGAATCCGGCAGAATCTTCGCATCGCGGTCCCGAGCGCACTGCACGTGATTTTCGAAGCGGGGCTTTTTATCGCCGCGCCGTTTTTCATGGGTTGGATCAGCGAAGCTTCCATCGCCGCAAATCAGGTTGTTACCACGATTTCTTCGTTGGTTTACATGCTCCCGCTCGGCATTTCTCAAGCACTTTCCATTCGCGTCGGAGAAGCTTTCGGCAAGAAAAATTTTCCTCAAATTCGCACCGTTTTTGCGGGAGCGGCGATTTTCACTTTGCTTGCGATGAGTATTTCCGCCGTCGCATTCATCTTCTTCCGAGCCGAAGTTTCCGCAATCTTCAATCTTGAAAACGAGACCGCCGCGCTCGCCTCCTCTTTCCTCGTTGTCGTCTGCGCCTATATGATTTTTGACGGTTTTCAAACAATCGCCGCCGGTGCCTTGCGCGGAATCGGTGACGTCCGGATTATCGCGGTCGCGGCGTTTGTGAGCTACTGGATTATCGGTTGCCCGACCGCCCTTTTTCTTGCTTTCGGAATCGGAATGGAAGGCGTCGGCATTTGGATAGGACTCGCCGTCGGGCTCGCCGCAACTTCGGTTATCCTCGGTGTCCGGCTCCGTAGCGATCTTCGCCTTCCGATTCGGGAACGTAAATTTTAAGCAAAAATCCGCAACGGGAACGCGAATACAAAAAACAGGATGTTCGGAAAAATCAAAATACGCACGCTCTTTTTCGCCGTCGCCTCCGGCGTTGCGGGCGGAGCATTGCTTGCTTTTTTGATTTTAAAAAACGAAGAATTTGAAAAGAGCACGGTTCCCGACAGCGAAAAATATTCTCTCCGAAATCTTCTTTATCCTAACGAAAACGACGGAGAAAATTTTTCGGAAAGCGAGACGGCAAGCCGATTTGCGCACCGGGATTTTAGTTTCAACGGCGAAAACGTCGTCATAAAAAACGCTTCGGACGGGAACGCCGAAAGCCGATTGGAATTTTCAAAAGGCGACCTCTACGAACGCTACGGCGGCGGAAGAGACAATCACCCGAGCAACACGCCCAATGCCAAGGACAATCGTGTTTGGGTAGACGCCAAAATTCCGATAGAAATTTCTTCCCGCCTTAAACTTTACAGCGTCTCGACGATGACGCTCGGCACCACCGAATCAAACTCGCTCGAAACTTACACGCAAAATTACAGTTTGGGCGGCGGATTCGGTCTGTCCTACCGCGTTTCAGACAACGTGGAGTTTGATTTTGACTACCGGCGCACGCGCCCGATTGACTCCAAAAACGAAGATCCCGCCACTTCCGCCGCCGGAATTTCGGTAAAATTAAGCTTTTGAAAAACGATACGCGGGGGGAACGTCCGGCATCGCGCCCGCCTGCGAACAAACGTATCCGGCGAGCTTCGCGGCGTGAAAATGCGCTTCCCGAACGCTTGCGCCCTGCAACAAGGCGGAAACGAACCCGGCGGAAAACGCATCTCCGGCTCCGACCGTATCGATTAATCGGATACTTTTCTCCGCTGCAATTTCGGAATGAGTCCCGTCGCGGGAACGCACGATGCTTCCGGCTTTTCCCAGAGTTTGCGCAATCATTTTTATTCCGGGATATTTTTCAAAAACAGCATCTAAAAACGTTTCACGGGAACGCAGATTTACGCCGAGAAGCTTAGAAACAACCGGCGTTTCGTCTTCGTTAATTTTCAAAACAGAACAACGTTCGAGCGAGCCGAGAATAATTTCTTCCGAGAAAAAATTCTGCCTCAAGTTCACGTCAAAAACGCGGATTGAAGAAGCCGGCATCGCGTCAAGAAAACGAAGAATCGCTTCGCGGGAACGCGGCCCGCGTTGCGCCAAGGTGCCGAAACAAACCGCATCGGTCCGCTTTGCCAATTTTTCGTTTTCGGGAGAAAAAACAAGATAGTCCCATGCGCAATTTTCCGAAAACCGATAGGCGGCAACTCCTTTTGAATCCACGGCAACGTCAACGCGTCCCGTGGGTGCGGGAACGCGGCTCGTGTATTTCGTAGAAACGTGCTTTTGCGCCAGGAGCTTCAAAATCCCGTTCCCGCCGGCATCGTCTCCGACAGCGGAAACGAGCTCTGCCCGGAAACCCTGTTGCGCAAGATGATAGGAAAAATTCGCCGGCGCGCCGCCAAGCCTTTTCCCGGCCGGAAAAACATCCCAAAGCACTTCGCCCAGCCCGACTGCAATTATTTCTTTTTTCATTTTCAAAAGCAAAAGCGCCCACCCTTACTCAAGAGGAGCGCTTTTGTTTAATTTTTCGGAAAAATCTTATTCTTCTTCGGGAACGCCGAGCTTAGCTGCCAGTTCGGAAATTCCTTCAAAAAGTTGCATTTGAAACGTTTCCCACGAAGTTTGGCGGTCAAAAAGCTCCCAAACGCGCTTGAACTCTTCGCTGTTTTTATCCGGAGCGGGAACGTCCTTAGAAACGGCGCGCACGAAAAATACTTTATCGCCGACGCGAATCATCGGTGCGACCTGCCCTTCGGGAACGGATTTGAGCATGCCGATAAGGTCAGTTCCGACAAATTCCTCCGGAAGACTTTGCGCCGTAAAAGACGCTGTTGTTTTTGCGCTGAGCCCGCGTTCCGCCGCCGCCTGCGTCAGCGTTTTTCCGGCGGCGACACTTTCGCCCAGCAATTTCGCCTCGTTGCGCGCGGCTTCATCAAACTGCTCCGCCAAATCCGCCTCCGTCCACGCCGCAGAAACACGGATCAGCACTTCTTTGAGTTCGGGGATGCGAGAAGGCTCCGTTCCTCGAAAAACGACGACATAAACGGCATCCGAAGCGGGAATTGCATCCGTTCTCCAGAGCGTTTCATTCAATCCGCCGGCGGCAAGCGCACGGAGAATTTCTTCGGGAACGCCGGCACCTGCCGGGATTTCATCACGCGGGAACGCAGGGATTTCGACAAATTCGAAGCCGGACTTGGCAAGCGTTTCCGGGAAATTTTCGTCGCGCGGGCTCACCATATCCGTCGGCAATTTTTCATACAAGCGGTTGGAAATTTCTGCCGCCGTTGTGTCCAGAAGTTGAGATTTTTTCCACTCGGCGACGCGTGATGCGCGATTGGTTTTCAAGTCTTCGGCGGCTTTTTCCGTGTCGCCGTCAAACGTTCCCGCCACAAACGAGGAGAGCTCAAAATCCGTCGGCTCGGGAATATTTGCGAGGGTTGCGGCATCGGGAACGATTTTTGCGTAGGAAAGTTTCACGCGTTCGGCGATGCGATAATCTTCTTTGTTTTCGTTAAAATACACCGTAAGTTTTTCCGTAAGTTCCGCTTTGTCCTTCGGCATGCGCACCGCGAGCTTGGCGTTAGCGGAAGAGAACTCCGCAAATTCCACGACCCAGCGCGCGTTGAGTTCCTTCCAAGCGAGTTCCACATCGGCTTCAAAAACGGAAGGCACGTTCCCGAAAGTTTGCATGAACTTTTGGATTTTCCAGCTGTGGATAATCGTTGTGCGCAAAACGTCTTCGGAAACGTCAAAGTTTCGGCGGATGCTCGTGAGCACTTCGGAAGAAAGCCCCTGCTCGGAAAGATATTCGCTGAGTTGCGCCTGCGTCGGCTCCGGCAACTGATAGGCTTCCGCCGTTTTTACCAAATAAATGCGCTGAATCAAATCCTGCGCCGAATACTGCCGCCCGCCGTTTGAAAGCAGAACGCCGGCGCGATACGGAGCCGTTTCCTCCGCGTTCCCGACATCAACGCCCATGACATTTGTCGAGCGGCGCATGCCCAGCAAATCCGCCGCGCTTCCGGAGCCCGTATAAAACACGAACGAAACGACGATGAAAACAAGAAGCACGCCGAAAATCATCCGGTGGTGCTTTGCCATTGAATTTTGGAAGAAACCGATCATGGATAAAACTTAGACCTGAGAGTTTTTAATATTATTTTTTCAAAATATCTTCGAGCGCGGCAAGGAACTTAGCGTTTTGCGACGGCGTTCCGACGGTAACGCGGAGGCTCTCCGGCATGCCGTAACCCTTCATCGGACGCACAATAACGCCGCATTTTTCGAGCTCCACGAAAACCGTTCCCGCGTTCGGACCGATATGAACGAGGATAAAATTCGTTTCCGTCGGCACGTAGGAAAGCCCCAATTTTTCAAAACCCGCGCAGAGTGTTTTCACGCCTTCCGCGTTCCCGCGCAGGGTTTTTTCGACAAATTCCGTATCGTCGAGCGCGGCGATTGCCGCCGCCTGAGCCGGCAAATTCACATTAAACGGCTGGCGCACGCGATTCATCAGCCCGATAACTTCCGCCGAGCCATACATGTATCCGATGCGGAAGCCCGCCAAGCCGTAAAGTTTCGAGAAAGTGCGAGTGCAAACCACCTTGCGCCCTTCGGCGATGAGCGGGCGCAAATCCGCCGCTTTTTTGGAAAATTCGGCGTAGGCTTCGTCCACCACGAGAATTACGTGTTCGGGCAAGCTTTTGGCGAAAGCAATCAGAGCTTCCGGCTCGCTTGCCGTGCCCTGCGGATTATTCGGCTCCGTGAGGATAATCATGCGCGTGCGTTCCGTAACGGCGGCGCGCATCGCTTCTAAGTCCGTGCGGAAATTCGGCATCGGCACGGGAACGGGTTTCGCGCCCGCGATCGTCGTCATAATTTTATAAACGACAAACGCCTGTTCTCCGTAAATCACTTCGCAATCCGGATTTAAAAACGTTTGCCCGAGAATCATCAACGCCTCGTTCGAGCCGTTCCCGATAAAAAATTGCTCCGGAGCCAAACTCCAAAATTTCGCCAATCGCTCCCGCAACAAAATCGTGCCGCCGTCCGGATACATATTGATTTCCGCAAGTGCCGCCTGCGCTGCCGCAACGGCTTTCGGCGAGGCTCCGAACGGATTTTCGTTGGATGCCATTTTTTCAATGGTTGACGGGTCTATCCCGAACTCCCGGGCAACATACTCAATCGGCTTTCCGGGCTCATAAACCGGCATTTTTTGCACGACTGCATTCGCAAGCTCTGTATAAGAAATGGACATAAAAAACGGAAGCCGCAATACTGCCCGTTTAACTGCGGGAACGCAAAGTTTTTATTCATAAAAAAACACGCAAGCAACGCGCCTTCATTGACGGGACCGTTCCTCAAAAAAAAATGCGTTCCCGTTGTCGGAAACGCATTTTTTGCCGAGTAAAAAATCTTTCGGTTTTACACCGGAATCCCGCGCTTGGCGTAAACACCTTTTTCAACATCGATGAAAACGCGGGCTATCACGTCGTAGGCTTTTGCCCAAGCATCGATAATTTCCTTTGTCGCCGCTTCGCCCAAAACTTCTTTTATCGCCCACAAAAGATGTTTTCCGACTATCGGATAATGCTCTTCTTTCACCATACAGTCGCAGTGGACTTCCGCGATTTTCGCAACGGCGTTCCCGATGGCTCCAAGATTTTCAATATTTTGCGCTGCCGCCAAAACCGCCATCGCCAGCGCCTTCGGCTGCGCGCCGGATGCCTGCTTTGCCATATTGAACATCGGCTTCACTTCCGGGTTCTGTTCAAACATTCGCTTGTAAAAAACCTGCGTAATCTCCAATCCCTTTTCCTTAAGGGCGGGAACGGTGCTTTTTACAAGCTCTACACTCTTTGCGTCTAACATCATTATTTCTTTCTGTTTTTATTTTTTAGGAGAAAAGAAATCCTATTTTGTCGGTAGCAATAAAATACGCAAGTAAAATACTTATTTTTATTTTGCGGATTGATTTTCGAAAAATTATGACGCAAAGTTCACGAAGAACCCCGCTGGACAAAATGCAACTTTCGAAATTTACGGACTATTCATTTCGCGCGCTTATTTATCTGGCAAAAAATCAGGATAAGCGGTGCACGGCGGATATGCTTGCCGAACAACTGGAAGCTTCGCCGCACCACATGAAAAAAGTTCTGCATAAGCTTGCGGGGCGCGGCTACGTTCTCGCCTCGAAAGGCAGAGTCGGCGGACTGCATTTGGCACGGACTCCGGAAGAAATTAACTTGGCGGAAATCCTGAAGCTGTCGGAGGAAAATATGGCACTTTTTGAATGCTACAATGCGTCCTGCCGCTCGTGTCCGCTCGGAATCGAACGCTGCAAATTAAAATCCGTTTCTCAAAGGGCACTTCGCCGCTTCATCGACGAATTTTCGAACTACACGCTAAAAGATATTTTGTAGAAAAATTTTCCTGAAAAAAAAAGCGTTCCCGCGTGGAAAAATCCTTGCGGGAACGCACTTTTTTTCGGGAGAGAGGAATCGTTATTTCTTCTTTTCGTTTCCTGCTTCCCAAGAATAAACGTAGGCTTTATCGCCTTCCTCAACTCGCTTGCGGTCGCCCTTGTGCCACCAATAGAAAATCGGAGAAGCGATATAAATCGAAGAAAACGTCCCGACAAGCACGCCGAAAATGAAGACTTTTCCGTATTCGGCAACATCGCCCGCGCCGAATACGGCAAGCGAAATCGCGGAAAGGAAAACCGTCACGGACGTCAGCAAGGTGCGCGAAAGCGTGCGGTTAATCGAAAGATTAATCACGTCGCTAAGCTTCATGCCCGGATTGTTGGCAAGTTCTTCGCGAATACGGTCAAACACGACAATCGTGTCATTGATGGAATAACCGGCAACCATCAGAATCGCCGCAATCATCGATGCCGAAAATTGCCCGCCGCAAATCAAATAAAGCCAGGTAACCACCACGATATCGTGAATCGTGGAAATCATCGCTCCCACACCGAAGCCGACTTCGAAGCGGAGAGCTACGTAAATCATAATTCCGAGCACCGCGAGAATGAGCGAGATAATCGCCATTTTCACCAGTTGTGCACTGACCACGGCACCCACCGCCTGCTTTCCGACAATGATTTCCTCCACCGACTGCGTTCCCGCCGGGAACATTTCCGGATGCGTTTGCAAAAGCTTCGACGCAATTTTTTCGATGTTGGAAAATTCGCCCTGCGAGGCATCTTTCGTCAGCTCACACTCAATATTGAGCGTCTGCTCCGAGGCACCGACTTTTTGCTGGTAAACCGCAGAAGAATCTTCAATGCCGACAGAGCGAATCAGCTGTTGAATCTCGCCGACGCCAATGTGCTTGCTTGTATCCTGAACAATACTCAGCGTAACGGATTCACCGCCCTTGAAGTCCTTACTCAAGCATTCGTCTCCCTTAATGAACGGGAACGCAACGCTGGCAACGACAAGAAGCGTTGAAATACCGATGGCACCGCGCCAATGCTCCATAAAGCGGAAATTCGGCGTTTTTTTCATCAGGCGAATCCCGAAGAGCCGCCGCGTAAGCCCGACATTTACAAGCAATTCCTGCAAACCTCGGCAAGTTACCAAGCAGGTAAAAAGCGTGGTTACGATCCCGATGGCAAGCGTTACCCCGAAACCTTTGACGGAGCCCGTGCCCATCCAAATCAAAATGAGTGCCGTTACCAACGAGGTTAGCTGCGAGTCGAAAATCGTGACGAATGCACGGTCGTAGCCAAGCTCAAGTGCCGTTTTGAGCGATTTTCCGTTGTTGAGCTCTTCGCGAATACGTTCGAAAACAAGAATGTTCGCGTCAACCGCCATGCCCATCGTCAAAACGAGAGCCGCGATTCCCGGCAAAGTAATCGTTGCGCCGATAGCGCACATCACGCCGAAAATCATGAGAATATTCAACGCGATCCCGATAACGGAAATGACACCGCCGGAAAGGTAAAACACCAGCATGAACACGACAATGAACCCGGTAGCGACCGCCGCCGCCGTCATTGACTGGTTTTGAGCATCTTCCGCAAGTGTCGCGCCGACGTTGGTCATATCCTGAAGTTCCAGCGGGAACTCGAGCGGGTTGTTCAGTGCATTGGCAAGTTCCTGCGCTTCCTTTTGGTCAAAATTTCCGGTAATGGAAGCTACGCCGCCGTAAAGACCGACTTTGCGCCCTCCCGCGCCGGCGTTCAATGTCGGCGCAGACATCAACTTCCCGTCGAGAACGATGGCGAAGCGGCCGTCGCCGCCCGTGCGGTTGTCTTCGTCGGCGATGCGCTGTGTTACGTCGCCGAAAATGCGTCCGCCGTCCGATGTAAAACGAATCCCGACCTGCAGGGTCAAGCCGTCCGGGCTTTCCACGTGCGCGCGTTCGACAATCGCGCCCGTCGCTTCCGGAGCTTTTTTTACATAAAGCGGGAACGACGTGGCTTCGCCCGTTTTTTTGTCGATGTGATGATCGTAAAGCACTTCATAAGCGGCAACCGGCGAGGTCGCCAAGCGCGGATCCGCGCGCAGGCTTTTTATCGTGCCTTCCGGCGTTCCCGTTTCCGGCACCAAATAGCGGTGCACCATGCGAAATTCAAGCTTAGCCGGCTTTTTCAACGAATTAATCGCTTCCGGATTGTTCGCCGTATCTTCGCCCGGAAGTTGAATTTCAATCGAATCGTTCCCGACCGGACGAATCACCGGCTCGCTCACGCCGAACTGATTAACACGGTCCTCCATGACGTTGACCGCCTGATTAATTTGGGAAAGTTTTTCCTCGGCGCGTTCCCGAATCGCCTGTTCGACAGCGATTTTTTCTTCCGGCGTTTTCGCCGCGGCAAGCGCACGTTTGTCCGCCTCCGCCGCTTCCGGATTAACGCGCAAGGTAAAGGAAATCCCGCCCTGCAAGTCAAGCCCGAGCTTCAGTTTCCCCTGAGAACGGCGCAAGAGTTCCTGCATGAGGATCTGATTTTGTTTTTCCAAAATCGGCTCGCGCACCATGCGGATATCCGGGAAAAATTGTGAAAGCGCAATCGGCGTTCCCGCGTTTCCCTTGCCCGCCGCGATGTCTTTCAACGCGGCGTAAGCGGTTGGCGATTTTTTATCGGCGGGAACGCTTTCGTCGCGGTAATCGGCAACGCGCCGATCCGCCTCTTCGAGAATGAGTTTAAACTCGTCCTGCCTCGCCGTTACGTGATTTTCAACATATTCACGGAAAGGCGTGCTTTTGAGCGGCATCATGCTGATCAACGCATAGCCCAAAAAAAGCAGAGACGCAAAAAGCCGCCAAAAAATCTTGGTCGTCATAAAAACGTGTTAAAATGTAGAAATTAGAAATGACAAATCAGAAACCGGAGAGGGAACGGAAATCCCGCTCGCGGTTTCTAATTTCAAAATGTGCGAAACTGCGCACACAGCCGATTGAGCGGAAAAATTATTTCTTTTCCGGGGCGTTTACGAGCGCGCTCACCGCCGCACGCAGGAACGGAATACGCGTGCCTTCGGAAACCTGAAGCGTAACCGTCGTTTCGTCCAAAGAAACAATTTTTCCGACAATTCCGCTCGTCGTGTAAACCGAATCTCCGACCTTGAGCTCGCTCTGCATCTTCTGCAAAGCCTTCTGACGCTTCGATTGCGGACGAATCAAGATAAAATAAAATCCGACAAAAATCAGAACCCAAATCAGAAGCGTGGACATTCCGAACGCGCCTTGCGGTTGTGCGGGAACGCCTTCCGAAGCCGGCGCGCCTTCAACGGCAACGGTTTCGACGACTTGGGTCGCGGGAGCGGCTTCAACCGCCTGTGCAAGAATCATTACATTATTCATAGCTGTATTTTGCATTAATTATAAAAAATAAAGGCGCAAACTATGCCCCAGCCCGCGCGGGAACGCAAATTGAAATTTAGGAAAGAGGTGAAGAACCCGTGCTTCATTCTAAAGCGTCCCGAATAAGGAATGAAACAGAGCAGACCGGCAATGAGCCTCACACGCCAAAAGAGAGTTTTTAAGGAGAAAGCTCCGGAAGTATCCGTTTTTGCATAAACAACCAGCAGGAGAATGAGGTTGTTTTAATGAGGAATCACGAACTAACACTTCCCAAGTCGACGCAGATCCACGCGAAACCGCCGAACACCCCGACGACGATTGCGACCAAAAGAAAAATTCCAATCTGGGCGACGCATCCGCACTTTTGCATCGGTAATCCCGTGGAATCTTTACGTTGCATAAAAATTTCCAAGAACGCCCAAATGCCACTGATTGTTCCCAATATCGGGAAACTAATTACGTCCCCGCGAACTTGCCACAAAATCCCGCCTGCAAGCGTCATTCCGAGCTGACAAAACGCTCGTCCGAAAAATCCGGCATAAAAATTATGCAATCCGAGCGTTCCCGTAAACAAGGCTAAAGACTGATAGGCGATGCGAAGCACCTGCGATTCCGGCTCTCCAACCTTCGCTCCGCATCCCGCACAGAAGTTGTCGCCGTCGCGAATCATCTGCCCGCAATGCGGACAAAATTCAATCTCAATGGTTTTGTCGTCCGATTCCATTTTTAATCTTTCCTACGTTTAAACGTTTTTCCCAATAACGTTTCATTTGAACTGCCAATATCGAGAATGATTTCAAAAAATCCGTCTTCCATTTCACGAATTTTCAAAAAACGCTTTTTGTAATTCTCATATTCGGGAATACGCATATCGACGAAACAGGATTTCGCGTCGGAATACGGCGAAAGAAAAACTACGCCAAATTCGATTATCTCCTCCCCATTTCTTTCTCCGCGAGAAAGCTTTCCGGTGTTCTCTGATTCATCCAATACCAAAGACCACTTCGGAAACTCCGCGCAGCGATAATCCCCCCAGAAATTCGGGGAAAGAGGCGGTTGTTCCGGTTCGATTTTTTGCTCCTTGCAGGAGCAAGTCGTTCCGCAACTTCCAACATCCGATCGAACTTTTACCTCCGAAGTCATATTGTTTTCCAATGCTGGAGTAGATGTACACCCGCACAAAACAGCCAAAGGTATAGTTGACAGAATTGTTTTTACAGTTTTCATGGTATATTTTTATAGTTTTTGTCTCTTAGAGGCAGACTGCTCATAATTGAATTCAATTTTCAAATCAGCACTCAGCGTTTTTATTTCTTCTTTGAAATCTCCGATTTTCGGCATTTCTCCGGAATATTTAGCATCTTTGATTTCAATGTTCGCTTCCTTTATAATTTTCAGCGCCTTGTCGATGTAAAAATTGCCGGAAATTTTATCTCTCGGAAGCCTGATTTCTTGTGGTTTCCCTTCTGCAGACATGAATAGAAATTTTAGATTTGTGGCATCGTTCCCGTGCGGACGCGGCCAAATCACAATTTTAGCATCATACTTTTCCAATTTCTGATCAGCCCTCTGTGTTTCCGGTGTCGACTCAACCCAACGCAAAAGAACCCGTCCGTCAAATTTAGCCTTATACAACATATGTTGTGGAACAATTCCGGAAAGGGCATCTGCATCAACCAACCAAAACTCTCTCCCGTTACGACCGTCACAAAGCCCCTCGTAACTGAAATTCACTTCGGATTTCACAAAATCCTGAACAAGCTCCGGAGCCTGTTCGTGACTGTTACAAGATTTATAGACGCTCACTCCAGAAGCGTCAGAGGCTGATTCCCACCGGAAGCAATAAGCGAGGTCTTTCGCAAACAACGCCGACGTCTCCGCCGAAAAAGCATCCAGCCCTAAAATTTTATTTAAGCCGCCGGATTTTAATTTTAACGCTTCATAATCTTTATGTGTTTCGACCCATTCGATGAAATCGTCACCCCTGAAAATCACCGACATTCCTTTGCCTTTTATATATTCCCAGTCATACCAAGGACGTTCTTCTATGTCTTTTCTAAATTCCGGAGGATTTTCCAAACGGAGCAAATCCGACGACACGAATACGATATTTGCGGAATTTGAACCGCAACGTAATGTCTGGAATTCCGTATTCCCCGTATAGATAATGTTGTTCCCGTCCCACGCGTCGGCACGAACTCGGGTAAATTCTACACGAAATTCCATTCTCGTTTGATAATCCCAATTCAGTTTCCACTCCGTAAGCGGAGCCCCGAAGAGAAGCGGAGACGAAACGACGCACAAAGCCAATGTTGTTTTAACGAATCTCATAATATTTTGATTTAAATTTTAGAAACCCGAACGCGAAAAGGAGGACACCGGCGCACCAGAGTGTCATAGCAAAGAGCTCCCCGAAAACGCGTGAAAAAAACATCTTCAAAATCTCGGGAACACACGTTGCTCGAATCTCGGAAAGCTTTTTCTCGTCCCCACCTTTTCGCCCAAATTTCCTCAACTCATTCCATACATCACTACTCTGTTGTTCTACTTCCTTTTCCACACTTTTATGTAGTGGGCAAAATCCTACATTGAAAAAATAGCGTTGCGGGAACGCAAATGATGCACCACTTAAAATTGTTTTTCCGAAATACCCATCTTCCCATGCGAACGGCAATTTTTTGCCCTCAGAATTTTCAAACAAAATTTCGGAAACATACTCGTAGTTTTTTTGTTCGTCCAAAACGATCGAAGACGAAATCATAATCAAAACGACAGTGGCCACAGACATCTTTAGTGCGGTTGAAGAACTCCCTATAGATGCGCTAAGTAAAATACCGAAAGCAACGCCGCAACAAGCGGCACTCAAAAATGAAAGAGATAAAAATAGACAGCTCGGAAGCCATTCCGGAAAAAACAATCCACATCCGAGAAAGCCCTTTAAGGCATTTTCCGTACTATCAAATCCGACTTCCAAAATATTATTTGTCTCCAACGTCCCCAAGTCGGCGAAAAACGAAAGTCCGAACAATACGACTAAAAATACCGCAATCTGCACCAACGTCCCCACACCTACAGAAAGCACGTTCGCCGTAAAATAACGCAAGAACGAGCGCCGAAATCCCAAAACCCAATAGCTCCATTCTCCGGACTCCACGGCACCGTTGAGCGTTTGGCAGGCATTGAAAAGCCCGACCCAAAAACAATACAACGTTGAAAAAAACACAAAACGGTCAAAATCTTCACCCGGACTCTCCTGAAACAAGAATGCAAGCCAAACCAAAACGGCGACAAGAGCCGGAATTACAATCGCGGAAAACCACGCCTTTTTCGTTTTCGGCCATTGTCGCCGAAAACAACGCAGAAAATCCGTCTTCATTGTTGACAATTCTTTCATTGTTGACAGCTAAAAATTTCGGGCATTTGCCTTTCCCATCTCTTTTGGAGTGCGCCCGCGCTTTCTGCGTTCTTTCCGTTTTCCCGTCGATTATTCCTTTCAAAAATTTCGAGAATGGTCTTTGTGTTCCCGCTTTCTCCACCGAAAACTTTTTTATAATCGCCGACGTTCCCGCAGAAAATTTCGCAACAGGTTTTGTCTTCCTTGAGATGCGTCGTCGTTTCGTCGTCTTCATCGTCTCGACGAATAGAAATTATTTCGTCGGCATAATCGTCCAAAAACTGCAAATCGTGCGTTGCTATGACAAAGGCAACATCTTTGTCCTCTTTAGAGATGTTTTTAATAAACTCGAAAAAATATCTCGATCGAACCGGATCCAATCCGGCTGTCGGTTCATCTAAAAGAAACAGAGCCTTTCCGTCTTGATTAAAAAGTTCGAGCGCGATCAGCCTTGCACAAACCTCGAAGCGCTTGCGTTCGCCCCCGGAAAGTTTCCGAACGGGCTCATGGCGTTCCTTATCCCAATCAAAGAATCGCGAACCGGATTTCTTGTTTAATTTATCAAAAAACGTTTCGGCGGCATTGCAAACCTCTTTCGGAGACTTATTTGGATTTGTTGCCCGAACAATTTCAAAAAGCGTTTTTTCAACTGAAACGGAATCCGCGCGGCTAATCGGAAGATGCTGAGGCACATACCAAATGTTGCCTTGGCTTTTATTCAAGGCGCTTCGCATCTTCGAAGAATATTTTCCCGCAAAACCAAAATCGTGCTCTGAAAATTTTTCTCCGAACCAAGAAAAGGACAATATTTCCGGATGTCTCGGTTTCACCCAAGTCTTGGGCGGGAACGTCGAGAGCAAGCTCAACAGTAAAGACTTCCCGCACCCGCTCCCGCCGACGAGAGCATGAATGCGCCCCGGCGAGATTGAAAGATACGGTAAACTTAATCCGGGAATTTTGCTACGCCCTTTTGATTTTTCATCAAACCCAAATTCCAGATTCCGAATTTCAATGATAGGCTTCTGTTTTTGAGAAGAATTACCCATTGTCAGTCGATGATTCCCGACAGTGATAGTTCATGTTGCATTCAATATCACCGTTCAATTTCAAGCCTCGCGTAAAAATCGAATTCGGTAATCCGCCGGCGGAAACATCGCTTTCTGCTTTTAGACGAACTTCGCGAACAACAAGCGTTTCCTTATCCAAGAAAATTTCAAGCGATGTGCGTTGTCCGTTCAAAGAAAGTGAAAATTCTTCTTCTTCGTAAGCGGCATTGGTCGAATCGTCCCCGCTTCGGCGAAGCATAATTAACTTCCGTGCGCTGAAGAAATTTCCCCAGTAATCCTGAGCTCGCGTATCTGATTCATATTTGAGCAAAACCCGTCCTTTAAATTTTCCTTTCAGTTCCGGATGCAGAAAGCTGTTCATAAAATCCGCATCTGCAAGCCAAACTTCTCCAATCTTGCGCTCCTTCCCTCCGAGGATTTTCTCGTTCAGTCCGAGGGATTCGCGTTTAAAACAACTTTCGGCATCCGAGGCAACCGCACCGTCGAGATTCTTTAATGCTCCAATGTTTTGAGAAAGCTGTCCATTCTCAGAAAGTTCCATCAAATCTTCAATCGTCTTGGATGATATCCGTTTTGACGAAACATTACCTCCCTTATCTGAAAAAATGAGGTAATCGCGATTGTTAAAACTTTCCGCAAGTTTGAGAGCAAAATTCGCTTTCGTATTAAGCGATCCGAAAAGCTTGCCCGCCTTAGATTTGTTTCGAACGGTATAAACGACCTCGCCGTCGAGTTCCGATGCGCCAAGCCCGGCATCTTGTAATTTACCTTGAACGTATTCTTCAAGACGTCCGCCGGCATCCGTTGATTTCGCGACAGCGATTAAAGCAGCCTTGGTGCTCGCGTATGCGGCAGCAAGTGCTTCCGTTGCGGCAACAGTTCCTAGACTTCCTCCGGACGCACCAATTGTTGCGACTTCCGCTGCAAGAAACGCAGCGATTCCGGCTTTGATTCCCGCACCGACAGCAATAGCCTCTGTCAACCGCTTGTTCACGAGCGTTTTAATTTCACCATCCGTCATCAGTGTTTTCATTACAAAACCGACGACGGGAGAATCTTTTATTTCAAAATAGAAATTTGGTTGAAGATCCGTTGTTCCGAAATTGCGAACGAGGAGCGTTTCACCGTTTTCGGTTTTATGGGCAACCGTTGTAAACGCGCTCGTCGTTCCGCCCAACTGCATGTGTCCGGAAATGTCCTCGTAAGCCATCCCGCAAAGCTTTTCGAGCCACGAAGCATCTTTCCTTGAAGACGCTTTTACCGCCGCATCAATCTCAAACGTAGCAAGGTGCTGATATTCCTTCCCGAGTTGCCACGAATCTTTCCATAAATCGGCGGCAACGATGTCCGGTGTTTTTACATAATCGCCATATTCGTTTTCCGCAATGGCGGGAACACAAACAAGCGATGCAATTCCAAGAGCGATGAGATAATTTTTCATGATTTGTAAGATTGGTTTGTCTGATTAAAATTAGAGATTTTCAGGAACGCGTTCTGATTGCTCAATAATTTCGCGAACGCGTTCGAGAGTTGTCTTTCCGGAGATAAAATCATCAGTAAAGATTCCTGAATCAAAATTTCGATAAACGGAAGTTCCTCGTGCTTTCATCATCGAGGCACCGATTTCTCCGTAGAGTGCGATAAAATACGGAGGTTTCCCGTTGGCGGGAACAGCAAGCACAACGGCGCGTTTACCGTTTTTAAGAGAAAACGTCGTAAAAAAATAACCTTCACTCGCAACACGATCCGGACTCTGCCAATTCGCGTTCCAAACACGCTCTAGCATGACATCGCCGCGTTCCCGCACAAATCCGAGTTCATTCATATTCGCGGCAAAGCGTCCTCGCGTTTTGTGCACGCAGTAGGACGACTGCGATTCGACAAGTGATTTCACGCAAAGGCGAACATCATCGTAATTCGGAGGAGGCGACACCATTTTGAAGTATCGGCAGGCGACAATACCGGCAACAACGACGACAGCCGCAATCAGCAAAACGATCAAAAAACGAACCATTCCGCCGCCTAATTTTTTTAAGTTATTTTTGTTCTTCATAAGATTTTACATTTACTAATTGTCAGAATAGAAACACGCTTAGCAGATAAAAAATCCCGCCAACGCCCATAATGCACAGACCTACTTTCCGGTTCCCGCCGATAAGAAAAACACCACCAAAGAACCAAAGCAAAAACGCGACAATTAGGAGTAAATACGCGAGAATAATCATATTTTTTCTGTTTCGGATTCAGGATTCCTCCGACAACTCGGGGGCGCGGAGTTTGATAACGGGGGGATTCTCAGGAATCGTGGCATCGGGCGAATAGAGAAATTCGCGTTCCCGTAGAGATTCCGCACCGGATTGGTCGAGGATGATTTTTGAAGCTTTCGCCGTTCCCGTGCGAAACGCGATGCGCGCGTTCAGATTGGATTTGATTAGTTCTGTGATGCATTTCGGATCCGCATGTTGCGTCGAGAGAACGAGAAAAATTCCGTAGGCACGGCTTAGTGCGGCAAGACGCACAATCGAAGCTTCAAAGTTTTCGAAATCTTGAATTAGAAAATCCGCAAATTCATCAATAACGAAAACGATGTTCGGCAGCTTTTCTTCGGGAATCGTTCCCGCGCAAACCGCTTCGTTAAACGTAGCGATGTTTCGGCATCCGTATTTCCCGAAAAGATTAAAGCGGTACTCGTATTCTGCAAAAAGCCAATCAAACGTTTCCGCCATGTGCTCTGCGTCCGTGACAACCGGACGTAGCAAATACGGACTATCTTCGTAATCCGAATATTCGACAATTTTCGGATCCGCGATGAGAAGGCGAACCTCTTCCGGCGTGTGTTCCCGCGTAAGCGTCGCAAGAATATGCCGAGTCAGGCAGGATTTCCCGCTTCCGGATTCTCCGCCGATCAAAACGGACTTCACACACGCGAGATCGAGCGTGATAGTGTTGCCCGTTCCCGTCCACTTCCCGATTTTCGCGGGAACAAGATTCTTCCAAGCGTTGGTCATTGTTAGAGAATTTTGGTTTTTGAAATATTCGGGTTAATCTTCGTCCTTAAAGATCTCCTCGCCGCATTTGTAGCAGAAATTTGCACCTTCCGGATTTCTCGTCCCGCAGGAAGCGCAAAAAACGTAATCATCGTCTTCTTCATCCTCCTCCTCGTCCCCATCCTCCCAGGCGTCTTCGTATTCCTCATCGTCGTCTTCGTATTCGAAAATAAGACCGACAACAGTATTCACCAACGTTTGGAAGAAAGCCCATTTCGCCACAGGAAAACGTAACGTATGCTTCTTGACCATTTTGGGAGCCGATAGCAGAGCCCTAGCATTTTCAATCATTCCGCCACTATCCGCATCTGCTGTGTAATTGACCAAGTCCGCATCCATCTCCTTGATAATCTTTTTGAGCGCAGTAAATTCTTTTCTGATTTTTTGATTCAAGATTTCCGCCGCGTCAGAAATTCCAAAATGTGTTTTTAATATGTCTTCCAAATCGCCGATAAGATTTTTGACGGTTTCCAGCGCTCCTGCCATACCTGTCCACCATGTAATGATGTGACCAAATTCTTCTACATTGCATTCTACATTGCATTCGCCCTTCTTGCGTTCTCCTAAATCATACAGCCACATTTGGTGGGCGAAAAAGAGTGAGGCTTCGATTTGACGGAGTTTTTCGTTCATCTTCCCAACCGCCCATTCCTTAGCATCCTCGTCTTCCGAAGGCTCGTCTCTCCAATTTCCGGAGAGAAATTCCCGCACGTCTTCGGAAACGTATTTTTTCCCGATTTCTATGATTTTGTTAAAACAAAATTTTGCTTCATCCAAATCTTGCGGGACATAAACTCCGTCGCGGAAACATTCGCCCATTTTTTCCCATGCGAGAACAGCGATGCCGGTGTCCCAATAATTTCGCAGATGAAGCAATGTTTCAAAGCCGCGAGCCCGCTTCAAGGGCGTGTTTTTGCTTAAATTCTCTACAGCTTGAAGAAATAGCACAAAAGGATCATCTGTTTCCGTTTTTTTCAAAAATTGTTCGTATCGAAGTTTCGCCGCCTTAAGTTCTTCTTCTGGCGCATTTTCTTTCGCGCACACGACGAGATCGTCTATTAGCAAACAACTTTTCGCCCGAACGCTTCCTCGTTTTGCCGCTTTTTCTAACAGCTTCCTTTGTTCTGTGCTAAACGGTTTAGGGGCTTCATCGTCGCCTGTCCCTACATGAACATATCCGACGCCGGCATCGGCGTAACCGAGTTCGAATGATTTTTTGAAATACGCACGCGCTTTTTCCGGATCGTTCGGCATTCCCATACCGAAGTCATCATGTAAGACACCGAGGTAATAAAGCTCCTCGGCACTTGCGGAATCCCCGAGCGCAAGCAATTTTTCCAACGCGAGCGCATATCGTTTTTCCTCAAGCAAGGTTTTTACCGGTCGCGCCAACGCGTTCTCGTGAACGAGCGAGTCAACATTTGCCGTTCCCGCGTCAATTTGTTCGAGAATTTCAGTCGCACGTTGCTTTTCGTTTTCGCTACCGAAATCCTTTGCGTAGCCGAAATATTTACGTGCTTCTTCGAGCTTTCCCGCTTCGAAGAAATGAAGAGCCTGTTCAAAATAAGTCATAAGTTTGCGTTTTTGTTAGGAGGTTTCTCAGAAGATTGTGCGCATCGAATTACTCATTCGGTGGGCTTCGACGCTTTCATAGGAGTGCAGAGATGCGAAGGTCCGAGTAAAAATACTCGTCCTCTTTCTCGAACGATATCGTAAAATAATAGATTGGAAGCGGGATACAAGGCGTTCCCGTGCGACTCTGCGCCTCCGCGAGAAAATCTTCTTTTAACTTCCGTTAAAGTTGCAGTTCGCGTTTAACGCCCAAATGTAATTCTCAAAAAAAAACTCGAAAAATCTCCTTTTTTGCTTTTAAAATGGAGCACGGTTGAAAGATGCCCACCGAATGAGTAATTCGGTGGGCTTTTTTGCTGTTTCAGCTGTAAAAACACCGCATAATTGACGGTGTGAAACCGTTTTCCGTGTCCGAAAGATTATAAAAGCATTGCTTCCTGCGTCAGGTCTGACGTAGGAAGCTTTTGTCGAGCTCGCGGAAATGGACTACAAAACGTATCAGCACATTGAAGCCGGGAGACGCCCGAGTGTCCGCCTGTGCAGTATCGAAAAGATTTGTGCCGCATATCACATCAAGTAGTTGAAAATCACGCAGGAACACAAACTGCAAAGTTTTTCATCCGATTAGAAATCCCTGTGTTTAATAGTTAAAATAGTGCCTATAGACATCTATTCGAGGGTTTTATTTCTTTTGTCTAAACCCCGAAAACTTGGCGGACGGTTTCGCCGACGCGGTCTTTCGCGCAAACCAAATCGTGGAGCACGGGCGCAGCTTCGAGCTCGGCAAAGCGCGGCGAGAAATTTTCCCTTTCTTCCGGACTCAACTCGCGGGCGAGGTAATCGGCGAGATTTTTCAAATTTTCAAAATCCGAAGTTTCCGAAGGTTTTTTCAAACCGCGCGGATTAAAAGAACCTTGGCGCAAACCTTCAATCACGGTTTTGGGAAACTTCCACGGAGTCGCCGTTTCCGCAATGACGACAGGCACACAAGGAGCGGCATCTTCGGCGTTCGTCACGGCGACCTTGAGACCGATTGCCGTGTGCGGATCCAAAAGATTTTTGAACCTCCTCCACGCTTCCTGAATTCCGTATAGCGTTTTACCCTGCCCCGCAAATCCGGAATCAAATCCCGCCTCTTTCAGCCCGGCTTCGGCGATGGCATCAAGCACGAACTCGCCTTTTTCTTTGAGAGCCGCCATTGATTCACGAACGAATTCGGAATTTCTCCCGGAAATTTCAAAAATGAAACGCTCGATGTTCGACGAAACGAGAATGTCCATCGAAGGGGAATTAGTTACTTTGAATGTTCTCGGACTACGCTTCTTCAACACGTGGCATTTCACGTTATAAATCCCGCGCTGAATAAATTCTGCAACGACGTTGTTTTCGTTCGAGGCGACGATGAAGCGGCGAATCGGGGCGCCGAGCTTTTTCGCATAAAATGCGGCAAGAATGTTCCCGAAATTGCCCGTCGGGACGACGACATCGAAACCGTCTTCGCCGAGAACGCACGAAAAATGCAGCTGCCGCCACGCCATGAGGTAGTAGCAAACCTGCGGGAACAAACGCCCGATGTTGATGGAATTGGCACTGGAAAGGAAAATGCCTTTCGCGGCGGCGTCCGCGCGGATTTTTTCGTCGGCAAAAACGGCTTTCACGCCTGCCTGCGCGTCGTCGAAATTACCTTCAATGGCGCAGGCATGCACGTTCCCGCCCTCGCAACAAACCATTTGGCGACGCTGAATTTCGGACGTTCCCGTCTTCGGGAAAAACACGAGCACTTCCGTTCCCGCGACACCCGCGAATCCGCGCATCGCCGCCGAGCCGGTGTCTCCGCTCGTCGCCGTCAAAATCGCCGCTTTTTTCAGTCCTGCCTGCTCCGCAGCGTATTGCAGAAGCGTCGGCAAAATCGTCAGCGCAACATCCTTAAACGCGCCGGTCGGTCCCTGTGTCAGGTCCAGAAAATAAAGGTTGGAGTCGACGATTTCGGTCTTTTCTTCTTCTTCGCTCTCGTCGAAAAAATCGTTTTCCTCAGCTTCGACAATCCGTTCCTCTTTTCCTGCCCAACGAAGCGAGACCGGTTCTTTCGGATTTGCGAAGCGCGCCACGGAGCGCTCGACGGCGGCGTTGCGCACGTTTTCCGGAATATCGTCAAAAAACAGCGCGAGGAGTTTGCGCATCGTTCCCGCGTAATCGCAATCGGCTTCGAGCCAATTCGGGAGTGCGTCGTTGGAGGGAATTTCGACGGGAACGTAAAGCCCGCCGTCGGGTGCGATACCGTTTAGAAGTGCTTCGGTTGAGGAAACTTCGGGCGCGAGTCCGCGCGTGGAAATGTATTTCATGACGCGCAACTCTAATTGCGTTCCCGCGTTCCCGCAAATTGAAATTTGCCGAACACGGCGCGAGAAACGTCCTTTTCGCTTATTTCCGCTCGCTCGCGCGGACGCGCAAAGCTTATTTCGAAAAATTAATTTCTCCCGGAACGGTCATTTCCAGGCGGCAATCATTCAGCGACCAATTCTGCGGCTTGAGTCGGGTTTCGCCGACGCGTTTCACCTTGTTCCCGCGAATGAGAACGTCCGCGCAGCGGCGGAATTGGAACGGCGGCTGGTTCCAGCCCTTGAAATCCTCGTTGTAAAAAATTTTATTGTCCGTGAAACGGATTTTCTCCGTCGAAATCGCAAAGAGTAGCGGCACGTCAAAAGTCCGGAAAACATTATCCGAAATTTCGATATTGCGGTGATAAAAACGCTTTTGCGAAGCCAAGTCGCGCACTTCCGGATAAATCGAAATAATCGCATTCGTAAACTGGAAGCGCGAAGTCAGGTTGTTTTCAAAAATATTTTCTCGGATAACAACGTCCTCGCACGCGCCGCTCTCATACCAGCCCTGCGCGTCGCCCGCGAGCAAGATTGCCGAACCGGCGACGTTTCGGAAAATATTGTCCTCAACGAGCACTTTGCGCGGCGTCGTGAACAAGGCTCCGCGCGCGCGATTGTTCTGCACCACGTTCCCGCGGAAAATCACTTCCGGCTGGTAATCCGCATTTTCGACGGCGTCGCCCGGCTTCACGCTCGCGGGAACGCTTTCGGAAAGCGTAATCAAAACTTCCGTCGGCGAAATGCGCCGAACGGCTTTCACGGGAACGGTTTCCGTTGCGTTTTCCAAGGTTTTTCCTGCGATAAAACACAGATTTTCTCCGGGCTCAAAAATCTCGAAACCGATCGCCTGTCCGTGTCGATAACGGCAGCGAATCGTGTCCGGAGCAACGATTTCCGCAATATCCAAGCAAGTGGAATGCACGTTTATCGCGTCGTCCATCATTGTTTCAAAGAACGAATTTTCGACACATACCAGACCTTTGACATTGGAAAAATGCGTCGCGTCCGCACTTGCCGAGTAAACGCGTCCGGTTTCGGGGCGCGGGAACATACCGCTTGTTTTCGCCTCCGCCGTTTTCGTTCCCGCAATCGTAATGTTTTCCGAGCGCTGAGCGAGCAAAGTCATTCCGAAGCTCGAGTGAATCGAAACATCGCGGAGTGTTGTGTCTTTCGCGCGATAAATTACGCACGCCGGAGCCGGGCGCCACCATGTGCGGAGCGTGAGCGTGTCGCCGACCGCCACGCCGTCGCCGTCTCTGCTGAAATCGCGGTGCAAAGCGATTTTCCCGTCGGGCAAAACCGTAACGGTGTTTCCGCAACCGATGTCCGCCGTGTTCGAAACAATATTTTTCGTTCCCGCTCGAAACGCGATCGCGGAATGAATCGGCTGGAGCGAATAATTTTCGCCGACGAAGAAAAGTTTGTCCCCGTGAATTTCATACGGGAACGCTTTTTTGTCGATGGAAACGACGGTCTTTCCGTCTTGGAAGCCAAGCACTTTCGCCTCGGAATAGAGCGGACGCGCGAAATCGATGCGCACGCCTTCGAGCATTACGTTTTCGCAGTCCATGAAAAGCACCGGCAAACATTTTCCGTGAAAAATAAACGTCGAACCGTTCCCGCGAATTTTCAAATTGTGCAAATCGACGAGCGGCAGCATGACTTGCTGTGTCGGTTGCTGGTCGTGATTGGAAATCCAAAGCGATATATCGAGCGCGTTTTCCGCGTAAAAGTGATACGTTCCCGGCTCAAGCACGATTTCTCCGGCTCCGTCTCTGCGGGCATCGCTCAAAATCTTCCGAAAAACCTCGGATTGGTCTTTTTCGATATTCGGAAGAAGCCCCTTTGCCTTTGCCGACAAAGATTCCGCGCGCAATCCGGGACGGGGGACGTGCCCTTTTTTCCACTTCAAATCCACCCAGTTCGCGTGGTCGGCATTGTTCGTTTTTCCCGCGAGCGTAAGCAGATAAAGTTTTTTTGAAGCGTGCGGCACGGCGACGCTGAATTTTTTCGCCGGCTCGCCGCTTTTCATTACACCGGACGACCAAAGCACCTGCGTTCCCGAAAGCACGCGAAACTCCACGCCGTCGCCGCCGGGCGCTTCATCGTCGAGCCCGACTTTTCCGATGAGTTTCAGCTCGAATTGACGTCCGGAATGCGGCACCTCAAGCGGAATCATCGAACAAGCGTGCGTGCCGATACCGCGCTCGTAGGTTTTTCCCGCAATGCGAAGCGCGTTCCCGTCCACGGATTTATCAATACGCGTTTCGCCGAAATCCTGCTTCCCGCGAATCAGGGAAACGGCATAAAATTCGGCGGCTGAAACGGGTTTTGCCTTTTCAAGAGCATTCTCAAAAGTATTCGCAAAAATCGGGGCGATACACGCGGCGGAAAAAGCGGTCAGGGCGAGAGTTTTAAGCAATTTCATGCCCCGAATTATCAAAATCGCTACCGACTCCGTCAACGCGCTTTTTTGTAGCTCTCCGCAAAAAATCGTCCTAAAATCGCCGCACATTTTACATTTTTCATTCCGAATTATTATCAAATTAAAAAACATGAAAGCGCTCGTTAAAAAAGAAGCAAAACCCGGTCTCTGGCTAATGGACGTTCCCGAACCCGTTTGCGGTCCGGACGATGTTTTGATTCGCATCAAAAAAACCGCCATTTGCGGAACCGACGTGCATATTTACAAGTGGGACGAGTGGTCGCAGAAGACCATTCCCGTGCCGATGGTCGTCGGGCACGAATACGTCGGGCACATCGAAAAAGTCGGCGAAAACATTCGCCACCTCAAGGTCGGGCAGCGCGTTTCCGGCGAAGGACACATCGTTTGCGGCTACTGCCGTAACTGCCGCGCCGGGCGCCGCCATCTTTGCCCGAACACGCAGGGCGTCGGCGTCAATCGTGCGGGAGCGTTCGCCGAATTGCTCGCGATTCCGGCGAAAAACGTCGTGCCGCTCGCCGATGATATTCCGGACGATATCGCCGCCATCCTCGACCCGCTCGGGAACGCCGCTCACACCGCCCTTTCGTTCAATATGGTCGGAGAAGACGTGCTCATTACCGGCGCGGGGCCGATCGGCATCATGGCAATCGCCCTCGCCAAGGCCGCGGGAGCGCGCTACGTCGTCATTACCGACGTGAACGACACGCGCCTTGCGCTCGCGCGCAAAATGGGCCCGACGCTCGCCGTCAACACAATGCAAACTTCGCTCAAGGACGTGATGACTCAACTCGGCATGACGGAAGGCTTCGACGTCGGTTGCGAAATGTCCGGCAATATTCACGCGCTCAACGGCATGCTTGAAGTCATGTCCTGCGGCGGTCGCATCGCTCAGCTCGGCATTCCGCCCGGGAACGCGGCGATTGACATGAGCAAATTCATCTTCAAAGGTTTGACGATGAAAGGCATTTACGGGCGCGAAATGTTCGAAACCTGGTATAAAATGATGGCGCTGATTCAGGCGGGCATGGACGTTTCGCCGATTATCACGCACCATCTCCGCTACGACGAATTTGAAAAAGGCTTCGAAGCCATGCTCAACGGCACGGCAGGCAAAGTCATTCTCGATTGGTCGAATATTTAACGGGAACGCAGGTTCATCAACGGGAGGGAAGACATTTTTCAGTCTTCCCTCCCATTTTTTTTTGAACCACGGAAAACACCGAAATACACGGAATCTTTAAAAGAAAACAGGCGTTCCCGGCAAAGAATCCCTTTACGGGACATCGCGCAGAGACGCTAAGACGCAAAGAATAGAAAAAACACAAAATCTTTCCTAAAAAATCCGTGAGATTCTGTGTTCATCCGTAGTTTCTAAAAACTATGAAAATATAAAGCGTTCCCGCTGGGAAATCCCGACGGGAACGTCTTTCTTTAGACATTAAGAATTCTTACTTGCGACGTCGACGCGATGCCACCAGTGCCAAGGCGCCCAAACCCGCCAACAGACCAAACGCCGACGGCTCGGGAGCCGCGACCGTTTCCACTGCCGTGTAGTCCGAGAACGAAGTCGCCGTAAACGTCAATTTTCCGTCAACAAGCGTAATGTCCGACACGATGTCCGTGTAATCTTCCCATGCGGAATTTGAGTCTTCGCGGTGGAAAATCTTAATCGTGCTCACATCCACATTTTCACCGACATCCATTGTAACCGTAACGCCGGAACCGCCGTTTTCTACCTCAAACGACCATGCCGCAAGAACGTTTTCCACGACAACGCCTTCCACGCTAATTTCAACATCGCTCGTCGCAATCTGCTCCGCCTTGTTGACCACAACTCCTTCTGCCGAGGAAGTAAGCGTAACAGAAATCGTATCTGACGCTTTCACCGTAACGGAAGCATTCGTCGTCAACGTAACGGAAGAACCTTCGCTGAGCGAGCCTCCGGAGATTTCGAGATTGTTTCCCGAAGAAACCGCCGTTTCGAGTTTCAGCGTGCTGGTATCCTTAAGTGAAACCTTGCCGACATTTTCGATTTTAACGATGCCGTCATTCGCGCCCGTAACTGCGGAAGCGTTTTTAACCACGAGTTCGTCGAAGTTCGCAATCGTTCCCGCGAATACGCCCGTATAGCCGTCAAACGTGAACGTGCTCGTTCCCGTCGCCGACGTTCCCGCACCGGAACCGTCGCCGGAAACCGTTCCTGTAAAGGTCAAATTCGAACCTGCGCCCGTAAACGTTACATTCGCCGTAGCGACCGTCGCCGTGCTCTTCGCCGTATCCGCGCGCCCGCCGCCATAGATGTTCCCGCTAATCGAAACAGCGTTTGTCGCATCAATCGTGATGCTCGCGGATTCTACGGTAGACGATGCAACATAGTTGTTCCCTTGTGCGATTCCGCCGCCATAAATATCTCCTGTGATTGTTCCGCCGGAGATAGAGATTTCAGACGTTCCCATCGTATAGCTCGCTGCCTGCTGAACCCCGAGCGCAATATTTCCTCCTACAATCGCATTATCCACTTCTACAATGCCGACGTATTTCTGCGATCCGGTAGCTTTAATCGTTCCGCCGTTGATGGTGATCTTGCTGTTTTCTACACGAACGCCTTCCGTGTGTCCGGCACTCCCACCCGCGATACCGCCGGAAACATCCGCAGTATCATTGATCGTGATATTCGTCGTTCCCGTAACGTTCGTGTTTGCGCCGCCGCCGATGATACCGTTGATGACGTTATTTGAAAGCCAGGAAGTCTTTACCTGAACAGTCCCGCTGACATTAATGGAAATATCTCCATCAATCGTGCTGGTTGAGCTAAGAGTGTCGTGAACATAATTTCCTCCGAGAATTCCTCCGACGCTTCCGCCGCTTTCAACGCAAAGGGAAATGCTTCCCGTCAGATTTGCCGCCATGCGATTCCCGCCGGCGATGAACGACGTGTCCCCGCCGTTCCCGACCGTTACGCTCGTATTCCCGACGAGAGATGCGCATCCTCCACTCGCACCGGAAACACCACCGAAAACACCCATGCCCAATCCGTTAGAAATTTTTCCTAAAATATGGATGTCGGTATTCGCAGTGTGCGTTCCGCTCTGTGCCATTCCAAGACCTGTGATATCCGAGTTGAACGTCCCTCCGGAAATATACATGTGCCCGGTATTGAGATTCACAGCCCCATTGTAGGTAATTTTATTCAATGTATTATCTACGGCTGAAACCTTATCTGTATAAGTACCACCGTTAATCCACACGTAAGAATCCTGCGTTTTCGTTTCATCTGTCGCTAACCCTAAAAGCGCACCTCTAAAAACGACCGGTTTTGCTCCGATACCCAGGAAGCCGGACGAACCAAGGGTCGCATTAAGAACTGTATTCTCTGTTCCTCCGTAAACGTTTTTTCCATTCGTATCCTGTTTAATCGAGCCAGATATGTATTTGTTTGCCTCTGTCGTGGACGTTGTATTTGAGCTCCAGTTCTCATATCCTTCCGGAATAGACGGAATTTCCGTGCCCATTGCCGAGGCGGCGAAAAGTGCGGTGAAACTGAAGGCTAATAGTTGTTTTTTATTCATTGATTTACTGATTTTAATTTTTAAAAGTTGTTCTAAAAGCCTACCGTTTTTTTTTTGTCGCAACGCAATATCAAATTTGAGACAAAAAGTTTCATTTTATACTAATCCGGTAGAAATAGTGTTTTATGGTGCATGGAATCTGCGTTCCCGCTCGGAGCACCACGGAAACAGTCGGATTAATTTTTTCGCAAAAATCTTTTTCGCGTGACTTTTTTGAACCACGGAAAACACTGAAATGCACGGAAATTTTAAAAGGAAACGGCGTTCCCGGCAAAGAATCCCTTTACGAAACATCGAGCAAAGACGCGAAGAAGCAAAGAATAGAAAAAACACACAATCTTTCCCAAAAAATCCGTGTGAATCTGTGTACATCCGTGGTTCCTAAAAGCTTCGCGGCTTGGCGCGAGTTTCCCGACTCGCTTCGCCGTTGCAATGGAAGATCGCTCAAAAAAACGGCTTTCGCCGCGCGGGAACGTTTTTTATATTCTTACGTTTTAAACGTGTTTGATTTCAGCGAAAGTTTTGAGGCGGGCGTTCCCGTGGGCGGAGCGGAGACAATTGCGCTTACGGAGCGCATTTTCTCCGGGGATTCCCCATGGCTGAAAAAATGCCTGCACATGGAAGCCCGCCCGCAACAAACTAATATGGCACTCGCCGCCGCGCGCGCGTTTTCCGCTTCCGCCGCCCTGCTCTTCGAGGCGGGAACGGGTGTCGGGAAAAGCCTCGCGTATCTGCTTCCCGGAATTATTTTTTCGCTTCTTTCGGGAAAAAAATTGGTTGTATCCACAAATACGATACCGCTCCAGGAGCAAATTCTGAAAAAGGATTTGCCGATTTGCCGCAAGCTTTTTTCACGCGTTCCCGAGCTCCGAAAATACGAAAACTTTAAAGTCGTGCTCATGGTCGGCAAAGCGAATTACCTTTGCGGCACGCGGCTCGCTCAGGCACTCAAACGCCACGAAGGGATTTTCGACGGGAACGACGGCTCCGACACCGCGCGCGAACTGCTCCTCATCCGCGATTGGGCGGCGCAGCCCGACTGCACCGGACTGCGCGAACATTTGCCGCAGCGCGTAAGCGATGAAGTTTGGGAAATGGTCAACGCTGATTCCGCCGCTTGCTCCCGCAAAAACTGTTCGCACAAAAATTGTTTTTACCAACGTGCACGGGCCGCGCTCGACGCCGCGAACCTCGTCGTTGTCAATCACCACCTGCTCTTTTCGCTCATCGGCGCGGGTGCGGTGCCGCAGGGCGACGAAACGGGAATACTCTACCCGAACGATTTCGTCGTCATCGACGAAGCGCACCGCGTTCCCGACGTTGCCACGGATTATTTCGGCGTGGAAATTTCCTCCACCGGCTTGCTACGCCTCCTCTCGCGCGTTGCCAACGCCTACAAAAAAGGCGGCGTTTTGCGCGAATACGGGCGCAACGAAGGTCTCAATCTCATCACCGAAGCGAAATCCGCCGTCGAAGATTTTTTCTCGGATCTGCGCTTTCGTTTTCTCGAAAAAAACAAAACTTTCCGTTTTCGGGAACGCGACTGGGCGCAAAATGTTTGCGAAATTCCGCTCGGCAAGCTCGAAAACAAGCTCAAGCAAATCGCGCAAATTGAGGAACGCTCGCACGCGAAAGACGAAATCAACGATTTTGCCAAGCGCATCGAAGCGCACCGCCTCGCGATTCGCGAATGCCTCGAACTGCGCAACGCACCGCAAAACGTTTATTGGGCGACACTCGGCACGGGCAAGTTCCGCACCGTTACGCTCTGCGGAAAGCCGGTCGACGTCGCCAAGCAACTCGCCGCCACGCTTTTTTCCCGAAAAACCGGCATTGTGCTTTCCTCCGCCACACTAAGCGACGGGAACGCAATGACGCGTTTCCGCAAGCGTTGCGGAGCAGATTTGGTTGACGAAAACATTCTTTCCCTGCGGGAAAATTCTCCCTTTGATTACGAGAAAAACATGGAAATTTTTCTCGCCAAAAATTTACCCGAGCCGGACAAGGAAAACGGCGCACTCGCCACAGAACACCTCGCCGAAATTTGCGCGCACTGCGTAAAAAACGTTCCCGCCGGCGGCACGCTCGTTCTTTGCACCAGCTACGAAATTTGCCGCGCGCTCGCTCACGGCTTGCGGGAACGCATTTCCGACGCTTCGCGAAAAATCCTCGTGCAGGGTGAAGATTTTTCCCGGCAGGAGCTCATGGCGCGCTTCGTCGCCGACGGGAACGCCGTGCTCATCGGCACATCGAGCTTTTGGACGGGAATCGACGTGCCCGGAGCCGCGCTTTCGCAGGTGATTATCACGCGACTGCCTTTTGCCAACCCGCGCGAACCGCTCGTAGAAGCGCGCGGCGAATGGATTGCCGAAAACGGCGGGAAACCGTTTTTTGAAATGTCCGTTCCCGACGCCGTGCTGCAGTTTCGCCAAGGTATCGGGAGGCTCATACGCAAGGCGAGCGACCGTGGGCGTATCGTCATTCTCGATTCCCGCATGCTCAACAAAACCTACGGGAAACGCTTCCTTGCCGCGCTCCCGCATTCGCGGCACTGCGTTTTTATGCGTGAAAATTTCCGCGAGGCGATTACGCCCTTTGAGTGAAAGTTTAAAAGCCGAGAAGCCGGAAAGTAAAAAAAAAACGTTCCCGAATTTTTTCTTCGCGGGAACGCATTTTTTTTAGGGGAAAAATAACAAAAATTATTCTTCGTCGCCGATGTCTTCTTCGTCGCCCAAATCGTCGTCCTCAAGCGGCGAGGAATTGTGCACGAGCTTGCGCTTTGCCTGCGCGACGGGAGAAAGCATCGCGGTAATTGCGCGACCCTGCAACTTCGGCTTGCTGTCGAGCACTCCAATGTGGGAAATGGCTTCGACGAGGCGCTGAACGGCTTCGTAGCCGAATTCCGGATGTTCAAGCTCGCGGATGCGGAACATCAGCGTAACTTTAACTTTGTTGCCGTTGAAAAGGAACATTTCCGCGCGGCGCACTTTCACCATGAGGTCGTGCTCGTCAATGCGCGGACGCATTTTCACTTCCTTGAGCTTCGTTGCAGACTGCTTTTGCTGTTTCTGCTTTTTGGCTTCTTCGTAGAGATATTTTCCGTAATCAACGATGCGGCAAACCGGCGGCTGCGCATTCGGTGCGATTTCGAGCAAATCCAAATCATGCGCCTTGGCAAGCGAAAGAGCAGACGAAGTTGCCATAATCCCGAGCTGTTCTCCTCGCGGACCGATAACGCGAATTTCGGGAACGCGAATGCGTTCGTTGCGGCGCGGACCCGTGTCCCGGCGATTGTTATTGCGATTGTTATACGATCCGCGGTTCTGACCCGGACGGGCGGAATTATTGTTTCCGCCGAACTGCTTCGGTGCTGCCATTCAGTGATTGGATATTTTTTATGGAAAAATAGCTTGGATTCGCGAAATCCTGCCCAAAAACAGTCGAAGATTCAACATAAATCCGCATAAAAGCGGGTTTGCGAGCGTTCTTTTTATTCTTATTTTCAAAAATTTTCTTTACTTCCCGAAACTTCGTAGAAAACTTATACGGTAGTCATTTACACCTATGCAAAAAATCAAAATCGGAATCTTAGGTTACGGAAATCTCGGTCGCGGCGTTGAGCTCGCGGTCGCCCAAAACGACGATATGGAACTCGTCGGCGTATTCTCCCGCCGCAATCCGGCAAACGTAAAGCCGGCACTCGCGGGAACGAAAGTTTTCGCCCTCGACGCGATGAACGATTTCGTCGGAAAAATCGACGTGATGATTCTCTGCGGCGGGAGCGCAACGGACCTCCCGAAACAAACGCCGGAATGCGTCGCGAAATTTAATTGTATCGACAGTTTCGATACGCACGCAAAAATTCCGGAACACTTCGCCGCCGTCGACGCCGCCGCAAAAGCCGCGGGAACGGTCGGCATCATCTCCGTCGGTTGGGATCCGGGCATGTTTTCTCTGAATCGCCTTTACGGGAACGCCCTGCTCCCGCAAGGAAAAGATTACACGTTTTGGGGGAAAGGCGTCAGCCAAGGACACTCGGACGCGATTCGCCGCGTCGAAGGCGTTGCCGACGGCAAGCAATACACCGTTCCCGTGCAGGACGCGCTTGATGCCGTGCGCGCCGGGAAAAATCCGGAACTTTCCACGCGCCAAAAGCACACGCGCGAATGCTTCGTCGTCGCCAAGCCCGGAGCGGATTTAGCCCGCATCGAAAACGAAATTAAGACGATGCCGAATTATTTCGCCGACTACGACACGACCGTGCATTTCATTTCGCAGGAAGAACTTGACCGCGATCACGCGGGCATTCCGCACGGCGGATTCGTTTTGCGTAGCGGCGCGACGGGCGTGAACGGCGAAACGCAACACGTGGTCGAATACGGCATCAAGCTCGGCTCGAACCCGGAATTTACGGCGAGCGTGCTCGTCGCCTATGCGCGTGCGGCAATGCGCTTGGCTGCGCACGGAGGCAAAGGCGCTTACACGGTTTTCGACATCGCTCCCGCGTGGCTTTCACCGAAATCCGGTGCCGAGCTCCGCGCAGAATTGCTGTAAAAATCAGGATACTTTCCGAGAACGTTAATCGGAAAATAAAAAAAAGGGAAACGGTTTTATTAACTGTTTCCCTTTAATTTTTTTCCAAAAGGCGGCGAAGATCGTCGAGCGTTGTGCACGAAGAAAGTTCGGCGCGAATGCGTTTCCCGCCGGGAACGCCGTAAGTGAAGGGATGAAGCCGCGCAAGCAACCAGCGGATATTTTCCGTTCCCGTGTCGCCGCGTGTTTTCGCTAAAGTTTCCGCATAGCGAAACAGCGTCGAAAAAACGATTTCCGGCGGAGGCGTTCCCGCGCCGGGCTCCGCGTCCTTTCCGCGCAAAGCGTTTTTGATTTGGGCGAAAAGCCACGGCTTGCCGAGCGCGCCGCGCCCGACCATCAGCCCGGCAACACCGGTTTCGCGCACCCGTCGAACAGCGGTTTCCGCATCGCGAATGTCTCCGTTGCCGACAACGGGAATTTGCACCGCGCGAACGACCTCGGCAATTTTCTCCCAATCCGCTTCGCCGGAATACCCCTGCGCTTTTGTTCTTCCGTGAACGGCGAGCACGCGGATTCCCGCGTCTTCCAAGCATTTTGCCGCATCAATGTGCACGAGCGAATGCGAGTCCCAACCGAGGCGCATTTTTGCCGTTACGCTCGTCGCGGGAACGGCGGAGACCACGGCGCGGGCAACTTTTTCTAACAACGGCAAATCCCGCAAAAGTCCGGAACCGGCATTTTGCTCAACCACTTTGCGCGCCGGGCAACCGAAATTAATATCGATAAAATCCGGCGCCAAACGGGTTTCCAACAATGCCGCTGCCCGCGCCATCGAATCCGGATTTGCGCCGAAAATCTGAATTCCCATCGGGCGCTGTTCGGGCGTGAAATCCACGTCCCGCCAAGTGCGCTCGCGATCACGAATCAGCGGCTCGCTTTGAACAAATTCGGAAACGAGCACGTCCGCTCCGTATTCCTTACACAACGCACGAAACGCGATATCGGTAAATCCGGACATCGGCGCAAGATAAAGCGGCGTTCCCGTCCGAAAAATTTCCTCGAAACGCCGCATTTTTCAAAAAAACTCGTTTCTCCGAACCTCACCGGCTTACGCCAAGCCGAGCTTGCGCAACTCCGCAACCAGCTTCTGCTGAAATTCCGGCACGTCTGCCTGCGGCGGGCGGTAGCCTTCGGGAAATTCCGCCAAGCCGGGGCGACCGCTTTGGTCGATGAGCCATTTGCCGCGAACGCCGTCGGAAAACGTAACGTCCCCGCTGGCGATTACGCCGGGAATCTGAACCGCGTCAACGCTGAGCGAGACTTCTCCCGGCGCGGGAACGGACGCCGCCGCTTCGGGCTTGATGTTCGCTTCTTCCGCAGGTTTTTCGGTTTCCTGCGGCACTGAGGACGGAGCGGAATCCTGCAATTCTAAATCCAAGTCGTCGACAAGGAAACGCACGTCCATGTAAGTCATGGGAATGTTCAGCTCGTCGTTGATTTTTGTTTGAATTTGCGCGAGCGAAAGTCCTTCGGCAACCCATGCCGCCACCTGTTTTTTCTGTAAATCCGTAAGCATAAATTTTTCTTTTTTGTGCGCGGGATTATCCGTCATAGGCGGCGAACTATCAACCGCCAATTTAGCGGCGGGAACGCCAGCTCAAGGCGCGATGGAGCACGGCACGCATCGCGCCGTCGGATTCGCGCACGTAAACTTCGACCACGTCTAAGCGAGTCGATTTCGGGCGTTCCCGCAATCCGTGCAAATACGCATCGGCGGCACGGCGCAAGGCGGCTCTTTTTCGGGCATCCACAGCGAAAACCGCGCCGCGCGTGTCATTTTCCGAGCGTGTTTTTACTTCGACAAAAACGAGGGTTTCGGAGTCTGTCGCGACGATGTCGATTTCGTCCTTTCCCGCGCGGAAATTGCGGCAGAGAATTTGCATGCCGCATTGTTTTTTCAGAAAATCGGCGGCAAATTTTTCTCCCGCATCCCCGCGTTCCCGCCGCCATGTTTTCTTTTTCGCGGGAACGTCTTTTTTGAAGATTTTTTGAAAAATGCGCTCAAAAAAACTCACTTCTTGTTTTCCTTTTTCGCTTTGATTTCCCTGATTTTCTTTTTCATTTCTTCGACGGATATTTCCGGGTTTCCGCCGGGACGATATTGCTTCCAATCAATCCCCGCCCACGCCATTTGGTCAATTTCGTCTGAGGTAAACGGAATCACGTTCGGGCTGTAGGGGTAAAAATTTTCGCTGTTGGCAAAACGGTTAACTTCCTGAAATTTATCCCAACCCGCCCTCATTTTTCTGACAAATTCTTCGCGTTCGCCGGGAAGTTCAAGCCCGATATGCCAGCCCCAATTTTCCAGAAGACATTCGGGAGCGGCGACTTGCCGGGCGCGGACATAGGCGAGATTTCGTCCGAATTGGCGCATCTGCAAGCCGAGGCGGCTACCGTCATGAGACGTCGCCGTTCGCCAAAGCTCCAGTGCTGCCGGCGGAAAATCCTCTTCCGAAAGGCTGTCGAGCGATGCCGGGCGCGGGATGAGTTCGTCGCCGCGATAAGCGCGATACGTCCAGCCTTCCCGGTCTTTGTCTTTTACGGGTTCGTTGAGGCGGCTTACAAAAACGCCGTTTAAAATTGTATTGAAAGAATAATTACGGCAAACGCGAAAGGCGAAAACGCCGCCGCCGCTCACGGCAAAATTTTTATAAACGCCGCTTCCCGCAAAATCCGAAACGCGGGCGCGCGCCAGCACTTCGCCGTCCGTGTTATTGTCTCGCTGAAAACGCACTTCTATCGGGAAATCACGATATTTTGAGCGCGGCATTTCCGGATTCGGGCAATAAAAATACAGCGAAACGAGCTGCGTTCCCGCCGGAACTTTGACGTAAGCCCAGACGTCGGGTCCTTCCTGCTCAAACGGATAAGCTTCTCCGTGATCGTCCCACTCCGCTTCTTCGCGCATGTGGCTTTCGGGTTCAAAAAGAATATTTTCGTTGTCCATTTTGTTCACCCAGTGAACCCAATGGCGCAGTGCGTCCGGCTTGGCACTTTTCCCGATTCCGCCCCGGACGTAATACGCGTGATCAAAGGTATATCGGCAAACTTCGTTCGGAGCAAAAACAGCACAGAGGTTCGCACTGCGTTGCCCGTAGCGTTCACACCAGTTCCCGCGCGTTTCCCAATCCTCACCGAGAAAAACCGCCCACGGTTTCCCGCTCGGCAGTTCCGGCGCATTTTCCAGGCGTTCCCGCATCACTGCGACTTCATTTTCCTCGCTCGGGGAAAAATCAAACGCCGGAGCCTTTTCGCTCTCATTTTTCAAAATTTCGGGCATGCCGTCGCTCTGTCCTCGAATTGACTTTAGCCCGTTCCCGTAGCTTGCAACGAGCAAGGTTTCTTCGCCAATCGGCAAAACGGACCTCACCCAAACACCGTCTGCCTGGCGGGAATCAAGCCCTTCCCGGATTTTCGGAGCGAAGCCGTTTTCCGGATCAAGCAACACTAAACCCCGCCGACGCGTTCCCGCCCAAAGCCCGTCTTTCGTCGCCTTCAGATAAGTTATAAAATCCTCCGGCAGAAGCTTCTTCTTCGTCTCCGCATCGGGAAACTCGATTTTGTCCGGCTTCCCGTTGATGAGCAGTTCCGCCTTTTTCGGAAAATCCGCGCCGCGCAGAAATTCCCAAGCTCCGTTCACGTTTGTGAATCCGAGTCCGGAAACCGTTCCGCAAGCCACGTTATTTTCGCCGAAGGCGCAAACCCAATTCACGAAATTGGAAGGAAGCCCCGTTCCCGCCGCCGAAGTCGGGAAAAGCACGTTGTTTTTTCCGCCGAAGCTCCACGGAGCAGCGAATTTTTTCCAGCTCGCATAAGCGTTTTTTGACGAAGCGGAAGCCACGCCGCCGCACTGAAATCCCGCCCAGAGCGTTCCGTCGACGGAAAAACTCACGCACGAGGGTTGGTTTGTCGGCAATCCGTCTAAAATCGTGAAATGCTTCCATTTTCCCGTTTCGCCGAAGCAGACGGAAATTCCGCAATCGTGGGCAACGGCAACGTCGCCGCTACGCGGGGACGCCGCGAGCGAAAAAACCCGCGTTGCCGGCAACCCGCTTCTCCGATTGAGCGTTTGCCAGTTTTTCCCGTCAAAAACAGCCACGCCGCGGCGATCCGTCCCCGCCCAGATGCGACCGAATTTATCGCGACAAAGCGCATAAAAATGTTCCGTTTCGGGAAATCCTTTTTGCGCGGGAACGCGTTTCCACGTCCACTCTCCGTTTTCTTTCTTCATGCGAAAAAGACCTTGCCGCTCCGTTGCGATCCAAATTTCGCCGTCGTTCCCGCGTTCAAGCGCGGTTACGAATTGAGCCGGAAACTTCTTTTGCAGGGCTTCCGGAAATGCGGATTTCCACTCCGAGGCGATCAGAGAAAGCGCAAAGAGCCAAAAAGATACTCCGAGAAAAATTGTTTTTTTAAAGAAGTCTGACATAAGGGTTGTTTTTTGAGGTTTAAAAGTTTTCGGGGAGATAAAATTCAACGGCGCGGGACGCGTCGCCCTCAAGGAGCTGTTTATCTAAGAGGCGAGCGAGCGGGAGCGCGGAAGAATCCGTGTGGTGGGAGCGCACGCAAACCGTTGTCGTGCCGCGAATAAAGATAATGAGCGATTCCGCGCTTTTTTCCTCGGGATAAAATGAAGAAGTCATGCGCCCGCGCCAGGAAATATTGAGGTCGCCCAAGTTCGGGAACGCATTTCGGTGCGTGGCGCGCGCTAATTGTTTCATCGTAAGCCGTGCACGTTGCTCCGTGTCCTCGCTGTATTTGAGACGAAAATACAGTGCCCAATCCCAAGCATCTTCAAAGGTTTTCGCGTGCGCGATTTCAACATCGTAGTGAATTCCGTTGGGCTTCGTCTTCTTTATTTCGGCGTCAGTTCGCCAGACACCGAACTCAGGCGTGAGCGGAGTGTCATCACGCACACGAGATTTATATTTTCTAAAAAGCGGACTTATCGTTTTCGGAGAGAGCTTTTTCCATGCGTCAGGATCGTGCATTCCGGCGGGAACGCTTTTCGGTTTTAAGTGGTTTTTCAAAAGCTCAAAACGCGTTTCCAATTTTTTGTAAGCATCACGTTCCTGCTCCGGTTTGACCGCAAAAGTTTTCAAGTTTTCTATTTTCTTTTTGCGTTGTTGCTCCTTCCATTCGCGTTCCCGCTTCGCACTTTCCTCCGCCGCAATCCTACGACGACGCACAAGCTCCGCCTCATACGCCTTGCGAATCTCCATAAACTCCGGAGTGTCCTCCGGCAAAAATTCTGCCTCGCCTCTGAGAAGAGCAGAGAGAGACTTTGCCAAGTCCGAAAACGCTGAAAAAGGCGCAGGGCATAGTCGCTCTTCATCCATCGCCACACATACATTCCCGCAAGCAAAGTAAGCTCTATCCTTACTTTTAGAAATAACGCCGTAATCTCCGAGATCGGCAAGCTCATAATCCTTCTCTATTTCAAACCATGCAGGATACGTTTCCAGTAAGAGGTCAAGAAAGGTCAACCGAGTTTCATCAGCACTCTTTGTCCAGTAAATATAAAGCAGGATTTCTTTGTTTAGGCGAGACGAATATAGTGCGTAATATTCCCGTTTACTCTTCTCCTCTATAAGGACCCATCCGGGAAGACCGAAGAATTTCTTTTTAAACTCGCCCTCTTCGTAATATTCCCGATTCTCTTCAGGAAAGACAAGACCGAGCCTTTTCTCAACGCCTTTCAGTTGTTCTTCAAAAAACGGAGTGCGAGCAAATCCGTCAAAAGGGCGCGCAGTAGACGGCAATGTCGCACAAAAAATTAAAGTCAAAAGCAAAATTATTTTTTTCATTTTATTTCTGTTATCGGTAAATCCTTAATTTCAGAATCCCATCTTGGTTTAATTAGTTTTTGATAGTGATTAAAATCCAGTCCGTTAATCAATAAGCTCATGGCACTACAGGCATCGTAGACTTGATTGTTAAACACTACATAGCTGTGTTCTCCCCAATAAGTATTCGGATAAGGACCTTGTATCCATGTTTGTTCTTTGGGGGAAACATGAATACCGACTAAACCGGCAACAATCGTTAACCCTGCAGCGGAATCGAAGCAATTTACATTTTTTTCGGGTCGTATATATTCAGACAATTTAAAGCGTCCGCTACGGTTGTAGCATGCAGAATTGCTTTGATAAGGTTTTTTGTACAGTGCACTTGTTGTGGACATTAATGTCTCCTTGCTTTTCAGCTTTCCTTTTGTTCCGCATTTTTCTATCGCGAAGTCCAGTGCGTCCGTCCAAGGCTTTTGCGTTCCCGCACCTTCTTTCCACGGAGACTGCGGCTGTCCTAAGATTTTATAAACAGAAACTGTCGTCGTCCGAACATCGTCCCAGCCGTAGGCGGGAACGCCGTTAAAACCCGTAACAGCCCATTTCCAAGACACATCGCCCTTATCTATTTGCGGAGAAACCGCCGTAACTCCCGAAAAAATTCCGCTCGAAGAAGTGCTCCATGATTCCGAAATTCCCCACGTTAAACCCATCCCGCTCTCTTCCGCCTTCGCCCGAACTCTATTCAGCCTTGTCGGACGAATCTTGAAATCCACCTTCACCGTCGGGCGAACGCCCGCCCGATACGCTACCGGTTGCGTTCCCGCGAGGCTCCATTCCGGTCCGACGAAATCCGGGGCCGAGTAGCTTTTTCTCAAATCTATCCCGTCAGAATCGCTGTTCCCGGGAACGTGATTAAACGTTATGCTCTCAAGAGAAACTTCCGGCGCAACCACTACCAACGATTTCGTATCGCTTCCCGCAAAATAAGGTCCGTTGTCCGCAGGTGAACCGTCACGCTTCGGCGGCAACGGATGTTCCCGAACCTGATAATACGTTACCGTTGCAGAAAATTTGTCTTCTTTGCCCCAATCCGAGGCTTTATCCAAAACCACCAATTTGCTGAATTGGTCAATTTCCCCTTTATCGTCCAAAACATCCTCAACTCGCCACACGTTCCCGTGTGCCCACTCGGCTTTAGGCGGCTCGACGAGAATAAACTCTTTGCGCGGAATCGGCTTTTTCTCAATCGTTACCCAAACTTTCGCTTTTGAGCCGTAATCCAATCTCGAATTGAAAATCGCCACACGTTCCGAATTTCCCGTCTCCGCGATTGGAAGATCCGAGTGTATTTTTATCTCCATCGGTTTGGCAAAGAGCGGGAACGCCGAAAGAACAAAAAACAAAAATCCGATTTTTCGGGCAAGCAAGGAGTAGAGCATGCGGCGATGATGTGAGTCCGCATTTACCACGTCAATTAAATTCTACCCACAAGGTATTATTTAAAAGTTTTCGGGGAGATAAAATTCAACGGGGCGGGAAGCGTCGCCTTCGAGAAGTTGTTTATCTAAGAGGCGAGCGAGTGGGAGCGCGGAAGAATCCGTGTGGTGGGAGCGCACGCAAACCGTCGTCGTGCCGCGAATAAAGATAATGAGCGATTCCGCGCTTTTTTCCTCGGGATAAAATGAAGAAGTCATGCGCCCGCGCCAGGAAATATTGAGGTCGCCCAAGTTCGGGAACGCATTTCGGTGCGTGGCGCGCGCTAATTGTTTCATCGTAAGCCGTGCACGTTGCTCCGTGTCCTCGCTGTATTTGAGACGAAAATACAGTGCCCAATCCCAAGCATCTTCAAAGGTTTTCGCGTGCGCGATTTCAACATCGTAGTGAATTCCGTTGGGCTTCGTCTTCTTTATTTCGGCGTCAGTTCGCCAGACACCGAACTCAGGCGTGAGCGGAGTGTCATCACGCACACGAGATTTATATTTTCTAAAAAGCGGACTTATCGTTTTCGGAGAGAGCTTTTTCCATGCGTCAGGATCGTGCATTCCGGCGGGAACGCTTTTCGGTTTTAAGTGGTTTTTCAAAAGCTCAAAACGCGTTTCCAATTTTTTGTAAGCATCACGTTCCTGCTCCGGTTTGACCGCAAAAGTTTTCAAGTTTTCTATTTTCTTTTTGCGTTGTTGCTCCTTCCATTCGCGTTCCCGCTTCGCACTTTCCTCCGCCGCAATCCTACGACGACGCACAAGCTCCGCCTCATACGCCTTGCGAATCTCCAAAAACTCCGGAGTATCCTCCGGCAAAAATTCTGATTTTCCGCAAAGAAGATTATCTATTTCCTGCAATAATTTTATAACTTTTTCCCGAGAGCACGGCGTTTTAAAATAAAAATTCCCGGAGACGTTGTTCCGATAAAAATACAAGCGTTGACATTCATTGTCTTTGGGGACAAGCGCAAAAGTCCCAAGCGACATAGACTGATAATACTCCGAAATCCTAAGTATCTGCGAGCAATTCTTAACAGACGCTAAAAGCATGGATTTTCTTGCAGACTCTTCGTCCCTATGCCAATGCAAGTTAACCCTTACTTCTTTTCCGAAAACAGAAAATAATAGCAGGGACAACACCTTTACGGATTCTGTTTCAATGCCACGTTTTCCGGACTTTCCTTCGCGACAAACCGTTGACCATGAATCAACGCCTTCAAAATTTTTGTAGAAATCATTATAAGAAGTTTTTGTAACAAGATTGGAAAATACGGTCGGACAGTTTGTAAGAGAGAGCAACTTATCTCCGTAGTGCGTCCAAATGAATTGTTCCTCTTCCTTGTCATATGCAAAACAAATACCTTCACATCCGAACATTAACAATAACACGAGAGCGATATGTTTTTTTTTATTCTTAATTGATTTCATAACTGTAAATTTCGGATATAAATTCGAACTCTTTTTTTTCTACACTACTAAGATAAACATCTTTCAAAAGCCCCAAACAGAATTCCTCCGGGATGGCACTGCAACTATCAAAAATAATCCTGTCCTCGTAGCATGTGTAGCAATGAAGTGTAAAGGCGGCAACGGAGGTAACAAACGGCTCGTGCTTAATACCGACTAACGGGACACCCAATAACCTCGAAGTTAGAGATAGTCCGTATGCAGAATCAAAACAATTTACTCTCCCGTTTTTCATGTAATCCGAATACAAGAAAATACTTTCTAATAGCCCTTTGGAATAGTAACAACTCGACACCTCCTGATACGGTTTTTTATGTAAATATTTTGTAGCAAAATACAGTGCCCTTAACGGATCCTTTATTCCTTTTGTTCCGCATTTTTCTATCGCGAAGTCCAGTGCGTCCGTCCAAGGCTTTTGCGTTCCCGCACCTTCTTTCCACGGAGACTGCGGCTGTCCTAAGATTTTATAAACAGAAACGGTCGTCGTCCGAACATCGTCCCAGCCGTAGGCGGGAACGCCGTTAAAACCCGTAACAGCCCATTTCCAAGACACATCGCCCTTATCTATTTGCGGAGAAACCGCCGCAACTCCCGAAAAAATTCCGCCCGAAGAAGTGCTCCAGGATTCCGAAATTCCCCACGTTAAACCCATTCCGCTCTCTTCCGCCTTCGCCCGAACTCTATTCAGCCTTGTCGGACGAATCTTGAAATCCACTTGTACCGTAGGACGAACGCCCGCCCGATACGCTACCGGTTGCGTTCCCGCGAGACTCCATTCCGGTCCGATAATATCCGGACCCGAGTAGTTTTTTCTCAAATCTATCCCGTCAGAATCACTATTCCCGGGAACGTGGTTAAACGTTATGCTTTCAAGAGAAACTTCCGGCGCAACCACTACCAACGATTTCGTATCGCTTCCCGCAAAATAAGGTCCGTTGTCCGCAGGAGAACCGTCACGCTTCGGCGGCAACGGATGTTCCCGAACCTGATAATACGTTACCGTTGCAGAAAATTTGTCTTCTTTACCCCAATCCGAGGCTTTATCCAAAACCACCAATTTACTGAATTGGTCAATTTCCCCTTTGTCATCGAAAACCTCCTCAACTCGCCACACGTTCCCGTGTGACCACTCGGCTTTCGGCGGCTCGACGAGAATAAACTCTTTGCGCGGAATCGGCTTTTTCTCAATCGTTACCCAAACTTTCGCTTCGCTTTTCCGGGATTTTCTCGAATTAAAAATCGCCACCCGCTCCGAATTTCCCGTCTCCGCGATCGGAAGATCCGAGTGTATTTTTATCTCCATCGCTCTGGCAAAGAGCGGGAACGCCGAAAGAACAAAAAACAAAAATCCTATTTTTCGGGCAAGCAAGGAGTAGAGCATGCGGCGATGATGGAATCCCGCATGTCTATCGTCAAATTTAATCTACCGCAAAAGTAGAAATTAAAAATCACGCAGGGATTGCACGCTCAAGGGCAAAAGCACGCGAGCCTTTGAGCATGACGTTCCCGCGAAACGCGGCGATAAATTCGCGAAGCGCGTCAATTTCCGCAAACACGTGCACGCGTTCCCGCGGGAAACCCGCCGCGATTGCGCCCTGCCCGATTTGCGCAGCGTTCCCGCCGAAAAGCGCAAGAAAATCCGTCTCCGCACAAAGCGGCAATTTTTCGCCGACTTCGCGATGAAGAGTTTCCGAAGTTTCCCCCAGTTCTCCCATGCCGCCGAGCACGAAAAGGCGCGGCATTTCCTGCGTTCCCGCAAAACGCTTCGCAAAAGCATCCGCCGAATCCAGCATCGATGCCGGAGACGCATTGTAGCAATCGACAAAAATTTTTCCGCCGCACGCGCGTTCCCGCACTTCGCCGCGATTCGCAGACGGTTTCCACGCGTCGAGCGCCGCCTGAATTTTTTCCGGCGAAACGAATTCGCTCGCGGCTTGAATCGCCAAAGCCGCGTTTTCAGCCAAGCCGCGCGAAACATTTCGCACGGTAAAAACACCTTCCTTTTCGTGCGTCGCCTGTATTTTTAAATAAAATACATTATTTCCCGCATCCAGAATTTCGCAAGCGACGCTATCCGCAAAATAAGCGATTCCGAATTCATCGCTTTGCTTCCATGATTCTACAAGCGTCGCTTCTTCCGCATTGCGGGAAAGCACATCGGCAACTGCCGCGCGAATCTTCCGGAAACTTTCGTATTGCAACAAATCCGCATTGAAAATCACGCGCCCGTCGTGAACATCCGCCGCGAGCGAGGCTTTTTCCCGCGCGATGTTTTCCATTGAGCCCAAGCCTTCGAGGTGCGCCGGCTTGACATTGGTAACCAACGCGACATCCGGAAAAATCATTTGCGCGGAAACGCCGAGTTCGCCGGGAACGCTCATGCCCGCTTCAACCACAGCAAAGCGGTGGACTTCCGGATTTATTTTCAAAAGCGTAAGCGGCACGCCGAGCGTGTTGTTCAAATTTTTCTCCGTAGCCAAAGTCGGTGCTTCCTGCGACAAAATCAGCGCGAGTAAATCCTTCGTCGAAGTTTTCCCGACGCTTCCCGTAACGCCGAAAACCGTTTTCCCGACGCGGAAATTTTCGATGCGATGCGCCGCCGCGAGTTTCTGCAGAGCCGCGACCGTGTCGGGAACGACAATTTGCGGAAGCGCGACTTCGGGAACGAAACGAGAAACAAGCGCACCCGCCGCGCCGCGTTCCCGCGCCGTTTCGAGAAAATCGTGCCCGTCGCGATTTGCGGTTTTGATGGCGATAAAAATTTCACCGGGCGAAACTTTTCGCGTATCAATTGCCGCGCCCGCGATTTTCCCGGGAACGTTCCCGCCGCGCCATTTCGCGCCGAGCGTTTTTTCGACAAATGCGCCGTTTAAAACATTTTCCATGCGCTAAAATTTAGAATCGCCGCAAGTTTTTTTACAGAAGAAAAATCGAATTGGAAAGCTTTGTGCTTCGTGGTTTCTTCTTTTTATGCAAAAGAAAACGCCAAGCGGAAAACCCTTTAACGCAATTCCGGAAGGATTCACGCGCTACCGTTGTATCGTCGCCTACGACGGCACGGATTTTCACGGTTGGCAGAGTCAGGTTTGCGGGCTCGCCGTGCAGGATTTTCTCGAAAAACGCTTAGCGCAAATTACGCGCGAGGAAATTCGCATTCACGGAAGCGGGCGCACGGACTCCGGCGTTCACGCGCGCGGGCAATGTTTCCATTTCGACTCTCGCTGGAATTACCCGCCGGAAACACTTCTGCGCGCACTTCACAGCGGAATGCCGTCGGGGATTACGGTTTTGCGCGCAGCGAAGGCGAAAAACGGATTCCACGCGCGCTTTTCCGTCAAAGGCAAACGCTACTGCTACCACATTCGAGAAGGTTTCCCGACTCCGTTTCAGGCGCGCTACTGCTGGGGCGTGGGGGAAAGAAAACTCGACGTTCCCGCGATGGAGCGCGCGGGAAAACTCCTGCTCGGCGTGCACGATTTTTCCGCCTTCGGCGCAAATCACGCGGCGGCGGAACGCGAAAATCCGATTAAGGACTTACGGCGGCTCGATGTTGTGCGCCGCGGTAAAGAGATTTTAATTACAACGGAAGCAAGCGGCTACCTTTACAAAATGGTGCGCCGGCTCGTCGGCGGGCTTTACGCCGTGGGTATCGGAAAAATGTCACCGGAAGATTTACTCGCTTACCGCGAAGCGAAAATCTGCGACGCGCGCGTTTCCACTGCTCCCGCGCGCGGGCTTTTCATGGAAAAAGTCTTTTATTAACCGCCTGCGCGGGAACGTATTTTTCCCGGAAAATTTTAGAGGAAACCGAAGAAAAGTCTCTCACCCGAAAGTTAAGTATTTCACCCGTTGGCGGGACTTGCAAAATATTCCGTAAGCAACTCGGAAAAAAAGTGTTTTCGCGCAGGCGTTTCGGCGCGATCCCGGCAGGCTTCCAAAAATGCTTTTGCGGACGCGCGTTCGGCGGGAACGTGCTCGCCTACAAATCGCGCGTAGCTCGCAAACGCGAACAGCGGCGCATTCGGGCATTCGCAAGCGCGACGATAATAGGCGGCGGATTTTGCGTAATCGGGCGCGCCGTAAATCCTGTCGGTTTTAATGGCGGTCAGCTGCGCGGCGAGAATATAAATTTGGGGATTTTCGGAAGCGGCAAGGCTCGCCCTGTCCAAAATTTCCAGTGCGTTCGCGAGTGCTTTTTTGTGAATTTCGCGCTGAACGCTTTCGGGAACCTGCAAAAAGCCGCCGCGTTTGCGAATTTCCCAAACCGGAAATTCAAAGGCGACGTAGTTTGCCGTATTTTCGAGGAAAAATAATTGCTCCGGAGCAAGCGTCATCGCCAAATCACAATATTTCAGGCAAGCGGCGGGATCGCGTTTTCCCCAAAAATGAAACGCGCGCAACCACGCAATATCCGCCAGCACCGTGCGAAAACCGCCCAAGGTGCCGAGCGCAACTCCCGTTCCCGCCGAACGCTCAAGCGCTTCCGGAGAAAACGTGCCGATGCGTTCCCGCGCCTCGTTCCAAGCAATTTCGCCAAGCGGAAAAGAAAGCGTTCCCGCGATTCCGAGACACAAGACCGCCGCACCGAATTTCATTTTTCGGCGAAAAACATCAAAGAGCGAGTCGCTGTCCGGGGCGTTTTTCACAAAAAAAATCTCCGTTTTATCAAATTTCTCGGGAACGGAAAAACCACATTCCGACAAAAACAAGCGCAGCGATCCAAATCACGCCGTAGCCCAAGGCACTCCAAGTTGCGCCGACCGACAAGCCGTCGGGCACGAGCACGAGTGCTTCCCCGACGTTAAAAAGCTGAAGATTCGGAATAAATTTCGTCGCCGCCTGTGCGAGCGTTTTTATCCAAATCTCCGATTTTCCCTCCGAGACGAAATCGGAAAGCACGTATTGAAGTTGCCCGATAAGCAGCGCGACAAACGAGACGACAACCGCGTAAAGATACGTCTGCGCAAAACTTGATACCGCAATCGTCATCGCCGCCACGATTCCGAGGCGAACCCATTGAAACGCCGCAAAAACCGCGAGCCCGCCAAAATTCAAAACCGGCATAGGCAAGCCGCGAGTTGCGGCAATTTCCGCCACCGTTCCCGCGCGCCATGCCAAAACTGCCGCCAAAACGCCGCACATCAGCACGACAAACACGCCGAGCAAAAGCCACACGCCCAAAAATTTTCCGAACAAAAATTCACCTCTGCGCACCGGTTTCGCAAGCATCGTAAGCGCCGTGCGGTTTTCTATTTCCGTGAAAAAAAGCTGCACGGACGTTACGACCGCCAAAACGGAACCGAAGAGGAAAATTCCGCCGAAACCGAAGTCGGCAATGAATTTGAGCTCGGAATCGCCGAAATCAAAATGCGTCAACGAAAGCGACACGCACATCAGCCCGCCGCCGAGCAAAACCAAAAAGCTGAAAAATTTCTGCCGCGCCGCCTCCGTAAACGTATTGCGGGCAATCCAAAAGATTTTTTTCAAAAAACTCACCTTCCTGTCCTTTTCTATTTTTTAAGATTTTCGAGAAAATATTTTTCAAGCGAAATACGCGGCTGAGACACGCGCTCAATGCGGATTCCGTAACGTTCTCGAAGTTCTGCACAAAGCTCCGGCGTCAGCGGAGTGCCGTTTCCGATGACCGCGAGTTGCTTGTCGCGTTGCGTCAGCACTTCATCGAGCGTTCCCGCCACGGAGAGTTTTCCCCGATTCATGATGGCAACGCGGTCGCAAAGTTCTTCGATTTGCCCGAGCAAATGCGAGCACAGCACGACGGTTTTTCCCCGGGATTTCATTGTGCGAATCGCGTCTCCGATTTCCGCCGAGCCGATAGGGTCTATTCCTGCCGTAGGTTCATCCAAAATCACCAAATCCGGATTGTGCACTACGGCTTGTGCGACGCCGATGCGCTGGAGCATGCCCTTGGAGTAAGTTTTCACGCGGCGCGCGGCGGCAGCGGTCATTCCGGTCAGCGCAAGCGCGTCTTCCGTGGCTTCCTCGATTTTTTGAGCGGGAACGCCGCTCATGCGGGCGTAGTATTTCACCAGCTCGCGTCCGGTAAGATAACCGTAGAAATACGGTGCCTCCGGCAAAAAACCTATGCGGGAACGCACGGAAATATCCGAGCTTTTTTTACCGAAAATACGGCATTCGCCGGAAGTCGGGCGAAGAAGCCCGAGAATGATTTTCAGCGTCGTGCTTTTTCCGGAGCCATTCGGTCCGAGCAGTCCGAAAATCTCGCCCGGATTCACAAAAAAAGAGACGTTGTCGACGGCGCGCAATTTTACGCCGCGCATTCCGACGCGAAAATCCTTGGTCAGATTTTCAATTTCTATTGCCGAAATCTTGTTTCCTTTTTCTGAATCCGCGTTTTTCATCGTCGCTTATCCCGCAATGGAAAATCCGTAAACGGAAGCGTTGCCCGTTCCCGTTTTTTTCTCCGTCTCGCGGATGAAAGATTTCATTTCGTCCTCGACGGCGGAAACGAAGGCGAGCACATCGCGTTCCCGACCTTCGGCGTGCAAATGCACGCGCCCGTCGGCGAGATTTCGCACCGTTCCCGAAACGTCAAACTCGCGGGCGATTTTAAGCGTCTGCCAGCGAAATCCTACGCCCTGCACGCGTCCGCCGAACCACGCGTCGGCAAAAAAAACGGCTTTCGTTTCCATATTTTTCCAATAAAACCAAGCTTTCCGCGCTTCGGCAAATGTTTAAAGTTTAAAAGCTGAGAAGCTGAAAAGTTTAATCGGCTTCGCCGAGAGTTTCACTTTTATAAAACAAAAAAAAGATTCTTTTCCTTGTTCCGCTTGCGAAACAGCTAAACTTCTAAGCTCCTAAGCTTTCTCAGATCTTGTTGCTCGTTGCTCGCTAAACGAGCGACAAATTTCTATTTGCTTGTTGTTTGGTCTTTTTTATAGAGTTTTCGCTAATTATGAATATGAAAAACAGCCTTATTCTTCTTTCCGGACTGGCAATCATGCCCTTTTTCGCCTCTTGCGGAAACGTCGACGTTCCCGCCGAAAAACCGGCGCAAACCGCCGTCGGCGTTCCCGAGGAACTCGATTACGAAAAACACCCTTTCCTGAATCCGTCGCTGAACATCGCGTGGTCGCGCCTCACGCCGGATAAAATCGTCCCCGACGTCAGAATCGCGCTCAAACGCGCACGCGCAAATATCGAAAAAATCGCCGCGCTCCCGACTGACGTTCCCGGCGCACTGACCTACGAAAACACCGTCGGCGCACTTTGGGAAAACGCGGCGGAATTTGACTTCGTTTGGGGAAAAGTAACACACCTCGAAAGCGTCGCCATGTCCGACGAGTTCCGCAAAGCCTACGCGGAAATTTTGCCGGAGGTTTCTGAATACGAAACGAAAACCGGTCTCGACGAACGCCTTTGGTCCGTCATCAAAGCTTATTCCGAAACTGAAGACGCCAAAAAACTTTCCCCGCAAAAAGCACGCCACTTGAAAAAAGTTTGCGACGGATTCCGCGACGGCGGCGCAGACCTTCCCGCCGCACAAAAACGCGAGCTCACGGAAATTTCCAAGGAACTGACCACCGTCACGCAAAAATTCTCGCAAAACGTGCTCGATGCCACGAACGCGTGGCGCAAGCTCGTTACGGACGAATCCCTGCTCGCAGGCTTGCCGGAATCCGATAAAGCCGCCGCCCTCGCCGCCGCGAAAAAAGCCGGCTTGGCAACAGACGAAAATCCGGCGTGGCTTTTCACGCTCCAGAGCATTTCCTACGGTCCCGCGCTGAAATATCTCGAAAACGAAGCACTTCGGAAAGAAATTTGGAACGCAACGGACAAACTTTGCATCGGCGGCAAGTTTGACAATTCTCAAAACATGCTCCGCATTCTTGAATTACGCCAGCGCGAAGCCGAAATCCTCGGCGAAAAGAATTTTTCCGACCTCGTCTTAAAACGCCGCATGGCGAAAAACGGCGACACCGCGATGGAGTTTATCAACAAACTCTACATGCAAACAAAAATCGCGTTCGACCGCGAATACGACGAGTTGAAAGCCTTCCGCAAAGCCAACGATCCCGCCTACGACGGCGGAGATTTTAAGCCTTGGGATTTGGCGTTTTGGACGGAAAAAATGCGCCGCACCAACTACGCCTTCAACGCAGATGCCGTAAAACCCTATTTCTCCGAAGACAACGTCATGAAAGGCATGTTCGACTTGCACGAACGCCTTTACAATATCGATATCGTCGAAGAAAAATCCGTTTACATCGAGCCCGGCTCCGGAAAAACCGCTCCGGCGGGAACGTTTGAAGTCTGGCATCCGCAGGTCAAATTCTATTCCCTTTACGATAAAGCGACGGGCAAAAAACTCGGCATTTTCTACACGGACTGGTTCCCGCGCGAATCCAAGCGCAACGGAGCATGGATGAATCCCTGCTACGCCGGAGACCGTTCCCGCGGCGAAATCAATTACGGGCTCGTTTGCGGCAACATGACCGCGCCCATCGGCAACGCGCCCGCGCTTTTCACTCACTACGACGTTACGACAATTTATCACGAGTTCGGACACCTGATGCACCACCTGCTCGGGAACGCGGAAGTTCCCGCGCTCAACGGCACAAGCGTCGCGTGGGACTTTGTCGAACTGCCCTCCCAACTCAACGAAAACTGGTGCTGGGAACCGGAAGTGCTCGCATCCTTCGCTAAACACTACGAAACCGGCGAACCGTTCCCGCCCGAACTCGTTGAAAAAATGACGCGCGCACGCAATTTCCAAAGTGCTTATCAGCAAATGCGCCAACTCAGCTTCGCGTATGCCGATATGTTCCTCCACATGAACGCAAAGGACCTGCTCAAAGGCGGAAAAAAACTCAACGACATCGGCATCGAAATTACCGTGCCGCTCACGTGGAAAATGTCGCCGACGCCGAACACCAACCTGAATCGCTTTACGCACCTCTTCCGTAGCCCGGTCGCCTACGCCTCCGGATACTATTCCTACAAATGGGCGGAAGCACTCGAAGCCGATGCTTTTTACTCCGTTTTCCGCAACGCCGACGGCTCGCTCAACTACGACAAAGGCATGGATTTTCGTAAAAAAATCCTCGAAAAAGGCGACACGGAAGACGCAGACAAACTCTTCCGCGACTTCGTCGGGCGCGATCCCGACTGGAACGCCATCAACGTTCTTCACGGCATTTCGGACAAGTAAAATCCGGGAATTACGGGAGGCGCGGCGCGAATGTCGCGTCTCCCGCAGTTCATTTCCGTTTTTTTTCAAAAACGAATTTTAAAAACAAAATATCTTTCCGTATCGCTTTATTAATCGATTATGAAACACACTATGAAAACATTCATTCCTGCAATCGCGGCATTCGCCATCGCTCCGTTTATCTTCGCAGCAGAAGACACCGTGCCGTCTTTGACCGCCGCTCCGGCTGATGCCGAAGTTTCAGCGAAAAAAGTCGAAATCACACCCGAACAGCGTCAGCTTTTCCTGAAAGGTCTGGGCTGGCTCGTAGGGCAACAAAGCGGGCTCGTCCAAGAGCTTCGCATTTCCAAGGAAGACGTTCCCGCCATCGCGGAAGGATTCCGCCTCGCACTCATCGGCGAAGGTAAAGACATCCCGACGCAAGTAATGGCAAATAACGACGCCTACGGAAAATTTATCGAAGAAATGCAGGCTCACGCCGCCGCCCAAGTTGAAGCCGAAATGAAGGCCGCCGCCGAAGGAAATAAAAAAATCGGCGCAGAATTTATCGCCAAAACTAAAGCGGACGACAAAGCCTACGCCGCGCTCCCGTCCGGCGTTTTGATGAAGACAACAAAAGCCGGCAACGCCGACAAAAAACCGACCGATAAAGACACCGTTTCCGTGCGCTACACGGGGAAACTCGTCGACGGAACGATTTTCGATAGCTCCGCGCGCGACGAAAACGGCGTTCCCGTTCAATTCGTCGCCGGAGAAGGAGAAACTGTCGACCTCCCGCTCGGTCAGCTCATTAAGGCTTGGGCAGAAGCGATTCCTCTTCTCGGCGTCGGCGGACAATGCACGATTATCGTTCCCGCAGATCAGGCTTACGGCGACAACGCCGTCGGAATTATTCCGCCCGGGTCCACGCTCATTTTTGACATTGAGCTCGACGGCATCGCCGCTCCCGAAACAACGGACAGCGCAGACGCCGATGAAAACGCTGAAGAAAACGATGCTCCCGTCGCTGAAGAAATCGATCTCGTCGAAATCGACGAAGACTAAGCCCTTCTAAACCTAAACAAAAAAGCGTTCCCGTGAGATAGTCACGGGAACGCTTTTTTTATGCGCTGTCTTCTTCTACTTGCGCTTCTGATGTCGGAATACTGTCAATAATTGGTATCACTCCTATTGCAACGATACCCACGCCGATTCCGAAGCCGCCGCCGATAGCAAGCCGTAGGTGAACCACGTGCCGTCTTTTTGAATCGCAAGCGGACGCGTCGCCGTCGGTTGCGACGGATCCCAGGTAACGAACCAAAGCGCCGGATGACCGGAACGCGTGCAATCCACGCAGGCAATTTGCAAATAACCGCGATAGATGTAGCGATGGTGAAGCGTTACCGTTCCCGCGACCGTTACTTTTTTGAAGTAGCGCCGACCTTGCGAGTCGTAGCCGCATTCAACCGTTGTATCCGTTTCTTCATTACGGAAATGCACAGGACGATTCGCGCCGTTGTAGGTAATCGCCCACGTTCCCGTGGAGGTTTGAATCAGCGTAGCGTTCCCGAGTGTTGCGGAAACAAGTTCCAAACACGAGGGGCGAACCCAAGCATTATTTTTCACTTTTTTGCAACAATAGTCCCAATAGTTTTTCCTGAGCATGAACGACATAATCTTCCTCAAGATAATATGGATGATTCTTTAGTATCCACTTGT
>SUVQ01000017.1 GCA_015061905.1 Verrucomicrobiota bacterium
CCGGCGGAACCGCCATCGAGCGTATTGAAATTACGGATACATTTAAAACATACGGACCGCCCGCGTTCCCGTAGGAAATCGAAAACGTTTCCGTCGCGGACAAATCGGAAATCTCCGCGTAGGACGAACGCGCCGCCCCGGGAACGATACGCTTTGCGCTTGCATCCCAATGCGAACTCGCCGAAATCCCGCCGCCGGAAACCGTCGCCGTATCGTCCGCAGAAACCGAGATTTCGTAAACATTTCCCGCGGGAACGCTCAGCGTGTAATCCGCAGAAAAGCCCGGTCCGGTTGCCGTCCCGCCCGAAAAACTAAGGCTCGTCGTCACGCGACCCGACTTGCCGTCGTCGCTGAATGCGCCGCTTGTTTGCGGCTCCGGTTGAGGCGGAAGAATTTCGCTCGTGCTCATAAACACAATCCTTTCGTTTTCGGGGTTAAATTATTGAAAAGCAAGAATGAAAAAGGAATCCCAACGTCCTTTCTCGCTCTCCGAATTAATCTCAAAAAATCCTACCACGCAAGAGGTTTAATATTAAAATTTTGAAATATTTATCCCCCAATTATTGCAATTTTGTAATAATTGTAATGACTACAAACGACGCCAGCCGCGCTCCGCCGCACAAAAAAGCGTTCCCGCAACTTTCGCCGCGGGAACGCTTTTTTACGAAGAGAATTTTGCTTCGGCTTATTCCGTTGCCAAATACTTTTTTTTTCGATTGAATTGTTTTTCTTTAACCAAAAATCTGACGATAAAACAAAAAATTAAAGCAAAAAATCAGCACACAACGATGGCAAAAACGACATCTTCAAAAAAGACCGCCAAGACCGCTCTTCAGTCTGTCAGCGACAAATCCGGACAAGAAGCCGTAAAAGCATTTAAACAGTGGATTCTTTATCATTTGCGTTGCACACTCGCTCGCGACGCAGCCTCCGCAACCAATCACGACTGGCTTACTGCCGTCAGTTGCGCAATCCGCGACCTCCTGCACCACCGCTTCATCACCACGCAGGAAACCCACGTTAAAGAAAAAGCACGCCGTTGCTACTATCTTTCAATCGAGTATTTGATGGGACGCCTGCTCCGCAACAACCTCGCCAACGCCGAGCTTCTCGACGTTGCCGAAGAAGCCATTCGCGAGCTCGGACTCGATCCCGAAACGATTTTTGCAGAAGAAAAAGATATGGGGCTCGGGAACGGCGGGCTCGGTCGCCTCGCCGCGTGCTTCCTTGATTCGCTCGCAACTCTCGATCTTCCGAGTGTCGGCTACGGGATCCACTATGAATTCGGGCTCTTCCGCCAAACTTTCGTCAACGGCTATCAGGTCGAAACGGCGGACAACTGGCTCATTGCCGGCAACCCGTGGCACCTGCGCCGCGCATCCCGCCGCCTCGAAGTTCCGGTTTACGGGAACGTCGAGCTGACCTACGACGAAAACGGCAACTTCTGCCCGCGCTGGGTCAACACGCAAACGCTCGTCGCCGTGCCGTGGGATATTCCGATTGTCGGCTACAAGGCAAAAACGATTAACTTCCTCCGCCTCTGGGAAGCGAAAGCCACGCGCGATTTCGATTTCCACAAGTTCAACGAAGGCGCTTACATCGAAGCGATTCACGAAAAAGCGAGCAGCGAAACCGTTTCCAAGGTGCTTTACCCGAACGACAAAGCCGCCGTCGGTCGCCAGCTTCGCCTCGTTCAGCAGATTTTCTTCGCTTCCGCTTCGTTGCAGGACATCATCCGCCGCCACAAAGCCGAAAACGGCTCGCTCGACACGCTTCCGGAGAAAGCGGCTATCCAGCTCAACGACACGCACCCGACACTCGCGATTCCGGAACTGATGCGCCTTCTCATCGACGTTGAAGGTTACTCCTGGGACAAAGCGTGGAGCATCGTTACGAAGGTCTTTGCTTACACGAACCACACGCTTCTCCCCGAAGCTCTCGAAAAATGGAGCGTGCCGCTGTTCGAAAAAGTGCTTCCGCGCCACTTGCAGATTATTTACGAAATCAACCGCCGCTTCCTCATGGAAGTCGAAAAGAAATGGCCGGGCGACGAATCCAAGAAGCGCGAGCTTTCCATCATCGAAGAAGGTTTCCCGAAACAGGTTCGCATGGCGACCCTCGCCGTCATCACCTGCCATTCCACCAATGGCGTCGCCGCGCTCCATACCGAACTGCTCAAACAAACGCTCTTCCACGATTTGCACGAGCTCTATCCGGAACGCTTTAACAACAAAACCAACGGTATCACGCCGCGCCGCTGGCTCCGCGCCTGCAACACCGGGCTTTCCAAGCTCATCGATTCCAAAATCGGCGGTGATTGGACGGCAGATCTCGACCAACTTAAAAAACTCGAAAAGTTCGCCGACGACAAAGCCTTCCGCAAGTCCTACATGGATATCAAACGCGCCAACAAGGTTGAACTCGCCCGCATCATCAAAAACCTTTGCGGCATCGAAGTTTCTCCGGATGCGCTCTTTGACGTTCAAATCAAACGCCTGCACGAATACAAACGCCAGCACCTGAACCTCCTTCACATCCTGACGCTTTATCACCGCATCCTGAACAACCCGACGCTCGACATCACGCCGCGCGTGTTCATCTTCGGCGCAAAAGCAGCTCCGGGCTACGAACTCGCCAAGCACATCATTCACGCGATTAACGCCGTTGCGAACAAGATTAACAACGACCCGCGCGTGGGCGATAAACTCAAAGTTGCCTTCATTCCGGATTACCGCGTCTCGCTCGCCGAAAAAATTATCCCGGCGGCAGACCTTTCCGAGCAGATTTCCACCGCCGGCAAGGAAGCCTCGGGAACGGGCAACATGAAGCTTGCCCTCAACGGCGCACTCACCATCGGCACGCTCGACGGCGCAAACGTCGAAATCAAGGAAGAAGTCGGCGACGACAACATCTTCATCTTCGGCTTGACCGTTGACGAAGTGAAAGCTCTGCGTTCCCGCGGCTACAATCCTTGGGAATACTACAATCGCGACGAAGAACTCAAAGCCGTTCTCGGCTGGCTCGCCAGCGACTACTTTACGCCGGAAGCTCCGGGCTCGCTCTCGCCGGTCGTTCGCAGCCTCCTCGAAGGCGGAGACCCGTTCCTCGTTCTCGCCGACTACCGTGCTTATGTGGAATGCCACGAACGCGTCGACAAAGCTTTCCGAGACAAGGAAGCATGGGCGAAGTCCGCGATTCTGAATACGGCACGCGTCGGCAAGTTCTCCTCCGACCGCACCATTTCCGAATACGCGAAAGACATTTGGAATCTTCCCGCCCTTCCCGTTAAACACGCGGAAATGAGCTGGCGCATCATCGCAGAATAATTCAATTCCGCGATAACAAAAAAAAACGTTCCCGCGCGGCGAAAGCCGTTTTAGCGGGAACGTTTTTTTTCGGGGTTTAAAAAAAATTCTCACGAAAACACAAAGCACGGCAGGAAAGAATTTCGCGATGAAACCTTCTCGTGCTCAAAGAAGGAACCACGAATAAACACAAATATTCACGAATGATTTTTAACGCAAAGTTTTGAAAGATTTTTTAATCAAAGCATCTGCGGCAAAAAAAAACGGGAGAAGCGGCACTCCTGTCGCTTGCAGCGTGAAGTTTGTGCGAACGAAAAGAAATTTTCGCCACAGGGCGTTCCCGTGCGAAGCAAAATTTTCTTTCGTAGGTAGAGCAAAGATTCCCGCGCAAAGACGCCAAGACGCAAAAAAATACTTTGCCGTAAAAAAATCCGTGTGATTCCGTGTTCATCCGTGGTTCCCCAAAACTTGACGGCTTGGCGCGAAAAAAAAAAACGTTCCCGCGACCGAAGCCGCAGGAACGCCAAACAATTCACATTAAAATAAGAATCAAACATTCTACGAACGGGAACGGCGGCGACGCGCTGCCACAAGCGCAAGAGCCCCAATCCCCGCAAGCAACCCGAACGCCGACGGCTCGGGAACTGCCGGTTGTTCAATTCGTGTTTCCGTGCGCGTCCACTTCGTAAAGCTGGAGCCGAACTGTTTATCGGGAATCAGCGAAACCCCGGACTGTCCTTGAACTGTTTCCGTGCCATAGTCGGAAACATAGTCCGCGCCCCTAATCGTAAAGCCGATATCATCAAAGACCACATTGCGATGATAGCTTCCCAGCATTAAATGACTGGAATCAACCAGATTGTTATATACATTCAATCCGTTCCCG